>JBAUXX010000053.1:0-85662 GCA_049584475.1 Candidatus Sulfotelmatobacter sp. | reverse complement strand
GGTGGTGGCTCGTCGGCGCAATCGGGGGCGCAGTCGGGCCGGCAACAGGATTTCTGGGACGGCGACCAGCCCAGTCTCGGCGCGCTCATCTTCCATCCGTTCGCCAGCAAGGAGTATGTGCGGCGTCACGTGGGAAGCGTTCGCGACCGGGTCAACGAACTGGATCAGTTGACCACGGAGAATCAGAAAGCGATTCGCGATGTGGATGCGCGGGCATATCAGGGCATACAGTTGGCGTCCACCAAGGCCAACATGGCCGATCAGCACGCCAGCGACGCGACCAGCAAAGCGCAAATGGCGCAGCAGACGGCAACCGCCCTGAACACGCGTGTCACTGGCGAAGAAACAATTGTGGGGAATATCGATCAATATAAATCCGGAGCGCAGACCGAAATCCGTTTCCGTCCCGGGCAGAGCGTGTTGAGCAAAGACGCCAAAGACGCGCTCGATCAGATCGCCACGCAGGTGAAAGGTCAGCACGGATACATTCTCGAAATACAGGGATTCTCGTCGGGCCAGGGACAAACGGCGATTTCCAATTCGCGCAAGATGGCGGATTCGGTCGTGCGTTATCTGGTACTGAACCACGAGATTCCGGAATACCGCATCTACGTGATCGGGATGGGTAACACTGGCGCGACGAAGGTCGCGACTCATTCGCGCGTGGAGATTAGTGTGTTGAAGAACGAGTTGGAGCAGACCGCGCAAAAATAAACTTGCGCGGAGGTGGGGCTGCGATGTTTTGCGCGCTCGCGGAATGGTGCGTAAGTTTACCAATTTGTTACCCTACCCCCCTCCCCCCTCCCCGTGTGGAATCACCGTACTAGCAGGAATTTCCCCGCAAAAACCGTGATCCAAAGGAGTTAGAGGCAAAATCCGCTGAACAAAGGACTTACGGGCCGATGGTCGGGCCGGGCCGGGCCGTGTTGTTCGAGTTGGATACACTGCCTCTGCTGGGGCGATTATGAAGCGAGTTTGGAGTGAGGCGCAAGGTTAGATGTCACAGCGGAGTTGTGGATTTTCCTGTGTTTCTGGGTAGCTCTCCCAGGTCTCGCAAAAACGGCGAGACCTGGGGCACCCGGCGGCTGCGACCCAGAGAGAATCGCAGCCGCTACTCCACCCGGCGAATCACAGGATCGGGATGCGCAGGAAACCATGACCTATGAAGCTCGGGTCGATGTACCATCCCGTAATCACTCCCGCGGGGTTGATGCCATTCGCGAAAGTAAAGGCGGTGGGTTCCGCGGAGCCCGGCGGATCGAAGGTCGTGAAAGTACCGTCGTTGGCTCGAACGAAGCCGTGAAGGCCGCCGCTCGCGTCAGAGAAGTCTCCTGTGATCGTCCCCCCGGGGTCGATGGCGGCGGGCTCGGTTTCACCATTCGAACCCGGGACATCGAACGTCGTCAGGGTTCCCTGCCTACTCCGCAAGAAACCGTGAATCGCATCACTTGAGTCTTGCCACCACCCGGTGATTTCCCCCTCGTTATTGATCGCGTTGGCAGAGGTATAAACGGAGCCTGTGGGATCGACCGTGGTCATGGTGCCGTCGGAAGCGCGCAGGAAGCTGCGAGTTGCGCCAGCTGCGTCATAGAAGAATCCCACAACCTGTCCCGCGTCATTAATGCCAGTGGGAAAAGTCCCATTGACGGCGCCCGGAACGTCAAACGAGATAAAGGTACCGCGAGGAGTCCGCAAGAAGCCATGTGCCAGGAAGTTGGCGTCGTAGTACGTCCCCGTGATGACCCCCGCCAGGTTGATTCCGCCGTTGTTGAAGTACGTGAATGTCGACCCGGGAGGGTCGAACGCGATGATGGTGCCGCCGGGAGCCCGCAGAAAGCCATGACACGTGACCGCGTCACAATAAGTTCCGGTGATCGCGCCCAGCAGGTTGATGCCGACTGGATTGGTGCAAACGGAAAAGTAGCTGGAGCACACGGCGTCCGGGCCGTCAAACGTGGTAATGGCGCCCAAGGGAGAGCGCACGAAGCCGTGAAGTGACGCGTTTGTGTCGGCATAAAATCCGGTGACGGCACCAGGCAGGTTGATGGCGACCGGAGTCGTACAACGGGGGAATGAGGCTTCACACGTCGAGCCTGGGACAACAAACTCGACGTAAACGGCTCCATCGTCGTGCCCGGGAATATCGTTTGAAAGAACATCGCTTGAGAGTTGTGGAGTTTGCGTACCGGTCGGAGCTGGTTTGCAAGGGCCGGCAATACTCCCCGGCAGGCGACCGGCCTGGCCCGAGCACTGAGGCAGCATTCGTTGTGTACCCATGCCGCGCACATTATTGGCTTGGCTGCCCACGTTGGAATCGCCATTTCTGGTTGACGTCAAGCTTTGCTGCGCCTGACTGCACACGCTGCCCAACAGCAACAGCAGCGCCGAATACGTCACTACATGAGAGTTCTTCATTTTGATTCTCCTTAAGTTGGTTCTTTCTTGGGGAAAGCTTGTACTCAAACTCGTTAGTCGAAATTTCTGTTTGTCAAACCCTCTTCAAGACGAAGTCCTGTCTGCTCCCCCTGCGGAGGCGGCAGCGCC
Organism: Candidatus Sulfotelmatobacter sp.; assembly: GCA_049584475.1. Classification (GTDB taxonomy): domain Bacteria; phylum Acidobacteriota; class Terriglobia; order Terriglobales; family Acidobacteriaceae; genus Sulfotelmatobacter. Next base: position 83,118 of record JBAUXX010000053.1, on the reverse strand, counting down.
CGTCCGCACATCGGGCAAGGATCGAGCGCCGGACCGTTCACCGACAGGGTGATGCTTTCCCGCTCGAACGTGACCTCGGTGCGGACGGTGCGGCTCGTGCCTCGAGCGTACTCGGCGAAATGGAAGAAGCTTGCCCGCTGAGTCAGCCATTGGTAAAGTCGTTTCGTACGGTTCTCCTTGTTCACTGGCCGCGATCTTGTGGCATGCACACAAGAAAGCCAAGTCATTCGTTCTCAAAGGTTGTCAAAAGTTGTAAATGCGCCTTATGTCAATGAATTCAGGGGAAATATTCCGGTTCGGAAAATTTCAGATTGATGCCAGCGCACGCACTGTGCGGCGGGAAAAAGCGATCGTCACGCTCAACTCGCGATCCTTCGACGTGCTGCTGTACTTTGTGCAGAACCCGGGGAGGGTTCTCGCCAGGGAAGAAATCTTAAAGAATGTCTGGCCGGATGCCTTTGTAGACGAGCACAGTTTGGCGCAAAGCATCTCGGTGCTGCGGCGGGCACTGGAGGAGAAGCCAGGCGACAACGACTATATCGTCACCCTGCCGGGGCGCGGATATCAGTTTGTTTCGCCGATCACCGTAGTTCCCCCAGAAAGCATGAGTATCATCCCGGATGTGGCGCCCTCCGGCAACGCCCCGAACGAGCTTCTCTTCCAGCGGCAAACAATGCGGACCAGCGTCATTACGGAAGAAAAAGAACAGCTACGTTTGCCAATTCCCCAGCGTTGGGGAAGCGTGCGACTGGCCGCTGCTTTCGCCACAGCCGCGGTATTGTTGGTGTCGGTCGCCATCCTTGGCGGCAACTGGTACTGGCGGTCTCATCGGGCACCGAAGCTCGGGGAGCGCGACACCATCGTGGTCGCCGATTTCGACAACAAGACCGGCGATCCGGTTTTCGACGGCACACTCAAGCAGGCGCTCATCATACAAATGGAGCAATCGCCGTTTCTTCATGTGCTTTCCAACGACAAGACAGCCGAGACGCTGAAGCTGATGAACCGTAAGGCGGGTGATGGCTTGTTGCCGGAAGTAGCGCACGAAGTGTGCATTCGCAGCAACAGTCAGGCTTTGCTCGCCGGTTCCATCGCCGCCATCGGAAACCAATACCTAATCACACTGAGAGCAACGAACTGCCAGAACGGAGAGACGCTGGCCAGCGCCGAAGCAGAGGCCGACAGCCGCAATCAGATTTTGTCATCTCTGAGCAGTGTCGCCAACAAACTCCGCGAAAAGTTGGGCGAGTCGGGTACTTCGGTGCAGAAGTTCAGCAGGCCACTCGAACAAGTCACCACTTCTTCGCTGGAAGCATTGCAGGCTTACACGCAAGGGATAAAGCTGGAAGACGCAAGTTCGATTGATGCAGCTTTGCCCTACTACAAACGCGCGGTTGAGCTGGATCCTAATTTTGCCATAGGCTATGCCGCTCTATCGCAAATCTACGAGCGGCTCTATGACGCTCCTAAACAGGAGCAGAATCTGACTAAGGCTTACCAACTGCGGGACCGGGTAAGCCTCCGCGAGCGCTACAAGATTGAAGCCCAGTACTACAACGGTATAACTGGCGAGCTGGAAAAAGAAATCGTCACGCTTGCCGGGTGGGCTCAATCCTATCCCGACGACTATGAGCCTCACGAACAACTGAGCGCTACCTACATGTTATTGGGAAAATATGACAAAGCAATCTCTGAAGCTCTGGCATCGAATCAAAACAGGCCGACTTTGGGTAGTTATATCAGCCTCATGGAATCCTTTGCTGCTACGAACCGTCTGAATGAGGCAAAGAGTACCTTCGAGGAAGCGCGAAGGAACAACTTCGATGGCCCCCATCTCAGGCAGCTGCGTTTTTATGTGGCGTTCATTGAGGGCGACGAGGCGGGAATGAAGGAACAGGACGCCTGGGCGACGGCTAATCCTGTCTTGGAGGCTGTGCAGTTGACCCTGCACTCCAGCATTGAAGCGCGTCGCGGCCGCTTTGTGAAAGCGCGTGAAGTGATGCGCGATGCCGAAGTGCGGGCCGGTCACGCCGGAGCAATGGGAATGGTCGATGTGATGAAGATCGTGCATGGACCTGCCGAAGCAGATGTCGGAAACACCGAGATTGCCTTGCGGTCCGTGAAAGAAGTCTGGACGAACCACAAGAATACGGACTACATCGAAGCAACTGTAGCTTTGACTTTCGCCCTTCTCGGCAACCAGTCGGAGGCTGAAAAGGTGATCGATAAGATGAACCGGGAGAACCCGCTGGATACGCTCGCGCAAAGCTATACCCTGCCAACGATTCGAGCGGTGGTGGCGCTCAAGTCAAACGACCCTGCTAAGGCGATTGATCTGTTGCGGGTCACAGAACCGTATGACCTTGCCCCGCGTCTCATGCCTCCCAGCGCTCTCTATCCCGCGTATGTTCGCGGTCTCGCCTATTTGCAGCTAGGGCAGGGTGGGCAGGCGGCAGCAGAATTCCAGAAGTTCATCGACCATCCCGAAGTTGCTCAGTTGCACCATCAGGGAGCGCTTGCCCGCCTGCAGCTCGGCCGGGCGCAGGCAATGATTGGCGACAAGGTCGCCGCACTCAAGTCGTATCAGATCTTCCTCACACTCTGGAAGGACGCCGACCCCGGCATCCCGATCCTGAAGGAAGCCAAGGCGGAGTTCGCGAAGCTGCAATAGCCCCTTTGGCGTGGCCCAGGCTTTTGATCTCGCTGGCGTAAGGAACACAGTGGGGTGGCGGGTGGCCCGGACGTTTTGATCTCGATGGCATCACTAACACAGTGGGGTGCCCCATCCTTCGCCTTCTTCTTGGCGAAGGGCGGGTACCACGAACGCATACGCAAGGGGTTTGTGCAGAACGGACAAAAGTTGCGTCGGCAGCATCGCTGCCCGCCCTTGCAAAAACGCAAGGACGGGGCACCCTCGACTATAGATGGCGCAGTCAAACATCATCGAAGGTAGGCCATCCCGCTCGAATGGATTTCAGGGTTTCACCGCATTAGCGGCGTGAGTCCGGGGGCACCAGGTTATTCGCGCGATAGTAGACCACTAGCTGGCCGTAGTGTTCGCCGCTGTGCTCAATCGCGAACATCCATAAATAGGAGTGATGGGCGAGCTGTTTTCCCCATTTAGCGGTTTCGTCCAAGCCGGAATCGCCCTGCTGTTGGATCACCCTGGCTCCGTCGGCGACCGCCTGTTGAACGAACTTCACCACATCGGCTTTCGTCTTGAAAGCGTCTCGCGTCGGGTTATCGCCGTCGCCGAAGTCGGGTCCGATGTTCGTTCCCGAAACCCGACGAGTCACGACGTAGTCGAACGCGGCGGCGTGCAGCAGATTGAGGACGAAGGTGCGTTGGTCCTTTTGTAGTTTGTAGTCGTATTTGTCTTCGGGAAAATCCTGCGCCATGGCGACGAGTTTGTTCCCAATGTCATTCCACCGGTCTAACATTTCATCGGAGCGGGAGCGCGCCGGGCTCGGAGGTGGAGTCTGCGTTTGGGCGTGAATGGGAAGACTCATTCCGGCGGCAGCGAGCAGAGTGACCGCAACCAGGGTAAGGGAAGACTGTTTCATTGGTAGAGTGCTCCTTGTTTTGATTTGCAATTTTAGTCCGCTTTTAGAAATTCTGTCCGGGGTTAGACGCAGCGACAGTCCCGAGGTTTGAGAAATTATGCATCAGAGATCATTCGTGTTTGCTTTGGAAGCAATGACCCTTCCCGTGAGATCCTTCACTTCGCCTGAAAGACGGCTCCGTTCAGGATGACGGCTGAGTTAGATTTGACGTTTAAAACTCAACCTCCACCGGCATCCAAATTTCATGAGCCTTCAATTCGTTGGCTTTTTGGCGTAGGCTTAGACCGCGTTTCTAAGGAGGTCTGTATGGCAGAGAATTCTCCGGCCGAGCTCGCGCGGCATGGTTCCACGATTTCGCTTTTGTGGGGCGCGTTGCTCATTGTTTTAGGCATGGTGGCGATCGGTTCGCCATTGCTTGCCGCCCTGACGGTTAACGTGCTGGTTGCGTGGATGATTGTGTTGGCGGGCGCGGTACACATCATGCTGGCGTTTCGGGCGCATGGAGCCGGGAGCATGATATGGAAGCTTTTAGTGGGACTTGCATATCTCTGCTTCGGCATATACATGATCACGCACCCGCTGCTGGGTGTCGCGTCGCTTACCTTGGTGATCGCATCGCTCTTCCTGATTGAAGGGATCCTGAACATCGTTCTGTTTTTCAAGATGCGGCCGATGCACGGATCCACGTGGGTGCTGGTGGACGGGATCATCACACTGCTGCTGGGGCTGGTGATTTACATGCAGTGGCCGTCGAGTGCCGATTGGGTGATCGGCACGGTGGTGGGCATCAGCATGATCTTCAGCGGAGTGGCGCGGGTGATGATGTCGCTGGCGGTGCGAAGAGCATTGGGCACCGTCTCGCAGCCGCCGTCGTCATCGAAATTAGCGGCTTAGTGAACTGAAGTGTCTGAGTTGCGAGTCCTGAGTCGCGAGTCCTGCGTCGCGAGTCGCGAGCAAGGGCAGCGCAGCCCGCGATAATGTTTCACAAATGGCCAAGAATGTCGTCCACATCTCGGACGCGGAAGCCGCCAGCGATTTCGCAGGTGTGCTGGCCCGGGTGCGCGCGGGGGCGGAGGTCGTCATCGGAGACGACCTGAGGCCCGTGGCCGTGGTTCGTCTCGCCGAACCCCACGTGCGCATGCTCTCGGAATCCCTCCGGCTGGCGAAAGAGCGCGCCTCTTCCGTCACGCTTGACGAGGACTTTGCCCGCGATTTGGAAACTGTTATCGATAGCCATCGCGAAGCGCTGAAACCGCCCGCATGGAACTGATCCTCGACTCCAGCGTGGTGGTCGCCGCCGAGCGACGCGGAAAAACCGTCGAGCAACTGATTCAGCAAATCGTAGAACGCAATGGCGATCAGGAAGCGGCGCTCTCCGCCATCGGCTTAACCGAACTCATTCACGGCATTTACCGCGCCCGTACGCCGGAAACGCGTTTGCGCCGGCAGTCGTTTCTCGATGAACTGATGGCTGACCTGACGGTCTATCCCTACACGAAAGAAACCGCACTCCTCGCCGGGAGGATCGACGGCGAACAGCAGAGCCGCGGAGTGATAATTCCGTTTCCAGACCTGCTCATAGGAGCCACCGCGTTATCGCTCGGCTACCAGTGTTGACGGGCAATCCTCGCGATTTCGAGCGCATTCCGCGCCTGTCTGTCGTGCAGTTCTAAGCCGGGGACGATGCTCAAGAGAGTTTTGCCAGGCGCAAAGGTGTCACGCGCAAGGGTCATTAAACTTTATCCATGTTTCTTCTGGAAACGGAACGGCTTCTGTTTCGCGAACACCGGCGCGGCGATTTGGAAGACTACTGCATGCTGGAGGCGGATGCGGAGGTGCGGAGGTATGTGGGCGGGTCGCCGCGTCCGCGGGAGATTGCTGTGCGCAGGTTTCGTGAGCGATTTCTCAAGAATGCCGCGCGCAAACTGGCGCTGCGGGCGACGATCTTCAAGGCGGATGAACGCTACATCGGCTATTCGGGGCTGTATCCGAATTTTGGTCCGGGCGGATCGGCGCCGGGTGAAGCGGTGCTGGCGTTCTGTTTGGCGCGGGAGTATTGGGGTAGAGGATTGGCGACCGAGACGGGCCGCGCTTTCGTGAACTGGGGCTTCGACCAGTTGCGGCTCAAACGAATTGTTGCCGTGGCGGATGTGCGGAATGCGGCTTCCATTCGCGTGCTGGAGAAGCTGGGATTCGTTTGCACCGGGGCCGAGCATGGGGCGCGATCGTTTTATAAGTTTGAATTGGCGAGGGAAGGCCAGCGAAACTCGCCTTGACGCAGCCCATTGCGGGTAGCATAATTCTCGCCTCGGTTCGATCCTCCTCCCCTTGAGCCGAGTCGCGTCGCTCTCTGCTCCCGACGCAATCTTCAAACACGAAGGATACCTATGACTGTCGCAGGTGAAAACTCCAGGGAAGCGCGCACAACTGTCCCCGTCAATTCCAAACTTGAAAACCGCCTACTCGGTTACATCACAGCAGCCGGCGCCGCCAGCGTGGGGCTGATGGCGATGGCACATCCGGCCGAAGCTAAAGTTGTCTACACACCTCTTGCAAATATTCCTCTCACCAGCTTGACCACTATCGATTTCAACGGCGATGGAGTCGCCGATGTTAGCTTCAAGTTCCTCGAGTCGGGTTACGGCGCCGAGCAAATCGTTTATCCCCTGGCGGGGAATTCGCTGGTTTTGGGCTCGGTGAATCATCAGTCTGGAGCGTTGCCGTTGCCCTGGCTTACTCGCATCGGACCGAACATCGCATTTTCGCAGCGCGATGGAATCATCACCGGAGTCGATGGCTGCCACTCCACCTGCGGCAAATTCGGGCTATGGCTGCATCAGGTGGATAAATACGTGGGAGTGAAGTTCTTGGTCTCGGGGCAAACACATTATGGCTGGATTCGGTTAACGGTCCAAGGCGCCCTGAGCGGCTATGCCAGTGGCTATGCCTACGAAACGATTGCGGACAAGCCGATTATTGCGGGCAAGACGAGCGGTCCGAATGTAGCGGTCAATGCCGCTCCGTCGGAACTGGCTCCCTCTGCGTTTCGTAGCAAGCAAACTCAAAGTTTGGGCATTCTGGCGCGGGGAGTGGATGGGGTGGCGATCTGGCGGAGAGAAGAAGAAGCGGTTGGGGGGTAAGCGAATTGCGGGAGGGATCGCTGCAAAGCAGATCTCTCCACTTCGCTTTGCTCGGGCTGGGATGACAGAGTTGATCCCGGTGCAAACCTTCCCTGATATACAATCGCCGCCAGTCAAGATAGGAAATTTCGAATGACGATGCGGCTTGCGGGAAAGTGTTTCAGCACCCTGGTGGCGATCGCGTTTCTGCTGGGCATGGCGGGATGCGGAATCGGAAAGATATTTCCCAACGGCCTGTTTGGTTGTACGAGTAATTGTTCGACTAGTACCGCTCCTCCGGAATTTCTCTTCGCCACCAGCGCCGGACATATCGCCAGCTTCACCGTAAATCAGTCGAGCGGAACATTGAGTTCACCAGCGCTGACAGCGGGACCGGGTCAGAGTGCCGGGATGTCGGCCAGCGTGACAGAAGGCTACTTGTACGTTTCGGATTTTCTGAACGATGCGGTGGATGGTTTCTCGATCGACCCGAGTTCGGGCGCGCTCACGGCCATCGCAAGTTCGCCGTTTGCTTTGGGCGGAGCGGCTCCGGGCGGTGGGGGCTTGTCGATGTTTCTCCAGGGCGGCGACACGTTCCTGTATGCCACGGACATGAATTCCGGGACGGTGACTGGCTTCAATTACAACTCAGGCAACGGAATGCTTACGACGATTCCCGGATCTCCGTTTCCTGCGGGCGACAGCCCGGTGCAAGCCGTGCAAAATGGATTCTTTCTCTATGTAAGCGACCTGAACGATTCCGCCGGCGGGATTTCGGCGTACGCGCTAAGCGCGCAGAATGGAGCGGCCACTCCTCTTCCCGGCTCCCCATTCTCTACGGGCGCGCCGGGATCTTTTCCTGGACCTTCGGCGCTGGCGATCATGAATAGTTTCCTGTATGTCACGCTGGCGGGAACGGCCACTCCCGGCAATCAGATTGCGGCGTTTGCGATTAACTCAGATGGCAGCCTTACCCCGGTGCCGGGATCGCCGTTCACGACAGGCAGTGGCCCGACGCAGATTGCTCCCGTGCCGGTGACCAGCACGGCGCAGGCGTTTCTTTACACAGCGAACATTCAGGACGGCACAATTTCCGCGTTCACTGCGGCCGACGGTACCGGAATTCTGACGCCGGTAAGCGGTTCGCCCTATACGTCAGGGACTTCGCTTGGTAGCGTGGTGGCGAGTCTAACCTTTACAGATTCGGGGAACTTTTTTCTGTACGCAAGCGACCCTCAGGCGGAGACGATCAATGCGTTCACAGTTGATGGCAGTACGGGAGCGCTTACTCCCGTGGCAGGATCGCCATTTCCGGCCGGCAGTTCACCCACGCTGCTGACCGTGGCAACAACTCCTTAGAAGGCAAATGCATGTTTCTGAAGTTCCGGCGTTGCGTCCCTGGGCGGATTCGTAGCGGCGGAATGACTGAACCAGCCGACTTCGCTCAGCATAGGCTCGCCACTCCGTTTCGCTCCGGCCGGGATGACCGAGTTGATTTTAGAGTTCAAGCCTGCGCAGGCGCAACGCATTTGTGATCACGGAGACCGAACTGAGGCTCATGGCGGCGGCGGCAAAGATCGGGCTGAGCAGCAATCCGAAAAAGGGATAGAGAACTCCCGCCGCGAGCGGCACACCGACCGCGTTGTAGATAAAAGCGAAGAACAGGTTCTGGCGAATGTTGCGCATGGTGGCTTGACTCAACTTGCGGGCGCGAAGGATTCCCCGGAGGTCGCCTTGCAGCAGCGTGATGCCAGCGCTTTCAAGAGCAACGTCGGAGCCGGTGCCCATGGCGATGCCGACGTTGGCCTGGGCCAGCGCGGGCGCGTCGTTGACTCCGTCGCCGGCCATTGCAACGATTCTTCCCTGCTCTTGCAGTTTGCGGATGACTTCAGATTTTCGTTCGGGCAAAACTTCGGCTTCGAATTCATCTTCACCGATGCCGAGTTGTTGGGCGATTTCGGCGGCGGTAGTGCGGTTGTCGCCTGTAAGCATGACAATGCGCAGGCCTTGATTTCTGAGAGCGCGCAACGCGGTGCTCGCAGAACTCTTAATGACATCAGCGACGTCAAAACTTCCTGCATATTTACCGTCGATGGCGACGAAAAGACTGGTTCCCCCCGGGACATCGAGAATCCCAGCCGATTGGCCTTTGCGGTCGAATGCTCCGACGGCGATCATCAGGGCTGCATTCCCAACGGCAACCTGGTGGGCGTCGACGATGCCGCGAATTCCCTTCCCTGCGAGCTGAGTGAATTCGGATGGCTCGGATAACTCAAGATGTTTCGCAGTAGCAGCATTGACGACCGCTGCGGCCAGTGGATGTTCGCTGGCGCGCTCCAGGCTGGCGGCGAGGCGAAGCAGCTCGTCGTTGTCGGGTTTGGATTGGGCGTGCGGAGTGACCGCAACAGCAGGTCCCTCCACTTCGCTTCGCTCCGGTCGGGATGACAGAGTTGTGGAGATGGGGGATGACAGACTAGTGTCGCTGACGGATGACAGAGTTGTAACGCCGATGAGTTTCGGTTTGCCTTCCGTTAAGGTTCCGGTCTTGTCCAGAACCAGCGTATCCACTTTGCCTAAAGTCTCAAGAGCTTCGGCGTTGCGGATGAGCACGCCGGCGTGAGCGCCACGGCCGGTGGCCACCATGATCGCCATGGGCGTGGCCAATCCCAGAGCGCACGGGCACGCGATGATCAGCACGGCGACGGCATTGACGAGCGCGTGCGCGAGCCGCGGTTGCGGTCCCCACACAAGCCAGGCGGCAAATGTAATCACAGCAGCAGCTACGACGGCGGGCACGAACCATCCGGAGACTTTGTCTGCCAGCCCCTGTATCGGAGCGCGGCTGCGTTGTGCTTGACTGACCAGCTTTACAATCCGGGCGAGCAGTGTTTCCGAGCCAACGCGTTCAGCGCGCATCACGAATGAGCCCTGACCATTGATCGTTGCGCCGGTGACTTTGCTGCCCGCAGTTTTTTCTACCGGCAGCGATTCGCCTGTGATCATGGACTCGTCGACGGTGCTGTGGCCGTCGATGATCGATCCGTCTACGGGAATCTTTTCTCCGGGGCGCACACGGAGCTTGTCTCCGGGCGTCACATGTTCGAGCGGAATGTCTTTTTCCGTGACCTCGCCACCGGGGCCGGCATCGGCCACCAGACGCGCAGTTTTCGGACTGAGACCAAGTAACGCGCGAATAGCGGAACTGGTTCGGCTGCGGGCGCGTAACTCCATGACTTGACCCAGCAGGACCAGAGTCGTGATCGCGGCGGCGGCCTCATAGTAAACATCCGGATGGCCGTTGCTCATCAGCATTGAATCGGAAAAAAGCTGCGGCGCGAACGTTGCGACAAGGCTGTAGGCGTAAGCGACTCCCGTGCCCAGGCCGATCAGGGTAAACATGTTGGGACTGCGATTGACCAGCGAGCGCCAGAAGCGTTGAAAGAAGGGCCATCCGCCCCACAGCACCACGGGAGTGGCGAGCACAAATTCCAGCCAAACAATGCTCCCGCCGGAGAGCATTCGACCGAACACCGATTGCGTCATCATTCCCGCCATGGCGATCGCCAACAACGGCGCCGTGAGCGTGGCGCTTAGCCAGAAGCGGCGGGTCATGTTGCGGAGTTCAGGATTTTCTTCTGCGAGAGTTACGACACGTGGTTCGAGGGCCATGCCGCAGATGGGGCAGGCTCCGGGTTGGAACCGGATAATCTGGGGATGCATCGGGCAGGTGTATTCGGTGCGCCGCGTTTGCGGAATCTCGGGTTCGAGAGCCATGCCGCAGGATGGACACGCGCCGGGCTGGGCCTCGCGAACTTCAGGGCACATGGGGCAGACGAAGGCGCTAACGGGTGGGGGGTTGCTCCCGGTCGTCGGAGCCGGCTTGGATGTGCTCCCTATCGCAGGCGATACTCCGCTGAGTTCTACCAAACGAGGCGCGCCATTAGTTGTGCCACGAGCAAACGTCTGTGCCGGAGACTTGCCTTGATATCTTTCAGGCGACGCGCGAAATTTTTCCTGGCAAGAAGGGCTGCAAAAATAAAAGGTCTCCCCGTCGAGTTCGGAGGCATGGTTCGCCGTGGCGGGATTTACTTTCATGCCGCAGACGGGGTCTATGTTTGGAGCCAGGTTAATTTGCGCCATTTCAGAAGTGTGGAGTTTGAGCACTCAGTGGCTAAAGCCGCGTCATCCTGGAGCACCCGCGGCACGATTGAAATCGTGCCCATCCCAATCCAGAATCCTGCTTTATTGTTTCCAGCTTCCCAATCCAGATTCTGTTTTATCGTTTGCGATTAAGAGACAAGCTAGGCTGTTTGATTGCCGATGATCTATATTGGATTCGCCGCAGAAATTGGCGGGCGTCGCAGGTCCATCCTAAAACAAGGGCATTGCAGAATGACTTATTTGGAAGTGGTATTCCGGTACGTTGATGCGCCGGGCGAGCGGGAATTGCAGGCTATCGACAGCGTGCGCGAGGTGTATGGCGTCCAGCGAGTGAAATTTAATGTGAAAGACCGCACGGTGCGGATTACGTATGACGCGTCGCGGCTTAAACAGGATGCGGTGGCGAAGATGTTACGGCAATCTGGCCTAGATATACGCGAGCCGCTGGTGCTGGCCTAAACTGATAGAGCTAAATTTGTGGGGGAAGGCTGAGGCGGAGTGTGGGGGAATCTGCAAGGGGCGCTCAAGAAAACCTCTGGCCGAAGTTATTCTCTGCAGCGCCCCGTTGCGCGCCACTTCGTCTGTTCTTAGATATAGCAAGCGGCGTGCCGTCCGTAACTCACTCAAAACATTAATGCGCGAAACCTACGGCTCGGTAGTAATTTCTCTGGGACTGGAAAGATTTACGCCGGGCAAAGAACGCAAGATGGTGGCCGGAAGCCTGTTGAAAACTCCTTGCGGGAATGATTTTCGGCACCGGCAGCCGAGTTTCGTGCTGCTGCGACTTCCGCTATAATCGGAAAGTTCCTGCCGAAATGCGCCCTTAGCTCAGCTGGATAGAGCGTCTGGCTACGAACCAGAAGGTCGGGAGTTCGAATCTCTCAGGGCGCACCATTCTTTTTAATCACTTATACCTTCGTGTTTTTCCTCGAAGGCACCGGGTGTCAAGATCCGTTTTAGCCAATGACGTAATTCGCAGGGGGGACCATGTGGCGTGACCGCGCGCTGAAGGTTGTGGTGGGCTTGATCTTTTGCGGTCTCGCTTATCCCTTGATTATGTTCGTGAAGCAAGCGCCTCCGGTGGCTATGATGTTCAGCGTGTACGTCACCCTCGGCATCTTCCTGCTCTTTGCGTCCCGGAACCCGCTGGCGCATAGGAGTTTGATCGCATTCACAGCGTGGTCGAGCTTCGCCCATGCGCTGGTCATGGGGGGGCAGGCTTTCGCTGGGCTGATCGCTCGCGGAGAACTCATCGGTTCCGCTGTGCTGATCGTTATCGGCACGGCTTTGATAGCTTTGGCTCCGGCGAGAGGGTCTATTGAGCGGCTATCAGCACCGAGTTTTACTTCAAGTTCTTGATCGTTGCCACTAAGTCTGTGGCGAGACGGGTCTTATCCAGGCAAGCGTCGCAGCCAGCCTCAATGACTTGAGGCAACATGAGAGACGAATCATGCTGGCTAATTACCAGGATCTTGGTGTCCGGCAGTTCCTGCCGTAGGCGACGCGCTGCGTCCAACCCGCTTATGCCGGGCATGCTGATATCCAGAAGAATCACATCCGGCTGAAGTTCACGCGCCTTTTGAATCGCTTCCGGGCCGTCTTTCGCTTCTCCGCAAACGATCCAATCCGGCTCGTACGACAGGAGGCCTATAATTCCGCGGCGAACTATATCGCTGTCGTCTGCAATAAGAATGCGCATCGGATGTGATCGGAGCTACCTTCCTACTCAGCAGCCTCGGATGGTTGCAGTATGGTCTCCGATTCGGACGCAGCATCGGTTGCCAAGGGGAATGTAACCACGATCCTGGCGCCAGAGCCGTTCGATTGAATATCCATCTCGCCCTTGAAATGGCGGACGCGTTCACGCATTCCGGCAATGCCTACGCCGGTGCGTTGTGCCTTAATCTCGGCGAGCTTCTCGGCCGGGATTCCTTTGCCTTGATCCTGAATCTCAAGCAAAATATTTCGGGCGCCGCGGGAAAGATGGATCGTCGCCGTTTTGCATCCGGAATGACGATGAATGTTCGTCAAAGATTCCTGGACGATGCGAAAGATGGTCAGCTCAAGATCGGCGGGGAGCCGGCCGAAGTCTCCGGCGATATCGAGCTCGATTTCCAAGCCACTGCGTTCCCTCAGGCCCCGCATGTAGCAATCAATCGCCTGCGACAGGCCGGTTTCATCCAGCAGGGGAGGATGCAGGAGGTACGACGTGGTGCGAATCTCTTTGTTGAGCTGCTGTACGAGGTTCTGAGTGTCTGCCAGAGCCTTGGCCAGTGACGGATTTTGTTTTGCTTGCCGGCTGATGTCGGCGAGATTCATGCTCAAGCCGGCTATCAGTTGCCCAGCGCTGTCGTGCAACTCACGCGCAATGTGCCGTCTCTCATCGTCCTGCATTTTCAATAAGCGGTTCGACAGTTCGCGCAGTTGCTCGGACTGCTGAAGAACTTCGGCATTACGATGCTCCAATTCTTTCGTCCGCTCGCTCACCTGAATTTCAAGGCTGTTGGACAACGTGCGCAATCGCTCCTCGCTTTCACGCAATGCCTTGTCGCTCTCTTTCTGTTGGGTTATGTCATTGTTGGTTTCGAGAACGCAATTCTGGTTCCCGTGCACGTCCTTATCGAGCGACCAACGGCTGGCAACCAGGATTTTTGAGCCGTCCTTGCGCTTGTGAATCAGCTCTCCGGTCCAACGGCCGTCGCGGTAAAGCTGTTCGGTAATACGCTCCAGGGGTTCGACGAATTCGGTACGAAACAACTCATGGGTCACGCGACCCATCGCTTCCCCGCGGCTGTAACCATACAGGTCGCACGCGCTTTGATTCCAATACGTGATGCGGTCCGACCCATCGCGGACCAGGATTGCGTCGCTGCTCAAGTCGAGCAAGCGGGCGCGTTCGGTTAACGCCCGCTGAATCTCCTTTCGTTCCGTAATATCGCGCGCGACCTTGGACGCGCCGATAATTCGGCCGGCGTCATCCTTCACCGGCGAAATCGTAAGCGAAAGGGTAAGCAACTTTCCATCCTTGCGCTGGCGAAGCGTCTCGAAATGGTCGATTCGGTCGCCTCGTTTCAATCGTTCAAGAATCCTGGCTTCCTCATCCCATCGATCTTTTGGAACGATCAGGGTGATGTGCCGGCCTACGGCTTCTGCGGCGGTGTACCCGAACAAACGCTCCGCGCCCTTATTCCAACTTGTGATGAAGCCTTCGAGTGTTTTGCTGATAATGGCATCGTCGGAGGAATCCACAATAGCCGCGAGAAGGCTGCCTGCGCGCTCACGCCTTTCGCGCTCTGCCTTATTGCGCACGTGTTCGGTGACTTCGACGGCATAGACCAGAATTCCCTCTACGTCGCCTTCAGGATTGCGCAGCGGCTGGTAGACAAAGTTGAAATATATGTCTTGCGGGTGGTCGGCTGCCGCGCTGGAGAGGACTGCTTTCACTTCGTTGCCGACTTGCGGAACGCCGTTCCGGTACACGGTATCGAGTAATTCGAAGAAAGGCTGCCCTTCCAACTCCGGCATGCTTTCGCGGATTGTTTTGCCGATGAACTCTTCGGCTCGAGTGCGGCCGGTGGCTCGAATCAACTCAGGATTTATAAATGTCCAGCAATGCTCCGGGCCGGAAAGCAATCCGATTCCCGCCGGCAACTGCATGAACAATTCGCGGATACGATTGCGCTCCAGTTCGGCTTCGGCTCGCAGCCTGCGTTCGCGCTGGGCGGCTTCGCGACGGAGCCGTGCCATGGCAAGATGAGAACTTACACGCGCCAGCAATTCACGCGCGGAAAACGGCTTCACCAGGTAGTCGTCGGCTCCGGCATCGAGCCCTTCGACGCGTGATTCTTCTCCCGCGCGGGCGGAGAGCAAAATGACGGGAATGTCCTCCAAGGACTCATCGGCTCGCACCGTCCGTAACAGTTCGTAGCCATCCACTCGCGGCATCATGATGTCCGACAAGATCAGATCGGGACGGTGTTCGCGCAGACTCTTCAGAGCGGCTTCACCGTCAGCGACGGCGACAACTTCATGCCGCTGGCCCAGCAATCTCTCAACGTACTCACGCATGTCCGCATTGTCGTCGGCCAGCAGAATGCGCGAGGGCTCTTCGCGTTCCAGGCTCGAATGAGGAAGGGATACCGACGGGAAGAGCAGCGAAGCATCCGCCTTGCCGGCGGCATCTCGAGAGTCCGGCAGCCAGCGGAGGGCTTCCTGCACGTAGGCTTCGCCGCGCACACCGGTGGAGGCCAGGGCGCGAGTTCCGCCGATTCGATCGGCTGGAAGGTGATCCTTGCCCAGAGGTACGGTAACGATGAACGCGCTACCGCGACCGATTTCGCTCTCGACCCTCACGCTGCCGCCATGCAACCGAACAAGTTCCTGCACCAGTGCGAGTCCGATTCCACTTCCTTCGTAAGAGCGCCCCTGCGCACCCTTCACGCGGTGGAAACGCTCGAATAGCTTGGGTATCTCTTCCGCGGGAATGCCGGTTCCGGTGTCGCGCACCGTCAACTCCGCAACTGAATCGCGCCTCCGCACTGAAACTGCGATCTCTCCTTCGAATGTGAATTTGAATGCGTTCGACAGGAGATTCAGGACAACCTTCTCCCACATTTCGCGGTCAACGTAAACCATCTCCGAGACTTCTAGGCAATCAATCACCAACCGCAAGCCCGCGCGTTCAACCGCCGAGCGGAAGACACTGGCGAGTTCTGTTGTGAGAAGCGCCAGGTCGACGGGTTCATAGGAGGCCTGGATACGGCCGGCCTCGATCCGCGAAAAGTCGAGCAAGGTATTGACGAGTTTCAGCAGGCGCAGCGAATTGCGATGAGCCAGCTCGATACGCTCGCGGTTTGCTGTGGAAGCTCCTTCCGAGTCCGCGATCGCATCTTCCAACGGGCCCATCATCAGGGTCAGAGGGGTGCGAAATTCGTGGCTGATGTTGGCGAAGAATTGCGTCTTGAGCTTATCGAGCTGGGCGAGTTCCTCGCGCTGGCGCGCGATCTCGCGCTCTTGCGCTTTTTTCTCCGTGATGTCGCGTCCTTCGGCTGTGATGAAGACGACCTTGCCTTGCTCATCTTTGACCGGCATGAGAGAGGCGTCAATGATGATGGTTTCCCTGCCCCCGGCGCGTCCGTAGATTTCCGTATCCCAGCGGACGAATTCACCTTGCGAGGCGCGCTGAATCATTTCCCGGAGAGTGGCGTTGATCTCGTTTGAAACCTGCCACCAGAATGTTGTCCAGAACGGCCGTCCTTCGACGTCCGAGAGCTTCACTCCCACTGCATCGAGCGCCACAAAATTGATTTCGAGCACCGTCCCTTGGGCATTCAGAAGCCCGACGAACTGAACCATGGAGTCCAGCGTGATGCGCGCAAGCTTTTGCCGATATCGCTCGCGAGTGTCGCCAGCCAAAAGCTCGGTGCCACGGACGGTTATGACGTTTTCCGGCAAGTGCCGATGGATCGTGATCTCAGGCTGCTCATCTGGTCCGGGCCTTGTACCATTCTTTTTCTTTGCGAGAGCTTCTATCGTTTTTAACAGGTCTTGCGGGATCTTCGATTTATCCACAAACGCGGTAGCCCCGGCATCGGTCGCGGCTTTGTGAATCAAACTGAAATCGTTCTGGCTGACGATAATCACGTCGGATTCGGGCACTTCCCGTCGAATGACTCGAGTTGCCTGGATGCCGTCCAACTGAGGCATGGAAATATCCATGAGGATCACATCTGGATGCAACTGTTTCGCTTTTTCAATCGCTTCCAGACCGTCGCGCGCCTCGCCACATACAGTCCAGCCGGCGTGCGACGACAACAAGGCGCGGATGCCTTGCCGCACCACCTCATGGTCGTCGACGACAAGGATGCTCAGTGAACGCATGTTCTCCATGCCAAAATGAACGGTATGAATCTGGTGGGTTCCCCACTGCCGAACTAGTCATAGTATTGCAGTATCGGCGCGGATAAATACAGTGTTTTTCCCGCGTACACATACAGCGTTTACCCGATGGAGCAGGCAGCCAAGCTTATATATGCGGTGCGGCACCGGCTCCAGCGGCGACTTCAGAAATTCCCGCCAGTGCACATCCAGCTTCAACTGGATTACTCCTACTTTATCTGGTAGCAGCCGATATCGATCTTGCCGGACTTAACTCGCGGTGAGCTTTCAATATCCAGTTCTCCCACCGGCAATCGTTCAATCGTGCCGGCAGCGATCGCCGGAGAATCCGGCCGCGGATGAAAGTTGTTCGTGGCAGCATCAACAAAATGCGGGTCCAGGAACTGGGAATGACGATCGTTCCCGGTTGTCTGAACGTAGTTTTCGAATCCTGTCAGGTGGGCGGAAGATTCTTCCCACGTGCTCGCCTTCGATCCCGAAGCGCAGTAATAAATGTTGTGATCGATGGTCACGGGCAGATGATCTTTGTCGCGCTGCGATTTGCTTACCGCGATAAGACAGCGTGGCCCGGCGTAGACAATGTTGTTCGCAAAGATATCGTCGGCCATGTTCCACTGCATTTGGAATTCGCCGGACCCTGTTCCGGACGTGTCGTTGTCGTAGAGCGTGTTGTTGATCACGATGCAGTGATCGGTATGTCCCCGCTCGGGCGCATAGCCTCCGATGGAAACACCCGCGGTATGGGCATGATAGATAAGGTTATTTCTCGCCGTGATGTAGCTGGTGGCTCGGTCCTTGTGTTCGCTGGCCAGTTCAATGCCAAAATCCACGTCGTGCATGATGTTCTGTTCGATCAGAACTCTGGTGCCGCCGTCGACATAAATCCCGTCGGAATTTTCTTCGTTGCGGTAGGCCGGATTGCCGCGTGAAGTAATGTTGTAGACGAGATTGCCGCTTACGATTCCGTCACGCGCCTGATCCACCGCAGGGTCGGGAGCCGTGCGCTCGAAACCGATGACGTCGATTCCAATGTTGTTGTTGTCGTGAACCACGTTGTGCGTGATGCGAAAATTCGTAACGTTTCCGTTCACTACCAGCGACTCGCTTGAGCCGGTTTTTAGGTGGTGCACTTCGTTGCCGTCAATCACCAACTCACTGATCGGAGTCCTGGCATCGGTGCCGTAGACAGCAATGCCAAACCCGTTGCCGCCGCTTCCCGGAGCGTCGCGGCCGGGAAAAGTCTGCTCAATATGATGGACGTTATTCTTCAAGAGTTCTATATGTGAACCAGACCCCATAATGCTGATGCCGAGCGGGGCGAGCCGGTGTTCGGCGGTGTGGAAATTGCGAATTTCCAGGCCCTCGATTCGCACATAACTCCGATTATGAATCGTGAGCACCCCCTGCCGGCCGGAGGGAGTGAAACGCGAGGCATCGAGAACGGCCGTTTCGCCGGGATAGCTTCTAAAGGTAATGAATCCGTCTGTTGGGTTGCCGGAGACATTAATGCTCACGAGTTCTTCGTAGATTCCAGCTCGCACATTAACGGTGCTACCCGCATGGACCGTGTCTCCGGCATGTTGAACCGTGCGCCAGGGCGCCGCTTGTGTGCCGGGATTCGAATCATTCCCTGTTGTCGACACGTAGAACGCGGAGTTGGTTTGGGCGAAGGCACCGGAAAGGCACACCAGCAACGCAAGAAAGACTGAAAGATTCACGCTTATCACCTCAAAAAAATCGCTCAGCGGCCTGTTGGCTCTACGAAGCGCCGATTGTCGCTAAGGTTCGAGTGCGCCTTTAATTTGCCGGTAACTTTGAGAAAGAAATTCTTGTGGGCAGCTACGCCGTCTACTCCGTCCACTGTGAGGTGGACTGTGAACTCGCCGGCGCTCGTGTAAGCATGAGATACCTTGGGACTGTCCGCACTTGTGCCATCGCCGAAGTCCCAGTGATGGCCGACTGCGGGCACAGCGCCAGCTTCGGCTTGTGCGGAAAGAGCGATTGCCGAAAAAGCGATGGTCTCGCCGGCTTTTGCCGTTGTAGGCACTTCTGCCGCCACGGTTGGAGCGGCCGCAGCGATGCTCGTGTCGATCAGCTTGATCACCCTCACTGACTGGGGCGATTGATTTTCCAGCCGCACTGCGCCACCCTCGAGCGTAACCGGTTCATTCTGGTTCAACACGTCCGTCGCCGCGAATGTGTGGCCGGAAGGCAGACCGAGGTCCGACAGCTTTAGCGTGTGCGAGCGCACTGCGTTCGTCCAGTTGAAAACCGTCAGAATGGCCTGCCGCTGATCTTCCTTCAGGAAGAAAATACTCGGCTGTCCATCTTCCGCCTCGTAGGTCATCAGGTCCAAGGGTGTGGAAGCTCGGCCGACTTTGGCGATATTCAGCAACTCCCGATTTTCAACCAGCGCCAGGCGATCCTTCTCAGAGTCGAGCACCGGCATGTCATCGCCGATCTCATACATACCGCCGGATATTGCAGACAGCGCGATGGACGCCTGTGCCGCGCCCTGCGAAATCGAAGAATGTTCGTTTGCACGTTCCATGAGATGCGTTGCAGTGACGTTGAAGGCATCCGGATCATCGACGAAGAAATTACGCTGCATATAGAAGCGGGCTGCGATGCCGGACGCGGAATTCTTGGTCCTGTCAAAACTGTGGCCCGTATCCGCGGAAATTCGGCCCGTATCTACCAGCCCCACCGGGTTGAGCATGGGGCTTCCGTCTTTATCCAGGATCACGTCATCACCCACGGCATCGCGAATTATCCGGAGGCCTATGCGCTGGGCTTGGAGAGCTGTCGTGTTGGGACGGTAATGGTAACCCTCGATCGCGGTGGTATCCATGAAGTCGAGCTTGATGAAACGGACTCCCCATTCGCGCACGAGCGTCCGGTAAGTGTCCCGCATATACGCTTGAGCGCCGGGATGGGTTGTATCGAGGGCGTAAAGCACATCCGTCTTCTGGTCCCAGACGTCGCCAATCGGAATGGGATCGCCCTTGGCATT
This sequence comes from Candidatus Sulfotelmatobacter sp., assembly GCA_049584475.1. Taxonomy (GTDB): domain Bacteria; phylum Acidobacteriota; class Terriglobia; order Terriglobales; family Acidobacteriaceae; genus Sulfotelmatobacter. Next base: position 63,364 of record JBAUXX010000053.1, on the reverse strand, counting down.
GTGCACCAGCCAATCCTTGTGGTGCTCATAAACCCAGGCCCGTTTTGTCACTTCAAACGGCGCGGTCCATACTCCGAATGTCAGGCCTTCTGCGATAAGGTGATGCCCGACGAATCGCATACCAGCCGGAAACTGTGTCGCATTCGGAGTTGTGTATTCTCCGCGCGCATACTGATACCCTTCATCAATTTGAAAATACTTATAACCCAATGACTTCAGATGTTCGGCTTGCCAGTCGCCGTTGGTTAGAACTTCGCCTTCATTGATGGCACCATAGAAGACAGTCCAACTCCACCAACCGATCGGCGTCTCAGCAGCTGCGCGCGCATGGTGCAAGCGACGAATCGCGTCACCGTAGGCGAGCAGTTGATTGTGGTAGTCGGAACCGGCCTCGAACAGCAATCGCTCTGACGCCATGTCTTCACCGGGTTTGAGGGGAAGGCTCAATTCGACCTGGTCGTCCGCGGGAGAATCCTTCAGATCGAAGTCTTTCTGTATCTCTGTGGTTCCGGTGGATTCAACGGTGTAGGAAGCGATCCTGGCATTCGTCCCGGCACCCTCAGCTTTCAAATGCATTATGGTCAAAAATCGGTCCGATGTAAGGGCGCCAAAGAACAAGCTCTGCTTACTCTCGTGGTTGTAGATGAGTTGGCTTCCCACACCGCGATGCATCCCGCCGGGCGCTCCGCCGAGGTCGTAGATGACCAGGTCGGGCCAATCTTCGCTGAAGCTATCGGAGAGAACACGGTCGGCGAATTGTGCGCCACCCAGACTTACGATCGGCTCGCCCATGGCCTCTACACTCCGAATGGCCTGTATGGTTACTTCTTTTCCCGTGCTGTTTCGCACCTTCACCTGGACGGTGCCGTAAGGGTGGTCTTTGTAGAGTTGAAGCACGTAGACAAGATCGGGTTTGCCGTCGAGTCCGCTGCAAGTGACGGTGATCTCCCCGCCGAGGCCGAGACCGTCTTCGAAGCTGGACTCCGAAGCCTGATGCCTCGGATAATCAGTCGAGCGAAACCACTGGTGGTCAACCTCTGCCGCCACACGGGATTTGAGCACGGTCGGGCCGTCATGCCCATCCGCATGGAATGACAGTTGATACGAGCCCTCCTGCGCATTGACCGTCACGGACAGGGCGTCGTTCGCCAGTTGCTGGGCCATACAGGGCAGCGCAAGAATGCCAGTGGTGACCGCTAGTCCAACTCTAAGAAGCCGTCTTCCTCTACGAACCTGTCTTCCTCTAAGAATCTGTCTTCGAATTCCATTCAGCACGGAGCTGTCTCCCTGGTGTGGATGAGATTGACATCGCATACTACTTCATTGGTTAAACTCAGTGGAAAATACTGGGCTCAAAATTCCACGCGGTGAAAGTGACGGATGAAGGCTCGATATCATGCCCTGTGGGAAGTGCGGGCAGAGAAAAAAAACATACAGGAGCCGGGCCGGTGCGCCCGGCTACTTCAGCCAGACTTAAGGAAGCTTTGAGACAATAAGCTCAGGTCGCCTTATCATGCGCGTACTCCTGATCGAAGACGAGCAGAGGCTCGCCGAGAACATTGTCGCTGCGTTACGCGAAACCGGACTGGCCGTGGATCATGCCGCCGACGGAGAAGCCGGTTCGTACCTCGCGGAACAGAGCGTTTATGATGCGATCGTGCTTGACTTGATGCTTCCCGGCAAGAGCGGTCAGCGCGTTCTCCACGATCTTCGCCGAAAAAAACTTCACACGCCGGTCCTCATTCTGACGGCGCAAGAAGGTAAAGAGTCCATTGTGAGCCTGCTGAACGCGGGAGCGGACGACTATCTGAGCAAGCCGTTTGACCTGGGAGAACTGCTGGCCCGGATCAAAGCTCTCATACGCCGCGCGAAAGGAATTTCAACACCGGTTCTGGCGGTATCGGATCTGGAACTAAATACCGTGCAGCAAACGGTCAGCCGCGCTGGACGATCTCTCGATCTGTCGCCGACCGAATATCGAATTCTGGAATATCTCATCCATCGACCTCGCGCTGTCGTTTCCCAGCAGGAGTTGTTGGAACATCTCTACGATTTCGATTGGGAGCATCATTCCAATGTGATCGAAGCGCACATCTCAAACCTGCGAAGAAAGCTGAATCTTGCGGGCACCGAACCGCTAATCGAGACTTTACGCCATCGCGGATACCGTCTTCGGGAACAGAGCGGCGCGTTATGACAGGATCCGTCTCGATCACGCGGCGGCTGATCGCCACTGTCCTGGTTCTCGAACTGTTATCCGCAGTCGCTTTAATTGGCGCCATCACCGTCCACGAACGGCACGTGCAGTTGAAGGCCTTCGACGCATCCCTGGTAGCGGGCGCTCAGACCCTGATGGGTGCGGTTCAGGATGCGGAGGATGAAGGAGACAACGTGGCGCTCGATTTACGCGAAGTGCAAGTTGCGAAAGAAGCTGCCTTTCTTGTCGTGGACGAAAAAGGCAGAGTGCTTGGCTCCAGGGGTGAGCCGCCGCGTTTGGCGATGCCATTGTCGGAATCTCCTGCCTTTCGCGATGTGGATTTGAGCGGGCGCGCTTACCGGTTTCTGGCGCTGCACGGCGTTCGGATCGTTGATGCCGGCACCCCTAGCGGAGGCGTTCGACACAGCATCACTGTCGTGTACGGAACACCAGTCGGTCACGTCTGGCACGAAGTGCTCGATGCGATCCGTTTCTTCGCAATTGCGACGGCCATACTTCTGGGCCTGACCGCAGCGGTCATGATATGGCTGGTGCGAAAAGGGTTATCGCCGGTCTATGAAATCGCCCGCGAAGCGGAGCGCATAAGTCCGATGAACTGGCGTTTCGAAGCGCCTGTTAGCGCGAAAACGACGGTGGAGTTGCGGCCGCTCGCGGTCGCTCTCGAAGCCGCACTGACACGCCTGCAGCGCTCGTTTGCGCAGCAGAGGCAATTCACCAACGATGCGGCTCACGAGTTGAAGACCGATGTCGCGATCGTCAAGTCGTCGCTGCAATTGCTGTCCATGCGACCGCGCACCGTCGAGGAATACAGCCGCGGCCTGACGCTCAGCCTGGACGACTTCACCCGACTGGAAAGCACAGTGCAGAAAATGCTCACGTTCGCCCGATTGGAACAGCGAATCGAGGATGACAACCCGGCGGGAGCGTTTCAATCCTGTTCTCTGCGTGACGCCCTCGAGGACTCGATAAATCAAATTAAGGCGTTCGCCGAACTGAAAATGATCGATGTGCAAATCGATCTAGCCGGCGAAGCCAGAGTACCGGTCGATAGCCACGATGCGCTTCTTTTGTGCTCGAACATCCTGTTGAATGCACTGCAACACAGCCCTGACGGATCAACCATCCAAATTGCTATGGCGGTCAACGATGGCACGGTTCGGCTAACGGTTAAGGATCAGGGCGAAGGCATTTCGGACCAGGACGGTCCACACCTGTTTGAACCTTTCTATCGAGGCGATCCGTCTCGAAGCCGAAGAAGCGGTGGCACGGGCCTGGGACTTTCCATTTGCCGGGCAATCTGTCAACGTGTTGGCGGAACGATTGCGATCGAGAATAATGCTTCGGGCGGCGCACTGGTTACAGTGACGCTCCCAGCAGAACCAGTTGCGGATCATGCCGTACTGTCGCCTTCGCTTAAAGCGCAGTAGCGATACCCCACAACGCAGGGGAGCGATACAAGCCGGGCGCCGGAACATGGGCGCCGGAACATGGGCTCCGGAACATGGGCTTGCGAGGGCACTCTTCTTACGCTGCTTCCTTTTCGGATCGAGTCAACAAGTAGTAAACCACGGGAGTGACGATCAGGCTGAGTACCATCGAGATTACAAGCCCACCGATAACCGCGATGGCCAGCGGTTGCAGCATCTGCGATCCAGAACCGAGCGCAAAGGCGAGGGGTAACATGCCGCAGATTGCCGCGGCCGCCGTCATCAGGATGGGGCGTAGACGCCGCTGCGAGGCATGAATCATTGCGTCGCGCGCCGATACGCCTTCACGACGGTATCGCTCATCGGCGTCGAGGAGCAGAATGCCGTTTTTCGCCACGATGCCGATGACCATGATAAGGCCCATGAATGATGCGACGTTGAATGTCGTCCCCGTTATCAGCAAGGCGAAGACCACGCCCGCGATGGATAGCACCGACGAGGTGAGGATCGCGACGGGCGCGGAGAAATTACGGAACTCAGCCAGCAGAGCGCCAAACACCAAAGCAAGCGACAACACGAGGACATGCAAGAGCTCACGAAACGACTGTTGCTGTTCCTGATAAGTTCCGCCGTATTCGACTCTCACCGCCGGCGGGAGGTGCATGGCATTGACGATGCGCTTCACATTGGCAATCGCGGTTCCAAGGTCTGAACTCTCGAGCCTTGCCGTCACGGTAATGAGCTGCTGCAAGTTCTCGCGTTTTATCTCGTTCTGCGGAGGCAGTTGCGTGACCCGCGCCAGCGAGCCCAGGGTCGCCAGCTTGCCGGTCGAACTATTGAATACAGTGTTCTGGATGGTGTCCAGCGACTGGCGTGTCTCGTCTCCCAATCTCACGCGGACTGTGTAGGGTCTTCCATTGGCAATCAGCGGATCCGTCGTGGTAACGCCGTCCAATATGGAAGTCGCGTCCTCGGCAATCTCCACAGGAGTGAATCCCATTCGAGCGGCAACGGTGGGATCGATCTGAAAATCTGTCGCAGGACCGCTGATGGTGTTGTCGATTCCGTTCTCTACATCCACCACGCCGCCAATTTTGCCGATGGCATCCCCGATCCTGGGGCCGAGATCGGCGAGCAGTACAGGATCGCTCGCGAACACTTTAATCTGGATGGGCTCCGGAGCGTTCGAGAGATCGCCGATCATGTCCTGAAGGACTTGTGTGAACTCCACATCGAGCTGCGGCTCAGTCTTTTTGATCTTTGCACGCGCGTCCGCGATGACTTCATCGATTCCCCGGTCGCGCTTGCTCTTCAGTTTCACGGTGATGTCGCCCGTGTTTGCTTCGGTGACCGCGGCGAGTCCCATCTGAAGGCCGGTGCGGCGGGATGTACTTTCGACCTCGGGCAGGCTGTGCAGGATTCCGTTTACATGTTCCAGCACACGGTTGGTTTCGGAAAGTGAACTGCCCGCAGGCATGATGTAGTCGAGAATGAATCCGCCTTCATCCATCTCCGGAAGCAGGTCGGAACCGAGCGCTCGATAGGAAAAGAAACTTGCGATGGCGAGAAGCGCGCAGAAACCTAAGAGTGCGAATGGACGAGCGAGGGACCAGCTCAAGCCGTGCTCATGCCATCGCAGGACTCGGCGCATCACCGATCCATGCTCGTCATGATTCGCGTCACCGGCCACGCGCCGGTCGCGCAGGAAAACCAAACTGAGCGCGGGAGTCCAGGTGACCGCGAGGAGCAGTGACGTGAGCAAGGCTACCGTCATCGTGATCGCGAGGGCGCGGAAAAAGCTTCCAGTCACTCCTGTAACCGAGATCAGCGGCAGGAATACTACGACGGGGGTGATAGTTGAGCCGACCAGGGGTACGGCAATCTCTCGCAAGGCAAGGCGGGCCGCCTGTACGCGATTCTCACCTCGGTCTCTGTGCGCGACGATGTTCTCCACCACAACAATGGCGTCATCGATCACCAATCCGATTGCCGCAGCAAGTCCGCCCAGCGTCATCAGATTGAAACTCTGGCCAATCGCCCAGAGACAAAGAATGGTGATTGCGACGGTGACCGGGATAACCAGGCCGGCGACCAGCGACGAAGTCCAGTCGCTCAGAAAAATGAACAGAATGATGCACGCCAAAAGAAGCCCGATAAGAATAGCGTCACGTACGCTGCGAATGCTTTCGCGGACCAGGTCCGACTGGTCGTAGTAGGGTTCGAGACGCACACCCGTGGGCAGGTTCTTCCGGAGCTGCTGAACCTGTGCCGCCACCGCATCGGCCGTGGCCACGGTGTTGCTGGAAGGTTGACGAGCGATATTCAGAAGAACAGCCGCACTATTGTTTGCCGTGACAGCGGTATAAACGGGCAGCACTCCGCTCTGAACATTCGCTACATCCGCGACACGGACCGCCGCTCCGCCAGCGGTCGTCTTCACCACCAGACGGCCCAGCTGATCGCCGTTATGCGCCTGCGCTCCTACAAGGCCGAGGATCAACTGGTGATTCGCTTCATAGAGTCCAGGAGAATCGATGATGTTCGATGTTTGCACGGCGTTAACGAGGTCGAGAATCGTCACGCCGGCAGTTTGCATCCGCGCCATGTTGGGCACGATATGAAACTCCGGCACCTTGCCGCCTTGCACCGTGACCGTGCTGACTCCCGCAACCCGATTTAATGGCGGCTTGAGGTCGTACGTCGCTAGTTCCCAAAGTTGGGTCTGTGAAAGACGGTCGGACGTGAGGCTATAACCAAGAATAGGAAAAGTGGCGAACGTCAGGCGATTCGTAGTGATGATTGCCGTGTTGGGCAGCGCCTGCCGAGCCTTGCCGATAGCCGCATCCACCAACTGAAGCGTGCGATACATATCGACGCTCCAGTCGAAAAATAAACTGACCTCGGCCGAGCCTCTGCTGGTGGTGGAGCGGACAGTCACCAACCCTGGGACCGAGTTAACCGCGTCTTCGATGGGTTTGGTGATAGTCACTTGCATCTGCTCGACAGGCATCACGCCGTTGTCGACGCCGATCACCACACGCGGAAAGTTGGTCTCGGGAAAGACTGAAATTGGAACCTGCTCCGCGGCATAAACTCCGGCCAGCGAGAGCATGATGAGAAAAAAGAAGACTGGACCGCGATAGCGGACGAGCCAAAACCTTTCCTCAGTCTGTGTCGAAGAGGACTGTGGCAAGGAGGGCTGTTCTGTCACTTCGCGTCTCCGCCCGTTTTGTCCTCGTCTTCGGCGGCCTTACCAACCTTAACCTTCGTACCATCCTCGAGGCCGTAAGCTCCGGTGGTAATCACGGTTTCGGATCCGTTTAAACCTTGCGTCACCTGAATGTCGTCCTCGTCACTGATGCCCAACTGCACCGAGATCTTGTGAGCAGACCCATCGACGCCGACCACCATGACCGATTTCGATCCGTCGGTTGCAGTAAGAACTGCGGAAAGCGGCACTTTGACCGCCTTCGAAACCGATCTTCCCTTGATGAAAGTTCTTACCGGAGTCCCCGCCTTGTACTTCCCGGCGCGGTTCTCAATGCGAATCCACACTTCCACCGTCGTGCTGCCGGGATCGAGCGCCGGACTGATCAGCGAGACCTTTGCCGGCACTGGTTCATCCACGCCGGGGACCGCGACCGAGGCGGAGTCACCGACTTTCAGCCTCTGGGCAATCGTCTGCGACAAATGGACCTTCGCGATGAGCGATGACGTGTCCATGACGGTGACGAGCGTGCTACCGGAGTTGGCCGTTTCGCCGGGAAAAAGAGGGCGGTCCGTCACGATTCCGGCAATCGGGCTGCGAACCTCGGAATACGAGACCTGGGCCTCGGCCGCAAGGTATTTTCCTTTCGCCGAAGAAAGCTGTCCCTCGGCCTGCTGGAGCGTCGCCGCACGACTCACATCCTTCAACGAGTCCAAGTGGTTGCGTGCCACATCGTAGGCGGCTTGCGCCTGTACAAGTGCGGCCGCGGCCGTGTCATAGTCTCTGCCGGGAATTGCGCCTTCGGCGAAAAGCTTCTGCCGAGCGGCGGTAATCTGCTTCTGCAACTCGAACTGCGCTTTGGCCTGTGCCAGGTCCAGTTCGGCCTTGTGGTAATCCTCGGGCACCTGCGCTTTTGTCTGCATGTTAAAGGACGCCTGCGCCGCGGCGTACTGCCCCTTATTGTCGAGCGCTTGCGCGCTGAGATCGCGGTTCTCCAGTACTGCCAGCAGTTGGCCTTGTTTCACTTTGGAGCCACGTTGAACGTAGAAATTTCGGACCGGAGCGGTGATCTTCGGCGAGATCGCGGCCTGCGCAACCGGGGAAAGAGTCCCATCGGCGACGATGCGTTCAGAGATTTCCCCCACCTCGGGATGCTCGGCTTGTACGGTTACAAGGGCGGCCGTATCGTCGTTTGCCTTTTTGCAACCCGACAGAGCGAGAGCACAGAGGAGCGCGATCACTAACTGTATTGCGTGTAGACGAACCGCTGGCCGGCGAAGAGAATTCACGCTTGCGCTCACATTGTTCCCGTCAGTATCTGGAGTCCAGCCAAAGCGGCCTGGTAGCGTACTATTCCGTCGGCCTGGGCAGTTTCGGCGGAAAGATAAGCAGTCTGCGCGTCTACAACTTCAAGCGCAGTTGCTTCCCCAGCCGAGTAGCGCAGCTTCGTCAACCGAAAGCTCTCTTCGGCTGTGCGGACGCTGAGATCGAGCAGGTCCATCTGATCGCGCGCGACAGAGGCCTCAGCATACGCCTCTTCTAAATTGGCAATGAGTCTCCTTTGAGCTGCCGTGAGCGATACTTTTGCGGCGTCGCGATGGTACTCGTTCTGCTTGACGCGCTTCTGCGTCGAGAACCAGTCCCATACGGGAATATCGAGAGTCGCACTGATGGAGTATCCGAGGTTCTGCACATTGTTGAATCCACGCTTTGCAAATTGCGGCGCATCGATTCCGTAGCTGAAGTTCAAGCCAAGATCAGGCAGGTAGGCCGCCTTCGCAGCCGTGACTTCCGCATTGCCGGCGCGGACCTCGGCTAGTGCGCTTCTCATCTCTGGATTGTTGGTCGCAGCGAGCCTGTTCACATCGTCTCGCGTAGGAAGCAACGGAGGCGATCCCGGTTGTTCGGTGGTGTAGGTCGTCCGTGGATCGGGAAACAGGAGAACAGCCAATTCAAGTCTTGCTTTATCCGCGGCTAAGACTGCATCGCTAAGATCCCGTTGACGCTGCTGTTGCTGAAGTTGCGCTTTCACCACGTCAGCGTGAGCGACTTCACGACCCTCTTCACGCTTCTGTGTCAGATCCGAGAAAGACTCGGCTTCGCGAGATGCCTGTGCGAGAAGGTTCCGCTTGGCCTCGAAAGCGGAGACGGAGTAATAGAGGTTGACCACGGTCGCGACGAGTCCTCGCCGGGCGACATCCAACTCCGCCGACGCGCGGGCCGCATTGGCGGAAGCAACTCGCGTGTCCGCCAACTGCTTCAGGCCGATCGTCTCATTAATGGAAGCTTGACTGATGTACTCGTGAACGGCGTTGTTCGCGATAAAGATCGGCGCCGCCTGCGTGACCGATGACTGGATCTGAGTGGTCTGTCCGTTCGGTTGCGTGTAGAGCATCTGATTGTGATAGATGACGGAGGGAAGAAGAGCGGCTTTTGCGAGATAAGAATCGATGGCCGCCGATTTCTGGGTCGCGACGGCGCTGGCGAAAGCCGGTTCATTCTGTTGCGCCCGACGAATCGCTTCCGCGAGCGAAATGACCATAGCGCCGGCCGGTTTCGCTTCCTGCGCACTGGATGCCCCGGCGAGACCAATCGACCCAAAGAAGGCCATGGCTAGCGCAGCACATCGAAGCAGATTTCGGTCGATCAAGCGCATGAACTAAAGAGTAGATAGTGAACCTTAAGACTTCCTGAAGCGAAGCAACAGGATCGCGGAGGCCTGGGTTAGGAGATTCGTCGAGCAACGGAAATGGGGCTACAGGCCGCGCGGTAGATTTGTGATCGGTTAGCACTGCAGTCAGCGATATCGATAAAGGATCTCCCGTTTTGAAATCCTGCCGCTGTGTGTGCCTGGGAAAAATCCATCGTAGATTCATATGTGGGTTGTTCGTTTGATAAACTCGGCTGGTAGGGTTTTCTGCTAAGCTTTGCCCTGATTCGACTGAACTTGCAAGCGAGATCAGTTCGCCTCGCACCTAACTGTCCATGCCCAAGACCGCTCAGAGTGAAGTCGCAGTCCTAGCCTCCGCCAAGCACGGACTTCTTTATCTGACGACGAACGATTGGAACCTGATCGTCGACAAAGGAGCCCGCGTGAGCTTTCGGGCGGGCGAAAAGATCGTTCGGAGCGGTGAAAAAACGGATGGCGTTCATTTGCTGTTGGAAGGAACGGCAACGGTGCAATTACCGGCGAAAATGAAGTCTCCCGTGATTGGACCGGGCGAGATCTGCGGGGAGTTGTCGTTTCTGGACGAACTGCCGGCCAGCGCGAATGTGGTGGCGAGCGAACGGGTGGCGGCTCTGTTGTTGGATCGCCCGACGCTGTACTCGCTGTTCGAGCTGTTCCCTCACCTTGGCTCGCGCTTCTACCGCTCTCTTGCGACGAATCTGTCTTACCGCCTCAGGGGATCGAACCAGGCAGGTGGCGACCATACCAATGGGGGAATTTAACGGAATGCTAGAGAAGAGCGCAAAAAGGAGACACCTAGTGTGCAGTGCTTTGCATTTATTTGGCGAATTCGATTTAAGCCGGACAGAGTAAACTATTTGTATTCAATACATTAAGTATTTTCCCGCTTTGGCACTCGATGTGCTTAAATAGGGATGGCGTGTTGTCTCAACATTGCCCCAGAGGACAGGAAGTCCTCAAAGACCTTAATCAAAATCAAGACGTCCCAGTACCTCAGGTTCAGGAGAACGTTAATCATGAAGCGGATTCTGTGGATTGCTCTTCTCTCCCTCGCTGTACCAGCGATAGCATTCGCAGGCAGCACAACCGACTACGGCAATGTCGGCGGAACACTGACCGGCACGAGCGCAGGTCTAACGCTTACAGGTTCCACGCTTACGTCAATTAACCTGACCACCGGAAACCTGGGAACTGTCAGCTTTTCGACCGGGGCTTTAACCGGAGGCAGCCTGGCTGGTTCGGCGACATTTGCCGCCGGCGGAACATTCACGATCGCAGAGACCGGTGGATTGGTGTTTAATGGCACTTTCAGCGGTCCAGTGACTTGGTCGCTGCAAGCTGGCGTCTCTCCGGGCGGCGGAATGACATACGTGCTCACAGGAGCGGTTAGCGGCACATGGTCGAACGGTGTGGCGGTCGTCGGCAATACCGTTCAGATCGCTGTTACCAGCAGCGGAGCCTTTAACGGCACCATCAGCTGCAGCAATGGCACCTGCCTCAGTGGAGACACCATCTTAACCAGTTCTGTTCCGGAACCAGGGACCCTTGGCCTGTTGGGTACCGGCCTGGTTGGGGTAGCTGGAATCCTGCGGCGCAAGTTAAAAGCCTAATGCTCGATTTGTTTTCTTTATTGCTTGCAAGAACCCCGCCGACCTGGCGGGGTTTTTGTTGCCCTGTGGGTCATTCTCCGATCCCTCGCATTACCGCAGTAATTGAAGCCGGGGGATTACCGTTGACCGTGACGTTCCGCCTGCTTAGATTCAGCGGTAGGGGGATGTATGAAGGATATCCATGAGGTTCTGCGGCACAAACAGGCTAAGTATGCGCAGTTGGGCAAGCAGATTGAACTGCTCCAACAGGTTGCGGAGAAGCTGAGAGAAGTGGCTCCGTTACTGGCGGAAACCGACGACGACTCAACAGTATTGGCGGAAGTTGACGATGCCGTCGACGCCATGTCGGCCAAAGCCGGAGCGGGAAACGGGTCTAATCAGGCATCATCGAAGCCGCCACGGCCATCGGCTCCGCGCTGGCCCTAAACTATTTCTTTAACCGTTTAAGTTCGAGCTATGACTCTTCAGGCCTTACTTTTTTCGGCGGACGATGCCGCTTGCGATGTGTTGGGGCGGGTGCTTCCGTCCCTGGGTATTGCCGGCGAACGTTCCAGCGATCCGGAGACGGCAATCGCGCGCATTGAACAGCAAAAGTTCGATGCGCTGCTGATTGATTTTGAAGATTCGAAGGCCGCCGAAGCCATCATTGAGCAGGCCCGCCGTTTAGGCTCGGGACATCCGCCGCTGACTGTCGCGCTCGTGGCGGATCCATCACGCGTTCGCGAAATTCTTAGCGGTGGCGCTCAGTTTGTGCTTTACAAACCGATCTCCGAACCGAAAGCGCGCGCGGGATTGCGGGCGGCGGCCGCCATGTTGAGCCGGGAACGCCGCCGTGCCTACCGTGTTCCTGTACAGGCTCCAGTGGAATTGACGCTTCCCGATACGCGGCACATCGAAGCCATCCTGCTCGATCTGAGCGAAACCGGGATGGACGTTCTCACGGCCGAAGCTCAATGTCCGGGAGCGTTAGTCGAATTTCGGTTTCAGCTTCCCGACGGCTCGATGGAGATCGCTGCGCACGGCCAAGTGGCCTGGGCGAATCCCAACGGCCAAACCGGCGTCCATTTTATCGACATTCCTGAGGACATTCGAGAAGAGTTGCGCGAATGGCTGAAGACGGCTGCCACTACCGCCGGCGCCGGACCCAACGAAACGGTGCCTCACTGCAAACTCACCGATCTGAGTTTGGGCGGGTGTTACTTGGTAACGGATGCGCCGTTTCCAGAACGATCGCTCATTGACCTGTGCCTGAAGACGGAGGAAATGGAAGTCCACACGGAAGGCATGGTGCGGGTTGCTCATCCAAGCTACGGCATGGGGATCGAGTTTCCTTCGCGAACGGAAGAACAGCGTCAGCAAGTGACCGAACTCATCAATTCGCTGCGCAGCAGTCCGGAAACGATGCTGGCGTTGAATGTTTCGCCCCGTGCATTGGTGGCCGATCTCACTCAGTTCGAACATTCGATGGCGGAACTGCTGGGCTCCGCCGACAAGCCGGCCGAAGACATGGACGATCCTCTTCTCGACCTTCTGCGGCGCGGTGCGACGCTGGAACAGGATGACTTTCTCTTCGAGCTTAGCCGCCAGCGGACTTCGGAAGAATTAACCTCTCGCTAAATCCTCTTCTCATCTGTCTCTGGCGTGTCTCCCGCAATCTTCAAATTGCGTTGCGGATTTGTCCCGCAAAAGCCTCCCGCGCTAACGGCAGGAAGAAATACTGGGCAGTGTGATTGGCGGGCAGAATCGGCAGAGAGATGTTGCGGGAGCGAGAGGCTGGCGGAATTTTCTGAAGAATCGAAGAACCCGGTTCGTTCTCACGCTCCGGGTTCTTCAAATCTTCATTGGTCTGTTCCACCCCATTGCGAATACAGTAGCCGATCAGCATTGCGAGATGGTTTCGCGAATATTAAATTCAGATTAAATATTCAGGTTAAGTACGGAACTGCGCTTTTCCGTATACTGCGAAGCGAGCCACGCATCAACGTACTGCAAACATGCCCGCTTCCCGGTCCTCGGTGCTCGGCGATCGATACTCGCTTCTGGCCATAGCCGCCACGGCCCTGGCTGTGGAAATTCCATTTCTTCATTTCGGATTTCCCTCCGGGCACGATGTGGAATTTCATCTCTATTCCTGGCTGGAAGTTCTGAGCCAATGGAAGCAAGGAGTTTTCTATCCAAGGTGGGCGGGGCTGGCTCATTTTGGATACGGTGAGCCACGTTTCATTTTTTATCCTCCGGCATCGTGGACGCTCGGTGCCGCCATCAGCACAATCGTTCCCTGGACGTGGGCTTCGTGCTTTTACATCTGGATAGTTCTTGGCGCTGCCGGAGTGTCGATGCGTGCTCTGGCGCGCCGATGGCTCAATTCTCGCGATGCTCTCTTCGCAGCGTGTCTCTATGTTGCGAATCCATATCATCTTCTGATTGTTTATTGGCGCAGCGCGTTTGCTGAATTGCTGGCCAGTTGCCTGCTGCCTTTGCTGTTGCTGTTCGTGCTGATGGCAGGGGAGAAAAGTGGAGGAGAGCGCTGGCACGTCGTTGCTCCGTTGAGCGCCGTGCTGGCTGCGGGGTGGCTTACCAACGCTCCCGCGGCGGTGATGATCCATTATTCGTTCGCGCTGCTGATCGTAATCCTCGCATGGCGGCGGCGTTCGACCGGTCTGTTGCTGGTGGCGGCCGTGGCGGTAGTCGCGGGCGCTTGCTTGTCGGCGTTTTATTTGCTGCCGGCAGTGTACGAACAAAGATGGGTTCACATTGCGGAGGCCGTTTCGCAGGGATCACGGCCGCAGGACAATTTTCTCTTCGTTCACACGACCGATCCCGATCATGACGCTTTCAATCGCATTGTTTCCTGGATCGCGGTGGCGGAGATATTTGTAACTCTCTCCGCTTTTGCGGCGGCAAAACGGTGGCGCACGGAGCGGCGGGATTTCTGGTTCGTGCTGGCCGCATGGGCCGCGCTTGGCAGTGCACTCATGTTTTCTCCCACCAGTTTCATCTGGATGCATTTGCCCAAGTTGCAATTCATGCAGTTCCCGTGGCGTTGGTTGCTCTGCCTAAGCGCCGCGTTCTCGATCGCAGTGACCATCGGCCTTCCGCGCTGGTGGTCTCGCCTCATTGTGTGCTGCGTCATGTTGTCGGTTATCGCAATCGCGTGGAACCGTGTTCAGGCGCCGTGGTGGGACAATTCCGCCGATCTGCGCGAGATGCAGGACAACATGGCGACGGGTGCGGGATACGAAGGCACGGATGAATACACTCCGGTTGGCGCCGATCCTACGGCGATCGACAAAGATGCGCGGCGCGTCACGGTCGACGGCAATGCGCATGCGGCTATTCATGTTTCTCTTTGGAATGCGGAGTCGAAATCGTTCACCGCGGAGATGTCGGCGCCGGCGAACGTTGCGGTACGTCTGTTTAATTATCCTTCGTGGCGAGTGGAAGTGAATAACAGACAGGTGAGAACTGGAGCAAAGGAAGATTCCCGGCAAATGCTGATTCCGTTGGAAGAGGGATCGAATCACGTCGAGATTACATTCGTCCGCACTTGGGATCGCAGAGTTGGTGGATGGATTTCCGCGGTTACGGCGATGGCGATGCTGGTGTGGATGCTCTTTGCCCGAAGGCGGCGGGTCGAGCCGTGAAACGAGTTCTCATTGCTACCTCGAATCCGGGCAAGCTCCGAGACTTCGCCGGGGCTGCGGCTGGCCATGGGGTTGAAGTCGCGGCAATTCCGGACTTCTCTTCTCTGCCTGCGGTTGTCGAAGATGGTGTGACATTCGAAGACAATGCGAGAAAGAAAGCGGAACAATACAGCAGAAGCGTTCCGGGAGAAATTGTGATCGCCGACGATTCCGGATTGGAGATCGATGTTTTGCAGGGAGCGCCTGGCGTTCATTCGGCTCGTTACGCCGCTGACGAGCCTCATAAGGCTGAGGCAAACACGGATGACGAGCTTAATAACGCGCGAGTGCTGAGAGAATTGCGCGACATCCCACCGGCGAAGCGCACAGGCCGTTTTGTCTGTGTACTCGTCGCGGCACGCGATGGAGAAACTTTGGCTACTTTTCGCGGCGAGGCGGAAGGCATTATCCTTCATGAGCCTCGCGGGAGCAACGGATTCGGCTACGATCCTTTATTTTATTTCCCGCGGATTGCAAAGACGTTTGCCGAGTTGAGTGCCGAAGAAAAGTCGCGATTCAGCCATCGCGGAGCTGCATTTCAGCAACTGTTGCGATGGTTCGCGGCGACTTCCGAGGAGAGCCCCTAGCTTCACGCGGAAGCGGCATACCTGGCCACTGGAATCGTCTCCGCGACAGATGTGTAGTTCTGAGCTTTGGTTTGCTTAACCACTTTGGCGGGCGCACCCGCCACTACACAGTGCGGCGGGACATTGTGCGTCACTACGCTGTTGGCTCCGACGACGCTGCCTTCTCCTACGGTTACTCCCTTTAAAATGAGAGCCCCGAAACCAATCCAAGCTCCTTTGCTGATTCTAACGGGCCGTATGTCTTCAGCATCAGGATCGCAGCCCGCGATCCGTTTCTCCGTATTTGTAGGATGGCCGTCGTAATCCGAGATCTTGCAGTTGCCCGCGATGAGCACATCATCTTCAACGATCACCTCCTGGTTACAGGCGATGTGCACATTATGCCCGATGAAGACGCGGTTCCCGATTCGCACGGTTGGATGGTCGCGAAATCTTCCGGAGACTATCGTGATGCTACCGCTGAACCGGACATTGTCTCCGATGTAAAGCGATGTGTGTCCGTTTACTTCTGGCATCGCGGTCAGTTGTAAACTCTTCCCGACCGATTCACAGCGACAATAAAACAGGGGTTGAGTGTAGAAGAGCGTCTTGAACTTCCTCCAGGCGCGGGGCACATAATGGCGCGATTCATACAACATGCGGCCCACAGGTTTAACAAATCGGGGCACCGGTATATACGCAGTTGAACCGGCATCGTAGACTCTTCGGGCGGTTCGAAAAAACGGAGTGTCTGCGCGTTTTAATCGGAGAACGAAGAGTTCCAAACTCGCGCTCATTTGAGTTTCTCCAGACGGACAGGCGGATTGGGAGTGTCCGATTAGCGCGGACGATATCACGTTTTTTCGATTTCACAAGGTAATTCTCAG
Source organism: Candidatus Sulfotelmatobacter sp. (assembly GCA_049584475.1). Lineage (GTDB taxonomy): Bacteria > Acidobacteriota > Terriglobia > Terriglobales > Acidobacteriaceae > Sulfotelmatobacter. The sequence continues at coordinate 47,076 of JBAUXX010000053.1, read as the reverse complement.
AAAGGCTGCGTTTTGCACGAGGCCGAGGTCTCTCAAGATGGCGGACGCATTCTTGACTTCGCTTCCATTGTCACCACATAATAAAAGGTTATTTTCACATTGCGGATCTCATAAGGAGCTTTCGTGGCGTCAGCCAGTTCTACTGCACCCACCGGAACGCCGGGCGCAGCGCATCGCGTGGCTCCGCTACGCGCCGGACAAGGCACTTCTTTTTGGCTTCGCCGGCTGCACTCGCTCACCGGCATTGTTCCCGTCGGTGCGTTCCTGTTTGAGCACATCCTGGTTTCCAACGCGACCGCGATTGGCGGTCCCGACGCTTACGCCAAACAGGTGGCGTTTTTAGGCGGATTGCCGCTGGTGTTTTTCCTGGAACTGTTTGGCATCTGGCTGCCCATTGCGTTTCATGCGCTTTACGGCTTTTACATCTGGTATCGCGGCGACGGAAACACGATCTCCTATCCCTGGTCCGGCAATTGGATGTATACCGCGCAACGCTGGACCGGCGGCATTGCATTCGTATACATCATCTGGCATACGTACACTATGCGTTTCACCGGGGTCGATCTGCATGCTGTGCCGTCGGCTTCCTTTGGAAAAGTGCAGGGCGAAGTATTTCAAACGCCGCTGTTCTTGTTTTATGTGGTGGGCCTGATTGCGGCTTCGTGGCATTTCGCGTATGGCATCTGGCTTTTCTGCGCGAAGTGGGGAGTTGTCTCCGGAGAGAAGGCGCGGAAGCGATTTCTGATTCTGTGCGTGGCATTCTTTTTTGTATTGACCGGCGTGGGACTGGCCAGCCTGGCATCGTTCCGATCGCGTCCGCAGCAACTGATCGAGCCGGGTCCTTCGGCGATGAACGACGGGCAAACTACGGAAAGCAGATAGAAACCGATGGCAGCAGGGCCAAAAATTATTGTTGTCGGTGGCGGATTGGCTGGACTTTCCGCCGTGATCAAGATTGCGGAGATGGGCGGCCATGTCGATCTGTTCTCCATCGTTCCCGTCAAGCGTTCGCACTCGGTGTGCGCCCAAGGCGGAATTAACGCGGCGAAGAATCTAAAGGGTGAGGGCGATTCGACTTGGATCCATTTTGACGACACCGTTTACGGCGGCGATTTTCTCGCCAACCAGCCTCCGGTCAAAGACATGTGCGAGGCCGCGCCGGGCATCATCGATCTGCTCGACCGCATGGGTGTTCCGTTTAATCGCACGCCCGAGGGCTTGCTCGATTTTCGCCGCTTCGGCGGAACGTTGTATAACCGGACAGCATTTGCCGGAGCGACCACTGGCCAGCAGCTTCTTTACGCGCTCGACGAGCAGGTTCGCCGCTACGAATCCGAAGGCAAAGTAAAGAAGTACGAGCACTGGGAATTTCTTTCTGCCGTGCTCGATGGAAATCGTGTCTGCCGCGGCATCTGCGCGATGGATCTGCGCTCGATGGAAGTCCGCACATTTCCTGCTGACGCGCTCATCATCGCAACCGGTGGCAATGGAGCGATCTTCGGTAAGTCCACCAATTCGGTTGTATGTACAGGGTCGGCGCAGTCCGCGCTTTATCAGCAGGGCGCTTTTTATGCCAACGGTGAATTTATTCAGGTGCATCCGACCTGCATTCCCGGCGAAGACAAGCTGCGGCTGATGTCGGAATCCGCGCGCGGTGAGGGCGGACGCGTTTGGGTTCCAAAAACTGCGGGCGATAAGCGCGATCCGAATTCCATTCCACAGAGCGAGCGCTGGTACTTTTTGGAAGAGTGGTATCCGAAGTACGGCAACCTCGTGCCGCGCGACATCGCTACGCGGGCCATCTTCAAAGTTGTCTTCGAACACAACCTCGGCATCGACGGAAAGCCGATGGTGTATCTCGACCTCACGCACATCGATCGCAAGATTCTCGACAAAAAGCTGGAAGGTATTCTCGAAATCTACGAGAAGTTCGTGGGCGACGATCCCCGCGACACGCCCATGAAGATTTTCCCCGGCATGCATTACACCATGGGCGGCCTGTGGGTGGATTTCAAGCAGGCTACGAATCTTCCTGGAGTTTATGCCGCAGGCGAGTGCGAATATCAGTATCACGGCGCCAACCGCCTGGGCGCGAATTCACTGGTTTCGTGTATTTTTGGCGGAGGCGTTGCCGGTCCGAATGCGGTGAAATATGCTCGTGGATTGCAGGCGCTTCCCGATGGCAACGGATGCTTCGAAGCGGAACGCAAGAAGCAGGAAGAAAACAACCGCCTGCTGATGAATAACGAAGGTACGGAGAATCCGTTCCGGTTGTGGCGCGAACTGGGCGAATTGATGACCAAAGATTGCACCGTCATTCGTTACAACAAGAACCTACAGCAGACGGATGCGAAACTGGTGGAGATGCTGGAGCGCTTCCGCAAAGTGAATTTGAGCGACCGCACCCAATGGGCGAATACGAGCGTGGTCTTTACCCGCCAGCTTTACAACATGCTGCAACTGTCGCGGGTGATCGCGCAGGGAGCGAAATTGCGGGATGAATCTCGTGGGGCACATTACAAACCGGACTTCCCCGAGCGCGACGACAAGAATTTTCTGAAGACGACGAAAGCCTACTTCGCCCCGGACGCGGATGAACCGAAGTTTGAGTTTGAGCCGGTGGACACGTCGCTGATTCCGCCGAGGCCGAGGAAGTATGACGTGGCGAAATAGTCCCATGATCTCGTGCATTTGTCATTCTGAGCGGAGCGAACGACCTATGCAACGTGCCTCCGTCTACGAAATGCATGGGTTCTTCGCTCCGCTCAGAATGGCAAAGTTTTTGCGCTGAGAGCTGAAAGCTAATGGCTGAAACCAAAAAATCCGTAATCATAAAAATTAAGCGCCAGAACACTCCAACTTCCAAGTCCTACTGGGAAGAGTTCGAGCTCGCCTGGCATCCGGGCACGAATGTGATCTCCTCGCTTATGGAGATCGCCGCCAATCCGGTCACCCGCGAGGGCAAGGCGACTACGCCCATCACTTACGATTCGAATTGCCTCGAAGAAATCTGCGGATCTTGCGCCATGCTGGTAAACGGCCGCGCGCGCATGGCCTGCTCCGCACTCATCGACAATCTTGAGCAGCCGGTCAAACTGGAACCCTTCTCCAAGTTTCCAATCGTGCGTGATCTCGCGGTCGATCGCAGTGTGTTGTTCGAAAATCTCAAAGCGGTCAAGGCCTGGGTTCCTATCGACGGCACTTATGACCTCGGCTCCGGTCCGCGCATCACGCAGGAAGAGCAGGAAGAAGCGTACCCTCTATCTAACTGCATTTCGTGTTGCTGCTGCATGGAGGCGTGCCCGCAGTTCAATGAAGATACGGGCTTCGTCGGCGCCGCGACGATCGCACAGGTGCAGTTGTTCAATACTCATCCAACGGGAAAAGCTCTGCAACGAGAACGTCTTTCCGCGCTTATGGGTGATGGCGGCATCCAGGAATGCGGCTATGCGCAGAATTGCGTAGAGGTTTGCCCCAAGGAAATCCCGCTGACTAATGCCATTTCCGAAGTGAGCGGCCAGGTGATGAAGCAGGCCTTGGGTGACCTTTTTCGGCGCTAATTTTTGTCGTTCTTCGCCGCAAATAAACCGATACTTAAATATTCATCGGTAAGTCGCTGTTTACAAGCCGGATGGCCATGGTCACTTCTATGCCGTATTGGCCCCTTGCGTGCCGCTTTTCGTGTGCGAGCGGGTTGCCAATAAGATGGGTAACCAGGCAGTAACCTCAGCAATCCTGTCGCGGGATTGGACGTTTGTAATGTCCAACGATTCGATTCAGTTGGGATACTTGACAGCATGGCTTACAATTGCCGCTCACGCGGAGCGGTACTGAACACAGGAACGGAATTTTCGTGAAACTTTTCTCCAAACGCCAAATCGTCGTCGCTTCATCGCTCGCGTTCTTGCTGGGATCCGTGTGCAGCGGCGTGGCTTCTGCCGCCACGCGAATCATCACGCACCGAATCGCTCACCGCCATCGCCTGCATTGGCTGGTACGCTGGAATCCGATGTTCAGGCCGTCGCATGAGTCTTTGCTTCTGCAAAACGCGGAGATCAATCGCCTCGATCTCCCGCGCATTCAGGATGACAACGAGTTGGAGGCTCTTAAGCTGAGTGGCGATCTGCTGCCGATCGTCGCCGGAGAAACGTTGCGCTTCGATCCGCGGCTTGATCCTTCGCGGAGATTCTGCCGGCCGTGGACGCGCGATTTTGTCCAGGACTTGAGCCAGGCGTATTACCACCGCTTTCACGATCAGATCCAGGTGAATTCGGCCGTGCGCACGGTGAAAGTACAGAAGAAACTTCGGCGCCACAATCGCAACGCCGCTCCCGCCGATGGCGACACGGCTTCTTCGCACCTGGCCGGACTGACCGTCGATCTGCAACGGCGCGGCATGACCAAAGAACAGATCCGCTGGACGGAGCGCTACTTGTTCTACATGAAGGCGCTGGGCCTGGTCGAACCCGAAGAAGAGCGCCATCAGTGGGTCTTCCACATTATGGTTTCGGGACGTTACGCCGAGTGGCGCGAATCGCAGACTGTGGTTCCCATGGAGCATCCGGAAGCCGCGCCTGCTGAAACTCAGATTGCCGCGGACCGCGCGGAATAGTTTATTCGCACTGAAATGGCCTCGCGGCACTACGGGTTGTATTGTGCTTCGCCGTTGCCGAACGACCAGTTCTCCCATGCGGTTTCCACCAGATTGACCATCAGATCCTGCGGTTTCAGGCCTGGGTTCTCGGCCAAAATCTCACTCATGCGTTTGTAGAGTTTCCGTTTCTGCGCGGGCTTGCGGCCGGCTGACAGAGTGATTTGCACGAGAACAAAGTTGTCACTTCGTCGGATGTCCAGGTAGGACGGATCATAGATCAAGTCTCCGGCGGAATGTTCGGTCACAACCTGAAACCGATCTTGTGCTGGAATTTCAAGCGCTTCGACCATAGCGCGATGGACACCGTCCGCCAACGCCGATCGATAAGATTGCGGCTTGCCTTCGAGCAAAGAAATTCGAACCAACGGCATTTCCGGCCTCCTCAAGCTTTGCGCGATTTAATGTCAGTTCGGCGAACTCTGACGAATGGATGAACCGGTCTCGCCACGCGATTCACAAACCGGCGACACCCATCATGTTTTAATGGACCCGATGATAATTCTCATGGCGGGACTACCGGGCACGGGTAAGACGACGCTGGCCCGCGAGCTTGCCGTGCGTACCTCAGGCCGAGTGCTCAGCAAAGACGAGATTCGTCACGCGATTTTTGCACCACAGGAAATCGAGTACTCTTCGCGGCAGGATGATTTTTGTGTTCAAGTCATGCTTGAAACGGCGGCGTATTTACTGCGGCAAAACCCAGAGCGGTTCATCTTTCTGGATGGCCGGCCGTTTTCGCGACGCTACCAAATCGAAAACGTGATTGCAGCAGCCGCTTCCCTGCACCAGCCCTGGCGCATTCTCGAGTGCATCTGCACGGACGAGGCTGCAATGCTGCGCCTGGAACAGCACTCCGCAAGCGGGGAACATCCCGCAGGCAATCGCAGCTACCGACTTTATCTGGAAGTAAAAGCCCGCTTCGAGGCGATCACCTTGGCGAAGACGGTCATCGATACCGATCAGCCGTTGGAAGCCTGCTGCGCACAATCGCTCGCCGCCATACGCTGATCGCCCTTCCTTGACGCCTTGACCGCCTGTACAATCGGTGACCACACCATGATCCACTATCAGGCTGTCACGCGGCATTCGCGGTTTCTGCTCTGGTTCATCCTCTCCTTCACAACTTCCTTCGCCGCGGCTCAAGTCTCCGGCACGGCAGACAATGGCCCGCAGGTTACGCCACGAGCGCGAGCCATCCATGACTCCGCCATTGTCGTTGACACACACGCGGACACGCCGCAGAGATTTCTCGACGAAGGCTTTGATATTGGTTCGACTGACGCCAATGACGTGGGCCACATCAGCCTCGACAAAGCACGACGAGGCAATCTGGGAGCTGAATTTTTTTCTATTTGGGTTGATCCGGAAACGAATCAAGGCCACTTTGCGCAACATACCTTTGACCTGATCGATTCAGTCTACGAACAGGCGGCGCGTCATCCTGACCGTATGACGATGGCGTTCTCCGTCGCCGACATCGAACGCGCGCAGAAAGAACATAAGCTCGCCGCGCTGATGGGTATTGAAGGCGGGCACTCGATTGAAAACGACATGCACCTGCTGCGCGACTATTACCGGCTGGGCGTGAGATACATGACGCTGTCGTGGTCCAACACGAACGAGTGGGCGGATTCTTCGGGCGACATCGCTGACGAGAAAGTGCAGCACCACAATGGCCTGACCGATTTCGGAAAGCAGGTGGTACTGGAGATGAACCGCTTGGGAATGATGATCGACATTTCGCACGTCGCGGACAAGACTTTCTGGGATGCAATTGCGACGACCAAGGCCCCGGTGATCGCGTCGCATTCATCTGCGCGGGCGCTGGTCGATGCTCCCCGCAACATGACCGATGACATGCTGCGCGCCGTGGCCAGAAATGGCGGCGTGGTGCAGGTCAATTTTTTCAGCGGATTCGACGACCAGACGTTCTTGAATCGCGTCAAAGACCAATCCAAGGATCAGGCGGCGGCGATTCAGAAGTATGTCGACCACCTCAAAGCCGATGGGAAACCGATCAACTACGTGGAAATTGATCGAATCGAACGCGAGTGGATGGCGATGATCCCGCGCCCGCCGTTCAAGGTTCTGATTGACCATATCGATCACATTGCAAAAGTTGCGGGCGTCGATCACGTCGGCCTGGGATCGGATTTTGATGGCGTCAGCGGGGCGACGCCGCAAGGAATGGATTCCGCCGCAGACCTGCCCAAGATTACGCAGGCGCTGCTCGATCGCGGCTACAGCGCCCGGGACATTCACAAGATCTTAGGCGGAAATCTGCTGCGGGTGTTTGGAGAAGTGGAGCGCGTGAGCCGTGAAATGCGTAAAGGCAGCGCAATAGTCGCGCACTGATTGCGCAACCGAACAGCCCGCCCTAATGGTGCGGCCCGAGAGTCTTCTCACGGGCAGGAATGCTGAGCGTACAATAGTTTTGCTTTCGCAGACAGGAAAAGAATCTCACGATAAAGAAGTGCCAACTGTAGCGCCATCCCGCCGTTCCCTCCCGTCAGACCGTGTACGTGCACGGCCGCACCTGCTGCGAATCGCCGCGCGTCTTCTCTTTTGTATTTCGATGCCACTGCTCGGGCAAAGCCTGCGCCCCGGTACTTCGAATGTCGATCAACCTTCCGCTCACATTGATCTCGCTTCGCTTGGATACGCCCAGCTAGCTCGCAGCGAGCGACTGTCGCGCGAGGAAGCGAATGTATCCCTCGATTTCGTTGATGCGCAACATCTGTTGCTCACCTTTGACCGCAGGAAACTCTTCGCCAGGCTTCCGGAATGTCCCCGCACTCACTCGGACCGCATGATGCACGCCGCAATCCTGGAGCTTCCCAGCGGCAAAATTGTCAAAGAGGCTGACTGGTACTTGCACGATCGCCAGCGATACTTGTGGCCGCTTGGAAACGGCCGTTTTCTGCTGCGCAAACTGAACAGCCTATATCTCGTCGACTCAAGCTTGCACGAACAACTGTTGATGGATTCTCCGAAAGATCTCGAGTGGCTGACGGTTTCCGCCGATGGGAAACAGGTAATTCTTGAAACCAGAAATACAGGAAGCGGACCGAAGAAAGCTGCGAGCGATGGAGCAGCGTCGCTGGAGAAAACGGCGGCCAAATTTTCGCTGGATTTCTTCGACATCGACTCCCGCACCTCGAAACAGACCCTCGATTCCAACAGCCTCGTGCACCTCAACGCGGCCGGAACCGGATATGCCGACGTGTTGCGTAAAGGCGATCTGTGGCTAGTTCGCTTCGGGCCTACTACGTCGCAGCGCAAAAACATTGCCCGCGTGCGCTCGCGTTGCACCCCCGACGTCTTCTATTCCAGCAAGAATTCAATTTTGATCGGCAGATGTCCGGCCAATCCTGCCGAGTACAGCGTGACATCTTTCACCGTGACCGGTCGCCGCCTTTGGCTCCAGCATTGGCAAGCAAAGCGCTTCGCTCCCGAGGTCATCCACAGTGACGACAACCGCCGCTTCGCCGTTACCAGCTTCTCGATTCCTGACGCCCCAAAATCCACTACCGCTATCAGCGAGGACGAAACCGACACCGGCCCGCAACAGAATATTCAGATTCTTGAAACGGCGAGCGGTGACCCGGTTCAGACTGTGGTCGCAACTCCGTCCGTCGTGAGCACGCAGAATTTCTCTCTGTCTCCCGACGGCATGCATTTCGCCCTCCTGCACGACGCGCAGATCGAACTTTACGACCTACCCAAAGGTTCAGACGAAGAGCAGGCCAGATTCACCGCTCTCCAGGCCGATGTCCCCGGCCTCTATATCGTTCCGAAATCGGGATCCGAAACGAATGATGCGGATGAGGCTGCCGACGCTGCCGACGTTGACTCTGCGCCTGTCCCGCCAGACTCTTCAATTCCCTCAAACAACACCACGGCCGACGCGACTCTCTTGCAGACCAATATCTCGCCAAGTCCGCCTTCCGGCAAAGAAATCGCGGCGCATCCGGTGCCGACTTTCAGGGCCAGCGCACAGGCGGTTACTCTCGACGTGGTAGTCACCGATGCTAAAGGCCATCCGATCAAGGGACTTCGCCAGCAGGATTTCCAACTGCAGGAAGACGGCAAACCGCAAACTTTGCATTACTTTAACGAATTCGCTCTCGCGCAAACCGCACCCGAAGGCCAGCCTCCGCCCAAACCTTCTCCCAACGTTTTCACCAACATCACCAACGCGCCCGATGCCGGTTCCATCGTCCTGATCCTGCTCGACCAGGTCAACACGCCCGCGTCCGATCAGCAGTTCGCGCGAAAACAACTGGTCAAGTTTCTCAAGACCAAGCCTGCACATGTGCAATTTGCCCTTTGTACCTTGAGCCCCAACCATAGCCAGCATTTGCGACTGATCCAGGGCTTCACGCGCGACGAAAACCTGCTTTTGGCCGCCGTCAACAGCAACAAGGCAACCTCGCAAACGCTGAGTTTTCAGTCCGCGGCCGAATCTCAAAACGCGGTCAGCTCACTTACCGAACTCGCGCAGTCCGACCCCAACAGCCATTGGGAAAATTTGCTGAGCGGCGTTCAGAAGATGCAGGAGTATGAACAACAATCCGACGCCAGCGAGCGCGCTGCCCTCACCATCGATGCGTTGTCGCAATTAGGGCGATACCTCTCCGGAATTTCCGGACGCAAGAATATCGTCTGGCTCTCCGGTTCATTTCCGGTGTCGTTCTCTCCCAATCCCCAGATCGATAATCCCGCCGTGGAGAGCCACGACTACGCGGCCCAAGTTCGCCAGGCTGCAACCCTCCTCGCCCGCGGACAAGTAACTGTCTATCCGGTAGACGTGCGGGGTTTGGTTGGCACTGCCCTGAGCGCCGCTGCCAACAATGTCGGCCTCGCTCCTCTGGGGCCACTCTCCGCCACAGCAGTGGCCGCTGGTCAAACGGCACGCGATGGCAGCCTCGCCACTCCGGGCGCGACTATCCTGATTTCACCCAACGAAGCTTTTCAGGACCAGACCATGCAGGCCCTCAGCGTGCGCTCCGCCGAACTGCAAGCCATGAACGAGGTGGCTCAGGGCACGGGGGGCAAAGCTTTTTACAACTCCAATGGCATTGAAGACGCCATCGCCACTGCCGTCGAGCAAGGCTCCAATTACTACACGCTTTCTTACACACCCGCCAACAAGAACTACGACGGCAAATTCAGAAAAATCAAAATCGTTCTCGCCGAAAAGGGATATCACCTGCACTACCGTCCCGGATATTTCGCCGACGATCCTCGCGCCCCAGTGAAGAACGCTGTCGCCCGCAACATCGGATTGGTGGCCATGCAGCACGGCTCGCCGCAATCCAGGCAAATCCTGTTTGCCGTTCGCGTGGTACCGGTTGGAGCCAAAAAGAAAGTCGATACCTCTGGCAACATTCTGATCGCTTCCCGAAAAAGGCCTGTCCTGCCCGCCACGGTAGAGGTCCAGCACTACGCGATTAACTTTGCCGTGGACAGCGCCAACCTGCGCTTCATCCCGCAAGACAATGGCGATCACAAGAGCACGCTCGCCGTCATGCTGGCCGCTTACGACGCCGAGGGCCGGCAACTCGCGGGTCTCTCTTCCCAGTGGGCTGCCAATCTAAAAGCTGACGCCTATAAAGATGTCCTCACCGGCGGGGTTCGCATTGAACAACAGCTGGACATCCCACTCCAGGCCGTCTCGCTCCGGCTTGGAGTCTCCGACCAATCGAGCAACTACCTCGGCACCCTGGAACTCCCATTACCCGTGCCGGTTCCGAACGACCTGCCCCGCACCGTCAAACATTCTCTGCCGGAAATCGAGCCGGACTGACATTCCAGAAAGCGGATGGAAGAATCAAGGGGCGCAGCGAATTTCAATCACTTAGCCGCACCCTGAATCGCCTGCGCGTAGGCGTCGCCGTGGTCGCGATTCTGCGGATGATGCTGGCTGAAGGCGATCAGCCAATCGTCGGTATAGAGTTCAATAATCGTCGCGTGATTCTTGATGGCGAACGGAATTAATGGCGGCAACGGTCCAGTCATTTGTGAAAGTTTGGCCAGGTTCATGCCTCCGCCTTGTTGCCCACCCTGACCTTGGCCGCCTTGCCTGCGCCCCGCCCATTGTCCTTGATTACCGGCCTGTCCGCCCCACTGGCCACCACCGCCCTGGTTTTGTCCCCAGTTTCGGTTTTGCCATGCGCCTTGTCTTCCTTGCCCTTGACCCGGACCTTGCTGTGATCCTGCCTCGCAGGTCGGGCAGGTCGGACCAAGCGTCTGCAATTCGAGCGGCACCTGGCCCTGGTAGCGTTCGAACAGCGCGCACCAGTCGGCCTGCATGCTTGTACAGTTGCGCATGGCTCCCTGGCCCAATCCCTGATTGCCGAAGCCGATGCCGTTTTTCACTGCGATCGGCGCGATGAAATCGGAGACCTCCTGCGGATTCACTCCCGGCGCTTGCACCGGTGTAATGCTTACCATCAACTGCCGCGAGGAATGCAGGCTGCCTTCAAAGTCGAGCATTTTTTCGAGATACGCATTCCACGTGTATTTGTCCGAGTTGCCGATGGTGTAGCCCCAGCGCTTGGTGTAGGCTTCGCCGCACGGTGTCGACGGATCCTGCCAGCCGCGGGGCAGATTAATTTCTCCGCCTTTACCCAGGCCGACGCGGATGTAGCTCACGCTCTTGTTTTGCGCATAGTGTTCGGTCAACGCTTTGATGGCCGCTTCATAGTTCGACTGAAACGCGTCCGCGAAAAAGTTGGGCGCCTGCGCGCCGTCACAGGTGATGTAGTTGGAATTGCCGAGAGCGGTCCACATCCAGGCAGGCATAGCGCAGTTCCCTACTCCACTTTGGCCGTGCGAACCGCTGCCGTTGCCGGGACACGACGGCGGGCCTCCATAAGGCGTCGTGTGCAGCACGAGATTCGCAGTCTTACCGGCGGCGATCCAGGGAGCGATGGCGTCGTCGATGATTTTGAAATCGTAGCGAGTGTGTTTGCCGGTAGAGGCGTCGCCCAGATCGAAGTCCGACCAGTCGACACGCAGGACCGCGCCGGAAATATAAGGGAACGCTTTCGCCGATTTGTTGAGCAGATAATTCTGCACGTCGTCGTAGTCACGCTGTTTCGGGCTGGTGGGAGGGAAAAGAACTTCGAATGAGACGGAGTGAGTGATGTCCTGAGCCGAGGTAAAGGACGGGATCAGAGCCAAGCAGAGGACTGCGGCGAGAAGATATCTTGGCATGGGATTTAGTAGACGCCCGTAACGGCAAAATGCGTTCTAACGCAGAGATCGCAAAGAACGCCGAGAAGAGGCAATATCCATCTTTAAGTCTACAGCCAGGACTTGGCTATTGTTGTCCCGCGGCAGCGCTGGTGAATATTCCGGCGTACGCGGAATCGAAGCCCTGATAATTCGGATCGAATGCCGTAAGCCAGTCCTGATAGTAAATCTCAAGAATTGTGGCATCGTTGCTGACGGCAAACGGCAAAAGAGTCACGAGAGAACCGGTGGCGCAACTCGTGGGACTTTGTGGGCAGCTCTGCCCGATGGTCTGCAATTCCAGCGGAACCTGGCCGCTGTACGTGTGAAACAGAGTGCACCAGTCGGCGGTGGATCCCGCGCAATTGCCGACGTCGCTCGCTTCCAGGCCCTGGCTGCCGAAACCGATATGCAGAGGAACGGCAGTCTGCGCGAGAAAGTCTGGGACGCCATTTCCGTTCATTGGCGTAATACCCACCATCAATTGCTTGCCGGAGGGGTTGTTGGCCGCCTCAAACGCCAGCATGGCCCCAAGATACGGCTCCCACGTAGTCGAAACAGTAGCGTCCGTCAAACCCCAGGCCGCGAACTGCTGCGAGCAGGCATCGCCTGAATCCCAATCTCCAACGGGAATTGTTTCCCCGCCGCGGCCCAGACCGAAACGTATGTAGCCGACCTGGGAATTGGAAGCATAATGAGCGATCGCAGCCTTAATGAAATTTTGATAATTGGTTTGAAAGGCAAGCGCGAAATAATTCGGAATCCGCTGCGGACCATTTGCGTTCGAAGGGGTACAAACCGTGTAATCGCCTGTGGCTGCTAACGCCGTCCACACGTACGACGGTATGGCGCAGTTGCCCGCTGACGGATCGCCGAACTGGCCCTGTGAACTGCAGTCGTCGCTCGAACTGTCCGCATTGGCCCAGAAAATGAAATTGGCCTTCTCACTGGAGGTCAGGAGGCCGATTTCACCATCAGGGTAGGTCCAATCGTAGGTGCCGGATCCGTTGTCGATGGCGCTCCACTCGACCTGAAAAGTTGCACCAGACACTGGCGCCTGCGAATTGTTGAGCACGAATTGCGAGATACCGGAATTATTTTGAGCCCCTGGCGGGATGAGGACGTTCATGGAGACAGGGCCGCTGGTATTGCCACCACCACCGCCACCGGTCGAAATCGCAGAATGAGCGCCGCCTCCGCCGCAGGCGGCCAGCAGCATCAAGATCAAAAGAGTGAGACCCAGAGCAAGACTTCGGGGGAACTTTCTCAAACACGCCTCCCAAGCTTAGCGCGATTTCTTTTGCAGGCGCACAGGTGCGCCGTTTCTCTCCATAACACAAACCGGAAAGAAAAGTTGCCCGCTGTTGCTGAGCATTTTTCCCTCCATCACTACATGATCTTTGATTTCAGCCATTTGCGCAGGTACAAACTAAGGTACAAGGTCACGTTTGTCCTATTTCGCGCGCCAGACATCCGCTTACGGATCATGTATGATGCGCTTGAAAATAAGGATGGACGATGGGATCCAGAAAAATCCGGATTTGGTTGTTGGCGGTTGTCGTAATTGCTGCGGCAGGGATACTTCTCGGGGCGGGATCGCCGCAAGTTCCGACGAACGTTGCTTACGTGAGCGAAGAAGAGGGCGGGATCAGCGTGATCGACCTGAGCACGCTGAAAGTCATCCGCAAGTCCGATACCAGCGATCTCGACCCGCGGGGGCTGGCGGTGACGTTCGACGGAAAATACGTCATCACCTCGAACAAAAACACCAGCGATGGCGCGGTCTTCAGCACGCCCGACATGCATTTGGTAACCCGAATTAAGATTGGCGAGAGCCCGGAATTCATCAAAATCAATCCCGCAGGCAACAGGGTTTTTGCGACTTTCGAACCGAGTTCGCGCGGCGGACCACCGCCAGGCGGGGAAGCGGCGAAAGCCGAGCACGACGATGACGAAAATGGACCTCCGGCACAGATCTCGACATTTCACATCGGAGATTGGAAGCCGGGCCCGATTTCCACCGCGGGCCAGGAAACGGAAGGCATCGAATTTTCGCGCGATGGAAAATTGATGCTGGTGGCCAACGAGTCGCAGGAAACCATTGGAGTATTTGACGAGGCTACCGGGAAGCATCTGCGCGATATCAATCTCAAGGCCTACGGAATCCGGCCGCGCGGCCTCAAGGTTTCGCCGAAGGGCGACGGGTACGCGGTGACGATGGAAGGCTCGGGGACATTGCTGAGAATGGACCGAGACTTCAAGGTTCTCAAGTCTGTGCCAACGGCAGCGAAGCCCTACGGACTTGCGTTTGATCGTGCAGGCAAGCGCATTTTCGTTTCCGCCGCTCAGGCCGGCAAGCTACAAGTGTTTGCGGCGGATTCTCTCGAACTCCTCGGCGAAGCGCCCACCGGCAAGAGATGCTGGCATTTCACATTTACGCCCGACGACTCCAAGATTTTATTGGCCTGCGGACGATCGGACAACATCGTGGTCATCGACGCCAACACGTACAAACCGGCGGGCACCATCGAAGGATTGAAGATGCCGTGGGGGATTGTGACTTATCCTAGGTCGTATGGGAGTTTGGGATTGCCGTAGATTTCAATGCTCGCGAGATCCCTCGCCCCGCTGGTGAAAACGCGGGGCTTCGGGATGACTTCTTTTGCGGAGAGGAGTCATTTTTTCGCAAACTGCTCTAACTACCAATATGGCAAATTACCGGATCACAAGAATGCGCGAGCCTCTCTTAACCCTGGGCATCGCGCTGACTTTTATTTTTATTTTTCACCCGTTCGCGCACGCCCAAGAACCAGAGAAAGAGCAGGAGAAAGCGAGCAACTGGCGGATCGATCCGCTGCACAGCGGCGCCCATTTCAGCGTGCGTCACATGATGATCTCAACGGTGCGGGGGGAATTCACGGGCGTCACAGGATCGGTGACCTACGATCCGAAAGATCCTGCGCGGGATGCCGTGGAAGCAACAATTGACTGCTCGACGGTGAACACGGGAGTCGCCAAGCGCGACGCGCAGCTCAAGACCGCCGATTTTTTCGATGTGGCGCACTATCCGACGATGAAGTTTAAGTCGAAGCGAGTGGAAAAGGCGGGTGAGGGAAAGCTCAAAGTGACGGGCGATCTGACCATCAACGCTATTACGCAGGAGGTAGTTCTGGACGTGGAGGGTCCCACCGCATCGATCCGCGATCCGCGCGGAAACGAGAAGATCGGCCTGGAAGCGAGCACTCAGATCAGCCGGAAGAAGTTCGGAATCATCTGGAATGAGACGATGGAATCGGGCGGGATTGCGGTCGCCGATGAGGTCTCAATCAGCCTCGATCTGGAGCTGATCAAGAACGCGAAACCGCAGTAAGGCGGACAAGAGTAAGGCGGACAAGAGTGTCCGCCCTACACTGGAACTTGGTTACGGTAGCAAGCCGTAAACGTCCAGTTCGACGGCGGTGTTTACGTAGACCTTACCGTTGGCCACGGTTGGAGTGGCAAATTTGACGGCGGCGCCTGCGATGTCGCGCTTGCCCGACGCTCCGCTATTGTAGAGGCCGTGAGCGATGTCCATCGCGTCGTAGGCCCATAGGGTCGAGGCTTTGCTGGTTGCCGCACCGTCGGACTCGACGACCCAGACGATCCCGTTCTTCGTTCCGTTGCTCGATATCGCCGGAGTGTCGCCGGGATAGCCGATCACCTGCGCGCCCACGCTTAGCGGCCCGCCGGAAAGGATCGCCGTCCCTCCGGGATAAGTAGAAATGCCGAATTGCTTCAGCACGTCCTTGACGCCCTGGATGTAAATCTCGCCATTGAAATAAGCCGGCGTTCCCCAGTTCCCGGTGGGCGTGACGGCGCCGCCGATGGTGGTGTAGAGAGACTGCACTACGTTGTCGGCAGTGGCGCTGAAATGGCCCATGTTGTCGCGATTCACCAGATACATTGTTCCGCTCTTGCCCGCGACCAAAGCCTCATGGGTAACCGCGCCCGGTTGATCGGGCAGCAGCATGGGACCGGAGGACGAGAGATCGAGGTTAATGGCTTCCACGTTCTCATAGGCCTGATTGAA
The DNA here is from genome assembly GCA_049584475.1 of Candidatus Sulfotelmatobacter sp. GTDB lineage: Bacteria > Acidobacteriota > Terriglobia > Terriglobales > Acidobacteriaceae > Sulfotelmatobacter. The sequence continues at coordinate 31,114 of JBAUXX010000053.1, read as the reverse complement.
AGGGGCAAAGTAATCGGTGACGTTAAGCGTCGTGCCGCTGGGCGTGAGCTTTACGAAGCTGATTCCGCCGCCGACGTTGTTGTCAAAGCTGCCGGTGCCGGTCGTGTAGTAAATATTGCCGCTGGCGTCCGCGGGAATTCCGCCGCCACCGTGCCAAATGCCGCCCTTGTCTCCGTTGGGCGTGTCATTGTAGATAGTCTGCGCCAGGGTGGTCTCGTTATAGCCGAGGATCCAGCCGTGGTAGGGACTGATATCTTCGAGCGACGAGAACGCCATGTAGACGGTTCCGTTGAGCAGTAACAATCCCGCGCGGCTGTTCTGGCGCATGGAGTTGAAGGTTACCGTTCCGCCGACATTATCGTAACCTGTGCCCGGAACCTGGGCGCAAATTAAGACCGGACTGCCAGACATTTCCGCGCCGGTAGCGAGGCTGAGTTCGTGCAAGTAATGGAAGAAGGTGGGCGCTACCTCACCCGGACAGTTCGCGGTGCCGGTCGTGTTGAGGGTGCGGGCTTCCACGAACATTACGCCCTTCACCGGATCGATTACCGGGGTCGCTGTGATGCCAATCTTGGGGCTGATATCGAGGCCTTTTTCGATGTCGGCCTGCGGGATGGCGGTGATGCCCGGGGGATTGATAAAGCTCTTTTGCCACAGCGGATTCGGGTAGAGTGTGCCGTTGTCGGCATCGAAGGCGTAGACGCTGTCGTTTTGCGTCGCGACAAAAACCACGTTGTGATACACGCCGCCGATGTTGACGTTGGGAACCCATAGCGGCTCGCCATAAATCTGGCCGTCCACGGTATAGCTGAAGAGCTTGCCAAATTGAGTCGGATTGACATTGCCCGTGGTGAGCGCGGCTTCGCTGTTGTTCTGGCCGGTGCGGAGAGTGTCGTTGTGATGAGTGACGGTTCCGGTGTAGCCGGAAACGACGATGGGCACGGAAGCGCTCTGCTTGGTATTGGCTATGTTGACAGCCTTGACGATGTGCGAGCCAGCGGTCGTCGGCGGAGTGTAAAGCCCGGCGGTCGTGATCGTGCCGACTGTACTGCTGCCTCCGGCAACGTTATCCACGTACCAGGTAACGTTAGTCGTGACTACGTTGCTGAGATAGGCGGTGTATTGCTGCGTTTGCGTAGTGGTGACCGAAGCAGCGCGAGGTTTCACGAGGACGGGAGCGGGCGATGCGCCGGTTCCAGTCAGAGCAACTGTCTGGATTCCCGCGGGATCGTTCAAGTTGACATCGATCCAGCCGGGACGCGCGCCGTTGATCGAGGGAGTGAACTTAACGGTGATTGTGCAGGAGCCGCCGGCGGCGACCGAAGTGCCGCAGTTGTTGGTCTGGATGTAGTCTCCCGCGGCCGTAATGTTGGCGATCTGCAACGTGGCGGTGCCGGGATTGTTGAGGGTCACGGTTTGCGCGGCGCTGGTCGAGCCCATGAGCGCTGTGGCGAACGTAAGAGTCGCCGGCGAGAACGAAACCGTGCCGCCACTGACGCCATTGCCCATCAGGCCGGCGACGTGCGGGCTGCCCAGAGCGTTGTCGGTAACCCAAACAGCGGCGGTGCGGCCCCAGGCTGCCCCGGGCGTGAATGTAACGGTGATGGTGCAAGTGGCATTGATGGCCACAGTCGTCCCGCAGTTGTTGGTCTGGGAAAACTCGCTTGGGTTGGCGCCGGCAATCGTAAGACTCGATATGGTTAGCGCTGTCTGACCGTTGTTGGTCAGAGTGATGCTTTGCGAAGTGCTCGACGTGCTGAGAGTCTGATCGGCGAACGTCAGGCTGCTGGGGCTGAATTGAACCGCCGGGGCAAGGCCGGTGCCGGTCAGATTCACGGTTTGCGTGGTGGGCGATGCATTGTCGGTGATGGTGAGACTTCCGACGCGGGCGCCAGTCCATGAGGGATCAAAGACCACGGTGAACGTGCAGTTCGCGCCGGCGGCGACAGAAGTGCCGCAAGTGTTGGTCTGGGTGAAATCCGAGCCATTGGCTCCAGCGATCTGAATCTTCTTGATGGTGAGCGTCGCGTTGCCCGTATTGGTCAGAGTGACTGGAAGTGAGATTCCGGTGCCCACCTGGTCATTGCCAAAAGCCAGGCTCGTTGGCGAAAGACTCACCACAGGCTGCGCTGCGGCGAGCGAGGCGAAGCATCCCAGAACCACAGAAAGCAGCACGAACTGCGAAACGCGATGCGACCGAATCATCCAATCCTCCAAAAGCGAAAGGGGCCGGAGTGATCGCTCCGGCCCTCCGCGAACAGTTATTGCAACATTACAGTGACCATATTCCCAACCGAATCGGCAGTGACAAAGTCGAGCTTGCCATTGTTGTTGAAATCACCGATCACAATCGATTGCGGACCGGCTGCGGCGGGGAAGTCGGCATGGCCGCCGAAGGTTCCAGTCGCGGATCCCAGCAGGACGGAAACGCTGCCCGCCGTGGAGTTCGCCGTGACCAGGTCGAGGTTTCCATCGCCGTTTACATCGGCGACAGCAATCGAATCAGGACCGACACCGGTTGAGTAAGGCACGCCCGCCTGGAATGTGTTGTTGCCATTCCCCAGGTAAACCGTGACCGTGCTGGCGGCCTGGCTGACGACGGCGATATCCATTTTGCCGTCGGCATTGAAGTCACCAGCTACGACTGCGGATGGCGCAGAGGCCAGCGAGATTGCCGCAGCCGCGTTGCCGAACGCGCCGGTTCCCTTGCCCGGCAGGATGGTCAAGGTATTGTTCTTGTTGTTGACCAGCATGATGTCGGCAAAGCCGTCGTTATTGAAATCAGTCGTGAGGACCTGGACGGGATTGCTTAATGCGGTGGCCAGGGGCGTACTGGTGATCCAGAAAGTGCCGTTGCCGCGGCCGAGGAATACGGTGACTGTGTTGTCCTGGCCGTTGGCGACCGCGAAGTCGGAGAAACCATCCAGGTTGAAATCGGTGACGGAGAGCGACACCGGGTTCACAACATTGGTAATCGTGTTGGCCAGGGTGAAGTTGCCAGTGCCATCGCCCGCGAAGACATCGACGATGCTGTCGGGACTGACGCCCACCAGAAGATCGAGGTGCCCATCTTCGTTGAAGTCTCCCACCGCAATGGAAGTCGGCAGTGAGGTAATGCTGCTGCCGATGCTGAACGACTCCCCGGTGGTGAAGGTGCCGTCGCCGTTGCCCAGAAGAATCTGAATGGATGGAGTGCTGCCGTTGGCCACAGCTACGTCGAGCTTGCCGTCGCCGTTGAAGTCGCCGGTAGCCAGCAGGAGCGGATTAGGACCTCCGCTGATGCCGCTCGCGACAGGAGCGGGAGTAAACGAATTAGTGATGGGGAACATCGCAGGAGCGGAAGTTCCGCCGCCCGGCGCTGGATTGGTAACCGTGACAATCGCTGTTTGCGCGGTCGCGACCTGAGCTTTTGTGAGCGTGCCCGCCACTCCGCGTTTGCTGACAAACTTGGTGGGCAGCGCAACGCCGTTAAAGTTCACCACCGAGTTCGTGACAAATCCCATGCCTGTCAGGTTCAAGGTAAAGGCCGCGCCTCCTGGCGCAACCGTGATCGGCTTGAGCTGCATGATCGTGGGCACGCCGTTGTTCGCCGCCGCGATGCCGCTTCCCGTAAGCGAAACCGAGAGCGGACTGTCCGGTGAACCCCAGATGTTTCCATTCGATCCGAATCCCGATCCGAAATAAACCGTCAGAACCGGGTAGGTGGTTGCTCCGAGGTAGAGCGGCGAAAACGTAACGTTAACCACGCAATTGGCGCCGCCAGCAAGGGTGGCCGGGCAGTTGTTGGTCTGGCTGAACTCGCCGAAATCCTGCACGCCGCCGATGGAAATGGCATCGATCGGCAGGGATGCCGTCGTCTTGTTTGTGATGGTAACCGGCATGGCCGCGCTGGAAGAACCGATCGGCACGCTGCCGAAGGCCAGCGAAGTAGCCGACGACGACATGCTCATGCCAAAGCCCGTCAGGTTGACGACCTGCGTCTTGGTGACGTCGTTGTCGGTAATGGTAAGAGTGCCCGGTACGGGCCCGGTCACGGTCGGCTTAAAGGAAACACTGACGGTGCAGGATGCGCCGGGAGCCAGAGGACTGTTCTTGATGCAAGTATTGCTCTGAGAAAACGGCGGATTATTGGGCTGCACGCGTGTGATGGTTAACGGCGTGGTGTTGTTGTTGGTCAGTGTTACGACCACAGGGGCGCTGATAACTCCTACCACCTGATTGCCGAAATTAATACTGGGCAATGAAAGTGCGGCTCCCGTGCCTATGCCGCTAAGCGTAACGGTTTGCGTTCCTAAATTGCTGACCATCACGATGGAACCGGTTTGAGTTCCCAGCGCGGTTGGCGTGTAAGTAAACGAGACAGTACAGAAGTGCCCGGGGTTCACGGCCGCGGTGGTGCAGTTATTGGTCTGAGCGAATGGCCCTGTCGTGGTGATACTTGTGAATGTCGCACTCTTGGTCGATTGATCGGCCCACGTCAAATTGAATTTTGGACTGGTCGTGCCCAGCGACTGCGCGGGAAAGTTCTCGGTGCTTTGAATGTAAGGGCACGACAATTGGTTAAGGACCAGCGGGGGATTTCCCGCCTGGCTGAAATTGAACACGTCGGAGAGATCGTTGACGATAAGATCGCGGCCATTCAGCGAGGGCAATCCCCAGCGCTCTTCGATGAACTTCAGCACGGAGGAAGATTCGGTTTGGACATGGCTCACTCGGCCGGGAACGGAAAACGGAGAAATAAAAAGAACGGGAGCGCGCGGCCCGAGGCCGTAGATATCTTCGTAAGGGGGGTTTACGTGATCGTAGAACCCGCCGAAGTCATCCCAGTTCATGACGATCAAAGTAGGCTCATCCACCCAGTACTTGGTGGAATTCATGATGGCGTTGATCTGCTGCACGGCCCAGTTCTGGCCGAGGCAGGTGCTGATCGGCGGATGCTCATTGCCGCCGAGGGTAACCAGCCAGCTTACCGAAGGCAGCTTTCCCGCTGCGACATCAGTCACGAAGGCAGTGTCCGGCTCGTAGGTCTCGTTCCATACCGCGGTGTTGTTGAAAATGTGATTGATGGCGTTGTAGGCGTTGTAGGCAATGTTCGAGGGCGCATAAGACTTCCAGGTCACGCCAGCTGCGCTGAGAAGATCGCCGAGAGTGGGAAAGTCATAGCAGGGATACTGCGCGGTCAGATTGCCGTACTGGTCGATGCGCTGCGCGGTAGTGCCTTCATCGGCGCGGCAGCCCACTTCGGTGGCTGAAGGATTCGACGCCAGAATTCCCTGGCTGATCACTCCGCCCGATGTCGCCGCGATCGTGTAAAGGTGATTGGGAAAGCTGGTGGCGTGCAGCGAAGTGAAATGATTATCGCCGAGGACGAAATTGTTCGCGTAAGCGTAATAGTTGGGAAGATCGGTGGCGTTCAATTGCGCTTCGCACATCAGGTGGCCGTTCGCCGTGCAGCTGGGGTCAGTATCAAAGCGGTCCATCTTGCCGAAATCTTCGTCGGAGAGATTGCACTTCCAGTCATGGCAAATGTCGAGCGGCGTCGAATCGTAGAGATGCGGCGCGTTAATAGTCGTGCCATTGGACAGGTGCGGCGTGGTCGAACCATTGGCCGTCTGGCCGCTGCCGGCCGGCGGAACATAAGCGCCGAAGTAGACGTCGTAGCTCCGGTTCTCTTTCATGATGAACACGACGTGCTGAATACACGACATGTTCTGAGCCGTGCAAACCGCAGTCGTAGGCTGCGTCGTGGCCGCTTTGGTTCCGGCTGAATTCTTCGTTTGCGCTTGCAGGTTTGCGGGCGAAGACGCGACCAGCGCGACAAGGACAAGCAGCCCGGCCATTGAAATGCGCGTGCAAGCGAAGCGAGAAGATCTAGAAGTCATGAAAAGTTCTCCGGAGTCTTGCGGTCTTGTTCCCGCTTGCGAGCTTTCTAATGTCGTCGCACCGTGCGCGGCACGATGAGATGAAGGAACGATCCGCAGATCTCGTTTACGTGCTGATTCAGCTTACAAAGTTGAGGAAGAGATCAAAGGGAACCCACAGCCTTACGGGGGAATAAAGCCTGAGAAAAGTATGACGATTCTTGCACAGGGGTGTCAAGATGCAAGAATTTGCAACCAGTGGAAAACCCGCCAGGATAGCCAAAAGCCGCGCCAAATCCGCCCCAGCCGTCGATTACCTTGGTGTACATCATTTGCAGCCTGCTCTTCTATTTTTGATCTTCCCGGGGGTCTCGCCGCCTAGTTTCTAGTCGTCAATAATGGACTTGATACGCGGATCGCTGAGCTCGTCGGGCGGCGCAGGCTTGCGCTTCTCGTGGTGAACTTCCTTCGCCACCAGCGCCGGGCGGCAATCGCATTTTAAGTTAGCGAGCAGCCCGCGATTGCGGCGCTCGAGAATCAGCGACTTCACGCGGCTCGCGTCGGCTGGAGGCCAGTAATCGTTCAACGCTTCCCAGGCTTTTTCTTCGCGTCCGCTGTAAACGTAGTTCAGAACAATCGTGAGTACGCGCTGCACCGTAGGAAACTGATCGGTGAAGAGTTTGGTGTGATAGTCGGATTGGCGAAAGCTCGCGATCGCGGCCGGCGTGAGTTCGCTGCGCGCCCGTTCAATCTGCTTGTCGTAAAGCTCGGGAAACTGGCTGCTGACGTCGACCAGTTGGTCACCTTTCATTTGCAGCAAGACATTCGGAACGGCGGCCTGTGCGGGCGGGATGATGAAGTAGCCGAAGACGCCGTCTGCGGCGCGAATCACCGTGGCGCCGTCGGGCTGCTTCTCGAACTTCACCGGCGCGGAATTGCTGAACAGGTGCAGCAACTGCGGCTTGCGCTCGAGACTGATGATGTAAGACGTGTAGCAGCAGTGCAGACCGCCGCTGTAACCGTTGAGCACAATCTCCGGTTTGCCGTCGCCATTCACATCGGTGCCCGAGGCGGGATCGACGCTGAGTGCCCAGTCAGTCGCGATATTGATTTTTCTTCCATGAGGCGGGATGAGTACGGCGCGGCAACGGGGATCGCCGTCGCCGTCTTTGTCGTCCTTATCGTCCTTGTCGACTTTCACCGGCAGCAGGCGCAGCTTGAACGTTCCTATCTGATGCACTACCTGAAAATCTTTTTCATAGGGACAGGCGAACGCGGCCGCCGCCGGCTTATCCGTGGGCTTCATCAGCGCCGGAGGCCGGGGACCGGGCATGACATCGTCATCATCGTCGCCGTCGGCATCTTGCGCGCGGGCGAGGATCGAAAAGATAAAGACAAAACAGAGGAGGAGAAAAAGTAAACGGTTCTTCATAACTGAATGACCTATTCTATCGCTTATGTCCGTGTGGAAAGTTGATGATGAGAAACGTTAGTTACTTCGCATTTTCCGGGACGAGCAGAAAGCCGACGCCACTTTCGTTCTGATGATCGCCTGTACCAATGATCTCGCCGCGACCGTTGATATCGATGGCGGATTCCAGGATCCATCCTTCGGTCTTATCGACAAGCCCGTTCAGATCGCGGAAGCCGTTCTTCCTGTCCCAAATAAACGCACGCTGGTCAGACGATGGTCCGTAGTACTCACCAACGATTACATCGCAGTCGTTCAACCCCCGGGGCTGGCTGACGAATTCGGGCGAGAGTTCCACCGGCGTAAGTCTGCCTTCCCGGCGCAGGAATAAGTGGTTCGGAGAAAAAGTCTGGATAAGGGTGTGTCCCGCATTGTTGATGGCTAACGCGGCGCTGCGCACAGCCGGCGGGCCGACGATTTGCAAGCCGCGCTCCGGACCCCACACAAATGCACTGTAGCTAGCTTCACCGTCGTTGAGCTCGCCGGCAATCTGGCCGTGCTCGTTGATGGCGGAGACACTTCCACCGCAGCATCCGCCAAGGGGAAGCAATTTGTTGCCGCTCCATAAGAACGGCCCTCCAGGATATTGCTCGATTGCCACTTGGCCTGCATCGTCGATGGCTTTGGCTTTCGACTGCGGTCCTGCCAGGATCCTAAGAGAACCGTGGATAAAGCCAAAGGCCTGAATCTTTCCCGCCTCGGTGGTTGGTACTTGGCCAACGATGTCGCCCTCGTCGTTGAGGCCAGTCACACGCGCCCCGCGAAAATCGGGAGGGGTGACGATCTTTTGCACGATGTGGCTCTGCGTCCAGATGGCTAGCTGGTTTTCTTCGTCGAGGCCGGCAATCAGGCCGGAGTTGTTGATGCGGGCCAGTTGCAATGGTACTCGGATGATTGTGTAGTGAGAGGCGTAACTGCAGGCGGCGGGTGTCTGCGCGAACGAGGAGGCGACAAGCAGAGGAACCAGAACAGCGAGGGAAAGACGAGACAAAATTGTCATCGCAAGATCGAACTTGCTGGAGTCTCTTGCCGAAGTCTGAGGTCTGAGTCCGAGGGCGTTTCTAGTCGCCGTCACCGGTGTCAACGTTAATCAATTCCAGCGATTGCAGCAAAGGGCTCGACTCGGAAACGAACTCCACATGTCCGCACTTGGGGCACGACAGAATCGCGTGACCATGTCCATGGCCGTTGGGCACCAGACTGACGCGCATGAGTTGGTAGCGGTCGAGTTTCTGTTCGCAACGCAGGCAGCAGACGGTCTTCTGAAAAGGATCGTGGGAAACACTACTCGGTATGTCGATGGCTGGTTTCATGGTTCCTCTTTACTCTCTTTACTCTTTAGCGAGACCGCGAGGGAGCAGTCCGCAAGGCGAGGCTTTGCGCGCCCCGCCGATTCTGAAAGTTTAGCACGCGGAATTGTGCCCGCAACTTACCAGCCGTGCGGGTCGCTGCCTATGCGCTGACGTGGGCTTCGGCGTTTTGCTGTTTCGGATTCAGGATGTGCGCGGCGCTCGATTTCAGCAGCAGGAAGTTATCGACGAAGACGGCGTCGATGCCGGAACAGAAAAAGGTGCGGACGGCGTCTTTGGGACGGATGACCGGCGGCTCGCCCGGGAGATTAAACGACGTGTTCACCAGGATCGGAGCGGGCTCGTTATCACCGAAGCGGCGCAGCAGTTCCCACAGCACGGGATCGGTTTCTCGCTCGACGATGTGCAGGCGGACCAAGCCTCCGGGAAGTTGGAGAGCGCCGGGTAGAACATCGGCATCGGTCTTAACCGCGGCGAGAGAGTTCATCAGGCGGCAAAGTGGCGAGCCGACAAAGTAGCGGTCGCAATCCTCTTCGCGCACAGAGACGGCGAACGGACGAAACGATTCGCGGTGCTTGATAAAGTCGTTCAAGTTCTCGGTGACGTAGGGCGCCCAGGGCGAAGCCAGCAGGCTGCGATGACCGAGAGAGCGCGGGCCGAATTCGGTGGCCCCGTGAAACCAGCCGACAATCTTGCCGGCGCGAAGCAGTTGCACCGCTGAGTCGAGTTTTTTCTCGCCGGTGTTTTGCAGCGAGTAGCGAGCCTTCGCGTTATCGAGCACATCCTTAACTTCAGTACGCGTGTAGCTCGGCCCCCAGTAAACGGAGCTTTTATTGCCCTCAACTCTGCGCGGATGATTCATCTTCTGATGCCAGATGTAAGTGGCCGCGCCGAGCGCAGTTCCTGCGTTGCCCGGAGCCGGCGGGACGAAGATGTTGCCCACGCCGAACCTGCGCTCGAGCGAAGCGACCAGAAGCGTATTGTGAAACACTCCGCCGCCCAGGCAGATCTGCGTCATGCCGGTTTTTTTCTGGTAGAACGCCAGCAGGTCGGAGACAACCTCGGTAACCGCTACTTGCAGGCTGCTAGCCAGGTTGCGCTTTTGTTCGGGTGTGAGTTGCGATTTGTCGGCGGGCAGGCCGATTTGATCGAAGAAGAACTGGGACGGCTCAAAGGCACCCGTAAGGTCGCGATGGAAATAATGGAAGTTCACGCCGGGCAGCGCGCTACCCGGACGGCGCAGTATACGCAGGAAAATGTCTTTGTAAAGTGGATCGCCTTCCAGGCTCAACCACTGAGTCTTATGCTCATCTTTCGACGGCACGAAGCCGATGAGATCGGTGATGCGCGAATAAATCCAGCCGATAGAGTCGCTAAACGAGATTGTTCTCTCAGTGTGAATCCTGGCGCCGTCGCCGGTAGCGATCATTCCCGCGCGGCCGTCGCCTTCACCGTCGAGAGTAAGAATCAGGGCCTTGTCGAAAGGCGAGAGATAAAATGCGCTGCTCGCATGGCACAGATGATGATCCAGCAGAACAACCTTGCGCCGGGCATCTCGCGCGCCTGCGCCGAGGCGCTGCCGCAGCGCGCGAATGCCGGTCCATTCCCAGGCGAAGCGGCTGAATTCTTTGCCTTCCTGAAACGTTGTGGCGATGGGCGCAAGCGGAGAGAAGCGCGGGCGAGAGAAGGAGCGGCGCCGCCAGCCGGGAGCTGGATCGCCGGCGATGGCGACCAGGTCGAGATCTTTCCACGAAGCGCTTCCCTGCTTCAAACAAAACTCAATCGCAGCTTCGGGAATGCCGCGGGTCACAGACGGCTGCAGCTTGGCATTCTCGATGGCCGCTTCGATAACGCCGTCGCGCAGCAGGGCTGCGGCGGTGTCGTTCTTAAATGAGGATAGACCGAGTATCAGCATGAATATCTGGACACCGCCGTCTCAGGAAACATTCGTTCCGGCGCGCGGCAAGTGCAACTCGATGGCGAGGATAAGCGCCGTCGGGCCTAATTGAAGATTAGTTCTTTTGCGAAGCGGCGGCTAGTCGTTTTTCCGAGATCCGCTCATCGGACGTCGCAGGACTTTTGGTGGCCCGGTATTTTCGCAAAAGCTTGAGAGGGAGATAACAATAGGCAACGGCCACGGCCTGATCGAAAGCACGCCAGCCGCGGTAGAGGAACCGATCGAACGCTCTTTCGCCAAAAGAAAGCGCAGACGCAGCATCGATCTTCTCGGGAAAGCACGGCCAGGTTCCGCCCGACTCTTTCTTCCAATAAGAAATATAGCGGGCGATCTTGCGGCGCACTTTTTCCGGGAGAACCTCAGCTTTTTTCTTCTCCGCGCGGATCTTCTCGCCATTCACCATTTCATGGTGGCTGGCGTCGTAGATGGCGGAGCGGTCCGCGTCTTTAAGCGAAACCATGCGGCGATCGAAATCGATACCGAGAAAACCACAGACACCCTGCATCACTTCGTCCGGATTGGACACCAGTTCTTCATATTGCACCCCGTGAACCGGCGTGCCTTTGGCCTGCAAAACGTCGTAACCGGATTTAAGGTCGCGGCAGCCGAGCAGAGCGCGCTGCACCATGCCGCGCTTAGCAAAGAAGGAATCGGTACGGGCGCGGACCACGCTGCGGCAGACGTCGGTTGGGTCGCGCCAGATCACAATGAATTTTGCGTCGGGAAATTCTCTTGCCAGGCGCGGCAGGCAGTCGAAATAGTTCGGCGACTTGCATCCGCGAATCGGCTGATCGGGAGCATAACGCCGCCACACCTGCTCACTGGCCTCACGCATGTTCGAAACCTGGCGTGGCAAATCGGAAATGTCGATTTTGTGGCGGCTTAATGCCTGGTTCCAGAACTCCCAGCGCTCGGCCCAATCCGCCTTGGCGTTGCCGCCGATAAATAGAGGCCACAGCAGCGGGAGCTCGTCTTCATAGAGCAATGAAATTTGCGGATGCTGATTAATGAGAGCGTAAAAAAGCGATGTGCCCGAACGCCACATACCGACGACAAATAAGGGTCCGTAGGTCGATGTGGCGGCGGGTTTTGCTTGCGAACTTTCTTCGGCGGGCGTTTCTTCCAGGGTATGTATGGTCATGGCTTGCAGGGATTGCTGTGTTCCCGAAAAAATGTATGACGAACTGAAGACAGCTTCAACTGAGGGCGCAAAGACAAAGAAAATCTCCGAATCAGGGTTGGGGCGAGACTGCGAATGAGGCGGCGTCGCTGATTGGCCGCAATTTTAACATGCCCCCAATCTCATTCAAGCGGGAAAACACGCGGAAAAGCGAGGTCTTTCGCCTCTAGTTGAACTTCCTTAGGTTAAGCAATTCCAAGCCAACGTTCCATAGGAAGATCGGGCCATTGACCAGGTAACGGCGCCAGAGGCGGCGCGGTTCGGCGTACAAACGATAGAGCCATTCCATGCCGTTTTCCCGCATCACCTTGGGAGCCTGGCTAAGGCGTCCGGTGTTGAGATCGAACGCGGCGCCTACTCCGAGAACCGCTGGCACTGTGAGCTTAGGACAATGCTGGGACATCCAGCGTTCCTGTTTGGGGGTGCTGAGTCCGATCCAGAGAACATCGGCCTTCGCGGTTTCAATCATTTCGATGATCTGGCGGTCTTCTTCGGGAGTCAACGGACGGAACGGCGGCGAATAACAGCCAACGACTTTGACGCCGAAGCGGTCGTGCATGACTTTGGCGAGGTGCTCGGGAACGCCTTCAGCGCCACCGTAGAAAAAATGACGGTAGCGCGATCCGGTCTGGCGGCAAAAAGTTGCCATCAGTTCGGGGCCATATACGCGGCGCCGCATGTTGTTGTGTCCGTGAAAGCGTCCCAGCCAGACCAGCGGCATGCCGTCGGAAACGACCATGCCAGCTGCGCCGAGAATCGCGCGAAACTGGGGATCGGACAGCGACTCGGACACGCCATGCATTCCGGTGACGGCGACGTAACGAGAGCCATCGCGGTCAGCGATCCATTGCTCGAGGATGCCGATGGCGTCGGGGATCTGAACGGCATCGACACGGATGCCCAGGACCTTGAAGGTCGGAGTCGTGCCGATCGAGAGCGTGTTGGGTGATGCGAGCGTGGCGTGCATAGGAATCGGAGATCAGTGATCAGTAGTCGATGGCCAGTCGTGCTGATTCGCAAGTAACAGCAGGTCCCTCCGCTCCGCTTTCCTTTGCCTTCGGGAGGCGAAGTACGGTAGGGATGACAAGAGTGATGTGAGGGACGCGACTGATTAGCGCCCTGTCGAGAGCAATTGGGCACTCGTGATCGGCTTCAATTCCTGCCGGAATTGTTGTGGCGGCCCGGATTTGGTGGGGCGCATCATCTTTCGCCGCAGAAATTCCGCCCAGCCGAGAATGATCAGGAACAGTGTGGGATGGTGCCAGGTCATTTCCACGTTCACGAACGAGTGAATGGTGATGACAGTCATGACGCCAATCATTTCGAGAGTCAGTTGCCGGTCGATCGGTTCGAGACGGTGACGGCGGAAGTAGGTGATGAGAATCATCCAGATCCAGACCAGCGAGATCACGAATGGCGCCAAGCCCCAGATGCTGGTTCCGACGAGCACTTCGAGCCAGTCGCTGTGCAACTGCGGCGCGCCTACGGCCTGGAGTACGGCGAAACGGCTGCCGGCATATGCGCCCAGTCCGGTGAAGGGATGCTGCATGAACATGTTGAAGCCGATCGACCACCAGTCGAGGCGACTGGACATTGACATCAATTCCGCCTGGCTCTGATCGCGCTGCAGGTAGGCCATGATCTTCGGCCCGACAGAAGTCAGGATGACAGTGGGGACGGCGAAAAAGGAAGCCCAGATGGCATACTTTTTTCTGCCAGATAAGAATAAAACGACCAGAGCGGCTACCGCGAGACCGCCAAAGGCGCTGCGGGTTTCCGCCGCGACCATGGTGACCGCGCCCATGATAGCCGTGAGAATGTAGAAAGCGCGATGCCTGCATTCACCGGAGAGCGGCCAGAGGCGAATGGCGGCGACTAACAGCAGAATCGCTCCGGTGTCGCCAAGTTCGTTCGAAGAGACGATAGGATAAGCGCCGGCCAGACGCGCTTCTCCCGACCAGGTGAGTTCCGGCCAAACGGGCAGGCCGATCCAGACCCAGGCGATAGTTGCGCCGGCGATGATCCATGTCCAATCGATGAAAGTTTTGTATTCTTCACTGTTCGTGACGACCGTCAGAACCACGGCGATGATCGACAGATCGAGCAAATATTCCAGCGATTTGTAGAGCGTCCAGGAAAACTTCACCGACCACAGCGAGGACGTGAGGCAAACCAGCCCGAAGACGGCGGTGGAACCGACGATGCCGCGGAACATGGACGGTCCCCAATCCGGCTTGCGGAAGACCAGACGGAGAAGCAGTGCGCAGCCGACGATGATTTCGGGACCGACGCGCAGGCCGGCCAGAGCGTCGAAGGGATTTTGTGTGATCTCCGATGCGCTGCGGTAGCGGAACACGAACGAACTGCTGATGCTCAACAGCCACAGCCAGTGCCACCACTTCAGCTTGAAGCGGAATGCGCCAATCACGCGCCAGACTTCCTGAAAGCCGACCCACGATCCCCACATCACGGGAATCGCCAGAATCATCGCCAGGCACACCAGACTCAGATTCACGCCGCGATTCCAAACCAGCCACGCGCCCGCGATGCTTCCCCCGATCCCGACAAGAAGGAATGCGACCAACTTCAAGAGCGCGGCTGCGGGATGCGGAGCGCGCGCCGGAGTTGGCGGAGACCACGGATTTTGGTTGAGCGAGTTCATGTTATGAAACAGTGTTGCTTTGGACTATTTCTTCGATCTCCGCGAAAACCGTTCTTAACGCAGACAACAGCGAGATCGCGGAGAAGAACTTATTTTAGCGCGCAGCCATGGCCGATTCCTGCGGCTGTGCGTCGAGCGGATACCCCAGCCGGTTCAGCAAATCCGCCGCATGTTCGCGCACGATCTTGATCTGTGCTTCGGTGAGGTTGGCGCGCCAGCCACCGACCGAGCCACTGCGGATGAACTGGCCTTTTTTCGAGGCGCGCTGCGGCGTTTCTTTTTCTTTGGCTTTCATGCGTTCGACGGAATTGTTGGCAATGGCCTGGCGGATTCGCGCTTCGTCGGGCGTGACGCCGAAAAAGCCCAGGATTTCGGCGACGCCGGCGACCGCGTCTTTGCGCAAGTCTTCGAACTTGACGATCAACAACCGATCGGGCGTAAGCGGCGCGGAGAGCCACGATTCGACGTGCTCGGTCCAGGATGAAAACGGGTTCACGCCCTTGGTGAGAAACGTGCGCAGATAGGAGTCGAGCGGCTGCTCCACCAAGCCCAACGCGGTCTGATAGGCATATTCGGAAAGCGCCACATCGCGCGGATCGCGCACCAGGTAGACGGCCTTGCGATACTCGGCGTGATAGACCTCGTGCGTTTTGATCAGGCGTCCACCGTCGGGCATGAGCGGCTTGCCGATCTTGTGCTCTTTCACGTCGGGGATAGATTCGTTGACATTGCCGAATCCCGAGGATTCTCCGGCAAGCGATTCATAGAGCAAAAAGCGCAGCCACGTACTGCCCGAGCGGGGATAGGAGGCGAGAAAAACGTCGTTGGGCAGAAGGCTTTGGTGGCGCAGCCATGCGAGCGGAGTGCGGAGGGGACTCTTGGCGAGTTCGTGACGGAGTTTTCGGAGTGTGGGCATGATTTTAAGGTTGATGATTTGTGGTGCGAACGCCCTGCGGCGTTGTGGTGCTTAACGGCGAACAGCAGGTCCTTCGACTACGTATGGCGAACGCTTCGCGTCCGCCATACTTCGCTCAGGATGACAAGGGTTTAAGTTTAGTTGGTGCCGGTACACGAGGGAAATTTGAACGATGCGATTCTCGTGTTCCATTTATTCGGCGAATCGGCGGTGTAGTACTGATTGGTGTACCAGAAGGTGCAGTCATCGGCGGGGTCGATCGACATGCCGCTGTAGTTGGACCATGCGGTGTTCGTTGCCTGCTGCGAGCCGGTTCCTTCGATGATGCTGGTTTCGGCCTCCATCTGGCCCAACGGATCGGCTGGCGTCCATCCGGTGTAACGGACCGCGGGATGCATTGCCGGTCCGGAAACGGTGTAGCCGACGGCGATGTCACCCATCTGATCCATACCCATGCTGGGCACGAAACGATAGTTGCTGTCGGGAGAGAAAGTTCCGTACTGGTAGATCACCGGGGTGAGCGGCGTGCGGAGTTCGTACCAGCGAATTCCCGAGGTCGTGTTGATGGTCTTTCCGGTGGAGACGCTGTGTGTGAGCAGGATGGATTCATGATCGCCAAAGTTGCGATAGACCAGCGGTGCCATCAGGCGGTCGCCGGTTGCTTTGGCAGTGTTTGTAGTGTCAACTTGCGGAACGCATGCGGTCGGGCACGCATCTCGGTACGTAGGCAGCACCAAGGAACCCGCCGACATGTAGGTCGAGTTGCTGGGCGTCACGAAATCGACATGAAACAAAAATTCGTTCATCTGGATCATGCCCTTGCCGGGACGCTGATCGAGCTCGAAGAAATATTCCTGCGCGCCCTGCGGCGGAGGGTTGGGGCCTTCCCAAGTGACGGGAAGAATCGTGGGCAAACTGATGCTGCCCTGGAAGCAGATGGCGGTAGCGGCGTTACCCAACAGCATGTTGTTGCGATCGAGGGCGCAGGCCTGCGCCGCCTGAAATCCTTTGGTCGTGGGATTTAGCAAATTCTGCCCAATGTAATAAGCGTCAGGCCAGATCGCCAGCTTCGGCTGGTCGGGCAGATTGATGGTGTTCTCGAAGGCGTAGAGGTAATAAGCGCCAGTAGCATCGGTGGTAGTGGAGACTGCGACACAGTTCAGGTACGGACCACCTACAGGCTCGGCGTGATGATGAAAAACCCAGCGCGCGGCGGCCTGGTCGTACATCACGACTCCGTCGCCGTTGTTGCTGGTCTGGCAGGGACCGCCGAAGGTCTTCCACAGAGCATTTTCAGCGAACGGTCCGCGAACTTTCGCGCCGGTGGTCTTGTTGTAAATCGTGTATTGCAGGTTGGTAACTTGAACATATTGCGTTGCGCCCACCGCGCCGGTGGCGTCGGAATAGTTGTACCCCGTGCCCTTAGTGCCGTCAAAGTTCAGCAGCGGAGCATTGAACGTAACATTCTTGGTTGCGAGGGTGCGAGTGGCTTGCGCGTGCGCGCCGACGCTGGCCGGAGCCGGCGTCAGATCGCTAAGCGACGGCGACAGCATATGCTTGGATTCTTTGACAGCAACCGGAGCGTTGCTTTGAGCGCCGGCGAAGCTGCATGTGAAGATCGATAAGCAAACGGCGGCAAAACGGCTGGATCGGATTTTCATCTCTACGTCTCCTATGAGGCTGTGTATCGACATCGAGATGGGGCGGCCCGACTGCCGAGAGGTTACTTGCTGTTTCGAATTGTTGGTGAACTTGCTTTAGCTTTCAGAAGCGATTCTGCGCTTTACGTCAACGGCAGATTCCTCACCGGGCGTTCCGCCCGATTCGGAATGACGGAGGTCTTTAAAGTCCGTCTTCCATTGGCATTGCAGCGCCAAATTCAAGAGCCGGCGTGCCGCTTTCAAGAGACTTGCGGCGCAGCAGAACGATCGTGATGACGAGCGCGGCGCAGTTGGCGAGGATGATGCTCCAGACTACGCCCCACAGGCCGAAAAACTTGGTCGCGGGAATGCCCACCACGAAGGTGATGGCGCTGGCCGCGCAGTTAGCGATGAACATGGAGCGCGGCGACTCCATGGCGCGGAGCACAATGGACGCGCCGACGCTCGCCGCCCAAACGACCGTTTCGATGGCGAAGAAAGGAAGGTAATGGACGACGTTGTCGTACTTTCCCGCATAGAGCAAATGGAAAATCTGCGTGCGAAAGGGCAGCACTGCGGCCCAATAGACCACCGCGCCCGCCGTGAACAGCGCGGTGAGCCGCCAGTTGAGGGCGTAGGTGCCGGCGGTGCCTTCCTTGCTCTGCACACGCGCGGCATAAGGAAGAAACAGCATGGAGAGCGCCGCGTAGGTCTGCAGGACCGGCCCCGCCAGGTTCATCAGCGCGCGAAGTTCTCCCGCCTGCGCGATACCGGCAAACACGCTGACCACGGTGAAATAAAAGTAGGTGGGTATCCAGCCCACGATGGAACTGCCCAGCGCCCAGCGTCCGTAGACCCAGTGCTTGCGCCAGGTCTGGCGCAAATCGGGAATCGATGCGCTGGGTTCCAGGCTGTTGCGCAGGGCATACATCAGAGCGATGCCGCACACCAATGCGGCCAGCCCCATGACCAGGAAAGCGGTAAAAGTAGAGAGCACATGCAGGCGATAAACGACGAATACGCCGCCCAGCACCATGACAAAATACAAAACAGCGCCGAGAGCCGCGGGGCCGGGAGAAATCTTCAGGTAAAATCCGCGGCGTCCCAGCCAGAACAGGAAGATGCAGGGCGACGCTATCGTAAGCCCCGCCAACGCTCCGGCCAGCGCCGGAGATTTGCCCAGCGCGAAGGTGACGGCGGCCGCGGCCGCGAATACCAGAAAGATGCCCAGCGAAATCGCGTTGTGCATCTTCAGCGAAGTGCGCATGTAACCGCGCAAATTTTCGCGATAGTTCGAGCCCCCGTACACGGACATCGGCTCGAGCAGCAGGGCTTGATAGAGAAATGAAAGCAAAAGGAAAATGCTGAAGCCCAGGCCGTAGGCTCCGTATTGCTCCGGGGTCATCCAGCGGGCCAGCAAAAAACTGAGAATGAAATTCGATCCCGCGATCAGCCCGTACTCGAGGATCGCCAGTCCACCCTTGGTGCCCCAACGCAGCATCTTCTGCACCTTTGCGGCGCTGGGAAGCCGGGACGCGCGGTTCCCCGCATCGTCGGGCGTCGGCAAAACGGCGGTGTTATTTTGTAAATCTTGCGGCAATGATTTTTCCTGAAGCATTCAGCAATTAGCACTCAGCATTCAGCCCTGGGGCTGGCAATGAAACGGAAGCAACATCTCTCCATGCTGAATGCTAATTGCTGAGTGCTGAATGCTGGTTCTACGACGCCTGCGTCTCCAGTTCGCGCTCGGCATGTTCGTCCTGCGCGCGGTTGAGGCAGTCGCGCACGCGCTCGGCCAGATGGCGAACCTGCGGTTCTTTCAAAATGCTGCCGTGGTCGCCTTCGATTTCGTGAACTTCCACGCCTCCGGTCACCCATTTCGACCAATCGTCGGTGGGATTATCGACCCCGCGCAGGCCTTTTTCGGTAGCGCGAAACCACGTGGCCGAGCCGAAATAGACTTGAGGTTTGTAGCCTTCTTCGGCTACGGAAAATACTTTGCGGACGGCCTTCAGGGGCGCCGGCAAAAACAACGCTTCAAACCGCCGCTTGATGCCTTTGCGAATGCGTTTGGCACGCTGCGCGATGTAGGAGAGTTGCTCATGACGCGGCAGCGTCAACAGCGTGCTCAACAGCAGCTTGGTCGACTTCGGCTTCCCGGGATAAGTATCGAGCAATGCCAGCAATCCGACTTCCTGTCCATCGGCCTGAAGCTGGCGCGACATTTCAAACGCAATCAGGCCCCCGAGCGAATATCCACCGAGGTGATAAGGGCCTTCCGGCTGCAGCGCGCGAATTTCTTTGATGTAGAACGCAGCCATCTCTTCCACTTTGCTGTGGAACGCCCGGTCGCCTTCTAGTCCCTGCGCCTGTACGCCGTAGAAGGGACGGTCCGTTCCCATGTGCTGGGCCAGCGCGTGAAAACGCAGCACGGTGCCGCCGAGGCCATGAATGCAAAAAAATGGCGGACGATCGCCCTCCGGCTGAATGGGCACCAGCGAGGATTGCGAGGGAGTCCAGCGCTCCTGCTGCAACAGTGCGGCGAACTGCTCGATGGTCGGGGCCTCGAACAGAGTGGTCAGCGGAAGCTTGCGCTTGAAACTCTGCTCAATGCGGCGCATGAGACGGACTGCCAATAAAGAGTGACCGCCCAGATCGAAGAAGTTATCGCGAATCCCGACCGGCTTTTTTCCCAGAATTTCTTCCCACATCGCCACGAGTTGCACTTCGACAAAATTAGTGGGCGCGACGTGGCCGGATTCAGACACCGCTCCGGGCTGCGGCGCCGGCAGCGCCTTGCGATCCACTTTGCCGTTGGGCGTCAGAGGAAATTCCTCCAGGCGCACGAAGTCGGCGGGAACCATATACTCCGGCAATTGCTTCTTGAGGAATTTGCGCAGTGCGCCCGCGTCCGCGGTGGCTCCGGCGGAAGAGATGACGTAGGCAACCAGGCGTTTGATGTTCCCTTCTTCACGGGCTAAAACAATGCATTCGCGAACGGAAGGATGTTTGGCCAGCGCCGCTTCGATTTCGCCGAGCTCGACGCGGAAGCCGCGGATCTTCACCTGGAAATCGCGGCGTCCGACAAACTCGATTTGGCCGTCTTCGAGATAGCGCGCCAGGTCGCCGGTTTTATATAAGCGCGCGCCGCGATCGGAGCTGAAAGGATCGGCGACAAACTTCGCTTCGGTGAGCTCGGGATGATTCAGATATCCGCGCGCCACGCCGGGGCCGCCAATATGAACTTCCCCGGGAATGCCAACGGGAACCAGTTGCATATTGCGGTCGAGAATATGGATGCGGGCGTTAGGTATAGGCCGTCCAATCGGCAATGGCGAGGGTAGCGGGCCCGAAGCCGGCGGCTCATACGAAGTGGCGATGACGCTGGTTTCCGTGGGGCCGTAAGTGTTGAGCCAGCGAACCCTGCCGCCCGCCACTTTTCGCCAGGCTTCAAGCGCCTGAATCTGCGCTTTCTCCCCGCCAACAATTACCAGACGCAGGGTCTCGGGCAAGGCCGCACCCGACTCGGAGAGTTCATGCACCAGTTCGTGCCAGTATGCGGTTGCCACGGAAACCACCGTCAGCTTTTGCTGCTTCGCCCAGCGTAGAAAATCGGATCCTGCGAGCGAAAAATTTCCCGAGCGCAGCACCAGCGTGGCGCCTGCCGCCCAGGTCGGAAAGATTTCTTCGATGGCGATGTCAAAACTGATGGAAGAAAACTGCAGCAATCGGTCCGACGGGCGCAAGCCGTATAACTTGATGGCAGCGCAAATGTAGTTGACCAGTCCGCCGTGCGTCAGCATGACGCCTTTGGGTTTCCCGGTCGAACCCGAGGTATAAATCATGTAGGCGAGATTTTCTGGCGTGACGTTCGGTTCCGGATTCTCGCGGCTTTCATCCTCGAGGAATTCGCCCGCGGCAAGAATGCAGATTCTTTCCGTGTGCGCGCTGGCCAGATCGGGCAGCAAACCTTCGCGCGACAGCAGGAGCGGAGCGCCGGAATCTTCCAGCATCAACTGCAACCGTTCTTTGGGATACGCAGGATCAAGCGCCAGACAAGCCCCGCCGGCCTTGAGCACGGCCAGCAAAGCGACCGTGAGCTCAATCGAATTTTCGAGACACACTCCAACGGGAACCTCGGGGCCAACTCCGTGCTTGCGCAAAAAGTGCGCCAGTTGATTGGCGCGCTGATTCAGTTCGCGGTAGCTGAGCCGGTTGTGCTCGTGCACGACTGCGGCCGCATCGGGCGATTCGGCGGCCTGGGATTCCACCAACTGGTGAATGCATCGGTCGCTCGGGTAATCGGAGCGGGTCGCGTTCCATTCGACCAGCACACGCTGCTTTTCTTTTTGGTTGAGCAGAGGCAATTGCGAGATCGGCTGCTCGGCATCCCGCGCGACCGCCGCCAGAATCGAGTGAAAGCTGTCGATCATGCGGCGGATGCTGACCGCTTCGAACAGGTCGGTGTTGTATTCGAAACTGGTGGTAAATCCTGTGTCTTTGGGAATCACCGTGCAGGTCAAATCGAACTTAGCCGTGCCGGTGTCCACGTCGCGCAAGTGCAGCGTCAGGCCGGCCACCTTCTCTACTGGCGATACCGTGTTTTGTACCGCGAACAGAACCTGGAATAGCGGGTTGTAGCTGAGGTTGCGCTCCGGGCGCAGTTCTTCAACTAGTTTTTCCAGCGGCAATTCGCGGTGATCGTAGGCGGCAAGCGCGGTTTCCTTCACCCGATGCAGAAGCTGGCGAAAGCTGGGATCGTGCGACAGGTCCGCGCGCAGCGGCACCGTGTTGACGAAAAATCCAATCAGGCCTTCGACCTCCGCCCGTTGCCGGTTGGTGAAGGGCGAGCCGACGACGATGTCGTCCTGCCCGGTATAGCGCGACAGCAACACCTGAAACGCGGCCAGCAGCGTCATAAAGAGCGTGGCGCCTTCGCGCTGGCTCAGGGCTTTCAGAGATTCCGCAACAACCGGATCGAGGTCGAGCGATTGATTGGCGCCGCGAAAACTCTGTACCGCCGGACGGGAATGGTCGGTAGGCAGCTCCAGCACCGCGGGTGCGCCTTGCAGTTGTTCGCGCCAATAGGCGATTTCCTTGTCCAGGGTTCCATTCTTGAGCCACCCGCGCTGCCATACGGCATAGTCGGCATATTGCGTTTTCAGTTCGGGCAACGGTGAGGGTTTGTGCTGAGAAAACGCGTCATACAGCGCCACCAGTTCACGCACAATGATTTCACGCGACGTCTCGTCGCTGGCGATGTGATGAATGTTGAGCAGAAGCACGTGTTCGTCCACGGCGAGGCGCAACAGGTTGGCGCGCAGCAGAGGGCCGGCTCCCAAATTGAAGCTGCGCTTGGCTTCCTCCGCCGCGAGGCGTTCGGCTTTCACTGTGCGTTCGGTCTGCGGAAGACGGCCGAGTTCGGTGACCGGCAAAGGAATGCTGAGCGCAGGCGCGATCACCTGCACCGGCTGGCCATTACTGGTGGTGAAACGGGTGCGCAGAATTTCGTGACGGCGCACGATCTCGTTAAGGCTGCGTTCGAGTGCGTCCTGGTCCAGGTTTCCTTCGAGATGGATGGCGCAGGGGACGTTATAGAGCGGATTGCCCGGCTCCAGTTGGTCGAGGAACCACAACCGCTGCTGGGCAAAGGAAAGCGGCGGACTCACGTCGCGCCGCGCCGCGGCTATGGGCTGGGTGAAAGCGGCGGAGCGTTCGAGCCGCGAATTCTCGATCAGCGCCGACAGGCCCTCAATCGTCGGCCGCTCGAAGATCGCACGCAGCGGCAGTTCAATTCCGAGCGTTTGCACAATGCGCGAAATAACTTTGGCCGCCAGCAGCGAATGTCCACCGAGCGCGAAAAAGTCTTCGTGGACGCCGATTTCTTCGCGCTGCAGTACCTGCTCCCAAATGCCGGCGACGACTTCTTCCACAGGCGACCGGGGCGCGACATTTTCCGGCTTGCCTTGTGTGGAAGCGTCGGGGGAAGGCAGCCGCCGCGTATCGACTTTGCCATTCGGCAATTCCGGAATAGCTTCGAGAATCACAAATGCCGCGGGAACGGCGTGCGCCGGCAGACGGCCAGCGATGTTCTCGCGCAAAACTTCCGGCGAAAGCACTGCGCCAGCTCGCGGCACGACGTAAGCGACGAGTTGTGGACCGCCGGCTTCTGTCTCGCGCAGTTGAACCACACTGCGCAGAACACCCGGGTCGGCGGCGAGCGCGGTTTCAATCTCTCCCAACTCGAGGCGGAATCCGCGGAGTTTGACTTGGCCGTCCATGCGGCCCAGCCACTCCAGATTTCCGTCGGCGCGGTAACGAACTTTGTCGCCGGTCTTATAAAGCTCAGCGGCCTTGCCGCGGGGACCCGTAACAAATTTTTGTGCATTCAGTTCCGGCCGCCGCCAATATCCCACAGAGACTCCGGCCCCCCCGATATGAAGTTCTCCGGCAACGCCAATCGGAACGGTTTGCATGCGCGAATCGAGAACATAAGACAGGGTATTGGCGATCGGCCGTCCAATCGGAATGCGGCCGGACCGCGGCTGCGGCTCGCATTTGTAAACCGAACACCACACCGTGGCTTCAGTGGGACCGTATTCGTTGTAGAGCGCGGCCTGGGAAACCTGCGCGTGGTGCTGTTCGACCAAATGGCCGGGACAGGATTCGCCGGCGACAATCGCCACCCGCAGCGAAGACAAATCGCCGGGCTTCGCCGTTTCCAGCATCATCTTGTACAGCGACGGCACGCAGAGCAGATGAGAGACGTTGTACTGAGCGGCGAGGCTCGGCAGCGTGTTCAAATCCCAGAGCGATTGGTCGGGCGGCAGTACCAGCGTGCCGCCGGCGGATAACGTCCAGAAGATTCCCGCAAGCGAACTGTCGAAAGCAAACGAAGATAGCAGAAGAAAGCTGGTCGGCGGATCGTGGTAGTAAGTCTTGCGCGCAAGAGTGGAGTTGACCAGCCCGCGATGCGTAACCCGAACCCCTTTGGGTTGTCCGGTCGAGCCGGAGGTGTAAACGAGATAGGCAACGCAGCCGGGAGCCGCGATTGGCGCGGGCGCCGAGGCGCGTTCGTCCTGGCTGCCCTCCTTCATGCGATCCACAGAAATAACTTGCGCGCCGCACGAAGGAACCTTCGTCGCAAGGCGAGCGTGGGTCAGCAGCAGCCGAGCCTCGGAGTCCTCGATCATGAACGCGAGACGGTCGACCGGGTACGCGGGATCCAGTGGAAGACAAGTGCCACCGGACTTAAGGACCGCGAGAATCGCGACCACCATCTCAATCGAGCGCTCAAAATACAAACCCACAACGGTTTCCCGGCTAACGCCAGCCCGGCGCAACTCGTGCGCCAGTTGATTACTGCGCGCTTCCAACTCCGCATAGCTGACCGCTTGATCTCTGCTGAGCAGTGCCGCAGCCGAGGGGAATTGTTGAGCCGCCGTGCGCACCAGGTCATGCAGAAGCAAATCCGGCGGATAATTGACTTCGGTCTCGTTCCACTCCACCAAGAGTTGATGTTGTTCCCGGGCGGTGAGCAGTGGAAGGGTGTCGATGTCTTGTTCCGGGTGCGCGACGATGCCTTCGAGCAGAGTGGTGAAGTTGGCTTTGAGCCGCTCGATGGTCTCCGGCAGAAAAAGATCGCTGCGGTACATGAAGCGCGCGGTCAGGCCGTCGCTGTCGTCTTCCATCTCCAGATAGAGATCGAACTTTGCCGCACCGGTTTCGACATCCCACTGCCCCGCGCTCCAACCCGGCTCGGGGAACGCGGCCTGGGGCACCAGTGTAAACGCCACCTGCACGAGCGGGTTGCGGCTCAGATCGCGCTCGGCGTGCAACTCTTTGACTACCAGTTCGAACGGAACTTCATCGTGCTGCAATGCTTCGAGCGTGGTTTCGCGGACGCGGCCGAGAATCTGGCTGAAGTTAGGAGAGCCGGAAAAGTCGCTGCGCAGAACCACGGGGTTTTGGAAACAGCCAAGCAGATTCTCGAAGTCGGAGCGCTTGCGCGAGCCTGCTACGGTGCCGATCAGCAAGTCATCCTGGCCGGTGTAGCGGTGCAGCAAGGTCTTGAAAGCCGCGAGCAGCGTAATAAATAAGGTGGAGTTTTCTTTCTTGCTCAGAGCTTTTAACTCCCGGCTCAAATCGCTCGGCAGATGCAGCGTCTGGATCGCACCTTGAAAGGTCTGTACCGCGGGCCGCGGATAGTCGGCGGGCAGATCGAGGACCGGCAAATCGCCAGCGAGCTTCGTGCGCCAGTAATCGAGGTGTTGCGCTAGAACACCATCTCGGAGATAGTTGCGCTGCCAGCCGGCGAAATCCGCATATTGAATCGGCAACTCAGGCAGCGGCGAAGCCTGTGCGCGAGAGAATGCGGCGTACAACTTTGCCAGTTCCGGCAAGAAAACCTGATAGATCGAGAGTCCGTCGAATATCAGGTGATGGAGCGTGATGTAAATCCGAAATTCTTCGTCAGCCAGGCGGGTGACTTTCACGCGCAATAGCGGACACTGCTTTAGATCGAAGGGACGCCTCGCGTCGTCGGTGGCTGCGGCCAATGCGGCCGCGTGTCGCTCACCTTCCGGAAGATGCCGGAGATCGATTAGCGGCAGATTCAGCGCGGGGACAGGGTTAACGATCTGTACCGGCTCGCCGAGGATTACGTCGAAGGTGGTTCGCCAGGCTTCGTGACGGCGCAGGATTTCGGCGAAGCATTTTTGTAAAACCGCCATATCCAGCGGGCCGTCGCGGTAGATGGTGACTGGCTCGTTGTAGACGGGAACTCCGGGAGCAATCTGCGAGTGCAGCCAGATTTGCTGTTGCGAAAATGAAAGCGGCGCCGCTCCCGGTCCGGACCGGCGACTAATGTGCTGCTGCGGGGCGCGGTCTTTTAGATATTTTTCCAGCTCGCCCGCTCTGCTCGCCGAGTTCCCTGCTGCCGCTGGCGCCGGTTGTTCTGGTTGGGTTGGTGAAACTTCGGAGCGTTTCCCGCTGCCATTCGACTTCCCCGTTCCAGAACTGCCGCCGTCAAAACGAATCTTCAAGGAAGTCAGACCGCGCAATCCCAGATTTGTGCGCCAGACAAGCTTCTGCGGCTCCAGTTGCAGATTGCGCAAGCGGCCAAGCATGCGTTCAAACGCGATCTGGCCTTCGGCACGAGCCAGCGGCGCGCCAAAACAAAAATGCGCGGCATAGCCGAACGCCAAATGGCGATTGTCGGCGCGCGTGATGTCGAAGCGGTGAGGATCGGGAAAGCGTTCCGGATCGCGATTCGCCGCCGCCATCACGGCAATGACCGCTTGCCGCTTTTCGATTTTCTTCCCGCCCAGCTCGCGGTCTTCCGGCGCCAGCCGGGCCGTGTGCTGGCTGGGGCTTTCATAGCGCAGCATCTCTTCGACGGCCGACGGAATCAGCGACAAATCGGCGTTCAGTCGATCGAGTTCGGAGCGGTTGCGCAGCAGCGACAGCAGTCCATTGCCGATGAGATTCGTCGTCGTCTCCTGCCCGCCCACCATCGTCACAATCGAGTTGGCGATGACTTCTTCTTCGGTCAGGCGGTCGCCGTCAATTTCGGCGGTGATCAGGGAATCGATCAGGCCTTCGCGCGGGTGCGCAGAGATGTCGCGCACGGCATCGCGGAAGTATCCGGTCATCTCCTCGACGGTGCGCAACATTAAGGGATTGCGTTCGGGATTGTGCTGAAAGTTGCCCAGCATTTCGGCGAAGTTCGCCGACCAGGCCTTCAGACGGCGCCAGTCTTCGACCGGTACGCCCAGCAATTCCGCCGTAACAATCGCGGGTAGCGGCTCGGCGAACTCGGCGATCGCGTCCATTTGGCCGTTCGCCTCGACGGCGTCGAGCAGGCGATCGACAATTTCGCGAATATGTCCGCGAAGTTTTTCCACGCGCGCGGGAGTGAAAGCTTTCGACGCGAGGCTGCGCAGGCGAGTGTGCGCCGGAGCGTCCATGAAGAGCATCTGCTTCACCATCACTTGCGCGATGGGATTCAGTTGCGACAAGCCCATGGCGGAGAGCTGTTCGGGCGTGGGTGTGCGGTCGGCGGAAAATGTGTGGAGAACTTCCATCACATCGCTGTAGCGGGTGACGATCCAGGCGTGAAGGAAGGGATCCCAGTGAACGGGATCTTCGCGGCGCAGGCGGTCGAACAGAGGATACGGGTCGGCCAACACCTCCGGATCGAGGAGGTGATAGAGGCTCAGGACCGCATCCGGACGTTCGGTTCTAGATGGAGCGGAAGAAGATGTGGTCGAACTGGACGGCACTAACGATTAATCTCCTGTCGGGAGCGCGGGTTCTGCGACGGGCGCGGAGTCGATTTTGGCAAGAATCAGTTTTTCGATTTCCGCCGACATGCCGGCCAGCGTGGGATGATCGAAGACGGTTAGCAGCGACAGCTCGACGCCGAAACTCTCGCTGATGCGGGTAAGCAATTGCGTGCCCAGCAGCGAGTGACCGCCGAGCAAAAAGAAATTGTCGTTGACCCCGACTCGTTCCACGCGAAGCAGTGGAGCGATCAATTCCGCCAGACGTTGTTCCACCAGGCTCCGTGGCGCAATGTAGGTTTCGTCGGGCAAGGTATTGCCGTTCGGTTTCGGCAGAGCGGCGCGATCGACCTTGCCGTTGTTGGTCAGCGGCAGGGCATCGAGCCGGACAAAGATTGCCGGGATCATATAGTCGGGCAATTGGCGTTGCAGGAAATCGCGAAACGCTCCTGCGTTTGCCTTCGATTCCGGCCACAGGACTAGATATGCGATCAGCCTTTTGTCTTCGCCTTCGCCGGCCGCGGCAACCACACTGGCCTTCACGTCGGGATGCGAATCGAGCACGCTGCTGATTTCGTCGAGTTCAATGCGGTACCCGCGAACTTTGATCTGATCGTCGAGACGTCCGAGAAACTCGATCTCGCCGCTGCGCAAGAATCGCGCGCGATCTCCGGTGCGATACAGGCGGTTCGACGCAAAGTCGCCGAAGGGATTCTTCACGAACCTTTCTGCGGTCAAATCTGGCCGGTTGCGGTAGCCGCGAGCCAGGCCAGCGCCGCCGATATAAAGTTCGCCAATCGTTCCCTGCGCCACGGCGTGCATCTGCTCGTCAAGAATGTGAATCTGCGTGTTGTCGATGGCTGCGCCGATCGACGGTTGCTTGGGTTCAATGCCAAATGGAGCAACCACTCCGGAGGTCGCGACCACCGTACATTCGGTCGGACCGTAATTATTGACCAGCGAAAACGGCAATCCCTGCGGCGGCCTGCGATGCAACGTGTCGGCGCCGGTCAGCAGGGTGCGTAGCGCGGTTTGCGCGGGCCAGGTCAATAACATCAGCATCTCTGCCAGCGGCGTGGCCACAAAGGAAATCGTAATCGCTTGCTGCAGCAGCCAGTCGCGTAAGGGCTCAACTTGCGTGCGCAATGCTTCACCGGGAATATGAACGCTGGCGCCTGCCGCCAGATACGGCCAAAGCTCCCATATGGTGGCGTCAAAGCCGATCGACGCCAGCATGCTCGCGCGGTCCGCAGGGGTTATGTGAAACGCTTTCAAGTGCCATTGGATCAGATTTTCCAAGCCGCCGCGCGTGATCTCGACGCCCTTCGGCTGTCCGGTTGAACCCGAGGTGTAGATCACATAAGCGAGATCGCCGAGTTGGCTGGCCGCCGAGGGAACCGCGACTGCATGAGCGGAAATCCGGCCCCGGTCGGAATCAACCGCAACCACCTTCCAGCTTCCCGCGGGAAGTTTTTTCGTCAAGCCCTGGCATGTGATCACGGAAGAGACTCCGGCATCGCGCAACATGAACGCCACGCGGTCGGCCGGCGCCGCCGGATTGAGCGGCAAATAGGCGTTCCCCGCTTTCAGCACAGCAAGCTGACTGACGACGGAATCGATCGAACGCTCGAGAAAAATACCCACCAGGGCATCGGGGCCGGCGTCCAGCGACTGCAAATAGCAAGCGAGCCGGTTCGAGCGCAGCTCAAGCTCGCCGTACGTCAGGGTCTCCGCTCCGGCCTGGACGGCCAGCGACTTGGGTGCGGATGCCGCGAGCTGGGCGACTCTTCGAGCTATCGACAGATCTTTCAGTTCATTGGGAGACGAGACATTCATTACGGCCTTGGGCTCCTGTGGTACGAGACAGAACACTCTCGTAGATTGCCGAAAGCATGCGAAAATTTCGCTCGGCACTGTACTTCGCTTCAAACTCGGCCCGTGCGGCGAAGCCCATGGCGCTGGTCTCTTCTACGTGGAGCCATGCCCATGCAACTTTCTCCGCGAGATCCGCAGCATCTCCGGGAGTGAAATGCAATCCCGTGATGCCGTCTTCCACAATTTCCTGCATCCCGCCCAGCCGGGAACAAATTACAGGAACGCCGCAGGCAAAAGATTCCGCAATCGTGACGGGAAATCCCTCATACCACTCGCTGGGAAATACCAGAAAGCGCGCGCCCTTCATGGCCGCTAAAGTTTGTGGCCGCGAAAGCCGCCCGCGATAGTCTACGTTCGTCAGCTTGAGATCGCCAATCAACTTCTCCATCTCGGGGCGGAATGGACCGTCACCCGCGATGACTAAAGGAATCGATGGCGGAAGTTTGCTCCAGGCTTTCAGCAGCGTGCCGACGCCCTTCAAATCTACCAGCCGTCCGACAAACAAAGCGTAATCGCCCGTGCCAGTTTTCGCGCCGGGGTCGGGCAACACAAAGTTGGGCTTCACCTGGATTTTTTCCTCGGGCATTCCGCCCTGGATCATCTTCCGCCGGGCAAATTCGGTGAGGACGATATAGCGGTCCACCATCTCATTCCAGGTATTTTTCCTGCGATGGACTTCAATCATCGTGGCCAGCGCCGCGGTGCCGAGCTTCGAATCGCGATAGCAGCCGTAGCGAACCGCATGAAATGGCCCGTGATCCATGCACTCTTCGCAGATCTTGCCATCGCGGTAAAACGTCGCCGCCGGGCACAGCAGACGATAATTGTGCAGGGTCTGCACCACCGGCACACCCTCTTCCCGGCAGGCGTAGTAAATCGAAGGCGAGATGACTGAAAAGAAGTTGTGGACGTGAACTACATCCGGCCGGCGATCCCGCAGAATCGCTTTGAATTTCCGATGCCACGACCGGGACCAGACACAATCGGCGGCCGCCTCGATCTTGCGCACCAGGCCGCCGGGATAGGCCGTCTGCTCTTCTATCTTTTCGACGCGGAAGCCATTCTCCGCCAGCAACTGCGCTTCGGACTCGAAAACCTGGTCTTCGCCTCCCGGTTGGATGTAGCGGTTGTGCACGCACAACACGCTGAGACTAGCCGCCTTGACGGCAACCGGAAGGGTAAGCGTAGCCATAGATATGGATGAAGATGAGGGAAAAGGCACGCAGGGGAGAAACGAGCGGACCCCGATTTCTGGAACCTAATTTTTCTCGATGATAAAGTTTTCCAAAACCAGCGCATCCATCTCGCTCTTGGAAAACGTGTTGAATGCGTTCTGCGGAGTGTTAACGATGGGCTCGCCCTTCAGGTTGAACGAAGTATTCATCACCACGGGAACGCCGGTGGCCTGGCCGAACTTCTCGATCATCTTGTAGTAACGCGGGCTCTGTTCCTTGAACACCGTCTGCATGCGTCCCGTGCCGTCGACGTGCGTAATGGCGGGAAGGATCGCCTGGGCATCCGTCTTCACCGGAACCACATATTGCATGTAGCGGGCAGGCGAATGCTTCATGGCGTTGGGCAGATCGAAATATTTTTCCGCGCTCTCCGCCAGAACCGACGGCGCAAAGGGACGATAAGGCTCGCGGAA
Organism: Candidatus Sulfotelmatobacter sp.; assembly: GCA_049584475.1. Lineage (GTDB taxonomy): Bacteria > Acidobacteriota > Terriglobia > Terriglobales > Acidobacteriaceae > Sulfotelmatobacter. The sequence continues at coordinate 311 of JBAUXX010000053.1, read as the reverse complement.
CTTGATCTTCGTGTTGACAATGTCTTTCATGTTCGGATTCCGCGGGTCGGCAAGAATCGAGCGGCTGCCGAGAGCGCGCGGTCCCCACTCGAAGCGGCCCTGCGCCCACCCAATTACGCTGGCGTTGGTCAGGTGGTTGACCACGACATCGAGCATTTTGTCTTCATCGTCGAAGCGGGTGTGCTTGATATTGTTCTGCCGCAGAAAATCGCCAATCTCAGCGTCCGAGTTGGCCCGGCCCCAGAACGCGTGCTCCATCTGAAAGTTGCGCGGCTTGCCCAGCAGCGTGTTATAGGCCCACAGCGCCGCGC
>JBAUXX010000052.1:0-28360 GCA_049584475.1 Candidatus Sulfotelmatobacter sp. | reverse complement strand
AGATAGCCCCGCTTTCCTTGTGCCCATTGCGTATGGCGGAGGCCACGGACTGTTCCGTCAGCTCCTGTGCCCGCCGTATCTGGCCGGTGTAAGCCGCGGTATCGGATTCGAGCGAGAGCCCGGAGTTCTCCACGGCCGCTTTCCCAGTGAACCACGCCGCCTGTTCGTTCATCGCGGAAGAATCATTCTTCAAAAATGCGAGCGCGTAGAGGACCTGGCGAATGACGAAGTCGTCCAACTTCCGTGCCTGCGCCTGCTGGCTGATTTGCTGTGCCTCGTCGATGCGCTGGGACGCAAGCAGGACATAGCCCAGAGCACCGTAGGATGCCACATCGTCGGGCGCGAGGCGAACCGCGTCCCGCGCCGCCGCTACCGCGTCCTCGTATTGTGCCTGCTGTCCATAGACGATGGCGAGGTCCAGATGTGCCCGATAGTCGCGGGGATAGCTGGTGATCTGCTCCTTGTAAGTCTGCGCCGCCTTGTCCAGTTCGCCGGTAACGCTCTGATAGTAGGCGGCGGCGATCGTCAGCTTTTCCCGCTCGCTGACCTGGCTGCCGAGAGCGAAAGCCCTGGTGAAATATTCACTTGCCCTGCCCACCTCGCCCAGCGTGAAATAGTCATATCCGACGGCGAAATATCCCATGGCGAAGTTCGGGTCGAGATCGACCGCATGCAGATCGTATGGCAAAGCCACCCGCGGACCTTGCTCACCCGCCTCCTTACGCCCAAGGCTATAAGCGCGGAGCGCCTCCAGGGACGGTGTCGTAGCCTGTTGCAGGGGCACATCGAACTTCTGTACCGTGGCCAGCGACTCGCCCATTTCACCGCGAAGTTTCGCCGCAGCTATTCCGAGCGCATCCAAAACCTTCTCTTTAGCCGCAGCGGATCCTTGTTCTTGTGCCAGCGTGTCTCCATTGGCGCAATTGACAGCCTTTAACCCCACCACATACTGGTTGCCAATGTTCGCAATCGAACCGGCGATGTAGGCATTGCTGCCCGCTCGCTGACAAAGCTCGCGAGCCACCTCGGCCGTCAGTGGCCTGTCACCCGAACGCCCCATCATGCGCAGCGTAGCGGCCACTTTGTTCTCCGAAAGAACGTTCAGAAAAGGAGACTGCGTCAAAGAGACACTTAGCGCTTGTTTCAGCGTGCCATCAAACACGGTGTCGCCTGTGCTGTTGAGGAAGTCGACCAGCAGCACGCTGTCCTTCTCGGTCAATTGTTCTGCCGGGCGAGGACGACGGTAAAGACTGTTGGCAGCCAGGCCGGCCGCGATCAGAATGATGACAATCACCGCGGTCCGTTGCAGGCTGCGTCGAGGCTCGGTCTTCACCGCCGCGTCTTTCGGAATTGGCTCGGCCTTGGTCGCCGGCTCAACCATGCCAGTACCGTTCGCCGGAACCATCCGCACAGTCTCTGCGAACCGATAACCAACCCCCGGCACCGTCACAATGTATCCGCGATCCTGAGCGGTTTGGCCCAGAGCCTTTCTTACCATGGAAACATGTTTGGTAAGGTTCGACTCCTCCACAAAAGTGTCTGGCCACAGCGTCTTCATCAGCCGTTCTTTCGACATCACCTGTTCGCTGTTTTCCACAAGGACTAACAGTGTCTGGAACGCTTTTGAAGTCAGTGGAATGGGTTCGTCGGAACGCAGAAGCAGGTCCCGCGCGGGATCGATGCGGAACGGTCCGAACTCATAGAATCGCTTGATTCCATTACCCATAGGGGCGTTTCAGAAGATTTCATCCCGACGTTCAGGACATTTCACGCCTACTCGGGGGAAGATGGCCTCCCTTAGGGTGGCCGGTGCGGCGCAGGGACGCAAGTCCTGGGTGAAAGCGTAGCACAGTTCCGCGTAAGTTCCGGGGATTTTACACGAAACTGGAGCTTGCAAACCTGCCGGCTGGCCGCCTTATCTCCCCCAATTCTGAGGAGGAAAAACATGACTAAAACAAAATCGCTAGTAGTCTCCCTACTGGCGCTTACCCTAAGCGTCGCAACCGGGTGGGCGGCAGTGACAACACCTCCAGCGGATACGCTGAAGGTCGATTATTTCGCCAACGCCAACACCGCCGGAGCTCCGGATGGAACGCTCCGCATTACTCACCCTGGCACGGCTGCTGGCAACGTTTGCGCCAGCATCTTCGTGTTCGATCCGGAGCAGGAACTGACGGAGTGCTGCAGCTGCTTGCTCACTCCCGATGGTCTGCGCACCCTGTCGGTCAACACCAACCTGACGGGGAATCCTTTGACCGGCGTGATTCTGAGCACCGGCCTGATCAAGCTCGTTTCCACGATCCCGGTCGCTGGCGCCTGCCCACTGCCCACCAAGGTCAACTCCGAGCCCGCATTGCGCGCTTGGGAGACCCACATCCAGAACGGCAACTTTGCCATCACTGAGACGGCTTCGCAAGATGCCACGCTCAGCGCCGGTGAAGTGACCCGTCTGCAGCAGGAATGCACTGCCATCAAGCTCGATGGCAGCGGCCGCGGCATCTGCAGCTGCGGTACTGGAGACTAGTTCGGAGTTCGGGGGATCTTGACGGGGTTCGTGACGCAGCCCCGTCAGGTGTAGTACTGAGCCCGTTCGCCATCGGCAGCCTTGCCGCTGGCGGGCGGGCTCGTTTTTATTGAAATCCGATCCTCCTTGGATTTCTTGATCGTCCCGTGCCCCACTTGTGATCCAGATCACAGCCCCGCACCTTCTCACCCCGCTACAATTCGGTCCCGAGGCTCCAATGCTTCCCATTTCCTTCACCCGTTGCACCATTCGTGCGCTCGACTGGCTGGCCCTGCGCACCCTTCCTGCCGATAAACTTCCTGAGCACCAACGCACCGGACGCCGGGGCGAAGAGGAAGCTTACTTCCACCTGCGAAGGCTGGGCTACATCATGGTGGCGCGAAACTTCCGCTCGCCTAAGCACCGGGGCGAGATCGATTTGATCGGGTGGGATAAAGACGTGCTTTGCTTCATTGAGGTCAAGACTCGCACTTCGCTCGGGGTAAAGCCTCCGGAAGCTGCGGTCGACCGTCACAAGCGCCGCGAGATCGCCATCATGATACGAGAATACCTGCGGCAACTGGAACCCGCGTGCCAATGGAGATTCGACATAGTGAGCGTATACTACGGAACGCCGACGGCGGGCCCACCCCAGATTGAGGTCTTCCGCAATGCTTCGCTCTCGGCGTAAAATATCGATTTTGTAGGAGAGTCCAATAAGTGCCTGAGCTGAGAAAAGATCCCATCGTGGGGCGGTGGGTCATCATTTCCACCGATCGCGCCAAGCGGCCCACCGATTTTGTTCGCGAAGATATGAAAATCAAGGGGGGGTACTGCCCCTTTTGTTACGGCAACGAAAGCAAAACGCCGCCTGAAATCCAGGCTTACCGTCCCAATACCAATGGCGGTCCAGCCGCGCCTCGCGATACTCCCGGATGGACGGTTCGCGTTGTCCCCAACAAATTCCCCGCGCTCGGCATTGAAGGCACCTTAAACCGCCAGGCCGAAGGCATGTTCGATCGCATGAACGGCATCGGCGCACACGAAGTCATCGTCGAAACGCCCGACCACAAGGCCAGCCTCGCAACTCTACCGCCGAAACGCATTGAAGACGTCCTCTGGACCTTCCGCGACCGTATCCTCGATCTAAAAAAAGATCGCCGCTTCAAATACATCCTTCTTTTCAAAAATCACGGTGAAGCCGCCGGCGCATCGCTCGAGCACGCTCACTCGCAACTCATCGCCCTGCCGATTCTGCCCATCAACGTCACCCAGGAACTCGAAGGCGCCAAGCAATACTTTCTCTACAAAGAGCGCTGCGTATTCTGCGACATCATCCACCAGGAGTTGGATAACGGCAGCCGCGTGGTTGCCGAAAACGATAACTTCCTCACGCTCGCGCCCTACGCCCCGCGCTTTCCCTTCGAAACCTGGATCATGCCCAAGCAGCACGAGTCGGCGTTTGAAAATTCATCCTCGCGCATGTTCGAAGATCTCGCCAAGGCCATCAAAACGCTCCTCACCAAGGCCGACCGCGTGCTCGACAATCCGCCTTACAATCTGGTCGTTCACAGTTCACCGGTGCAGGACCCCACCAACGACTACTACCACTGGCACATGGAGTTCATGCCGAAGCTCACAAAAACCGCCGGCTTCGAATGGGGCACCGGCTTCTATATCAACCCCACGCCTCCCGAGGAGGCAGCCAAGTTTCTGCGCGAAGCAAATATAGAGGAGCCGACTCCAGTCGCCGTCGGCTAAAGAACGCGGTCCGGCGTTCGTCACTTCAGGCAAAATGCAATAATAGTGCGCCCGGTCAGACCTTTTGTCTTTTCCAGTTTATTCAGCAGTTTGGATTCCAGGTCATCCGGATCGACCACCATTTCGCAGGCGGCAATCTGTTCATCGCTTGCACCGTGAAAGCACAGTTCGCAGACTCCAAGTCCGCCGTCGGATTGGACCGGGGGACCGAATGTGCGGCACGTCATCGGACGAGCCTCATACAGGTCGCACAATCCGGTGTCCGGGTCGAGCACTGGACAGGGCTCGTCATTGCCGAATTCCGCAAAACGTTCCTCCGCTTCCGGGCTTTCATCGAGCAAGCCTGTTTTCGGATTGCCGGGGAAATCCGGCGACAGCCGCTTCACCGTAGCGCGTGCCCGCGCGCGAACTCGGCCCGCACGCTGCGGGTCTGTCTTCTCGAGATCAGCCAACTCCTGTTGCAAGCGAACGGCATCCAGTTGATTGATGGCAAACACGCCCACGCAACACTGCGTGCATCCCGGGCGACACACCAGCCACTCGCCGCTCCGCCGCGCGGCGTCGGCCAGAGCGGCATCTACAATCTGAATGAGCGCATTGTCGCCACTGGGCAATCGCGGGGACATGCGGGAAAGAATATCGCATCTTTCGCGTCGCAGATCGATCACGGATGCTACTCGGAGGTGTAATTGATTTCCATCCGCCGCACTTGAAAGCTCGATACGTATAAGACGAGCATCGCAACGATAACAATGCCAAGAATCGCGACAGGCGCGGACACTGGATCGGGATTAGAGACGAGAAGAGACAGCAGCGCCGGAGTTCCCATCGGGGTGGGAATTTCTACCGGGCACAGCGACTTCAGATAATAGATGACGCTGAATTTCTTGAGCAGGGCGGGGAGAAACGGGTTCATCGACTCCCAGATCAAGATCGCAGCTGCCGGAAGAATGGGATTGCGGAACAGCATTCCTGCGGCCAGAAAGAATGCTCCGTAGCCCAGGCAAGCCAATGCTGTGATGCCAAGATAGGCCGCCGCCTGTGTCAGGCCGTGATTCTGATAGAGGTAAATGTCGCGCACATTGGGACTGAGTTGCTGCGTGAAGACAAAGATCTGAAGCAACTCGCTGGTCACGAAAATGATGCAGGTGGCCAGCACTCCGGCAAGAAACTTTCCCACCATTAATACTTCGCGGCGAATCGGCGCAAGAAAGTAAAAATGCAGACTCTTGTCGAGTATCTCGCCGCGGAACAGATTCATGAAGATTCCCAGACATCCGAAGAAAATCGCGAGCCGCAAATAAAAGAATTGGAATACGCCGGCAAAAACAATGGAATCTTCCGAGACGTTGAAGCCTCCGCGAATATGAACGGCGATCACCTTATCGTCCGTGAGGTCGATGAACAGATCGTTAGTACCGTCGGAGTAGCGGTAAGCTTCGTTGATCGTGTTCGTAAACGCGCCCGACTGGAGCGGACGTTGCCCGCGCCAGTGAAAGCGCACGGGCGGATTGCCCAGCCGATCAAAGACCTCCTGGCGCGTCATCTCCGGCTTGATCGCGAGCAAGTCCTGATACGTCAGATGCTTCTGACTTCGGGCAGCGAGTTGGCTGCTGCGATCGCGGTCGTGAGAGACGACCACGGCGTGAACGGAAAAAAGCAGAAGCGGCAGGAGCGCGAGGACGTAAATCCACAGACCACGGCGCGCAAATAACGTCTTTCTCAACTCCAACCGGACGACCGACTTGATCTGCGCCCACCAAAGCCCGGTCATTGCAGCACCTCGTTGTTGTCATTGTCATTGCCGATCAGGTATTCGTAAACCGAATTCACATCGTCATCGGCGGGAGCCACGGATTCGATTTCAATTCCGTTCAATGCGATGTGATTCAACGCGAGATAAAACCGGTCGGCGTCGCGCGTTTTGACCAGCAGGCCGCGTTCGTCATTGTGAATGCGGACTTCAATGGTGTTCTCTGATCCCATCATCCTGGCGGCAAGGTCTCGCGGACGGTCACAGCGGATCAGAATCTGCGCGGGATGTTCGCGAATCTCGCCGCGCACATCGTGAATTTTTCCTTCGGCCACGACGTACCCATTGCTCAACAGAATGACTTGATCGGAAATGGCATCGACTTCGTGCAGAATATGGCTCGAAATAATGACGTGGCAGCCTTCGGTGGCCACGGCGCGAAACAGTGCGATCATCTCCGCGCGCGCCAGCGGATCGAGACCGTTCAGAGGTTCGTCCAGAACCAGCACTCGCGGGTTGTGACACAAAGCTTGAGCGAGGCGAATACGCTGCCGCATCCCTTTGCTGTAGCCGGCGACATTACGCTGCGCGGCATCGACAAGATTCACGCGCTCGATGGCCCGCCAGGCAAGTTGGTCCGCTGTTTGAGAATCGATCCCGGCAACGCGAAGGAATGAGCTGACAAACTGAAAGCCGGTGAGGCCTTTGGGGAAAGAATCGAACTGCGTGCTGTACCCGAGAATTTTGAAAAGCTTCTCGGGCTCGTTCGGCTGCAGACCGAGAATGTGAATGCGCCCCCGCGTGGGATGCACCAAACCGGTCATCAAATTCATCAGCGTAGTTTTCCCCGAACCGTTGGGCCCAACCAGGCTCGTCACACCGGGAGGAATCGAGAGATTGACCCGATTCACGCCGAGAATTTCTCCGTAGAATTTCGACACATCTTCAAAGACGATGCGGTCGTTCAACGGATCACCTCATAGGCCCGCACTTTGCGCACCAGCAGCGCGAGGCAAATCCCGCAATAGAGCAGCAATGCAGTCCATGCTTCGCCGGGTGAAATCGACAACTGGTTATCCAGCCGGAACAGCGAAGACCAGACCGTCGTCATCAAATAGACGACGCTGAAAAAGTGCCCAGACTGAATGCGCATCACCGCATTGATGGCTTGCGCAAAGCCCGCTCCAAAAAACATCACCGCGAGCAGCAGAGCACCCGCAACAACTCTCCACTTGACCCAGGCCGAGAGCGCCATCGCGAGAAGAGAAAGAATGGCGATCCATATCAGCGAAGAAAGAACAATGCTGCCGGCAATCCACAGATGCTCCCACGTCCAGGCAGCGCCGGCCAGGCTCCCTTGCACCGCGAATAGAATCAGCCCGGGAATCCAGGTGATCTGCGAGAGCAGGATTGCCAGTACGGAGGCCTTGCCCAGTACGTATTCAGCACGCGAAAATGGGCGGCAAAAATACAAAGGCAGTGCACCATTGGCGATGTCAGGCGAAATCAAACCCGGCCCGCTGAATGCGGTCAGCACGAAAGCCAGCACGCCTTGTACGTAGATGAAGTAGAAAAAGAACTGGTTATCGATGCTGAGCAACCGGTTGCTCCCCGTGAGCCTTTCGAGAAAGCTGAGGTTGTGGGCCAGATAAATGGAAATAAGACACAGCAACGGAAAGAAAAAGCTGAGAACGAAGAGCGCAGTCTGAAGTTTCGAGCGAAACAGACTTTTTCTGGAATAGCGAAATAGAACGAGAAAACGCGACCACGTGGGAGTGAGCGAGCCCGAGTACGACGTGTAACTGCGCCTGTACACGGCCACTATAACCCTCCCAATCGAATCGTCGTCAACTTCTGCGTGTCCGGTGTCATCTCAGCTTTCCATCGCTTTCAGGAAAATATCTTCCAGCGTGTCGCGGCGGAAATTAAGGCGGCGGATTCGCACATCGCGCTCCGCGGCCAGCCGGTAAATGTCGCGAATTTCAATGCCATCGGCAAGAATCATCTTGAGGCGATTCGCGGTCACCGCGCACTCGCAGCCAAGCTTTTCGATCGCTTCAGTGAAGTCGCCGTTAGCGCCGTAGGTCTCGAGTTCCAGAAATCGCTTGTTCGCCTTGCGCTCTTCTTCCAGATTCGAGTAATGGGCGATGTGTCCCTGCTTCAGGATCAGCACTTCTTCGCAGGTGTCTTCCACATCGCGGAGAAGATGCGAGCAGAGCACGATCTGCAACTGCTTGCTGTCGCGGATGTCGCGAATCATGCGAATCATGCGTTGCCGCGCGGAGGGGTCAAGGCCATTGGTCGGTTCATCGAGAATCAGCAGCTTGGGCCCGTGCGCAATTGCCTGGGCCAGCTTTGCCAGTTGTTTCATGCCAAGCGAATACGTCCCCAGTTCGCGGTATCGCGCTTCCGCCAGTCCCACACAGAACAGCGCTTCGTGCGCGCGTTCCAGCGCTGCCGACGGAGGCAAGCCAGAAAGCTCCGCCATCATCTGCACAAAAGAAACGGCGCTCATCTTGGAAATCAGCGCATCATTTTCCGGCATGTAACCAACCAGGCTGCGAATGCTTCTGGTGCCGGTGCGAATGTCATGTCCGAGAACACGCGCTGAACCGGAAGAAGGCTGGTAGAAACCGAGGAGCGTATTGATGAGCGTCGATTTGCCCGCGCCGTTAGGACCAAGCAATCCAATCGCGCGCCCGCGCAGCGAGCAAACAAGGTTCTTGAGAATTTCGCGATTGCCGAAACGAACCGAAAGCCCTTGCAGTTCAATGACCGGCGTTTGCGGAGCATGGGCAGCTTGTTGATCGCCAATCGCCGCTGCTCCGATTTGAATCGCCGTACTCATAATTGGATAAGTCGAAATTATTGCGTTGCGGTGAGATGACTTAGGCCGTTTCCCAAAAACATCTGCGGTAGAAACGCGCCGCCGTGGCCCATGGTCAGCAAAGTTCCAAGATCGAAGCCCATGAAGCCCGTGTCGCTTGCCACAACGATGCGATCACGCTCGCCATAAGCATAGATCAGGCCGGGCGCGGTGTTTGCCTGTAGCGCGGCAATCGACTGCTGCTGCTGCGCGGTAAGAGTTCCCAGGGATTTGATCTGCTCCACCAGCGGACCAACTACAGGTCCGATGTTGTGATAGAAGATCGCCGAAAAATTCGTGTAGCCGTCGCCGTCGCTGGGCAGAAGAGACTGGAAAGTCTGCGAGTGCGTCAACGTATATCCCGATTGGCGGTCACGAATCGCCTGAGAGAGCGTTGGAATATCGGGCCCGGCAATCAGATAACTGTCCTGATAGGTATAGTCAATTTCGAAATTCGGCTGCTTCTGATTGCGAAGCGTGTAGTAAGTCTGCGAACCGACCTGTTGCTTCGCCAGCTGTAGAGTGCCGTGCTCTTGATTTGCTTCGCGATTGAAACTATCGACCAGTTTGGAGATGGTCGACTGCAAAGTCGCGGGGTCGTAGACTTCGAGAACCAACTTCCAGCGCGGCGTGGGCAGCACGGGGCCATCCATCGCGAGAACAACTTCGCCGCCCAACGGCGCCGTGATGTCATCGAGCACGCTCACCCCAGTCTTAGACTCGAATCTCGCAAGGTCCTGCGAGAAATTCGCGTCGCTCGCGCCGATAATCTGGAACAAATCTTCCATGATGTTTTTCGGATTCTTGATGACCGCCGCATTCACCATGCTGGCATTGGGCGAAATGAAATCCAACGCTCCCATGGATGCAGGCGCAGCCAGCCAGGACGCTACTCCGTGCCGATCGGATGCGAACGTGAGCGCCGCGCGATTTTCCGTCTTGCCTCCGACCTCGCGCCGCTCCATTGTCAGATATCGCACGTCTTCTATCCCTGAAGGCAACTGGTTCTTACCACTGCCATCAGATACGTTCTTGGCAACAATTTGTTCCATGTCCGCGCAAAAAAGCCAGCCAGCGCCCTGCTGATAGGAATGAACCACCTGCTGGTAGAGCGGAGTTTCGCTGAAACGGCTGGGAGCGGATTGCTGAATCCGCGCGGCTGCGCGCTGCAATTCCGCAGCCTCGGGACTGGCGACCAGCATATCGTTGTTCAAATAAACCAGCAGGGGCCGGTTCGAGGAAGATTGCACCGCCGACGGATCATGCACAATCTGCAGCGCGGTTTCGGAGCCGCTTTTGCTGAGATGTTTTGCCTCGCCTTGCAGAAACTTTTCCAGCCCCGGCTGCTTTACTCTGGCCAGTATCACCGGAGCAGTGTAGGTCGGGCCATCTTTGGCAACGGTAAATACAATCTCGTCTCCCAGATAACTGCTCAACGTCTTCATCTGCTCAATCATGCTCGCAAGCTTTGGCCCCTTATTGCGTTGCTGTTCCTTCCACCAACTGCGCAGCGCCGGACTCTGCTGCAACCGGTCTTGAAAAAGCTGGCTGGCTTCGCCCAAAGTCGCCGACAGGTTGGGAATCGCGGCGTAGACGACTGTGTTGTCTGGAACGTAGGGAAGAAGATCGGAGTTGTAACGCAACCCCGGCCCCGGAATCGCCTCAAACTGTTTTTGCAACACTGCAAAGTCTCCGAGCAGGGCAAGATACTTCGCCGAATTGCGGCTCCATGCTACTTCGTTTTGCACCGGCACTTTGCCAACGCTGGTGCTCGAGGTTTCTTCTTCGCCGGCGCGCAGTTCGGCGGTATGGTCGCCATAAGCCATCCGCACAACGCCTTCGATCACCGCTACGCGAGAGCCTTTGATTCCGCGATTGACCGAGAAAATTGTTCCCTTCACCGATACCAGGGAATCGTCGGTAGCCACGTAAAGGCGCCCTGTGCGCTGCTTCGCTGCCTGCACAATAATGTGCCCGCCATCCAAATGGATCGTCGTTCCCCTCCACTCGCGGGACACGGAAAGATCCGAGCGTTCGCCCATTTCGACCAATGATCCGTCAAGTAGCCGCACCACTGCATTCGATCCCTTCGCCGTGCGGATCTCATCTCCATTACGAATCTGGTAGCCTGCGGGAATCACGCGCACCTGATCGTCAGAAACCGCATACAGAGAACCGTCCACATTCTGCACGGCGGCGCGAACAACGTGCTGACCGGGGAAGAGGCCATTGAAGAGAGCCATTGTCACAATCACCGCGACGGCGACCGCGGCCGCACTCATTGCCCACCGCAGTGCTGGAAAGCCATGACGCATCGGCTTCAATTGCCACACCGGTTGTATTTCGCCATTGCGCGCCAGATCGACCGCATGACGGCACGCGACACACTGATGGACATGATCTTCGAGAAGCAACCGGCGCGCTTCGGGCAAACTCTGTTCTAAATACGCCGGAATGAGAGCCTGGAAATCCTCGCAGCCCCGCAGCCTGTGCATGCTGAGTTCGGCAGTCGAAGAACCGGCAACCGCACTCCAGACACGTTCGCCTGCCCGCGCAACGACTTGGTCATCAACGCGTTCGTTGCGAATCTCAGAGAGTAGCTGGTCGAATTTATGATTGCTCATGATGTGTCTCCCTATTTGCGAACGAGGTACGGACGGAGCTCCTTGCGGAGCTGTTGCCGGGTGCGATGAACGATCACCGCGACCAGCACCTGCGAGATGCCAAGCGTTTGCGCGATCTGCCTGTTGCTCAGGCCTTCCAGAAAACGCAGCGCAAAGATTTCCGCCGGGCGGGGTTTTAACTGAGCCATGGCGCGGGCCAAAGCCTGCCGCAAACCCGAGACATCCGATTGCACGGACGGCATTAGCCCAGACGACTCTTCAGGCAATGGAACGGTTTGATCGGCTTGCCGCGACCGAATAATGTCCAGAGCGGCGTTGACGGCCGCACGGCGCAGATAACTCTCTGGATTTTCGAGAGGCCCGGCATTCCGGCCCCGGCGCAACAGCCGCAGAAAAACCGTCTGCAACACATCTTCAGCGTCGCCTGCGTTACCAGTGATGCGGTACGCCGTGCGGAATACGAGGTCGTGATGCGACCGAAAGACTCCCTCGAGTTCGTGGGGAATCGCGATTGCCGGCTCCTCTAGTACGCTCAGCAGGGTACGCCTCCTGGACTGCTCTTTCATAGGTAAAGACGGCAGACAGGGCGGATTATTACAGCCGGAAAGAAAAAATTTCAGCTGGCGGAGACGGGTTTGCGGACTATCTTCTATTGATGTCGGATTACGCTTACTTGATTTCCACTTGATCGATCTCGAATTCGAACTTTCCCGCCGCGCTTTGGACGAAAGCGAGAGTCAGTACGTCTTGACCATCCGTATTGAAGCCGGAAATGGGGAACGAGTACTGCTGCCAATCCGGACCGGCAACAAATGTTTTGATCCCCGGCATCTCGTTCTGGCGGCTTAACGTTCTCACGGCGAGGGCGTAAGTCTTACCGTCTCCCTTTGCCCAAAAACTGATAGCCTGTTTGCTCGAAAGATTCGCCGGGTCTTCAGGCGAAGATCCCGGTGCGAACAGCGCTCCCGCCCACGTGAAGGGCGCGCCCGAAATGACTTCGCCCGTGACGCGCAACGCTCCCTTGGAATTGTTCGCACCGCCATCCACCACTTGCATCGACGCAGTTGATTTGCCGCCTTGTATCGAATCGCCGGCCGCCGTCCACGATCCATAGCTGGCCGCAATTTTTCCGTCATCGAAAGTGCTGACCACTCCCGACTCCGACCCTGCCGGAGGAGGCGGAAGGGCGGGCATACCCGTCTCACCATTGGTTCCCACGACGTGCAGGAGCACGGTGCTTGTCTGATCCGAACTGGGCCCAACCATCACTTCGAACATTCCCGGTTCGACCACCCGATGCATGTCCACGTTCAACATCGAAAGCATGTCAGGCGTGATGGTGAATTCCACAGTCTTCTTTTCGCCCGGTTTCAGCGTGACGCGCTGAAAGCCTTCCAACTGCATGACCGGCCTCGTGACCGACGCAATCTTCTGGTGGATATAAAGCTGTGGTACCTCGTCGCCCTCACGTGAGCCAGTGTTAGTGACGTCCACGCTAGCCTTCGCGACACCGCCGACGCCTATCTGCTTCGGCTCGACGCGAAGGTTATCGAACCGAAAAGTGGTATAGCTCAACCCGTAGCCGAATGGATACAGCGGCTTTCGCGTGCTGAACGCATAACTGCGGTTGGCCGAAGGCTTGTGATTGTAAAAATCGGGCAGATCGCCCACGGAATGCGGAAACGTGATCGGCAGTTTCCCCCCCGGATTCACGTCGCCAAACAACACGTTCGCCGCCGCGGCTCCGCCTTCTTCGCCCAGATACCAGCCTTCCAGAATCGCCGGCACATGTTCGGCAATATAGTTAATCGAGAGCGGACGGCCGTTGATCAGCAATACCACCGTTGGCGTTCCAGTCTCTACCACCGCCTTCACCAGATCGTTCTGCGCGCCCAGCAGATCGAGCGAATCGCGATCTCCCAAATGGTTCTCCGACCAGGCCTCGCGATTGGTGCTCTCGTTCTCTCCCACCACCAAAATCGCAATATCCGCTTTGCTCGCCGCTTCTACTGCGGCTTTCACACTCTCCTTCTGTGTCGCGGGATCGATCAGCTTCACGTCGTTGGTAAACCACCCATGCCAATCCGCAGGAGCGTCAGTGATTTTGCATCCTTCCGCATAAACCACGTTCACCTTCGCTCCAACCCGATCCCGGATGCCTTGCAGAATGCCGATGCCATGCAAGGGATTGCGGCTGTAACCACCCAGATGTAAACCCTCCGCATTCGGCCCGATCACCGCAATCGTCTTCAGTTTTCTCAAATCGAGCGGCAACAAATTCTTGTCGTTCTTCAGCAGGACGATTACTTTCTGCGCGGCCTTAAGCGCAAGCTGGCGGTGCTCCGCACTGTTAGTGATTTTCTCGGCGGCGTCGGGATCGATGTAGGGATTGTCGAACAGTCCCAGCCGGAACTTTGTGGCGAGTACGCGTCCGGCGGCACGGTCCACTTCGCTCTCTGGAACAATGCCCTGTTTCACCTGGTTGATGAGCGTGCGATAGACCGAGCCATCTGACAGGTCGTAATCCACGCCGGCGGCGATCGCCAGACGCGCCGCGTCGGCTTTGTTCGCCGCGACTTCGTGTGTATTCACCAGCATCTGCAATCCGTCGCCATCTGAGGTGATGTAGCCGCGAAAGCCCCACTCCTGCCGCAGCACACGGTCCAGCAGCCAGTGATTGATGTGGGAAGGAATGCCGTCAATTTCGTTGTAGGAAGCCATCACGCTTCCCACATTCGCTTCCTGCACCGCCGCCTGGAATGGCACCAGAAAATTCTCGCGAATGATGCGCTCTGAATAATTGGCTGGCGCGGTGTTCGTGCCACCCTCTGGTTGGCCATGCACCGCAAAGTGTTTTGCCGTTGCCACAACGTGATGGCGGCCAATCATGAATGAATCGCCTTGCAGGCCCGTGATCGCCGCCACTCCCATGCGCGCGGCAAGAAACGGATCTTCCCCGTAAGTTTCTTCCGTCCGTCCCCAGCGCGGATCGCGTGCAATATCCAGTACTGGAGAAAAAACTTGTCCCGCGCCGCTTGAACCGGCTTCATCTCCGGCGGCCGTGAATACTTGGTGCACCAACTCCGGGTCCCATGTGCTAGCCAGGCCCAACGCCTGGGGAAAGCTCGTGCTGCCATATTCCATAAACCCGTGCAACGCTTCTCCCATGAACAAATCTGGAATGCCGAGCCGCGTCTTCTCCAGCAGATAGCGCTGAATTCCATTGCGCAAAATCGCCGCTCGCTTGGGAGGAAACACCAAATCCGGATCCCACCATCGGCCCATCGTCTCTCGCGCCTGCTCGGTCGTAAACGTTCCTGTGGGATCGATTACTTCGACTTGCCCGCGTCCGCCGCCGCTGATCTGCTCAACTTTTTCTTCGAGCGTCATGCGCGGCAGCAAATCCGCTACCCGCTCATCCACGGCAAGATTGCGATCGCGATACCTGGGCGAGCTCTCCGGCTGGCTTGTTTTGTTTTGAGCACTGGCAGCGACGCAGAAAAGCGACGTCAGCAGAAAAGCATTGAGCAGAGAATATCGTTTTTGTTGTTTCATTTTCGCGGCTCGAGTGGTCTCCTTGTGCAATTGCGCCCACCATACTACTCCCGCTGAGAGCGTGTTATAAACATGGATTGCATGGGACTGGCATCACTCAGCCTCGATTCAAAAACCGCAGTCGTCATCGGCGGCACATCCGGTATTGGCTTGACTCTGGCGAAGGGCCTCGCGGCAGCCGGTGCCAATGTGATTCCGTCAGGACGTCGGCGCGACCGCGTTGAGTCTGTTGCAAACGACATAAAAAAAGCTGGCGGCCGCTCGCTCGCCGTACCGTGCGATGTGGCCGATCGGTCCAGTCTGCAATCGCTTTTGGAAGCCGCATGTGCGGAATTTGGCAAAGTCGACATCTTGTTGAACTGCGCCGGAATCACGCAGAAGACGCCAATCGTCGACATGAGCGAGAAAGATTGGAACACCATTCTTGAAACCAACCTGAATGGCACGCTGCGCGCCTGCCAGGTCTTCGGACGCCACATGATCGAGCGAAAATACGGCAGGATCGTCAATATCTGTTCTCTCTCGTCGTTCGTGGCGATCTTTGAAGTTGCGGCCTACGCCGCGAGCAAGTCAGCCGTCGCTTCTCTCACCAAGTCGTTAGCGATTGAGTGGGCGCGTTACGGTGTATGCGTGAATGGCCTGGTGCCCGGGGTTTTCCGCACCGACCTGAACGCGTCTTTACTCGATGGCACACAGCGAGGACAGGAATTTCTGATGCGCACGCCTGCGGCGCGCTTCGGCAAACTGGAAGAACTCGTCGGAGCCGCCGTGTTTCTGGCCTCAGACGCCGCCAGCTTTGTGACCGGCCATTTGCTGGTTGTCGATGGCGGCATCATGGCTAGCGGTAATAACCAGTGATTCCGTTTCGGGTTTCGCTATGAATCTCCCGTCGGTTTCGAAACCCGCTCCCGCTTCGAAGCCGAACGTCGCCGCACAACTCGCTCAACATATCGGACGCTTCCGCTGGATCATCTGCACTGTTCTCCTGCTGGGCGTGATGAAGAACTACATGGATCGCCAGGTCATCGGCGTCCTGAAAACCACTCTTCAGCACAATCTCGGCTGGAGCGAAATCGACTACGGCAATCTCGTATTCGCGTTCCAGGCGGCCTACGCGCTGGGAATGGTGCTGGTTGGGCGCTTCATCGACCGAGTTGGAACGCGCCTCGGCTACGCGCTGGCCATGGCCTTCTGGAGTCTCGCATCGATCGCTCACGGCGTCGCCGGTTCGTTCAACAGCTTTCTGGCAGCTCGATTTGCGTTGGGCTTAGGCGAGTCCGCGGTCTTTCCCGCTAGCCTCAAAGCGGTCGCAGAATGGTTCCCGAAAAAAGAGCGCGCGCTGGCCACCGGCATCTTTAATGCCGGCAGCAACCTCGGCGCCATCGCCACGCCTCTTATCGTTCCCTGGATTGCCGTGCATTGGGGCTGGCGCGCGGCTTTCTTTCTGCTCGGCGGAGTTGGATTCGTGTGGCTCGCCTTGTGGTTGTGGGTCTATCGTCGCCCACAGGAGCATCCGTCTTGTTCGCCCGCTGAGCTGGAATATATTTGCAGCGATCCAATTGCCGCTCCGGTCCGCGTGAGTTGGTTCAAGCTGTTAGACCACCGCCAAACCTGGGCGTTCATATTGGGGAAGTTCATTACCGATCCCGTGTGGTGGTTCTACTTATTCTGGATTCCCGATTTTCTTCAGCGCGAGCACGGCCTCGATCTTCTGCACATTGGCATGCCCATCCTCGTAATCTATTTGATTGCAGATGCGGGCAGCGTGGCAGGTGGATGGCTTTCATCCTCGCTCATACGCCACGGCAGGACCGTGAATGCGAGCCGAAAATTCGCCATGCTGATCTGCGCTCTCAGCGTGGTGCCGGTCGTCTTCGTGCCCAAAGTTGCGTCGATGTGGGTAGCGGTGCTCGTGATCGGAATTGCAGCCGCGGCGCATCAGGGCTTTTCCTGCAATCTGCTTACCTTATCTTCCGACATGTTTCCCGGCACCGTGGTCGCCTCCGTGGCCGGAATTGGCGGCATGGCGGGCGCGATCGGCGGAATGCTGATTGCGAAAGTCGTTGCATACTTCTTGCAGCACACGCACAGTTACGCGGTCCCATTTTTTCTCGCCGGCTCCGCATACCTGATCGCGTTGGCAATCATCCAAGCGCTAGCTCCGCGGCTGCAACCGGTGCAGTTCGATATGGCAGAATCATAGGTAGTTGTCATGAATAAGTCGTGCCGTGAAAGGTGCAAGTGGAGACAAAACATTCAGCCGGCCTCAAGATCAAGCCGCGAGAACACTGCCGCTGGGATTTAGTCAGCCTCGGCGAGGTGATGCTGCGCTTCGATCCCGGAGATCGCCGCATCTGGACCACGCGCGAGTTCGAAGTCTCCGAAGGCGGAGGCGAGTACAACGTCGCGCGCGGCCTGACGCGCTGCTTCGGCTTGAGCAGCTCCATTGTCACAGCCATTGTCGACAATCCCGTCGGCAGATTGCTGCAGGACCTGATCTATCAAGGCGGCGTCGATCAGTCCTTGATTCGCTGGGTTGAATTCGACGGCGTTGGCCGCGCCACACGTAATGGGCTGAATTTCACCGAGCGCGGATTCGGCATTCGTCCGGCACTCGGTTGTTCCGACCGCGGCCATACGGCGGTGTCGCAGCTAAAGCCCGGTGACATCGACTGGGACGAAATCTTCGGCAAACACGGTGCGCGATGGTTTCATACTGGCGGCATTTTTTGCGCACTCTCGGAGACCACTCCCGACGTCGCAATCGAGGCGCTGAAAGCCGCCCGCAAACATGGCACGGCAATCTCCTACGACTTGAATTACCGGGAATCTCTATGGAAAGCAATCGGCGGAAAAAAGCGCGCGCAGGAAGTGAACCGCCGTCTGGCCCCGCTGGTTGACGTTATGCTCGGCAACGAAGAAGATTTCTCCGCGGCGCTGGGCTTTCAGGTCGCGGGCCTGGATGAGCACCACTCGAACATCGAGACCGAAGCGTTCAAGAAGATGATTGAAACCGTAATCAAGGAATTTCCTTTTGCCGTGGTGGCCACCACGCTGCGCAAAGCCAAGACGGCGACCCTCAACGATTGGGGCGCGATCTGTTACGCCGATGGCAAGTTCTACGAGGCGAAATATCGGGAGAATCTTGAAATCTTCGATCGCGTCGGCGGTGGAGATTCGTTCGCTTCGGGTCTGATCTATGGCCTTCTCACCGCCCAGGGACCGCAGTGGGCCGTCGAATGCGGAGCAGCCCACGGCGCTCTGGCGATGACTACGCCCGGTGACACAACCATGGCGACGCTGAAGGAAGTGCAGCAGGCGATGCAGGGAAAAGGCGCACGCATCGCCCGGTAGAGCTCGACGGATATGACCAAGCAAGAAGTTGCAAGCCGCATCACCGAGATCGGCATCGTGCCGGTCGTCCGTGCCGCCTCGCCCAAACAAGCGCTGCAAGCCGCCGAAGCGGTCTGCGCCGGCGGAATTCCCATCGTCGAAGTGACCATGACAGTTCCCGGCGCGATTGAAGTAATTGCTCAACTGAGCAAGAGCATGGGCTCCGAAGTGTTGATTGGAGCCGGTACTGTTCTCGATGCAGCTACCGCACAGCGCTGCATCGATGCCGGAGCGGAATTCATCGTCAGTCCCGGCTTCGATCTGGAGACCGTGAAGTTCGCAAATGCCGCCAGAAAATTAATGATGGCTGGAGCGCTCACTCCAACAGAGGTAATCGCCGCCTGGAAAGCGGGCAGCGATTTCGTCAAAATCTTCCCCTGCGGGTCAGTAGGCGGCGCGAAGTACATCAAGGCGCTGAAGGGACCCTTGCCGCAAGTTCCCATGATTCCCACCGGCGGCGTAAATCTGAATACCGCTGCAGATTTTATCCTCGCCGGCGCCGCCGCCCTCGGTGTCGGAGGAGAACTGGTCTCAGCCTCAGCGCTGGAATCCGGCGACACCGCTCCGATTACTGAAGCTGCCAGAGCTTTGGTCGCCATCATCCGCGAGACGCGGTGCACCGCCAAGTAAGCAACTACCAGTTGTGCATGGTTCCATCCAGCTTGCGATTCACCGGCAAATACGCCGCCGCATACGGATACTTCGCCGCAAGAGTCTCATCAATGTCAACGCCCAATCCCGGCGCATCGCCCGGATGCATCACTCCGGTTTCAAACGTGTACGAATGCGGAAACACTCGGTCGGTCTCGTCCGCGTGCCTCATGTATTCCTGGATGCCAAAATTGTGCACGCTTAAATCGAAGTGCAACGCCGCCGCCATGCACACGGGGCTTAGATCCGTGGCTCCGTGCGAGCCCGTTCGCACCTGATACATCTCGGCCAGATTCGCAATCCGCCGCAAATGCGTAATTCCTCCCGCATGTACAACCGTCGTGCGAATGTAGTCGATCAACTGTTCCTGTATGAGTTGCTGGCAATCGTAAATAGTGTTGAACACTTCACCGACGGCGAGCGGCGTCGTTGTGTGGCGGCGAATCAAACGAAAACTTTCCTGCAATTCGGCGGGCGTCGGATCCTCCATCCAGAACAAGCGATACGGTTCTAGCTCCTTCCCGAGACGCGCCGCCTCAATCGGAGTGAGGCGGTGATGTACATCGTGCAACAGGTGGACTTCATTGCCGAATTCTTTGCGCAACCGCGCAAACAGCGACGGGACGAAATTCATGTACGCTTCCGACGACCAGCGATTCTCCGGGGGAGCATCTTTTTCAGCGGGCTCATAGTGCATAACACCGCGGCCTACTCCGTAAGTGCTCGGCAATCCCGGAATGCCCGACTGCGCGCGAATGGCCTTGTACCCGCTCTTCATGTAATTCGCGACAGCCTGCATAGTCTCTTCCATACCCGCGCCGCTGGCGTGTCCATACACCAGCACCGCATCGCGAGATGCGCCGCCCAGCAATTGATACAAAGGCGCGTTCATCGCTTTCGCTTTGATGTCCCACAACGCCGTATCCACCGCCGCAATCGCCGACATGGTCACCGGCCCGCGCCGCCAGTACGCTCCCTTGTACAGATAGTGCCAGGTGTCTTCGATCCGCCGCGCATCGCGTCCAATCAGCAGCGGGATAACGTGATCGTTCAAATAACTCGCCGCGGCCAGCTCGCGTCCGTTCAGCGTCGCGTCGCCCAATCCGTAGACTCCGTCTTCCGTCGTGACCTTCAAAGTGACGAAGTTCCTGCCCGGGCAGCAGACAATCGTTTTCGCATCGACAATCTTCATTTGGTTCGCGTCCTATTCAACTGTGCTTCATTGCACCACGCATCAGCGTTGATAATCCTAACGCACAGACGGCCACGCACAGTTAGTACAATGCGGGATGATGTCGCTGATTCTATATTTCGCTCTGGCTATAGCCGTGGCAGGCACGCTGTCTTCGGCGGTATTTCTCGGCCTCGCGCTGCTTGGAGTCATCCGCTTTCACGCCGAAGCGCGCCGCCAGCTGCGCTCCATTCCTGACGATGCGCATCTGCCTCCTGTCTCCGTCCTCAAGCCGGTACATGGTTTAGAAGCGCAGCTCGAAAAGAACATCGAGAGTTTTTTTCTCCAGGATTATCCTCATTACGAAATTCTATTTGCCGCTGACGAAGCGAATGACCCGGCGCTGGAAGTGGTGCGCGGAGTGTGCGCGCGCTATCCACAAATCCCCAGCCGCGTGTTGGTCACCGGGGCACCGTGGCCCAATCCCGTCGTTCACTCGTTCCATTGCATGGCGCAGGTCGCGGAGCACGATATTCTCGTCACCACCGACAGCGACGTGGAAGTTTCCCCGAGTTATCTGCGCGAGATTGTCCCTCCCATGCTCGATCCGCAAGTCGGCATGGTGACATGCGTGTATCGCGGCAAAAATGTCGCCGGATTCTGGTCGGGCCTCACCGCCATCGGCATGTCGGTGGAAATGACCGCCGGAGTGCTGGTGGCGAATCTGCTCGAAGGAATGAAGTTTGGATTGGGCCCGACGACAGTCGTGCGCAAAGATTCGCTGGTCAGCATCGGAGGCTACAGCGGTCTGAGAGATTACATCGCCTACGATTTCGCTATCGGCAACCTGATTGCAGCCGCGGGTTACCGCGTCGTTCTCTCGGGCCACATCATCGATCACATCGTGAACCAGAAATCTCTTTCGCGGATGTGGCAAAACCAGTTGCGCTGGGCGCAATCTACACGTTACTCGCGTCCTAAGGGCCACTTCGGCAGCGGATTAATTTTCGCGATGCCCTACGGCTTGCTGGGACTTATCTCCGCCGCGCTCACTGGCCGCTGGGGAATTGGAATTTTTCTGCTGGGCGTCGCCGTGTTGAATCGGCTGATTGAGGCATGGATGGTGGGCTGGACCGTTGTTCGTGATCCGCAAGCGCGGCGCGCCCCATGGCTTTACCCGCTGCGCGACTTGCTCGGCTTTTTTGTCTGGTTCGCCAGCTATTTGAATCTGCGCTACGTTTGGCGCGACAGCCGCTTCGAGTTAAAGGGAGCTAAAATAAAATTGCGCCAAACATCCTCGGACAGTCGCTAAGACTTTTCTCTGCGTGCTCAGCGATCTCTGCGTTAAAAAGCTTTTCCCAACCGCCGCGCAAAATTTGCGAAACTACCTAAGCGTTAATTCAAGCTGGAGGTTCTCTTGCGCGTCCTAGTTACAGGCGCTGCCGGATTCATCGGCAGCAACATGGTCGACCGCCTTCTTGCCGCCGGACACACCGTCGTCGGTTTCGACAACATGTCAACCGGCCAGAAGCGGTTTCTTGAAGCGGCTCAAGCGCATCCGAAGTTTAGCTTTCATCAAGCCGATCTGCTGGACCGCGCCGCTCTGGCGCGGGCGATGAAAGGCTCCGACCTCGTCATCCATCTTGCCGCCAACGCCGACGTGCGCTTCGGCACCGACCATCCGCGCAAAGATCTCGACCAGAACACCATCGCCACCTGGAATGTTTTGGAGAACATGCGCGAGCAAGGCTGCAAACGCATCGTCTTCGCCTCGACAGGGTCTGTCTACGGCGAACCCGACATCTTTCCCACGCCGGAAACCTGCCCGTTTCCGGTTCAAACGTCGTTCTATGCGGCCTCCAAACTGGCCGCCGAAGGCCTGATCCAAGCCTATTGTGAAGGCTTCGGAATGCAAGGTTACATCTTCCGCTTCGTCTCGATCCTGGGCGAGCGCTACACCCACGGCCACGTCTTCGATTTTTATCAGCAGCTCGCCGAGCACCCGGAACGTCTTCACGTGCTGGGCAACGGCCATCAACGGAAATCATATTTGTATGTTCAGGATTGCATCGACGCGATCCTTCTGGCTCTCGACCGCGCGGATAAGAAAGTAAACATCTTCAATCTCGGCACTGACGAATATTGCGAAGTCAACGAATCGATCGGCTGGATTTGCGACTATCTCGGCCTGCATCCCAAACTTACCTACGGCGGCGGCGAGCGCGGCTGGATCGGCGACAGCCCCTTCATTTTGCTGGGTTGCTCGCGCATCCGCGCTCTGGGTTGGAAGCCGAAGCTGACAATAAAGGAAGCGGTTCTGCGCACAATCAAATTCGTTAGTACAGACGCCAACATCCAAAAAGCGGCGTCATCCTGAGCGCAGCCGTTCTTCAGGCGAAGCGAAGGATCTCGCGTGGAGTGCCCGCGAAACCAAATGCTCGCGCACCTCATAGACGCTATCTTAGGTACGCTATACTTACCGCTTTCACGGAATCTCTTTCTTGATCATCACACGCAGCCCGTTACGCATCTCCTTAGGCGGCGGCGGCACCGATCTCCCTTCGTACTACCGCAAGCACGGTGGATTTGTGCTCTCGGCCGCGATTAATCGCTACGTTTACATCACCATCAACGAGGCTTTTCGTCCCCGCATCATCTTGAAATATGCCAAGCTCGAAGATGTAGAACGGGTGGATGACATTCAACACCCCATCATCCGCGAAGCGTTGCGCCTCACCGGAATTACCGGACCGTATCTTGAGATCGTTAGCCTCTCCGACATTCCCGCTGGTACGGGCCTGGGTTCGTCGGGCAGTTTCACGACTGCCTTGCTGCGCGCGCTGCACACCATGAAACGCAGCTTTGTTCCGCCTCAGGAACTAGCCGAGCAAGCCTGCCATATTGAAATCGATTTGCTGAAAGAACCAATCGGCAAACAGGACCAGTACATCGCGGCATTCGGAGGTATCACCTGCTTCGATTTTCTGCCTGACGATAAGGTAATCGCCCAGCCTCTAAAGATCGCCCCGGAAACTCTCGCCAATCTCGAAGATAATCTGCTTCTGTTTTTCACCGGCGCATCGCGCTCGGCGGCGCAGGTTCTGCGCGATCAGGATACGAAGACGCGCGACAACTCCGCCGAGATGCTGGAGAACCTGCATTTCACCAAGCAACTGGGCCATGAGAGCCGTGACGCCCTACTGGCCGGCGATCTGCGCACGTTCGCCGAGATCATGCACGCGCACTGGGAGCACAAAAAGAAACGCTCCCCCGGAATGAGCAGCGGCTTCATCGATAAGATGTACGAACTGGCTCGCGACAATGGAGCCCTCGGCGGCAAACTGATTGGCGCGGGCGGCGGCGGCTTTCTGCTGCTTTACACTGAAGACAAAACTCGTCTCCGCTCCGCCATGAGAAATGCCGATCTGCGCGAAGTCCGAATGCAGTTCGACTTCAGCGGAACTTCCGTGCTGGCTCACTCTTAGATCACTCCAGGGGTCTTGACCCGTAGGGTTCAAAAATAACCCTGCGCTTCAGCTATCGTCAGTCGTCCCTCCGGGATGCTGTAGCTACCTGGAATCACAACTCTGACAACTAAGGCTGCTTTTTCGTCCACTGATCCACCCAGTCATTCACCGTCTTGTACCAAAGCTGAGAATTCTGCGGCTTCTGCACCCAATGCCCTTCATCCGGGAAATACAGCATCTTCGACGGCACGCCTTCCATCTGCAGCGTGGTGAACAGATCGAACCCCTGCGAAACGTCCAGCCGGTAGTCGCGCTGCCCATGAATTACGAGAGTCGGCGTCTTGAAATTCTTCGCATACTGATGCGGCGACCACTTCTGGTAGCCGGCGCGGTTGTCGTAGGGAGTCCCTTTGAACTCCCAGTCGTTGAACCAGAGTTCTTCGGTCGTGCCCCAGGCGGATTCGGCGTTGAACATGCCGTCGTGCGACACCAGGCACTTGAAGCGGTCGGTGTGCCCCATAATCCAGTTGATCATGTATCCACCGTAGCTTGCGCCCAGCGCGCACTCCCGGTTCTTATCGATAAAACCATAATGCTCTTCGGCGTAATCCAGCCCCTTCATCAAGTCTTCAAACGGAGCGCCTCCCCAGTCGCCATTGATCGCGTCAATAAATTTCTGCCCGTAGCCCGGCGAACCGTGGAAGTTGATCATGATGACCACATATCCGCTGGCCGCGAAAAGCTCGGCGTTCCAGCGATAGCTCCACTCATCGCCCATCGGAACCTCAGGCCCACCGTGAACAACAAATTTCAAAGGATATTTCTTGCCGGCATCGAAGTTCGGCGGCTTGACGAGAAAGCCTTCGACTTCGTCGTTGTGAGCGCCCCTGAACCAGAAAGATTCCAGCGGAGACATCCAGATTGGAGAGAGCAGTGAATCGTTCAGACGGCTGAGCTGTTCAGACTTTGCAAACCGACACGCTGTTGTCGGAACCGATCGTGGCACACTCTTGCATTCCTCGAGTTCTGTCCCACTCTTGTATATTGCGTTCGGAGACATGACTGACATCCGAGTGAAGATCAGTGTGTGATCGTCCGGAGTGAGGGCCAAGTCGTCCCCGCCTGGCTGAACGAGGTGCGGCACACCCAGGGTCGCTCCCGCAGCAATTTGTCCTATTTGACCAATTCGCGAGATCGTAGAGTGACCGCTATCTTCCCAGGAGAAGTAGATGTGCTGAGAGTCATGACTCCAAATGAACGTACCGACCCAGGCATTGAATATCTCCGTGTGCTCTTCGTCCGATCCGATTACGTCGGTGACGTTCGTCTTTTTCCCTGTCTTGCGGTCATACAACATCAATCGGAATCTATCGCTCTCGTAGCCCGGGCGCTGCTGGGCGCGGTAGGCGATGTAGCGGCCATCGGGCGAATAGAGCGGCGAAGTATCGCTGGCGGGATTGTCGGCGGTAATATTCTTCGCCGGCCCACCACTCACAGGGACAATCCATAGATCGTTGTTGGTGGAAGCCGCCGGATTCTTGTCATGATTCGACGCGTAACAAATCTCCTGCCCATCCGGCGAGAAAGTATAGTCATCCTGCCCGCCGAGGGAAAACACCGGCGCATCGTAGTCGTCCGGCGTGAGATCGAGAGGCACGGGCATCAGGGCTCCGTTGTAAATGCCGGAATTGGCGGGAAACGAATCTGGCACTCGAGTCACCAAGATGTGACTGCGTTTCCCTTCCTTATACGCATTCCAATGCCGATAGAGCAGATGCGTGAAAATCTGTGCCTTCACCTTTGATTTGTTTGCTTCATCCACTTTCTTCGCATTGCACGGGAGTTCCATTTCTGGCTGCCCATCGCACTCTGGATAAACATCCGAAGTGAAAAGGATGTTCTTTCCATCCGGCGACCAAAGTTCTCCGCCCGCCTCGGTCGGGATTGCCGTAAGTTTCGAAACGCCGGTAACAATCCCGCCCGCGCCATCAAAATCCGCAATCCAAATCTGCGATCCACCTTCCTTCGTCGAAATAAACGCAAACCTCTTTCCATCCGGCGCCCAGCGCGGCCGGTCCGCATCCTGATCGCCAATAATCTCCCGCTCCTGCCCGCCCGCAGTGGGCACGATCCACACATGCGGCGTCTTCGTGTTCGCCGCGAGATCGACTTCCACCACACTGAAGATCACCCACTTGCCATCCGGCGAAACCTCCGGCTCGCCCACCCGCTTCAGCTTCATCATGTCTTCAAACGTGAACGGATGCTTGGCCTGCGCACAAGCAAAAGACGCGAACAAGGCGAGAGAGAAAAGAGCAAATAAAACACGGCGCATCGGGATGCTCCTTGGCAAGCGAACCTGGCAAACGGAAAAGTGTAGCAGACCCCGCCGCTACGACGTGGTCCAGGGGTTCACCAGACGCACTCCGCAACCTTCGAAATCGGCGGTGTCGCGCGTAGCCAGGATCGCTCCGCGGGAGAAAGCAATGGCCGCTATCTGCGCGTCAAGGTCGGTGATAGGGCGGCCTCGGGCACGGCGCCGGGCCGCGATCTCCGGAAATGCTCGCGCGGCGTTCTCGTCAAATGGCAGAATGCGCCCCGCCAGGACTTTGCCGAACATTTGTTCGGCTCCGGCCAGCAGCGCTAGGCGGCGTTTGCCGTGCGGCAAAATCTCTGTTCCGTACATAATCTCGGCCATCGTTACAGTCGTGATGAACAGCGCGCCGGGTTGCTGTCGCGACCACCAGGTCATGACAATCCCCGATGGGGAGGGCCGCATCGACTCGGAGACGACATTTGTGTCCAGGATTGTGATCCCGGAAATCACTTAAAATCGATCTCCCGGATCCTACCGCGTCGCGGAGGAATTTTCAGTTCGACTCCGCCCAAGGGAGCAAAAATGCGGCGGATCGCTTCTCCAAGATTCTCCGGCTCGGCATCTGCGCGCGCCAGTCCGGTTTCGAGCAGCTCCCGCGCCTCCTGCTCCATAGACCGCCCATTGCGCGCCGCGCGAATGCGTAATCGCCGTTTGGTATTTTCCGGAAGCCGCCGGATCGTTATGCTCGCCATGATCGCAATGATAGCATTGCTATCATTGATTGCACACAAGAAGACTAGCCGCAGCGCGGCGCCAGGAATGCAGCCCCACAGCGTAAGCTGCGGGTAAGGCAGCGGGAAGACACCAACCCCGAATGGGGCGGAAGAAGGGTCTCACGCTTAGTCTATAGCCATTTTCGATGGAATCAGAACAGAACTACCCCAGCAGCCGGGCCGCATCCTTGGCGTAATAGGTGAGGATAATGCTCGCTCCCGCGCGCCGAATACTCAGCAGCGATTCCATCATAACCCGCTCGCGGTCAATCCAATTATTGCGGGCGGCGGCTTCGATCATGGCGTATTCGCCCGAAACCTGATAGGCGGCCAGCGGCAGGTCGAAACGCTCGCGCGCCGCCGCGATCACATCCAGATAAGGCATCGCCGGCTTGACCATAATCATGTCGGCACCTTCCCCGATGTCGAGTTCAATTTCGCGCAAAGCCTCGCGCACATTTGCCCCATCCATCTGGTAAGACCGGCGGTCGCCGAACTGCGGCGCCGAATCCGCCGCCTCGCGAAATGGTCCATAGAAACCCGAAGCGAATTTCGCCGCATAAGAGAGAATCGGCGTGTTGATAAATCCAGCCTCGTCCAGCCCGCGGCGAATCGCAGCAACCCGCCCATCCATCATGTCGGATGGGGCAATAATGTCTATGCCTGCGCGGACGAGCGACACCGCAGTGCGGGCCAGCAACGCCAGCGTTTCGTCGTTGAGGATTTCGTATTCGACCTGGTGATTGCGAGCGTGCAGCCGTGCCGCAACTTCGTCGACGACTCGCGCCTTATTATCTTCGCCAACAACTATCACGCGAGCGGCTGCGCCCAACGATTGCGGTCCTGACGTAGCCTTCACAATTCCGCAGTGGCCATGCGACATGTATTCGCACAGGCAAACGTCACCAATCAGAATCAGCTCCGGCACTTCGCGCTTAAATGCGCGCGCGGCCTGCTGCACAATGCCGTTTTCATCCCACGCTCCAGTCGCAACCTCATCTTTGCTCTCGGGCAAACCGAATAGAATCACCGCAGGCACGCCCAGCGCGTGCGCGTCTTGGCCTTCCTTGATCGCCTCGTCCAC
The DNA here is from genome assembly GCA_049584475.1 of Candidatus Sulfotelmatobacter sp. Lineage (GTDB taxonomy): Bacteria > Acidobacteriota > Terriglobia > Terriglobales > Acidobacteriaceae > Sulfotelmatobacter. Next base: position 442 of record JBAUXX010000052.1, on the reverse strand, counting down.
GGAAAGATTGAACACTCCCGGCATGGAGCGAACTTCTTTACGCACGCCTTCGCCCGGGCAGACAAACAATGGATACACGAAGGCGTCCGGAGTAAGCCGTGTCTCCGCCACCAGATTTCGCAGCGGGCCGGTTCGTCGCAACCGTCGAAGACGTGTAGCAGGAAACGCCATATTTGAGTAAGACGAAACGCTTCGTCCCCGATTCTACATCTTCCCCGCGCAGACGAGCGATCTCAGCCGAAGGTCAGTAGTGACTCAATTTGAAATGAGGAAGTTTAATGGCGTCTTCCTGAGCGGGGCCGCTGTTCAGGCGGAGCGAAGGATCTCCCACCCGATCAGGGATTGGGGCACGTGAGATGCCTCCGCCCGCTGGTGAAAACGCGGGCGTTCGGCATGACGCCACTGGTGGATGGAAGAAATTTTCAAACTGAGCCACTACCCG
>JBAUXX010000051.1:0-156579 GCA_049584475.1 Candidatus Sulfotelmatobacter sp. | reverse complement strand
GGAAGCTGTGAAGAAATTGGTTTTTAGGTAGCCGGGACCGACACCAGTTACCTGAAGTGCTTCGGTCCCCACATCACCCGTGTCCACACACTTTCCGGTGCCCGTTGAAGGACTCTATGCCGGCTGTATTTGCAGTGTCCGCTTTAGGCCGAACCATCTCATCAGGTTGTAACTTAGGCAAGCCCAAGTCGCTTCCAGGGCTACTTTCACGCGACCTCTGCAGCGGAACTGCCTTAGGCGGCAGCGCTCTTTAATCCAGGCGTGGGGAAACTCGGCAATCTGCGAGCGTCGTGCGTAGATTTGTTTTGCTTCTTCCGTGGCCATCTTCTGCTTGAACGCGGTCGTTGCCGATGGCTCTTGCAGGCGTGTGATCGAGCGCCGCCACTCCGGGCGCGCCTGTTGCGGTGCGCATTTATCGCGCAGCGGGCAGTGGGGGCATGCCTTCTTCGGTGCGCGGTAAACGTGGGTGCGAACCCCGTTGTCACGATTCATGAGCGCATGGTGGGTGAGCGTTTGTCCAGCCGGACAGGTAAATCTATCCTGCGCGGCATCGTAAGGAAACGCGCCGGCGAGGAACTCGGAGTGCCGGCCGTGCGCATCGCGTTCCACCGCCCGCCAACTGTTCTGCCACGATCCGTAGAAGTCCACTCCCTGCTCGGCGGCCGCCTGCACCGAGGCATGATTGGTGTAGTCGCCATCGGCCACGATCTGTTTGGGCTTGCGTCCCAACGTCGTTGCGCAACGTTCCAGCGCTGGCTTCATCTGCCGGTAGTCGATGGCATCGGTCGTCGCCTCGACGTTCACTACGATCCCGTGTTGCGTGTCGGTAAGCAGTTGCAGGTTGTAACTGGGGACGGTGCCACCTTCGCCGTTGCGCATCACGTGCGCCTCGGGATCGCTGCTGGAGGCGCGGGCCACGAACCGGTCGCGCTCGTGTTTCTTTTCCTGCTGCAGACGCTCGACTTCGCGTACCGCCGCTTCCAGTCGGCTGACTCGTTGCCGTGCGGCACGTCGTTGCGCCGCGGCCCGCCGGCTCGCGCTCTTCTCTTCTTCTTCCGCTTGCGCGTTCAGCGCACGCACCTGCTCGCGCGCCAGTTCCAGGTGCGCCGCCAGCTTCTCTTTGCGCCGGAAGCTGTTGCCGCCCGCGTTCGCCTTGATCTTGGTCCCGTCCAGCGTTACGCGTTCCAACGTGATCAGCCCCTCGGCGCTCATCATGCCCAGCACCTGCACGAACAGATCGTCCAGCGCCGCTTTTTGCTCGGAACGAAAGCCCGACAGCGTCCGGTGGCTGATCGCCTGCAATCCGCATAGCCATTGGCAGCCCGGCTCGTACTCGCACTGCCGCGCCAACTCGCGCGCCGAACTCACCCCGCGGCTGTAGGCGTAAATCCACAAGCTGATCAATAACTGCGGATCGGTGTGCTCCCGCCCGGCGCGCCCTTCCACCGCCTCGATCTGCGCGTGATACAGGCTTAGGTCCAGCCGACCGATCAACTGCCAGATCAAACGGGCGCTATGATCTTCGTCGATCAACTGTTCGACGTCGATGCTGCGCAGCACAAGTTGTTGTCGATTGATGGAGACAAGTCGCGGTTCAGCCGGCATGCCGTAGTCGCTCACATCCGCAGTCTACCCACGCTGGCTAATTTCGCAATGACATTGTTGGATCGAGCGACGATTTCTTCACAGCTTCCAGACGCCCCGGGCTATCCGCTCTCAACTTTGTCATCTTGAGCGAAGAGATGGGATTCGAAACGAATCCCATCTCGCAGTCGAAAGACCCCTTACCCCTTCACCCGCGCCAATAGCGCGACAGGGAATTCCGATAAGAATCTTGTAACAGGCAAGGGCACGAGTTCACTCGTGCCCGAACTAGCCAAACGATGGAACGGGCGTCAGCCTCAGAGGAATTCCTCACGCACACGGCATCCGTGGCGCAGCGACCGCCAGCGAATGGGTAGCCACGGCCTTATGTGGGGAAGCCACCCTCGGCCGTCCGTCCCATAGCCGGGTCCTGGCTAGCTCCTCGATGTGGAGGTTCTGTCGGTGACGACCTAAAAAGGGTGTCCCTTCGCGCTTATCGAAGGGACACCCGCAATCGATTGGTCAGTTGATGGTGAAGGCGAGGGCGCTCGATGTTCCACCCCCAGGTGCCGGATTGGTGATGAAGATCTGACCAGTGCCCGCAGATGCGATCTCGCTGGCAGGAACGTACACGGTCAGTTGAGTCGCACTCACGTAGCTTGCGGCCAGCGCTGTTCCATTCCAGGTAACTTGCGAGCCGGGCACGAAGCCTGTCCCTTTAATCGTAACGGGAAAATTCCAGCCTCCATGCGTTGCGTTAGCCGGTGACAGCGATTGCGCGGCCGGCAGCGGATTTTTCGCTCCTCCAGCGGTCAGCAGCATCGATGGGCTTTGCACCAGGATGACTTGGCTGGTGGTTGTGCCGCAGCAGCCGGATTGATTAATGAAAGCCAAGCCGTTGTTGCCCCAGGGAATGAAAGCTAGTGTGGTGCTAGCGCTAATCTGAGACAGGTTAGCCACCGCGATTGGCGTGAACTTGGCCAGATTGTAGCTGGTGATACCGAATTGGTTGAAGAAAGGTGTTATACCCAAGACGAAGACGCGGCCGATCGTCGAGTCGGGAAGCAGTAGCGCCGACGTGCAGCAACCGGAGCCTGACACGTCATAACTGCCCATCAGCAGGCCGATCGTAGGATCGAGTACCTGGCCTGCGCTGCCATAAATCAGGCCGCCAGCATATTGGATCGTGTTGCCTTCGACGAGGCCGCTCCATTCAGTCCCCACTGTGCCTCCACTGGAGTTGACGGCGACTTGGCCAACAGTGCCGTCTTCATATCCGTACATCGTCGTGGAATTCGCGAAGACTATATCCGTGAATTCGGGAAAAGTGATCGAGTCCGGCAACAGAGTTGAGTCTGTATAGAAGGAAACTCCCGTGCCGCCGCAGCATCCACCCGATCCCAGCGCCAGCGCATACGAATGAGAATCCGAAGGATACACCTGGATGCCAACCGCCGTGTTCAGGTCGCCGAATTCGTTGGTGCCCAGGCTCACATCGATGTCCGGAGTGAACTTGGGAAGGATGAGCCTCTGCACCGACCCGTTCCCGTTCAGCCCGGCGTAGAGATACTTCGAGTCGCTGGAAAGAGCCAGTTGGTTCGGCTCGCTCCCGGCAAAGAAGTATCCACTGACGCGGCCGAGCGCAGGATTGATGACGGCAATAGTATTGCCTTGCGTCCCGTAACTGCTGGGTACCGACGCATAAATGCGCTGCGCGTACGGATCCCAGACCAAATCATTCGCAGCAAGGTTCAGCACCGTGACTTTGGCTGGATAGGTTACGTCAAAGGGCATGTCCGCGGAAATTCCACCTGGCGCTGGATTGGAGACGGACAACTGCGCGATACTGGCGCCAGCCAGCTCCGCCGCCGTTGGCGTTGCTTGAAGCTGGTTCGGGCTTATATAGGTTGTTGTCAGGGGCTTGCCATTCCACTGTATCGACGCGCCTGACATAAAATTATTGCCATTCACAACAATGGGGGCCGGTGCCGTTCCCGCCACAACCGTATTCGGCGATGCAATGCCAATGGAGGGGTCGAGTGCTACAACGTAAAGGTACGCTATTCCCGACTCTCCGCCAGGAGCTGGATTGAGTACCACGACAAACTGCGAGTTGGTTTCTGTCAGCAGAGAGGCAGGTACTGGCGCAGTGAGCTTTGTGGCGCTGACATAGGTGGTCGGCAGAGCTTCGTTGTCCATGTAGACGACCGAACCGGAAATAAAATTCGTCCCATTCACCGTCAGAGTAATGCCAGGACTATTTACGTAGACGCTCGCGGGCGAGAGGGAAGTAATCGTTGGAGTTGGACTTCCGCCCGTGCCTTGTAGTGGAACAGTAATTGGCTGCTTCACGCCTGCCACAGAAATCAGCAAATTCGCGCTGAAGCTGCTGATGGAGTTAGGCGTGAACGTCATTTCCATGTCACAGGTTTGATTGGCAGAGATCGACCCAATACAATTCGTGCCTACGAAACCAAACTGCGCGCTGTTCGCTCCCGAAATCGTCATTCCGCTCACGGTTATCGGATCGGCGGTTGAATTAGTGAGGTAAATAAACAGAGTGCTGCTGGAATTCTCAGCTACGGTTCCAAATTGTGCCGGATCGGGAAAAACGCTGATCGGCACAACAGCTTGCGCGAAGCCGCATGCAATGAAAAGCCAAAAAACAAAGACGAAGAGACGCGACTGAGTAGTCATTTGTGCTCCATACCGCTGAATTCCCCCTCATGCAAAAGACGGCGCACATTCTAACCCGAGTCTGCAGGTTGTGCCGCTTATTTTTCTTAATGCAAAGAATTGCAACTATTTCAAGTGCCGGATGCCCAGTCTTTGCGCGCTTTGTGCCCAAAGATGGGATTCCAGTATGGGCTTGAAACCAGAAGTCCCCAACTGCAGTGGTTCAAAGAGCTAGGCTCGTTCAAGCGGTGCGGCGAGAGCAATTAACCCGCACGTTCCTTCTCCCCGATCAACCAGCGCGAGGAAAAACTGCAAACGCCTGTCATCCTGAGGCAGCGGTTCCGAATAACGATTTGGCTCAAAGCTCACAGGTCACAGCTCTACCCGCGTTATACTTCATCTATGTCCTCCGCCCCGCAAAAGACCTTCTACCTAGAAACCTTCGGCTGCCAGATGAACGTCCATGACTCCGAAAAGGTCATCGGCACGCTGGTCCACGAAGGCTATCGCCAGGTACAAACGGTCGAGGAGGCCGATCTCGTTCTCTACAACACCTGTTCGATCCGCGACAAGGCCGAACAAAAAGTCTTCAACCGCCTCAACGACTATAAGAAGTTGCAAAAGCAAGGCAAGAAGTTCGGAGTCCTCGGCTGCGTCGCACAGCAGGAAGGCGAAAAAATCTTCGAGCGCGCCCCCTACGTCTCCCTGGTCTGCGGCTCCGCCTCCTACCGAAAACTTCCGCAAATGCTGGCTCAACTTGATGTCATTGATAATAAAGATGTCATTCCGAGCGGAGCCGTTTTTCAGGCGGAGCGAGGAATCTCGGTTGGATCTGTGCCGAGCACAGCCCCTCGCGGCTCAGGACTCGCGACTCGCGACTCACAACTAATCCGCATCACCGGCCTCGACGATCGCGAAACCGACGAGTGCTTCGAAACCGAATTCACCGCCCGCAGCAATCCCTATCGCGGATACATCACCATCATCGAAGGCTGCGACAAATTCTGTGCCTACTGCGTCGTCCCATTCACGCGCGGCAAAGAGCGCAGCCGCACATCGGAGTCGGTCCTCGCCGAAGCCCGCCAGATGGCCGATCTCGGCTACACAGAAATTCAGTTGCTCGGCCAGAACGTAAATTCCTACAAAGACCCGGCAGGGAAGAGCTCTTCCAGAAAAAGCTTCGCCGAATTGCTCGCCGCTGTTGGAGAAGTCCCCGGCATCAAACGCGTCCGCTTCACCACTTCGCACCCTCGCGACTTCGGCCGCGACATCGTCGACGCCATCGACGCCGTCCCCACACTCTGCGATCACGTTCACTTGCCCGTGCAAAGTGGATCCAACAAAATCCTCGACGCCATGCAGCGCCTCTACAGCCGCGAGCAATATCTCGAACGCATCTCCTGGATGAAGTCCGCGAAGCGCGACATCAGCATCACCACCGACATGATCGTCGGCTTCCCCGGTGAAACCGAATCCGATTTCGCCGACACGCTAAGCCTGCTCGACGAAGTCGGATACGACAGCGTCTTCACCTTCAAATATTCACCCCGTCCGAACACGCCATCGCTGAAATTGGACGATGCCATCCCCGACGCAGAAAAATCCCGCCGCCTCGAAGTCCTGATGACGCATCAACAGAAAGCTCAAGCCCTCCGCAATAAGAATGCGATAGGCAACATTTACGAAGTAATGGTTGAAGGGCGTAACGAAACCCGCGCCCAATACCTCGGCCGCAGCACGCAAAACAAGACTATCAACTTCACCACTCCCGACGACATCGCGCCCCCCCGCGGAACCTACGTCCCCGTGCGCGTCACAACCGCTTTCCCCAACAGCCTTCTAGCCGAATTGGTGGTATAAAAAGATTCAGGGACGCGCCCGCCTCACACGCTCGAACAACGGGGTGGGTTCATCTCAGGAGGTCCCATGGAAGTCGAAATGACCATCCGCGGTCTTATGGTTGATCCGGTGACGAATACGCCTATTGTGATTTTAAAAGATGTTGCGGGGGATGCGGTGCTGCCGATCTGGGTGGGAGTGTTCGAGGCGAATGCGATTGCGCTGGAGATGGAAAAAGTTTCGACGCCGCGGCCCATGACGCACGATTTGATCAAGAATGTGCTGACCGGACTTGAGACTCAGGTTTACAAAGTTGTGGTGACGGAGTTGCGCGAGGATACTTTTTATGCGGTGATCTGGCTGGACCGCGCGGGCGACGTGATCAGCGTGGATTCGCGGCCGTCGGATGCGCTGGCGCTGGCGTTGCGGATGGATTGTCCTATTTTTGTGGATGAAGTGGTGTTGAAGAATTCGAAGCTCGCGGCCAACATGTCGGATCGCGTCAACAGCGAAGAGCTGCGGAAATGGCTCGAAGGGCTGAACGATGACGACATGGGCAAGTACAAGATGTAGGACCGAGCTGTATTGACGCCGAGATCCCCGACCACTACATCATCACTTCTGGCCACTTGATGTCGCCAATCCATCCTTGACATCAAATGTTTCCCGCTGTCATCATCACCGTATGAGAACCACTCTCAACCTGGATGATGACGCCCTGAAAACCCTTAAAAGCTATGCGAAGGGACGGCGCCTGGCCTTGGGCAAGGCGGCGTCGGAACTCGTCAGGCGGGGTGTGGATGCACCTTTGCGCACGCGTACCGTCAATGGGATCCAGGTGGTCATATTGCCTCGGGGCACGCCGAAAGTAAGCAGTGAAACGGTCAAGCGTCTGCTTGAGGATGAGATTTAGTGGGACCATTTCTGCTGGATATCAATGTCCTGATCGCTTTATCGTGGCCTGACCATTCGCTGCGCAAGCGGGCCGAGCGATGGTTTGCGGCGCGCGGGCATTTGGCGTGGGCTACGTGTCCTTTAACGCAAATGGGGTTCGTGAGAATTCTTTCGAATCCGGCATTTTCTCCCCACGCTTTGACGCCGCGCGACGCGCTGATCCTGCTGGAGTCAAACCTCAAGCATCCGAACCATCAGTTCTGGGCGGCCAGCATTCCGCTCGGCGGTGCGGTCGGAAAGATAGACGCAAAGCTTCAGGGGCACCGCCAAATCACGGACGCATATCTCGCGGGATTGGCTGCGCAGCGGAAGGGAAAGTTCGCGACGATGGATGGCGGAGTGATGAGCCTGGTCGGCGAAGCAAACAAGAGCGCAGTGGAATACATACGCTAGATTGGCGAAATTGTAGTTTACAGAATACCTGTTATCGGACATTGCGTCGGGACCGACAAACTCTTGGCAACTCGCTGCACGACGAATCAGTCTTTCTTGAGTGCTCTGCCTAAACACTCCCCTTGAAACAGGCGTTCGTCGGCGCGATGCAGCCGCTTCGCCTGCGCCGCCGTGATCAACGGGTAGTGCTTGATCTCAAACAGGTGATACACAATGAACCAGACCGGCTGGTCCGTCGTCATCCAATTCTGCGGGTCGAATCGTTTTAAATTTACCGGGACGGAAAATCGCCGCAGGGTGCGCTCGCGGCGCAAATTGAAATAGGTATTGAAGTAACTCAAGGCCAGCTCGCGCAGCGACCGGTGAACCGGCTCGCGCCAGCGGCAGCCCGTAAAATTCGACTTCGCCACCGCACCCCAGCACCCATGCTGCTTGTAAATCGCGATCACATGGTCGGTGTCATTCTCCGCTTCAAAATCCAGCAGCAGCGGAGGATATCCGTTTGCCCGCAATGCCGCCGCCGCAAAAATCGCTCCCTCCAGACAATGCGCGGTCTGCTCCGCCAGCACTCGCCGCGGAGACCAGGCCGTATCCGCTAGATGATACGGGGCATTATCCAGAAATTTCTGAATGCCGTAAGGGTCTTTCATGCTGCGCAACTTGCGCAGTTCTTTATGAGTAAAACCGGAAGTAAAACTGGAGGGAGATATGACGGCTCTGGGCTTGCTGGGCTGGGAAAACTCCGAAGTTTCTCGTTTCATGTTCGCGGTGACTGCCAAGTGTAACAGCAGGCTTCGCGCCTAGCTCAAATCTGTGCAGGGTTAACCGGGTCGGGCTCCGGCTCCCGCACCGGCGCATCGGGATTCTCCGGCGGTTCGACCGGCTCTTTAATAGGAGGCGGCATGGGCTCAGCCGGTGTCCGCACATGAAAGATTGCACCAAGATGATAAGTCGCGCCAATCGGTTCACGAAACATGAGCTTCAGATGCCAATAGTCGAAGTCCTGCTGCCTCGGGTCTTTTACCGAAAATATCTAGTCTTTTTCCTAGTTGGCAGGGAAAAGATCACGATCCTCCGAGTAACGCGAAAATCTTCCCAGATTGGTGGGGCAGCCGGTCTCGTGATAGCGCACGATCAGAAGAGAAACAGTCACAGATGGCCCAGCCCCAGTCAGTTTGGCGACTCGGGGCATTTACGAAAGGGGTTGTAGTCCGTTGCGCTCGCCAAAACGGGAATGCTTTTCGTTATCAACCGCTGGTTGGTCGGCTCGACTGCTGCGATCCTGACTTATATCCACACGGAGAATTCCCGGTTGGATTCTCGGCGGATTGATGGCGCTAGCCCTGCCATGGCAACCAAGCCAATCGCACGGCAATAGGCGACTTGACACATCACGGTTGCGTTATCTGTAAACGGGTAAATTTCTTAAAACACATTTCTCCGATCAGTTGAAAACACATATGACCGTCGTAAGAAACATCTTCGCTGTCCAACAGTATCGGGCCGTAAGTATTCCAGCGCATTTAGTGAAATGCGCTCTTTTGATGTTGATGACGATTGGCACAGCAGTCGGACAGACCACTATCGTCGCGCTTAGAAATTCTACTGAGCTTGTAGCTGGTTCTGACAGTCTGGCCCGGGGAGGAAGTGGCAGCAACATCAAGATGAGTGTCTGCAAGATTCACAAACTCGGACATATGTTCTGGGCCTTCGCTGGTGTTGTTGGGGACTATGGGGACATCATCAGCAAGGCCCGAACAAACGGCGGGACGATTCGAGGCACGGTTAACAACCTTGCGCTTATGGCTCCGCCGATTCTTGAAAAAGGAGTAGCGGAGTACAGGAGGAACTTCCCTAAGGGGTACGAACATCTCATATACGTTCGCGCTCTGAAATTCGTTTTCTTCGGAACGGAAAAGGAAGTCCCCGTTGCTGCGGCAGTCGTCTTTCACATAGAGGAAAATGCGACGCACGCAGTCAAAGTTTCCTCGTGGTCTGTTGAGATCACTGATAGCCCGGAATGTCCCGGTGTGGGAAACCTGCTTGCGGGTATCCCATTGGGTTTACGGACGAGATCACGTCCTACTTGAGTAATCACGGTGTAAGAGGAAAAGACTTGGGTGCATTCATCAACACTCTCGTTCAACTGGAAGTCACTGCTCAACCTGGCGAGGCCGGCCCACCCGTACGGCTTCTCATAATTGACCGCAAGGGACCACGTTGGACTCAAAATGGAGAGGGCTGCAATATAGGCATACCCCGAGAAACCAACAAACCTACGAAAAAGAGAAGGGCTTCGCCAAAGGCGAAGCCATAACCTTGCTGCCCTGTCCCGGGCAGTATGCAGCAAGCCGCACAATTCTGGCTAACCCGTTCAAAAAAGATCGTACGGATTTCTTTATCTTTGCGGCGGATTCGTGGCCTGCCACCACTGTTTATCCTTAGCCACAGACGAAGCTGGTATGCCGGTCGCAGCAGGTGCCGGTTTTGAGGGCGGCTCAGCGGCAGGAACCGGTGACGTGGACGTCGGCACCACACTAGACGATTGTGCAAGGGTGACGACCCTGCCAGCCTTAACGTCGAACGCGAAATTCTGATCATGATCGTCGGTGTAGAAGAATGTTGAAACTCCAGACCGCTGCATCAGTGACAGCTCGCGACTCGCGAGAATCATATGAAATCTCATCTCGCCAGCCCGTTCGCTATGCACCGTGAGCTTGTCTCCAGACATCTCCGAATATCCCAGGGCTCCGTCTCTCTGAAAAGACGCGTTGATACCGGCGACAAGGCGATCACGCGCGCTGGTTTGATTCGACCAATCGGCCAGCACTAAGGCGCAAACTGCCTTAGCACCCTTTTTGATACTGTTTCCTTCTTTGGCGGATAGCACGGAGCCGAACATATCGGTAACTGAGAATTGATTATCTCGCACCAATAGGCCCACTTCGATGTGATTCAACTTTACCGCGTAGTCGTAATTTCGGCTGTCCTCCGTGAGTTGCGCCTCGGGACAATCTCTGACGAAATCCTTCTCCATCTCGTGCGACTGATTGCGAACGGCGCCCCACGTGTTCCCAGCAGAGGTTGCCGCCAAATAAACAATGGGCTTTTGTGCAGGCGCATTCTGCGCGGCACAAGCGAAAGCGATAAGAACCAGCAAGCAAGCGGAGAGCTTCATGGCGCACGCATGATGCCACGTATCCTCCAGCTCGTCAATAGCCCGTGGCCTGGCCGACCTCTATTTTTTCTTTGTTTGTACCATTCTGACTTTGGCTGCCCACCTTTCGGAAGGGTGGGCTCCGTGACCACCGTACCAGGCCGTTGGGTGAACATCGTATCAAGGAAAGTGCAGCCAATCTCGTGATGACGCACAGGTCAACAAGAAATTGGCGGGGTGGCCCACCCCTAACGATCTTTGCGTGCACCATTCCCAGAGCGGGTGCCTCACCCCTGCTTTTCTTGCAAGTGCCTGCCCTGAGGAAGCGAACGGATCGCCGGCGATGTTGGGGTTCTATTTGATTTTGTTGTGGACACCTGATCAAACCATGTAGCGCCGGCATTTCCGACTCCCGCCCTTCGCAACAAAAAACGCGAAGGACGGGGCACCCACTCTGTTGATGATGGCAGCGAGATCAAAAGCCTCGGCCACCGCCCAGCGTGTTGAAAGATCACCGCCAGCCCGCTGAGTTGAAACGTTCGCCAGGTCTCGTTCACTACTAGATAGCAGCGAAGGAGACTTCAATGAATCTTCCAAATTTTGCAGGCCAGAACTGGCTCATCACCCCGGCGGCTCTTGCCGTAGGGGAACAACCACCTGCGAGCATCTACGAGCAAAAGTGGCTGCTGGTATTAACGGGCGTAGTGACTGCAAACCTGGAAGGAAACAGTGCGTCGCAGTGGCTTGATGCAAATCTGTCTTTTCTTCCGGACATAGCCGGACCCAGCAATTCCGGTCCGTTGAACTGGGCAATCGGTCAATACGGAATCCCGAAACCGGCAGGCCAGAACTACACAATCGCCTTCGCGCTGGATGAATGGGCACCCTTCGTTTCACTTACTGCAATCTTTGATCAAGATCAATCGATAAATGCCGGTTTCGCAGTGAAAGTGTGGCGACCCAATCACTTTGGAACCGGTATAGATGCCCTGAGCAACGCTCCGGTCGGAAACATCTTCACCGGCGTCAATGCCGATGTGAGCGTTCGCGACACAGACGCGTGGATTCTAAGTCTTGGCTACAACATCACGCTGCGGGGACGGATCGTCTTCCTGAAAACTCCGACCATTTTGTTTGAATCGAACTTCGAGAGCACGGCGGCCGGTCAGCAGCCCTCCGAGAACCAGGCTGTGGGCACAGCGAAATTCAACGGGCCGAACAAGATAATTCCCCCGCCATTTGGGAGCATCGGCAATTGGTTGCAGATCGGCCCGCTCTCGCAAGCCGGGGGACTGTTCAATGGCATATTCATTCAGGCTCCCACCGGCCTCGGCGTATACACCGTCTCCGCAATGATCTTCATGAGTTCCAAAAGCGCTGAGTCCTACATCAGTTTCAATTCAAGCGCGGAATCGAACTCGTCGTTCCTGACCCTGCTCTTCTCGGACAACAACCAGGTCGAGGACGGCGGCCTCAATCCCACGGGCTGCACATTCCCGCGCGATCAGCCCTTCCCTATCCAGGTCACTCTCACCGTGACAGCCACGTCGGCTACCGCGCAGATCGGGGTTGCCGGGACGGTCGCGAACTACACCCTGCAGCAGTATCCGTCTTCCTTCAGTTCGGTCGCATTTGCCGAGCAGAATCCGGGCGGCAGCGGGTTCGATGTCGCGGATATTGTTGTGACCTATACGCCGTTGTAAACCGGCGAAAGATCGTAGTGTCTGCGAGAGCCTCCCTGAGTTTGTCGAAGGGTGGGGTGGCGAGTCTGCGCGTGCAATTTGATCTTTGTTGTGGACACGTTGTCAAACCCAGCTGGCGCCGGCGTTTCCGACTCCGCCCTTCGCAAAAACAAAACGCGAAGGAACCGGGTACCACTCTGTTGATGACGCCAGCGAGATCAAGAGCTCGATTTTCCCTCTACGATCCTTTATTTGGCTTTGCCTCTATGCACCAGGAATTTCGGCAACTGCTTCTTCTGCGCGTCTTTGTCATTCAAATCCAGCCCGAATGACGGATGCTCATAGGTGCCCGAAATTCGCACGGGCAGCACTTCCCCCTGCAGCTTCTTGTGGAAAAACGGATCCATCATCTTCAGCAGAACCGCTTTTCCTCCGCTGGTTGTGTTGGAGATCTTCGTATCCACGCGAATCCGCCCACGCATGTCGATTTTATAATTCATCAAATTAAACGTCCCGTGCATGCGGGAATGAGCCCCTGGCACCGTAAATGACAAATTGGCAAAATTCGCTGTGCCGTCTTTCGCTTCAACCTCGCCGGTCAGGTCGCTCATCACCGTCTCGGGATCGTCCGTTACTTTTTCTCCTCGCGCACCCGCGCTCAATTTGTCCACGCTCTCCTGCGTGTTGGAGGAAAACTTCCCTGCGCCCACCCCGAACTCCCCCCGCAGCTTTACCTTTTGCAAAAACGGACTATCTCCCGGAGGAATCTCCACCTTCGCGTCCATATTTACCTTGCCTGACATCGGCGCCTTATTGCCGCCGACAAACAGCATCAGAATGTCCTCAATGCGCCCGCCTTGTGCATACAGGTTAATGATCGCCACCTTGCCATGTCCCTCTGGCGATTTCGCAATGCTTCCGTCCGCGACAACATGGGTTCGGCCAAAGTGCGCATCCACATGATTCAGGAAAGTGTCGCCATGAATCGCATCCACATAGGCGTTGAAGTCGGCAATCAATTGCACCGGATGTCCGCCCGACTGCACTTCAAAGTCCGGAGTGTCGGTTGTTCCCGCAATATCAATGTGCTTGAGAACCCCGCTGAACTTCCCTGCCGACGACAGCGTCCCGGCAATCCCTCCGTAAACGCTGAGATCGGCGTGATCGAATTTGTATGCCCCCGATACAGGAGTCTGCCCCGGCTCTTTAAGATTCCAAACGCCAAACTTCCCTTCTGCGCTAATCTCCCCCGGCGGCTCCGGATTTTTCACTCTCACCCGATAGCTCAGTGCTCCGCTCCATCCCACGTTGTGCAGCGTCAACTCATGAATCTCAAACCGCAGCGGAGGCGTGTCCGGCTTATGCACGGCGAACTCCAGCAGCGCATCATTCGCCACGATTTCACCAATGGTGATTTTCGAGGGCGTGGTGTGAAAGGTTTGGCCGCTGCCAAACGGCGGAATCAAAATATGCAAACCTTCGGCAGTAATGCTCGATACGCGCCGCGAGATAACGCCCAGATAACTGCCGCGAATCGTCAGCTTCTGAATCGTAATCAGCGGAGTGCCGGCATCCGCCCCGTGATAAAACTCAACTCCTTCCATCACGCATCCCGGCGAAGGGAAATAACTCCGCTGGAACGAGCGCAGGCGGACTTTACTATCGCCCGCCTGCTCCAGAGTTTGGACCACGGATTTCTGTTGAAACGGTCCCGCTTCCATCCACAACAACGCCGCCGCGCAAACCACGGCCGCAGCCACAGCTACCACCAGCAGAGTTCTGCGTTGTCGAGGCACGGTCGGAATGGACCCAGCATACGGTTCCACGGCGGAAGGCACAAGCCTTGGAGGACAATCCGCTTATTGAGGTTGCGAGAAAACTCCAAGGTCCAGGGAACATCGACCAACGGCGAGCGCCGCTTCCCTGCCCCGCGCTTCCGTGTCGAACGGGCCTGCCGAGCGGCCTGTCGAACGGCCTGCCGAGCCGATTGAATTTATTTCGTCCGCTTTCACTCGGAGAATTCCTTACCCGGTTCGCGCGTTTCCCCTACAGGCAAATACCTTAGCCTCTGGGGATGGCACGCGCGCCCATTTGTCATCCAACGGATAATGACAACTGCCGATAAGACCGAGAGTGAAAAGCCAAGGGCATCGTCGGGCACGCGGGTACGCAACACCATTCTTCTGGGAATTCCACAACGCGAGTTTGACGCCATCGAACCTCATCTCGATCTCGTCTCGCTCGATTCCGGCGCATTCCTGCTGCGCGAGCATGAGCCGGTGGAAACGGTGTATTTCATGAACAGCGGGATCGCCTCTTTGATCGTCGAGACGCAGGACGGAAGGAGCGTCGAAGTCGGCGTTTCCGGACGAGAAGACCTGGTCGGCCTGCCGATTGTCGCCGGCCTCGATCAACTGACTCATCACGTTGTGGTTCAGGTCCCCGGCGACGCCTTCCAGGTCGAGACGGCCACCATAAGGCGTCTTCTGCCCGCATCCGCCGAACTCCGCCGCATTCTCGTTCTGCGGCTGGCGATTCGCTCGATGCAGATGGCGCAGAATACCGCGTGCAACCGCCTGCACAATGTTAAACAACGCCTCGCGCGATGGCTGTTGGCGACGCGCGACCGCCTGGATTCTCGCGTGGTCAGCACGACTCACGACTTTCTTGCCAGGACCGTTGGCACCGACCGTCCTTCCGTCAGCGTAGCTCTTGCAGCACTCGAGCGTCTCGGCGCAATCACCGGAAGCCGCGGGTCGATTTCCATTGATGATCGCCGCAAGCTGTACCAGCAATCCTGCGAGTGCTACGAAATCTTCGAGCAATTCAACGAAGAGCTTGGTCTGGCGTAAAGATGGGCTGGCATAAACCGGTCTCGCGTAAAGCAAGAGATTTTCTCGGCGGGCTCGGCAATCTCGGCGTTAAAGGCTGTTCCTTAACGCCGAGATCGCAGAACCTATCCGTAGGGAACACTACAGACACGCCGCCCACCGCAAGATAAGCTCTGATCGATGTCTAGTCACGGTACTCCCGCGACATCCATGTCAGACCAGCTTCGCCCGACAGAAAACTTGCTTTACCCGGAGTGGCAGCCTCAGGTGCAAGCCGCCCTCCTGGAACTTGACTTGGCTAAGCTCCCGGAGCGGATAAAAGCCGCCGAAACCGCCATCGCTGCCCGTCTCAAGGCCATCGCATTCAACCAGGATCATCACGCCGAAAGGATGGCCATCTCAGACGCGATCGCTACCCTCAATTTTCTCCAGCGGGAATACACCCGCCACCACCGCATGCAGCAAAAGTAACTAGTCGCTCCCCAGCGGGCTGGCCTACGCTTGTTTTTCTTGCTGAAACCATTAACACCGAGGCTAGGCCACTCGCCCCTGGCTTTCCCAAAATTCGCATATTTGCTCTTTATTTGACATCCGCAAACATTGCGCGTAAATTCTCGCCAATCAGCGAGTCAGATTTCCCAGTGCGGGTGACGTATCCTCCGTCCCGCAATTCTCCTCGCTGTTTCCCTCTGATTTACGAACAGAGTCTGATGGCGCGCGCGCCCTTCGCAAGCCCGCGTCCATCTTCCTCTGCGGACAAGCCGTCGCACCACATCCGGCGCAAGCCGGACGGGCCCCAGTCTGTTTATTTTCTTCAGGAGGAAGTCGATGCTTCGATGGAAAGCTCTCCTATCCCGCCTTTGGCGGACTCGCGCGGATGCATTGCCCGCCATCCTCACTTTGCTGGTATCTTCCGTTGCCCTTGGTCAGGCGATTCCGCAGTTCTCAACGGTTGAGCCCCATCAATACGATACGATCAACCTGGCCACACTCGGAATCCAACTGAATGTGCCGGTACGGTCCAAGGCCGGGGCGGGTGGCCCAGCCTTAAATCCCGTCGTTACCAGCGAACTGGGTGCCCCATCCTTTCGCGCTTTTTGCGAAAGGGTGGGCGCGATGCTGCCGACGCCCTTTTTGTTTTTTGAGTTCAACGCAAAAAATTCGGGCCGCCCGCAGGCGGCCCAGTTCTCACTCGTAGCTCAAAGCTCGCAGCTCGAAGCTAATCTCCCGCCACCGGCTCGGCCACTTCCGGCTTTGGAGCATGCGCCCCATTGCCGTTCGGCTTCGACGTCAGCAGCGCGCCTAGAGGAATGAATCCATCCTGCGATTGCGCCGGCTTCTCTTTCAGCACCACTTCGCGATACATCGCCGCCATGCGCGCATTGTAAGCCTCATCATTCTTCACCGGCCCACGATGCTGCCCAATCACAGGAAGCTCGTCCGATGTCTGAGGTCCGATGTCCGAGGTCGCTTTAGCAGTAGCTTTCGCATCCCGCGCCCGCTTCTTCTCCTCGCGCGCATTCTTCGCAATACCCAGGTTGTCAAGATCGTGCTGCAACTCGGTCGTCACAATGTCGTCGCGCAGCAGCAGAGAGTGAGTCTCATCTTCCATCTTCACTTTCTTACCGCCCGCAAAAATCTCGTGCCGTCCATGTTCTTCATACCACTTGGTGAGCGTGGCCGTCATGTGCATCTTCTCGATAATGTTCCGCCATCCCACGCCCGTGTTGTAAGCGCAGAACGAAATCTCGCCTTCCTGCGTCGCGTAAGGAATGATGCACTGCTCCGTTCGCCGGAAGTCGTAGTTGAACAAATCCTGGAACCACATCCCCGCGATAAACAAAAAGTTCCAGCGATCCTGCCGCCGCTTCATCACATCCTCAACGCTGCGGTCCGGACCGACCTTCCCATAATTTTTCCCCGTCGCATTAAAGTTCTTATCGAACTTCCGCAACAGATCCATCAACTTAAAATGCGTCGGCGCCTGATATGGATCGTAATTCTTCATCAAACACAACGCCATCCCAAACACCGTAAGAAATTTCCCCCGAGCCGCATCATTCACCTTGGCAATATCTTTCGCCAGTTGATCCCCATGCAAAAACGCAGTAACCGGAACCGCCTCCTTAGTTTCCTTGTCGATCATCACCGCCATCCCCGTCCCACAATTCGGGTGACAACCGCAACTTAGTTGGCCCCAGTCGTTTTTTACGTCGTTGGCGTGCATTAAATCTGCCCAGTCTGAGAAGGTGCCCATGTAACTGATTGGGAACCAGTCGCGAGACGGCTCGCCTAATCCGGTTTGATTTTTTACGTCGTGGGCCAGGTGAGACAGCGTGTAGCGTTGGGCCTGGCGGCGGTCGTCGGTTACGGCTTCGTCGCGGCCGGTGAAGCTTACTGGCTGGAAGCTGAGGAAGCTTATCGTCTTTGGATTATCGAGCGCGAACTTGATGATGCGTCCTACTTGTTCGTTGTTGATGCCGTTCACGATCGTTACTACGGGAACAATTTCGACTCCGGCTTTGTGCAGGTTCTCGATCGCTTTTAATTTTACGTCGAACAAGTTTCCAACGAGGCGATGTGCGTTGGCGGCGTTGCCGATACCGTCGAATTGCAGGTAGGCGTAGCGCATGCCGGCTTCTACGGCTTGCTGGCAGAATTCAAAACTCTTGGCGAATTCGATTCCGTTGGTTGCGGCCTGCACGGAGTTGTATCCGACTTTGCGGGCGTAGCGAACCGCGTCGAGAAAATATGGCGACAAAGTTGGTTCGCCGCCGGAGAACTGCACGCTCATCTGACGACGCGGCTTGATGGTGATCGCGTTGTCGAGCATGGTCTTAATTTCTTCCCACTGCAATTCGTGGACGAAGCCGACCTGGTTGGCGTCCATAAAGCAGGGATCGCACATCATGTTGCAGCGGTTGGTGAGATCGATCGTCAGCACGGAGCCGCGTCCGTACTTCACGGTCGAGGAACCGTGGTGGTGCAGCTTCTCGTCGTTGTGCGCGGCGATGTCGCGGCCGGGGAAAACGTCTTCGAGGTGCTTGGAGAAATCGGTGTCGATCGACATCACGTCTTCGAAGTGGCCGTGGATGGGGCAGTCTTTCACCATCAGAATTTTGCCGTCACGTTCGACGATGGTGGCTTTGATCTCGCCGACCTTCTCGTTCATCAGAACTTCGTGGGGCAAGTGGCCGTCGAGAATCTGCTGACGGATTTCCGGGACACACTTCGGACAAAGAGAATCGGTGGAGCGGGGCCAGCCGAGCGGTGGCTTGGACTTTTCGTAGGACTTGAGCAGAGGCTTGTCGGACCATTTGGGGGTGGGAGACGCGCCGGGGTTGATGCGGTTCAAACGGTCGAACACAACCCAAGCGCCCTTGGCGGCGACGGTAACTGCTTTTTCTACGTACTTGATCGGCTTGCGCATGGTAGCTTCTGGCTCCGTATTCGCGGTGAGCTGGGAGCGGCGAGCTCCGAGCTTTCAAAATCAACTACAACAACCTGTGGCTCTCCCTTGGGATTTCGAGCGGAGTGACCTGGGTCTTACACTTTTCCCTGGGTGTTGAGCTGAGACTAGGGTATTAGAGCTAACGAGTTAGCGCAGCTACATCCCAATGAATGGTGCAAAATTGGGGTTTAGTGGAAATGTGGGGGATTGGACGGCGGTAAAGTATTGAAAGCAAAGATCGTGGATTTGCACAGCAGAGAGATGTGGCGGACGTCACAGCATAGGATGGGGGGTTTGTGGAGAATTTGGGTGGTTGCTTATGGTGAGAAAAGCAGGTTCCTCACCGCCGCTTTGCGGCTGTTCGGAATGACAGAGGCTTTTTAGAGAGACGCATTCCTGGGCGTCTTCCAAAGTTGTCATTCCGAATGTTCGCGCAGCGAACGTGAGGAACCTGCTTTGGGAGTGGCAATGGCCAGAGAGAAGATCTATTACGTTTACATTGTGGCCAGCAAAAGCCGAGCGATTTATGTGGGCATGACAGGGTTTCTGATGGCGCGTCTCCTGCGGCATCGAGCCGGGGAGGGTGGAGCGTTCACGCGCAAGTATCGTGTGCATCGGCTGGTTTATTACGAAGTGTTTAATAGTGTGGGCGCAGCGGTTGGGCGTGAGACGGAGATTAAAAAGTGGCGGCGCGAGAAGAAAGTGGAGTTAATTCGTGCGAAGAATCCGACTTGGGAGGATTTGGCTGAGGGTTGGGGCGGGCCTGCTCTGATGACAGTGACGGCGAAAGCAGATTCCTCACCGCCGCTTCGCGGCGATTCGGAATGACAGAAAGTCGGGGAGGGTGCGACCGGGCCGAGAGTTGAAGATTACGGCACGATTCCCTAAAGGTTTCGTGATTTACGGTTTTGCCCAGTCCTGCCACATCAGGCCTTTTACGCGAGAGAACTCCGAGACGTTGGCTGTTACCAGGGTCAGTTCGTGGCGAATGGCTTGCCCGGCGATCAGAACGTCGTAGGCTCCGATGGGTTTGCCTGCGATTTCGAGGGCGGCTCGTATAGCGCCTGCGGCGCGGGCGTCGGCATCTTCAAAAGGAAGAACTGTCACGGGGCCGGACAGGAATGTTTCCAGGCGTTTGTGATTGAATTCGTGGCGTGCGCTTTTGGGGACTCCGTACCAGAGTTCGAAGGCTGCCACGGAAGAGACAAATGCTTGTGCGCCGGTCGCGGTTGTTTTTTGCAGGCGGGTGCGGACGGTCGTCGGTTGGCCCTTGATTAGAGCGATGCAGGCGTTTGTGTCGAGAAGGTAGTCCATGTAATTTGTGATCTGTCCCGCCCAGGCCCGCAGCGGCTAAAGCCGCAACTCTGTTTGTCGCTGATCGCAGCGATGAATCGCTGCGCCACCCAAAGGCACTCTTGCAGATGGATCTGCGCTAGAAAATCTTGCGCTTTGGGGTTGGGGGCTGGCGGCGGGCTTTGAGCGGGAAGGGCTCGGAGTTGAAGTGGTCGAGTTCGGCGAACCAGCGGGCAGTGTCTGGGATGAGAGGCTGGAGCAGAACTCCCTGGGCGATGCGGCGGATGCGCACGCGGTCTCCCTCGAAACGGAAGTCTTTGGGCAGCCGCACGGCCTGGCTACGGCCGTTTTGGAAGAGCTTGGCGATGTCGGTTTTCGGCATGGTAATAGTATATACCTCTAATATATACCATGCAAACGATAAAGAAAGCCCACTTCTCGCAAAAGAAGCGAGAAGTGGGGCACCCGGCTCTTACAACCTCCTAAACATCAGGAATAGCCTGCACTGTTGAAAGCCTTTTGAGTGTTTGTGTGGGCGTGACGGATGACCTCAGTGCAGTCTAGAGGCTTGATGAACGCTGACGGAGACGCATCATGGGCCACCTCCTCCGCCGTATCCCTCGACCGCACACCCTACTGTGACACGAGGGCCGATAAAATCCGGGTTGCAACCGAGGCCATCTTTGTATAATGCGACACCGGGAGAACGTGAGAATGAACAAGCCGACGATTGACTCGAATGTGAGAGAAATCCGAGTCGCTGCGACAGACGAGGAGATACTTGCCACTTACCCTGTCATGAGTCAACTGCGTCCTGAGATTCAGAAGTCCGATTATCTGCGAATCGTTAACTTGCAGCATTCCGAAGTCGGATTCCAGGTCGCGATGCTCACAGAACACGGTCGAATCACTTGCGTGGCGGGTCTGCGAGTTTGTCGTTCCTTGGGCTGGGGCAAATACCTCTATGTCGATGACTTGGTTACCGACGAGCAATGCCGTTCCAAAGGCTCGGGAAAGATCATGTTTGACTGGCTCGTCGAGCATGCTCGCGCGCTTCAATGTCAAGAGTTGCGGTTAGACTCTGCCGTATATCGCCGCGAGGCGCATCGATTTTATTTTCGAGAACGAATGGACATTGCATGTTTTCATTTCTGTCTCAAGCTGTAGAAGCTTCTGGGTCGTGAGGATTGTTTCTGGAGGCATGGACTGTCCGTCGAGCAATCTCTCAGGAGATAGTCGCCATGAAACAAACAAACCCGGATCTTCGCAGGCGGATCGCCGTCTGCCTAATGGTGGTGCTGTTCATCTTCACCGCGGCATATCTCCTGCTGCGGTGGAAGTATAGCCATCAAGCTCCGCAAAATGCTTTTCAGATCTGTACGTTGGCGATCGCTATTGAAGTTTTTCTATGGCAGCTCCGTGATTCCATTAAGCAGCAACAAAAGACGGAAGAGGTTGCGCGGCAAATGTCAACGCATTATGTAGGCGGCTTTCCCGGACACGTTGACCAGATTGCCGAGGTTGTAGGTCATACATACGAAGAGTTTTGCTTCATGGCGGATTGCATCGACTATTCCAGCTTTTCCTATCCGCAAGGTTACAAGAAATTGCATGATGCAATTCAAGAGACTCTAAAGAATGGACTAAAGGTCAGAATGCTCGTATACGAGCATCCCGCCGAAATTACGCGGAGCAGCCCACTGTTCGGGAAATCTTGGCAACAAATAAAAGAGAGTCCAGAATTTCGGTACTATTTCGATGTCGCGTTCCGTGGTACGACCAAGCCGAATACACACGAAGAACTCCTCGTATTATTGAGAAAAAAGGAATCTGACTTTAGAGAAGATCTCAGAAGTAGAGGCGCTGTCGTTCTTACTCTTCCCGAAGCTGAAACAGACGATGTAGGCCCGTTTCTCTGGTTCGCCGATGACCAAGATGCAGTATTTCTGCTGCTTGCCAATGGAGCCCAGGCGTCAAGGGTGGCTTTTAGAACTCGCGACTCGAAAATCATTGACAGCCTCAAATCTATCTTTGAGTCGAAGTGGGAAGCAGCGGAGAAGGCATCTAAAGTACTACCTTCAAGATAATGCCGCTCCTCTCTTTCGTTGCCACCATTTCCGGTCCACTTGACTGGCGAGGAAGAGCAGGTTCCTCTCCTGCGCTTCGCAGAATCGGAATGACAAGCCATAGGGATGGGCTGTGCTTCGGTTCGCTGTACTCGCTTTCTACACCCTCAGTTTCATCCGCGCTGGCTTGGATCGTGATGGGGCCGTCTTCTGGAGACTCCAGCAACTTTAGGAGGAACCAGGCGTTGCGGTATTTTTCCAGGCGCATTTTTTTGGCTTTGCGGTGGGGGTACATGCGGAGCATGGGGGCGGGGGTGCAGACTTCGACGGGGATGATGTACCAGACGTCGAGGGGGACGACGTGGGCGGCGAGGAAGTCGGTGTCTTTGCGGGTGTAGGGGATGTGTTTGCCGTTGACGTCGTAGGTGGCGCGGGTTTCGTAGGCGTCGGCGCGGAGGCCTTCGGTGCATTTGGTCTGGACGCGCCAGAGGCGGGAGCCGTTGTCGATGATGAAGTCGTAGCGTTCGCTGTCTCCCCAGGGCTTGGCGATGGATAGGTGGAGGCCGAGGGCGCGGGCGAGGAAGGCGGCTTCGGAACGCTCTCCGGTGCGCTTGGTGTTGGGGCGCGGGGTTGAGGTGGTGGTGGAGTTCTGATTGGCGGATTTCTTTTGGCGCGGCATTGTTTACGGCTCCTGCGGAGTTCGATCCGTTCCGAATCGGGAATTTTGGCGCAAATGAAAAGGGCGGAGCTGTGAGGCTCCGCCTAAAATGCCCGAGTTGAATGAATTAACTTCTCATTTAAATTATACGGGCTGAGTCAAACGCGGAAGTACATGCGGGTGAGGTGGCGCAATCGTTAGGATGATTTGGTTGTGCGCGCGAGTTGCGGGTCGCGGTCGAGCAATTTCGACGGCAAGAGCCCAATCAACCAGCAGACACGAGATCGAGATCCCCCTTCGGCTTCGCTCAGGGCAGGCTCTCGCTCCGCCTGAAGAACGGCTACGCTCGGGATGACGCCGGGAGTGGAGATGGGGGCTCGGATGCGGAAGTACATGCGGGTGCGACGGTGGAAGCGAACAGCAGGTTCCTCGGCTTGCAGGATGATCGCTTCGCGAATCATCCTGACGGCGCTCGGAATGACAAGATTTCCCGGCCATTTTGGAGATGGCTGTCTTCTTTGGAGAAGGCCGTTTTCTCGCTTGGAGAAGGCGGTTTTCCCGTGATATTCGACTCTAGCGCAGGATGATTGCGCCGCGGTTGAGCGATGAGATGGTGTGAGGGATGTCGGGTTGGACGGATTTGCCTTCGGGGTGGGTGGCGATGTCCCAGGCTTTGGCGAGCGTTTGGCCGGAGGACATTTGGGTGAGGAGGTTATCGAGGAAGAGTGAAGTGTTCGAACCCAGGCGGCGGAGAGTCAGGACGACGTTCATCTTTATGGATTTGGTTTTGAAGGCGGCGTCGTAGGCGGGCTGAGGATTGTCGTTGCCGATCCAGAGGAGTTTTGTGTTGGCGTAGGCGGCTGCGGAGAGGAGTTCTGCGCCTGTGATGCGGGCGCCGGAGGGGTCGGCGATTGCGCCGTCGGGGGTGATCTCGCAGAACAGGTGGAGCACGTCGTAATTTTGACTGAGCGCGCTGCGGAGATCTGCGATCGAATTGAAGGTGACGTTGGAGGTCGCGGGATAGAAACGCTTGTAGACGCGGAGGTCGGATTTTAGGGGTTCGTCGAAGCTGGAGCCGAGTTGGCAGACCAGAACCTTGGTGGCGGTGATTTCTTCTTTGCGGAAAGCGTCGAATAGGCCCATTGTGGTTGAGAGTTCAGCGCCTAAAGGCGCACAGAAATCTTTTCGCCGGCAAAATAGCGAACCTCAGACGCTAAAGCGCGTGAGTCATTTCAATAGTTTGGCGGCACGAGTGAACTCGTGCCCTTCCCGTTCTGGTAACGAATCGATCGGGTTTACGCTGCCTGTAAACGCGTGCCCTGATACGAATATCTTTTGTTGCGGTGCGGTCACTTCTTATACTGCGTGGGCTGCGGACCTTTTTCCAAGGTTTTGCGATCCCAGATCCAACCTTCGCGGGTGTAGCTGGCGAGTTCGAAATCCTGCGTGAGCTCGAGAGCGTCGACGGGGCAGGCGTCTTCGCAGAGGCCGCAGAACATGCAGCGGCTTAAGTCGTAAGTAAAGTCGGTGAGTTCCTTGCGGCGCGTGTGTTCGTTGCGGGCGCTGGAAACGACGATCAGATTTTCGGGACAGGCGACGGCGCACAGGTCACAGGCGATACACATGGTCTCGTCGGTATCGGGATTGACGTTGAGGCGCGGGGCACCGCGATAGCGCTCGGCGACTTGCGGACGCTCCAGGGGATACTGCTCGGTATAGATTTCCTTGGGGTCCTGATACATGAAGGTGACCTTCAGTCCCTGAAGAAGGTCGACGAGGAAGACTTTGCGCAGCAGACTCGGCATGCCCATGACGGGGTAAGGATAACACTAATGCGGGTTTGAGCTACAGGTTTCAAAGTTGCAAAGTTTCAATGTTTTAGGGTTGCAAGGTGCGGCAAAAGGCCCGGACGGTATGTTTTGAAACCTTGAAACTTTGAAACCTTGAGACTTCGTACGAGGGAACTTTGTTTCGGTTGGCTGCGTACCTTTACCTGTGAGGATGTATGAAGTCGTACTTCAAAAATTTGTCGGCGAAAACGTGGATGTGGCTGGCCATACCGGCGGCGGTTATTGCGTATCCCATTGTGACGAATGTGGGACAGGCAGTGATTCGCGCGGTTGTGCCGGAAGCAGTGCGGTCGGTGCTGAGTTTGATTTAGACGCCGAGGGGAAAGCAGATTCCTCGCCGCCGCTTTGCGGCGACTCGGAATGACAAGTAGCTTATAACGCCCTTCGACGATCACAGGGCATAATGAACTGGTGCGCCCTCCATGCGGCCGGCCCATTCCTAGCTTTCAGCAGCCTGCTAGGCAAAAAGCTCATTCCCGCCGGATTCAATCCTCTTTCAATTTCTGCGCCTCTAAAGCGGGGACGATGTGTTGCGCCAGAGATTACTAACCTCCGGAGTGTCTGCGTTAGAATTGCAGGCCGATATGCTTACAGTGACCAGGGAGATGAGATGAGAGTCAGAGGATTGGGGCTTGTTCTTGCGGCATGGATAGTGGGGCTGGGCTTGACTGCCGTGTGCGCGGCGCAGGGGGCGTCCGATGCGCGATTGCAGAAGGCGTACAGATTTCAGCGGGGAGGTTGGACTTACGTTCACCTGGAGGGATCGCCTTCGGACATTGGATTTCAGCACGGATATCTTCTGGAACCGGAGATTGCGGATGCTTTCGCCGCCATCAAATTATTCGACACGCACACCACGAAGCGCGATTGGGAGTTTTACCGCAAGACGGCACGCGAAATGTTGTGGCCGCACATTGATGCGGAATATCAGCAAGAGCTTCAGGGCATTGCCGATGGCGTGAAGGCGCACGGCGGCGATCTGGATGTTTACGACATTGTGGCGCTGAATGCGTTTGAGGAAGTTCCGGACTATTACGTGCCGTGGTTGAATAAGCAGCAGAAATCGTCCAAGAACCCGAAACTGGCAGCGCCCGGGAATTGCAGCGCTTTTATTGCGACTGGGAGCTATACGAAGGATCACAAGATTGTGATTGCGCACAACAACTGGACCAGCTATTTGGCGGGCGAGCGCTGGGTGGTGATCTTCGATATCGCGCCCGAGCACGGCAACCGGATTCTGATGGATGGATTTCCCGGCGTGATCACCAGCGACGACGATTTTGGCGTGAATTCCGCGGGGCTTATGATTACGGAAACTACGATGACGCAGTTTGAAGGGTGGGATCCGAAGGGCAAGCCGGAGTTCATGCGATCGCGCAAGGCGCTGCAATATGCCGACGGAATCGACGACTACGTGCGCATTATTAAGGACGGCAATAACGGCGGCTATGCGAACGACTGGCTGATTGGCGACCGCAAGACCGGGGAGATTGCTTATCTGGAGTTGGGGCTGAAGAATACTCCGCTCTGGCGTACGAAAGAAGGATATTTTGTCAGCTCGAATTTTCCGCGCGATCCCAAGCTGATTCGAGAGGAGGCTGACGGCTTCGATTCGAATGATGCGTCTTCTTCGATGAATGCGCGGCATGCGCGTGCGGATGAGATGGTGCGGCAGGCCAAGGGAACGATTGATGTGGAGATGGCGGAGGAGTTTCTGGCGGATCATTTCGACAGCTTCGAGAAGAAGGAGCAGACTGGTGAGCGGGCGTTGTGTGGGCATGTCGATGCTTCGTCGCGGGGAGTAAAGCAGTGGGGATGGGATGCGTACAATCCCGGCGGCGCGGTGCAGGGTAAAGCTACGGACAGCACCATGGCAGCGAATATGAGCTTCGTGGCGCGGGCGGGACATCCTTGCGGGGCGGACTTTTTGGCGGCGGATTTTCTGGAGCACCATCCGGAATATGCGTGGCAAAAACCGTTGCTGCACGATATGAAGGCGGGTCCGTGGACGAAGTTTCAGGCGGGAGAGAAGGAGTCAGGGCGATAGGGTGCTGATTCGTGCTCAGTTTGAATCTGTTTCACGCGAGATCCCCTTCGGCAAGCTCAGGGCAGGCTCTCGCCCCGATGGTGAAAACGCGAGGCTTCGGGATGACTCCTCGTTAAAAGGGGCAAACGGAGCCACGTCCGGGTATTAAGTCCGCTGGATCGCCGGCCTCAGCGGCTAAAGCCGCGTCTTTTTTTGCGCTTAACGGCACGACTGAAGTCGTGCCCTTCCCAGGGCCTCATTAATCACCCGCAACGAATCAAACAAATCCTGGGATATTAGGCCGAAGGCGGCAAAGCCTTGCGCAGATCTTTCATCAGCAACATAAGGTGCATTTCGTGGACCGGAGGGGGCTCAAAACCGAAGTGCAGATAAAATTTTCTTGCCTGCTCATCGATGGCGTGAACGAGTACCGCGGGCGCACCTACGATGTCCGCTGCATTGGCAATGCGTTGTAGAGCATTTTTCAACATCGCCTTGCCCAATCCTGTTCCCTGCTCCGCTCGATCAACCGCAAGCCGTGCCAATAGGATCACCGGGATAGGATGCCGGGCCAAGCCCTTGGCAATGCGACTGGGACTTTCCTCCAGGGACACGCTGCCGGCGGCGACGGAATAGTATCCAACGACGAAACCATCCCGGTGGACAACGTAGGTTCGGGCCGCGTCGTTCTTTTGGTTTAAGAGAGCAAAGCGCCGCAGCCAATCGTTGAGGGATTCGTGTCCGCCGCAATCGAAGCGGCTCAGGTTGTGGACTTCCGACAGTGCCTCCACGTTCGACAGGGACGAACCGGAATGGCTCATTTGTTCTTATCGAGAACTGTGGCCTGGGAGAAGAGTTTTTTGAGGTTGGAATTGATGCGAGCTGGCCGATCGAGCGCCTCGGTAAATTTCTTCCAGTCTTTGGCGCTCAGGGTGAACGTTCTCGCGTCGGCAATCGCCTGTTCGGCGCGTACACAGGCGCTTTCCAGGATGAAATTTGTGATATTCACGCCTCTGTGCTCAGCTCCTAACCGGATCAGGCGGGCTTCACTCCCACTGACGCGAACATTAAGCCTTTCGCTGCGTTTGTTTTGTGCGGAACTCGTCATAATCGACCTGCGACACTAAATAACAGAATGTACGTACAATGTACGCCATACCGACATTGGGGTCAACCGCATTTTTCTGGAAACAGAATCCTTGTGAAATAACGCGCCAGCGTCTAAGCTGGCTGCCTATGCCAAGCCTGACTCGTCGTTCCCTATTAAAGTCGTCGCTTGCGGGCGCCGCTGCGATGCGCCTGGCAAATTCGAATGCGGTGGCCGACACGGTTTCGCCGGCACGCAAAGGTCGTATTCATCAGTCGGTGAGCCGTTGGTGTTACAAAGACATTCCGCTGGAAGACTTGAGCGCTTATGCCGCGAGCATTGGGCTGAAGGGCGTCGATCTTTTGCAGCCTGACGAGTACGAAGTGCCGCGCCGCCATGGAATCATTTGCACCATGGGATATGCGGGCGGCGGGGACATTGGCAGCGCGTTGAATCGCACGGAGAATCACGCCGCGATCGAGCAGGCGCTTCGCACGAACATTCCGAAAGCGGCGAAGGCGGGCGTGCCTAATGTGATTACTTTTTCCGGGACGCGCAAAGGAATGCCAGATGACGAAGGCGCGCGCAACACGATTGTCGGGCTGAATCGCATCAAGAAGATCGGCGAAGACAATGGAGTAAACATCTGCATCGAGTTGCTGAACAGCAAGCGCGACCATCCGGATTACATGTGCGATCACACGGCATGGGGAGTGCGCGTGGTCAGCGAAGTGAATTCGCCAAACGTGAAGCTGCTGTACGACATTTACCACATGCAGATTATGGAAGGTGACCTGATCGCGACGATCCGAAAGAATATTCAATGGATTGGCCACTTCCACACGGGCGGCGTGCCGGGACGGCATGAGTTGAACAATACGCAGGAAGTGCAGTGGGATGGCGTGATGCGCGGCATAGCCGATTCAGGATTTCAGGGCTACGTGGCGCACGAATTTGTGCCGACGGGCGATCCGCGAGTGTCGTTGCGCGAGGCGGTGGATTTGTGCGACGTGTAGATAGAGAGATGTAGTCACGTAAGTCCTTCAGCGGCTAAAGCCGCCATTTCCGAATCGTTTCTGCGGCGCGGCTGAAGCCGCGCCCTTTCAAAGCAACCACTCCTTTATTCCACGACTTTCCGGACACGACAGATATCCCTAAAGGGTAATCACCCCGGTCGAACCAAAGTCATGTGCAATTTCTGTGCACGGGACAAACTGGCCCGCGCTTGCGGGCAGGAGACAGATTGGCCCGCGGAGGACCTCGCGGGGTTTGTGTAAGCAGCTGCAATATCAATGCGATACAAAGCATGCGATTGGACCGGCTCGTGCAATATCAGGACTGGATTCGGGGGCGAAGTCTGGCTCAGGTTGCGGATCCCGAAAACGAAAGGCACGAGAAAGGGTGAGATGTATGGAGCATACAAAGAAAACTAAGCCGAATCGGGGAGAGCGGCGCAGTGCTGCATGGGGTAAGCGCCTGGCGGCGCTGGCTCTGATTCTGGTCGCGGACATGGCGTTCGCCCAGGAGTTCGACCGGGCCGAACACACCGCGCGGCTTTCGCCTCGAATCACAGCTGAACTCAACGAGCAGCTCTTGCAGGCGCGACAGGGCCTGGGAGACAACAAGAACGTCAAAGTCATTGTGCGATACAAGCAATCGCCGCAGGCGGAAACGCTGGCGCGGCTGCAGAGCCGCGGCGGACGCCTCGCTTCCAGACTGGATCTGGTCAAGGGCGCAGCGTTCTCCGTTCCGGTCAGCGCGCTGGCCGCCCTGGAAAACGATGCTGACGTCGAGGACGTAAGCGTCGACCATCCGCTGAAGGGTATGGACGACTATACCGACGTAGCGATCAACGCCGTCAATACTTTGGAAAACGGCTACATGGGAACCGGAGTTGGGGTGGCGGTAATCGACAGCGGCATCAATCCGAATCACGTCGATTTCCTGAATCCGACGACGGGCACCGGCAGTTCGCGCGTGCTCTATCATCAGGACTTCACCGGAACGAGCGTGAAGAACGCTCAGGGCGCGGTGGTCTACGACACTTACGGTCACGGTACGCACGTTGCCGGAATCATTGCGGGCAGCGGTTACGTTTCGGGCCAGCAATACGTTGGCACGGCGCCAAATGCGAATTTGATCGATCTTCGTGTGCTGGACCAGTATGGCAATGGCACCGACAGCAACGTGATCGCGGCTATCCAACGCGCCATCGCGTTGAAGAGCACCTACAACATCCGTGTGATCAACCTGTCGCTGGGACGGGCAGTGTATGAAGGCTACGCGAAAGATCCTCTCTGCCAGGCAGTGGAATCGGCCTGGAAAGCGGGGATCGTCGTCGTCGTGGCTGCCGGCAACTACGGGCGCATCAGCGTGAACGGAAGCGACGGATACGGAACGATTTCGGCTCCGGGCAACGATCCGCTGGTGCTCACGGTCGGAGCGATGAAGTCGATGGGAACTTTCCCCCGCACCGACGATCAGATTGCGAGTTACAGCTCGAAGGGACCGACGACTTATGACCACATTGTGAAGCCTGACCTGGTTGCTCCGGGCAATCTTGTGGTTTCTCTCTCTTCTCCGGGCAGCACGCTGGCGAACGAATTTCCGGAGAACATGATCAGCGGCTACGGGAACAACTACTTCACGCTGAGCGGCACCAGCATGGCGACTCCGGCTGCGGCCGGCGCGGTAGCCCTGCTGTTGCAGGCGAGTCCTTCGCTTACTCCGGACCAGATCAAGGCCCGGCTGATGAAGACCGCATACAAAACTTTCCCCACCTCGACCGTGGCTACCGATCCCACGACCGGGCAGACCTACACTTCCTACTACGATATGTTCACGGTCGGCGCGGGCTACTTAGATGTCGGAGCCGCATTCAGCAACACCGACCTGGCACCGGCAACAGTCGGATCGGCAGCATCTCCGACCGCCGTTTACAACTCCTCGACCAGGAAAGTGACGCTTTCCAACGGAACTTCTGCCGTAGCCAGCAACTCCGTGGTATGGGGTTCGTCGGTGGTGTGGGGAACGTCAGTGGTGTGGGGATCGAACTGTTCCGGAAGCTCAGTGGTGTGGGGATCTTCGGTGGTCTGGGGCAGCAGCACGATGACCGGCTTTAGCGTGGTCTGGGGATCGACTTCGGACTTGGCCGACAGCGTAGTCTGGGGCACGGCGGTGTTCAGTACTGACGCGGCTCTGGCGACGATCGTGGGTGAACAATAACTTGTCGTGTAATCACACGAAAGGAGAAAAATCATGAATACACGACAAACCAAAACATTCATCGGCGCGATGACCTTAGCAGCAGCAGGCAGCGCCACCTTCGCCGGACTGGCGAGTCACACCTTGCATCCGTACTACGCGCTCGGCCTGCTGGCCCTGGCTGCGGCAACATCGCGGATGAAGGTGAAACTGCCGGGGCTCGAAGGCAACATGTCGGTCAACCTGCCTTTTCTGTTGGCCGCGGTCGTTAACCTCAGCGCAGTCGAAGCGGTCTTGATCGCCTGCGTCTCAACCATGGTGCAGTGCTGGCCCAAGCGTGGCATGAAGTTGAAAGCTCAGCAAATGGTTTTCAATGTCAGCATGATGGCCTACGCCAGTTCGGTGGCTGGACTACTGTTTCATTCTCTGCAGGGAGTGGCGTGGGCACCGGCGCAATTGGCGATCGCAATGGCCGCGGGAACAATGTTTCTGGGCCAGACCGTTCCGGTGGCTGCCATCATCGCGCTGAACGATCAGGGAGATGTGGTGAGCGTCTGGAAAAACCTGGCGCATCTTTCATTCCCGTACTTTGTCATTAGCGCGGGAATGGCGGCCATGATGCAAACTGTGGATCACCATCTTGGCTGGGGAGCGGCGTTGGCTGTGTTCCCGGTGATGTATGGAGTTCACCGTTCGTACGTTACTTATTTTGCGCGCGCGGTTGAGGCTTTCAGCACCGTTCCACTTACCCGAGCGGCGGCGGCTGGAGTTTAACGACGGCAGTCCGATAAATATTCCAACAACAGGGGCGGGATCGAGCTGAGACTCGGGCCCGCCCTTTGTTTTTGTGCGCGGTTTGCCACGATATTTTGCGGGGCGTCGTCCTGACCCAACTCAAACATTCGCTACACGCGAGATCCCTCGCCCCGCTGGTAGAACGCGGGGCGTCGGGATGACGCCTTCACCCAAGTAATCACAAAATTCAAATCAGACCGCTAGCCACCGTTGAATAACTTTGACAAAAACAAGAGCCTCCGGTTAAATGAGCGATTACGTTAACGATAACGTAAACGTTTTCTATTTCGCGCGGAGGCGGCTCGCCCTTACAATCGCCAAGACTCATGCGGCTCAAGACATTGCGGGAACAGGTATTGGAAGCGAACCTGGAACTGGTGCGCCGAGGGCTGGTCCTTTATACGTTTGGCAACGTGAGCGGCATTGACCGCGGCGAGGGGTTAGTAGCGATTAAGCCGAGCGGCGTGCGTTACGAGGAACTTACTCCCGCGCACATGGTGATTTCCGATTTGTCAGGGAAGATTGTTGAGGGCGATCTCCGGCCATCGTCGGATCTGCCGACGCATATCGAGCTATATAAACACTTCCCTAACATTGGCGGGGTTGCGCACACGCATTCGGAATATGGGACTGCCTGGGCGCAGGCGGAGCGGCCGATTCCCTGTTTTGGTACGACTCATGCGGATTATTTCCATGGTTCCGTGCCTGTGACGGCGAAACTCAGCGCAAAAGAGATTGCCGGCGACTACGAACTCGAAACAGGATTAGCCATCTGCCGATTGTTTGAGAAGATCGACCCCGACGCCATTCCCGCGGTGCTAGTGGCTGGACATGCGCCGTTCTGCTGGGGACCGAGCGCGGGAGACGCGGCGCATAACGCCGTAATTTTGGAATATGTGGCACGGATGGCATGCCATACGCTTGCCATTCATGCGGAAACCCCGCCGCTTCCGCGCGAGTTGCACGATAAACATTTTCTGCGCAAACACGGGAAGAACGCCTACTACGGACAGGTCAAGACCCAATGACGCTAGCCTTTGTCTTACTGAGTTCCAACAGCCTGGTTCACCTTGCTCCGGTGGACATGGTCATCGTCGCTTTCTATTTCATCCTGGTGCTTGCGATTGGGTTCTACCTCAAAGGCCAAGCCAACACCGGGGAAGACTTCTTTATGGCCGGGCGGGAGATGACGGCGTGGGTGGCCGGCCTGAGTTTTCTTTCCGCGAACCTGGGCGCGCTTGAATTGATGGGGTGGGCGGGATCAGCTTACCAGTACGGAATTCTGGCAACGCATTGGTATTGGGTGGGAGCCATCCCGGCGATGCTGTTTCTGGCGCTGGTGATGATGCCGTTTTATTACATCTCGAAAACGCACTCGGTGCCGGGATATTTGAAACTGCGTTTCGGTGAACCGGCGCGGGCTCTGTCGGCAGTTTCTTTTGCGTTTATGACGGTGCTCATGAGCGGCGTCAACATGTTTGCCATGGCCAAGGTCATGCAGATCGTGCTGGGATGGGATCTCAATTTCAGCATCTGGGTGTCGTCGCTGACGGTGGCTATTTACGTCACGCTGGGTGGTTTGCGCTCGGCCATATTTAACGAAGTGTTGCAGTTTTTTCTTATCTGGGCGGGCGCGCTGCTGATTCCGATTCTCGGATTGTATGAGGCGGGTGGGTGGTCCAACCTCAAGGTGCTGATCGCGCAGAGAGCATCGGAACAGTATGTTCACATGTGGGCCGGGTTGGGGTCGTTCTCCGACAATCCCATGGGAATTCATTGGACCGGCATTGTGTTTGGACTGGGCGCAGTTATTTCGATGGGCTACTGGACCACGGACTTTCTCGTGGTGCAGCGCATTCTGGCCGCGAAGGATATGCGCAGCGCGGAACTGGCCCCCATCATCGGAGCCGGATTCAAGATGCTGGTGCCCATCATTGTGATCGTGCCCGGATTGCTGGGTCTGGGCTTACTGCCCATGAAGCTGGTCCCGGAATCGGTAGCGACCGTAACTCACGGTTACAGTTACAACGATGTTCTCCCACTCATGCTGGCGCGATACTGCGGGCCTGGGTTGCTGGGCCTCGGCGTTACGGCGCTGATTGCCGGCTTCATGTCCGGAATGGCTGGGAATGTGAGCGCATTTACGACGGTGTGGACCTATGACATCTACCGTCCGTTGATTAACAGCAAGGGCAGCGACCACCATTATGTAAACATGGGACGCTGGACGACGATCATCGGCGTGCTGATCAGCGTGGGGACGGCGTATCTGGTGATGCGGTCGGCCAGCATCATGGACTATGTGCAGGCGTTGTTCAGCTTCTTCATTGCTCCGTTGTTTGGAACGGTCATACTCGGAATGCTGTGGAAGCGCGCTACCGGTCCAGGGGGATTCTGGGGATTGTTGTGTGGAACGCTTTCTTCCGTCAGCATGTGGGCCTGGGTGAAAGAAGACCCTTCGGCGTTGCGTTACGTTGCGTTGTCTCCTCATGCGAAAGCTTTGGCGCAGGATATGTATCAGGCGCTGTGGTCGTTCTTGATTTGCGTGACTGTAACAGTGGTGGTGAGTCTGGCAACCAAGCCCATACCGGATAGCCAATTGACTGGCCTGGTGTACGGGCAGACGGCGATTCCTAAGATAGAGAATGTCCCGCTTTACCAAAAGCCTATTTTCTGGGCAGGTGTGGTGGCGGCTGTATTTGTAATTCTGAACATAATTTTCTGGTAGGCGGCCCTTATGACAACAACAGGACGTTCGGTTTCGATCTGGTTTTTCATCGGCCTGTCGCTGCTGGTGAACGGCATTCTTATTCTGGGCGCGGGACTCTATGAGGTCGCGCACCCTCCGGCACCTGAAGCGCAGGTGGTGCTGTTTAGCCTTCACGCCAGCGCATGGTGGGGCGGGTTACTGACTCTCATTGGCGCTTTCTACTGCTGGCACTATGCTCCTTCGCGGGCACGAGGATAGTTTAGCGAATTTTCTGGGAGAGACTTGATGAGTGTTAAGAAGATGACGATGGGCGTCATCGTTGGCAACCGTGGATTTTTCCCCGACCAACTGGCAAAAACGGGGCGCGAAGAAATCATGCAGGCGCTGGCCAAGGCCGGCATCGATTGCGTGGTGATGAGCCCGGAAGACAGCAAGCATGGCGCGGTAGAAACCCATGAAGAGGCCAAACGCTGCGCCGCTTTGTTTCAGAAGAATCGCGAGCGACTGGATGGCGTAATCGTCTCTCTGCCGAACTTTGGCGACGAGCGCGCGATAGCCGACACGTTGCGACTGGCACGGCTCGGTGTGCCAGTGCTGGTGCAGGCGACGCCCGATGACGCGGCAAACATGACCATCCTGCATCGCCGCGACAGCTTCTGCGGCAAGATGTCCGCCTGCAATAATCTGCGGCAGTACGGAATTCCCTACTCGCTGACGACTCTGCATACCGAGAGTCTGGACTCCGCGACTTTTGAAAAAGATTTGGCCTGGTTTTCTGCCGTGTGCCGCGTGGTCAACGGCATGCGGAATCTGCGCATCGGCAGTATCGGAGCGCGGCCTACGGCTTTCAATACCGTACGCTACAGCGAAAAACTGCTGGAAGCCTCTGGGATTTCGACGGAAACGCTTGATCTCTCGGAAGTCTTTGGCCGCATCGGACGGTTGAAAGATGACGATGCCGGGGTTGAAGCCAAGCTGGCTGAGATTCGGAAGTATGTTTCCACGGGGTCCGTTCCAACCGTCGCGCTGATCAAGATGGCCAAGCTTGGATTCGTGATTGACGACTGGATGAAGGCCACCGATGTGAAGATCAGCGCGGTGCAGTGCTGGACCTCGATGGAAGAGTATTTTGGCGTGGTTCCCTGCACGGTCATGAGCATGATGAGCAACAACCTGCTCCCTGCAGCGTGCGAAGTGGATGTGTGCGGAACGCTGAGCATGCACGCGCTGGCGCTGGCTTCGGAAACTCCCAGTGCGCTGCTCGACTGGAATAATAACTACGGCGACGATCCTAATAAAGCAGTCTGCTTCCATTGCAGCAACCTGCCGAAGCATTTCTTTCAGGACGTCCGCATGGACTTCCAGGAGATCATCGCCGGAACCGTGGGCAAGGAAAATACCTACGGCACCGTTGTCGGCCGCGTGAAACCGGGAGCGATGAGCTATGCGCGTTTTTCTACCGACGATACCGCTGGTGTGATTCGCGGGTATGTTGGCGAAGGCGAATTTACCAGCGACGCTCTGAATACTTTTGGCGGCGTCGGTGTGGTGCAGATCCCGCACCTGCAAAAACTGCTTCGTTATATTTGCGAGAGCGGTTTTGAGCACCACGTCGCGGCAAATTTCTCTACTACGGCTGGTGCTGTCCATGAGGCCGCGGTGCGATATCTGGGCTGGGAGATGCACTGGCACCGGAATTAGAAAGATTGAGCCCGCCGTAGCGGTCATCCCGACGCCGCGCGTTTTACCAACGGGCCGAGAATATCTTCGTACAGTGAAGTGCGGCTTGGCGCCCGCGAGATCCCTCTCTCCGACTGAAGAACGGCTCCGCTCGGGAGGACGCCTCGCTATGCATTCTCGCAACGTTCAAACTGAGCGATTTGCTGAATCTGCTCTCCGGCACTAGAATTGGCGCGCCGTAAGAATCAACTTCAATCAAAGGGGCGTGTATGAAACCGAGAACTATCGCACTAGCTCTATTGCTTTGCCTGGCGGGAGCAGCCGTTTGCTTTGCCAGCGACGTCTACATGGGCACATGGAAACTGAACGAAGCCAAATCAAAACTGAGCGCCAGTGGCGGGAAAAACAGTACGGTGACCTATGAGGCTGCCGGCGATAGCGTGAAAGTCACAATTGACGGCGTCAGTGCTGACGGCAAACCTGTTCATGACGAGTGGACCGGAAAAATCGATGGCAAAGATTACGCGGTCACGGGCGATCCGGCGTCGGACATGCGTTCGTATAAGAAGGTTAACGATCACGCGATGACGTTCACGGTGAAGAAGGATGGCAAGTCTGTAATCACTGGACGCATTGTGGTTGCGGCAGACGGAAAGACTCGCACCGTCACATCCAGCAGCATGGATTCCAACGGGAAGAAGACCAGTACCACGGCGGTGTACGACAAGGAATAACGGGTCCATCTGCGAACGCCCTCCCGCTGACTCCGACGCGGGAGGGTTTTTTGCGCAAGAATGCTTCCTTAAGAACTCGTTGGAATTCTTAAGGAAGAGGCATCACCGGTTTCGCCAGATGACGGGACTTTGGATCGAGGGTGATCTTCAGACAACGGGACCGTGGAACATAAGCGAGTTCCTGCATTGGTACTGGAAATCGTGAAATTTCCGCCGAGCTCCTTCATGCGTTCGCGAATACCGCCGAGCCCTACTCCGGACCCAGTACCGGTCCGCTCAAAGCGTTCCATGACCGCTTGCGGAAGGCCCCGGCCAAAATCCTGAACTTCAAGAACAGCGCGATCGGAAGAGCGCTGGAATTTCACATCCACGCTGGCGCTGGCGGAGTGGCGATGCGCATTGGTCAAACCTTCCTGAAGGGCGCGGAACAACGCTAGTTCCACGGGTTCGGGCATACGATCGATTCTCGATTTTCCCGCCGCCCTCTCGTCGAGCCGCGAAAAGTTCGTCTGAATCTTCATATCGGTACGCTTGGCAAAGCCTTCGATAAACCAGTGCGCCGCCGCCTCAAAACCGGCTTCATCGAGCAGGGGCGGATGCAGGAGGTAAGACATGGTGCGAATACTGCACACGGCGTGATCGATGAGCTTGCGCGTTTCC
This sequence comes from Candidatus Sulfotelmatobacter sp., assembly GCA_049584475.1. Lineage (GTDB taxonomy): Bacteria > Acidobacteriota > Terriglobia > Terriglobales > Acidobacteriaceae > Sulfotelmatobacter. The sequence goes on along the minus strand of JBAUXX010000051.1, from coordinate 119,249 downwards.
TGAAGCATGGACCGGGGATTGTCGCGATTGCCGGTCAACGCCATATCGATGTTGATTTGAGCCGCTGCCAGCCACTGGCCCAAGCCATCGTGAAGTTCGCGGGCAACGCGCCTGCGTTCTTCATCCTGCACTCGCATCAGTTTGGCGGAAAGCTTTCGCACGGCGACGGTGCGTTTTTCCACCAGAGATTCAAGTTCATCGTGTGCCTGGCGCAATTCCTCTTCGACCCGTTCGCGCTCCTGAAGATGATCGCGAATCTGGTACTGGCGGAGGCGTGAACGGATCGCGGTACGGACGGTGCTGATGATCGTAGCTGGGCGTACGGGCCGTTCAATTAGAGTGATGTTTCCCATGGGAGTTCGGGAGCGAACCATCATTTCGGTGTGGGGCGTAGTGGCTCCGCCACTGGTAAGAACGATAATGGGAAAATCAGACCAGGGGGGTTGCGCGGCCACACTGTGGCCCAGCGTTTCAATGGCTTGCTCGGTCAACGATTCCTCAGCGACAATCGCGGCGCCGGCGCCACCGCTGACGCGGCGGGCAATGGCGGACACAGCGTCAACGACGTCGATCGGGATTCCCGACCGCTCCAGCACCTTAGAGAGCAACTCGGCATCTTTGCCAAACGGGGCCAGCACCAGCACGCGATAATCAGTTTGGAGGGTAGTTGTCATGATCGCGAATCAGTTGGGCTTGAGTCCACCGAGGAATGTTGGGGTTCCGCTAAGCACGCCCTGAAAATCGTGCAGCGGTCCGCCAATCCTGATCCGATCGGGGCCCATTTTGAGTTCGCGAATCGTGCGCTCATGGCCTCCGCTGCGCCTTTTGATGGTAGAGATGGCCTGCCGAATTTCGCCCTGGCTCTCAAAGTAGCGGAACAGCAATATGTTGTCGGCGAGATAGCTGACGTCAACCGCGCTATGCAATGGCGAGCCGATTGTCCCAGCCTGAGCAAGAACCATCAAGGTGAGCACGCCGCAGTTATTGAGGTATGCGAGAAGCTCATGGAGATGCACGGCCAGGAATTGCTCGCCCGGCATGGATTGCAAATATCCGTTCAGGCTGTCGAGGACGACGATGCTGGCCTTTTCTTCTTCGACGTGCTTTCGCACGCTTGCTACCAGTTCGCCTGGCGACAACTCGGCGGGATCGATTCGTTGGATAGTGACTTTACCGGTTGCAAGGTGCGGGCGAATATCGATTCCGAGGCCGGTCGCGCGGGCCATCATAGTTTGTGGGCCTTCTTCAAAGCTGAAAATTACGGAGGATTCCCCGCGCGCGGCCGCTGTAGTGACCCATTGAACGGCGACAGTCGTTTTGCCGCAGCCCGCGGGGCCAATCAAAAGAGTGCTGGTACCGCGATCAAGACCGCCGCCGGTCAAGGCGTCGAGTTCTGAGATTCCGCTGGAAATGGGTTCTGGTGGCTCATCGTTGCGCGAGTCGGCCGCGACGAGCCGGGGAAATACTACTACACCGCCAGTTATGATTCCGTAATCGTGAAATCCTTCGCGATAGGACGTTCCGCGCAACTTGACGACTTCGACCTGCCGGCGCGTCTTGCCATACTCGCGCGGTGATTTGTCCATGCTGACTACGCCGTGAACAATGCTGTTCAGTTGCACATCGGGCTGGCGCGAGCTGCGGTCATCGAGCAGAAGAACGGTGCAGTCCTGATCTGCCATAAAGTCTTTTAAGGATAGAATCTGGCGGCGATAGCGCAAGGGATCCTTGGCCAGCATACGCAACTCGCTGAGTGCATCGATGACCAGGCGGTCGGCGCGCACGCGCTGCACTTCCTTCACGATGCGCTGCATGCGGTCGTTAAGTTCGACCTCGGCCGGGTGAAACACGGTGTATTGTTGCTCAGGAAACAGATCGTTCTCATTGGGCAGCAATTCGACGATCTCGACGTTATCGAGCGAAAGACCATGCGACCGCGCGGCGTGCCGCAAGTCATCCGCCGATTCGGAAAGAGTGATATAGAGAGTGCGTTCGCCTTTGGCCGCTCCGTCACGCACGAATTGCAAGGCTAACGTGGTCTTTCCGGCGCCCGGGTCGCCTTCTATAAGATAGATCCGGCCTTGAGGAAAGCCGCCGTGCAGGATGTTGTCCAAACCATCGCAGCCGCTGCTTACTCGATCATTCTGGCTGTAACCCGGATCAGGTAGCTGACGAGCGGCCAATGTGCCTCCTTTTGGAATCTAAATTCTGCAACGCAACCTGCAGCACCGAGCTAGGCAAAAAAGAGGTCTTCCCGAACACTTAGGCAGCACGAGAAGGCCCAATAACAACTTCGCTGAGCGCTCGGGGGTTGGCTATCCGGCGCTTTGCCGATGTACTTGAGGGAGTTTCCTGTAGAGGTGCTAGAGGGGTGAGTTTCTGAGCCAAATGGAGGCCCCGGGCGGAGTCGAACCGCCGACCAACAGTTTAGGAAACTGCTGCTCTATCCATCTGAGCTACGGGGCCCGGTAGTAGTGCGGGCTTAGAGCGAAACCTTTTAACGCCGAGAACGCGGGGATCGCAGAGAAAAGCCGTGGTTCTCTTTGTCGCGCTAAAAGACTTTCTTAGCCGACTGTAATTATCGCATGTTTATTTTTGGACCGGGCCTGACGAGAACGATTGCTGCGCGCCTGTGTAGAGTTGAAATGGCGCCCAGTAAAACGGCCCGCGGAAGTCGGGTTTGTCGGAATGAAGCAGGTTGAGTTTGGCGGCGCGCAGGGCCGCACTTGGGCTTTTTCCTTTTTGCAATTCGCCGTAGAAGTCGTCCATCAGTTGAGCGCTGGAGATCGAACTCACGTCCCACAGAGCACCCACGACGTTGTGAGCGCCCGCGCGCAGAAATGCCCAGGACAATCCCACCAGACCTTCGCCGGAGTAGGAGCGTTTGCCTGCGCCGTAACAAGCGGAGATCGTGACCAGTTCAGCGTGCAACGGGTGCTGAATGATGTCGCGAGCGTAGAGCTTGAAGGAGTCGTCTTCTCCGCTAGCGGCTTTCGATGCCGGATCGCGCGACAGAATGATGGCGGAATCGAGCGGACTGGTGCGGCTGGCGGTGCCGTGGGCTACGAAGTGAATGTAGGAAAACTGCTCGGGGTGACTGTTAAACACCGCGGGGGTGGCCTGTTCGCGGGCGAAGACAGTTTGTTGCTGCGGTGGGAAATGCTGTTCGATGCTTTGCATTTCGGCGGCAGCGTCGGGTAATTCGGGATAGGGGTTGTCTGCGTTCACTCCAGCGGGCGTGGGCGAGACGGGATTGCCGATCAGTAACAGCTTGCCCGCGAGTTGTTTTGGCGCGGGCCGTGCGGCTGCGAGCAGGTGCAGAGAACCGGCGCTGGTGATGGTGACGTCTTCAATCCAATAGTGTTTGGGCGCGGGAGTCAGAGTTTCGAAGTTCAGACTGTTCAGGCTGCCATCGGGAATGACGAAGATTTGGTCGTTCTTCGCTAATGCTTCTTTCGTTAGAAAATCTCGCGCCGGCTCAATCAGCATTTTGTAGAGCGTGCTGCCGTCGTTGGAGGCTTCCAGAATTTCCGGTGGGCCTTCCAGCTTGGCGCGGTAGTTGCGAACGGCCGCGTCAATTTCTGCGGAGGATGTGTTCAGCGGAAACAACCGTGTCGTCTGCGGAGTGATGACCCACAAGTACGATTGCTTCTCGCCCAGCCAGTAGAACAGGATGGTGCCGTTGGCGCGGCGGGCGATGGCTTGGGCGTGCAGCGGCTCGGGAGCGAAGGCAGTTCCCTTCTTCAGCAAACCCAAGCCCTCCGTCAAAGTTCGGGCGCGGCTGTATTCGGCGACTTGCAGTGCTTCGTCCGTCTTGCCTTGGGAGATCAGGAAGTGGATGTAGTCGTCATAGATGCGCGTGGCATTGGTGAGAAACGGGAGGCGTGAATCTTCGTGATGAAGTTCTGAACGCGCCGTTTCGAACGTGGTTAGCGCGGTGCGATATTGGAAGTCGGCCTTTGCTTGCTGATTTTGATCTTCGTACAGGCGAGCAAGCGACCGCTGCGCCTCCCACTCTAGAAAAGGGGGCGCATCTTGGGAGTGGGAAACTGTTCGAAATGCGCTGTCGGCGGTAGGCACATCGTGTCGCTTCGCCGCGATCTTTCCATTGACGAGGACGGGATACACCTGGTCACGCTTATTGCCATCGGCGACCGCCATCGAGTAAGCTTCGTCGGCATAGCGCTTAGCTTCATCGAGTTTGTCGGTTTGCTCGGAAACGAAGGCCAGAGCGATCAGCGAGTTGATGACATCTCCTTTGCTTTCGAGTTGGCGGCCGAGCATGAGGGCATCTTGGAAGGACTGGTCGGCGACCTTGTAACTCTGAGCGTCCAAGAGTAAATAGCCGGCAGCTGTAAGCCACCTCATTTGATGAGGCACGTCTCCCAGGCGTGCAGCCTCCTTCCCCGCCTCATCAAATGCTTCGTGGGCCTTTTGTGAATCTCCTAGCTTGTAATAAGCCCAACCAATGTTCCCTAGCGCGATCTGCGCAAGACCTTGAAAGTGATCTTGTACCGAGACTGTCCGCGAGGCATCGGCCCAAAATAGGGCCTCATCGAAATGGGCTTGTTCGTCCGCCACCCAACTGAGATTTAGAAGAGCTTGTGCCTCCAAGTACCGACCGTTATTGGCTCGTGCTAGTACTAATGCCTGTTCGAACTGGGTTCGCGCCTGAGCATACTCGCCGCGTGCCATTTCCAGGCCACCTCGGGCAGTATGGATATCAGAGCAGGCGTCAGATCTCGATTCAAGACAGGACCGTTCCGCATTCTCTAAACTGCGGGACGCCTCTTCAAACTGATGCAACGATGTATGTGCGACACATAGAAGCCGCGCACTGCGAATAATGGTCTCCGTAGACGGGGCGGGTTCGGATGCAGAAGCCAGGAGTTTGAGTACCTCACTATCCAGTCCTTTGCGGTGCAATATATTGGCCTTCAACAGGATAAAACGCCAATCCCACTCAGGATTGAGAGTGTGGAAATTCTTATATCCGTCATCTGCCTCTCTGTCGGCGACTATAATATCCCCCCGCTGGTAGTCTTGCTCTGCGCGATAGTAAACAAGGTTAGGGTCACGAGTGTTAGAGCAAGAAAGGAGACAGGCAATTGCCAAGCTTAACGTGATGAATCTAGGTCGTTGTAGAATCCGCAAGTGTTGGCGGGCTGGCATTGCTGTTTCAACCGTCGCTGAATTTTAACTTGAAAAAGGGAAAGGCATCTGTATAACCCCACCCCTCAGGAGGATTTGTATGATCAGTCCGCTTATTTCCTTGGTGCTGCTGTTTGGGCACAATGGCAAGACTATGGCAGCTCCGTCGCCAAGCCTTAACAGCGATGCGAACCGGCACGTAGCGCCAGCCGAAAACCCGCAGCCACAGGCATGGGAGGTGGCAGATACGGACGGTAAGGGCCACCCCACCAAGCCGCCCGGCCAACAGCCTAAGCCTCCTATGGCCAGCTGAACTAAGTTGTGACTCTGGCGCGGCTTATTAGCAGACTGGCAGATGTATCCCTTTAACCAAGGAGGCTGTCACCCTGATGTTGAGTCGCGCTCTTTTCGGCCGAGGACCTAATGCATTTGGCCGGCGCATCGACGCTGTTGGCAAGCTCTTTAGGTCCTTCGTGGGAATCGCCGCAAGAATGGGCGGCTGCGATTCCTGAAGATGAGAGAGCGACGGGGAATGGACACGCAAGATTCAATCGGAGACACCGCACGAAGGCTAGCCCAGCTTGCCCCCAGAGACAACAGCGTTGAGGCTTGGGGGCTGCGTTTCGTTTTGGCTGACGCAATCGAGGCCCAAGGGCGCGTAGAAGATGCGCTTCAGTTCCTGGAATCGCACCCGGCGCCTGATGCCGCTGCTACCGAATCCTGGGCGACTCTGAAAATGTATCAAGGGTCATATACAGGCTATCTCGGTCGCTACTCGATCTCGTATCGGCTATTCGATGTAGCGGAGGCGATTGCTCGAAACGCGGATCTGCTTTTTCTGCTCGGCGATGTTCACTTGGCCCGCGCGTTCGTACTTTTTCGACAAAAAGAACACGCCGCGTCCGAATGCCAATATCGTTGTGTTCTTGAGCTCTCCGAAAAAGTTGACGGATGGCATTTACGCGGGCACGGACTCTGGGGAATCGGGAAGAACCTGATGATTCAGCGGCAATATCGTGAGGCACTCGGGTGGCTTGATTCGTCTTTGGCGATCTTCGAGGAATTTGCGTACCCAGTGATGATCGCGACGGTGTGGAGCGAACTTGGACTGTGTCATCTGGCGCTAGGAGACGACGTGAAGGCAATGGAGTTGCTCCGCAAGGCAGAGCGGTTGGACCTTGAATGCGGCTCGCGCCACAATTATCAGGTTGTGCTGGCCGACATCGGGAACGTCTATCTGCACCGACGCGAGTATCTCACGGCCGTTGATTACTAGCGGCGGGCACTGGAAATCGCGCGAGAGATTAAAGACCCGGTCTCTATCCGCAAGTGGACGCGGAATATCAATCTAGCTTATGCGAGGATCCGCTGGGCCGTCGACCACAGTGTGCCAAGCCTACCGCAGTTGTCACACTGAAGACCGCGCTTTGTGGGAGCGAACAATTTACTTGTCATCCTGGCGAAGCGAATGACCCATGCATTTCCCGCGAAGCTTCGGCGCCGCAGGCAAAATGCATAGATCCTTCGCTTCACTCAGGATGACAACTTTAGGGTAGAGGAAGCGCTCAATCGTCCACGCTACGACTTCGGTTTCTTGGGTGGCTTAGACGGAGGTGCGGGATGTGGTCCCGTAGATCCCGACCCATTCGTATCCAGCGCCACAATCCTGATCGTCCCGCTCCCTATCCCTTGCAACTCTATGCGGATCATCTCCAGGCTAAACATGTAGTCATAACCATCGGGAGAATCAGGATCTGCGGTGCGGGTTAATTCCACTTGTTCGAGAAAGATCTCGCCGAAACCCGGCATGACGATTACATTTCCGCACGTCGAGTCCGTTGACGGCACACCGGAAACGCTGTTGGCCAGCGAGCATTTCAATTTGTTCGTGGTGTTCGCCGTGGCCGGAGTCCAGCTATAGTGCGATTTGAGGGATGCGGGCAAAGCGGGATTGCTGACGATCGCGTAATACTGAGCTGAGATTTGGCTCAGCGCGGCCGCATCGTCGAAATAGGAACCGTCGTTCGCGGGCTTGGCTCCAAAGATACCCAAATTCTGATTGGGCACCAGCGGCTGGCCGTGGATGCACAAGTTCTGGAACTGAGTTCCCAGGAAACTCACCGTCGGCACGGCGTCGCCCTCAGGATAAAACGTGGAGATTTGTCCCACCACCTTGTCGGCGGTGAGCACATTAAGAATGTTCAGGCCAGTGACGACTCCGGTGGCTGTGGTTTGGTAGCCTTGGTTCGCGGTATCGTATTGCGCCGAGAGTTCCGAATAGGCGCAAGTATAGGAAAAGTATCTCTGGTCCGCTGACAGAGGCGCCACCGTGTGGACGATGTTTTGCGGCTGGGCCCCGCTGATTTTGGAAAAATTTTGGTCGTCGGTATTGAGTTTGACCGGTAAGTTTACCTTAGCTTCGAATACGTTCGCGTCCGCGTAGTAATCGAAATTGCGTTGTCCAGAAGGATCCACTGTACTTACTATCGAAAGTTCGTCCGCACGAGCTGCCATATTTTTCGCTCCTTGTTGAGCTCACCTGGATGGAGCTCACTTCTGAATTTGTAGTTCAAAGGAACTGCGCCCCACTTCTACTTGTTTCCCATCGGCGGTCCGCCCTTGCACCGCCAGACTGTATTTCCCACTTTCGCGATTCGCGCCTGGAATCTGAATTGGCCAGGTTGCGTCCGAGGATGCAGAACCTATCGGAAGCGACGAATCGATTTTTTCCTGCGGATTATACAAGTCCACTTGATATGAGGAATAAGAATAGCGAGGTCCTGGAGGAATAATCAGGTTCAGAAGAAAGGCTTGGCCGGGAGCGACGGTAATTGGTTCGGAACTATCTCCGTAAGTAAGAAGGTGGAGCGAAATCGCTGGCAAGACATGGGGCCGGTTCGCGGCCGATTGCAACTGCGGAACCTGGACCAGGTTCTGGTATGCGACTACTACCAGCAGCAGAGCCATTACCGGAGCGAAGATTGCCGGACGCCACCAGCCGAACTTAGTTTTGTTCGGGGCTTTGTTCGGAGGGGCAGGCGCAGCCTGGCGCACGGGCACGGCCACTTCCGGCTCGCTTAATATGTCTTTGCTGTGCTCGACGAACATCGCCGCGGCACGCACGTCCAGAGCACAATCCTGGCAGTCGAAGAAGTGCTCCTCGAACTGATCCCGCTGTTCGGGATCGAGTTCCTCGAGCAGGTATCTTTCGGACGCGTTCTGCCGCACCGCTTCCTGATGGTCCATCAATTTCCCCTCACCTGAACTAGTGATGCAGAGACCCAAAACGTTTCAACAAATTGTCAGTACACGCCACCGGGTGCTTGTCCCCGGATGCTCATCCCCCCAAATACACGGCTTTAAACGACTGTTTCGCGCGGAACAGCAAAACACGGAGGTAATCGCGAGTGACGCCAAAATCGCGGCAAACCTCGTCTTTGTCGCGCTCTTCGAGAAAAACGTCGCGGAGCAGGCGCCGGTCCAGTTCGGGAAGTTTCTCCAGCACGTCGCGGACTTTTTCTTTGGCCTCATTGGTCGCATATGAACCAAAGATATCGACCCGGCGATCCGGGAAATCCTGATCTTCGCCGTCTTCGAGGGGCGTGTCGTGTTGCCCCGACCGATGGTCCTCTCGCAATACGTTCTTGCAAATCGAGAAGACATAGGATCCGAGACGATCCGGCTGCCGAATTTTATCCTCGCGAAGCGCTACCAGAAATCGGCTGAAAGTTTCCTGCCGGGCATCGTCAACAGCCTGTGGCGATCGCAAGCGGGATCGCAACTTCAACTGGAGCAAATTGCCAAAGTAGGAGACGAAGTGCTCCATCGTGCGAAAGTCTCCCTGCCGAAGACGCTGCAGGTAGGAGTCGTCAAAGTTGTGAAATGGCAACGGCCGGCCCCAGTTGCTGAAGTGTGGAACAGTGTAGCACTTCGGCTCCGGTAACTGGACCGGGCTATTGGCGCGGTGAGCGGCCTGGATTTTGGTCCGGGCGGTGCTCAGGCGGGTACGACGGGTCCTCTGCAAAGGCTTATTGGCAACAGTCACATGTGGCTCTCGCTACCGCAGAAATTCCGGGAAAATCCCGAAGAGCGAAGGAGCCGCTTCCCCGTACCGGCTCCATCGCTCCGAAGTCCCTTTGCTTCCCCCCGGACGCTAAGGCACTTCCCTATCAGGATCTAGTGGATGACCGAGCAATTTCGCAATCTAGAACGCAGCGGCCCACTATGGGCATAGTGTGGCGAGGATTAAATTCGTTTCATGGGTTGAGACATTTTTTTGGAAAGACAAAGGCCTTTAACGCGGAGCACGCCGAGTACGCCGAGAGTTCTTGGCGCTCTCGGCGATGAAAGCTCTGACGTCAGTGCCGCGGGTGGCCGCGAAAGAAGTTCCAGATTTTCGCTTCGGTACCGGTGACCCATGTGTGACCGACGTTAATTTCGCGTTCGAAGATGACGGTCGCGCCGCCACTGCACCCGGTGGCGATCTGTTGATTGACGCCAGATGTAGGCTTTCCGTTGGTGCAGAGAGTTTGGGACGTGCTGCGCTTGCTGCAGGAATTCGCGGAAGTCCAAAAGTTGACGCTGTCGTCGCTTGAGGCCAGATCGTCGTGAAGTTTTCCCCAGAACCAGCCGGTTCCGCCGCAATAAGGGACGACCGTATCGGCGTCGCCATTCAATTCGTACACGGAAACGGGATGGGTCGGTTGCGGCGGTTCGAAGTCCTGGCCGATTGGATGGATGTCAATCATCCCCGAAACAGGGGCGATGGCGGCTACGATGTCGCTTAACTCGGCGCCGACACGATGCGCCATGAAAGCGCCTGACGACATTCCGGTAACGAAAGTCTTGTTGGGCGTGACACTGTACTCGGATTGCAACGATGTTATGAGCCAGCGCAGGAAGCCGGAATCGTCGGGCTGCACGGCGAAGGTAGAGTCGGTTTCGTAACAATCCCAATACCAACTCTGATCCGTTAGGTTGTAGCTGGACATTGGCCAGACCATGACAAAACCATACTGATCGGCCAGTGTTTCCCAGGGCAGCATGCGCGGATACGGTGGATCGTTGGCAGGGTTTTGCGAGGTAGCATTGAGAAAGAGCACCATGGCCGGGCTCGCACCCAGCGAGTGAGGGCGGTAAACAGCGTAATAACGAGTCAGTCCCTGCCAGGTGGTGACGTGCTTTGAGAGCGTTCCTTTGGCATGAGCGGAGATTGACGCCAGAAGGATCAGAAAAACTTGTAAGTTCTTATTCTTAAAGAGTCGGTTCACGAGTGCCCCCAAACAGCGCAACAGCAGCCTCGCGGCTGCCGTTGCAATAGTTGGGGGATTTTCTTATTACTTGCCAATCAATCCGTAGACGTCCAATTCGGTCTGAGTTGGAACGTAGACTTTGCCGTTGGCAATGACTGGAAACACATACTTGGAATTAAGACCGGCTTTATCGCGCGCCGTGTTCATGGCGCTGCTATAAAGCAGGTGAGCGACGTTGGTGGCATCGAAGGCATAAAGGACTGCCGGCTTGGTTCCGGGCTTGACAGATAGAAGATCCTGCCGGGCCAGGGCCCAGACTATGCCATTCGTGTTGCCATTTGCCGAAATGGAAGGAGTGGCGCCTGTGGTGAGCCGCATGGAGCTTTCCGCCACGGCAGTCGGCGGGCTGAACAGGCCGTTGACCATGGTCCACATACGCAGGTTGTCACCGGCCGGAGCGGTGTTTTCGCTGTTCAATCCCGAATAGTACAGGTAGGTCGTGGTCGCGCTCTGCCAGTACGCGCCGGCACTGAAATAGCCGGCTTCCGGGCCGTCAACGCTTTGCAGATCGACGCCTGAAGCTTCTCCCATGCTGTCGCCGTTGATAAGGTAGATCGGCGAGATGGTGCCGTCGCAGGGATAGCCTTTACCGCCCAGCAAGACAAGATCCGGAGACGATGCACCCAGCTGCGGCGGCAAAATGAGCGGCGATCCCGAGCCTAGATCAACGTCATTCTGGTAACGACAAGTCTGGTCGGAAGGCGAGAAGTAATCCAACACCTGGAATGCGTAACTGTTGCTGGTTGAGTTGTACGTCAGGCTCAGCTTAATCACTGTGTCGCCATAGTCCGCGCCACCGGTGTCCACGTCGAATACACCGTCTCCGGTGACGACGTAAAGATTTCCGTACGAGTCCATTGCGACGGCGCCACCGCTTCCCCAAAGTCCCGACAGCCCTTTGCCGCTAAGCGTCACGTTGGGAGCAGTACAGAAAGTTGCGAGCACTTTCAAGGTGGAAGCGTCGATGGCCATGATCCAGCCGCGGTCCTGGCCGAAAGGAACATAGATTACACCCTGGGCCGTGCCAGCAAATGGGCTCCACATTAGAGCTGGGCGCTGCATCTGGTGCTGAGGGATAAACAAGTCAAAATTGGAGGTGTTGTAGGGAGCAAACAAGCAGCCTTTGCCGGCCGCTCCGCTGCAAAGGACAACGGGACTGTTGGGTTGCTCGGCGCCGGTCGCAATGTTCAGCGCGTGCAGGCGCGTGTAATAAATCTGCCCGCCCTTGGGACCTGTTTCCAGGGTGCGCGCGATCAGATACATGGTCTGATTCGCCAGGTTGATCACTGGAGTACCGGTGATTCCAACGACCGGATAAATAGTGCAGTACTTGTCGTTATCCTGGCATGGGATAGGCACAACGTTCGGAGGATTCGCAAACGCGTCCTTCCACAGCGGGTTGGGATTCAGCGTGGCGCTGTCGGCGTCAAAAGCATAGACGCTGTCGTTTTCGGTTGCGACGTAAACGACATTGTGGGTCGCACCATTCACGGTCAGTCCCTGCACATAGAGCGGCTGCGCAAACAACACTCCATCGATGGGATAAGAAAAGAGCTTGCCAAAAGTTTTCGGTCCCACGTTCGCGGGGGTGAGGATTGTTTCCTGAAGATTCTGCCCGGTGTGGGCGTTGTCGTTATGCCAGGTCAGAACGTTCACACTTGTCTGGCCGAAAATTTGAGAGGAAGGAAAGACGACACAAAAGGAAAGAATCAGGCTCAGAATCCAAGGCAAACGTGCAGGCCGCATTATCACTTCTCCTCTTTTTTAGGGAACTCGGGTTAAATCGAAAATGCCATCTGGCGGGGAACCGATGACCGACGTACCTGAGCTAAGAGTTTGGCCTGTCTCCGGAACAGTGTCAACGTGAAATATTTTGCAACATGCGAACGCCAAAGCCATTTTTATCTACTATTTACAGCCGTAGACGTAAAGGCAATTCTCGTACAAAACAACTGCGCCCCGCTAACCGTTTCCGGCGAGTCGGGGCGCAATTTCTTGTGGATTCACTGCTTCAGCAGCAGGTTAGTTCTTGCCGCCAGCCAGCAGTCCGTAGACGTCTATTTCCGTCTGCGTTCCAACGTAAACCTTACCGTTGGCAATGGTCGGAACCACGAATTTGACGCCAGCGCCGGGTTTGTCGCGCGTCGGATTCGTGGTGGTGCTGTAAAGCTGATGGGCTACGTTGGTCGCATCGAAGGCATACAGGATCGCATTCTTGCTGCCCGGTTTGGTTGACAGCAGATCCTGGCGAGCAATGGCCCAGAGAATGCCGTTGGTGTTTCCATTGGCAGAAATCGAGGGAGTGGCGCCGATGGTGAGTCTCTGGGGACTCTGAGCGATTGCGGTGGGCGGGCTGATCAGGCCGTTGACCATTGTCCACATGCGCAGGTTATCGCCGGCAGGAGCCTGATTTTCACTATTCAATCCCGAGTAATAAATATAAGTCGAGGTTGCGCTCTGCCAGTACGCGCCGCCGCTCCAATAGCCGGCTAACGGTCCATCAACACTCTGAAGGTCGCTGCCCGAAGCTTCGCCCATGCTGTCGCCGTTGACGAGATAAATCGGCGAGATCGTGCCGTCGCAGGGATAGCCCTTGCCCCCCAACAAGACCAGGTCGGGTGACGAAGCACCTAACTGCGGAGGAATAAGCATCGGCGATCCAGAACCGAGATCAACGTCGTTCGCGTAACGGCAAGCCTGATCCGATGGAGAGAAGTAATCCAACACCTGGAACGAATAGGTGCTGCTCGTAGAGTTAAAGTTGAGGGCGAGCTTGATCAGCGTGTCCCCGTAATCGGGTCCGCCGGTATCGACGTCGAAGACGCCGTCTGCGGTCACGGCATAGAGATTGCCGTTCGCGTCCGCGCCAACCGCGCCACCGCTGCCCCAGAAGCCCGACAAACCGTGGCCGCTAAGAGTCACATTTGGAGAAGAACAGAATACAGCCAGAAGCTTTAACGTCGCGGCATCGAAGGCCATAAGCCAGCCACGGTCCTGACCGAAGGGAACGTACAGGACGCCCTGCGCAGTTCCCGGATAAGGCGTCAGAGTGAGTGCTGGGCGCTGCATCTGATGCTGCGGAATAAATAGATCGAACGATGTTGTGTTGTAAGGAGCGAACAAGCATCCCTTGCCGGCGGCCGCGCCGCAAACGGTAACCGGGCTGCCGGGCTGTTCTTTTCCGGTCGCGATGTTCAGCGCATGCAGGCGGGTGTAGTACATAATTCCGCCCTTTGGTCCGGTCTCCTGAGTGCGCGCGATCATGTACATCGTCTGGTTCTGCAGATTGATAACTGGCGTTCCGGTAATTCCGATAATCGGATAAACATTGCAGTAAGGATCGTTCGCCGTACAGGGCATCGCTATGACGTTCGGCGGTTTGGCAAAGGCTGTCTGCCACAGTGGACTCGGATTCAGCGCAGCGCTGTCGGCATCGAACGCATACACGCTGTCGTTTTCTGTCGCCACATACACAACGTTGTGCGACGCGCCATTGATCGTCACACCCTGCACGTAGAGCGGTTGCGCGTACATCATTCCATCGACCGCATAAGAGAAGAGCTTGCCGAAAGTCTTGGGCCCTACATTTGTGGGAGTAAGAATCGTTTCCTGAAGATTCTGGCCGGTATGCGCGTTGTCATTATGCCAGGTAAGGACGTTTACCTGAGCGAAGGTCGAATTTGCAAAAGCCAAGATCAGCAACGTCAGCCCGAGGCTGGAAAATAAACGCACACAGCGCATGGTTAGAAATCCTTTCGTCTCTTCTTCTATGTGGGGTCTCAACTCAAGTCGCCATCTGGCGGGGAATGGCGATCGTGGTCTTCGTCTACTACTGAGAATAGAGTTTGCTCCGTCGGGCAAGGGGTGTCAATGTGAAAGATTCTGCAACCGCGCCGCATTGGCTTCTACGATTGCACGATAGTAATCGGTTATTCTTGTCCGCTTGTTTCTGGGCGGTTTCGTATGGGCATTCCCGATTCGCATTCGCTTGCCGGGAACAGTATTTCCCTTCCCGATTCGCCGAATTCCTCAGGATAGGTTCCAGGTAAGGGAGCGCTGCTGCTTCGGCAAGGTGAGTTGCCGCCCGCCATTTATAATTCAAGAAACCAAATGACTGAAGCCATTAAAACGATTCACAAGACGCACAGCCATGCCATGCGGCGCGAAATTTACGAACAGCCGCAAGCGATCGCCAAGACGATTGAACGGCATTTAAAGGACGACATAATTTTTCCGGGGGAACTCCAGGCCATTGAAGGAGCGTTGCTGACCTTTGAGAAATTGATCATCGCCGCCAGCGGATCGAGTCGCCACGCCGGTCTGGCCGGAGAGATCATGATTGAGGATCTCTCGGGCGTCGCGGTCGATGTTGAATACTCGAGCGAGTATTGCTACCGCTCGACCCATGCCGCTGTCGATCCCATCGTCATGGTCATCACGCAGTCGGGCGAAACCGCCGATACGATTGCGGCGCAACGCGAGGCGCTGACCCGCGGAGCCAAAACCATCGCGGTGTCAAATGTCGACGGGACCACGATTGTGCGCGACGCCGGCGCTGCGCTGATCACGGGGGCCGGGCCGGAGTTGGCGGTTCCCGCCACCAAGAGTTTCACCACGCAGGTGACCATCCTTTATTTGATGGCTTTATTTTTAGCGCGCAAGCGCGGGCGGATGACGTCCGAAGTAACGCGCTCGTATTTGCAGCGGCTTGCGCAACTTCCTCCGGCCATTGAAAAGAACCTTGCGCATTGGGACGATCTTGCCGAGGAATTTGGCGCGCTGCATTTTCAGGCGGAGAAGTTTCTGTATCTGGGACGGGGCGTTCACTATGCCATCGCCCGTGAAGGAGCGCTCAAGCTAAAGGAAATCTCTTATGCTCACGCCGAGGGTTATCCCGCGGGCGAGCTCAAACACGGCCCCAACGCATTGGTAGACGAACAGTTGCCGGTCGTCGTGTTAGCCACGCGTGATGATGGCGATCCGGATTCCGTTCTGCGTTATCGGCGCACCCTCGATGTAATGAAAGAAGTGAAATCGCGGCGGGGTCCGCTCGTGGCAGTGGCCACCGAAGGCGACCATGAGGTTGAGAGCATCGCTGACCAGGTTTTCTTTGTCCCCCCCGCTCCCGAGCTTCTGCTGCCGATTCTGGAAGTAATTCCTCTGCAATTGTTCGCCTATCACGTTGCCCTGTACAAGGGATATGACGTAGATCATCCGCGAAACCTGGTGAAGGCTGTGGTGAACGAGTAGCGCTCCCCCGTTGTTCCCGTCTTTGCTGCACGCTTGCTGTTCAGGAGATCGTGTTAGCCTGAGAGCCGTTCTTGAATGAGGGTTCATGCCAAACGCCGCACCTCCGCACCTCGACCTGCAAGCAGTCGCTAAAGAAATCATGATCAATCGTGGCTTCGAGCCAGATTTTCCGCCTGAGGTTGCGGCGCAAATGGCCCAAATCAAGAGCCATCCTCCGGCGATCACGCCGGGAAAAGATGTGCGCGATCTGCGAAGCCTGCTGTGGTCGTCGATTGACAACGACACGTCGCGCGATCTCGATCAAATCGAATTTGCCGAGGTTCAGCCGGACGGCAATGTGAAGATCATGATCGGCGTCGCCGATGTGGACGCCTTCGTTCCCAAAGATTCAGCCATCGACCAGCATGCCGCTCGCGAAACAACGACGGTTTACGCCGCTGTGCGCACATTTCCCATGCTGCCGGAAGATCTCTCCACCGGGCTAACGTCTCTGCTCGAAGAGCAGGACCGGCTCGCGATGGTCGTCGAATACCTGGTGGATGGTGAGGGTTTGGTGAAATCCAGCGCCGTCTATCGCGCCGTGGTTCGCAACAAGGCCCAACTGCAATACAACTCGGTGGGCGCGTGGCTGGAGGGAAAGGCAGACGCTCCGGCGAAAGTTGCGGCGTCTCCTGACTTACAGGCACAGCTCAAACTACAAGATCAAATTGCGCAAAAGCTAAAAACCAAGCGCTACGAAAACGGGGCTTTGAGTCTGCAAACGGATGAACTCCGTCCGGTTCTGGTGAACGATCAGGTGGTGGACGTGGAGAAGGAACAGAAGAACCACGCCACCGAGTTGATCGAAGACTTTATGGTGGCAGCCAACGGCGTTGTCGCACGTTTTCTTCAGAATGTGTCTTCTCTGCGCCGTATCGTGCGCACGCCAAAGCGCTGGGACCGCATCGTGCAGTTGGCGGCACAGAAGGGTGAAAAGCTTCCGGCACAACCCGACTCCAAAGCGCTCAATGATTTCCTGCTCAAGCGGAAAGCCGCCGATCCCGATCACTTCGGCGATCTTTCCGTTGCGGTCGTCAAGTTGATCGGACCCGGCGAATACGTGCTGGAGAAAGCAGGCGAAGTTGCGCCCGGGCATTTTGGCCTTGCGGTGCATGACTATACGCACTCGACAGCACCGAACCGGCGGTTTCCCGATATGGTGACGCAACGCATCATCAAGAGCGTGCTCGCGGGCAAGAACAATCCGTACTCCGAGAGCGAACTTTCGCAGATAGCAGTCAATTGCACGGAGAAGGAAGACGCGGAACGCAAAGTCGAACGCGAGATGGGAAAGAGGCTGGCTGCGGTCGCCATGCAACGGAGGATCGGAGAAGTTTTTGATGCGATCGTCACAGGCGTCACACCGAGCGGCACGTTTGTGCGCGCCACTCAGCCGCACATCGAGGGATTACTGGCGCAGGGGTCGGCGGGATTGGACGTTGGCGACAAGCTGCGTGCGAAACTGATTCGCACGGATGTCCGGCAGGGCTACATCGACTTCGCTCGCGCCTGAATCCCCCTCTACGGGACTCGCGGCGGGTCTTCTGCGGAGCAGGGACTGGCCGCTGACGCTGGCTGGGAATCCAGCCCGGCCTCACAAACCTTATCTTGCGACAGCACTCCCCCGGAGGTCACCAGCCGCGCCAATAGCCCCAACAGAAACAACCCGTTAAGCTTGTCGCAAGGATGTAGCGAATCGGGTGCGGCGAATTTTGTTGGAATGGCGAAATCTCGTCTGCGTGACGATAGTGATAATTCTGCCCGTCTCTCTGCCAGCACAAAGCCCCGACGCAGCGATGCTTCATTCCAGCGGCGGAGTAGAAGTAAACGGACACGTCGCGCCTCTCTCTTTGGCGATTTTTCCCGATGACCGATTGCAAACGCCACAAAACGGTGAGGCGAAAATTGATGCGGCCGGTTCCACCGTGGTTATCGGCTCGGACACTTTGGTCCAATTCGAGGGGAATCAACTCTACCTCGAACATGGCACGCTGCAAGTGACGACCTCCACGAAGATGATTGTGCATGCCGGGTGCGTAAGGGCAACGCCGGCGGTCACGGGATGGACGCAATATGTCGTGACCGACGTTGACGGCAAAGTGACTGTAGCCGCGCACAAAAGCGATGTGAACATCGAGAGAGGCAAGACGGCGTCGCGGCAACGGGTCGAGGACAAGCGTTCGGAAAAGGTCACGGTCCGGGAAGGTGAACAGGCGACGCGAGAAGAGAAATGCGCAGCAGCGATCCGGCCTCCGGACTACGTGGCAGGGAAAGCGGCGTTCTTCAATACGTGGGAAGCCATAGCCGCCGGAACAGTTGTCGCAGTTGTTGTCGCTTGCCTTGGCCTTTGCCACGATGACGATCCAGCGAGCCCTTCGGATCCTTCAAAGCACTAGCTCTTCGGCATCTGTATCGCCGTGGTTCAGTTTCCCTGCCGCAAGCGTTCAATGTCTTCGTTAGTGTAGGTGTGCGAAGGCGTGGGTTTGCGGCTCTTTTGTTGCGCGGACTGGTCGGCCAGAGTGGCTCCGGATCCGAGAAGCCGTATTGACCGCGCATCCATTACTTGGGAGACGCCGACGTCAAAGGTCTTTTCGGGACCTTGGCGCTCAGCCGCCGGCTCCAGTTCCTGCCCGGAAATGGTTTCGCCAAAATTTCCTGCTAGTGGTGACGCGTAATAGAAGGTGAAGAAATCAACGCGCGGCGCCCGGTCCGCTTGGGCTTCCGCAGGGGGAACGCTTGCTTCAACGGGCGATTCCGCAATCGCCACGTGCTCGGTGGGTTGTTCCATTTGCGTCTCCAGAGAAAGTGATGGCGTGGAGATCGGGCGCGCGAAAAGCGGTGAGCCCTGTATGGCCAGGTACTGTGGGCCGGTGGCGAAGTTAGTGTCTTGCGCGGCGACTGAACCTGGAAAGGTTAAGAGAAGACCCACTGCCGATAGAACCACATCCGCGCACCTGATACGCATAAAACCTCCCTGGGACGATGTAAGAACTGTGTAGTGGGCAGTTTTGATTTGTCATCCAGAACACGCGCCTCTTGCGTTGTGAGGAATCCAGATTTTGCTGCTCCCGGCACCAGCCATAGCGTAGGCAAGAACCTAGATCCCTCGCTTCGCTCGGGATGACAAATCAACTGCACTACTACCAACAACAATCCAGATTATGATGCGAATTGCGCGGAAAACGAAAGCGGCAAACGGCTCACTTTTTCAACTTATTTGCTCCGGTTTCCGTTGTAGGAGCCTTGCCGGCAGCATGTTTCAGACGGCGTTCGCGGCGGTTCTCGAGAAGAAGATAAAGCATGTAAAAAACAATCGCCAGATTGCCAATAAATAGCGCGGAACGAACCAGTGTGATGCCTCGCATTAATTCTCGAACCTCGAGCGGCAGCAAAAGGGTGCCAGAAAGAAAGGCGACCCATTCGGCCCAACTGCGAGCTTTCCACAAGCCGTAGGCCTCGGTGAACCGCAAAAGAGAATAGGCAAAGGCGATACGCGCCGCGGCCCACAGGCGTGCATCGGTAATGTTGTCCGCAAAATCGAGAAATAGCTCGGCCCAGCGACGGTCTGAATTGATATGAAACAGCGCCAGCAAGCTCTCGGCGTAGAGCCAGGCATCGCGATGAACCAGCAACAGGGCGCAGATGCCCATGGCCAGAACGAAGATGCCTTTAACAAACTCAACGGAAGCCACGGCGCGGAGTACCCGTTGGTGGGACGGGTGGAAGACTAGCTCTTGGCCGGGTGAACTCATATCAACTGGCAACGATGCAGGGTATCACGACGACGCTCTTACACTGTCGCCAACCTCCGACTCGGTTTTTCCCCGATATGTTCTTACGTCGGTAACTAGAGGCCGACGCAAATGGATGCCATGATCGAAACGATTTGTCAGATCGTTCAAGGAAAAATCGCATGCGCGCACTCGGATTGCTTCTTCTCGCCGTCACGTTGTTCCCTCTTGTCGTATTGGCCGAACCGTCGGGAAAGCACATGGAGACGCCGGAAGTCACTCAAACGGCGCGGCAGGCGCTCCTGGAAATGTTCTTCAGCAAATCCCCGGGGACGATCATGAAGCATCTTCCGGCGGCGACTCAGGCAGTGCTGGAAAAAGCGGGATCGTCGGCTGGATTGAATCAATACGCCATGGTCGCCAGCCAACTGCAGGCCCAGCAGAAGAATTTACAGACCTTTGAGACCGGGTCTGTGTTGCTCACATACGAAGATCCTAAGAATGTATCCAAGGTAGAGGTAACTGTCGAGAACGATTCCCTGCTTGGCGATCAGGATGACATCGAGTTGTCGTTCCGGAACTACAAGAATGGTATTGCCCAGCGAACGCCATTCATGCCGCATCTGACGTGCTCCATGAAGATGGAAGCGGGAACGTGGAAGCTCAATGAAATCACGGTGACCGTTCGTTTGCCGCTCGCCGATCCCGACCTGCTCAAGAGTATGGGCGAAGCCATCAAGGCTCAATCCGAACGCGCAGCTTCTTCGATGCCGAGCGCGACTTTGACCACGAGTACGCCGGGCTTCACACCAGTCGTGCAGGTCGCCGGCAACGATACTGCTGTTGTCGCTGCTATGCGCTCGATTCTGTCTGCCGAAACCACGTACGCGGCAACGTATCGTGCGACCGGTTATACGTGCACACTCTCCGATCTTGACGGATTCGGCGGGGGCGAGCGCAACGAACATCAGGCGATGCTGATTAGTGCAGGATTGGCCGGGGGCAAACGCTATGGGTATGTTTTCGCGCTGTCGCAATGCGGAGGGAGTCCGGCATCCAGCTTTCAACTGACCGCCGCGCCCAGCGGCAATGCCTTTGGCCGCCGCGCCTATTGCGCAGATCAATCGGGCGCAATTCGATATTCCGCGGATGGAAATCCGGCGAACTGCAAGGGCAACGGGACACTTCTACCGTAACGAATTGCTCAGGTGGGTCAGCGGTTCTTCTTGCGCACCGCCGCACGCAGTTCGGTCACGATTTCCCGGGACGCCTGGATCGCCGCGGCATGTTGATTCACATTGAAGGAAATTGCGCCAACGCGGGCGTGGCCACCACCGCCGTAACGTTCGCAAATCTTGGCTAGATTCACCTCCGGTTCCTGCGGCGCCCAGGGATTCGATCCCACAGAAACCTTTACGCGAAAGCTGCTCTTGCTCAACCCCACGCTGTAGATCGACTCCGGGTGCAGATGATAGGGTATGAACTTGTTGTAGCCCTCCAGATTCTGATCGCTGATATCGAAAAAAATCGTGCCGTCCTTGCATTCCGTGCGCTGCTTGAGAATGCCGATCGACAACTCATGCCGCCGGAGTAATGGGGGAAGCAATGGAGCGACGAATGGCTGCTCCAGAATTTCCGCGAGCGGCTTGGTGGCGAGCAGAGGAACCAAGTTGGGAACGAATTGGTCTGGCGCCGACTCGATCACCATAGTCAGTTTCATCGCGGGCGCCTTCATCTCCACAGCGGTCTGAGCATCGGGATAGAGAGCGCCATCGATAATGTCGGTCCAATGAACGAGATCTGCAACTGGGGCGGGATCGAAGCCAAAGCGCTGCTGGGCGATCATGGCGATGAAGCTGGTGCAGGACTTAAAGCTCGGATCGTAGAACTTGCGGTTGCTTTGGTCCTGTTCAAAGTGCGCGGCGTCGGAAGGCGAAAGAAACGCGCTTTCGTGATGGTCGAACCACCAGGTAAGTTGCGGCGAACTGGAATACTTGAAATCGACGATAGCGTTTTCGTCGCCATTGAACTCAACATCCTCGAACAATGCTCCGGCGCGATGCAGCAACCCGGCGAAGGTGAATTCGGCATCGGCGCGAATGCGTTCGCGGTAAAAGCGGGAAAACAATGCGGCCGAGGACGCGCCGTCGAAGCACTTATCGTGATAGAAAACCTTAACTCGCAATGAATTCCCCAGTGATCAGGATTCCCGTCGCGCGGCGGAGTGCGCTAGTTCTGTTCGGGTAAAAGGTAATAGGATTGACAGCTTAGCGAAAGAAAGTCAAGCGCGCTTTTCGCGAAGGTGAATATTACGACACTCCCACCGCGGCCTGACGCTCCGCCAAATCGCCCACGACCGGCACTTTGAATTCTTCCCCCTGCAGGGCCTTGATCACCAGAACGAGCCAAATCACAAAAGCGGCCAGGCCGATGACCATTGAGATCAGAAAAACCAACAGGTGACCGAGAACCGGGATGATGGAAAGCACAACCCCGGCGAGCCGCAGAACAGCCCCAATCAGGAACAGTGCCAGCCAAAGGAAAAGGCACTGCAAAGAATGGAAGCGCACAAACCGGTTCCTGCGATAGGGGTCAATCAGAAGAAAAATAATCGGCGGAATCACGGTCACATAAGCCAACGCACCCGCGATATTTTCAGGAAACATCCCGACCGTGCCGTGGACCCTCGGCGGAGCCCCCATCACGTTGCCGCAACTGGGGCAAAAAGCAGCGTCGTCGGGCATTTCTGCAGCGCATTTTGGACAGACGATAGACATGCTTATTTCGAGCCAGCCGCGGCTTCTGACTGGGAATTTAAGAACCGGACATGTTGCCTAAGGCAGAGACAACGCAGCGAACTGCGCCGAGGCGATCACGCGAACGCTCACGCAGGATACCACTGCGACGCCGGGAAAATGAAATTGGCCCGGGCCAGGTCCCCGGTCAAGTTTCGGTCCCGGGCCTGATCTGGGCAGCCGAGTTCTTGAAGTCTGGAATACAATCGAGATTCCTCATGAGTACTGCCACTTTTACCAGGACGATTCCTGCCCGCAGGACTTCAGCGCTACGCATTGTGCTCTGGGTATTGGCTTTGGTGATTGTGATTCTTGCGACAGCGCTGGGCTACGCTTATTTCGTCGCCCGCTCGGCTCTGCCCCAACTCGATGGACAGGTGACAGCGCCAGGCCTTTCTGCTCCCGTTAGCGTTCTGCGCGATTCCCACGGCGTTCCGACGATTGAGGCGCAAACTCTGGAGGATCTTTTCTTTGCCCAAGGCTTTGTGACCGCGCAAGACCGGCTGTGGCAGATGGATGTAATGCGGAGATTTGGAGCGGGAGAACTCTCGGAGATTCTTGGTCCGGACACGTTGAAGCTTGATCGCGAACAACGCATTCTCGGGTTGCGAGTGGCGGCGAGAAAATCTCTTGGGGAAGCCAGCCCGCGTGATCGTGCGTTTTTCGAAGCATACGCTCGAGGCGTCAATGCTTACATCGCCAACCAGAGCAGTCATCTGCCTATTGAGTTTCGAATTTTGAAATACAGGCCAAAATCCTGGCTGCCAGAAGATTCGGTGGTCATCGCCAACCAGATGGTCAAGGACCTGAATTATCACTATTTCGAAGACGCCCTGAGCCGGGAGAAAATTCTAGCGAAGCTGGGTCCGGAACTCACAGCTGACCTTTATGTGAATCATTCCTGGCATGATCGCCCGCCGACTGTAATGCGAGAAGACTTGGAGGAGGAAAACAAAGCGAGCGATTCGGACGACGACGACGATAGTGACGACGATTCCGGTCCGGACAATTCCATAACGCGACATCGGGCATCACCCGCGCCTTCGGGACAAGACAATGACGAACTTGCGGTCGACGGATCTAACGACTGGGTAGTTTCCGGCGCACACACTGTTACAGGAAAACCTCTGCTCTCAAACGACATGCATCTGGGCCACCAGATGCCGAACCTGTGGTACGAAGCGCATCTGCGTTCGGGTACGCTCGATGTTGCCGGCGTTACCTTGCCGGGCATGCCTTACGTGATCGTCGGCCATAATCAAAGGATTGCCTGGGGATTTACCAACGTCGGCCCAACCGTCACGGATGTGTACGTCGAGAATTTCAATGCGCAGGGCGCGTATCAAACGCCGAAGGGCTGGGTGCAACCCGAGCATCGGAGCGAGGTCATTCACGTCAAAGGACAGGGGGACGTCACAGTCGATGTGAAAACGACGCGTCATGGGCCGATCATTAGTGAACTGGTCCCCGGCGAAACCCGCCAACTGGCGCTGCGGTGGACACTTTATGACGGCCTTCGTATTCCATTTTTCGATGTCAACACTACGCAGAATTGGGATGATTTCCGGCGCGCGTTTTCTTCGCTCGATGCCCCTGGACAAAACGTAGTGTATGCAGACGTCGATGGAAATATCGGCTACCAGACTACGGGCAAAGTCCCGGTTCGAGCGGCCGGCGACGGCAGCCTGCCGGTAAGCGGCGCAGACGACGCCCACGAGTGGATAAGCTACATCCAATTCGACAAACTTCCTCACATCTACAACCCGCCGTCCGGGATCATCGCTACTGCCAATGGCAGAATTACTGCCGACGACTACGTGAACTCAATCAGCATGGAATGGGAAGCGCCCTGGCGAACGGCTCGCATTTATCACGTGCTGGAATCGGGGCGGAAGTTTGCTCCCGCAGACATGCTTACACTGCAAACCGACGTTCATTCGGAGCCTGATCAATTCGTGGCGGAGCGTCTGGTGTATGCGGTGGATCACGATTCCAAGGCTTCCGCGCGCGCCAAACAAGCCGCCGATCTGATGCGTAATTGGGATGGGCGAATGCTGGCCGGGTCCGCGGCTCCTACCATCGCTGAAGTTTCCGCACGCGAGCTGCGGCGTTTGCTGCTGGAGCCGGGCCTGGGAAATGCTCCCGCTGATCCCGAGAAAGGGGAAGAAACACTCAACTGGAAAACGTATTCGTGGGAGATGCGATCGGTGTGGCTGGAGAATATTCTGGTGCATCATCCGAAGCGATGGCTTCCGGAAAAATATTCCGACTATGACGTTTTTCTCTCCGCGGCGGTCGAGGCGGCGGTGAGCGATCCGACAGCGCCCAAGGATCTTGCCTCCTGGAATTGGGGTAAATTCAATGCCGTTGAAATTCAGCATCCCATCTTCGGAAAGATTCCCTTGCTTAATCGATGGACCGGACCGGGAGTGCAGGAACAGTCCGGCAGCGGATATACGGTGAAAGCCGTCAGCCGCCATCACGGACCATCGGAGCGGTTTACGGCGAATCTTGCCGATCTGGATCAATCGACGTTGAATGTCGTAACCGGGCAGGGCGGAAATTTTCTCAGCCCGTATTACATGGATCATTGGAAGGCGTGGTACGAAGGATCAACGTTCACGCTGCCGTTTAGCGGGCCGGCGGTTGCCGCCGCGAGGGTACATACACTTCAGTTGGAGCCGGGGAAGTAAACTTTGCCGGCGTTCGATCTTGTCTGAAAGAAATCGGCTAGAAGAAATCCACTGCTTTCACGTCATTCAATTGGCCACGGAGCGTGATCTGCGTCTCCTGGAGAGCGTCCAGAGTTCCGCAACCAATATCTGCGTTAGCGCCCGTGCAATAAATACGCAGATTGCTCCCTTCGACGACATATTCGACGTAGCGCGAGGTGAAACTCTGGAGTCCAGTAACGTCGCCACTATCGGGAGGAATGACGACACTGTTGTTGTTGGTATTGAAAATCGACAGGCAGCCGCGCACTTCTCCGGTCGCATTATTCACGTTGCCGATCTCTGTGCAATCGTTTGATCCGATAAATAATTGTCCGCCCAGGCCCATATCCATTCGGTCATGGTAGCCGTCGGTGATGGCAATCTCTTTGGCGGGATTATTGAAATACGGATCCTGCATGGCGTTCAGATCAACGATATCCAGCGTGCCGCAGTAGACCGCTGCAGTCTGAGCCGCACTTTTGATCGACGCGCACGTGGGGCCGGTCGGGGTTCCCAGCCCAGCGACATAGAGAGTCGATCCATTCAAAAATGCCATGGTGGCGCCATTGACTGGAATCGTCGCAGTGACCGTAAGACTTCCTAAATCGAAGACGCTGACACTGGCCTGCGCGCCTCCGCATTGTGCGCCACAATTCAGAATGTAAGCAGTACTCCCGTTATAAATGGCATTTACCGGCCGATCGAAGCCGGTGATTACGGTACAGACGGGATTCGGCGCGTCGTTGCAGCCCTGGTCAACTGGAGGAACGGCAAGCGATGGCGAAATCACGCTGATCGAATCCGAATCGTTGCTGAACACCAGGAGCTGAGAACCCGTGGAATTCGAAGTCACGGTCTGAGCGCTGGGAACACCGATGGCGGTACTGATCGCGCCATTCGTTATGTCGAGGATCTCGATTGCGCCCGGGGTCGCCCACAAATTACTTGTGGCCGAAGGTACTGCGGCATAGGCGGTGGTCGTTCCCGGAAGTACATAGCTCGTGGTATCGCCGGCCAACGCGATGCTGCCCGTGTTCGTCTCGGTCACAGTGTTAATGACCTGCATGGACTTGCCGATGGAGTCAAAGGTTAAGAGGGTCGCGAGATTGGGAGATAACACCATCATCCCGGGCGAACTGCCGGCCTGGATTTCGGAGGCGCGGGCAACCGTATCGTTCTCAGCATTCAGAATGAAAAGGCCGCCCGCGATAACCGGTCCGCTAACACTTTGCGAAACCATCACCCGCGTGGTGGTCTTGCTCGGGGGCGTCTTCGGGGAAGAATAACCTCCGCAGGAAACGAAACCGAAGGTGGCACAGACCACAACGAACAAAACAGAAACGGCTCTCTTCAAACCGAAGGCTCCTGGCAGCATGAAAAAAGGAGATTTGATTGCGAAATCGTGGATTATAGCAGAGAGCAACCGACGATCTCCGCGCCCACACAGCTGTCGATACATCAGGCCATCACCGTTTGATGTCGCATGCACGCGGGATTCACGAATCTCCGCTCATCCTGTATTCTCAAGAATATATGGCTCGAGACCTACTCGCGCGGCTCAAGCAGTCCCCCGTCCTTTGTGACGGTGCAATGGGGACTTTGCTCTATGCCAAAGGCATTTTCATTAACCGTTCTTACGATGAGCTCAATCTCTCGCAGCCGGAGTTGATTCGCACGATCCACCACGAATATTTGCAGGCCGGTGCAGAGATTATTGAAACCAATACTTTCGGGGCCAACTCGTTCCGTTTGGCGCGGCATAGCTTGGCGGATCGAGTGCGCGAAATGAATCTCGCGGGCGCAAGACTCGCCCGCGACGCAGCTAAGAGCTTCGATGTGTGGGTAGCGGGATCGGTTGGCCCGCTGGGAACCAGAATCGAACCCCTGGGAAAAACTTCTTACGCCGAGGCGCGCGAAGCCTTTCGTGAGCAGATTGCGGCGCTGATTGAAGGTGGCGTGGACGTGCTGATGTTCGAGACGTTCGGCTACCTGGAAGAACTTCATCAGGCGATGCTCGCGGCGAAGGACGTCGCCGAAACCACGGGCACAAAGCTGCCCAAGGTCGTGCAAGTGACAATCGACGAAGACGGCAATTGCCTGGACGGTGCGACCCCGGAGACGTTTGTTCCCAAGCTCGAAGAGTGGGGCGCGGACGTGATTGGCTGCAACTGCAGCGTAGGTCCGGTTGCCATGCTCGATGCGATGGAGCGGGTGCGCGCTGCGACCACGCTGCCTCTTGCTGCACAGCCCAATGCCGGCATTCCACGGTCGGTGGAGGGAAGAAATATTTATTTGTGCTCGCCCGAATACATGGCGAGCTACGCACGCAAATTTATGGCTGCTGGTGTACGGCTGATTGGCGGCTGTTGCGGAACCACGCCCGACCACATCCGGGTCATGAAATCTGCACTGCGCGCGGGCGAAGCCAGAGGAAGAGCCGCAGCGGGTCACACTTCTCCCGGGCACGCTGCGCCGCAGGCGGTCCCGGCTTTGCCACTGGAAGAGCGATCAAGCCTGGGACGGAAGCTGGCCCGCGGTGAGTTCGTAACGATGGTCGAGATCGTTCCCCCCAAAGGCATAAACGTCCGCAAAGAAGTAGATGGAGCGCGTTTTCTGAAGTCGGTTGGCGTGGATGCGGTCAATATTCCCGACAGTCCGCGCGCCTCCGCCCGCATGAGCAACCAGGCATTGTCGCTGCTGATTCAGCAGGAGGTGGGTGTCGACGCCATTCTGCACTACACCTGCCGCGATAGGAACGTGCTGTGCATCCAGAGTGATTTGCTGGGAGCGGCTGCCGTAGGCATCCGAAATCTGATTTGCATCACGGGTGATCCGCCGAAAATGGGGAACTATCCCGACGCGACGGCGGTTTTCGATGTCGATGCAATCGGGCTGGTGAATATAGTTCACAACTTGAATCAGGGACTCGATATCGGCGCTAACCCTCTGGGATCGGGGACTGGTTTTGTGATTGGCGTAGGAGCGAACCCAGGACTGAGCGACTTGGATGAAGAGATTCGCCGCTTCGAATTCAAGGTGGAAGCCGGAGCGGAATACGCGGTGACGCAGCCGGTGTTCGACTTGCGCTTGCTGGAGATTTTTCTGCGACGCATCGAGCATTGCCGTATTCCGGTGGTCGCCGGAATCTGGCCACTGGTCAGCGTGCGGAACGCGGAGTTCATGAAGAACGAATTGCGCGTTTCGGTTCCCGATTCGATTTTGGAGCGTATGGCGCGCGCGCAGACTCCGGAGGCTGCGCGAGCAGAAGGCGTTGCCATTGCGCGCGAAATGCTGCTTGCCGTGCGCCAGACGGTGCAGGGAGCGCAGATCAGCGCGCCCAACGGGCGCTACACCTCGGCGGTGGATGTGCTGGAGGCGCTGGGCGGGGACGATTCAGCGGTGGCCACGGCATAGGCGCAGCGGGTTTCCGTTGGTTAATTCAAAGAGTCACAGACCCCTCGGTTGCATTAGAATCCCGCACAGGAGTAATTGTCTTGGCCAAGTTTGAAGAGTGTCTGCAGCGCCTGGAAAAAATCGTTCAGGAACTGGAAAAGGGAGAGGTGCCGCTGGAAAAGTCGCTCTCTTTGTTTGAAGAAGGCATGCAGCTCTCGTCCGCGTGCCGTAAAGAACTGGAACAGGCTGAAGGGAAAGTGGAAATCCTGCTGAAGAAGAATGGCAAACTGCAAGCCGAACCCTTTGACGCTCTTGGCGAGAATGCGTCCGGTCGCGATTGAAAGCTGCCCAGAACCCTTCTCAGATTCGCTAAGCGTAAAGATCAACTAGTTGCGCGTTTCCGACCGGGAACCCCGCATACATCAAATAGTGAGCCACTGCGGTGCGTGCGATTGGCGGAATCGAACCTAAAGCAGACACGTACTCCCCGTCCGAGACGCGCTGGGTATCGGAATCCTCGACGGGCGTCCCGTGGATGCGATTCGCTCGGGTGCCTCGCGCCGTGGATGACCAGGCGTAAGTATCGCCAGGGCGGCCAATGTCATTCCCCTTGCCTACTTGCTTAGCGAGTGGGCTGCGCACGGCAGGAACCAAGCCTGTCGGCACGTCTGTCGCGGCCGAGGGTTCGGGTGAATTGGTCGAAGCAGCAAGAAGTTTAATTCCCATGGACGGTTGAAAATTGCTACGCGTTCAATCTATCGGCCATTTCTGACCGACTCAAGAGAGCACCGGCGTAATTTCGTACGGCAAGACATGCCTAGAGTTCAGTTCATAGCATCGAGGACACACTTCCCTTCCAGAGGGCGGCAAGTTATACCGCGCTTAAACCTTCAACCCGATCGACCGCATCAACTCCAAGCCGTTACTCTTGGTGACCACGCCTTCCCGCAACGTGAAATCGAATTTCATCTTTCCACTCTCAATCTCATCCTGGAAATGCACGTTCTGAAGACGTCCCTCCGCGATTCCCCCAATATCGGTTAAGGCTAAATCGTGTGTGCTGATTAAGCCGATGGCGCCCATTTCCACGAATGCCCGGACGATGCCTTCGGCCCCAATGCGCCGGTCATGAGAATTTGTTCCCTGTAACAGTTCGTCCAACAGGAACAACAGCGTTGGCTTTTGGCTCGCCAAGCCATAAATCTGACGCAACCGCGTGATCTCGGCGTAGAAGCGCGAGTTGCCTTCGTGCAGAGAGTCGTTGACCCGGATGCTGGCTCCCACTTGAAGAGGAGAAAGCTGCAAGCTTCGCGCTCGGACTGGAGCGCCGGCCATCGCAAGAACGGTATTGATTCCCACGGCTCGCAACAGTGTGCTCTTGCCCGACATGTTCGAACCGCTCACGAGCAGCACTCTGGTGTGGACAGAGAGACTTACGCTGTTGCGAACGCACTTCGCCGATGGGATCAATGGGTGGCCAAGCTGTTCGCCGGTGAATGTTGCAGCTCTATTCGGGGAATCAGAGTCGACAAATTCAGGAAATGGATCTTCGGGATGCTCGTAACTGTATGTGGCGAGCGAGAGCAGTGCCTCGAATTCACCTGCGACATTGATCCAGTAAGGCACGGCGTTCCCATGTGCGCGACGCCAACCTTCGGCCGCAAAGGCGACCTGGATGGAATACATGAACGGCGGATCGAGAAAACGCACGAACGGATTGCGGCGAGACTCTACAAACTGGACGATGGTGCGGAGTTTCGCAATCGCCTGGGAACCTGCGAGATTATGTGAACTGAGTTGCTGTTTGAGAACCTGCAGCCGTGGGGCGAGAAACTGCTCGCATTCCAGTCGCGCTAACAAAGCGGAAAGCAAATCAAGATTGGCGAAAGCATACTCTGTGGCGTGAAAGATGTCAGTCAGTTGATTCTTGAAGGAACGCGTGATGAGCACATCGAGGACTACGACGACGACGAACGGCGTCGCTAAATTCAAGACAGCCCACACAACCGCAGAGGCAACGGTGATAACGGCGAGCAGCGGGGCAAGCCATCGCAGCCACCGCTGGGTGAGGCGGTTGGGCGCAGCCGCCCAGGTTAATAATGCTTCTGCATGAACGCCGACTCTTTGATCTTCGCCCAGAACGGCCAACGCCTCGCGAAAGTCCAGTCGCTCGCGCAGCTCGGCAACGGCCGCTTGGCGCTCCCTAATTTCCTCAACGGGAGACGGAGCGAGCAGCCATTGGGCCAGCGTCTCTTCCCCCATCCTTGTGTGCGCCGTCGACAGAAGTTCGAACAGGCTGCCCTTGCCGAAAAGATCCAGGTCCGCTGCGTAGACATGATGAGAAACGTCGAAACGCTCTCCCGTCTGTCCTTTTCCTATCCACTGATCCTCGATCCGCACCAGGCCATTGCGATAAACGGCGACGGCTCGTTCCGCCTGGGCTCGCGCGCGCAACACCCGGGAGTGGTACCAACCTGCTGCAACGAATCCTGCAATGGGTAGAGCCAGCCACCACAGAGAAAATAAATACCGCCAAATCGACAGCCACCCGGCAACGGCTATGATCGCAGCCAGCAATACGCGTACGTTGCCCATGCGCACATGCGTTTTTTCAAAGCGGGCTACCAGTGCTTCGCGCGCGCTCAGTCGCCGCGAATATTCCTCTGAAGCAGACAAGGGCATGTGCGCCTAAGCTTATCCGATTGGGAATCAATTCTGGAATGTCTGCTGTTTGCCGCCTTGCTATACTCACACATCATCTTCATAAGTCATGCTTAGCCAGACCCTCGACCAAGGACGCGCGCTCACCGACGCCGCGCTCGACCGGCTGATTCCATTGGAAACGCAGCATCCGGTTTCTATTCATAAGGCGATGCGGCACAGTGTCTTTGCCGGGGGCAAACGACTGCGTCCGGTTCTGTGCATGGAAGCAGGGCGCATGGTTGCGGGATCGCTTCCCGAGGGCATCGAGGAATTGGGCGCGGCGCTGGAGATGTTGCACACGTACTCCCTGATTCACGATGACCTGCCAGCCCTCGACAACGACGACTTGCGGCGCGGCCGACCGACTTGCCACAAGGTATTTGGCGAAGCCCTTGCCATTTTGGCGGGAGACGCTTTGCAAACGCAGGCCTATGAGGTTCTTTCCCGGCTCAAATGTTCCGCCGAGGCCCGCGTGAGGATTGTCGAAGAAATCGCGCGCGGTACTGGAACCGTTGACGGCATGATCGGCGGACAAGTGGTTGATCTTGAGGCCGAGCGGAGCAAGCCGGACGCGGCGATGCTCGAATATATTCATCGGGCGAAGACGGCGGCGCTGATCACGGCCAGTTTGGTGAGCGGAGGCTTGTATGCCGGAGCCAGGGATCGCGAGATTGCGAAGCTGCGCGCGTTTGGGCAGTCGGTGGGATTGGCGTTTCAGATCGTGGACGATATTCTCGACGTAACCCAAACCAGCGAGCAGCTCGGAAAGACCGCAGGCAAAGACACGGCAGCGGAGAAGGCAACATACCCGGCGCTGTTCGGGATTGAGGAATCGGAGCGCAAGGCGGACGAACTGGTTAAGACGGCTCTTTGCCAATTAGACGGTTTTGGGGAACGGGCAGATACGCTGAAAGAGTTGGCACAATTTCTGGTGGAGCGGAAAAAGTAATAGAGCAGACGTCAGACTTCGGATCTAGGACCGTGAGTGTAAACTTTCGCTTTGACCGATCGCGGAATCGTTATGTGCTCTTTAATCCCCTGTGATAAAAAAGAGGTACGGCGATGGAGTTCGCCATAACCGCCTGACGTTCGCTGTCAGTTGCTTCGGGCTGATAACTCCTACAAAATCTAACGCTTATTTTGTAGGGAGAACTCCTTCGTGAAAGACTTTCTTGCCATCTCTCTCGCCGCAATTCTGGGCGCCAACCTGCGCTACCTGCTAAGCCGTTTGGCCGTCCGGGACTTCGGCCCGGTGTTCCCTTACGGGACTCTGTTTATCAACATTGTCGGCAGCTTTATTGTCGGCTTCTTTGTCATCTGGACTACCGAGCGCGTTCTGATCGACCCCCGCTGGCGGCTGCTGGTGGTGGTCGGCTTCTGCGGTTCGTTCACTACGTTTTCCAGCTATGCATTTGAAACCATGGCTTACTTCGAGCAAGGCCAGTGGGCATTGATGCTGGCAAACATCTTCAGCAACAATCTGTTGTGCCTGGGCGGAGCGCTCGCCGGCATCGCGCTGGCGCGGGCGCTATAGAAAACGAAAAAGCAGATGACTCTTCCAGAGATTGAGACGCCGCGATTGAAGCTACGCTCCTATCGTGAATCCGATATTCCGGAGTTGGTTCGCCTGGCTGGAGCGCGCGAAGTGGCAGCCACCACGTTGCGCATCGCGCATCCTTACACCGAACAACATGCCAAAGAGTTCCTCAGCATGGCTCAGGGAGATGACAAAGCGTGGTTTGCGATCACTCTGTGTGACAGCGGACAGTTCTGCGGCGGAGTGGGCCTGAGAATCGAACCGGAACATTCTCACGCCGAGCTGGGATACTGGATTGGCGTTCCGTTCTGGGGAAACGGCTACGCAACGGAAGCGGCTCAAGCCGCAGTCCGCTACGGTTTTCAAGACCTTCAGTTGCGGCGAATCGCGGCGTCGGTTTCCAAGGGAAACGCGGCGTCGGAGAAAATCCTGGTAAAGCTGGGCATGCGCCACGAGGGTTGCATGCGCGAGCACAATTGCAAGTGGGGAAAGTTCATAGATGTGGAACTGTATGGCATCTTGCGGACGGAATGGGAAAGCCGGCAAAGCCGGAATCTTTCAAAATAGAATTGCGATTTTCAAATACAATGCCCAATGCCATGGCAGTGCAAGTCACCATCTACCTGAATGAAGCCGACCAGTGGCATCACCGGCCCCTGCATATGGAGATCCTCAATTACTTGCGGAAAGAAAACGTGTATGCGGCGATCGCTACCCATGCCGTGGCCGGATTTCTGGGCAGGCATCGAGTGGAGACAGCGCACCTGGTCGAAGCCGGCGGCAAACTCCCGGTGATCATCGTCTTCGTGGACACCGATGAGCATGTGAGCCGTGTGTTACCTACTCTGAAAGAAATGGCCGCGCACCGCCTGATTGTGCGGGAGAATGTGGTGATTGAACAAGGGAATCTGGATTGACTTGTCTCCCGCAGCCTTAAATCACGGTCTCGACATTCTCGCTATCGCCGCCCACCGCGACGACGTGGAGCAAACCTGCGGCGGCACGCTGCTCAAAGCCGCGCGGCGCGGTCAACGCACCGGCATTCTCGATCTCACACAAGGTGAACTTGGCACGCGCGGTAGCGCCGACGATCGAGCACGCGAAGCCGACGACGCCGCGAAGATTCTGGGGGTGGTCCGGCGGTGCGCGCTCGACATTCCTGATGGCCGCGTTGAGAACTCCTGGGAGAACCGTC
Source organism: Candidatus Sulfotelmatobacter sp. (assembly GCA_049584475.1). Taxonomy (GTDB): domain Bacteria; phylum Acidobacteriota; class Terriglobia; order Terriglobales; family Acidobacteriaceae; genus Sulfotelmatobacter. The sequence continues at coordinate 85,429 of JBAUXX010000051.1, read as the reverse complement.
TGAAAGTTGCTAGCGTGATTCGCGAGACTCGTCCGCGAGTTGTGATCCTTCCTTACTGGAAAGGGCGGCATCCGGATCACTACACGTGTTCGGTACTGGGATACGAAGCTTGCTTTTTGGCCGGACTGGCGAAGATTGCTCTCAGCTCTCCGTCATCAGCTAATAGCCAGACCTCAGACCTCGGACTTCAGACTTCGGACCTCAAACCTCATCGCCCCTTTAAGATCATCTACGCCACGCTTTACTACGATGTTCGGCCTACATTTGTGGTGGATATCAGTGATGAATTCGACGGGAAGTTTGCCTCGATCATGGCTTACAAATCGCAGTTCAGCGATCAGGAAGCAGGCAAAGAACTCTTCCCTGCGCACGATGAAATTCGCACTCGAGTAGATGCTATGGCGCGCTATTACGGCATGCTGGGCGGCGTCACATATGCCGAACCTTTCCTGCAAAAAGAAGTTGGCTTGGTCGACGATCTGTTGGCAATTCCTGTAAAGTCCATCTAGCCCCTGACAATCACGACAACTCTTGTGAGGAAAATAAATGAAGCAGTTTTCAGTCGTCCATACTTCCATTCGTTCTGCGACTCTGATGGTAGCGCTGGCTCTGGCAGGATTCGCCGCAGCCCAAACATCCTGGCAGATCGATCCTGCACATACGTCCGCTCAATTTTCGGTAAAGCATTTGGGCGTTTCCACCGTGCGCGGCGCGTTCACCAAAGTAAGCGGCAGCGCCAAATACGACGCGGCCGATCCGGCGAAGACTTCGCTCGAAGCTACCATCGACGCCACTTCCGTGGATACGCGCGTGGACATGCGCGACAAGGACTTGCGCAGCCCTAATTTTCTCGACGTCGAGAAATATCCGACGATTACTTTTCACTCGAAGCACACTCAATCGGCGGGCGACGGCAAGCTGAAGATCACCGGAGATCTGACGATTCACGGCACCACGAAGGAGGTCGTGCTCGATGTGGATGGACCTTCGCCGGCCATGAAAGACCCATGGGGCAACCAGCGGATTGGAGCTTCGGCGACGACCAAGATTAGCCGCAAGGATTTTGGAATCGTTGCCGATGCGGGTATGGTGGGAGACGATCTCACCATTACCATCGATGCAGAGCTGGTTCAGGCGAAATAGATTCTCAGGTGAAAGTAGCGCCGGCTATGACGCTAACTTCAAACGCGCAACGCCGCCAGGGATGGCGGCGTTACGTTTTGGGCTGAGAGAACTGCCTAGAAGATGTGTGTGAACGTCCAGAACAGGCAGCCGGACAGCAGCATTGCAACCGGCAATGTGAGTACCCAGGCCAGCGCCAGGTTTCGCACCGTGCTCATCTGAATGCCCGAACCATTGGCGACCATTGTGCCTGCGATTCCAGACGAGAGCACGTGCGTTGTACTGACTGGCAGTCCGAAACCGTCAGCTGCCCCGATCGTCGCCATAGCTGTGATTTCCGCCGCAGCGCCTTGCGCGTAGGTGAGGTGCTCCTTACCGATCTTCTCACCCACTGTCACGACAATGCGCTTCCAGCCGACCATGGTGCCCAATCCCAGAGCCATGGCAACGGCGACTTTAACCCAGGTTGGAATGAACCGGGTCTGATGGTCGATATGTTTTTTGTAGTTTGCCAAAACCGCCGCATCGGCGGTGGAGAAGACCGGTGTGCCGCTCTTTTGCATAAGCCGCAGAGCTTCGCTCACCAGATACATATCGTTGCGGAAGTTGCGGACTCGATCGTTCGGAATGTTCTTTAGTTCCTTGTACAGGCTGGTTTCATTCGCGATGTCGTTAACGACAGTGCGCAGGGCCAGCATCGTATTGGGACTGAACTGGCGAGTGCGGACGTAGTCGGTGACATCGTCGTGAGCGTCTCCAATGACCGCGTTGGAGCTAACATAGTGATCCAGCGTGTTGGCCGCCTGCTGCGAAACAGCGATGAAGTCTTGCGATTCCTGGTATGTTACTGCGTGATTCAGCGCATAGGCCGTAGGCACTGTTCCGATCAGGATGAGCATAATCAACCCCATGCCTTTCTGGCCATCGTTCGAACCGTGGAAAAAGCTCACGCCGGTGCAGGTGAGAATCAGCAGGCAACGAATATAAAGCGGCGGCGGTTCCTCGCCTTCGGGCGCGCGGTACAGTTTCTCGTCTTTAATGAGGGCCTTTGCGGCGAACAGCAACAGAAGCGCCACTGTGAAGCCTACGACTGGTGAAATCAGCAAGGATTTGCCAATGTTCGTGGCCTGTCCCCAATCCACGCCCGAAGTTCCGGTCCGGGCTGACATGAACTGGTTGGCGAGCCCAACGCCGATCACAGAACCAATTAGCGTGTGCGAACTGGATGCGGGCAGACCGAACCACCATGTGCCGAGATTCCAAATGATTGCCGCGACCAACAGGGCGAAGACCATGGCGAATCCTGCCTTGCTGCCAACTTGAAGAATCAGTTCGACAGGCAGCAGCGAGATAATGCCAAAGGCGACAAGCCCTGAGGACGTGAGCACGCCAAGAAAATTCCAGAAGCCCGACCATGCTACCGCGACGTGCGGCTCGAGCGAATGCGTGTAGATAACCGTGGCTACGGCATTCGCGGTGTCGTGGAATCCGTTCACAAACTCGAATCCAAGAGCCACCAGCAGCGCGAGTCCAAGAAGCACAAATGGAAGCACGGACCCGCTATGAATGGCCGACAAATCATGCAGAAGATGACCTCCCGCATAGATGACGCCCACGACCAGAATGGCTCCGAAGATGAGCATGCCGATCTTGCCTGGGGATCGAGAGAGTTTGCTATCTAGAACTGTGGAGGGAGCGGTGGCCATAGTGATCCTTCGTGGTTAGCTGGAGCTGGGATTTGAATCCGCGATGAAGGGGGGACTATAGCGAAGAAATGTTACAGGGACGTTAAAACTGACGCGATTCTGCCGCCCACACTGCGGCTTTTTACTCCGAGATGGAGTACTACGGATCTCAGCCGTTCTATTTCTTCACGGCCACAGCCAGACCATCGCGAATCGGCAGAATCGTGGTGAAGAATTCTGGGGAACTATAAAGCAGGCGGTTGAATTCGAGAATAGCTTTGGTCGTGCGTTCAGCGGGATTCTTTTCCGCGACACGGCCGCTCCAGAGAACGTTGTCTGTTATAAACAAGCCGCCCTTTCGCAGGCGCGGCGAGACCAGGCGCAACACTCGCGGATAATCTTCCTTGTCGACATCGTTGAAGATGACGTCGAACTCCTGCTTCTGTTCGGAAAGAAATTCCAAAGCATCGCCGGTATGGATCTTGATGCGTTTCGCCACGCCCGCTCGTTCGAAATATCCGCGGGCCCGTTCGGCATTCTTCGAATCGCCGTCAGTGTAAATGACGCGGCCTTTTTCGCCCACGGCGTGCGCCCACCAAGTGGTGGAGTAACCGATTGCCGAGCCCAACTCGAAGACGGTCTTCGCGTTAATAATCATAGCGAGTTGTTGCAACACGCGCGCCACGGCGGGGCCGACGATCGGGACGTTGTGCGCGGTCGCGTAATCTTCCATCTCCGAAAGGACTTCGTCGCGCTTCGGCAGCATGGCGTAGAGATAATCGTCGACCGGACCGCGCGTGATGCCTTCTTCGTGGCGCCAGCGGGGCTTTTCGTCTTGTTTCTGTTTCGGCAAGTTCGCACCTCAAAGTAAAAGTCAAAGGCGAGAAAACGATTCCATCACGCCAGCGTCTGGCCGGGCTTCATCTCCACAATCTCAATTCCGGGTGCTAGCTTATGCAATTGGTTCGGAGTTCCTGTCAACACGGGAAACGTGCCGAAGTGCATGGGAATGACCGTTTTCGTTTTCAATAGATTACAGGCGTAAGCCGCCTCGCGCGGGCCCATAGTGTAGTGATCGCCAACAGGAATCATGGCGATGTCAGGAGCGTAGAGTTCGCGGATAATTGCCATGTCCCCGAACACATTCGTATCGCCGGCGTGATAAATCTTCAGTCCATTCGCGAATTCGATCACGAAGCCGCAGGCTTCACCGCCGTAAATCAGTTGATCCCCATCCTGAATCCCGCAGGAATGATCGGCGTGAACCATGGTCACTTTAATGTCGCCGACGGTTTGCGTACCGCCCTTATTCATGCCGGAAACTTGTTTCACGCCTTTCGTTTCCAGCCACCCGCACAGCTCAACTACGCCGACCACTTTCGGATTGTGCTGCTTGGCGATGGCCACAGCATCGCCAATGTGATCTCCGTGGCCGTGGGTGCAGAGCATGACATCCACTTTCTTGATCGTCTTATGCGACTCTGGGCACATCGGATTGCCCATAACCCACGGGTCGATCAGAATAATTTTGCCGCCGGGAGTTTCTACTTGAAATGTTGCGTGGCCCAGCCAAGTAAGTTTGACGCCGTTCAGATTCATGATTGCGTTCGTCTCCTGTGCGAGCATTCAGCAAGTAGCATTCTGTGCAGACGCCGCGTGGCTGAATGCTAAGTGCTGAGTGCTGACTGCTTGTTTCTCTTCCTCAGTTTATATGAAACATTTACTATGGAGCGCCATGACAGAACTCAGTGTGCTGATTTCGCGGGACAAGATTGCCAAGCGCGTGGCCGAACTCGGCGCAGAGATCACTAAGGATTTCTCCGGGCAATCGATAATCTTCGTCGGCGTTCTAAAAGGAGCGGCCATTTTCCTGGCCGATCTGGCGCGGCAAGTCGATCTTGATTCCACTTTCGATTTCATCGGTGTGTCGAGTTATGGCAATCGCCCCAGTCCCGACGCGGAATTGCAAAGCGGATGGGATTCCACCGGCGAGGTTAAGCTCACGAAGGACATCGATCAGTCCATGCGGGATAAGAATGTGATTGTCGTGGAAGACATTCTGGACACAGGCCTGACCATGACCTATCTGAAGAAGATGTTGTTAACACGCCAGCCCAAGGCCCTGAAGATTGCGGCGCTTCTGGATAAGCCTTCGCGGCGGAAACTGGCGCTGGAAGGCGACTACGTTGGTTTCAAGATTCCCGACGAGTTTGTCGTGGGCTATGGGCTCGATTATGCCGAACGTTACCGCAATCTTCCCGACATTTGCGTCGTGCCGCGGCAATAACGAAACAGATACTCCACACGTGGACCGCGAAAGGTAGCCGCGAAAGCGGCTGCTATCATGGGTATATAGAAGGCGATGGGTTCTGTTCTCAACAAACCGCATTTGCAGATCGAACCGCTTCTGCTCGAGGTGGCCGACGTTCTGGCTACGTCGCTTGACCTTGATACGACTCTGCGCCGGGTGGCGGAAGTTGTGCGTAAGGTCATCGATTACGAGATCTTTGCGATCCTGCTATTGAATGAAAAGACGCAGGATTTGCGCTTCCGCTTTCAAATCGGCTATCCGGCGGAATTTGCCGACCGGGGCCGAGTGAAAGTCGGCGAAGGCGTAACCGGCCGCGCGGCGCAAATGCGGCAGGCGATTCTCGTCGACGACGTCACAGAAGACCCACGTTACATTGCCGCAGTCCCCTGTGTGCGCTCTGAATTGGCCGTACCGCTGATTACCAAGAACCGGGTGATCGGCGTGATCGACCTGGAAGCGCGCGAGCCGGGATATTTTAACGAGGAACATAGCCGGCTCCTGACGCTGGTGGCGTCGCGCATGGCCGCGGGAATCGAGAATGCGCAGCTCTACACCCGCATTACGAGGCAGGCGCGAATTCTGGTCTTGTTGAATGAGATTGCGCGCGAAGTCACCTGCATTCTCAATCTGGATGAACTGCTGGGCCGCATCGCCGAACTGCTGCGGCGGCTTATCGACTACCAGATGTTCAGCATTCTTTTGCTCGACCCTTCGGGAGAGAAACTACAGCACCGTTTCTCGTTGCGTTTCCACGAGAACATTCACCTAAAACACGAAATCCCGCTGGGCAAGGGCATTGTTGGATATGCGGCGCAGAGTAATAAGGCGGTTCTGGTTCCCGACGTAGCCAAAGATCCGCGCTACATCAATACCAACCCGGAGACTCGTTCAGAGCTGGCAGTGCCGCTCGTGTACAAAGAAAAAGTCATTGGCGTGCTCGATCTGGAGCACACGCGGCGGGGATTTTTTACCGAGGAGCATCAACGTACGATCACTACGCTCGCGGCACAGGTTGCGATCGCCATTGAAAATGCCCGGCTGTACGAAGAAGTTGCGCGCCAGGAGCGGCGGTTAGAACGTGATCTATCGCTGGCGCGCGAGCTGCAAGTGCGCCTGCTGCCGCAAGCACGGCCCAAGCTTGGCCATTTGGATGTCGCCGCGAAGTTCGTTCCTGCGCGCGCCATTGGCGGCGATCTGTATGACTTTATTCCTTACTCGCTATCGCGGCTGGGAATTGTCATCGGCGACGTGAGCGGAAAGGGCGCTCCGGCTGCGATTTATGCGGCACTTGTGAGCGGCATTTTGCGGTCGCATGCGCCCAGCGAGCCGGGGCCCGCGGAAATGCTTTCGGCTGTGAACTTATCTTTGGCGGAGCGTCCCATTGAGGCGCAATTTGTTTCGTTGATTTACGCGCTTTGGGACGATCAGCATCGTGTGCTGACTGTGGCCAATTCTGGGCTGCCGCGTCCCATCCATGTGCACGGCGGCAAGAACGAAGTGGTGGAAGCTACAGGCTTACCGCTGGGATTGTTCGACGAAGCTGACTATGACGAGTTCAAGTTCCGCATGAAGCCGGGCGATATGTTTGTCTTTTTCAGCGACGGCATTTTGGACGCGCGAAATCGCGAAGGACACTTGTTTGGCCGTGGCCGAGTGGAAAAGATTGTGGCCGAGTGCGCCAAAAAGTCGGCGGATTGCGTTGTCGATTCCCTGTTCAATGCGGTGGCGGAATTCTCCGTCGGGGTGGAAGCGTTTGACGATCAGACCGTGGTTGCCATTCGAGTGCGAACCGGGACGGCGCCCGCACGAAAATGAGCGGAGCAGGTAAGCAAGAAAAGGGCGGACGACCGCCGGCATTCGTTTACCTGCGCAACAAAGAACGCTCATCGGGCAGCCCGCAGGATTTAGTTCTGCACTGCGAACAGGTTTCTTTACCCAATCTCGCGCAGAAGCACGGAACTCCGCTTTACGTTTATTCAGCGAACACCATCCGCGAACGTTACGCGACGTTCCATCGCGCCTTCCGCGATGTGCCTCATACCATTTGCTACTCGGTGAAAGCCAATTCCAACCTAAGCATTCTCCGCCTATTGGCCAAGGCGGGATGCGGCTTCGATGTTGTTTCTGGCGGAGAACTGGAACGGGTCCTGGTAGCCGAACGGAAGGCAGCCGGCAACGTCGTCTTCTCCGGTGTGGGAAAAACAGCAGAGGAGATGAAGGCCGCGCTGAAGGCAGGGATTCTGCTGTTCAATGTGGAAAGTGAGTCGGAGATGTTGTTGCTGGCCGATTGCGCCACGCGTATGCGGAAGACGGCTCCTATAGCGCTGAGAGTTAATCCCGATGTTGCGGCTAAGACTCACCCTTACATTTCGACCGGGCTTCAGAAACACAAATTTGGAGTGCCGATCGGCGAGGCGCGATCGCTCTATGCTCAGGTTGCCGGTTTGCGGCAGCTTAAAGTGATGGGTGTGAGCGCGCACATCGGGTCCCAGATCACGGATACCGCTCCATTCACCGAGGCCATGGCGCGCCTCGCGGATCTGGTGCGCGAACTACGGAGCGACGGGCATCGCATTGTCTATCTCGATGCCGGTGGCGGACTCGGCATCGACTACAGACAATCCGATGCAGACAGCTTTTCCAATCACGCTAGTGAATATGCGCGAGCGGTATCCACCCCGCTGCGGAATTTGAAGGTCCATCTATTGCTTGAACCGGGCCGTTCGATAGTGGGGCCGACAGGAGCGTTGATTACCCGTGTGCTCTACCGGAAAAACAACAATGGCAAACGCTTCCTGGTGACCGATGCTGCCATGAACGATCTGATCCGGCCAGCTCTCTATAGCGCACATCATGAAATCGTGCCTGTTTTGAAATCGGCGGCGGCAAATTCCGAGACGGTGGATGTAGTCGGTCCGGTGTGCGAGACCGGCGATTTCTTTGCCCGCGATCGCGAACTACAGCGCGTAGAACAGGGGGACCTGTTGGCGATTCTGGACGTAGGAGCTTACGGCATGGCCCTGGCTTCAAATTACAACACGCGGCCCAGAGCAGCGGAAGTATTAGTCGATGGAAAGTCGGCAAGAATTATCAGGCGGCGTGAAAAGGTCAAAGACCTGCTTCGCGGCGAGATTTAAATAGTCGCAGGTATTCCCAGCGAAAAACATCGCGATCACGCACCGGAAATAAGCTACAATTTCCTTCGTTATGCGCCGCCTGCATCTTTGCGCATTGTTACTTACGCTCTTGTTGTGTGCAACGCTGAGTTTGGTTGCTTTACCCAAGCACCATCAGGCATCCACCAGCCAACCGGGCGATTTCGATTACTATCTGCTATCTGTTTCCTGGGCGCCGAATTATTGCGAAGACCACCCGTCTCACTCTGGTGAATGCCGGCCCGGAGCCGGCAAGGCTTTCGTGCTGCATGGACTTTGGCCACAATCCGAAACCGGTCGTTACCTTCAGAACTGCGCAGATGCGCCTCCAGTGGCCAGCGACATCGTGAACCGTATGCTCAACTACATGCCCACTGCCTCACTGGTGCAGCATGAGTGGCAGACGCACGGCACGTGCAGCGGACTTTCGGCGCAGGACTATTTTGACAAAGTAGAACAAGCGTTTCGCAATCTGCAAATTCCGCAGGCGTATCAGCAATTGCCGCAGCAGCAAAAAGTTGGCGTGCAGGCTCTGGAGCAAGCCTTTGCGTCCGCGAATAGCACGACCGCCGGGGCTTTCCGTGTTTCCTGCCACATCGGCGAACTGGTAAATGTTGAAGCTTGCCTCAGCAAAGATCTGCAATTTCAGAGCTGCAAGGGCACAGGGGTTCGACAGTGCAACACCAGCCAGGTCCAGATGCTGCCGACGACGTACTAAATCAGCGCTCTCCCCATTTCAACTTGCTGCGTAGTACCTGGAAGAAATCGCCTCCGGTGCGGAACAAACTGACCTTGTGAAGAGACAGATGGCAGCGGACGCGATCGCCGTCGCGCAGATCGAGGCCGGGTTGCCCGTCGAGGCTTAGATAGGCAACTTCTTCGTCGCTATGCAGCACAATCTCGACTGCCGCGGAATCGGGAACAACAAGAGGGCGATGAGTCAAAGAATGGGGCGCAACCGGCGTCACTACGAATGCTTTCACATTCGGCGTTAAGACCGGACCGCCCGCGGAAAGAGAATACGCCGTCGAACCCGTGGGCGTGGCGACGATCATGCCATCGGCGCGGTAGCTCGAAACGAAGGCTTGATCGATGAATAGGTCATAGGTGTTCAGCCGGGCAAGCGCAGTTTTGTTGACGACTGCATCGTTGAAAACCAAATAGCTGCCGCGAATTTCATCACCGCGCAATAAGTCGCACTGCATGAGCGTGCGCTGCTCAACGGCGGCGCGGCCTTCGGCAATCGCGTCGAGCATGGAATACAGGGATGCCAGCGGCACCTCAGTCAGAAATCCAAGCGATCCCAGATTGATGCCGAGCAGAGGGACGTCAATAGCAGCCGTCGCCCGAGCCGCTGACAGCAGCGTGCCATCGCCTCCCAGAACCACGACCAGATCCAGGGCATGTGAAGCTAACTGCGCCCGTGGGACGACTTCCAATCCTTCGCTGTGCCTGGCCGTTTCCTGATCGAGGATTACGCGATATCCGTGCGCGGTCAGCCAATCGACGACTCCGGGAACTACTCTTGCAACCTCAGGACGAGCCGGGCGGGAGACGATAGCGGCGACTTTTTCCCGCTTCCTGGCCTTTCCTGCTCGCGATTTGTTCGCGGATCGTGGACTTTTCATAAGCCTTGAGAAAATCGCTTACGTCAATCGAAAGACCGATTGTACAGAATTCACGGCAAGAGCTTTCATCGCGTTCAGAGAAAGTCACACGGACTTTGGTTGAAGTGGCCGTGCAGCAGGAATTCGCGATTGCCTTCCGCTCCCAGGATTGGAGACTCGATCATCTCGATGTCATGGCAGGCCAACTCAGAAAGACACTGCCTGACTTTCTCCACTGCTCCCGCCTGAGCAGCCGGATCGCGCACAATGCCGCCTTTGCCCACGTGTTCTCTGCCTGCCTCAAACTGAGGCTTCACCAAGACCACAATCTGACGCATCGAATCGACAGCTGGTCGCTGGGGAAAAGCAGAGTGGATGACCGCGGGCAGAACTAGAGTCGCGGAGATGAAAGACACGTCCATCGCCATGAAGTCCACGGCTTCGGCCAGAACTCCAGGCGTTAGGTAGCGGGCGTTGGTCTTTTCCAGAAGACGGACACGTGAATCCTGACGCAACTTGAAGTCAAGCTGGCCGTAGCCAGTATCGACCGCGATCACACGCGTTGCTCCCTGTTGGAGCAGACAATCGGTGAAGCCGCCGGTGGAAGCACCGATGTCTAGACAGACCTTCCCTTTCACATCAATGCTCCAGTGTTGCAGAGCCCGCTCCAGCTTTAGTCCGCCGCGGCTTACGTACCTCAGATCTTCGCCAAGCAGTCGAATTATCGCCGTACTCTCGACTTGCGCTCCCGCTTTGTCGATCCGCTGTTCATCCACCAGGACTTTGCCAGCAAGAATAAGGGCTTGCGCCCGCTCTCGCGCCGCGGCCAAGCCTTTCTCAACCAGCAATTTGTCGAGACGCGACTTCATGCGATTCTTTATCGAATTCTCTCGATGATTCTTGCCTGCGCCGATTTCATTTTGCGCCGCTCAGTCGATCTCCCTACCCCGAAAGTGCCAGCACTCGCAGCGGTGCAAACTGCTAAACCAACTCTCGCTGAATCACTTACACAGATACGCCCGCGCTTTTCCACAGCATTTTGCACCGGGATGTTGAAAACTTTTGCGCCGACGCTTTAAAAAAATCTGTCCGCTCTGTCCGCGCAGAAAAAGCCGCCCGAATGGGGCGGCTTGGTCGTAAATTCTTAACGCTCGATCCGCTCAACTACCCGGCAACTTCTTCCAGCAGCTTCTGATCGATATCGAAATTCGAATGGACGTTTTGCACGTCGTCGTGCTCTTCGAGCGCTTCCATCAGCCGGATCATCGTACTGGCGGCCGAGCCTTCAAGCTTGACGTAATTCTGCGGAATCATGGCAACGCTGGCGGAGGCAGGCTCGATGCCGGCCTTTTTTACCGCTTCGAGAACCGCCTCGTACGCTGAAGTCTCGGTCAAGATCTCCCAGTTGTCGCCATCGTCGTGCAAATCCTCACCACCATGTTCCAGCACGATGTTCATCAAATCGTCTTCTTTTGCAGCACTTTTCGGAATGACGATGTCGCCCTTCTTTTGAAACAAATACGCGACTGACCCGGCAGAAGCCATATTGCCGCCATTCTTGCCGAAGGCGTGGCGGATTTCGCTGACGGTTCGATTGCGATTGTCGGTGTTGATGTCGAGCAGAACCGCGGCGCCGCCCGGCCCGTACCCTTCCAGCGAAAATTCTTCGTAGGTGGCGCCGGGCAGTTCACCCGTGCCGCGCTGGATCGCCCGCTTAATGTTGTCCTGGGGCATGTTCTCGCTCTTGGCGGCGAGGATGGCGCCGCGCAAGCGGGGGTTGGTGTCAGGATCGCCGCCGCCGTTCTTCGCAGCGATGCTGATTTCCTTAATAAGGCGGGTGAAAATCTTGCCGCGCTTGGCGTCGAGCGCGCCCTTCTTATGCTTGATTGTGGCCCATTTTGAGTGCCCGGACATGGCTAGACCTCGAATTCATTGATGTGAAACAGCATGGCGCTTAGTAAAGGATTCGCCCGTAGAGAAGATCACAAGAATGCCTCGCTAAAATTGCAGGCGAACGGAGATTATAGCACGGAGCCCGCCGCGACGCCCTGGGCGCAGCGTGGAGAGTTTGCAGAATCATTCACGATGTATTGACTGCCAGCAACAGGCCGCCTACCATGCGAGCGGGGCGGTCAGCATTTCACTATGATCGGACGAAGCGTCGGGCACTACCAGGTCCTGGAACAAATCGGCAGTGGCGCCATGGGTGAGGTATTTCGCGCGCGCGACGAGCGCTTGGCCCGCGATGTGGCGCTCAAGCTGATCCGTCCCGCTTCCAGCGGCAATCCAGACCACATTCGCCGCTTTGAGCAAGAAGCCCGCGCAGCGGCGGCTCTCAATCATCCCAATATTGTCGCCATCTACGACGTGGGGTTCGATCAGGGCCTGCACTATATCGTGTCGGAACTGCTCGAGGGAGAAACTTTACGCAAACGGCTGGATGCGGGCCCGCTCTCGTTGCGCCAGGTCGCCGACTATGGCTTGCAAGTTGTGCAAGGCTTGATCGCCGCTCACGAGCGCCGCATCGTGCATCGCGACCTGAAACCCGAAAATCTCTTTCTTACCCGTGAAGGCCGCATCAAGATTCTCGACTTCGGTGTGGCCAAACTACAGCCAGGATTGGCAGGAGGAGATGCGGCCGACGATGTTCAGAATATGGCTACCGTCACCAGATCGGGGGCGGTCATCGGAACGGTCGCCTATATGTCTCCCGAGCAGTTGCGGGGAAAAGGCGTTGACAGTCGCAGCGATATATTCAGCGTGGGAGCCATTCTCTACGAAATGCTGACGGGGCGTCGGGCTTTTGCCGGCGAGACCGAAGTCGATACCATGACCGCCGTGCTACGCGAAGAGCCGGCGGAGATCGATCTTGAAACAACCAACATTCCTCCGGCATTCCAGGAAATAACCCGGCATTGCCTGGAAAAGGAGCCGGAGAATCGCTTCCAATCGACTCGGGACCTCGCATTCGCGCTGGAAACGGTTTCGCTGCCCGACAGCAAGAATTTTCGGTATGTCAGAACGAAGCCGCGGGCAAAAAGCATTCTTCCGTGGGCTGTCGCGGGTGTGCTGGTTGTGGCGGGATTGCTTCTGCTGGGAACTCGATTGAAGCCACAGGCACCGCCGATCACCTACCGCCAGCTCACATTCGAGCAAGGAACGGTTTATTCCGCACACTTTGCCCGGGACGGCCAGGAGATTATTTATGGCGCGGCTTGGAACGGCAAACCTCAGCAATTGTTCTCGACCGTGGGCAATTCCCTGCTCCCGCAGCCGCTGCAAATTACCGGCTCTGATTTGCTGGCGGTTTCCCCGACCAACCAGTTGGCCATCGCCACGCATGCGAGTCATAGCGCGCATCTCGATGTAGAGAACGGCACGCTGGCCGAGGCGCCGATGGCTGCGGCCTCTCCTCGAGAAATTCTGCAAGATGTCAGCGCCGCCGACTGGGATGCTAAGGGACAGTTGGCGGTCGTACATGTCGTTGGTGCAGAGAATCGGCTGGAATATCCCATCGGTCATGTTCTCTATCAGACCAGCGGAAGAATTACCCATATATGCATTTCGCAGCGCGGCGATGAGATTGCCTTTATGAACCATCCGGACCCGTGGGATGACCGCGGATCGGTGAACATCGTTGATCTAGCGGGGAATGCGCGCGCGCTCACCCAAGAGTGGATGTCCGAGGACGGGCTGGCGTGGAGCCCGGATGGCAAGGAAGTGTGGTTCGCGGCGGGCGAGAAGGGCGGTCATCGGAGTCTTCGCGCCGTAAACTCGGCCGGACGTATGCGCGTTCTGCTCGATGTTCCCGGGTCCTTCACTTTGCAGGACGTCATTTCTGACGGACGTGTCCTTGTCACACTGAACTCCACCCGGCTGGGCATGGATGCGGCCACTTTGGGAAGCCCCGATGAAGTCGAACTTTCCTGGCATGATTGGAATATTGCAAAAGATATTTCTCCCGACGGGCAATGGGTGCTGTTCGAAGACTCCAGCGAAGTCGCCGGTCCGGACTATGCGGTAGTTTTGCGAAACGTAAATGGTGACCTGCCCGTCCGACTGGGCGATGGAAGGGCGGGAGGACTCTCGCCAGATGGAAAGTGGGCCATTTCCGTTATTCAGGGCCCGCCGGCCAAGGTTATTCTCCTTCCGTTGCAGGCCGGTCAGCCGCATCAGCTAAATATCCGCAGTTTGGAGAAGGTGCAGAGTTCGCCGCCGCGTTTTCTGCCCGGCGGTCAAGGAATTGTCCTCAGTGGAAGCGAACCGGGCCATGGGGTTCGCTGTTATGTCCTCGACCTGAATGGCGGGAGACCGCGACCCGTTACGCCTGAAGGAGTTTTTGGAGCTGCGGTTGCTCCCGACGGCAAACGTGTTATCGGCATTGCCGGAGACAAATCGTTTGCCTTATATCCGATTGACGCAAAAGGCGCGCCGCTTCACATCCCGAACTCGGCCAGAGATCTCGCGCCTCTCCAGTGGTCCGAGGACGGTTCCCAGATCTTCGCCTATCGCAGTACCGAAATTCCCGCGAAAGTCTACCGTGTCAAGATCGCCACCGGTGAAGAGACTTTGATTAAAGAACTCAAACCCCTTTCGCCCGCCGGAGTTTTCCGGATCGCGCCCATAGTGGTTAGCCGCGACGGAAAACATTTCCTCTACAGCTATAATCAGGCGCTTTCGAATCTGTGGCTGCTTTCCGGACTGCGTTAAGTGCCAGCCCACTCATGGCTAATCTAGCGGCCCCGTGAAACTCGCGGAGACGTAGTGGAAGAAAATTGAAGTGGATGTCATTCCCTCGGGCAGGACATCTCGATAGTGAGGCACACGCGTGCCGCGATAAAAGAGCCCATCGCCCAGTGCCTGATGGATCTTGATCTTTCCTTGTGGGGTATCCAAACACAAGGGCCAGGGAGTTTCACGCCCCGGCTCGGGAGAAAAATCCAGGCAGAAGCTGATACTGAATTCGCATTGCTCACGGTCGGTGTGCTTCTTTAATTCGGCGCCGGGCTGATACGATGCGAGGTAAACATACGAAGGCTTTACCGGCTCACCAGCTACAGCGCTCACAATGTTTGTCAATTGATTGTGGAAGAAACGCGCAACTGGCTCGTTGTGAGCCACGAGCCGTTGCGGGCATTGGGGGTCGGGGTGTTGAATCAGCCCCTTGCGAATCAGGCAGCGGTAATAGCGTCGCAGCGCCGCGACGTGAAAGGGGTGAATGAGGGATGGGAAGGTCGCGTACTTTTTCTCGCGATAATTCCTTCGCAATTCTTCACGCGATTCTGCACTCTTGCCCGGCGGTTGAGAATTGCCTTGATGTAGAATGCCTGAGGCAAGGAGGATCCGGCAGTCCTCCTGGGACAAGTGGCCAGATGCGTCGTCCCCGGGCCTCAGATTTCGCAGGGCAGATTCCAACCTCGGCCCGAGCCAGAATGGAAGAAGCGAGTCTGTAGCCGAGTCGCGAACCCACGCCAGCGTCCCTTGCAGGGCAAAGTTCGCGACCAAGTCCGGCCGCGCAACCATTTCGTCCGGTAATTGGCCGGCAGGCCAAATCAAGCAATCGGTATTCAGGTACAGCGGCCTTTGGAAATCCCTCCGCAGCGTGCCCCAAGAACCATGTGGAATCAAATGCACCGGCAGTTCGTCGAGCGAGCACGAATAATGCTCAGGCGGAAGCGCCGCGGTGCCCATTCGCCGCGACGATCCGCCTAAGAGGCCAGAGATCCATTCCATCCAGGCTGCGTCTTTTACTTGTGTAGCCATCCGTTTAGCGTGAAGCGGCTATCGGCGAAGAGCCCTGACGAGCACTCGACCGGAGTTATTTCATGCATCGCGGAGCAGGGGAAGAAAACGATCTGGTTCTGCTGCGGCACAATGGCCTTGCAGCCGCCCGTGGAATCGTGCAGGCGTAGCTCGCCTCCTTTGAACTGGCGTGGTTCGCGATGGAAGAAATAAACAAACGTAAGCTGCCGCGATGCCGTGGTGTCATGACCGTCATCAGTGTGGCTTTTGAAGAAGTCTCCATCGTTGCTTGCGGTGATCTGCGTTTCCGCGTTGGTGATTGGAAATTCTTCTATATTGAGCCTGCTGAGGACCAGGGGAAGCGCCAACTGGATTCGGCTAAGGATCAAGTCCTGATATTTTCCCAAATCCACCAGAACACGCGAACGCCGATGCCCCTCGTCGACGGCCCCTTGCATCGACTCTTGGCGCACCACCTCGCTCGTGTGGAATTCTGCCTGGTGTGCCAGGGTAAACTCGGTCAACTCCTGCAGTTCTTTCGGAGCCAGAAACTCATCTAGCACCACACATGAGGCTTGTGCCACATCGGTTCTCTCGAGAACAGCAGTCCTCATGGGCATCGGATGTTTGACGGCCGAGATCGTTGGAGGGCCAGGAGGGACCGGGGGGAGCGGCACATCTTCAGGCCTGGGCCTGGACGGGGGGGCCGGCTGGGGCTTCGGTTGCGGAGGTTTCGGCTGGCCCGGAGTTGATAGTTCGCTGGCATGGGGCCCGCTATTAGACCAGATGGTTGAGTTGATCGTCGCACTGCCAAGAATGCGGTCCACGATGCTTGCGCCCAGAACCGAGAATGCACGTTGAGCCACAGTTTCGCCCACTGCGGAAGCAATCGTTGCATTCACAGCTTCGTGGACCTCGGAGTGTACTGAAGCCGATCTGGCGTGATGAATCAAATTCCTCAGCAACGCTTGCTCTTGCGCGCTAAGTATCCGTTCGTCCTGCATTAAGGTTTCCGAAAACGAGTCAAGGATTTGCTTTGGCGTCATGAAGACACTCCCTCTCGCGTGTGCGCGAAAATCTAAATTTAGGGGCCCGAGAACAGGGGGAAGGAAATCCGACAATATACCCAAGATTGTTCGATAACAAGAAATATTTTCGCCGCGCGACAAAAAAGAAGCAATTGACGAACTAGATGTTTGTTCCCTGCTCGCGATGCCGATTGAGATACCAGCAGGGTGCGAAACCTTGGTGAGGAAACAGAGCCTTCACACACCTCTCCGGCTGGGGTGGATCGAAAAGAAATTGCGTCCTGCCATTTTTCTTGAGCACGGCATCGAAACGCTGCACGGTAACCGAATCATAAGGATTGCGGTTCAACACGACACGGAACCGAAAAACAGCAAAATCGCCAACATAGACCGCGGCGCTAAGCACCGCTGCGCTCACAGTCACCGGGAGCAAAAATCGCTTCCATCGCATAAGCGTTTGGACCACTTTAGATTCAGACGTGAATTACTACTGTAGCAAGATCGGTGAAATTCCAACCGCCATTCGAGGGGTGAATTCCCTCGCGCATGGTTGCGTTGGCTGAAAAAGTCCTCTCTCCGTTGACAATTCCCCCGTCCGACAGGCAAACTACCGCATCTGCCGGAAAATGCCTTGGGTGCGTACCTAAGGAGCTTTTGGGCGAGACAGCGGTGGCGGGAAGCCCCGGGAAACCACTCTTCCTTCGATTATGTCCAAGACCGAGCAACGGGTTTCTTATACCCTCGACTCCACACTGGAGACGGTGGACAGCGCCGAAGAGAAAGCCTCGCACATTGCGAAAGAGTTGGGGTTTGCCGAAGACGAAATTATGCAAATTTCCATGGCCGTGCGCGAAGGAGCGGTGAATGCCGTCTTGCACGGCAACGCCTACGCGCCCGATAAGAAGGTTACTTTGGCCTTCGAGCGCACCCCCGAGGAGTTGATTATCACCATTCGAGACCAGGGCCAGGGTATGGATCTCAGCAAGATTCCCAATCCGTTGGCTCCGGAGAATTTGCTGAAAACATCGGGGCGTGGAATTTTCCTGATGCGCTCGTTCATGGACACGGTCGAAATTCGCCCGTCTCAGGCGGGCACCGAACTCAAATTGATCAAGCACGTCCACGGTCCCACCGCGGGCGGCAAGGAGGCTTCTCAGTGAGCATGAAGATCAGCAGTCGGCAAGTGGACGGGGTCACCATCGTAGACTGCAGTGGACGCATCACCCTGGGCGAAGGCAGCGTTGTTTTGCGCGATACCGTGCGCGACCTGCTCTCAAAGGGAAACAAGAAAATTATTCTGAATCTGGCCGACGTCAACTATATCGATAGCTCGGGCATCGGAGAACTGGTTAGCGCCTTCACCACCACCAAGAATCAGGGCGGCGAACTAAAACTGCTCAACCTGACCAAGAAGGTCAACGATCTGCTTCAGATCACCAAACTCTACACCGTCTTCGACGTAAAAGACGATGAAGCAGCGGCAGTCAAGTCGTTTAAATAAAATTCCTCACTTCCACCGCGCGAGCGACAGGGTCACACAGAAACGCAAAAGGCGAGGCATCGCCGCCGTTACTCTGTGTGCCTCTGTGCTCTCTGTGGTTAAGGGTTTTGAAGTTCAGATCATTCTCATTCTGGGAACCCGCCATTCTTAATTCCTCGTCCTCCACACACATTTGCTTTCCGCCCCCATAGAATCCGAAGAATGTTCCGATACACGCTGCGCCCACTCGCGCTCTTGTCGTCTATTCTCCCTGCAACGCTCGCTTGTGCCGTTACCGACTGCCTGCCAATCGAACAGGCCAGCCAACACGTAGGCGAAACCAAGTGTGTGACCGGCAAGGTGCATCGCGTCGCGGTCGGCAGCAAAGGCGTCCATTTCCTCGATTTCTGCGAAGACCAGATGGCCTGTCCGTTCACGGTCGTGGTCTTCCCTTACAACCTGAAAGATGTGGGCGACGTGCGCCGTCTGGAAGGCCGCAACATTGAAATCCATGGAGCGGTGAAGCTCTACGATGGCAAGGCAGAGATCATCCTGAACCGCATCAGTCAAATAGCGGGAGGAGCCGCGATGATCCCTGCGCTACCGAAAAATTACGACGTGGAAAAACAAGGTCACTACAGCGCCGGCAGAATGCGTCCAACCAAGAAGCCAACTGTTACCAAGCCCACCTCCGCCAACACTGCGACCTACGGCAATGACGTGGAAGGTCCTGACTCGCCGCAACCGTAGCCGCGCAGCGCGTCAGGTACCCGGTTGCATCCTGAATTGCGCACGGTATATACAAACCCTATGCCAGCCCCTGCAACCAAGCGCGTGGCCCCTGCAATCGGCCTCTTTTTCATTGCTCCTCTGGTCGCCGAGTATCTTCTCGGCGATCTGCCGCTCACAATGCTTGGCGCGTTGGTGATTCTGGCTCCCCTCTATGGCGGCGGTGCGTTGCTGGTCCGCGAGTTCGTGCGCCGTACAGGCAGAGGATGGCCGAGCATTTTCTTGATGGCATTCGCCTATGCCGTCTTCGAGGAAGCATTCACAACGCAGACCCTGTTCAATCCTAACTATCTTCACCTGAACCTGCATCTTCTCCAACCGGCATATATCCCTGCCCTTGGAATCGGCGCCTGGTGGACAGTCTTTGTGCTTACTCTGCACACAGTCTGGAGTATTTCAACTTCGATTGCCCTGGTAGAGTCTCTGGTACCGGACCGATCGACGACGCCATGGCTCGGAAGGGTCGGCCTGAGGGTAACGGGTGTTTTATTTGTTCTGGGTGCCTGCGCATCAACGGCCGTCGAAATCAAGCAAGATCACTTTGTCGCGACCATAGCGCAATTCGCGGTCTCCGCTGTTGTGTGCGCCGCCGCGGTGCTTGCGGCATTTCTTCTGCCCACGAGATCAGAAGCGCACAACCTGGGTCGGGTTCCAAATCCATGGTTGGTCGGCGCCGGCGCCCTGCTGGCAGGTTCTATTTTTCTTATGACGCCAAACACCTGGGGATGGCGCGCTGTGGGCGCATACATCATCCTGGACTTAGTAGTGATTACAACGGTTGTCGCACTCTCGCATCGTGCAGGCTGGAGCGCGCAGCATCGACTGGCTCTCGCTGGCGGCGCTGCGCTCACCTATGCGTGGCACTCATTCATTCAACATCCCGCCGCCGGGACTGCCGGAGTTGGGTTTCGGATCGGCAACGCGATACTTGCCGCCGGTTTGATCGTTCTTCTGGTCATTGCCGCCAGGCGGACCGCCGCTTCTTTACGGGTCGAGCATGCCTTAGATTCCGCTGCCTAGATCGCGGTGGGCCGCTCACCAGTCGCCTCACACCATGCCTTTTCTTAACTCCTCCAGCGGATACCGCGTCCCTCGCCACACGATGCCGTCGTTCCACAACGTATGAGACATTGAACGCAGCAGAGTATAAATAAACAGCACGCTGCTGACCGGATGAAGCACAAAGTAATAGGCCGGGACCCCCGAGCGCCACGACATCCCAAGGTAAATCAGGAACATCGACAGCAAAGCAATTGCAAACGGCAGTCGCGCCCAGCCATGAGCGAGGAAAACTCCGGCAAACGGCATGAGATTCAAAAATGCCATACCGATGGCAGAGATAATCGTCCGCCACCACTGAAACGACAGGATGGCAAAGAAATTCTTCGTCAGGTTGTTGACGACTCCCATCGCTCCGCGCGCCCAACGAATCGAGACTAAGTCTTCGCCAAAGACATTGCGTTGGGCAAAGCCTCCGCTCTTCACGACTTTTCCCAGCTTCATGTCGTCCAGCACTTCCATCCGCAATGCTTCATACGTGCCCACCGCCTCGTACGTATTGCGCCGGATGAGATTGAACGCGCCAACGCCCATGTGATCCTTCGTCTTTGGGTCAGCCACCTTCCAGGGACGATGCCCGAACACAAACATGGTTTGAAAGAATGCAATCATCATGCGCTCGCCTGGGCGTTTCATAATCATCCGCGGAAACAGAACGACATGGTCGGCGCGCTCCGACTCGGCGTAAGCCATGGCCCTTCGCAACGAATCTGGCTTGAACAGGACGTCGGCATCCGTAAAAAGCAGCCACTCGCCGGAAGCCGCGTTGGCCGCGGTCCACATGGCATGCGTTTTGCCTAACCACCCGGGCGGCAGAGCCCCATGATGAATCACCCGCAGGCGTCCTCGCGATGCCGGACTCGCCGCGACTTTTTCCATGATCTCGCCCGTGAGGTCGGTCGAGCGGTCGTTGACCGCGATTACCTCGTAGTTGTCGTAGTCGAGGGCGAGCAGCATGTGGAGTGACTGCTCAATCGATTCTTCTTCGTTGCGGGCCGGAACAATAATAGAAACGCGGGGATTTCCGGCGGGTCCGACCGGATTGCGATTCCATTCAGGAAGAGAAACGTCAACTACGTGAGGCATTCCCACAGCAGCATCCACAATGCGCGAGAACCAGGCCAGGGCTAGAATCGTTCCCGCGATCCAATAAAAATAATTCATCCCGTGTGCGTCTTCCCCGCTCCAGCGTTCGCGACATCGACCGCTACTGGTGGCGCGAACTTCATCCCATAAAACAGTATGGCAGAAGAAACCACCATAGCGATGATGGGCAGCACAAACGCAACTTGCAGCGAGCGCCGGTCGGCAACCCACCCCATCATGGTGGGCGATGGCACGTCGCCCAAAATGTGGATCACAAAAATATTCACGGCCAACGCTGTCGCGCGAATGTGTCCGCCCACTGAGTTGATCACGGCAGCATTTAAGGGCGATGTATTGAACAGCAGGAAAAATGCCGCCACCCCGATCGCGGGCACCATCAGCGGCCCTTTGACGAAGAGCGCTACAATCATTGCCGGGACTCCCAGCAACATGCTGGCCGCCGAAACCAGGTAGTAAGAGCTCTTCATGCGGGGCAGAAGGTAATCTCCCAGCCAACCTCCCGCGAGCGCCGCGAGAATTCCATCGACGACGATGATGATGCCGAACATGAAGTTCGCGGCTTCCAGAGAATAGTGCCGGTCGCTAAAAAGAAATTTGGGCATCCACACTTGAATGCCGCCCAGCGAAAATGTCATCGCTGCCATGCCCAGCGTGGCTGTCAAGAATGCTGGGTTGCGAACCAAGCCGAGAATCGTTCCCCGCTCCGGAGTTTCTGTCAGCGTGTCAAACTGTCCGCGCTGAGGCTCTTTCAAGAACAAGACCGCCAACGCCAGCAGGAAGCCTGGAGCCGCGGCAATGTAAAACGGAAAGCGCCAGCCATGATGAGCCGCAAGGTTCCCGCCCAGCAAATATCCCGCAGCAGAGCCCACGGGGATTGCCAAATAAAATACGCCGAGGATGCGTCCACGTTTTTGTTCGGAAAAGAGATCGGCAACAAATGTCGGCGCGATTGTGACGAACGTCGCCTCTCCAACGCCCACGAGCGTGTGCCGGATGAGCAATTCCGTGTAAGTGTGCGTGACGGCTGTCAGCAGAGTGAGTCCGCTCCAGAACAGTGCTCCCAGCACAATAATGAGTTTGCGCGAGTACCTGTCGGCCAGCGGCCCCACAAATGGAGCCGCGATCATGTAGAAACCAAGGAAAGCGCTGGTGAGGTACCCAATCTGCGTGTTGGTGAGATGAAACTCGTCCTGCACCAGAGGCTGCACGGCGAACAGCACGTTCCGGTCTGCATAGTTGAGCAGATTCAGCGAAGTTAATAGAAGCAAAGCGGTCCGAGGATGAAGGTTGTCGGCAGCCACAGGTCGAGCGAATATAGCACGGTCGCCCCAGAGCCGGGAAAACTCTGAGCGAGAATTGCGCATCCGTCCGTTATGATGTGCCGTTCTTCGGTGGAGACACAATCAAGACCGTAGACCTCAAGTCGGATATGCCCCCGGTCCATGAGGCGCTACAGCGTCTGGACCGCGAACTTGCTTTGGCACGGCAGCAGAAACTAAAGCTGCTCAAGATCATCCACGGCTACGGGTCTACGGGTGTTGGCGGAGATATTAAGATTGCCGTGCAGGCCCGCTTGGAGGAACTCGTCCGTGACGCACAGATTCGCGGTTGCATCTGCGGGGAGAACTGGTCGCGGTCCGACGAACTGACATGGAAGCTACTTCAGTCCAATTCATCGCTCAAGGATGACGAACACTTGAGCCGCCGCAACCCCGGCGTCACAATCATTTTGCTGTGAGCCTCTGTGCCACTACTGCGCTCAGGAAATCTCGGACGCTACAGTTGTTCCGGGAATTGCCGGAGGAACAACCGGTTCCACAACCACCACTGTGGGCGCAGGTAAAGGCGTGATCGGTTCTACACTCACCACGGGAACCAGCATTCCCTGCTGGTAATATGCCACGGCCACGCCGCGCTGCCAAAAGCGCGGGATCAGTAAAAGACTCAGAATCAGTTGTCCAATCCAAAATGCTCCCCAAACACTGCTCGGCGGCACAAGCCGCATCCAAATCCAGAGCCCCGAAATCAGAAAGATAGCTGCCACGACCGTGATCAACACGTAACTCGCCAGCAGTCGCCCTAATGCCCGAAATGTATGCCGGAAGCCCGCCCCAATCGACCGGCGCACTGCGTTTTGGTCGCTCAGCACGGTGTTAACCTCGGCCAGGTCAAACCAGATGCGTATCGCGGTCATGACCAGAAAAATAATCGCCAGAATCGTCATTTGCACTTCGAACGGCAGCATTTCGTTCGTGCTGTCTCCTGCCTTTTTTACCAGCGCGCCCTGAATTGCAAACAGAATTCCCGACACAATTCCCATTGCGATTCCGGCAATAATCAACAGGCGTATAAATCGCCACAAGTTTCGCCCACAGGCACGGAAGAAGTCCTCGCGCGGCAAACGATAGTTCGATGCGTATCCTTGAAAAACTCCGGGGAGAAACGCTGCCATCGCGATAAAAAACACGAAGGCGAAAAAGAAAGCCGGGACTGACATGGCGGCTGGCGCGCCAGACTCCGGCCGGGCGAACAGGTCGACGAGAACTCCCAAGTCGAAGCCGGACAATAGGCGACTGGAGTAAACGCTATGATCCAGAATCGCATGCGCCTGGCTGCGGAAAGACGATACGCCGAATTCGGCCAGCGTAATGTTCAGCAGCCAGAACCAGAAAATATAGCGTTTGTTATGGGTCACCATCGACCAGCCGCTGCTCAGCAACCCTCTGTTTTCTGTCATGAATCTCTTCCCTCGTTACCCGCCTCGAACTACCGGAATCCGAAAATTACACTGCCCACCATGCCGCAAACTGGCTCAACAACTGTGTGCAAAACAGCCAGTAGTTGGACACCTTTAGCGCCGGCTTGCCATTTTCTTCGGCCAGTTTGCTGTTATTGAAGTTATTGCGGTCGAGTTGGATATTGTGGTCCGGATCGACTTCCGCCGATTCCACTTTGGCTTTCTTCTCATACGTAAACTTGGTCCAGCGGCTCTGTCCATCCCAATGTTCACGCACCTTTTCGCCATTATCGAAATTAATCTGCACCTCGACGGGCATTACAAAGTCGCCTTTACGCTGCAGCCACACGGCGGAATGGTAGACCGTATTCTTGTCGTCCGTATTCTTGTCGTCCTTCTTTTGCGCTTTTTTCTGCTCTTCATACCAGTTCACAGGAAACGAGTCGATCTTGAGCACCGCGTAGTCGAATACTTGCGTCCCATAAATCGCCTGGTTGAAGTACCAGCGCAGATCTTTTCCTGAAACTTCTTCAATGGTCTTGAGAAAGTCTTCTTTGGTAGGGTGGGTGAAGCGATACTTCATGAAGTAGGTGCGCATTGCCTGGGCCATCGTATCTTTCCCGATGATGCCTTCCAGCGTTAGCAGCACACTGGCCGTCTTGCCATAAGTGGTTCCGCCATAGGCGTTGAAGCTGTAATAGTCATAAGCTTTTTCCGCGATCGCATCCAGATCGGCCACACTGGTGTAAAACAGCCGCTGCTGCTCCCTCTCACTCATGGTGATGCCGGCCTGATTGAGAATGGACGTGTTCTGTCCCAGAATCGAATCCAGCACCTTCACTTCCGTGTAACTGTTAATGCCCTCATCCATCCACGCGTCTTCAAATTCATTGGTCGCAACCATGCCATACCAGTACTGGTGTCCGAACTCATGTTCCACTACTACCTCCGGCAGGTACAGGCCGCCTGGCATGAACCAGTTCGAGTCGCCGGTAATGAACGTCGGATATTCCATGCCGCCCGCCGCCGAACCCGGCTCGGGATCGACCAGCGTGATCGTCTTATACGGGTAAGGCCCATAAAACTGCTGAAAACGTTCGAGCGATTCGCTGAGGATTTTCTCGTGCCGATCAACCTGACTCCAATGCGCCGGCTGCATCATGATGTGCATCTGCACCGGCCCCATCTGCCCCTGGAACACACCGTCTTTTACTTTGTAACGCGGGCTGGCGGTCCAGGCGAAGTCGTGAATATCGTCGCCATGGTAAGTAATCGTCTTGGTCTGATCGGAGTTATTTACCTCGCTGACCTTCACACCGCTCGCGCCGACGACTTCGAATTGCGGTACGGTTATCTTCACGTCGTAGACGCCGAAATCGGCGAAGAATTCGGTCGTCGCGTGATACTGATGACAGTTCCACGCGCCATGCCACCAGACGCCAACCTTTGGAAACCACTGTCCGCCCAGCACAAAATCGCGCTTCCATCCGGATCGTGCCTGCGTTTCGGGCATTTGATCGTGAAAAGCAATCTTGAACTGCACGTACGCGCCGGGGGCAATTGGCCTCGTCAGCGGCAAATCGACTACGGTCTTATCGTCTTTGTTTCCATCGTCTGGCTGAATGAAATTCAACTTCGACGTTAGATCGCCCTGCCCGACGACTTCTATGCTCTTGATGTCTTCCGAACCATATTCCTTGTCCTCCCATTTGTCGTACCCGGTGTCGCGGCTACCTTCGGACTTGGCTTCGCGCACCCACGTAGCCTTCGGCTGAAAAGCGTTCTGGTAGAGGTGAAAAGGGAAATGATCCAACGTTTGGCCGGTCAAGTTGTGATAAGTAAGGACTTCGGTCGCGTCAATTGTGTGTTTGGTCGCGTCGTAGTGCGCATCGATCTCATAGTGCACAATGCGCTGCGACATTGGCGTCGAGGAATTAATTGCCGAAGTGGTATCGGGAATGGAAAACGATCCCGTGTTCGTCTCAGGAGAAGGAGCCGGTGCCTCCATAGCTGCTTGCGGTGGTGCTGCCGACGCTGTCTTTTTGCTGGCGAAAGTGCAAAGCGTTATTCCGAGCGCGATCGACGCGCCGACAGCAATTGTGCGCAAAATACTACGCGGGCTATCTTCCGCTCCCGCGATTCTCCGCCAAATTTCCATGATGATGACCTCGACTGTGCTTGCAGCACTGCATCATACCGCACGCAGTCAGAAGCCGTCATCCGTTAGACCCACAATCCAGGTGGTACCGAGCGTGCTAGCTCGCCCGTAGCCGCGCCACGCAACTTCTTTTTCACCAACGTGTTTTCTTGATTGCCCGAGGATCGTCATCTATGTGAGGCCTACCGTGATGCCCACGAAAGTCTCCGTCGTATTGGTTTGCGTCGTCTCGATCATTTCCGCATCTTCCGATGCGGCCCTCGCGCAAGCCGTCAAACAAATTTGTAATCCGGCAGTTTCGGCGGTCCAGCAAGTTGAATCTTCGCAACAACGGCTCGCCGCCGGAAATCGTACCAAACCTCCTCTCACCGACCATATCAACGGATTCGCCTGGCCCGACACCCCTTTGGGAATTCTTAAGGATGGCGATAAGTACACGTTCTTCGGGAGCGACGGCGGTGACCACATGCGCCAATTGTGGGATGGAAGCTACTACGGCAATGACAAGTTCGGCTCGGCTGACAGCTTCGTGGGTACACTGGACAATCCCCTCGGCTCCGGCTCGCCCGCCAGTATAAGTATCGATCCCAATCCCAACCCAACCGTGAATCCCAACTATTCCAGATACGACTACATGGGCGGCGGACCGGTCTATCGCGTGCCGCCGGGCAATGTTGGAGCGGGCAATCTCCTGATGGTGTATCACGCAGAAATCCCAACGATCACAACGCAGAGCTTTTATTCCGTCCTGGCTTTGGCCGCGTCATCCGACGCGGGCGCACATTGGACCGACCTGGGTGAAATCATCGAGATCAATCAGCCATACCGCACTGATCTAGACGGTTTCGACATCGGTGACCAAACGTTGGTTGCATCGCTCGACGGTCAGTACTTGCAGATTTACTTTCGCGATTGGATTAAGAACGGCACCACTCATTGGAACAACAGCATCACGCTCGTTTCGGTGGCTCGTGCGCCGATCGCGTCCGTTTATGGCGACGCCTTCGGCCCTCAGCCCCACGCGGCAGCTTTCAACAAGTATTATCAGGGAACCTGGCTCCAGCCGGGGATCAACGGCCTGTCCAGTGATCTCAATCCGCAGGCGTTGTACGGCGGCGACAATGAGGTTGAATTCAACGATTACTTACAACGCTACGTGGATATTATTGGCGAAGGGGTCGTCGTGGCCTATTCCGAATCGCCAGATGGCATGACTTGGAGCTTACCCCTCCTGATTCACGACTTTCGCAACGAACCCGATCAGCCGACAAGTTACGTAATGCCTATCGGCACCGGAGACGACCCGCACACTCTCGGCCAGACTTTCTACGTGTATTACACCCGATATCCGACTAACGGTGGCGGATGGAGAGCCGCATCCCTCGACCGCTTCACGGTAACTTGTCAGTGAGAGCGGCCGGGTTTCCAAGTCGAGAACAGAAAGGTCGCCATGCAATTGAGGCTTTTGCTCAGTAGTTCTCTTTTCCTGGACAACTCCCGCCAGGGTCGTCTGCTGGCGCTTTGCGCTTTGTTGCTATTCGCGCCTCTTCGATCCTTCGGCGTGTCGCCGCTCGCATCGGCAAACGGCCCGCTGGTAGTTGACGGAAGCAGTCATGTCGTCGTCATGGAATACGAAGCCTGGTTCGGTCCCAAAGCCGCAACTTTTCAAACTACGGCGGCGAAGCCGTGGTTGCAGTCCGCGGACATGCAGAGCGTCGGCGGCGGCTATGACAGCGCCGATACCGCAGTCATCAAGCAACACGTCGCATGGCTGGAGCAGCTTGGCGTTGACGCCGTAATCGGGGATCTAACCAACAACGTAAGCTGCATTTTCGACAGCGAGTGGTTCGTGCAAAAGTATGTTTCGAATTGCACTCCGTCGTTCCGGACCTACAACCAAACCATCCGCAACAACACCGGCAATCTTTTCTCCGCTTGGACTCAGCTGGGAACCCGCCTCAAAATCATTCCGCAGTTAGGCGGCATCGATGAGAATGTCATGTTCGTGGACACCGACGGCAAGACTGCGCTCGAAAAGGAAATCGAATTCTTCGGCGCTCTGCTGCAACATTATCCCGAGCGCCAGGTACTCTACGATGGCAAACCCCTCATGCTGATCTTCCTGGGCGCAGCGCAGGATCCCAATCAGTCCGACGATCCCCTGTGGTTTCAGATCCGGGAGTTTCTGGGCAAACATCCAGAGATCGCCGGTAAGTATACTTTCCGCATGATAGCCGGCTATCTCGACAGCCAGCCCGGCCTTTGGGCCACGCAAGGGGTTCCTACCGCTCCCGTACAAATCAATTCCGCCTATGGCTTCTGGAGTTGGGTTGATCGCCTCAATCCCACCTGCACACTTCCACTCTGCCCCTATTACCCGTCTTACAACGAAATCACAACCCAGACGCGCGCCACGCGCGCGGAGAACTTCACCGTATCCATTGCAACTGCCGGTCAAAATGGTTGGGGATGCCCAAATTCCGATTCGCTGCCCTACTGCCCCGATGACGCGCTCCGCTTTGGCCTTGGCGGCAACTACGACACGTTGTTCTCATTCATGGTTTACGCCCGTCAACTCGATCCTATTTTCCTGATCATCCACCAGTTCAACGAATTCGTGCCGCCTGACGAAGGCTTCAATGCCAACACCGATGACGACAGTGAGCCCGCCAATCTTTGGGGAGAAACTGCCCTTGATGCAGTCCAGCATCAGATCGATTTGTACCGGAACGCTTGGTGACCGGGGAAATGAAGCTGAGAAGTAAATTACCAGCGAACCATTCCGTCGGGATCATCCACCAGCACAACCTCATATTTTTCCAGCATTGGCATTAGCACATCTTCCAGTTCGCTCTTCCACAACTCGCCTTCATAAAACTTTGCCTTCATCGGCTCGCGTGAAGCGAGATCCGGAAAACCGCGCATGAAGAAAAACGTGTCGGCATCCTCGACCGAGAGAAATGGCCCCACAATTTTCATTCCGATCGCGGCATGGGCAGGCATAGACTTTGATCGGAATACCTCAAGAAAGTGCGTTCGATTTCCCGGCTTCGTTTTGTAAGTGCGCATTTCGATTATCACTTTGTCTCCTTCCCCGGCTTGCACAATACCCTTTGCCCGACGATACTGGAATATTCGCGACATTAATCTATGAAAACTACAATTGCTCTATCTACCCCCGCCGAGTTGGAAACCGAAGCGTTGGTTGCAGTAGTGCTCGACTTCGCCGAAAAGGAAGCCGGCGAAAAAGGTCATCGCCAAGGTCAAAAAGATAAGAAACCAGAACTCAAAGTCGCAACGAGTGGCGCGGGGGTTCATTCCGCTGCTGCCGACTTGCTTGCCAGCGGTGAGCTGACCGGCAAGCCGTTTGAAAGCAACCTGCTGCACAAGCCCGCGGGATTGAAGGCCAAACGACTGCTGTTGATCGGGGGCGGAGCCGCAAAGAAGTTTGCCAACTACGACTTGCGCCGCATTGCTGGAGCGGCCGTTCGCACGCTGAAATCCCGCGGAATTCGCAGCATGGCGTTCGTAATTCCTTCCGGCGCCGCCATCAGTATCCCTACTGAGGAGGCTGTTAAAGCGATTGTCGAAGGCGCGCTGGTGGGCAATTTCGACTCCGACTACTATCGCAGCGACCGCAAAGATCAGAAGATCGACGCTCTCACCATCGTAGCCACCGGCGACCAAGCCGCTCTGGAAAAGGCCGCGACCGAAGCGCAGATCGTAGGAGAATCGCAGAACTTTACCCGCGATCTGGTCAATGAGCCTTCCAATCGCATGACGCCCACCATCCTCGGCGAGCGCGCCAAGAAAATGTCGCTGGAAGTCGGTTTGAAGTGTGAAGTTTACGGGGCCGACAAGATCAAAGAACTGAAGATGGGCGCATTCTGGGGCGTGGCCCAGGGATCGGACGAACCTCCCGCCTTAATCGTGATGACCTACGATCCTGCCGGCGCTCCCGCCAAGCCCGTCTTGGGTTTAGTGGGCAAAGGAATCACGTTTGATACCGGTGGCATTTCCATCAAGCCGGCCGACGGCATGGAGAAGATGAAATACGACATGGCGGGCGGCGCAACCATGATCGGCGCCATGCGCGCTATTGCATTGCTCAAGCCGAAGGTCAAAGTAATAGGCATTGTTTGCGCCACCGAAAACATGCCTTCCGGCAAAGCGCAAAAGCCG
Source organism: Candidatus Sulfotelmatobacter sp. (assembly GCA_049584475.1). Taxonomy (GTDB): domain Bacteria; phylum Acidobacteriota; class Terriglobia; order Terriglobales; family Acidobacteriaceae; genus Sulfotelmatobacter. The sequence continues at coordinate 55,267 of JBAUXX010000051.1, read as the reverse complement.
GGTGATGTTCAGATTGCCATGTCGGGCAAATCAATAGAGATCATCAATACCGACGCTGAAGGTCGCCTGGTTCTAGCCGACGGGCTTTTCTACGCCCGCCAACTCGGCTGCACGCACCTGGTTGACGCAGCCACGCTTACGGGCGCCGTAGTGGTCGCGCTCGGATATACCAATGCCGGCGTGTTTGCCAACGATGACTCATTATATGAACGATTTCACAAAGCAAACGAAGAAGCCGGCGAAAAGATGTGGCGGCTGCCGCTCGACGACGATTACAAGGACAACATCAAATCAGGCATCGCCGACATTGTGAATTCCGGCGGCCGCTGGGGCGGAGCAATCAATGCCGCAATGTTCCTGAAAGAATTCGCCGAGGAAACCCCCTGGATTCATCTCGACATCGCCGGCACGGCTTGGATGGAAGAGCAGAAGCCCTGGATCGCCAAAGGCCCGTCAGGCATTGCCCTGCGCAGCCTGGTGGAACTTGTCAAGGACTTCGCGAAATAAACGCCGCCACGGATTTCACGGATAAGTCAGCTTCACTGGTTCATCTGTTGCGATCCGTGAAATCACTGCTTTGCCTTTGATTTCCTTAACAGCCATTTCCGGTACCACTGCATCTCACATGGGCTGCGAATGGCTCGGGCGCATGCTTGCGCAGGCTCCTGCCACAAATCTGATTCTGGAGCCCACTATGAAACCACTCGTCTTGGTTGGAGTTGTGATTCTGATCCTCGGTGTTCTTTCCTTTGTCGTTCCCTTTCCCCACATGCACCACCACGGCGTTAGCGTGGGCGATGCGCACATCGGAGTCACCACCGAGCATGACGAAAAACTCTCGCCAGTGGTGGGTATAATTTTGGTGGTGGTCGGTGGAGGATTGCTTCTGACCGGCCGCAACAGCTAAAGGGCGGCCGGGCGGATTCGGGGCGATTCCGAATTCGCCCCTTCTTGTTAAACAGTTACATCCCCGGATATTTCCCTAGGAAGATTAGGATGAAGTCAATCGAATCCGCAACGCCATGCGCAACAATCGGCACCGATAGGTTGCGCCCAGTGCGAAGGTAAATCACTCCCAGCAACAGTCCCATCAAACCTTCGTCGATTGCGCCAGTTGTTCCTTGGTAGACGTGAGCCAGCCCGAAGACTACGTGAATCGCAATTAAACTGATGAGCCACGGCCGCCGCGTGCGATTGAATAGGTCGGCGACTCGGTTCATCAGATAGCCGCGATAGACCATCTCTTCTGCGAATGCCGCGAGCGTCCAAGCAAGCAAGAGGAAGATCAATGTCAATTTAAGATTTCCAACCAGCGGACGAAAATCCTCAAGGTCGGGCTGCTTCCCAAGTAATCTCGCCAGAAAGGGTTGGCTGACAAACAATTCAAAACCTTCCATCGCGATGCCAGCCGCCAAGCCTAGAGCCAGAGTGATCTTCCAATTGCGGTAGGGCGTCAGTCCGATCTGACGCCAACTGATTTTTCGTACCCAGAGCGATATCCATCCCAGCAACAACAGAAACGGGGTTTTGCTGAAGGGTATGAGATGGCGGAAGCCCGCCGCGAAAAAGAGGGCGACAAGAACTAGCTCTGTGACCGCCAGCGACTTGCTCTCGCGCCAGCCCGGCATGTGGTCGCCTGCCGTCGGATGAGAGCGACTCCCAATCTCCAGACTCTGGGGGCCTTCCGAACTCGTGGGATCTTCGCGTCGATTCTGTAGGTGTTTTGCTATGTCAACCGCGAAACAAGGCATGCGACTTCCGGTATTGACCCGCACACCAGAGCGCGAAGCGCGTGGTCAACACGACAATCCCGCAACCAGCGACCAATCCCAGCGGTATAATCCACCAGCCCAGCACGTCTCTGCTGCCAGGAGGCGCACCCAAGCCGGAGAGAGATTTCAGAGTTTCCAGTGACTCCCGGAATGACCCATAATCCCGCAGACTGCGGATGAACAATCTTCAGCACAGCGCACCACATGAAAGCTCCGCCCAGGAAGTACCCGACGATTGAGCTGAGCAGCACAAAGAAACCAACCGCGCTCAGACTCGCCCAGCGAAACAGGCTTTCCAAAACGCGCACGGGCGAGCGGGTGACTTCAGCTCGCACCAACAGGTCATCAGTCAGATACTGGGCGGCGAGTTCTTCGGGACCACCCAACTCCACCAAGACTCCTTCAACTGCCCCCGGACCGCCTGCTTCGGTTTTCTCAGTGATATGGCTGCGGAGCTCTTCCACGATCTCGTTCACCTCTGCACTGTTCATCCCGCGCAATTGACTGCGCAATCTGCCCAGGTAAGCTTCGATCTTCTGTCGAGAATCTTCCGCTATACTCATCTACTTCCCTTTCCGAGCGGATGGAGCGGATGGAGCAGCTTGCTCATGCTCGACGAAAAGCGTGCCCAGATCTCCTTCATCTCAAGCGCTCGCTTTTTTCCAGCCGCCGTCAGCGTATAGTATTTCCGCGGATGTCCGGCATCGGCTTCCACCCACTCGCTTCGTACCAGGCCCAGGATCTTTAAACGGCTGAGCAGCGGGTACACCGTTCCTTCGGAAACGATCAAATCCGAATCGGTTTCCAGTCGCCGCAGAATCTCGAGCCCATAGAGCCTCCCTTCCCACAATGCCGCGAGAATAGCCAGTTCGAGGCACCCCTTGCGCAACTGCACTTCCCAGTTATCGCCGCTTTCCGAACTGAGGGTGCGTGCATCTTTCATTTCTTCCATACTATGCAATACAAGGTATAGTGCGGTCAATCATATAATGACGGGCTACGGTTTTGTCAGGAAGACAATCCAGATTGGTACAGACGAGGCGAGCCGTTCGTCTCGGAACCAGACGGATTTATTAGGTAACCGCTTCCGGCGGAAGATATGGCTCTACGGACTTTTACGCTCCGATAATCTCTCTAACAGCCCGATAGCCTTGATCAATCGCCGCATCGGTGTAGGCGCGGCCATCCGCGTCCGAGTTCGCGATCTTGATTCTGCCAAACGGTTGCCGCCCGATCACACATGGACGCTCCGACGCGGGCTGGTTCAGCGGTTCGAACAGGGCGTTGTACTCGTAGGCATATCCGTGAGGCCAGCGGTTCACGATGATCGCTTCAATATCGCGTGCCGGATCGAAGCCCGCGGACGACAGCAAGCGGTTTAGTTGATCTCGTACGTGAAACTCGAAGGTTTCAAATTTTGTCGTGACAAGCTGTCCCCGCCCCGCACGATACTGATCCTTGCATTCCAGGCCCGGCGAGCATGGAACCCGAAGCAAATGGAGCAGGCACGATTCACCCGGAGAATCGGGACAGTGATAGTCGCCCATGGAAACCGGAAAATCCAATGTGACGTGGCTGAAGTAGGAACCCGGAGCGTAGACACTGCTGAGACCGAGTTTCTGAAAAGCCTTCGAGTTGGCGATTTGCACGTTCGTATAAACGAGCGGAATTTTCACGCAGTAAGATAAAGCCTCTTTCTGTGTACTGGACATTTCCGGGCATAAGTACGGGATGATCATGTTGAAACAAGCGAGTATGCAATTCGATCCGCGAATCCGGTGACCCTTTCCGCCTCGAACATAGGTTACTTCTACTTCCTTCGCCGTCGCCGGATCTCCGATGTGCATGGCTTTAACCACGGTGCTGTTCAGGCGAATGCGAATCGGTGAGGAAGCATCATCCAGCCCGGCATAATTCGCGTGCGCCGTGACAATGTCCTCCATCGTGCGACCGGATAACACGCCGGGCGTCAGCGAGCGCACCAGCATCCTCGCGATCGAAGCATTGCCATCGGGAAAATGGAAGATGTAAGGCTCATCCAGCTCGGCGTTTTTCTCGTGGCTCTTGGGGAGATTCATTCCCTTGAACCCGGGATAGCCTTCCCTGGCGCAATCAAACGCAGATACTGCATCGATGCCGACGCCATATATGTCGTGCGTAGAGGTCTGGAAGATCTTGACGACGTCGCCGTGCACCTTAACGTATTGCACGAGGAAATCTTCGTAGCTCGTCTTGGTCAGTTTCGATTTTGTCCGCTGAGGACTGAGACCCGGCATGTAATTAACGTTTGCATTTTGCAGCCGCGTCAAATCTTTCCGGGCAGTTTCCGCGATCGGCATACGGGAAACGTTGTCAAAACTGAAATCGAGACCGAAATAATGCAGGTTCTTCTGCGGCACCAAACGGTCTGTGCCAAAGGTTTCTTTGTCAAAGAAAACAGCTTCGGTCAGATGTCTCGAAGCAAAAGCCTTCTGGTCGTAATACTTGTAAAAGCGTTTTACGTCGATTCCAAGTTCTTGCAGCAGTCCTATCGCAGTTTTGCTGTAATCGCTTGGCGCTTCAATCGACTGCGTTCCACCGTAGCCGAGCAACAACCGCTTCCCTGCCTGGAATTCATTTCGTTTGGCGTGTCCGCCAAAATCATCGTGGTTATCGAGGATGAGGATCTTCGCTTTTGCTCCGGCAAACTTGCGGTAAAAATACGCCGCGGCCAAACCGCTTATCCCCGCGCCCACTATGACCAGATCGTATCTTTCACCATCGTCCACAGACTCCGGCAGAGGCCTGCCGTCGCGCAGCGTATGAGCAACTTCCCACGATCCATCGTGGCTGCCGCGCATGCCGGTTTTCGCAGGCGGGTAGTAGCTCGGATCTTTTTCCGGAGCAAACGGAGACTGCGGTACGCCGAGCGCTTCCAGCCAGGGAGAGTTTGCCGCGACAAGCGACGACCCGACCGCTATGCTTACACCATTTAGGAAATCGCGACGGGTGATCTTGCGGCCCATCCCCAATTCGCGTTCTCGATCTTTCTCGTCCATTCGGTCTATTCCTGATTTCCGCCCAGTCCTTATTCCGCAGTCATTGTGCGCTCGATCCTTGTAGAATGTCGATTCAATACGGACTCTTTAGCGATCGTTCTTCGCATATTGTCGAAGCAATTCGTCTACCTCCGTATAGCCCGACGGAAAACTTACATCTTCCGCCGACGCTCCCGCTTCGAGCAACGCTTTCACAGATTCCGGAGATCGCAGGTGCGTCCAGTAGGAATCTACGCAGGCGCGCACAGCCAGCGACAATGGCGTGCGGCCCTTGCCGTCGAGCGCGTTCACTTGAGCGCCCCGTGAAATGAGCAGTTTCGCGGTCGCGTGGCGGGCCCTCCAACAAGCGGTGTGCAGAGCCGTGCTGTCCTTGGAGACATCCCAATAGAGGTCGTTGTCTGGGTATCGCGCATTCACCTCCACTGCCAGATCGAGCAGACACCGCACTCCCTCGGTATTTCCAACTCCGGCAAAGTCCGACAGAAGTTTGCCCCCCTTTGCGTGAAGCTCATTCACACATTCAGGTGCACGCGTCACAATTTCATCAATCGTTGCGCGATCATTTGTCGCACAGGCGGCCACGAGACGGTCCACGCCATGCAATTCGACGGCGAAACCCCGTCGCAGGAACAGGTCGAGCAGATCGCCTCGTCCCCGCCGCGCCGCAGTAGCGACAGATGATTTGTTTTGCGGCAGCGTTGGGTCCGCACCGTGGTCAAGCAACGCCTTAAAGATCTGCAGGCTATTATCGCGGAGCGCGGCATGCTGAAGAGCTGTCCGGTTCCATCGCGTCACGCGGTTGGGGTCGGCTCCATGTTGAAGCAGCCATGTAACGCCTTCGTAGTCGTGCAAATCGTGCTTCCGCAGGAGCATGGTAGCGAGGCTGTCGGGTGTGACTCTTCCGCTTTCCACCAGCAGCTTCAAGGCGGCATTATCGTAGCTTTCGGGAGTGTGATAAACGACCTCGCCGTCGTTCGCGTCCGCACCCCGAGACAGAAGCAGTCGCGTGAGTTCCACATGGTGCGCGATCCCGGCGGCTCCGTAAAGCACACTTTCGAACTCGGGCTCCGGCTGATGGTTCTTCTCATAAAAGCCCGCGTTCGCATCGGCTCCAGCATCCAGCAGCGCTGTTGCTGTTCGCACAAAACCCTGCGATTTCGCGTGATCGAGCCGAAGGTAGCGCGAAAAACAAAGATAGGTGAGAGCATCCCAATTACGCGGACCTCCTTTCGCCGTGCCGTTTCGCGCATCGAGCGCAAGAAAGCGACGTACTGCCGCGTCGTCGCCAAGAATGGCAGCTGCATAAACACTTGCTCTGTCGATCTCGGGATTCGCAGCCCGAATCGCTTCGGCGTCTTCAAGCGTCCCCGAACCATGCGACGCATTCACCGGAACACATGCTGCTTCGATGAAAGCGGCGACGGCGGTCTCGAGAGATTCAAACGACACTCTGCGTGTGAGACTTTGAATGTGCTTCGCAAACCTGGGCCAACTCTCGAAGCCGTGCTCTCGAGCGATGATCAACTGAGCGTCGGCAAGAGCGAATTTCGCTTTCAGACTCGCGGAATTGAGAAAATTATCCGCATGGGTATGGGAGTTGCGAGTTCGTTGAATTGCATCGAGATCGGCTGACTTAAAATTCTTAACGAAATCCTTCGCTTGTTTCTTATAGTGTTCGAGGCTGGGGCGAGCGGGTAGGTGCCTGGCTTCCATTACGACCTTCCTTTCGTGTTCGCCCGGAGTCCGCCCAGATCAGGCTGAAAGAAGGTTCGTAACCTTCAAAATTTATTAAGGTGGGCACGGCCCTTTCCGCGGACTGGATGCGCCCTTCGCGCGTAATTGCAGCGTAGCCATTTCCGAAGACGGAGTCAATCAGGATCAGTGCTGGGTAGCGGGTGGGCTTGCCGGGTGCACGTGTGGGGACAACCGCCTTCGGCTGTCCCGTCGAGCGAAGCTCGATGCTATTCCGGTGAATAGCGGTACGACGCGCTACATCACCGGCGGCACGGAAATACCCATCACAGCCAAAGTGCGAATGAGTTCCCGCCGAACGACGAATGCCGTCGCCAGCAGGAATCGTTTTCGCTTCTCGTCCGGTTCGCTCAGAATCGGATGCCGGTGATAGAACACGTTAAACAATTGCGCTAACTGAAATGCATGTTTGGCGAGATAGGCCGGTTCCGTCGTGCCGATGCATTGATCGACAATGTAAGAAGTCTTGGACGACGCGAGCCACAGTTCCCAGATTTCATTGGCGGCTTCTGCTGTCAGGAAAGTTGTAAAGTCCGCAGCCGAAGTATGGTCAGCAAGATCTCGACCGAAAGCTTCCGGATCGATCCCCGCTTTGTTAAAGATGCTGGTAGCGCGCACGACCGCATATTGTGCGTAGGGCCCGGTTTCACCTTCAAAGCTGAGCGCTTCCTTGAAATCGAAAGCGATCACCGACTGCTTGGTGAACTTCAACATAAAATAACGCAGCGCCCCAATGGCGATCTGTGCAGCAATGGAGCCACGTTCGGCCTCTGCAAGCTCGGGATGGCGCGAGTCGACTTCCTTCTTCGCAGAGGAGATCAGCCGATCGAGAAGATCGTCGGCCTTCACTCCGAAACCCTTGCGGCCACTGACCTCGATGTAGGAACGGCTCTTATCTTCCTCGTTGAGCGTGTAGCCAAGCTCTGCGGCGCAGCGCGGTGTGAGCGCCACCATCTCGTAAGAAAAATGAGTGTAGTGATCAGCCGCGTCGTTATGGCCCAAGCCGCGCAAAGCTTCAATGACGGTGCTCTGGGCTTCGGCCTGCCGCGCATCGATCACGTTGTAGATTTCTGCAACATCGCCGAAGTGAGGATGCTCCTTCTCGCCTTCCGTCGCGGAAATCCAGCAATCGTGCGAATTTGGATACCGGTAAAATTTGCGATATGCGAAATCGCGCCCAAGCAAACCAAACTTCCACATGTGATACGCAATGTCTTTGCCGACGTAACCCACAGTGCCGTTGGAGCGGACGATGACCTTCTGATCTTCTTCCGAGATTTTCCGTGCTTCCGCTGCGTCGTCGGTGCCGTCGGTGACGGCAGAGGTTCCTGCCCGCCGCATCACCCAGCAGCCCTTGTTTTTGCCTTCACTTTCGAAAGTGAGTACTCCGGATTCCTTCAACTTGCCAAATGCCGCATCCCAGAAATGCAAATGCAGTATCTCGCTCTCGCGCGGAAGGAAGTCATACTCGATGTCGAGCCGATCCATCGTCTCAAGGTGCCGGCGCAAAACCGAAGTAGAGATCAAATCGGCAATAGAGGCGGTCTCGCTCGATGCGTCTTCAATGGCATGCAGCGTCTGCAATCGCACCTGAAGGTTCTGCTTGTCTTGTTCGTACCACTGCGAGACGCGCGCGTACAGATCCCAGCAGTAGTAGTCGAAGCGAGGCTGGCTGGCGAGAGCTTTGATTTCGGCAAGCGATTTGTTCTCGATCTGCGTGAAGCCGACGACAACATCGGCAACCTGCACACCAGTGTTGTCGATATAGTTCTGCACGTCGACTTCTCTGCCGGCAAATCGCAACAGCCGGACAAACGTGTCGCCAAGAATAGCGTTGCGCAGATGACCGATGTGGGCGGCCTTGTTGGGATTGATGCTGGTGTGCTCAACCAGAATCTTGCCCGCGGGAATCTCAACGGAAGGTCGCATGTCGGCGACAAGCGCCGCAGCCAGCCAGGCGCGATCAATCGTTACATTCAGATATCCCGGCGGCGCAACCTGCATCCCGGCGATGCCTTCAATCACGCCCGCTCCCGAGCGGATCGCCTCGGCAATCTTCAGTGGAGCTGACCGCAACGGCTTGGCGAACGGGAAAACTGGGATCGCGAAGTCGCCGAGCGCGACGTTGGGCGGCTGCTCAATAACGACTTTCGGCAGAGAAATTCCGGGGTGCAGATGCTGAAGACGCTCCAGCAAACGCTGAGCGAGAACGTGTTCGAGATAGCGGTACAAGAAGCTCCTCTAAACTGTTGGAAGAACAGTGATTTTAGCAGAGAGAGCGAGTGGCGTAGGTTTGACGGAGCATACGGTGTTCCCTATGATGAAAACTCCGCCGTTCGTCGTTGGCCGCTAACTGTTCTCCATCCCTATTAGGATGTGAAATGGGTGTTGGCCATTGACCAACGACAAAGGGCCAACCACGATACTATGCGCATCGCCTACCTTGAATGTTTTTCCGGCATCAGCGGCGACATGTTCCTCGGCGCCCTGGTGGATGCCGGAGTTCCGGCGAAGCTGCTGGAGGACACGGTCGCTGCGTTGAATCTGGGCGCGCGGCTGGAAGTCTCGCGCGTGATGCGCAGTGGGATATCCGCGACGAAGGTGGACGTGTTGGTTGATGGCGAGCAGGACCTGCCTTCCGAAAACCGGGACACCTGGTCGGCGCAGCAGGCTGTTGCGACTACCGCGGGTGCCCACTCGCACTCGCATGAGAGCAACTCTCATGATCACTCGCACTCTCACGTCGGCGAACCCTTGTACCCAGCGGAGCTGGCGCGACACTCGCATGAGCATTCTCGCGCCCGCGGGTTGACCGAGATTCGAATAATTATTTCTACATCTCCCATTTCGGAGTCCGCAAAGAAAAAGGCAATCGCGATTTTCGAAGCGCTGGGAGCGGCCGAGGGAACGATTCACGACATACCCGCCGACACAGTTCATTTTCATGAAGTGGGCGCGGTCGATGCGATTGTTGATATTGTTTGCGCCGCAGTCGGCGCGGAATCGCTAGAAATCGACGAATTCATTTGCTCGCCACTGAACGTCGGCGGCGGTACCGTGCAATGCGCACACGGCACTTTTCCCGTGCCTGCCCCGGCAACGCTAGAACTGTTGAAAGATGCGCCTATTTATTCGACGGCGGTGCAGACAGAGTTGGTCACGCCCACGGGAGCGGCAATCGTAAGGACTTTGGCACAACGATTCGCATCGTTCCCGCAGATGAAGATTGAGAATTCCGGTTACGGCGCGGGCTCTCGTGATTTTCCGGATCATCCCAACGTCCTGCGGTTGACGATCGGAGAATCCACCGATCGACCAGTAGCATCGAAAACTCTCTCGGAAACCATCACCGTGCTGGAAGCGAATCTGGACGATCTCAATCCCCAAGTTTTTGGATACGTCATGGATCAGTTGTTCGAACAAGGCGCGCTGGACGCCTTCGCCGTGCCGGTTCAGATGAAGAAGAACCGCCCCGGAATGTTGTTGACGGCGCTGTGCAAGCCCGAGGACGCAGATAAGCTGACGCAATTGATCTTTACGGAAACTACAACGCTCGGCGTACGCCGTCGCGATGAAGCGCGCCAGATTCTGGCGCGGGGGTGGGAGAGCGTATCTACGCCCTGGGGCGATGTCCGGATCAAGATTGGCAGCATGAATGGCTCAGTCACGAATTACGCTCCCGAATATGAAGATTGCCGGCAGATCGCGGCGGAGCGTCATCTGCCGTTGAAAGCGGTTATGCAGGAAGCGACGCGAGTTTATTTGCGTAACGGCGACAAGCGTTAGCAACGGGAAATACAGCGGCTCACGGCTAACTGACCGTTCGAAGATTTTATGAGCAGAAAGTTCTACATCACGACCCCGATTTATTACGTGAATGCGCGCCCGCACATCGGCCATGCCTACACGACGATCGCCTGCGACACGATTGCGCGGCGGCAGCGCATGCTCGGAGCGGACACTTTTTTTCTAACAGGCACTGACGAACACGGACAGAAGATCGAGCGCGCCGCACAGGCCGCGGGCAAAACCCCGCAGCAGTACGCCGATGAGATTTCCGCCGAGTTCCGCAAGCTTTGGCAGCGGATGGGAATTTCCTACGACGACTTTATTCGCACCACCGAGACGCGGCATACCAAGCGCGTGCAGGAATTGTTCCGGCGTATTCGCGACAACGGCTACATCTACAAAGGCACGTATACCGGGCAATATTGCGTTTCCGATGAGTTGTACGTAGACGGCGCCCAGCCCGGCGACCCCTGCCCCACCTGCGGCCGTATCACCGAGACCGTGCACGAAGAAAACTATTTCTTCAAGCTGTCGGTATTTCAAGACAAATTGCTAGAGTTGTATGCAAACCCCGAGTTCATCCGTCCCGACGCGCGGCGTAATGAAGTAATTTCGTTCGTCCGCTCGGGGCTGCGCGATCTCTCCATCAGCCGCTCGACATTTTCCTGGGGTATTCCGGTGCCGGACGATCCCAAGCATGTGATCTATGTCTGGCTCGACGCGCTTGCGAATTACATCACCGCCATCGGCTACGGCTCGTCGCACGCCGGAGCACAGGAAGCTTTCAAGAAATTCTGGCCCGCCGACGTCCAGATGATTGGAAAGGAAATTGTCCGCTTCCATTGCGTGTACTGGCCAGCGTTTCTGATGGCTGCGGATTTGCCGGTTCCCAAAGCGATTGTGGCGCATGGCTGGCTCTTGTTCGAAGAAAGCAAAATGTCCAAATCGCGCGGCAACATTGTGCGCACTGAGACCATTCTCGATGTGCTGGGCGCGGATGCGCTGCGTTATTTCCTGCTGCGCGAAGTCGTGTTCGGCCAGGACGGATCATTTTCTTTCGACGCCCTGGTGCAGCGTTACAACTCTGACCTGGCCAACGGACTGGGCAACCTGGCCAGTCGGACGCTGACGATGATCAATCGGTATTTCCAAGGCGAGATTCCACATCCGTCATCCACATCGCGGAAGGCTTCTGATGATGCCGTTGCAAGCTTCGCTAGAACGACGATCAGCGAATTCGCATTGCAGTTTGATCAGTTTCAGTTCTCCCGCGCGCTTGAAACCGCGTGGAGTCTGGTTGCGGCGGTCGATAAATACATCGTCGAAAACGAACCGTGGGCGCTGGGCGAAAAACAGGATGAAGCAAACCGTTCGCGCCTGGCTACTGTGCTCTACACCTCGGCCGAAGCGTTGCGCATCGTGACCGCCCTTGCACATCCGGTCATTCCCGACGCAACGGTAAAAATCTGGACGCAGATGGGGCTGCAGGATATCAAGAAGGCTGCGCTCGCCGAATTAGCCTGGGGACAACTTCCACCGGGCACGAAATTAGGCGATGTGCATCCTGTTTTTCCCCGCGCGGATAAATCAGTCATTGAAAGGATGCAGAAGATGGAAGAGGAACAAAGAATTCCGGTGGCTGAGGCGAAGACGGAAACTAGCGCACCGGTGGTTGCATCTCCCACGGCTGCACCGCCGGCGGCCTCGGCGGTCAACAATAAGATCACGATCGACGATTTCGCCAAAATCGAGCTGCGTGTAGGCGTGGTCAAAGTTGCGGAGCGGGTACCAAAGGCTGACAAACTTCTGCGGCTGGAAGTCGACATCGGCACCGAAGTACGGCAGGTGCTGGCGGGAATCGCCGAAGCCTACGCGCCGGAGAACCTGGTCGGACGTAAAGTGGTGATCGTGGCCAATCTCGCTCCGCGAAAACTGCGAGGCATGGAGTCAAACGGAATGATCGTCGCGGCATCTCTGGACGATGGAAAGCCCGTACTGGCAAGCTTTCTGGAAGACGTGCCGGTAGGGGCAAGATTGAAATAACAAAAGCGGCATCGGACCTCAGCCCTCGGACTTCAGCCAAACCGAACCAGCATGGGTGTTTGGATCTGAGATCCGAAGTCCGAGGTCCTTCGATTTCAAATGTTCGTAGATTCGCACGCCCATCTCGAAGGCAAGCAGTACGATCCAGATCGTGCCGAAGTGATCGCTCGCGCGCGCGCAGCCGGCGTCGAAACGATTGTTGCTATCGGCATCGGCGATGGACCTGCGAACGTCGATTGCGGAATTCGTCTGGCCGAGCAATATCCCTTTATCTACGCGACAATTGGGATTCATCCCCACGAGGCAAAGCTGGCAACAGAAACAGCCTTCGAAGAAATGCAACGGCTGGCGCGGCATCCCAAAGTGATTGGCTGGGGCGAAATCGGCCTCGATTATTTTTACGATCATTCGCCGCGAGAAGCGCAAAAGCAAGTATTCGTGAAGCAAATGGAGTTAGCGGCGGCGGCGAAGCTGCCAATCATCATTCATTGCCGGCCTTCGGATGGCAGCGATGATGCCTGGGAAGATTGCCTTAACTCGATTCAGGAGCAATGGGCGCCCACGGGCCTGGGCGGAATCCTGCATTGTTTCACCGGAACCGTGGCTCATGCGCGGCGCGCTCTCGACCTTGGATTTCTGATTTCGTTCGCCGGCAACATCACGTTCCCCAAAGCCCAACAAATTCGCGATGCCGCTCTCGAAGTTCCGCTCGACCGCCTGCTGATCGAAACCGACTGCCCATTTCTAGCGCCCGTTCCCAATCGCGGGAAAAGAAACGAACCGTCCTTCGTGGCAGAAACCGCGCGAAAGCTGGGCGAACTGCGGGGCCTTTCACCGGAAGCCATCGGCGAACAGACCTCGCGCAACTTCTACAATTTTTTCAAATCGGTTGAAATTGCTGAAAACAAAGTTCCCGCTCGCTAACCTGCCCGCGCGCGTCATCTTCTGATAATCTCAGAGGTAATATTCCCTTGTTTCAGAAAGATTAGAAATATATGCCCGACAGCAGCTTTGACGTCGTGAGCAAGATCGACTTGCAGGAAGTGTCGAACGCCATTCAGCAGGCGCTGAAGGAAATCCATACGCGCTTCGATCTGAAAGATTCGAAGTCGAACATCGAACTGGAAAAAGATGCGATCGTTCTGCACTCGGCCGACGAGTACAAGCTCAAGGCGGTCAATGACATACTTCAACAGAAACTCGTAAAGCGCAATGTTTCGCTCAAGGGACTGACCTATGGGGCCGTCGAACCGGCTGCTGGCGGCACGGCCAAGCGCAAGGTCACCATGCAGCAGGGCATCGCGATTGAAAAAGCCCGGGAGATTGTTAAGTTAATCAAAGATTCGAAGAAGAAAGCTCAGGGCTCGATCCAGGGCGATCTTGTGCGAGTGAGCAGTAAGGACCGCGACACGCTTCAAGAGGTTATTGCTCTGCTTAAGCAACATGACTTTGGCATTGACTTGCAGTTTACGAATTTCCGGACGAACTGAAAGGCCGGACCCTGGACCTCAGAGCTCGGCCATCCGGTTTTTGCCCGACGTCTGAGGTCCGGGGTCTGATTTTTGAATGACTGTTTCCGCTCCTATTAACGGCAAAGAAGTCTTCGATCTGTTGCGGGATGACCTCGCCGCGCTGGAACTTGAGTTCGGGCGCGATGCCATTTCCAGCGTGCGCGCCATCACCGAGATCGGGGAGTATCTTCGCGCCGGCGGAGGTAAGCGCATCCGCCCAGCTCTCCTGCTGCTCTCGGCGAAGCTTTTTGACTACCGCGGCGAAGGAGCGGTCCGGCTCGGCGCGGTGGTCGAGATTATTCACACCGCGACTCTGGTACACGACGACATCATCGACGAGGCGAAGACGCGGCGCGGCCGGCCCGCAGCCAATACGCAATGGGGCAATTCCAAGTGCGTTCTCGCTGGCGATTGGCTTTATATGCAGGCCTTCAAGGTCGCCGTGCAGGAACGGAATTTCCGCATTCTCGACGCCCTCATCGAACTAACTCAGCAGATGGTCGAAGGCGAATTGCTGCAAATCGAAAAGCTCGGGTTGTTCATTTCGCAGGAAGAATATTTTGACCTGATCTATCGAAAGACTGCTTGCCTGTTTTCCGTGTGCATGCGGCTTGGGGCTATTCTTGGCGGGGCCACTCCGCAGCAGGAAGAGGCCGTCGGGAACTACGGACGCAATTTAGGCATGGCATTTCAGATCGTCGACGATGTGCTCGACCTCACCGCGTCCGAAGATGTGTTGGGCAAGCCCGTCGCCAGCGACCTGCGCGAAGGCAAAGTCACCATGGCAGTGATTCATGCTCTCGAACGCGCAACCCTGGAAGAGAGATCGAAGGTGGAAAAAGTCTTGAACGAGCGGGGCTTCAACGGCGTCACCCATGCACAGATTCTGGCAATGCTAAACGGTTACGGATCGATGGAAGCGGCCACTGCGTGCGCCGCCCGCTATGCCGAATCGGCTCGCAAATCGATCTGTACGTTCCCGGACTCCGAAATCAAGCGCGCCCTGCTATGGGCCCCCGTGTTTGTTGTGGCAAGAGAAAAGTAGCGGTCGACTTACCAGCTTTCAGCCATCTCTTTCGAACGCAATACAAAACCCAGCCCTGGATCCCAGCAATTTCCTTCGCAGACGAGGAAACAACGGTCACGTTGCGCAAAGTAACAGCGGCTAACGTCTGGCGGAAACAATTCCTCCCGGGCCCGAACCGCCGGGACCTGTACCAGGGTCCGGCATGGTTGGCGGAGGCAGAGGCAATCCCTGGCCGTCTGCCGGCTGCGGAGCTTCTTCGGAATCTTCGCCCGGGCGTCGCAAGCTGGGGGCGTTCGGCTGGCGCACTTCGGGCTCTTGCTGTTTGGCTTCCCTGTCTCCGTGGTCAATCGTCACTTCTCGCTCCGTGCGGACGAGCTTCTTACCATCCACCTTCATAGTCTCTACGCGCACCACCTCATCGCCAATGATGCGCACAAAGTCTACATCTTGCGGCGGCTCGCCGTAGATCCATTCCTCGTAATCGGTTTCGCCATCCTTCTCGCGGACTTTTTTCGGAGGCCGGCCCTTGGCATGGATCACCATTTCCTCGTTCATCCCCACGAGAATGTGATGCTTAAGGATCGCATCCTTCACCTTGGGCGGAACTGTGTCGAGATAAGCCTGCTCTTTATTTCGAGCGTTAAAGTCGAGAACCGGATATAGCAAGCTCCGCACTTGTTGCGCAGTCAGTTCCGGCACGTAGCGATCGAAGCACAAGTCGACGAAACTACCATGTGGGTTGTCTGTGGTTTCGTTGGGATTGGCGCTTGGAGTTACTGGACCGCCATTTCCTTCGATCTGAATATGTTGATACCATTTTTTCCGCCGCACCGGTCCGCCATTGATCTCAAAGTGAATGTGATCGCTTTGAATCCGCACGTAAGAAATATGTATCGGATCGCCGGGCTTGATTGCCGGACCCCATAACGTCAGCGCTTGCCGCAATTCTTCGCCGTTGGGTATCGTACTTCCATCTTTCAGCTTGAGTCCCTTTGTTCCCATGGGAAACGCGGTACGCGCGTATACCAGTTGCATCTCAAAATCGCGAATGATCTCCAGCCGTGTCTGCTTGGCCATGTGAGGTGCGTTGTCAGCGATAGCCGGAACTTCAGGACTCTGCCCAGTCACGGAGGGAGTTTTTACGGGCGGCTCAGCCGCGCTATGGTCCTCAGTCTGCGCGCTGGCCTTGACTTGCGCCAAGACGAACGAGGACAACAGCAAAAACGCAAGAGAAGGGAGGAAGGCAACTGCTACAGACCGCTTCATAAACCACCCCAACACCAACTTGTGCTCATTATAGCTCCGGAGTCCGCGCCGAGAACGAGAAATCCTCCGGAACGCCAGGCATCGTGAACTACAACATCTGCAACGCTTTGCCGTGTATTTGAATTGACATCAATAATTCTTTGCGGCACACTCTCATCCATCCGAAGTTTCGCCAGCCTTGTTTCTCGACCCGGTTCCCAGTATGAGCTTTGAGATGAGTCATTCCTCAATACCGACTCCCGCTGGATCCAATCTGCCGGATCGTCAAAGCTCGCTACGTTTAAAAAATGCGGGACTTCTTACCCAGGCCAGTGCAGCGGACTTCTTGACGGTCTTACGCGAAGCGCTGGCAGATGAAAACCGTTCCGCAGAAGCGATCTTTCGCGCGATTGCCGATGCGGCCTGCGTCTTAACGGCAGCCGGAGGCACCGCGCTGGCCTTACGCAGCAACGGGGCAATTGTTTGCCGGGCGCGAAGCGGTGAGATGGCGCCTCCGCTTGGATCGGCCCTGAATATCGACTCGGGTATATCGGGCGAATGCATCCGCACGTCCAGGCTGTTGCGCTGTGATGACGCAGAGGCCGACGCTCGCGTCGAACCCGAGGTATGCCGACTTTTGGGAATCCGCTCGATTGTCGTGGTTCCGGTACGCGGGCGGAACGAGGTCGTCGGAGTTCTGGAAGCTTTCTCTGCGGAGACATTCGCATTCGGCGATGAGCGCATTCATATTCTGGAAAGCCTCGCGGAAACTGCCGAGGCTGCCTATGCGCGGCAATTTAACGCCACCGATTCGGCGGTCATTGCCGCGGCGGATGCCCCAAAGAGTATCTCTCCGGTAGCGGCACCGGCCCTATTGCCGACCGCAATCGATGACCAATCTGCTAAACACAAGCACCACTATTGGATTCTCATTGGAGCTTTAGCCATGCTCCTGGTTGCTTCAGGCGTGGTGTGGAGAACCTGGCATGAACCCGCTGCTGAGAATTCTGCCACCAGCGCGGTCGCGCGGGCAGGGGCAGTATCCGGTGAAACTTCCCGCGCGGTAGAGTCGAAAGCGCTGCCCTCGAAGCCGTCAGCCAGCGTCACGAACCATCCACCTGATCGATCTCACGGAAAAGTCCTTCTACAAAATGCCGCGAAAGTGGAAGCTACCGAAGATTCGGGCACAGTGCGTTCGGCAAGCAACTCGCCGGCGACGATCGCTTCTCCGGTGACCTCTCGAGGATCGACTCGCTCTTCGGGGGACTCGGGCGCCGCGGTAGACCCGCCAACGGTGGTGCTCGCTTCGACGGACCACAACGACGCAAAATTAGCCGATCTGGCTTCCACGGCGGCACCCTTACCCGCCATGGACCTAAGGGTTTCTCAAGGAGTTGTCGAGGCGAAGGTCATCAGCAAGGTCGATCCAGTCTATCCGCGCGATGCCCTTAGTGAGAAAATCTCCGGGACAGTAACGATTGAAGCCACTATCTCAGAACGTGGCACCGTGGATGATGCGAAGGTCCTTCGCGGTGAACCGGCCCTGGCTGCTGCCGCTCTCGCCGCAGTCCGCCAATGGCGCTATAATCCCTGCCTCCTCGACAACAAACCGGTCGCGGTGCAGAAAACTATTACAGTGATCTTCAAGGCGCAGTGATTCGTCCCGAATCTCGCCTTCTCATTTGTTCCCGCGCGAAGCAACGGTTTAGGTAAGGTTGAGAGCCTTCTTGATCGTGCCCCGTTCTTTCTGTATTTTTTCCTGGAGCAGAGTGATCGCGTAAATCAATTGCTCCGGGCGAGGCGGGCATCCGGGAACATAAATATCCACCGGAATCACCTGGTTGACGCTCTGCACGAGGGCATAGTTTTGGAAGACGCCCCCTGAAGTCGCGCACGCTCCCATGGATATTACCCACTTGGGTTCAGGCATCTGCTCCCACAGTTGGCGAATTACCGGCGCCATCTTGTTCGATACCCGGCCTGCAATAATCATCAGATCGCTTTGCCGCGGCGAGGGACGGAACACCTCAGCGCCGAAACGCGCAATATCGAACCGCGAGGCCCCCATCGACATCATTTCGATCGCACAACAAGCCAGCCCGAATGTCATGGGCCAGATCGAACTCTTGCGCATCCAGTTAACCGCGGA
The DNA here is from genome assembly GCA_049584475.1 of Candidatus Sulfotelmatobacter sp. GTDB lineage: Bacteria > Acidobacteriota > Terriglobia > Terriglobales > Acidobacteriaceae > Sulfotelmatobacter. The sequence continues at coordinate 36,941 of JBAUXX010000051.1, read as the reverse complement.
ATCAAGCGTGGTGAGGACTACACCTTCGGGCGTGGGATTGCCGAAGGTCAGATCTTTGACGACTTTCTTGCCGTCGTGTACATCGACGTAAGGGCCGAAATTCAGTTCGGGGGACATGCCTCTATTTTAAACCACTCAATCAGGAAATAGCGGCCGCAGCCATCACGCAGTCACGGCGGGAAGGCCGGGCGCTTTTCTTAAACCTAGTGGGGCTCCCGCAGTTCGCTAATTACACGATTCGCGGTCTGGTCCATCAGGCCGGAGATCAGCATCTGGTCTGGCAACGGATCGTGCGCCGTCACCACGCCGGAGCCCCACTCTTCGAGTTCTCCTGCCCGCATAATCCGGTACGCGACGGTCGCGCGGTTATCGGTGGACGGATCGGCGCGAGGGTCGTCCCGGCCACTACCGATCCCGATCGAGCGAGGCCGGGAATTGCCGATGTCAGACGCACCAGCATCGATTATTTCAACCACGTTCGTGTGCAGAATGAACTGGCAGTTCTTCTCGCGCACGGCCGGATCGGTCTCGGTATCCGATTCCAACAGTACGGTTTCAATGCGCGCAGTCTTCCCTTTGGTCACGTCCTTGCCCTTGTTCGCTCTGGCGAACGCTTTAATGAGTTGGTCGCGCTGCCATGTGGTGTCTACGATATTCCGCGAGCTATTCCGGAGGGTGGAAACGCACAGTCGAATTGGTTCCGGTTTATTTTGAGCGTGGGCAACGGACATCAAGAGCATTGACGACAACAGAGCAGACAGTCGTCGCATGGAGGCTCACCCCCTAACCAAACGAACGGAACAACACGAACAGCATACGCTTCCGATCATTCGTCGGGCCAAGCTATTTCGCTCACAGGCGGAAGATCGTCGCGATATCTGGCGCGAGTGGAATCCTTCCGCGGTCAAGGCACTGTTCCGAATCGTGCCGGATCCTCGTTAGCGCCCGGGATTAGTTCTCCCAGATGATGTCAGCTTTCCTGGCCAGCGCATGTTCTTTGCGCAAGACTCGGGCAATGTCACCGAGAGGAACCGGGTGAGAGATTGTTCCAAACTCCCACAGTGGGCGCTCTCCCTGAGCATAGGTGTAATCGGAATGCTCGTAGATGTTCTGCGGTCGCGCCATGTCGTGCTGTTCGGCGTGTATCGGATGTTCCGCCATCGCTATCGGCGTGGCTATGGCGCCTGTGGCGCCTGCCTGACCCAGAGCGGCAGAGGCGCAGAACAGGCAGAAGATGAAGATTGCAGTTTTCATAAAGTTGTCCAATCTGTGTTGTCCAGTCTGGAGCGTGCCGCGCGAGTTGGGAACGGCAGGCCACGTTTAGGGCGCAGCTCCGTATGCATCAAATGCACGCCCCATACCAAAAACTGGCGGTGAGTAATCGACTTACGCGATCGTTAGCGGAGGGCAAGCAACTGTTTGCACAATTGTGGAAGCAACAGTTCTATCGGCGGCGATCGCTACATTTGCACCCTATGGGAACATCCTGATTCGAAGGCAAGGCGCGCGTATGGCCCGAAGGTAACGTTACTTTGGGTTACCACGGTAGGTTGAACGCTGAGGGGAAAAGCTTTAACTTCTGCTAGTTTAGTCTTCAGGTAATTGTTCACGTCCGGTTCGCGTGAAATTGACTCCCGGTTCGTTCGTCGGCCCCGGGAATCAAGGTTTTATCGCTTATGAGCGACAAGACTACGATTCTCTATAACGCTTTGTGGATCGCGCATCCCCTCATTCAAGCGGGCATCGCGATACTACTGCTGCGCCACAAACTGCACCGGCAGTTCAAGTGCTTTTTTGCTTACATCGTCGCCCAGATTCTTACCTTCAGCCTCATCTTCCCTTCGTACATGAGCCATAATTACCCGGCCTATTTCTATCTGTATTGGACCACCAATGCGGCCGGCGTCCTTCTGGGCTTTCTCGTGATTCACGAGGTCTTCCTCGATGTTTTCCGTCCCTTCCATACTTTGCGCGACTTAGGCACGGTTCTGTTTAAGTGGGCCGGACTGGTCATGTTGCTGGTCGCCGGCGTGGTCTCGATTTCCGCCAACTCCAGCGACCTTGCGCCGTGGATGCAGGCCATTGTTACCGCCCAGCGTTGCGTACGCATTGTTCAGGTAGGAATGGTTCTGTTACTGCTGTTTTTCTCGCGCTATCTGGGCACCAACCGGCGCCAGCTCAGTTTCGGCATCGCATTGGGCTTCGGGACGTTCGCCATGGTCGAACTGGGATTAATCGCCTTCTGGTCGGGTGGTCACATGAACCAGGGCACGGTCAACCTCATCAACATTGCCGCCTACAACGCCAGCCTGCTGATCTGGTTGAAATACTCCTTACTCAAGAGTCCGGCTCGCGAAATCAGTTCAACTCTGCTGCAACCACAGCGATGGGAGCAGAGCCTCACAGATATTCATCACCCCTTGCCGCCGGACTCGCTAATACCGATGTTCGAGGGCATGGTAGACCGGGCGCTACTTAAGACCCAGGCAACTGCCAACTCTGCCTCTGAACCTGAGAATAAAGCTGCCGCTGCAGGCGCTCCTGGCGGAACGAGTTTCATGAGCCGGTTCAACCTCGCGAGCCTTCCAGATCGTCCCGAGCCGACGAGCCTCGAAAGCAAGACGAAGCTGGAAACCAAGAAGTAGCGCTCAGCGCCGAACTTTCCTGCGCCATCGCGAGATCAGTTCCGCCCAGATCGTTTGCGTCCCAAACAACCAAGCCCTAAGAGCGCTTTTCCGGATTTCGTAACAGTTTCCTTACGTTTTGGACATTCACAACCCTACATCGCATACGTAAAGTAATACCTTAAGTCGCCTACGGTGTTTCATGTATTCAGATGGATTGTGGACCGTGGGATGGGTTTCGCTGTGAGGATTGTTCTGATAGGAGGTGGACAGCAGTGAAGATTCCTGCCTAGCGGGGTTGACAAGTGCTTTATAATTCCCGTCCGCCTCGGGGCTTCCCTTTTTCGTGACCCTGTGGCGGAACAGGAGAGAGAACCCATGAAGCAGGTAATCAGAATTGCTGTACTGATGATCGGACTCGTGGGCACATTCGTCGCTGCATCCGTCGCCCAGGTTCCCGCCTTGGACGGAGGAGCGATTCCTTTGTGCCCACCTACGGCCGTTGCTGGCCTATGCAAGTAATGAATAACCTAATCACTCCGGTGGCGACAACGTCACCAAAGTAACCAGTGGTAACTTGGGCCGAACCCTTGGGCTCGCAATAGTTGGGCTGATGGACAGTTTCATACCCTCCGTCGGCCCTGTTTTCTTGCGGTTGCTTTCAGTTTCTGCCGGCAATCGCCGCAAGCAGCGTGTTTCGCAATATCCCCGCATCCGTTACCGGTGGCTGACAAGCCAAACCAGAGCACAAGACGGCAAATGCTTTTCCCGAATTTAGTTGCGGCAGGTTTGGAATGGTTGCCGCGAGTGACGGAGGAAGATTCGCTGCAACCGCCTCATTGGAGTTCAGCCGCAGCACGCTCTTATTGAATGCGAATGGCGCAACCGCCGCCGCATATAGTTCGGCGGCTCGCTCCGGTTCGTTCCCTGCCAGCACCACCACCTGCACCGGACTCTGCAGCAAATGAACGGTGGCAATGCCATACGTCGCGCCAAAGATTCCTAACTGCTCGGCTACCCCGGCAAATGCTTCCAAGGTCAGTTGCGCCTTGTCGCGGTAAGCGCCGTCCGCCGTGTAGTGGTGCAAACGCGTTAGCGCAATCGCGGCCATCGGATTGCCGGCAGGGGTCGGCGAATCCTGCAAAGGTTTCCGGCGCGTCGCCAGCACGCCAAGGCTTTTGCCTTCTGTGGCAGCTTCAGAGTCAAAGAAACCGCCCGCGGTGGCGTCGTAAAACTTCGCGATCATCGTATCCGCAATCGCTCGTCCGAACCTGAAGTAGCTCAAGTCGGCGCTGCTTTCATAAGCATCGAGGCAGGCCAACGCAGTAAAAGCGTAATCATCGAGCAGCCCCGCGACTTCGCGGTGCTCCGCTTTCGGATCCGAGTAAGCAATCACGTGCAGCAGCTGCCCTTGTTTCCATCCCTCCGCCAGAACGCGATCCAGCGAACGCAACGCGAAGCGCTTCGCCTCCTCCAGATGCAGCACCTTTGCCGCCTCCACATACGCCGAAACGCACAAGCTGTTCCAGCCCACATAAACAGTCTTGTCCACATACGGCGTAGGCCTTTGCAGCCGCGCGGCATACATCTTCTTCTTCGTTACATCCAGTCGTTCAGTCACTTGCTCATGCGCCAGGCCCAGCCGCTTTCCAATTTCTTCGATTGATGCGCGCACGTATAACACATTCTTCGCCGGATTGTGATGCATCTCGCCAATCTCGTTGATGTCGTAACGCAATGCCGCAACCTGCAACTCCTCCGCGGTCAAAACTGCACGGGCCTCGGCGAGCGTCCAGGTGAAATAGTCACCGTCATCGTCCATGTTGATGTCGGCATCCTGCGAAGCATAGAATCCACCGCGCTCGCGGTCACTTAGCCACTCATCCATCCATCGAATAATGTCGCGAGCCACGTTGGCGAAAAACTCCGCACCCGTGACCTGATACCCATGCACATAATTCTTCAGCAATTCCGAATTGTCATAGCACATCTTCTCAAAGTGCGGCACCACCCAGCGCTCATCGACCGAGTAGCGATGGAACCCTCCTGCAAGCTGGTCATAAACGCCGCCGTTCGCCATATGCTCCAGCGTCGTTACGATGACATTGCGAAGTTCCGAGTGGCCGTCATCAGGGGGGGTGCTCCTGTGGGGACGGCCGCCCTCGGCCGTCCGGCGGAGCGAAGCTCCGGTATTCCGTGCATATTGCTCAATCAGCAAGTCCAGCGCCGACGGATGCGGAAACTTCGGCGCCTGCCCGAACCCTCCATGGTCCGCATCGAACATGCCGATGGCCGACTTCTGCATCGCATCAACAATGCTCTGGGAAACCGGTCCATTCCGTCCCGCAAACGACTCCGCCTGCGCGATGGCGTTCTCCACCATCTTCGCCTGCTCGACCACGTCGTCATTTTTTTCTTTGTAAGCGTTGGCAATGCTCAACAACACCCGCCGGAAGCTGGGACGCCCGTAGCCATCATTCGGCGGAAAGTAGGTCCCGCCATAAAACGGCTTGCCATCCGGAGTAAGAAACGCGGTAAGCGGCCATCCGCCCTGTCCACTGATCGAACTCACAGCCACCTGATAGCGGCTGTCGATATCCGGGCGCTCATCGCGATCCACCTTCACAGCAATAAAATGTTGATTCACAATCGCAGCAACTTCCGGATCGTCATAGGACTCGCGATCCATCACGTGGCACCAGTGGCACCACACCGCGCCAATATCCAGCAGCATGGGCTTATTCGCGCTCCGCGCCGCGCCAAACGCCTCCTCGCCCCACTCATGCCACTGAATAGGCTGGTGCATCGCGGAACGCAAATAGGCGGAAGACGCGCGGGCGAGGGAGTTCAGGGTGGTGGTGGTCATACATCAAGTTTATACGGAAGAATCCGGTAGAGCGGGCTTCACACACTTCTAAGGCAGTAGGGGATTGACCACCTGAACCGCACCATACCGTTGGCCGGTGGCTAAGTCTTCGGAGTAAAGAACCTCAGCGCCCGATTGTTCGGCCGCCTGCAGGATCAGCGCGTCCCAATACGATGTTTTGTAATGCTCTTCGAATTCTAAAGCCTGGAATGCAGCCTCAGAGCTGTTAACCACAATCTCCCAACTCAAATAGTCGCGGATCAGCCGGCGGAGCTCATCGAAGGGGAGCGGAGGGGAAATCTTACGGCACAAGTTAACGCAAAGTTCCTGCAAGACCTGCGTGCTAATTACGCCCTGCCCACTCGCCCATAGTCGCTCGATCAGTTGGCGGGCACGGTCGTGCTTGCGACCCGCCGAACGGTCGTGAGCATAGATCAGAATGTTGGTATCGACGAAGTATTTGTCAGCCATCCGGGGCTTCTACCCTTCATCGTTGATGCAGCTCATCGCGGGAGCCAGGAGTCCAATGCAAGTCCATCCCTTCCCGCAATCGTGCCAATGCACGCTTCCGGGCGCGGTCATAGGCTTTATGCTCCTTAACGATCTGTTCGAGGCGCAACGCAAGCAAAGCACTGATCGAGGTTCCCTCTTCGGCGGCAAGAATCTTGGCCTCGCGTATCAAACTAGAATCTAGCTTAAGAGTAATATTAGTTTTCATTCTTAGCACACATTTACGTGCAGCACGATTATATGTGCGCCGCATATTAAGCGTCAATTCCATTTTTTTGGCGTCCGGCGTTTGGCAAGAATACATGAGACGAACATCTCAGCAATCCTGCGGGCAAACTCTTCCGCTCTTTTGCCGTTAAAACAATGCTGTAAATCCCTTCGCCGGCCATGCTGCCCGTAAACTCGGCGGGCCACAACGTTTCAATCGTCTGTCCCACGCCCGCGCTCTGCGGCCTCACCACCGCCAACCACCCCAGGAACGCATGTAACTCGCTCGTGCTTCCCTGCCCGGCAATGGCAAACGAAACTTCCGCATTCTGCTCCACAAAATGCCACGCCAACGACGCCGCCAACTCCACCGCGCGTTCATACTCGGATTCCGAAATCGCGCCGACCTCCGGATTGTCGAACACAATGCGCAGCTTCCTCTCGTCTTCCCGCGCAAACTCGCGTACTTTCAACGAACCCGATTTCGCCGTCGCCTTCCAGTCCACATGGCGAGCAGAATCATCCGGACCGTATTCGCGGATGCTATGCAAATCCGATCCGCGTCCCCGAACAAAGCTCTCCCACTCGCCTCGCACCCGCGGCAGAATCTCGAAAAACCGCTCGTCTGCTTCAATTCGCGGATAAACCACGATCTCCCGTTGCAAGGGCACGCGCCGCGTCTTGGTCAGAAAGGCAAATGGAAAGCTCGTTACCAGCCCAAAACTGTCTTCCCGGTAGAGCCCGCGCCGGTCGAACCGTAACTCAATCTCCGCAGAAGCCTCCGTTCCCGCCGGCAGGAATGCGAAGTAAATCATCCCCTGAAAAATCGCCGTCTTTCTCGGCACAATCGCAACGCGCCGCAACCTCCGGTCCGGCAACTTCAGCCACTGCTTCCCTGGCGGACGATTCAAAGGAAAGGCAAACGTAACCGGCTCCCACTGCCACCGCATGCCGCTCTTCTTGCCCTGTTTGTCTTTCTTGCGAGCCGCCGTCACGCCAATGGAAAATGAAGGCAGCCACCGCCGGGAATTTCGCACTACGATCCGCCCCACCGCCGCACGCCCGGCAAACAGATGCCGCGGCAGCCTCACATCCAGTTTCAGCCGGCGCAACACTATCGCTGACGCTACTCCGGAAACCAGGATCGCCGCCAGCATCGCCGCGACCACAATGTAGAGCAGATTATTTCCCGTATTCAGGGCCGCAATGCCGATCACCAGCGTGACCAGCACATACACAATGCCCACCCGCGTCACTTCATAGTCGAAGCTGTCCCGCAGCCGTTCCAACGCCACGCGCCGCGCCAGGTACGGTACGGTCACCAATCCCACAAACGCCGCCAGCAACAAAGAAAGAGAGGCCAGAATAACCGTCGCCCACACATTACCCGCGTCGCGCGAAACAGTCGAGAAAAGCGCCGCTCCAAAGGCCAGCCCCAATCCCAACAGCGCCAGCAGGAACCGCGCCCATACTTCCAATGATGACGATGACGCTTGCAGCCATTGCCGCACACCCGAGAGAGGAGGCTTCACCAAATTTGAGTATGTAGAGGACACCTGCCCGGAGCCTAGCATCACCACCAAGAACGTTCAACCACAAGCCCCTTGCGGGGCAAGCCTTCGTAACACGACCGGTAAAGCTGAAACCGGCCGCATCACCGCGGCGTCATCACCAGCCATTCCATAATCGCGGGACGCCTTTCCCCCAGGGATCAGCCGTTTCGCCTTAGTGTCGTAAGACCGCAACTGCGGCACAACGTAAGTGTGCGCCTTCTCGATATCATCCGTACTCTTGATGGGCTGGATGCGATGTGTCGCGTCGAATACTTCACGCATCCTGATGCTCAGGTCAATATCGATAAAATCGTGCGCCTCAATCACTACATCGTGTTTGGCCAGCAACGCCGCTACTTCCCGCGTGAATAAAACTCCTTCGTAGCCTTCGCAGTCGGAAAAAATCAATGACCGCTCCCCTAACGGAATGGATCGCAGCATCTTCTCGTCGCAGAAACCACCGATCTGAACCCTTTCCTCCACACCGTTCAACCTCGCCATGTCCGAACCAATGGCTCTGGCATCGGAACTCGTGTCGAAAGCATAAATCTTCGTTCGCGGACACCTCCGCCCAAAGCCGATCGCGTAATATCCCTCCGCGCATCCAATGTCCACCATGGCGGTGTAATCGTTCACAAGCAATGCTTCTAAGGTGGAGTGCAGTTCGAATTCATACGAACCCAACAGCTTGGGCAGCAGCGCGCTGCCATAGGAGCGCGCTGTCGGATATCGCATTCCTGTGAATGGACCGCCTGTCACCGTCAATTCCGGGCAGAGTTTTTCCGTCTCTTTCCTCAGGGTCTCGTCCCGCTCCGAAGTTTCCCGGACAAAACGCGCGTGGCCATGGACCCGGCCGAAATAATCGGCGATTCGTCCACAGGCTTTGTAAACAGTCCAGCCGATCGGATTCTGCGCGGTTCGCTGCACCACGATCTTGCCCGCTTCTTTCAGGTTCATCCCAACCCACAACCTTTCACACGAACTGGCTCGCCGGGAAAAATCAAACCTTGTTTCTACAAGCAACGCGAGCTTTTGTCACCCTTCCGCCACTGTCAAAACCCACAGTTCTACATCCTCCCTCTTTGTGCTACCCTCACTGTCGCAATAATTGGTTAGTCGGGAGCCACGGCGGACTCAAAACTAAGTCTGTAAGAAGGAGATTCTCATGCCCCTCAGCAAGCGCGCACTCGCGGAATTCTTCGGAACATTCTGGCTGGTCTTTGGCGGATGCGGCGCGGCTGTGCTCGCCGCTGGCTTCCCTGCTCTCGGCATCGGATTCGTCGGCGTCGCGCTGGCCTTCGGCCTCACCGTCCTCACCATGGCCTTCGCCATCGGACACGTCTCCGGATGTCACTTGAATCCCGCGGTGACGGTTGGCCTGGTCGTCGGCAAGCGCTTCGCCGCCTCGGAAATGCTGCACTACATCATCGCGCAAGTCCTCGGCGGACTGGCCGGAGCCGGAGTGCTCTACGTCATCGCCAGCGGAGTCTCTACCTTCGACGTTCACGCCGGCTTCGCCTCCAACGGATACGGCGCGCACTCTCCCGGCGGTTATTCGCTGCTCGCCGCCTTCGTCGCCGAAGTCGTGCTGACTGCATTCTTTCTCATGGTCATCATGGGCTCAACCGATCGGCGCGCCCCGCAGGGATTCGCGCCCATAGCCATCGGCCTCTGCCTCACTCTGATTCACCTGGTCAGCATCCCCGTGACGAACACATCGGTCAACCCCGCACGCAGCACCGGCCCGGCCATCTTCGCCGGTGGATGGGCGCTGTCACAACTCTGGCTGTTCTGGATCGCGCCTCTGATCGGCGGCGCCATCGGCGGAGCAGTCTACGGCAATCTGTTCTCCGAAGTTGTAGAACCGACCGTCAGACGCGCCATGACCGTCCCGCCACTGAGACCGACCGCGTAGGAGAGCCTGCGATACAACCCCGACGTCGCAGATCGAAGGAAGTCTGCGACGTCGCCGCTAACCTGCCACAGACTCAATCCCCCGCACCTCATCTGGCGAGAGCACAATCTCCCGGCTCGCGAGATCCTGCTTCATGTGCTCCGCGTCTGACGTTCCCGTCAGCGACAGCATCCCGATCGCGCGCGCAAACGCAAACACCGTCTGGGCCGGGCTCGCATTCATGCGCCTGGCGATGTCGGTAACAAAAGGGTGCCGCAATACCTGCGCATTCGCCGTAAGAAGCGAAAAGCCCTGATAAATAATCTTCCGTTCATGGCAAAACAATCGCACATCGCGGTCCCAGCCCATCCGGGCAAAGCAACGGTTCTGCACAAACGCCGGAGTCTCACCATGTACAGCAAGCATCTGCTCCAGATGCCCCAGAGAAACATTGCTCACACCCAGCCGACGCGTGTGTCCGGCATCGCGCTCTTGTCTCATCGCCTCCCACACCTCAGCATCGTCATCGGTCCATTCATTATTCGAAGACGGTCCATGCAAAACAAAGCTGTCGACGAAGTCCGTTCCAAGATGCTCCAGCGAACTGGCCATGGACTGCGCGACCTGAGCGGAAAGACTAGCCGCAGGATCGTAAGGCAAGCGATGATCCTGTCCGTGCCGATAAGTAAATTTCGTCTGCAGAAAAACTTCCGCGCGCGTCACCACTCCTGTCCTGTAAGCGGCGGCTAATCCCTGGCCTACTCCTGCTTCAAAATAATGGCGCCGCTGATTGGCGGTATCGATGGCGCGAAACCCGACGCGCAGTGCCTGTTCGGTGAGCGCAGCAGTGCGCTCTTCCTTCCAGGCTGTACCGTAGAGGAAATCTGGAATAGCAGATGTGAGTTCGGGCATCGCATCATTCTGCCCGAACCATTCGAATTGCGGACATGACTACAGAGATTCTTGTCATTCCGAGCATCGCGAGGAATCCAGGTGCCTGCGAACGCGGGCAAGAACCCAGATTCCTCGCGATGCTCGGAATGACAAGATTTGGAAAAGAGGTGACACCGACCGCTGCTTCTCAGTACTCCGCCAACTCTTTCATCGCGCGGAACAAGTCATTCGCCTGGGGCAAGATTGCATCCTCCAGAATCGGCTGGTACGCCACAAACGTGTCCGCGGCCGCTACACGCCGCACCGGCGCATCGAGCTTATCGAAAAGCTGATCGGCAATGCGCGCAGCAATCTCCGCGCCGTAACCCCAACTCAAAGTATCTTCATACGCAACCAGCGCCCGATTCGTTTTTGCAACCGATGCGGCAATCGTTTCCCAATCGAACGGATTCAGGCAGCGCAAGTCGATCACCTCGACCTTCACTCCGTCCTCACGCTCAATCTTCTGCGCCGCCTGCAACGCCCGCGGTACCACCGCGCCGTAGGTAATCACAGTCAAATCTGACCCCGGTTGAACGATCCGCGCTTTGCCAAACGGAATCATGAAGTCCGGTCCGGGATAAGGCGCGCGCCCATAGGTCTCGCGATACAAACGCTTGTGCTCAAGAAACAGCACCGGGTCGTCGCAGCGAATCGCCGTCCGCAGTAAACCTGCGGCATCTAATGCGTTCGAAGGAAACACCACTCGCAATCCGGGAATGTGCGTGAATATGCTCTCGCCGCACTGCGAATGATAAATCGCGCCGCCCGTAAGATATCCGCCAATCGCTACGCGAATCACCAGCGGGCACGAAAATCCATTATTCGAGCGCCAGCGAATTACCGACAGTTCGTCGCGAATCTGCATCATCGCCGGCCAGATATAGTCGAAGAATTGAATCTCGACCACCGGCTTCAGCCCGCGGGTCGCCATGCCGGTCGCCCGTCCCACAATCGCCGCCTCTGCCAGCGGTGAATTAAATACCCGCTGCGGTCCATACTCGCACTGCAAGCCAAACGTGAGCTTGAAAACTCCACCCTTACCCTTCACCAGCTTGCGCTTTAAGTATTCTTCGCGGCTGCAATCGGCTACGTCTTCGCCGAATATCACGATGCGCTCGTCGCGCTTCATCTCATCGTGCAGTGTGACATTGATCAAATCGGCCATGGTCTTGGCCGCCGGCTTCTTTCCATCGGCTGAATCCGCCGCCACAATGGCCTCAGTCGCAAAGGCATCGGACGTCGGATCGATATCGGGCGAGTAAACGAATTTCGTAATGGTCTCAGGCGTAGGCGGCAAAGCCGTTAACGCCAAATCCACTGCCGCTTGCAATTCTTCCTCAACCTGCTTCTCCAGGTCCGTAATACCTTTTTCGTCGAGGATGTTTTCCCGCAGCAAAAACATCTGCGTCCGCGTCACCGGATCGCGCGCCGCGTCCCGTTCCCGCTCCGCATCCGGACGGTACAATTTCTCATCATCCGACAGCGAATGCGAATACGGACGAATCACATGCGCATGAACAAACGCCGCCCCGTGTCCCTCGCGGCAAAATTTCGCCGCCCGCTTCATAGCTGCATAACTGGCCACCGGGTCGGTGCCATCTACTTCCTCAAAATGAAAATTTGGGAAGCCCGAAACCAGCCGCGAGATGCTTCCGCCCGCCGTCTGCACCTCCACCGGCACGGAGATCGCATATCCGTTATCTTCTACGCAGAAAATGACTGGTAGCTTGCCCAGCGCCGCGGCATTCATGGCCTCCCAGAATTCGCCCTCGCTGGTGGTGCCATCTCCCAGCGAAACGTAAGTGACCTCGTCGCCTTGAAAAGAGACATCCTTAAACTGACGGTAATCCACAAACGCAGGTGTCCCATTATCCTCGCTGGGTGCCCCATTTCTCGCGTCTTTTGCGAGAAGTGGGAATTCTTGGGCTATTCCACCCACCGGAACCTCCGCCGCCCTCGGGTTCCGGGAAAAATATCTTCCCGCCTCCGCACATCCCAAGGCCTGCAAAATCTGCGATCCCGTTGGCGACGATTGCGTGACAACGTTGAGCTTCGGATAACTCCAGTGCGACGGCATCTGCCGCCCGCCCGAACTCGGATCATCCGCCGCTCCTACTCCCTGCAAAAACATATCGTGTGCCGTGGCTCCCAGAGCCAGACACAGCGCCCGATCTCGATAGTAAGGATAAAACCAGTCGTAGCGCGGCTTGAGTGCCAGCCCGGCGGCCACTCCGATCGCCTCATGCCCTGCGCCTGACATTTGAAAGTAGATTTTCTGCTGCCGCTTCAGCAGAATTTCCCGGTCGTCGATGCGCCGGGCCATGTACATAATGCGGTAGGCCTCGATCAGTTGCTCGCGAGTCAGCCCCTCATACTGCTTGGCGCGCTTCCCGCCATTGGCCGCCAGACCGAGTTTTGGGTCAGTTCTTGTCGTCGCCATCTGCATTCCTATAGACGAATATATAGATTCCTAATACCAGTCGGCGGTTGCGATAAAGCGCTCTGATCGCAGCTCTCGCTCGCTGAAGCCTGTTGCATTGTAAATGGAGACAGGACGGTGGAAAACCTATAAGTTCGCCATCTCACGGAAAATCACGGTCAGAGGAATCGGGGCTGAACGCTAATTGTCGAGTCCTGAATGTTCTATTCTTAAACCAATGATCCGCATTCTCCGCTCCTTCAACCCGCGCTCCATCAAACTCGTGATCTTCGATCTCGACGGCACGCTGATCGATTCGCGCCTCGACCTGGTTCACTCCGTCAATGCCGCGCTGCGCCACATCGGACGTCCGGAATTACCCGAAGATGTCATCGCCAGCTACGTCGGAGACGGCGCTCCTATCCTCATCCAGCGCGCCCTCGGAGGTGACGCGGTCGAAGAATCAGTGGTGAAGAAGGGCCTGGAATTTTTCCTCACCTACTATCGCGAGCACAAGCTGGATCACACCACCGTGTATTCAGGAATGAAAGAAGCCCTGGCCTCGATGCAGCATTTACCGAACCTGCCGAGGTCGAGGAATAACGGCGCCGCTCGCCAACTCGCCGTCCTGACCAACAAGCCAGTGATTCCCGCGCGCCTCATCGTACAAGCCCTCGGCCTCGGCCCGTTCTTCGCGCAAATCTACGGCGGAAACAGCTTCCCTACAAAGAAGCCCGACCCTGCGGGCGCGCTACAGCTACTGCACGAACTCGGCACGAAGCCGGAAGACACTGCAATCGTCGGCGACTCTCACGTCGATATCGAAACCGGCCGCAACGCCGGTCTCTGGACCGTCGGGCTCACCTACGGCTTCGCCCCGCACAGCTTGAACGATCCCGCGCCCGACGCGCTGCTCGATACTCCGCACGAACTCGCAGAATTATTTGCAACCTGAGAACAGGTTCTTGGCCGCCGAAAGGTTAAGCGGCTTTACAGCGCCGCGCTCCCTAAAAGCAGACAGCGAACCCTGGCGGGTCCGCTGTTTATCTGCTATGCAAAATGGGGGAAGGCTTTCTTGTAAGAAAACCAAGTAAACTATAGACCACTCGCGAGATCATTTTTCCTCCCGCCAAAAATGTTACGAAATCCGAACAAGCCTTCAGCATGTACTAGCGGCACATTTTTTCGCGCAATCCATCCTGCTATCGTAAACATAACGAATTTTCTTCCATTGCGATAATCGCGCGAAAAGGTGAATCATGCGAACCATCAACAATTTTCTTGCAGCTTTGATCACCCTGTCCCTGTTGTCCTCCGCCGCCCACGCGCAATCCTGCAGCGCCATGAGTCTCGGCCGCGGCGCAAGCCTTAACGGCTTCATTCCGTTTCCCGCAGACAACGCCTGGAATCAGGACATCTCCATCGCGCCCGTCGACCCAAACTCCACTAATATCATCAACCTCATCGGAGCCTCTGCGGCTCTGCATCCGGATTTCGGTTCGGGCCTCTACGCGGGCCAAACCATCGGCATTCCCTACGTTGTAGTCAGCGGCTCGCCGTTCGTGAATATCAAGTACACCGAATCCGGTAGCGAAAGCGATCCCGGGCCCATGCCCGTGCCGAAGACCGCGCCTATCGAGGGTTATCCCAATCCCGGCAACGGCGACCGCCACGTGCTCGTCCTTGACCGCGACAATTGCTGGCTGTACGAACTCTACAGCTCCTATCTTCAGAAAAATGGCACTTGGGACGCCGGCTCGGCCGCGGTGTGGGATCTTCTGAACGACGAGCAACGCCCCTACACCTGGACCTCAGCCGATGCCGCCGGACTTTCCATCTTCCCCGGTCTCGCCCGCTATGACGAAGTGGCCAGCGGCCAAATCCAGCACGCTCTGCGCTTCACGTTGCAAGATAGTCTCGAAGCTTTCACTCCTCCCGCCTCCCACTGGGCAGCGACCTCAACCAACACTTATGCCGCGCCCATGGGCATGCGCATGCGGCTGAAATCTTCATTCGATATTTCTTCCTATCCCCCACAAGCGCAGGCTGTTCTCGCAGCTCTGCAAAAATACGGCATGATCATGGCCGACAATGGCAGCAACATGTACATCAGCGGCGATCCCGACAATCGCTGGAACAACGACGATCTTGGAACTCTCAAACAAGTCCCAGCCTCGGCGTTCGATGTGATCCTCATCAGCCCGCTCTACACGCCCAGCAATGTGCCCACCGGTCCCACGCCCAAAATCGCAAGCTTCACCGCAAATCCCTCGACGATCAGCGCAGGTCAACCCGTTACGCTGAGCTGGACCGTCACTGGCGCATCCTACTTTGTCATCTCGCCTCAAGTAGGAGCGATCCGCGGAAGCTCAGTCGTAGTGATGCCCGCTGCCACGACAACTTATACGTTGTATGGCGCCAATGAATACGGACGCAGCACCAGAACCGTGAAAGTCACGGTGCAGTAATCGCGCACAGGCGCAACAATAACGTTTTACTTGAGCATTTTCCGATCTTGAGTTTAACGGTAGCGATAATTTCTTCCCCAACCCTTCGCCCGCCTTCGAGCAACTAATTTACAGAACGAAAATAATTCGCAGGAGGCGCGCGATCTGGCGCTTCCGCAAACCAGGGAGAGTGCGCAATGGCAGACGAGACGAAGAATCAGCAACAGGGTGGTCAGACTAACTACGGCTCACAACAGGGTCAGCAAGACAAGAACCAGCAAGGTCAAGGCCAGCAGAACCAGCAGAGTGGCCAGTCTGGTCAGAAGAACCTCGATCCCAACAAAAAGGGCAGCACCACCGGGCAGAAGGAAGACGAAGACGATCAGAACCGCGACCGTCAGCGCCGCGCCTCCTAGTAACCTCATAACTTTGAATCACAGTCCCGGCCAACTCGGCCGGGATTTTTTTGCCCTGCCACCGAGAATACCGATCGGAGAAACACAATTTCGACAAACACATTACATCTCATTGACATCTTCCGTCCGCCTGCGCCCTAGCATCGAGACACTCGCAGCTTGAACGCGCCGAGCCGGTCAAAATCGGAGAATCCGCGCGATCAACGCTCGCGAAGCCTGGTCGTTTCAACCCTGTTCGCGATTCACTCTACTCTCAGGAGAAGTCACTATGCGGCATCGCCTTGTCTCGCTCGCAACGCTCCTCGGCCTGTCGCTGCTATTAAGCAGCGCAGCCATTGCCCAATCTTATGTAGCCACCAATCTGGTTTCTAACGTGACCACCATGGCCAAGCACACCGATGCCTTGCTCGGAAATCCCTGGGGCATTGCCTACGGTCCCAGCGCGCCATTCTGGGTCAGCGATGAAGCCACCGGCTATTCCACCCTCTATAACGGCACCGGAGTACCGCAGAGTCTGCAGGTAATCATTCCATCCGCCAGTGGCACCGGAAAAGGCACTCCCACCGGCATCGTCTACAACGGATCCACGGACTTCAAGATCGACACTTGGACATCTGTATTTCTGTTCTGCACGCTGGACGGAACAATCAGCGGCTGGTCCACTTTTGAACCCAGCACCGCGTTGATCGGAGTCACACAGAAAGGCGCGGTCTATACAGGTCTCGCCATCACCGCCAATGCTTCCGGCAACTTTCTGTTCGCCGCGGATGCCGCAAATAACAAGGTCGATATCTACGACACGAACTTCAACCTGGTGAAGTCATTCACCGACACCACCATTCCTGCGGGCTTCGCGCCCTTCGGTATTCAGGACATTAACAAGCAGGTTTATGTAACCTACGCGAGCACCTCTGGCGGTAAAGGCGGCTATATCGATATCTTCACCGAAGCCGGTGCAAAGGTGAAGCGGTTCGCCTCCGGAATGCCGCTGAACCAGCCGTGGGGATTGGCCGTAGCGCCCGCGAATTTCGGACCGCTGAGCAACACACTGCTGGTTTCAAATAACACCGCAACCGGCAACATCAACGGCTTTAATCTCACCACGGGAAAATTCGTGGCCGCGATCAAGAACTCGGCCGGCAAAGCGATCGCCATCAATGGCCTTTGGGGAATCGAATTTGGCGGAGGCAGCGCCAACAACGGACAGAAGAACCAACTCTTTTACACCGCCGGGCCCAGCGATACTAATGGCTTCTTCGGAGCCATCACCTTCAAGCAGTAAAATTCTCGGCAGCACCAAACACGACAGAGGCCGCCGTCAAGGCGGCCTTTTAATTTGGTTTAATACCATGCCAAGCAAGATGACAAGAAGATAACGCGACGATTCTATTTCGCGGACATCGCGCGGGTGAACAGGTCACGGGCATTAATTCGGCTTGCGTATTCTTCAAAGTCAGGACGCGCGCCTTGCCATTGGAGGTCGTCGATAGTGTCGAAAACCGGAACGTCGAGGCGAAGGGTGGCCAGCGTGCGGAAGAGAATGGCCTCGTCCCACGCGGTGAATAAAGATTCAGCGAGCGAGCGGGCGCGGCGGATGGTTGGCGGCCAGGCTTGCCAGTCTTTAGGGATATCTTCGAGGTGGGGATAGCGGGACAGGACTGCGGCGGCGGCTTTGGCACCCCAGCCCGAGAGGCCGGGGTAGCCGTCGGCACTGTCGCCGACGACGGCGAGGTAGTCGGGGATGGAGGCGGGCGAAACGCCGAATTTGGCGATGACTCCGGCTTCGTCGCGGACGATGTTTTGACGGCGGTCAAGTTGGACGACGCGTGTGCCGACGACGCATTGACTGAGATCTTTGTCGGGCGTGCAGATGAATATCTGGGTGACGCGATCGTCTTTTGCGGCCTGGCTGGCGGCGGAGGCAAGCGCGTCGTCGGCTTCGAATTCGATCATGGGCCAAACTTTAATGCCCATGGCTTCGAGAGCTTCTTCGAGGATGGGGAATTGGGAGAGCAGTTCGGGAGGCACGCCTTCGCTGGTTTTGTAGCCGGCATAGAGATCGTTGCGAAAGGATTCGACCACGTGATCGGTGGCGACGCCGAGGTGGGTTGCGCCGGACTTGATCATCGAGAGAACGGATGCAAGGACGCCGCGGACGGCGCCGACTTCCCCGCCGTTGACGTCTCGTGCGGATGGGACAGCGAAGAAGTGGCGGAAGAGTTCGTAGGTGCCGTCGATGAGATAGACGTTCATGTTGTGCGGACGCGGTCTAGTTCGAAATTCAGCCTTTCACGAAGCGCGTTTTGGGGGGCCATAGAGCGAAACAAAAGCAATCGCCAGGGAGAGCAGGATACAAAGTGGAGTGTAGAGTAGCGTGTCCCGGCGGGCGAAGAGAGTTCCCTTCAACGACTTGAACAATCCGATATAGCGAAAATCGCCGACTGTGCGGAGGGCGAAGATCAGTGCGATGATCCAGGTCCCGAAGCGAGCCACGTCGAACAGATGTGGCGCTGAAATCCAATTAACCCGGGCTGCGATGGTCAGGCTCATGGCGAGAAGCGCAGAGGCGACAGCGAGAGTGCCAAGGCGGCCGGGACGAAACACGGAGATGCTACCGTGCGACGGCACGGCTGCGCCAATTCCCGACTGCCCGCCGCCGGCCCAATAGAAATGCAAGAGGGAAAGAGCTGCGAGAACGGCGCAAGCGAATGTGGCCGCAACACGAACCATAAACAAGAGAAATTACTCCGAGACGCTGTGTTCTTCGCTTTGGGAGCGGAGGACGCGGTCAACGGAATAGGGAGCGCGGCGGCTGGGTTCGTGGTAGTGGCGAACTTGCATTTCGCCGAGCAAGCCGATGGCGAGAAGGTTGAGGCCGCCGAGCAAGAGGCCGAGTGCGGCCATCATGAGCGGACCGTGATCGGCCATCACGGGGACGTGGCGAAGGAATTTTTCTGCGCCAAGCCAGGCGACGATTCCGCTTCCGCCAAGGATGCTGAACATGCCGAAGGTGCCGAAGAAGTGCAGCGGGCGCGACAAGTAGCGCAGCAGAAAGCGAATGGTCAGAAGGTCGAAGAATACGCGGAAGGTGCGAGTGATGCCGTAGTGCGACGCTCCGCGTTCGCGGTTGACGTTGCGGATGGGCACTTCGCAGATCGAAGCTCCGTGCCACGAGGCCAGCGCGGGAATAAAGCGATGCAGTTCGCCGTAGAGCGGAACTTGCTCGAGGATGTCGCGGCGATACGCCTTGAACGTCGTGCCGAAGTCGTGAATGTCGACGCCGCTGAGCTTGGCCATTAGCCAGTTCGCGATGCGCGAAGGGATGCGCCGCATCCAGAAATTGTCGACGCGATTCTTGCGCCAGCCGCTGACGATATCGTAACCGGCGGCGATTTTTTCGAGGAAAACGGGGATATCGGAGGGGTCGTGCTGGAGATCGCCATCCATCGCGATAATGTATTCGCCGCGGGCGTGATCGAAACCGGCAGCCAGTCCTGCGGTTTGGCCGAAGTTGCGGCGAAGTTTGACGACCGTGACACGGCTGTCGACGGCGGCGATTTCGCGCAGCATGGCGAAAGTGTGATCGCTGGAGCCGTCGTCGACGAGGACGATTTCAAAAGTCTCGCCGGCGGTTTCCATCACCGCTTTGAGGCGGTCGTAGAGGTCGGTAACGTTTTCCTGCTCGTTGTGCAGCGGGACGACGATGGAGTACTTGGGCACTGGATTTTATTATAGCGCAATCAGCGTCCACTCCCGGGAGCGTGAATTGCTTTTGGTGCGTGTCCGTCAATACTTCCCAGCGAATAGACGAGCCTTTACGATTTGGTCCTGCTTCGGACTTCTTTGCCCTTCACCAGAGGAATATAAAACGACAAGAAAGTGGCCGCCAGCAGTCCGATCAGAGCCGCGGGCCAGAATGTTCCGGCGTTTAGCACATCGTCATTCGGACGGTATCGAACGATGAAGTAGAAATTCATCGCCATGAGAATGCTGGTCAGCAGACCCGGTGAATATTCGTGAAAGT
This sequence comes from Candidatus Sulfotelmatobacter sp., assembly GCA_049584475.1. GTDB lineage: Bacteria > Acidobacteriota > Terriglobia > Terriglobales > Acidobacteriaceae > Sulfotelmatobacter. Next base: position 17,045 of record JBAUXX010000051.1, on the reverse strand, counting down.
GGACGGCCCACCAGACATGCCAGAAGGCGTTGCAGAGGCGTTCAATGGACCATGCCAGCGGAAGGATGACCCATGCTCCTCCGCACAGGTCGTACAGCACGACACTGGCGATCATGATGCCAAAGTAGCCGGCATTGAACCAGAAAAACTTTGTCCAGGAATACTGCGGCCACCAGTGTTGCCGGATTTTCTCCACGAAGCTGCCGCCGAGCAAAGACTCGTCGAGGACGTGGATCACGTAAGCGACAACCATGAACCAGAAAGAGAAAATTAACGGCATAAAAACCTAAGTCGCCGACGAACCTTCAGTTCGAGTTCGTCACCCCTGCTCTTTCAACTTCAGGCGGGACTTGTTTTCCTCGAGAAAAGCCTTGAGCTCTTCGGCTGCGCCCAAGAGGCGTGTCCACTGCTCGTAGTAGAGCGTGACCGGAAACCGGCCAAGTCCATAGACGCTGACCCCGCCTTTTTCGCTGACTTTGAAATCCATGACGCCAGCGCGCTTTTTAGTTTCGACTTGCTTTTCCAGTTGCGCCAGCTTGGCTTTAAGTTCTTCGTATGTAGGTTCAGTCATGCACGCCTCGTGTGTAGATTTCGTGTTCGCCGTGAAGTGAAGGCGAAAACTCGCTTCTATATTAACTCGGTTGTGAGGTTTCAAACTCAGGCCCCGGATTCGAGTCGTATCTTGAGTTGACGCATGCGGAGTTTTGTCGCAACAAACGCAAAGATAATGAACTCAATTGCAATTCACGAGATGAGATCTGAACGGGAAACTTCCACTCCCATCACGACGGATAAAAGAAGGCGTGTGTTAGATTGGCATTCAAGGGCTCATAGCTCAACGGTTAGAGCAGCAGACTCATAATCTGTTGGTTCCAGGTTCGAATCCTGGTGGGCCCACCAGCATCGAGGTCCCTCGCAAAACTCGGGATTTCGCCAGCGGGCTCCCGCTTCGCTCACACCCGCTAACCGGCTCAAGTTCGAATCCTAGTGGGTCCACCGACAGCTTCCGCCATTCAACTCACCCGTCGCTCCTTACTGCAGCTCTTGCTGGGCGGGGGAACTGGGATTCAGAGAGCGCAGGTAAGCAACAACCGCTGCGGCATCTTCCGGGCTCATGCGGAATTGAGGCATGGGTGATCGCAGACGCTGGCCTGTTTTCCAAATTCCCGTAGCGAGCAGCCTGACCATCTCGCCATCGGTTGCGGAAACTGTTCCGCCGATGCGCGGCACTTGCTGCGGCCAATCGGGCACTGGGTTGGCAGGTTGGTACCACAAACCTCCGCCCTGGAGCCAGCGGCTGTGATCGAGATTGCCCGCATTATCGCGGGGCGTGTGGCACTGGCTGCACATGGCTACACCTTCGACCAAATATTTTCCGCGGGAAATTTGACCGGTGTTCGCAGGTTTGGCCGGAGTACTTTGCTGGGCCCGCGCAACTACTGCATATGTGCAACCCAGAGCCAACAGAGCTGTGGGTAATATCTTAGTCAGGAATGTTCGAAGGCTGACGCACACAAGATTACGACGCATAGGTCCCTCTGGCGGAAGAGCAGTTGAATGGATGACGACGATAAGGTTTTTTGATCGTCACAATTTCAGATTACATCATTAACGGTTCCTCATCATATTATCGGCGATCGCTGCTATGCCCGTTCGTGGCAGCGATCCGTATGGTCCGGGCAAGAATTGCCGATTACCAGTTTGAGGCTTTGGTCTGGGGAATTGTTGACAGAGCAATTCTGGCGGGATAGCGTGGCTTCCAGTCTGCTTACAGTCAAAAGAAATCGGTTAGGAGGCCGGCATGTCGGCGAAGAGTTTGTGGTTAGGGATGGTTGTGTGTCTCGCTGTGGGGGCCAGCGCGCAGGATCCCATTAAGGTTGAGCCCAAGCATTACAAGCTGGATTTTGAAAATGATAAGGTGCAGGTAGTCTCGGTCCACTACGGGCCGCACGAAAAGTCGAGTCTGCACGAGCATCCCGGAGGTGTGGTGGTGAGCCTGACCGAAGGCCACTTACGCTTTACCGATGAGAACGGTAAGACGCGCGAGTCCTATGCCAAGCCGGGAGAGGTGCGCTGGTACGCTCCATTCAAACACCGTGTAGAAAACCTGAGCGACACAGCCTATGATGCGGTTTACATAGGGATAAAAGGCAAGACAAACACGGCCGACGCGACCCGACATGATGGCGATGTGGCCGCTCTCGACGAGAATACAAAGAAGATTCTCGCAAACCTTGGTCTTCCGTCGCTCCCACGATGACGGCGTCCCATCCTCCCGACCCAGCGATGTAAGATATTATGTGCGAATTTTTCGCCAACGAGTGAGAACAATCTATGGCGCATACCGTTTTTTGCGTAAAGCTAAAAAAAGAGTTGCCGGGGCTCGACGAGCCTCCGTTCGACAATGAGCTGGGCCGCAAGGTGTACGACAACGTTTCCGAGCCCGCCTGGAGAATGTGGGTGGAGCATTGCAAGATGTTGTTGAACGAATACCGGCTGAATCCGTCGCGGCGCGAAGATCAGGAAGTAATCGTCAAACAGATGGAGCAGTATTTTTTTGGCGAAGGCTCGGCGGTGCCTAAGGAATATGTGCCGCCTACCCAAAAATAGTTTTCAGGGAATTTGCGAACCGAGAAGCCCCCGCGAAGGCCAAACCGCCACGGGGGCTTTTGCTTACATTCTTGGGAGAACAGCGACGGACTCCGGACTGCTGATTGCGTAGGGCGAGCCAGGGGCCTGGCCGAAGCTCACCGGAGTGACGGTGAATACATAGAGTTTTCCCGCAGACTGACTGATGGCGTAAAGGTGATTCTCGTTATCCCAGGAGAGTTGGTCAATGCTGTCGGTGGTGAGCAGATACGTGTAGTGGGTGATGGGATTCGCGCCATTGAAATGGAAGATCTGCAATCCCTTGGTTCCGGCTACGGCAAGCAGTTTGCCTGAAGGCGAGGCCACCATGGCATTCGGGCTTCCTGCGCCGACCTTGGGCATGTTCTCGTAAGTGCTCGTGGTCGTCAGGGTGCCGGAGCTGTCCGCGGAATAGACGCCGAGCTGGGCCGGGCCGATAATCGCCATACCGTCTTGAGTCGGCGTAAGCGAGACGGCCACATTATTCGTTGTGTTCGCCGCGGCCAGATAGGGGCAGTAAACTCCGGTCGCAGCGGCGGGCGTCGGAGGATTGAAGTTCAAGTCTGTGAGCGACCCGTCGCTGCTACGGCTGAAGCCGTAGATGGTCTGGTACCCGTGATAGCAGGAAGAACCGTAACCAACGGCATTGCTGCCGATGAAACTAAGCGGAGTTTCGAACTCAGGGCTGGCTGAACTGGTGGCGCCTAGAAAACTCAACGCTCCGGTTGTCTGATTCACGTCGAAGAACTGGTACGTGTTGTTGGCGCCATTGTTGCCATAAATATCTTCGTCATAAAGCGTAGCACCGGAGCGGTCGAAGAAGAGGCTGACCGGACCTCCGTCGTTATAGCCGTTAAATTGTTGCGCATTGATCGTGGAAACCTGTGTAAGCGCGCCGCTGGCCGCGATCGAAAACGTGTAAATGTTTACCGAATCCGTAGAGACAAGCCATTTACGGCTCACCGCCAGGTAAGAGCCGGGCTCTGCGAATGGAGATCCTGAAACCTCAGTGAGTTTGCCGTTTGGAGCCGCGGCGTAGGCGTTAATTTGGGAACTGCCGTTGCTCGTGCTGCTGGAAACGTAGACAAAAGCTGCCGCAGAGTTAGCAGCTTGTGAACGGGCGTTAACTGGCAACAGGATAGTGAAAATCAAAGTGGCCAAAGCCAAAGCTCCGCAGCCTTTACTCGCGTAACTCATTATTGTTCTCCTGCTCTTAATCTGTTCACGAAACTGGTTGCGAGCTCAAACCGGAGAATGACCACATTCCTGCCTCCGGCCAGAAGCCGAGCGCACATGAGATGCTCAGGCTGTGTGGGAGTTTGCTTTAGCCGGCATATTGATGAGTGAGGAGAAGCACGGGCAAAACAATCTCGACGCGATGTGAAGCCGCTACGGTAATGTCCCTGCGTTACTCCTTCATTACCCGGTGCACTGATTTTGATGCAATGTTCATCACTCCGTAACATTCGATTGCTAGAAATGAAGTATGGATCTGCACGTGTACAACACGCTGATCCTCTCGGACCTCCATCTGGGTTCGGAGACGAGCCGGGCGCGCGAGGCGACGCAGGTTTTGAAGCAGAGCCGGTTCGACCGCCTCATCCTGCTGGGCGACATTTTTGCCGACCTGAATTTCGCGCGCTTGACCAAGGATCACTGGAAGTTTCTCGGCTACATTCGCAAACTGTCCAATCCCAAACGCAATGTGGAAGTGGTATGGGTCGAAGGAAATCACGACCACGGATTGACCGACATCATGTCGCATCTTGTCGGCGTGCAGGTCTACCAGGAATACGAGTGGTCGTACCGCGGCCTGAAACACATTGCGATCCATGGGCATCAGTTCGATGGCTTTCAAGTGAATCGAGTGCGGTTGAGTCGGTTGGGCACGTCGCTTTATTTGCAGTTGCAGAAACTGGATTTCAAAAGCAAGCCGGTGGCCCGGATGATCGACCGGCTGAACACGCGGTGGTTACGCATGTCGACCAAGGTCGCGGCCGGCGCGTTGCAGCACGCGCGCTATCACGGAGCGGACCGCATTTTTTGCGGCCACACACACGAGGCGACTCATGTGGAACAGGATGGAGTTGAGTACTACAACTCGGGCGGGTGGGTCGATTCGCGCCTGACATTTTTGACTCTCGATGAAGAAGGAGTGCGCATCCATGCATTTAACGAGCATGAATTCAACCAGCAGCAATCCGGCGAACGAGCTGACCATTGTGATTCCAGCGAAGAACGAGGCGAAGCTGATTCCGCGGCTGCTGACGTCGCTGACGAATCAGGACTACTCGAACATGTGCAGTACCAGAGTGCTGGTCGCTGATGCGAATTCGACCGACGGAACTCCGGAGATCGTGCTGCGATTTCGCGACCGATTGAATGTGAGCGTCATTCGCGGGGGAATGCCGTCTGTCGGGCGCAACCTGGGCGCCGCCCAGGCAGACACTGCTTATGTTCTTTTCCTGGACGCCGATATTGAACTTGGACATCGTTCCGTGGTTCGAAGGGCGGTGGAACTGGCTCAGCGCAAGCACCTGCACTGTGTCACCACAAACATTATTTGCAGCGAAGGAAGCTGGATCGACAAGGTGTTTTATGGAGTGAACGATTTGTTTCAGTATCTGTCGCGGCTGCACCATCCGTTTGCGACGGGAATGTTCATGCTGTTTGACCGCAAGAAATTCTGGGAGCTGGGCGGATTTCACGAGCAGGTAGCGTTCGCCGAAGATTATCTCCTGAGCCAGCAGGTGGCGCGCCGAAGATTTGGTATTGTGCCAGGCGGCGTACACACGACGAACCGCCGCTTCAAGAAAATGGGCCATTTGCGGGTGGGCTGGCTATTTTTGCGGACAGCGATGAATTATTGGAACGAAAACTTTTTCCTTCGCGACCACAAATATTGGCAGACGGGGCCGGATGCTCCACCGCAGCCTTAGGCTTTTCACTTCCTCGCGAATTTTCAGTGGCCACACGAGCGGGATCCAGACAACCAACTGGATCCTGTCTTTTCTTTGTTTCGGGAACAAGAACTTCTTGAAGCTGTTCTTAGAAGCGCAAAACGATTCCCGTCGATAGGCGCACGTTATTTTGTGTGTTGCCGAAGAAGCGGGTCTGCACGTAGTCGCCCTGAAAGCGCCAGGCGATGGGCCTGACGATGCGATAGTCGAGGCCACCGCCCAGAGCGGTTGCGAACGAGGTGTCCGACCCCACGCTCCCGGCGTTCACGTGGCTGGCGCCAAAAAGGGCTTCCGCGAACGGCCGGAATTTTCCGACCGAGACTGATACGCGGGGCCCGAACAAATAATTCTGTTCATGAATGCCGACGTTTGCTGTTGTAGGCGCGAAATCTCCCACAGGAATGGCGATAGGGAAATTCTCGGAACCGTAGTGCTGGCTGAAATCGGCCACAATACCGATAAAAGGAAAAATCTTACCTTCGAGTGTCGCTTCCCATCCGTTGGTATTCAGGGTATTGTCGGCGAAAAGGTTCGTGCGGTAATACGAATAACCAAAAAAGACGTTGCCCGAGGTGGGAACCTGAGCCATGGCTAACGGTCCCAATGATAAAAGGACACCTACGAAACAAATTGCTACGGCTGTGCGCATCGGTGCTCCTGCCTTTCTGACTCTTTATAGAGTTTCCTCAGCGGTGATTTTTAAATTGTTAGATGCGATAAGAATTAGATGCGATAAGAAAGCGAGGGGCTGGCAGAGAAGATGGCATGAGGCTCGTCAGGAAAAGCCGCACGTTTACGCATTAGTGCGAAACTTAATTACGAAGCCTAGAAACGCCAGACCAGCCCGGTGGAACCGCGAATTTCTATTTCACGGGCGCTCAAATAACGAGTATTGACATAATCGGCCTGCACACGCCAGGAAAAATTCTTGAAGCGCCAAACATTCAGGTGCAGCTTTCGGTCGACGCCGCCGCCAAAATCAATGGCTATCGGGTCATACGCATTCCCACCGGTCATGACCCGCTGAAGACCTCCCATTGCGTGAACAAAAGGACGCCAGTTTCCGTATGTCTTAGAGAAGCGCGGGCCAAGAAGAAAGTTGTACTGCGTGATGCCGGGACGATAGAAACCGCTGGCATCAAGGGCAACGCCAAGAAAAGGAAATCGCGACAGAGGGAAATCTTCGGCGGAGGCGTTCCATCCCCAGAAGTCGTATTTGTTAACGACAATCTCGGATAAGGAGTGGGAACCTCCAACATACACATTGCCGCTAGGAAGAAGCTGGGCAGAAGACGGCAGCGCGAACAGCGTGAAACACATACAACTCAGCACAAGGGCTGCAAGTTTTGACACGCACAATTCCTTTCCCGGCAAAGCCGGATAAAAAGCGTTGCATGATGAGCGAAATCGGTTAGATGCAGTGTACCGGATGCTTAAGATGTACCGGGTGACAAATTTTGTCCATCGGCAAAAACGCGGACAGTTCGACAATGGAATTATGGGCAAACATTTACCAACTTTTCATGCTCCCTAAACCCGAGGCAGGTCGTCTATCCACTAGAATGGAAAATGCAAATCCACAATGGCAATCGTTCAGGCAACCGGCTCATTTGGCTGCCTCTTATCTTCATAAGGAGTCTACGTTGAAGCTCAGTCTGGAAACGCGAAATCGTGGCGACATCATGATCGTGTATTGCCAGGGCCGCATCGTCTTTCGCGACGAAGCCGTAGCCCTGTCCCGCGCGGTTGCCGATGTTGTGAAAAACTCTAATAAGGTCGTGCTCGATCTGGGCGGCGTCAGTTCGATCGACAGCGCCGGTATGGGAGAACTCGCATTTCTGCAAAGCTGGTCGCAGACACGCAATGTGAGTTTGAAGTGCGCCTCGCCCAGCCCGTTGGTGCGCAATCTTCTCGATCTAACCAATCTGGATCGGGTACTCGAGATTTATCCTTCCTTGCCGGATGCATTGGAGTCATTCCGGGAGAGCGGAGTGCGCGAAGAGCAGGTGTGCTGAATAGCTGCGGGCCAACACTTGAGGCCTCCCGCTTCGCTCCGGATGACCAGTCACAACAAGAGAAGTGCTAGCTCTCGCGCTGAAAGCGATAGCGCCCCTTGCGCTTGAGGGCCACGGATTCCGCTACCTTCAGGAAGGCTCTGGCCGCATGCGAGATGCTGGCTTGCTTGCGGTAGATCAGCCGCAATTTTCTCTTCAATTGCAACTCGCGCACCGGGATGCGCACCAGCTCTCCCCGAACTAGTTCCGTCTCCACACTAATTTCCGGCACGAAAGCGACTCCGTTGCCCAGCGCGACAAACTGCTTGATAGCCTGCAGCGTAGGCAGTTCCAGATCCATGTGCAACGGTGTTTTGTGCGCCTTGAATGCCTGCAACACTTTTTCACGATAAGGCGAAGAAACGATATGTGCGACGAAGGATTCAGCTCCCAACTGTCGAATGCTCACCTGAGCCGCACCCGCCAGCGGATGGCTGGGCGGCACGACAAAGACAAGTTCGTCGAGATAAACGACGACCGAGTGCAATCCTGGTTCCTGTGGTTCGTAAGACAGGACTCCGAGCTCGGCTCCGTAGCGCAGGACGTCGTCCGGAATATGACTGCCAAGAGACCGCTGCACCGTAATCTTGATCATCGGGTGCAGCCGCCGGAATTCCGCCAGGACTGCCAACAAATACAGCGACGTAAATTCATTAGCCGCGATGACCAGCTTTCCCTTCTGTAACTCGCGAAGTTCGGCCAGGGATTCGGTCGCTTCGCGGCGCAAATTGATCAGCTTCTCCGCGTGCTCGTGCAGCACACGGCCGGCGTCTGTGAGAACGCCTTCGCGCGAAGAACGATCAAATAACGATTCCCCTAATTCAGCTTCAAGTTTGTGAATCGTCTGGCTGACTGCAGATTGCGTGCGGTGGAGTTTTTCGGCGGCCCGGGAGAAACGCCCTTCGCGAGCCACCGCCAGGAAAACTTCGAGCTGCGACAGTTCCATTTTCCGCCCCTAATCGTAATGGTCAATTCCATTAGTTCATCTTATTATAGTAGCCATTCTACTGGTAGAGTAATAATTATAAGTTTTGCTTCTGACCGCGAGCTTCGTAGAATGAAGAGTCGGGTGAGGTTAGGCCGACCGCAAGAAGGAGAGTTCAGCATTATGGAGCGCGCGCGGATTACAGTTTTCGATACCACTCTTCGCGATGGAGAGCAGTCGCCGGGTTGCAGCATGAACCATCAGGAAAAGCTGCGGCTGGCGCATCAATTGGATCGCCTTGGCGTCGACGTGATCGAAGCCGGCTTTCCAATCTCTTCCGACGGCGACTTTGAGGCAGTGCGAGCGATCGCCGACGTAGTTCGGCGGCCGGTAATAGCCGGCCTGGCGCGAGCGTGCCGGCCCGATATCGAGCGCGCGTGGGAAGCCTTGAAGGACGCCGAGCGACCGCGCATTCACGTCTTCCTCGCAACTTCCGACATTCACCTGCAATACAAGCTGAGGATGACGCGCGACCAGTGTGTGGCTGCGGCGCGAGACTCCGTTCGCCTGGCTAAATCGCTGTGTCACGATGTTGAGTTTTCGCCTGAAGATGCGACGCGAACTGATATTGACTTTCTTTGCCGCGTTCTTGACGCGGTGGTGGAAGCGGGAGCGACGACGCTCAATATCCCCGATACGGTCGGCTACAGCATGCCCTCAGAGTTTGGGGAGCTGATCACAACCATTCGCCAGCGGGTAAAGGGAATCGAAAGAGTAACTATCTCCGCACACTGCCACAATGACTTGGGATTAGCTGTCGCCAATGCTCTGGCAGCCGTTGCCGCGGGAGCCCGGCAGGTGGAATGCACGATCAATGGAATTGGCGAGCGGGCGGGAAATGCCTCGCTAGAAGAAATCGTGATGGCCATGCGGGTGCGGCCCGACCGTTATCCGTATGACACGGCAATCGCCGCTGAGCAGTTGTTTTCGGCCAGCCAGATGCTTAGTGAGATCACGGGCGTTCCTGTGCAACCGAACAAGGCGATCACCGGACGTAATGCATTCGCGCACGAGGCCGGCATCCACCAGGATGGAGTCCTGAAAAACCCTCTGACCTATGAAATTATGACGCCGAAATCTGTCGGAGTGCCGGATTCCAAGCTGGTTCTGGGCAAACATTCGGGACGTCACGCGCTGGGTATTCGCTGCGAACAACTCGGCTATCAGTTTGACCGGCGGGCCCTCGACGATATTTACCGCCGTTTTGTACGCTTGGCCGACAAGATCAAGCATGTGGAAGATCACCACCTGCTGGAACTGATTCGCGCGACGCACAAACCGGCCGCGTCGGAAGCATCGCTTCCGCAACCAGTTGAGGGTGCGCTGGCAGCCGCATCGATTGCACCCGCTCACGAAGGACCAAGGCAGTTCCTGCAGATGCCATTTGAGATCCCAATCTCAGTGGCCGCAGAGGCGCAACGTGAGCAGGAAGACTATCTCTGGGGTGTATAGGGATCAATACCGGCAGCTAAATCCTAGGGAACAGGATTGGGTTTGGGCAACGCTGCCGGCTGATGCCGGTAGCTGAGCCGCGGCTCTTTCAGCGTATATTTCGCCAGGCACCAGAGAGCGCGAAAGCCGTCTTTCCAGCCGATCTTTTTTCCTTCCTCGTACGTCCGTCCCCAATAACTGATGCCAACTTCGTAAACGCGCAAGCGCCGCTTGGCGATCTTTACTGTAATTTCCGGCTCGAAACCGAAGCGGTTTTCTTCGATAGGAATGGACTGAATGATTTCCCGGCGGAAAACCTTGTAGCAGGTTTCCATGTCGCTGAGGTTCATATTGGTCAGCGCGTTCGAAAGCAAAGTAAGAATCCAATTGCCCACCGAGTGCCAGAAATAAAGCACGCGATGCGGAGCGCCGCCGAGAAAACGCGATCCGTAAACTACATCCGCTTTGCCTTGAATCAACGGCCCAAGCATTAAAGGATATTCGGCCGGATCGTATTCGAGATCCGCATCTTGAATGATGACGTAGTCTCCCGTCGATTGCTCGATTCCGCGGCGCAACGCTGCGCCTTTACCCATATTTTTCGGCTGAAGATATGTCTTCAGTTGAGGGTATTGGCTTTGCAATTCGGCCAGAATTTCGCGGGAGCGGTCGCGGGACCCATCGTCAACGCAGATGAGCTCGATGGCCAGGGGCACGGCGAGCACACTTTCGACCACGGTGCGCAACGTGGCCTCCTCGTTATAAACGGGCATGACGACCGAGAGCTTCATGACGTACTGCCACAGTAAAAGCGGAGCCGGGGAACGTCAAGCTTACCGGCGTGCGCGCGTGGCTCCTCGAAGAAGCTTCGAAGCCAATAGCGATTCCACCAACGCCTAAGTCGAGTCCTCAGCGGATTGCGGGTTCGTGGGCTGGTTCGCTGGCCAGCACGATCTTGGGATGAAACAGCGAGCCCGCCACTCGGCTGACAATAGCGATCAGCTCCGTTTGTCCGCTGAATACTTTCACCAGCCGGGCTTGCGACAGCTCCGGAAGATTCACTGTTCTGCCATTTCGAATGCGGGCCACGGTGGCTTCGTCGGTGCTCACCGAGGGCATGTGAGGCAAAAGCAGACGGGGATGAAGGAACAAATTGTTAGTTGCTAACTGCCGGTTGCCGGTGGAACCGGGGCTACCCGCTTCGCCATTCCGCACTTGTTCCGTGATCTGATCGAGGTTCCTGGCTTCGGCGATTGTGAATTCAGCGACGGCTGTCCGGCGCAGCGACTCCAGATGAGCCCCGCAACCGAGCTTTACGCCCATCTCGTGGGCGACCGAACGAATGTAGGTTCCGGATGCGACGCGCGCGCTGAAGCGAACGCGGTCGCCGTCGACTTCGTTGATATCGAATTGCTTGATTTCCACCTGCACCGCCTTCAGGACGACTTCTTTTTGCTTTCGCGCCAGCTTGTAGGCGGGAACACCATTGATCTTCTTGGCGGAAAACGGCGGCGGCATCTGCTCAATCATGCCGAAAAACTGCGCGGCCAGCGTGCTGACTTCATCGGCATTGAGACTCACGGACTGCTCAGGAGTGGTCGGTTCGCCATCGGAATCGTAAGTGTCGGTCGCGAAGCCGAAGCGGATGACGCCTTTATAGGATTTTTCCGCCACGGAGTAGAACTGCGCCAAGCGCGTGTAATTACCGACAACGATGGGCAGAACCCCAGTCGCAAGCGGATCGAGAGTGCCCAGGTGACCAACAGAACGCTCACCCAGGATCCGGCGCACGCGATTGACGACGTCATGTGAGGTCAGTCCGGAGGGCTTATCGACGATGAGGACGCCATTCATGGAAGAATTTGGTAACTTGGTGATTGAGTAATTGGGAAATGGAAAAGCCAAGAAATGTGGAGTCCGGCTTGTGAGGCGTTTTGTTTCTTAATTTCCAAATTACTCAATTACCAAATTACCAGATTCCCTCATGCTTCCCATTAAAGACGATCAGCCGCGCTTCAGCACGCCGTACATCAATTACTTTCTGATTGGGCTGAACCTGCTTATTTTTCTGTTCGAGGCCAGTTTAACCCCGGCCAGCCTGAAGGCCTTCATCAGCGAATTCGCCATCATCCCGGCTCATTTGTCCGCTCTGCTCGCGGGATCGTCTCAATATTCTCCGATCGCTGTGGTGCTGCCTTTCTTCACGTCGATGTTTCTGCACGGCTCGTGGATGCACGTGATCGGGAACATGTGGTTTCTATATATTTTCGGCGACAATGTTGAAGACTATTTGGGACACTTCAACTACCTGACGTTCTACCTTCTCACTGGATTGATCGCGATGTCGTGCCAGGTTGCGATGGATGTTCATTCCCGCGTGCCGAACTTGGGCGCGAGTGGAGCGATCGCCGGCGTGCTGGGCGCATATTTTGTTCTCTACCCGCGGGCGCGTGTCCTGACATGGCTCTTCGTTTTCGTCATTTACGTGCCCGCGTGGGTCATTCTCGGATATTGGTTCGTGCTCCAGTTCGTCTCCGGGACGGTGACTTCCCTGGTGTACGAAGGCCGGAGCGTGGGCGGCGGCGTCGCCTTCTGGGCGCACGTCGGGGGGTTCGTCGCCGGCTTGGCGCTCATCAAAATCTTTCCTCAGCGCCGTCGCCGCTATCCTTACGCGATACAGTAAGCTCTCAGAACAGGTTCACTTCTTCGGCCGCGACTCTGGCGGCACCATCCCCGCCACGCGATAGTAAACCGCAAGCTGGCCGTAGTGTTCTCCATCATGCTCGACGAAACCATTGGCCATGTCTTCGACGCTTAGCTGCTGCGGGCTGAACGGATCGACGACAAGATCCGACATGCCCTTATCGCCTTTCGCCTTGATGACAGCGGCGCCGTCGGCAAAAGATTTCTTGACGAACGCCACTACGTCCGCCTTGCTCTTGTATTTATCGCGGCTGGGATTTTCGTCGACCTTCGATTTGTCTCCACGCACCGTGTTGATGAAATAATAGTTGGCGCCTGCGGCGTGAAGCAATTGTTCGGCGAAGCTGCGCTGGGCCGGGGTGGGCTTGAAGTCGTATTTATCTTCCGGAAAATCTTCGGCCATAGCGATCAGCTTGCGGCCGATGTCGTTCCAGGAATCAAGCGTGACTTTGGCCGGACCGGCGTAGGGTTTCACCGTGTCTTTCTTTGCGGCGTTATCCTGCGCCGTGGCGAACATGCTGAAGGCTAATGCGATTGCGGGAATAAACAATGCTCTCTTCATGACAGCTCCTGTTTTCGTCGTTTGGGATCGGACGCAATTCTAGCCGCAAGTGGAATGCGTGGCAATTGCGGTGGAATAGCATGTCGTTCCAGAGAGCAATCGCAGGAACCCGACGATGCTAAACCCCGTTGGGCCTTTGGCGGATCAGCGAAAGAAACTCCGACCGCGTTTCTTCCTCGTTGCGGAAGCACCCGAGCATCGACGACGTGACCGCGGCCGAGTGCTGTTTTTCGACACCGCGCATCATCATGCAGAGATGGCGGGCCTCGATGACGACTCCGACTCCTTGCGGCTCGATGACTTTCTGAATTGTTTCCGCGATTTGCGTGGTGAGGCGTTCCTGTATCTGGAGCCGGCGCGAAAAGACTTCAATCAGCCGTGGAATCTTGCTGAGCCCGATCACCCTGCCTTTGGGGATGTACGCCACGTGGACCTTGCCGAAGAACGGCAGCATGTGGTGCTCGCACAGGCTGAACATTTCTACGTCTTTGACGATGACCATCTCGTCATAATTGACGGTGAACAAAGCCTCCTTGAGCATGGCCTCGGGATCTTCGCTGTAACCCTTGGTCAGGAACTTCATCGCTTTGTGGACGCGCTCCGGCGTGCTCGCGAGGCCTTCGCGGGTTGGGTCCTCGCCGAGACGAACCAGAGTTTCCTGAACCAAATCTTCAAAACTGGCGCTGGTTAAGGTGGCCGGTTCAGCGCCGGGTTGGGTGGTGCTTTTCATGTAAGCTTCCGTTTCTGCGTGTTACTTGCGAATTTCCGCGCCGCCGGCGAACTCAAAAGAATTCATCATTGTTTCACCGATCCGTACTCTTTCCAGATGCGCCAGGTGAAAGCCTTGCTGCAATATTTGAAAGATCTCGACACACAGGTTTTCGGTGGTTGGCACCTGACTGGCAAACTCCGGCCGCATGTTCAGATTTTCGCGGTCGTATCGGGACAGCACTTCATTCTCAACAAAACGATCTAGATCCATCAGGTTGCAAACCATGCCGGTACGCTCATCGACCGGGCCATTCACCGTGACTTCGAGAACATAGTTATGTCCATGGCCGTAGGGGTTGTTACATTTGCCGTAGGTGTCACGATTTTCCACCGCCGACATCACCTCGCTATGCAGGCGGTGCGAAGCGGAGAACATGTAACGGCGGGTGAGATGAGCTTTCATGGTTTGACTGAGCGTTTGCTTTTAAGCTTCCCCGTAGAAATCGACGAACAGGTCTGGCGTTTCATAGACACGGACTCGGTGCAGTTGCGCTCTTTCAAGCTTGCTCACCAGGCGCTGCCAGATCGCGATAGCGATGTTTTCCGTTGTCGGAATTTTCAGGGCAAATTCGGGCACTTCTTTGTTCAGGAAGCGATGGTCCATCGCATCTAGCACTTCGCGCGTCATGACTTCTTTGAGCTGCTTCAGATCGACCACAAAGCCGGAGCGGGGATCGATCTCGCCCTTCACCGTCACTTCCAAGGTGTAATTGTGGCCGTGGCCGTTGGGATTATTGCACTTGCCGAACGTACTGAGATTTTCTTCCGGCGTGAAGTCGGGATTGTGATAAAAGTGCGCCGCAGAAAACTCGGCTTTACGGGTTAGATAGACCATAAGTCAGTAGCCAGTTGTCAGTTCTCGGTTCTCAGTCTTGGTTGGCTCGCGATAGCTGGAAGATCGGCCTGAAAAGTTTTGTTTTCCGGTTGAGCGTACCTTCGCCCCTTCCAGGCTACCGTTTTGTTGTCATGGGCCCTGGCGGAGCGGCGCAGCAAATAGGCAAACATGGGCGGCCCAAAAGCCATTGCATGAAGCTCTGCGGCGAAGGGAAAATGTGCGCGCCGGATTTGCGCGTATAGGCGCGCAAGAGGCAACAAGCAGATTGCGATACGTAGGACCCGCGTCAGAGCCGGGCGATGCTGAGAGAACAGCACTGCCAAGATGGGAGCGAACCATGCCAACAGCCATCCTGCCAAAGCCTGCAAGGCAAGCCATCGCGGACGGGGAAAAAGAATCGCAAGATTCTTGGTCCAGCCTTCGCGAAGCTGCGCGAAATTACGGTACATTCGGGTGCGCACAGCATCTCCGCCGTAGCGGAAGAAAATTCTTTTGCCGGATTCTTTGACTCTACGGGCCAGGGCGACGTCTTCGAGCAAATCGCCGGCAATCGCGGCATGACCGCGAAGAGCAGTGTAGACATCGCGGCGGATCAGAATGTACTGGCCGTTCGCTGCGGCCATGCGCGAATTTGGATCGTTTACATCCGACGGCCGATAACGGAGGGCCAGTTCAGAGAAGATTACCGGCATCACGGCCTTTTCCCAGAAGGTTTTTACGATCTGCGCCGGCGAATAGGAAAGCAGTGCAACGTCGTGTTGCTTCGCCTCGGAGACGCTTCGGGCTAACGATCCCGGCAAATGCACGGTGTCCGCATCGGTAAAAAGCAGCCATTCGCCGCGCGCTATTTGTGCTCCGGCGGCGACGGCATTGTTTTTTCCCGTCCAGCCTGCTGGCAATGGGCTGGCATCGATTACACGGACGCCGGAAAACGAGGCCGCGATTTCGCGGGTGCGGTCAGTGGAGTGGTCATCGACCACGATAATCTCGAATGTGACGCCAGTCTGCGCAAGCAGCGAGGCAAGGCAATCTGCGAGACAGGCTTCTTCGTTCCGGGCGGGAACGATTACCGACACCGCTGGAGCGAACGTCCCAACCTGTTCGGACTTTGTAGTCGTATCGGTCATAGACGCAATCCGTTATTATAGATGCGTGCGACTTCCCTCTGGCTTCCACGGCGCGTTTCTTATGCTGGCGGCGTTGCTGATTGCGTCCGCATGCTCGCGCGGTTCCAGACCTGCCGGCATCGGATCGAACGCACCCGATTTCACGCTTCAGGATGCGGATCATAAGATCACGCTCAGCCAGTTTCGCGGCCAGGTTGTAGTGCTCAATTTTTGGGGAACATTTTGCGCACCCTGCGTGGAAGAAATGCCCTCGCTGGTCGAGATGCAGCGGCGACTCAAATCCAAGGGAGTGGAAGTGCTGGCGATCAGCATCGATGACGATGAGAGCGCCTATCGCCACTTCATCCAGGAGCACAACATTGCCTTGCTGACGGTGCGCGATCCGCGGCAGACGATTGCCGGCACCTACGGGACCTTCAAGTTTCCCGAGACCTACGTGATCGACCGCAATGGCGTGATGCGGCGCAAGTTTATTGGCGCGGTCGACTGGACCGAACCGGATATCACAGAGTTCCTGGGCAAGCTGTAGAACCGGCTCACCACAAAGCCACCGAAAAAATATCCGCTGCTCGATCATCGCTCTCGCCTCGGCTCACCGAGACCGCCCCTGGGGGACGAAGACCGATAATTTGCATACTTTGGGCTTCCGCCGGGAGAACTAGTTCCTGACAATTTCCTGCCCCCTTCTTATCGCTTCGGGGCTACAATGCCATCCTGTAGTGGAGTGCGAGTTTTCGGAAGCCGAGGGATAGTTTCTGGATTGAAGAACGGTGTTGCGAAGACCACCTTGTCTCTCTGTTGGAGGTCTTCCGGCGCTCCCCACGGTTGCCTGCTCTGGCCATGAAATTGGAATTGAAAAGACACTCGAGCTCCGCACTGGGAAGGATAATCACCATGAAAAATCGCGCATACATCACGCTGCTTTTGTCTACGGGCCTCACGCTTTCTGCGTTCGCGCAACAGAGTTCCGGCGCACCGCCGGCCGCCAC
>JBAUXX010000050.1:0-4432 GCA_049584475.1 Candidatus Sulfotelmatobacter sp. | reverse complement strand
CCACCATTACCGGGGCCGCCGCCGCTGCCGATACGCCAAGACGCGATTCGAGTTTTTTAACGAGTTCCGCCGCCTCGAGCAGCGACAGCCCTACGATAGATTCTTCAATCTGTGCCAGATCCGCCATGTTCATTTCTCCAGTAATTTGAATTCTTGGTCTTGCTTATTCGTACTGCTTTCGTCATCCGCAGCTCAGGTTTCCAGTGCGACTGGGAATCCATTTCTCTCGCGCCAGACAACGCTTAAGAACGGCCCGCGCAACCCATGAACTACCGACGGCCAAACCCATCTGGATTGTGTAATTGAGTAATTTTGTAATTGGGTTATTGAAGTTGCCTTAGTCTCCAGGCTTTCAATTGCACAATTCTCAATTTCCCAATTACTCAATCAACTACGCTTCCTTGAACTTCTTCTCCTGCACGCCCTGGTCGATGACCACCGCCAGGTTGCGGCCGACCTGATTCATTACAGTCGCCAGGCGCTGCGCCGGAGCGTTGATCAGGAACAGCAGCTTCGACATCAGCTCTTCCTTCGACGGCATGGTGGCCAGCGCCTCGATCTCTTTGATTGAAATGACCTTGCCTTCGACAACGCCGATCTTGAAGGTAAATTCCGGCGTGTCTTTGGCGTACTTGGTCAGCGCCTTCGCCATGGCTACGGGATCGCCGGTGGTATAGGCAATCGAAGTCACGCCAACCAGATCCTTCAGCGCACCCTCGACCTTGGTGCCTTTAGCCGCCCGCTCCGCCAGGGTATTCTTGACGACTTGATACTTCGCGCCCGCGCCGCGCAAGGCCTTGCGCAACTCATAGTCCTGCGCAACGGTGAGCTTGGAATAGGTCGCCACCACCGCGTTCGACACGTTGCTTAACTCTTTGCCCAGCTTCTCCGCTTGCTCAGTTTTTTTCGCTTTGCTAACCGCCATAATTCAATCCCCTCGATCTTTTGCTTCGTTCAATGTGGGACAGCCCCCTCGGCTGTCCGCCCAGCGCAGCTAGGCTAGACCTTTGGCAGACAATTCAATCGGCGCCGTATCCAGCAAAATCCCCGGCCCCATAGTCGAGCTCAACGTGCAGCCTTTGATGTACTTGCCCTTGGCCACCGACGGCTTCGCCTTGATCACGCTGGTGATCAGCACGGTCGCATTGTCAACCAGCTTGTCGGGCGAAAAAGAAATCTTCCCCACCGGGCAGTGAACCAGCGCCGTCTTATCCGTGCGGAACTCGACCTTGCCGGCCTTCACTTCCTGCACCGCCTTGCCCACATCGAATGTCACCGTGCCGGTCTTCGGATTCGGCATCAGCCCCTTGGGACCGAGAATCTTTCCCAGGCGGCCAACCGATTTCATCACGTCAGGCGTTGCGATGAGCGCATCGAAGTCAGTCCAGTTTTCTTTTGTAATTTTTTCGACCATCTCTTCGCCGCCGGCAAAATCCGCGCCCGCCGCTTCGGCTTCCTTTATCTTGTCGCCAGTCGCGATGACTAGAACTTTTTTCGACCTGCCGAGGCCATGCGGCAGAACCACGGTTCCACGCACCATCTGGTCAGCGTGTTTCGGATCGACGCCCAAACGCAGCGTGACCTCTACAGTCTCGTCAAACTTGGCGAATTTTACTTTTTGCAGGAGCTGGACGGCATCCTGCAGGATGTATGGGCGCTTCTCGATTGCCGCATGCGCCTTGGCGATGTTCTTTCCTTCTTTTTTCATCTCTTCTCCGTCTCCCACCGCCGACCGCTGTTTTGATCAGCCGTAGTGCATTTGACTGATTGAGTCATTGAGCCATTTGGCGATTGTGCGATTTTCAATCACACAATGGCCCGATCGCACAATCACCCGATGACTTCAATTCCCATCGACCGCGCCGTACCGCGAACACTCTTGATGGCAGTCTCCACCGACGCCGCATTCAGATCGGGCATTTTCTGCTTGGCAATGTCTTCAACTTGTTTCAGCGTGACCTTGCCGACTTTGTCCTTGTTCGGCGTTCCCGATCCCTTGGCGATGCCCGCAGCGCGCTTCAGCAAAATCGAAGCCGGAGGCGTCTTGGTGATGAAGGTAAACGAGCGGTCGTTGTACACCGAAACGACCACCGGAATGATCAA
This sequence comes from Candidatus Sulfotelmatobacter sp., assembly GCA_049584475.1. Lineage (GTDB taxonomy): Bacteria > Acidobacteriota > Terriglobia > Terriglobales > Acidobacteriaceae > Sulfotelmatobacter. Next base: position 2,329 of record JBAUXX010000050.1, on the reverse strand, counting down.
CCCTTCCATTTCTTTCTGGTTCGTCCGGGCGTTAAACTGCTTGCAAAACTCCATGATGTTAATCTGCGCCTGACCTAGCGCGGGACCAACCGGCGGCGCAGGCGTAGCCTTGCCCGCCGCGATCTGCAACTTCACGAAACCTGTAACTTTCTTCGCCACTTCGTTAGCTCCTAGCTTCTGGTTCTTAGGTTCTTCCCAGTCTTCTTAATGAACCGCCAACGCCAGCATGATCGTCGGCACTAACTTTTTCCGAATTGGATCCACGGCAAGCCCGAAGGCATCCAGACTGTGGGATCCGAGCGTCTCGGCTTCCCCTTGTTCCGCAATTACCACATTCTCGAAAGCCGAGCGCCCCTCGGCGGCGATCTGGACCGACGCAAACTCCCGCTCTACAGCTTGTCCTTCGATCATACCGATCCGCGATTTCCCGTTCGCGCCGATGCCTAACCGCTGCAACCTTACGCGGGAAACCCGGCTAAACAGCCTCTCGGTACTGACCTCAATCTCGAACTCTTCAAATCTGTCGGGTTGTTCACAGTTCCCAACCTGGATGTTTATGCTGAACGCGCAGTCCATACAAGATTCGCTTGCGTCGAAAGCGTTTAGCAATCACTAAATTACCCAATTACAAAATAGCCTACGCCACCTTCTCCACCTGATTAAATTCCAGCTCCACCGGGGTTGAGCGACCGAAGATCGTGACCATCACCTTCACTGTTTCTTTGTCTTCATTCACCTCATCCACCAGGCCGGTAAATGTTGCGAACGGCCCTTCGGTGATGCGCACCGACTCGTTCTTCTCAAACTTGACCTTAAGCTTCGGCTTCTCGCGGCTGTCGGCGACTTTGTAAACGATGTGCTGCACTTCCTCTTCGGAAAGCGGCGTCGGCTGCTGCCCGGTGCCCACAAATCCGGTGACCCGAGGCGTCGACTTGACCACGTGCCAGACGTGATCGTCCATGTCCATTTCCACCAGCACGTAGCCGGGATAGAACATGCGCTCGGAGGTATATTTCTTTCCTCCGCGAACTTCGGTGACCGACTCGGTCGGGATCAGCACTTTGCCGATCTTTTCCTGAAGCCCAAACGCAGCGACGCGCGATTCCAGCGACTCTTTGACCTTGCGCTCGAATCCCGAATAGGAGTGGATGATGTACCACTTCATATTGGGATTGCTGGGCGCTGCGCCGGCCGCAGCCGCGCCATCAGCGCCAGGCTGCGGCGTTTCATCCGCTCCGCTGCTGCCGTTTTTTTCTTCTTCTTGCATAGCGCGCATTGACTCCAACTCTCCTACTGCTTCCAAATCCTGCCTGCTTCCAAATCCTGCCTCTAAACCGCAGTCAATCCTCTACTCCGAGAACCATCGCGACCTTGAATCAGTGACCCTTGAAGTAATTAAACAGAGCCGAAACGCCGTGTTGAATCGCATAATCAATGACCGCGAAGTAGGCGGCGAACAGGAACACTGTGATCACCACAACCGCCGTAGTGGCCTGCACTTCCTTCCAGGACGGCGAAGTGACCTTGCGCGTTTCCGACCGCACATCGTTGTAAAAAGTCTTGATCCGCTCCGGCCACGCCTTTACCGTCGTTATGATTGCGTTTTGTTCCGCCACGCTTGCCATCACTTCTTCCTTCCCGCTTCAACTACGCTGTTCCGCTCGCCTTGAACTGCAATTCTGGCAGGGGCGGAGGGATTCGAACCCCCAAGTTCGGTTTTGGAGACCGACAGTTTAACCGTTGAGCTTACGCCCCTGTATCGGATTGAGTAATTTGGTAATTGAGTAATTGGATAATTTGAAGAACCCTCGGATGCAGGGTTTTCGTTTTCCCAATCGCAAAATTTCCCAATTCCCCAATCTATTTCACTTCCTTGTGCGACTGGTGCTTGCGACATCGGGGACAGAATTTCTTGAACTCCAGGCGCTCGGTGGTCGTCTTCCGGTTCTTGGTGGTCGAATAATTCCGCTCTTTGCATTCGCCGCATTGTAACGTCACAATTTCTCGGGGCATTGCTCACTCCTTGTTCCTGAACTCTGTTGTCCAAATAGCGTTTGTGTGGCCGCGGGCGCCCTCGCCCGCGAATACTGCGGAATCGTCACTCCGCCCGGACAACCGAGGGCGGCCGTCCCCACACAAATTGTTTAAGTCACAATCTCCGCAATCGTACCCGCACCCACAGTATGCCCACCTTCGCGAATCGCGAAGCGCAGGCCCTTTTCCATGGCCACCGGCGTAATCAACTCGATTACCAGGCTGACGTTATCTCCAGGCATCACCATCTCGGTGCCCGCCGGCAACTCCGCCACGCCCGTCACGTCCGTCGTGC
>JBAUXX010000049.1:0-79418 GCA_049584475.1 Candidatus Sulfotelmatobacter sp. | reverse complement strand
GTGGACCGTCGTCGCTCACGCCGCCCGGAGCAGCCGAGATTGCACGCGTGCAATCCGCCGAAGAAATGCGCGACGCTGTTCTCAACTTGCTTCCGCAGAGCAGCATCGTCATCAAGACGGCCGCGGTTTCCGACTATCGAGCTCGCACGGCTTCCAGGCAAAAGATCAAACGCAAAGGTCCTATGACCCTGGAACTCGAAGCCACACCCGACATTCTGAAAGAGATCGTGTCGCACAAGATCTCGCAGCTAGTCATCGGCTTCGCGGCGGAAACAGAAAACGCTCTGGAGAATGCCCGCCAGAAACTCGTCGCCAAGAATCTCGATGCAATCGTTGTAAACGACGTTTCCCGCGAGGGCATCGGCTTCGATTCCGATCGCAACGCCGTTACCATCATCACCCGCGATGAAGTCGTCGATGTTCCGGAGACTACAAAATGGGAAGTGGCGCAGCGCGTCTTAGATCAAATCGTTCATCTGCGGCAGCAGCGGAAATCGCCTGTCAAAGCTTAATACTCACACCTCATTTAAGCACCACGCCTTGTCATCCCGAGCAAAGCGCGGGGTCCGGGTTTCTGCCTGGAGTCTCATAGACGCGATGCGGGGCAAGACCCCAGATTCCTCGCATCGCTCGGAATGACAATCGGGAAACTGTAGTGTCTTGGACACTATCGAGAATTTTCCTCAGTCGTCGGGCTTGTCGGAGGCGGTTATAATCCTGTTTCTACCGAATGCCTCAGCTCCTTGATCCCGATCTTCGCCGCGCCTTGAGCGAACGCATCCGTTACTATCACGAACTCGGTGTCTATGATTTCTATCGGCGCGGATCCCAGATCACAGTGGATTCCAGCACCGGTGCTGTTGCACTTCACCCAGAACTGCGAGAGGAAATGCCCGCCAGAAAATCCGCTGTGATAGCCGCTGTCGTCGACAAAAATGTTCTTCCGGTTCTGACGCCCAAGCCCGAATACGGCGTGAATGATCCCATAGCGGCGCTGAAAATCATTCGCGAGGATCTTGGCCCCGACTGCACTCGCTGCAAACTGCACAAACAAGGCCGCAAGCAAATCGTCTTTGGCGTGGGCAATCCGCGGGCCGAACTCATGTTTGTGGGCGAAGGTCCCGGAGCGGATGAAGACGCGCAAGGAGAGCCGTTCGTGGGCCGCGCCGGACAACTGCTTAATAACATGATCAAGGCTATGGGTATACGGCGCGAAGACGTCTACATTGCGAACATTGTGAAGTGCCGCCCGCCGGGCAATCGCACGCCCGAACGCGATGAGTGCGAGACGTGTTCGCCATTTCTCATGCGCCAGATTGCGGTCATCAAACCCAAAGTCATCGTCGCTCTGGGCGCAGTTGCCGCCAAGAATCTGCTGGCCATCAACGCGCCTATGTCGGAGTTGCGCGGCCGTTTTTACGATTTTCTGCCGGCAGGCGCAGGGAGCGATCCTTCCTGGCCCGGAGCGCAACTTGCCGTGACGTATCACCCCGCCTATCTTCTTCGCGATCCGCGGCAGAAGGGCGAAGCGTGGAAAGATCTGCAAATGGTGATGAGGTATCTGGGACTGGAAAGTCCAAAGAAGCCAGCAGAATAGGCGGCCAGCGGCACGGCAGAATACTTAGACTCTTAAGCTGACCACCGGATCACTGCCCGCTGTTCTCACCCTCTTTATACATGTACTTGATGGCCGGTTTGTAGATCATCAGGTTGGGCTCGCCGCTGTCACGGTTTACCTTGATGCAATCCCGGTCGTACCACTCAATGAAGCCGTGAACTTCCTCGCCATCACGGAGCACAATGACCATTGGCGTCCGCGTCTGCATCTGCTTTTGGTAGTAGAAATTTTCTGCGTTGGTCTGCTCCGGGGGAGAGGGTTTGCGTCCTCCGCCAAAGCGGTCCCCACGGTCGTGATTACGCTCATTGCTGCGGTCGCTATTGCGCTCCACGCGGTCATGGCGCTCAATTCGTTCCCGAGGCATTGCCGCAGGACCGGAATTGTGGCCATTGTGGTTGCCGTGGTTGGTGTTGTTTTCAGTGCGTGGCAGTATTGGACGGATCAGTTTCCGGTTCGCGAAACTCTCTTTTTCCACAGACTGGTTGGCCGGCAGGGAATCCATAATAATTTCCTTCATAGTGGCGCTTCCTTACGATTGCGCACGCATTCGTGCAAATTCCCTCGGGGTCCCTGTTCATTTAGTTAACGAAGGCGTGAAATTTCCCATACCGTACCACAGGAACCCTCCTAAGACAATTACGTTCTTGCCAGAAACCCTGATTTAGTCCCCGTTAAAAACCGTGCTTGACAAATAAATACCTATAAGAGCAGAATAAAAGGCGAACAAAAAGCGAAATATACCGATTGTTTTTGATGCTTTCTTAGAGGCCTTTTTATGTCTTCCGCACTGACCAGTTTTTCTGTCCTTGACGCAGAAGAAATTGATTCTGAAGCTCTTAAGAAGTTGCGCCCGGAATCCGTCAAGTCTCCTGTCCAAGTGAATGGTACACACCCGGGGATTGTGCAGGGCGACCCGCGTCTGGCCAGCATCACTTCGGCTTCCAAACTGGATATACGGCCTGCGCCTGAGATGGTTTCCACTGGTATTCCAGTCATCGATGCCCTAACCGGCGGATTGCCGCGCGGCTGCCTGACGGAAATATGCGGCCCCGCTTCTTCAGGACGCACAACGTTATTGCTTTCCGCCTTGGCCGCAGCCACCCGCCGCGGGGAATTCTGCGTGGTGGTGGATGCCAGCGATGCGTTCGACCCATACTCGGCGATAGCGGCGGGAGTGCAACTGGAAAAATTGCTATGGGTGCGGTGCGGGGAAGACTTGCCACAGAGACAGAGTGGCGCAAAGAAAAACAATCTTCATAAAAATCGGCCCGCAAGTTCGGCCCGAATTGAATCTCAACAACGTCTGGAGCAAGTTCTGCGCGCCACCGATTTGCTGCTCGACAGCGGCGGCTTCGGGTTGATCGTCCTTGATCTCGGAGATCTGCCTGCGCAAGCGGCGCGTTATATTCCGCTCACTACCTGGTTCCGTTTCCGCCGCACTGTGGAACATACGCCTTTGGTTTTGCTGGCCATTGAGCAACAACCCATTGCCGGCAGTTGCTCTTCCTTATTGTTGAAACTGGGATCACAAGAAGACCCGGCAAGAGAATCCAACTTTGATTCTCGACCTTCTCATTCTCAATTGCTGACCGGGATGGCAATTACCGCGGAACTGCTGCGCACGCGACCGGAGCGCAAGCCCGCTCGCTCGGCCTCGATTTCTTTCTCCAGCAAAACCGCCTGGGCCGGATGAAAAAAATATTGAGCCAATTCCATGCCGTATGCCTGCATCTACGTGCCGAATTTTCCCGTGGCTGCGGTTTTGCGCTCCGAACCCGAGCTTCGGCCGCGGGCCGTAGCTGTGTTTGAAGGCAAGCCTCCGCTGGAAACGATTCTTGCGCTTAATGCAAAGGCAGCGGCCTTGGGTATTGCGCCGGGCATGACTAAATCCCAAGCTGAGTTGTGCTCCGAACTCGCATTGCGCTCGCGTTCCGCGCTGCAAGAAACTGCAGCGCACGCAGCCTTGCTCGACTGCGCCGAGTCTTTTTCTCCGCGCGTTGAAGATGCCGCTTGCGACACTGTTCTCATCGATCTAGCCGGCATGGAATCTTTATTAGGTCCATTGCCGGAAATCGCCTGCAACATTCACCGCCGAGCCGTTGCTTTAGAACTCGATGCCAATGTCGCCGTTGCATCCAATCCTGACGCCGCAATGCTTGCCGCTCGCGGCTTTTCCGAGGTGACGGTCGTTCCATCCGGTCAGGAAGCGGAACGGTTGGGCACACTTCCGGTCGAAGTGTTATTTACCGGCGGGGCCAATAAAGAAACGAATTGTTTTTTAGAAACGCTGAATCGCTGGGGCGTGCGTCATTTGCGAAGCCTTGCTGCATTGCCGGACGTCGCGCTCAGCGAGCGGCTAGGACAGGACGGTTTGCGCCTGCAGCGTTTGGCGCGAGGCGCGGCGCTACGCACCCTCGATCCTGTGGAAGTGCCGCTGATATTTGAAGAGGCCGTCGAGCTGGAGCATCCGGTTTTGCTTCTGGAACCACTGGCCTTCCTGCTGAATCGTCTGCTCGAACAACTCTGCGCGCGCTTAGGTTTGCGTGCGCTTTCCACGCAAGAACTGCGGATCAGCCTGGATCTCGATTGCTTTGCTGGAATGGATGAGGAGTCGGACAATCACGGCATACCCAGCGAAAGTGATGCTGACGAGCATTACCATTCCGCTTCTAGAGCCGGAAACATTATTTCCAAAAAACCAACTCAATTCTGCCGTACTCTGCGACTGCCGCTTCCCATGCTTGATGCAAAGCTTTTTCTCAAATTGTTGCAGCTCGATTTGAATGCGCATCCTCCAGGCGCGCCGATTGTGAAGATTCACTTGGCGGCAGAACCGGCGCGGCCGCGCACCGCCCAGGGCGGATTATTTCTTCCTCCCTCGCCCGAGCCGGAAAAACTGGAGCTTACCCTGGCGCGTATTGCCGGCATGGTGGGAAAAGACCGCGTAGGCGCGATTGAAGTACTGGACACATATCATCCGGAAGGCTTCCGCATTCAGCGTTTTGTCTCCGAACTTGCACGAAAAAGTCAGCGAGGAAGATATTCCCAACCTTTTGCAGAGAAATTTTCCGCAGAGAAGAAGCTAGACAAACAAAGCTGCGAAGAAAAATCCGCCGTCACCGCTTTGCGCCGATTTCGCCCTCCGTTACGCGTGGCCGTTTCTCTCGACAATTGCCAACCGGCGCGCGTGGCTTGCGCGAAAGCAAAAGAAGTAAACGGCAACGTGCTGTGGAAAGCCGGACCGTGGCGCTCCTCTGGTGACTGGTGGGAACACACAGCCTGGTCTCGCGACGAGTGGGATATTGCTTTGCAGAACACTACTGCAATCGCGCTCTATCGCCTGGTACACGATCTGCTCGGCGGAGGCTGGTTCGTGGAAGGGACGTATGACTGAAATTAGGTTCTCAGTTCTCGGTTCTCAGTCAATATTCACGTGAATCTGAATGTTGCTCTGAAAACTGGGAACTGGGAATGACAACTGAGAACTGATGTCCTACGTCGAACTCCATGCCCGCTCTGCTTTCAGCTTTCTCGAAGGCGCGTCCCTGCCGGAAGAATTGGTGGCGCTTTGCGCCCAGCTCAAAATGCCCGCCATGGCGTTGCTCGATACCGATGGCCTTTACGGCGCTCCGCGTTTTCATATAGCGGCAAAAAAAATTGGCATCAAAGCGCACATCGGCACGGAAGTTTCCGCAAACCTTTCACCACAGAGTCAGAGAATCACAGAGAAAACCAATCAACAATCAAAAATCAACAATCAGAAATCGCCTCTTTCCGTGCCGGAGCCTGCCCTGAGCGAAGCCGAAGGGTGTCTCCGTGGTGGATTTAAGCTTCCTCTTCTCGTTTCCTCTCGCGCGGGCTATCAAAATCTCTGCCGCTTGATCACCAAAATGAAGTTACGGGCCAAGAAAGGTGAAGGCGCAATTCGCAAGGACGAACTGGAAGAACATGCGCAAGGCCTCATCTGCCTGACCGGTGGGGCGGAAGGCCCGATGGCCGCGGCTTTGCAGCAAGGCGGCGCCGAAGAAGCTCAGCGGCAAATCGGTCAACTCATCGGCATTTTCGGCCGGGGCAATGTTTACGTCGAGCTGCAGCGTCACTTTCAACGCGAAGAAGAATCCCGCAACCGCGCAGCCATTAATATCGCACTTTCACTTAATCTTCCTCTGCTCGCCACCAACGGTGTCTGCTATGCCACCGAAAACAGCCGCGAACTCTGCGACGCTTTCACCGCCATACGCAATCATCGAACGCTGTCCACTGCCGGACGTCTTCTCACACGTAATGCCGAGCGATTTCTAAAGCCGGCGCAGGAAATGCAGCGCCTTTTCGCGGATGTGCCCGCAGCTATTGCCAACACTCTCGAACTTTCTTCGCGCCTCGAATTTACGCTCAACGATCTAGGGTACGAATTTCCGCTCTATCCCGTCCCTGAAGGCGAGACCATGGATTCATTTCTTCGCATACACACGTGGGAAGGTTATCGCCAGCGCTATAGCCGTGCTGCTCTCGAAATGCAAACCCGCGCCCGCCTTCAGATTGAAAAAGAACTGGCTCTTATCCAGAAACTAAAACTCGCCGGCTACTTCCTCATCGTCTGGGATCTGATCCGTTTCTGCCGCGAGCAAAACATTTTGGTGCAGGGGCGCGGATCGGCCGCCAACAGCGCCGTCTGTTACTCGCTCGGCATTACTGCAGTCGATGCCGTCAGTATGGAGCTTCTATTCGAGCGATTCCTTTCTGAAGAACGCGGCGAGTGGCCCGATATCGATCTCGACCTGCCCAGCGGCGATGAGCGCGAAAAAGTAATTCAGCATGTCTATAAAAGTTACGGCGAGCGCGGTGCGGCCATGACCGCCAACGTCATCACTTATCGCAATCGCATGGCGGCGCGCGAAATGGGCAAGGCGCTGGGCTTCGACCCTGAAATGTTGGGCAAGATTTCAGCGGCCGTTGCCACCTGGGAATTCCGCGACGAAAATGACAAACTCGACCGCCGCTTCCGCGACGCCGGGCTCGACCTCAATCATCCGCGCCTGCGCAAATATTACGAACTGTGCCTTGCCGTGCAGGACATGCCGCGCCATCTCGGTCAGCACTCGGGCGGTATGGTCATCTGCCAGGGACAACTCGATTCCGTCGTTCCCCTCGAGCCCGCGTCCATGCCCGGGCGCGTTGTGGTGCAATGGGACAAAGAAGATTGCGCCGACATGGGCATCATCAAAGTGGATTTGCTCGGCCTGGGAATGATGGCGGTTCTCAAAGATTCCATCGAACTTATTCACGACCACTATCACGAAAAAGTCGAACTGGCTCATCTTCCTCAGGACGATCCCGAGGTCTACTCGACGCTGCAGCAAGCCGACACAATCGGCATGTTCCAGGTGGAAAGCCGGGCGCAAATGTCGTGCCTGCCGCGGCTTCGTCCGAAAAACTTTTATGACATCGTGGTGCAGGTCGCGATCATCCGGCCGGGACCCATCGTCGGGCAAATGGTCAATCCATTTTTGCAGCGCCGCCAGGGGCGCGAAGAAGTCACCTATCCTCATCCCTCGCTCGAACCGGTGCTTAAGCGCACGCTGGGAGTCCCACTTTTTCAGGAGCAACTGTTGCGCCTGGCCATGATTGCCGCCAACTTCACTGGCGGTGAAGCCGAAGATCTGCGCCGCGCCATGGGATTCAAGCGCTCGCAAGCTCGCATGAAGGAAATTGAAGCTAAACTGCGCGCGGGCATGACACAAAACGGAATCTCTCCTAAAGCGCAGGAAGAAATTATTCTTTCCATTACTTCGTTCGCGCTCTACGGGTTCCCTGAATCGCATGCCGCCAGCTTTGCCCTGATCGCCTATGCCAGCGCTTATCTGAAATGCCGTTATCTGGCCGCTTTCACCGCCGCACTGCTCAACAATCAGCCCATGGGATTTTATTCGCCCGCCACCATCGTCAAAGACGCGCAGCGCCATGGCCTGAAGATGCTGCCGGTGGATGTGACGCGATCGGAGTGGCTGTGTACGTTGGAAACCGTCAGTACTCAGCATGCGGCACTCAGCCAAATCGCGCTACGTCTCGGCTTGCGCTACGTGCGCGGGTTGCGTAAGGAAGCGGGACAGGCTCTGGTGCGCGAGCGCGATCGTGCTCCTTTTACTTCCATCAACGATCTCACTCGCCGCGTTCCCGCGCTGCGCAAGGACGAACTCAACACTCTGGCGGAAATCGGCGCGTTGAACAAAATCGAAAGTCCACCACGGAGTCACAGAGTCACGGAGAAACTAAAATCGCCGATAAAAAATCAACCTCCAATGATTTCCTCTATGACGGAGCTTGTCCTGAGCGAGGTCGAAGGGCGCATCTGTGGTGAAGACGATTTTGCTCGCGTCTCGGGACTCGCGACTCGCAACTCGAAGTTCCACCGCCGCGACGCTCTCTGGCAAGTCGAACGCGCCGTGCGCGGCGCTGGTCCGCTGCTGGAACATTTACCGGAAGCCGATTCGCCTTCGCCGCTTCAGCCCATGAATCATGAAGAGCGACTGGTCGCCGACTTTCATGGCACGGGCATGACAGTTGGCCCACACCCGATGTCTTACCGTCGCGACTGGCTCAAGGCGATGGGCATTCGCCGCGCCATCGAACTGCGAGATCTTCCCAGCGGCAAACGCCTGCGCATTGGAGGATGCGTCATCACCCGCCAGCGGCCCGGCACTGCGAAGGGATTTGTTTTTCTCAGTTTAGAAGATGAAACCGGAGTGGCCAATGCAATCGTCACACCCGATCTTTTTCATCGCAATCGCTTGCTGCTGACCTCGGAGCGATTCTTGGCTATCGAAGGAATTTTGCAAAATCAGGACAACGTAATTTCCGTGAAAGCCGAACGCGTGTTGCCGCTGTTCGTCACAAAAGCCGAGACTAGCTCGCACGATTTCCACTAATTACACGTCAAAAATACGGTACAGCAGCGACGGCTCCTGCGCCTGCAACAGCGCGATTGCGACATTGTGCACGGGCACTCCACCCACCGTGCGGCCCTCCGTCTTGCCATGATGCGCATGACCGTGCACCACCAGATCGGCCCCGTGCCGGTCGATGACTTCCGCCAGCCGCGACGTCCCCATAAACGGAAAAATCTCCGGCGCTTCACCCTGCACGGTTTCCGCAATCGGAGAATAATGCACCACAACCACCCGCTTCTGCGTGCGCAATTGCGACATGGCACGCTCCAGCTTCATCGCTTCATCCACCGAAGCTCTCACAAATTCTTTTACTTCCCGCTCTCCAAAGGCGGTCAACATTCCCCGGCCAAAGCCGCCGACGAAACCTTTCGTGCCGGCAAAACCTACTCCGTCGCGCTCGTAGCCGCTGCCATCCAGAACCTTGACACCTCCGCCAACCAGCATGCGGCACAATTCTTCTTCTTTGCCGCTTTCGTAGTCGTGATTGCCCAGCACAACCACTGTCGGCAATCGCAACCGCACCAGCACATTCAACAACGGCTCCATCTCTTCCGGCTTTCCGTAGTTGGTCAGGTCCCCGGCCAGCACCAGCACATCCGCTTCGTCGCGCACGCGCTCAAACTGATCTTTCAACTTCTCGTAACTCTGCGGTGTGAAATGCAAATCAGCGCTGGCGGCAATTCTCATGCTCGTTTCCCTTCGCAACCCTCGCTTTTACCCGACTTGCCGTTGACTCGCAACAAACGCCGCTCCCTCGTTTCTTCCAGCAGATTCGCCAGCCTCCATTCATTTACGTCAATGGCAAACATGTTGTCGTCCACCAAACTGCCGCGGAAGTCGGCCTGCGGATCAGGCTGCGCAATCGCGCTCTCAAATCGGGTGAGTAATTCTCGCCACACATTCGCGGGCACATAATGGCTTTGCGCCGGATAGACATAACGGAACAGTACCAGCGCCCACAACAACATCTCCCAGTGTTCACTTACCAGCTCCATTTCGCGCTTCCAGTCAAAATGACCATAAGTCCCGTAAATAACATGCGCGATGTCAGCTCCGTCAAAACGTTCGCGTCGTGTCACGAACAGTTTTGAAGCCACCAGTTCTTCCGGCGCCAGAACCCTGGTTTCCACACCATAAACGACCGCCGGCCGCGATCTTTCGATCCACAAGTCCTCCACTTCAATCAACCCGTTGCTCATGCCGGTAATGACGTCGACAAAGAATCCGTCGCGCCAGGCCTTGGCCAGCCAAACGGGGTCGCGAACTTCACATTCAAAGCCCGCCTGTCGCAAACACGACAAAGCCGCGGGCGAATTCTCGGCAGTGGTGAACAGATCCAGGTCTTTCGTAAAGCGGCAGATGCCCGTATGTTGGCGGAGCGCAAACGCACCCGATACCGCGTAAGGTATTGCACCACGCTCGAGCGCGGTAAGAACATCGCGGAACAATTCGCGCTGCTCGGGAGGCTCCGCCGAGGGAAACGACGACGTGCTCGGCAACAGCTCTTCCGTTTTATGAGTTTCAGGCACTGACCTTGGATGTATCTCCCGCATTTGTGGTTGTTAGGTCGGCGGCTCAAACTTGGCCAGAGTTGCCGGGCTTCACACGCCGCTCCACTCAAGAAAGGCCGCGCTCGTCTAGTACAATGCTGACGTGAGCGACGGCGTGCGCATCGGAATTCTCGGCGACTTCAATCCCGAATTCCGCTCCCACCATGCTACCGAAGCGTCGCTGCAACATGCAGCAGGCAAGCTCGATCTGCAAGTCGAATCGCAGTGGCTGCCCACTTCATCGCTGACTGATCCCGACGCTGGCAAGGTTCTGGAGAGTTATGACGGTCTGTGGGCCGCGCCCGGCAGCCCTTATAAAAGCTTCAACGGCATGCTGAAGGGCATTGAATTCGCGCGCAGCCGTGACTGGCCTTTTCTCGGTACCTGTGGCGGATTTCAATACGCGCTAATTGAATTTGCCCGCAACATCCTGGGTATTGAAGACGCCGACAGCGCCGAAAATCAATCCGGCTCGAAGAATGTCATTATCTACCCTGTCGCGTGTGCCGTTCCTAATCGCAAGGGCGATGCACCCAAGCTTTCGGGGACGAGCCCTGAAATTCGTTTGCGTCCCGGTTCCTACCTGCAGTCGTTTTATGGCAAGGACAAAGAAACGGCTACCGAAGAATTCTTCTGCAACTTCGAAGTCAATCCCGACTACGAGTGGTGCGCCATGGAAGCTGGATTTCCCGTGGTCGCGCGCGGGACTCAGAACGAAATTCGAGCCATCGAATCTCCGTCACGCCGCTTTTTTTTGGCCACTCTTTTCCAACCGCAACTTTCATCGACTTCGGCTAAACCTCATCCAATTGTGGTCGCGTTCGTGCAGGCGGCCGCCGTGTGGAAGAAGCAAAAACTCGAAGATAGCGTGCTGGAATAATTTCAAACTGGTTCGACTTTTCGGTAACATTACGCGAGATTGGCCGCCCGCACGCTAATCGCTAAAGCTGTAGCCCTCGCCGCCGATGACGCTCTTATGAGCAACTCGATCAGCAGCACAAGTCATGCCAATAGTGCCCAATCTAAATCGCCGGAATCTGCAAAAGAAAGTTCGACCTCACAGGCGGCGAAAAACCGTCCGCTCCCGCAGGATAAAGTAACTCTGAGCAACCATGCGGCGAGCGCAATCGCGACCAAGGCAAATCACAGCAGCAAGGGTGAATAGGGTGGATGATGGCGCTACACGCCATTTTCATCCACGTCTACGGACAGGACGCAGCTAGACCGCCGGCACAAATCGCAACGAAGCCGAGTTCATGCAATAACGCAAATGGGTTGGGGCTGGCCCATCATCGAATACATGTCCTAGGTGCGCGTCGCATTGCCTGCAGGAAACTGCAATGCGCTCCATGCCCAGAGACATATCCCGTATCTCAATGACATTTTCTTTGGCGATTGGCTCCCAGAAGCTCGGCCAGCCTGTGCCAGAGTCAAACTTCGTCGCTGAGTTAAACAACGCGTTGTCACAGCAAATGCAGCGGTAGATCCCCTTGTCGTGCAAATTCCAGTACTTGCCGCTGTATGCGATCTCCGTGTCGGCGCGCCGGGTGATCTGGAACGCGTTGGACGAAAGCTGCTTGCGCCAATCGTCTTCGCTCTTGACCACCTGCATCACGCGAACTTTCTCCAACCGCTGGCCGGAATCGGAAAAGCGAACGATCGTTACTTCTTTGGGCACACTCGGCTTCGACGCCAAAGCTTCTACCGTGTTCGGCCTTCTCCATGACCACAAGGCGAGGCCTCCCACTGCCACGACAGCGCCTCCCAGAAACACGCGGCGCTGTGGGTTCACCACACTTTTTTTCTCCAACTCGGAATCAAACATATTTCCTCCAGCCTGCTGCGTCCTTACTTCACTTCTTTGTGAAAAGATCGGGAAATTCCTTCCGTAGATGATCAACCTTCGGCGCGTCGTTGAACGCAATATACGGATTATCTGGATGGTTCGCCGCGTAATTCTGATGGTAAGCCTCGGCCGGGTAAAAGGCTTTGAGTGGCACCACCTGCGTCACAATCGGCCGAGAGAAAACTTTGGCCTGATCGAGCTGCGCAATGTAGGCTTCGGCAATCTTCTTCTGCTCTTCGTTGCCGTAAAAAATAACCGAACGATATTGCGTGCCGCTGTCCGGTCCCTGACGATTCAATTGGGTGGGGTCGTGCGCCACGGAAAAGAAAACGCGCAGCAGTTCGCCATAACTAATCTGCGCCTGATCGTAAACAATCTGCACTGATTCCGCATGGCCGGTCTCGCCGGTGCTTACGGTCTCATATTCGGCGTTCTGCTTTGAGCCGCCGGAATAACCGGAGGTCGCGCTGACGACGCCTTTCACATGTTGGAAAACGGCTTGGATGCCCCAGAAGCAACCACCGGCAATCACCGCGGTTTGGTTTCCTGGAGCCGCTGCCTTCGCCTCGTCTACCACTGGACCCGGCACCGCGACGCTGGAACTTTCCCGTGCGTTGCATGCCATCACTCCGGCCAGCAATCCAACAAGCATCAATGTGGCTTTGAAAGAAATAGACATCCGATTGTCCCCCACTAGAAGTACGAATTCACCGTTACTGTCAGATTGGACTATTCAGTAGCGCAAAAGTTTCAGGTGCTACCACTTACTAAACTTTACTCGTCTTCGCCAACCGGTGTAGCACGTTGGGCTAAAGACGCAACAGCTAAACCATACTAAAATAAGGCTTGTCATTGGCTGTCTACGGCTCTTGCAATGCCGGTTTCGCTTAACGGCGCCATTTCTCCCCTAAATTCAGTTGCTGCGTTCCAAACTTTTACGCGGAAATTGCGCATTGGTTGTTCCCTGAGCGCTTTGATCGGCCAACGCAGCGAGCGAAGTTTTCGCTGATATTTAGGAGAAACCATGAAGCGAATTACATCCAGACTCTTTTTACTGCTCTGTTTCTCGTTGATGATTCCGTTCGTCGCCGCCCAGAATCTTGATTCTAGGGAAGTTCATTTGCCAACCGTGCACCCGCCCGATGCTTTAGGCACGATCGCAGCTTCAACGATTACCTGTCCCACCACCGGCATTAAGGCTACGGCCTGTTACGCTCTCGATATCACCTGCCCGCTGGTGCCGGAGTACACCGCTTACGTGAAAATCATTGCTCCGCCCAAGCCGGTAGGCACCGTCATTCTCACCAGCGGAGGCGACGTCAATGACACTTATGAAGACTCCTACCCCTACGGACCCGTCACCGTACAAAATATCGTCAACGCCAAACTCACAGCGGTGGAACTGACCTACGGCGCTCCGTTTTCCACTGGGCTCGGCTGGGAATATGACGCCGGCGGCGCGGGCGTGCGAGCCGCAGCCTGCCGCTATGCCACGGTTGTGCAGTGGGTTTACAAAAGAACCGGGAGTGTTCCGCTGTGCGCCACGGGCAGCTCCGCCGGGGGACAGATCATCAGCGAGGGCCTCGCCCACTACGGGCTCGGGAGCTATCTGAAATTTGCCGAAATCACCAGCGGCCCGCCGTTTGGCCGCGTCGACTATGCTTGTATCAATAATGTAAAAGCCGCAGTTGAGTACTGTTCCAACACAAACATTGGAATGGGGGTGGGCTACGACAATGCGGTCAAGTATGTTGATCCAGCTTATCCGGGAGCGTGGTGCTCCACCAGTTTGCAGACTAACAGCACGCAATATGAGGAGCAGTTCCTGAACGATTCAGTTACCTCGCCCGATGCGACGTTGAGCTATCCGAATACGAAGTTGCGGTTTCTATTCGGCGGGCTGGACACGTCCTCAGCCATCCGCCAGGGGATGCTCTACCGGTCGCTGATTACCCCGGCACCTACCTACGGCTGCGTGAAAGACGCGCCGCACTCGATTCCCGACGTGCAAGACGGAGCCGAGCAGATCGCCGCCGACGTGATTGCGAACTGCCATCGCTAGGATCTAGCGAGCAAAGCTTGTGACTTTCTCGCGGCCTCGACGAAGGCGCGGAAAATGGCGCGGGACGGTTCGTCGAATTCGACAGAGCGTTCCGGGTGCCATTGCACCGCGATAACAAAGTGATCGGACGTGGTGCCTTCTAGCCCCTCGGCGATGCCGTCATCAGGACAGCGGGCGACGATTCGCAGACCCTGGCCGATGGCGTCTGCGGATTGATGGTGGGACGAGTTGACTGGAACGCTGGCGAGCCCATGGCCGTTGCTTGCAATGATCTGCGCCAGTTTTGACTCGGGTTCGACTTCAACGTTGTGCGCGACGGCGACTTTTTTTCCCGCTTCATGATTCACCCGCGCGCGAAGTTCTTCGGGAAGGAAATCAGGGATGTGCTGGACCAGCGAACCGCCACGATAGACATTCAGACTTTGCAGGCCATAGCAAATCCCGAAGACAGGTTTGTGATGGTCATAGGCATCTTGCAGCAAGAGTTCATCAACGGCGGTGCGGTGCGCATCGGCGGATGCGGTTTGGGGCGAACGCTCGCCGTGGAACTTCGCGGGATCAATGTCGGCTTTGCTGCCCGGCAACAGCACGGCATCGCAGCTCTGCGCAATTTTCATGATCTCTGCCGCTGATTGGTCGAAAGAAATACGCACTGGTTCGCCGCCAGCGAGTTGCACAGCTAGTTCATATTGCGGAATCGCGCGCTCCGCATATTCAGGGTCGGCGGAATGAGGCATCGGGATAGCGATGCGTGGCGGCATGACTTGATTGTAGCGGCTCGCCGTCGCCTGGACTTAGTTCATTCGTTCGATCACGGACAATACCTTCATCTGGCGATAGCGACGGATTTCCATGACCAGCATCGTTACCAAAATCGCAACTCCGGCGGCGAGCGCCGCGGGCAAGGCAATCATGCGGTAAGCGATCCTCATATCGGGACGCACCCCTCGCAGTTTTGCGGCGAACACCACGCCTAGGATCGCCAGCAGCAGACTCATGGCGAAGCACAACAACGTGCCAATGAAAGTCACGAGCAGGACACGCACTGGAATACCGTACCAGTGCGCCGTGCGAGTGCTGGGAAAAGTCGCCATGACTGAAGGTACATCATTCTACCGGCTCTGATCGATGCGGCCGGCGCTTCCCTGAGAGCTTTCAACTCGGTTTGCCCGGTGGCCGCCGAAAGCGTGAATGGTTCTGGTCCCGGCAACCACTTCTCCGCTATGAGTTACGCCGCGAGGAATGAAATAGTCTTCGCCGGCGTGTATGGGAATTTCCTTGCCATCGATGATCAGGGTGTAAGCGCCTTGCACGACTAGCATGTATTCGTCGTAGTCGTGGAGGTGTGTTGCGGAGGATGCCGTCTCATTGCAGGTCCAGAATGCCATCTGGCTGCCATCGGCGCCGTCGAAAACGTAGCCTTCGACTCCGGGCGTGGCCTGACTACCGGAGGCGATCCGGTTCGACGGATGTTTCATGAATGTGGGGAATTCTGTCACGGCCGCCCTCTTTTCCTGCAGCCCGATATGGCACAGTCGTCGGCGCAAGAACCAGTCCCGCCTAGTGTATAAGATAGTAAGCATGTCGCAGGCAGCCCCAGCAATTACGCGCAGTCCAGCGGAAGTAGTGCGGCAAACCCCGGTGTCGCAGGCGGCCAATGGAATCTGCTACGCAGTCGCGGGCGAAACGGCGATGAACTCGTTCGACCTGGAACGCATGATTGCGGCGGTTCCGGGGAGCGCGGCGGCGGCACTTGAGCGCAAGGCTTATTATTTCGTCCCTTTAACGGTCAGCCAGGGCGACGAGACCGTCATCGCCGACCGCTACGATGTTGGCCTGAGCGACAATGCGGTTTGCCATCGCAATCTGAGTCTGGGCGATTCCCAGTGCGTCTTTATCTCGACCCGGTTGATGGACGATAAGTTCTCGGTCGCATTCGAGTTTTACATCAACGTAGGCCATGCGCTGGTGGAGCGCGCAGGAGTCTCCGGCGACTTCGCCGAACTGGCGTGGAAGCAAGTCGAGGCGGGAGTTCGCGGCGAAACTTCACTCGATGCCTACGAAGCGCGCAAGCAGGCCACGGCTGCCGGTCCCGACGCGGAGAAGTATAAGAACGAATATCTGGCGGCGACGTTTTCCGACACGATCTCGATTTATCTCCTGTCGCTTTATCTGGATGTGGATTACTTCGACCTGCGCGAGCGCGACTATCCACTGCTGGCGCCTTCAGCGCTGGCCGAGCGTTTGAGGAAAGTGGCGGAGCTGTTTCCGCCGAATGCGGGATTTGAGTTTGCCGTGCTGTATAAGAGGCGGTGAATGGTTTCTTAAGGAGCGATCCTTATGGCGCCTCGGCAACCGTGTACTCGAAATCGTACGAGTGCTTCCCGTCGGCGATCTTGATGTTCATCGTCCCCGTCAGTCCAACGAGTTGGTCGGTGCCCGAGTCCGGCACCACGCTGACCATCAATTGCGGCGCCCCACGCGTCATTGTGCCGCTGTGCTGTAGAACGAAACTGCCTCTGCGGCCTTTCAGCGTTCCCGTGATTTTCTCCATTGCGACGTAACCTGCGGAGCCCTTCACACTAGTCGAAACCGCCAGCATCACGCCTTTGCTGGTTCCTTCAAGATCGGCGTGGAATTGCTTGTCGAGCGTCATTCTTCCGATGGTTGCATCGTCTCCCTCTCCAGCTACCTGGGTCGTCACTTTCACGTCGAATGTCCCGATAGCATGATTCATAACAATCATCTCCTTCGCGACCGCACATTGCGCAGGGTACCGGTCCTGCGCCTGTCCCGGCGAGATGAGCGCGAGGCACAAACAGATTCCGGCGATTGCGCGAGTCGTCATCAAGTTGTCCAGAAGACGCCGGCAAGAATTCATTGTCTTCGGACGCCCGCAGCAAAAAACCTTCGGGGCTGAGGCCCTCATCTTTATTGGTCCCGGACGGCGCGGCTGAAGTCGTGCCCTCCCAAACATTATCTGGTGGCTTTTAATACTTCCTCAACACGCCGATTACTCTTCCCTGCACTTCCACCGAAGCCGCGGGCACGATAATCGCCTGCATCGTCGCGTTTGAAGGTTGCAGGCGGATGTTGTCGCCTTCGCGGTAAAAGCGCTTGAGCGTGGCGTCGGTGGTATCGACCAGCGCGACTACGATATCTCCGTTGTGGGCGGTCTTGGCTTTTTCTACCAGCACATAATCGCCGTTGAGAATGGCCTCGTCCTGCATGGAATCTCCGCGGACTTCGAGCACGAACACTTCCTTCGAGCGCACGAAATCGGCCAGCGAGATCGTCTCCGGATTTTCCACCGCCTCAATGGGCTGGCCGGCGGCGATGCGGCCCATCAGCGGCAGCACCAGGCCGGTGTTCACGCTCATGGCCTGCTTGAGTTTTCCTTTGGGCGGCAGCAGGTCAATCGAGCGGCTGCGATTGTAGTCGCGCGTGAGCAGCCCTTTTTTCTCGAGGTTGGTGATGTGCTTGTGCACGGTGGCCAGGGAATTCAGATCCAGTCCGTTTCCAATTTCTTCAAACGACGGAGAGTATCCGTGCTCGGCCACGAAGCGCGAGATGAAGTCGTATACTTCCCGCTGTCTCTTGGTAATCGCCATGCCGCTATTTTAGGCGAATATAAAGCGAAGTCAAGAACAACATTGATTCCGTTGAGGACAGCTTTGACTAGATACCGATGTTTGCGGCGCGTAGCGCGTCTTTGTATTCTTCGCGCGCTTCCGTGACTTTCTTCTCCGCGTCCTGCTCGCGAAAGTGGGCGGCATCCCACTGTTCCCAGGCAATCATCGAATGGTCGGGGGTGGCCAGCGCCTCCTCCGCGCGAATCGTGTTCACCCATTCATCAACAGCTTGTTTATAGGCGGCTCGCAGTTGATCGAAATTCAAATCGCTCATAGCCAGCGCAGAGTAAACGGCACTCTCGAGTCGCGTCAATCGGGATGGAGAGAAATTAACGGTAAATTAATAAGGCGAGATATGCTTCGGTTTGCTATTCGCACGCTCGCGCACGCCAGCCCATGATGAAGATACGCTGAGTGGCATCGATCAATCTCGTGTGGTCATTATCGCCTCCTCCAGTGCGCGCCGGGGCCTGCCGTTTCCGGCGCGCACTTTCGCGAGCGTCTCAAGGGCTCACACAAAGGCACGGAACTGTTGCGCGCCCTATTGCTTGAGCGCGATCGTATCTTGCGTAATCTGATCGAACGTAGTGACGGCTTTGGCGTCGGCTTCAAAGCCGCGCTGGGCCACGATCAGGTTGGCAAACTCGGTCGCAATGTCGACGTTCGACAATTCCAGCGCGCCGCCAGAAATCGTTCCCAGTCCACCCGAGCCCGGAACTCCGACGACCGCCGGTCCGGAGGCCAGAGTCGGCGTGTAATCGGTGCCGCCGTTCAACTGGAGCCCATTGACATTCGCGAAGTTGGCCAGCGCCAGTTCTCCCAAAGCCTGCGTCTTGCCGTTGCTGAAGGAGCCAGTAATGGTGCCGTCGGATCCGATGGTGAAGTTCACCAGAGATCCACTGCTGCTGCCATCCTGGCCGGCCCCGGAAGCACTGCTGGTTCCTGCAACCTGGCTCACTACGGGCGTTGTGCCGCTAAGCACATTCCAGTTGAAGGTCTGATTGGAAGCTCCGTCGGCCAGCCCGTTGATTGGGATGCCGGTGACATCGGAAAGACTGCCGCTAACTGTTCCGCCAGTGGCCGCCGTGTCTCCGACGAGGACGCCGTTGCCGTTGAAAGTCAGAGTACCAGTAGCCAGAACGCCACTCTGCGGAGTGGATGTTCCGCCGGAGGTCGTCGGGCTTAGGTCGCCGGACGGAATACTGAGACTATAACTCCAGTTGTTGGCGGCGGTGTTGGTGAACGTAGCGGTTAAGGTGTGACTGGCCCCGAGCGAGTCGTAAATGGTAACCGGCGTCGAGAAAGTGTCGCCGACGGAAGCGGCGGCATTGAGGTTGACCGTCAGCTGGACGTTGCCCGTTGCCGCTGGCGGACTAATCGTGCCGGCGCCCAGCTGTAGGGGAACGATGCCGTTGCCAGTATTGACCACTCCATTGGCCGCGGGATATCCAAGAACCTGCTGCCCGTTCGAGGTGATGAGGAAGTTGCTGGCATCGGTTGAGAAATCGCCCGCGCGGGTGTACGCAATGGCGCCGCTGGAATCCTGCACGGCGAAAAATCCCGAGCCTTGAATGGCAACGTCAGTCGGTACCCCGGTGGAGCTGATACTCCCCTGGGTGAACAGCGACGGCATGGAGCCAACTTCCGTACCGGCGCCCACCTGAATGGGATCTCCCGCGCCGGTAGTGCCCAGGGTTTGATAGTTGATATAAACGTCCACCACGTTGGTTGTGGTATCGAAGGTCAGATTCCAAACGTGTTCGATAATCATCGCCCGCGTGACTTTGCGTCCGGCGTTGCGCATCAGATACTCGAGCAAGGCAAACTCTTTCGTGGTCAACTCCACTCGGCGACCGGCACGCTCCACGCGATGTTCCACGCGGTCCAGCTTCAAGTCTTCAACCGCAAGTACGGACTCCGATGGCAAATGGCTGCGCCGCAGCAACGCCCGAATGCGAGCCGAGAGTTCGCTGAAAGAAAACGGCTTCGGCAAATAATCGTCGGCGCCCGTATCCAGGCACTGCACACGGTCTTCCACCTTTGTCCGCTGGGTCAACACGAGGACGGGCAGCGTGGGCTTTTGCCGCCGAAGCTGGCGTAGAATGCTGACTCCATCAAGCCTCGGCAAATTCAAATCCAGCACAATTAAGTCGTATTCCTGTTCGTTGGCTGCAGTCCGCGCCTGTTCTCCGTCGGAACAGACATCGACTGTATAACGCTCGGCTGTCAGGCCCTGGCTGACAAACTTGGCCAGCGCTTCATCGTCTTCGGCGATCAGAATCCGCATAAGCTGTCCTTAATAGACAAACCGATTCTAGCCACAGATTCCGCGCCTGGAGCGGAAACCGTGAGCAAACGAAAGTCTGCTCTTCCGGGATGGGGAGAAGAATCAAAACGGGAGCATCGCCGGTTCCCCGGAACCCTGTCCGTCAATTCCCCTTCCCTGCCCTGCCGGAGATAATCCTCCAAGCCGTGAGGCAAAGCCTTCTGTGCATGGACTGAGCAAATCGGAGTGGAAGTCGCTTCTGTTCCCACACGGTCTGGTGCTGGGCGTTGTGGCCGTGCTGCTGCATGTGGGTTGGCTCGCCTCGGTGTTGCCCGCCGTTAATTTCCTGAACTACGCGATCTTGGCCGTGGGGCTGCTGCTGGCCTGGCGATTCCATTCCAGCCGCGCCTTCTTCGCATTGCTCGCACTGCTTCTCGCTGAGCAGGCCATTTCTTATTCCTCTGCCGGACATATTCCCGTGACTGGCGCGGGCCGAGCGGCTTTCGACGCCATCAGCCTTCTGCTGCCCTTGAACTTCATTTTGCTTTCGCTCATGTCGGAGTCCGGGCTGACTCTCTCGCAGACCATCCCTATGGGGCTTGTCTTATTCCTGCAATCGATTAGCGTCGCGGTTTTCTGTCGCGACACACAGGCGGCGTCAACTCATACCGCACATCGCGTCGTGATATCGCTTCCGCTGCCGGACTATTCCTGGGCGGCTTTTGCCGCGGCGGCCCTGCTGCTTCTGATCCGCATCTTCTGGCTGCGCAAACCGCTGGATAGCGGTTTGTTCTGGTCGCTGGTCAGCTTCTTCGTAGCGCTTCACTTCGGAGCCGTTGGACGCATCGCCACTACATACCTAGCGGTATCAGCCTTCTCGCTTTCTCTATCCATCGTGGAAACCTCTTATCAATTGGCGTATCACGATGAACTGACGTCGCTCCCTTCGCGCCGCGCTTTCAATGATGTTGTCGCCAACTTGCAGGTTCCTTATTCCATCGCGATGGTCGACATCGACCACTTCAAGCGTTGCAACGATACCTACGGGCACGACACTGGGGATCAAGTGCTGCAATTAGTGGCTTCCAGGCTGGGTGCGGTCACAGGCGGCGGGCAGGCCTTTCGCTGCGGTGGGGAAGAATTTGCCGTTGTCTTCAAAGGCCGAACCGCGGGAGAGGTTATCGAGCACCTCGAACGATTGCGCTGCCGCATTGAAGCTTCCCCCTTTCTTCTGCGATCCAATCCCGATCGCCGCAATACTCCCCGCGGACCGGACCGGCGCAATCTCAAAGGACGGATGCCAAACGCGCGGATGAGCACGGGGCATGTAATTCGTCGGCTCGCAAAGGCGCAATCTCCGGCGCAAATTTCAGTAACGGTCAGCATCGGCGTCGCAGCCACAGCCCAAGCCGACGCCGCTGCGGAAGCTGTGATCGAGGCGGCCGATAAAGCTCTATATCGGGCTAAATCTGCTGGCCGTAATCGCGTCGAAACCGAATCTGCGCCGCGGCGCCCAGTACGAGCCCGAGCTGCGGGAATTGCCTGAGCGAAATCCTTCGGGAACTACGAAAAAGAAGAACGGACTGAGCGTATCCCGGGCGCATTGCTGAAAATCCACATATTTTTTCTTGGGCATCGGACACAGCCGATCACAAGAACCCATGACTGGCAGGAGTTCCGGCAAACTGTTTTACTCTTGACGGCATTTCTTACGAACGTCGAGCCCGGAGTCACTTTAGGGCGGGAAGTGTGACGAACCGGGCTCGGACGTTTTCGCAAGCACCGCGGGCCGTGCGGTCAGCCAGCAGTCGAAGGCGGGTTGGTAAGGTTCCGGCCAGTGCCTGCACAAGCAGGACACTTCGCACGGATAAATGCGACACCCTCGGACTTGCCGTTTAAGTCCACTGGTTTCGCTATGTATCCAGCACCGCCGCAATTCGGGCAGTCGTTCGGACCCAAATCCTTTCCCCCCTCATGTTGTCGGAATTGTCCATCAAAAATGCACGAGCTTTGCGGCAAACCGTTTTTCGTTACGAATCACGAACAAAAATATATTCCGAAGCGTGACAGAGTACGCTTTCGATGTCGAGAACGAGGTTCCCATGCATCATCCGAGCAAGCCTATCGCGGCGGACGAAGTATTCGAAAGCGACGCATTTGTCTTTCGCGAGACCAAGACACACGCCCGCGCACCGGAAGGATCACTACCACTTACTGCGGAAATGCTACTGACCCAGCCCTCCGGCAATCTCTTCGGCTTCACCCAAAACGCTGGCATGGGATGGGAAACCGCGCGTTTGCTTGACCCCGAATTTCTCATCCTTAGCACACATGGCGGGATACGTGCACAGGATGGAACTCCCATCGCTCTCGGCTTCCACACGGGACATTGGGAGGTGGGATTACTGGTGGCGCAGGCTGCACGCGAGTTGCGGAGTCAACATGCCATTCCGTTCGCTGGAGCCTGCACTGACCCTTGCGACGGCCGCACGCAAGGCACCGAGGGAATGCTCGACTCGTTACCGTATCGAAATGACGCCGCCATCGTCCTGCGCAGGCTGATGCGTTCGCTTCCCACCCGAAAGGGCGTAATGGGTGTGGCAACCTGCGACAAAGGACTCCCCGCGATGATGATGGCGCTCGCATCGTCCGGCCCCATGCCGAGCATTCTCGTGCCCGGCGGAGTCACGCTTCTCCCCGAGAACGGAGAAGACGCTGCCAAAGTACAAACCATCGGCGCGCGCTTTGCCCAGAATCAGATCACGCTCGAATATGCCGCAGAAGTGGGCTGCCGAGCTTGCGCTACCCCCGGCGGAGGCTGCCAGTTCCTGGGCACGGCGGCCACATCGCAGGTAGTCGCGGAAGCGCTAGGACTTTCTTTGACACATTCCGCTCTCGCGCCGTCCGGGCAGCCCATATGGCTCGATGCGGCCGCGCGCTCCGCGCGTGCGATGTTGAGGATGTTTCAAGTCGGCATCGGCACGTCCAATATCCTGACGGACGCTTCAATTCGCAACGCGATGGTCGTACACGCGGCCTTCGGCGGCTCGACGAACCTACTGCTACACGTTCCGGCCATTGCCCACGCGGCCGGTTTGAGCCGCCCGTCAGCGGCGGATTGGGCGGCGATCAACCATGCGGTGCCCCGTCTCGTAGACGCTCTGCCGAACGGGCCGAACAACTTTGCCACGGTTCAGGTCTTTCTAGCTGGAGCCGTCCCCGAGGTAATGCTGCATCTGCGCCGGGCCGGACTGCTGGACTGCGGGGTGAGAACGGTTACGGGAGAGACTCTGGAGCAAAACCTTAACTGGTGGGAACAGAGTGGGCGGCGCAGAGCATTGAAAGAAAAACTCCGCACGCTGGATTCGGTTGACGCTGACGACGTCATTCTTTCGCCCGATGCGGCGCGCAGGCGAGGCCTCACTCCCACGATCTGTTTTCCGGTCGGCAATCTCGCACCCGAAGGAAGCGTTATCAAGAGCACATCGATTGATCCTTCTCTGATCGATGAAAATAACGTCTATCGCCACAATGGGCCGGCTCGTGTCTTCATTACCGAGGCGGCGGCTATCGATGCGATCAAGCGCGGCGCAGTCTCCCATGGCGATGTGATCGTGCTCATTTGTGGAGGTCCCGCCGGCGCTGGCATGCAGGAGATTTATCAGATCACCTCTGCATTGAAAAACCTTCCTTTTTGCAAGCACGTCGCCGTCCTCACCGATGCTCGCTTCAGCGGAGTTTCCACCGGGGCCTGCATTGGACACATTTCGCCGGAAGCGCTGGCGGGTGGTCCGATCGGGCGCGTGCGGGAGGGCGACTCGATCGAGATAGTGATCGACCGGACCGCACTGCACGGTACGGTTAACCTGGTTGGTGAAGGCGAGGAAAAATTCTCTGCTGAAGAGGGTGCCCTACGTCTTGAGGTGCGTTCGCAGCGTGATGATCTTGCACCTCATCCAGCGCTCCCTGGCGATACGCGCCTTTGGGCAGCGCTCGTTCAGGCCAGCGGAGGTGTCTGGGGAGGTTGCGTCTATGATGTCGATGCGATTCTGAAGCAACTCCAAAGAGGCGCGGAACGAGGCGGCGAGAATATTTCCGCAGTACAACTTTCTTCAACTCAGCTGGAATCGTGAGAGGCTGACCAGGTGAAACTCTATCGCACAGCCAATGGCGCATTCGTCGAGGAAAATAACAATTTCTATTTTGTCTGTTCTCTATCTTCCACAAGAGACTGGGACGACGTTATTTGCAGCCCGGATCTCCGCGCTCGAGCTAGCGCGGCCACAACGAACAGTGCGACGAATTTCGATCTGGCCTCGGTTCTCGCCCCCGTCGGCAATCAGGAAGTTTGGGCCGCGGGAGTGACCTACTACCGCAGCCGCAACGCGCGCATGGAAGAAAGCAAAGACGCTGGAGGTGGAAGTTTCTACGACCGCGTCTATGCAGCCGAGAGACCGGAGTTATTCTTCAAAGCGACGGGGCGCCGCGTCGTCGGACCGGGAAGCGCGGTACGCATCCGATCCGACGCGAAGTGGTCTGTGCCGGAACCCGAACTGACTCTTCTGATAAATCCCGCGGGAGCTATCGTCGGTTACACCATCGGCAACGATATGAGTTCGCGCGATATCGAGGGAGAAAATCCGCTCTATCTGCCGCAGGCAAAAGTGTATGACGGCAGTTGCGCGCTTGGTCCTTGCATCCTGCTCTCGGCCGATCCACTCGACAAATCAACCAACATCAAACTGGAGGTCGTGCGCCAAAGCAGGACAGTCTTCGCGGGGAGTACTTCGCTAGCAGAACTCAAACGCGATCCTCAGGAACTGGCCAGATTTCTTTTTCGCGACAACAGCTTTCCTCAAGGAGCGTTTCTGATGACCGGAACCGGCATTGTCCCCGCAGACAACTTCTCGCTGGCCACCGGCGACACGATCCGAATCGACATCGACGGAATCGGCACACTGGAAAACCACGTGGCCTAGCACTTGAGAGCGGCTACCCACGCGTCAGCGTGCCATTCACCATTCGCATGATTCCCAGAGGATTCGCACGTTGCAATTCCACAGGAAGCGCCGCATCCGGAAAATCCTGATAGCAAATCGGCCGCGCAAAACGCAGAATCGCCATTGTTCCCACCGATGTCGATCGTCCGTCGGACGTGGCGGGAAATGGCCCGCCATGCACCATCGCGTGGCATACTTCCACTCCCGTCGGGAACCCGTTAAAGAGAATGCGGCCCACCTTCGTTTCCAGCACACGAATCAATTCCTGCGCTTCCGCCAGATCTTCATCGGTTCCATGAATCGTCGCCGTCAGGTGTCCTTGCAATCGCTGCGCAGCCTCCACGAGATCGCTATTGGCGCCGTAATGCACTAACAAGGTTGTCGGCCCAAACACTTCTTCGCTTAATTCCGGTCGCGCGAAGAAATCTGGAATGTCAATACCGAAAACGATTGCTTTGGTCGCGGCACAGTTTTGCTCGACTCCGTCATTCTTGCCTGCAATTAACTGAGCCTGCCCTTCGGAGATTCGTTGCTGAATCGCATTATTGTATTTGGCGGCGATCCCATGAGTCAGCATTGCGTGCTGCCCCATTTCTCCCACTCCGCTCCGCAAAGTTTCCGTGAAAGCAACGCTGTCAAGATTTGGCACAAAAACAATTCCCGGCTTCGTGCAGAATTGCCCGGAACCCATCGTGAACGATGCCTGCAATCCCTGCGCGATCTGCGCGCCGCGTTCGCGCATTGCGCCGGGAAGAATAAATACGGGATTGGCACTTCCCATCTCGGCATAGCAAGGAATGGGTTCTGAACGCGCCGCGGCCAGCCGCATCAGAGCTTGCCCTCCAGATTGCGACCCGGTAAATGCGATTGCCTTGATCGCCGGATGCTGCGCCAGCGACACGCCGACCTCGATTCCCGCGTCGAAGAGCAAGGAAAAGACTCCGGCGGGCAGGCCGCTCTCGCGGACTGCGCTCTGTACAATTTTCCCGGCAAGTTCGCTGGTTCCGGGATGCGCGGGATGAGCCTTCACGACCACCGGGTTGCCGGCCGCAAGAGCGGAGGCTGTGTCGCCTCCTGCCACCGAAAACGCCAACGGAAAATTGCTTGCGCCGAAGACCGCCACCGGGCCCAGCGGCCGCAACAAGGAACGAATGTCCGGCCGCGGCGGTTTGCGTTGGCTATCCGCTTCGTCGATGCGAGCATTCACCCACGAACCCTCTTCCAGGACCTCGGCAAACAACCTCAATTGTCCAGTGGTGCGGTGAAGTTCGCTCTTAAGGCGCGGCAAGGGGAGACCACTCTCCAAATGCGCGCGCTCGACAATAGTACCGATTTCAATGGTCAATCCATCGGCAATGCGCCGCAACAGACCCGCGCGTTCGCGGCCGCTGCGGCTGGCGAAGACGGGAAATGCATCCGCCGCGAGATTTGCAGCTTGATCGATGTCGTCGCTCGTAGCCGTATAGAAAGCTGGCTCGATCTTCGCGCCATTTGCTGGATTTATTCCCGAAAACCCCCGGCCATGCGGTGCGCCACTATTCGCTCCGATAAGCGATACGCCTGTTAGTTTGACTTCCTGCGTTTCCATTATTCGATTCTAATCTGGAAAACGCTCACGAGCGAGCAGTGACAAGAGACAGAATGCGCGTAGCAATACAACTGCTAACATTCATATAGCTAATTCGTTGACAGTCGATGGCTACGACAAATGAATCCTAGACACACAACTTGCCGCGGAGCTTCAAGCCGTCACATTGCCTACGCCGCCGTTCTCGCACTCGCGGGATTAATGCTGCAAAGCGCACTATGCTCGGGGCAAAATTCAGCCGAGACACGATCAGCAAGGGAATTAAATGTCAGCATTCATGTGGACGTTAACAAATCTATCGGCGATTACAGGCCGATATGGAACTACTTCGGCGCGGACGAACCAAACTATACCTACGCTTCCAATGGCGTGAAGTTGCTGCGCGAACTAGCCGCAATCAATCCTGGCGTGACCGTTTATTTTCGCGCACATAACCTGCTGACCAGCGGCAATGGCCAAGGATCGCTGAAGTGGGGCTCGACCAATGTATACAGCGAAAAGCCGGACGAAACACCGGTCTACGACTGGACCATCACCGACAAGATCTTCGACAATTTCAAGGCGACGCATGTGACACCCTTTGTGGAAATTGGCTTTATGCCCGAGGCTTTGTCGCCGCATCCGACACCGTACCGGCATGAGTTTCCCAAAAAAGTTCCCGGCGATATTTGGACGGGATGGTCGTATCCGCCGAAGGATTACGCGAAGTGGCGCGCTCTCATTGTTGCGTGGGTTCAGCATTTGCACCAACGCTACGGCACCGATGTGGACTCTTGGATGTGGGAAGTGTGGAACGAGCCGGATATACCTTACTTCCACGGCTCAGCCGAGGAATATTACAAACTCTATGACATCACTACCGCTGCTGTTAGGCAGGTGCTTCCACGAGCGAGAGTCGGCGGCCCGGCGGCAACAGGACCGGGAGAAAACAATCCTTTTCTTAGAAACTTTCTCGATCACTGCGCGCACGGAATTAACGCGGATACGGGCAAGCCGGGCGTTCCACTGGATTTCATCAGCTTCCATCCGAAAGGCAGTCCGAAGGTCGTCGATGGTCATGTACGCATGAATCTTGGCCGCCAGTTGAGTGCGACCGATCGCGGCATGCAGATCGTCGCCAGCTTTCCTGAGTATCAGAACACACCGATCATTCTTAGCGAGACCGACCCGGAAGGTTGCGCGGCGTGCCAGGGACCGCAGAACGCTTACCGTAACGGCCCGCTCTATGGCGCCAGTGTCGCCGAAATGCTCTCGCGCTCTGCAGAAATCGCGCGGCTGCGCGGAGTAAATCTGGCGAGCGCGATTACGTGGGCGTTCGAATTCGAAGATCAGCCCTGGTTCGCTGGATTTCGTGAACTAGCGACGAACGGAGTCGACAAGCCCGTGCTGAATGTCTTCCGCATGTACGGCAAACTGGGCGGCGAGCGCGTTGAGCTCACGAGTTCCGCCGCTCTTGATGTGGAGCAGATTGAACAGAACGGAGTGGTGGGCGCACCGGATGTAAATGGCGTTGCCACGCGCCAGGGAAAAACGTTAGCCGTCCTGTTGTGGAATTATCACGACGACGATTTGCCGGCTTCGGCAACACAAATTGATATGAAGATATCCGGTCTACCGGCGAAGAGCGTACACGTCGTGCAATATCGAATGGATCAAGATCACAGTAACGCCTACACCGCGTGGCTCGCGATGGGCAGCCCGCAACATCCAAGCGCAGCACAGGTCGCGACCTTGCAAAACGCCGGCGGACTTCAAATGCTGGAAGAAAGAAATATTCGCAACGACAGAGCCGCTCCGCTTAGGCTGGAGACTTCCTTACTTCGGCACGGGGCCGCTCTCTATCGAATCAGTTGGTAGAAACGGAAAGGATGCGTTTACGCGATAGGGACACCGGCGGCCTTGTAAATCGCCTCGATCGCCACCATGTCTTTCAATCCTTCTTCGCCGGGAGACTCCGGCTCTTTGTCATTTCGGACGCAGTCGGCGAAATGCTCTGCTTCAATCGTAAATTGGTAGGGCAACTTGAGCGGGCTTAACCGATCGAGTTGTTCGTGGTTGACTTCGCCGCGTACATGAACGCTGTCATAGTTGTAGGCTGGGTCCACCTCGAAATAACCCTTCTCGCCGTTGATGTGCAGAAAGCTCGGACCTCTTTGTCCGTACGAGCAGCCACACGAGGCGAGGATCCCGGAAGGAAACTTCATGGTCCACTCCATCGACTGCTCGACCTCGCCGAAGCGGCCGCTCCGGTCTCGCGTGCTCACGATGGCAGTGAAATCGGTAGGCTCTTCGCCGGTGATGTGGCGGATGGCGTTGAGCGGATAGATGCCTAGGTCCATCAAGGCGCCGCCTCCACCAAGCTTTTTGGTAAGACGCCACGCGCCCGCCGGTTGCTGGGCGTAAAAGCCTCCCTGAAACGATTCGAGTTCTCCGATACCACCCGACTTGATGGTTTCAAT
This sequence comes from Candidatus Sulfotelmatobacter sp., assembly GCA_049584475.1. Lineage (GTDB taxonomy): Bacteria > Acidobacteriota > Terriglobia > Terriglobales > Acidobacteriaceae > Sulfotelmatobacter. Next base: position 50,450 of record JBAUXX010000049.1, on the reverse strand, counting down.
GACTTGCTTCCACGTCGGATCGTAGTGAACGCGGTAACCGATCATGAGCCTGACCTTCGCCTTGCGGCAGGCGTCGATCATTTGGCGGCACTCGGCGCTTGAAATCGCCATCGGCTTTTCGCACAACACGTGCTTGCCGGCCTGCGCCCCACGCACGGTGTATTCGCAGTGCATGCTGTTGGGTAGCCCAACGTAAACTGCATCCACTTCCTTGTTGTCGCGGATTCGGTCGAAGGTTTCGTAAGTGTAGATCGAAGTTTTCGGAATACCATACATCGCCGCATACTTCACTCCCTTGGTGTCGGGATGGCCTGTTACCAGCGCAGTGATCTTCGCCTTCTGTGAGTTCGCGCAGGCTCGCATGAAAATGTCCGAAATCGTTCCCAGGCCGACGGCTGCGTAACCCACCGGTTTTGCTGTGGAACCAATTTGTGCGTAGGAACGTACGTTCGTCCAGGCTAAGGCAAGCGCTGAGAGCTTGGTGAATTCGCGACGGTTCATAGGCCAACACTCTATTCGGAAAGGATTGCAGAAGTCGAGGCAGTAGCTTTCAAAGAGCCAGTTCACAAGATAGACCGCAAGTTCAACCTTCCGCCTTGAGCCGGCCCGGCGTTTGACAACAGAGCGTAAGATGTACGGCAACCTCGAGGCGTCGAAGATTCTATTCGAGGACTGCAATTTGCGAGGTAGGCTAAAATGTTTCGGCGCAAACCCTGAGTGCGGCCCAAGTAATGAAGAAAAACAGACGCGGAATCCAGTTGATCGCGGAAATGGCAGCCGTTTCGATTGGCACCGTGGATCGCGCCTTGCATGGGCGTCCCGGCATTAACGATTCCACCCGTCAGCGCATTCTGCAAATCGCACAGCAAATCGCTTACACCCCAAATCTTGCTGCGCGCGCGCTCTCCGTTTCAAAATCCAACAGCCGCGTTGGCGTGTGTATACCCCGGGAAATTCATTTTTTTTATGACCAGCTTTGGAGCGGCATACTGGATGAAGCTCGCCGGGTTGCGCAACTCGGCATTCAGTTGGTTTACCGCCCCGTGCGCACCCTCGGAGTGGATGACACCGAAGCCTTTAAAGAACTCATCCGGAGCGGCGTTAACGGAATCATTCTCACTGCAGGAAATCCTGACGGTCTCCGGCCTCTTATCGACAGCGCCGAAGAGAGTGGAATCCATGTGGTTTGTGTCTCCACAGACGCGCCCGAAAGCCGACGTTCCACCGTGGTGTGCGTAGAACCGTGGCTGAACGGTTGTCTCGCCGGAGAATTGATGGGAAAGTTTGTTTCACCGGGATCGAAGGTTGCGGTGGTCGCGGGCATGCTGAGCACCGAGGACCACAGCAGAAAGACGGATGGTTTTTCCGATGCATTTCCACGGCATTGCCCAGGCGGATCTATCGTCGAGGTCGTTGAAGGACGCGAAGACGAAGAAGAGAGTTTTCAAAAGACCTTTGACCTTCTTGGCCGCTTTCCGAAACTGGCCGGCATTTATGTGAACACAGTGAACTGCCTTCCGGTGTGCCGCGCCCTGGGAGCCCGCGGATTGGCGGGAAAAACAAAGTTAATCACAACCGATCTGTTCGCAGAAATGTCCACCTACTTCCAAAAAGGCGTCATCACGGCTTCCATCTATCAGCAGCCGCATCGTCAGGGACAAACCGCAGTCCGCCTCATGGCGGACAACTTGACGACCAAAACGCCCTTGCCAGGGATTGTGCATCTCAGCCCCGGCGTGGTGATGTCGTCCAATCTCCATCTGTTCCGGGAGATACGGCGCGCTGATGTCAAATTCGACGATTCCGTTCTGAGCGTCCCCATTTCAACAAGCCGGTAAAACGGCTCAAAGACTAACGATTGACGGGCGTCCGTGGTTGCGAACGAGGCTAATACCTCCCATGCCGATTAGGGCCAATTCGGTTATACGCTTGGTAACCCTTCCCGAATTTTCTTGACAACCTTTGGTCAGGGAGGATAAAAGGCTTGACGGGTCGAAATATCAATCCCACGTGTACGTTAACGTCCCGCGAAAAAATGGGTTTTGTAGGAATCCCGCACTGGGACCTTATCCGAACTCCGGAGGCTTCTCGATGAACAACTCTTCGTCTGCTTGGGCTATGCACCTCGTTCGCATTGTGAAACAAAGCCGTATCCGTCATTTCGTGGCCTTTTGCGCGTTGCTGATTGGTTTGCCTATCTTCGCATTTGGCCAAGAAGCGACGATCGTCGGAACCGTTACCGATCCGTCTGCCTCGGTCGTTCCCAACGTGGCCGTCACCATCACAAACGTGGACACCGGAGAAACTCGCAGCAGTGTTACCAACGACACCGGTCAATACGTTTCGCCCGGTCTGCCGATCGGTCACTACAACGTCAGCGCCAAAGCTACCGGATTCGGTCAGGCAGAAAGAGCCGGCATCGTCCTGAACGTTAACGACCGCACGCGCGTTGACTTTGTACTGAAAGTTGGCGGGACGAGTGAGAACGTCACCGTCGAAGCCAACGCCGTGCAGGTGCAATCGGATTCAGGCGAGGTCAGCACCGTCATCACCGGTCAGCAGATCACTGAACTGACGACCAACGGGCGGAGTTTGTACTCCCTGTTTAATCTGACGCCGGGAGCCTCCAGCATCCAGGGCGACTTCATGGTCCCCACGCCAGTCAGCGGCGACGCTAATGTCAGCATTAACGGACAACGAGCGGGCCACAATCTTCAATTGCTCGATGGCGGCGAGAACCTCGACCGCGGCGGCAGCAGCGGCAGCGTCATGCCCTCGTTGGACGCCCTGCAGGAATTTCGCGAACTAACTTCCAATTACAGCGCCGAGTACGGACTCGCTGGGGCCGCGACGATTACTACGGTGGTGAAGTCGGGAACCAAACAGTTCCACGCTTCAGCTTGGGAGTTCGATCGCAACGACGCGTTCGATGCCCGCAATTACTTCAACCCCGCCCCAGCCAAAGTTGCCGAGCTGCGGTTCAACACTTTCGGCTTTAACGCTGGCGGCCAGGTCCCGTTGTGGAAGAGTCACCCGACCTTCTTCTTCTACAACATGGAATGGCGGCGCCTGATCCAGGGGGGCTTGACCAATCAAACAGTCCCCTTCGCAGATACTTACGGCGGCGACTTCGCCGCCAATCTGCCAGCGGATTCAAAGGATCCTAATGGAAATGTTGTTCCTAATTCTGGCTTGCACGTTCCCTGTGCAAACCAACTCTCGACTACACAAATCGCCAGTTACGCAGCAGCGGGCATTACCACTTTCAGTTCGCCCAACGGAAGCGGGGCATGCGCAATTCCCTCTGTAACGGGCGTTGCAGATCCGATATTCCAGCCGTTTCCGGCCAGCGCTATTCCGGGCGGGTTACTTGATCCGAACGCCAAAGCGCTCCTGGCTGCCCATATTTTCCCCGCTCCTACGAGCGGCCACCAGTTCATCGGCGGAAACAATTCGCCGACCAACGTTAAAGAAGAAATTGCCCGCGTCGATCACCAATTTACCGACAAGTTCTCGGTGTTCGGCCATTGGGTTTCCGAGCAGATCTCTCAAACCTACGGCACAACGCAGTGGAGCGGCGATAACGTCCCCACCGTCAGCGACGTTTTCGGCAACCCCTCCTACAGCGCTGTTGTCCACACCACATACGTTATTAGTCCCACATTGCTGAACGAAGCATCGTTCAACTACAACGGCAACCGCATTAACATCATTCCCCAGGGCGTGGTTACGGCGCCGTCGGGATTTACCTTTAACCGCCTCTTCACAGGTCCTAACGTCGACAACCGCATCCCGGCGATTAACTTGAATGGCAGCACGGGAACCAATTACACATCCAACTGGACTCCCTGGATAAACAAAGCCGATGATTATCAGCTTCGCGATGACATTTCCTGGACGCGGGGCGCTCATCAGCTTAAGTTCGGATTCAGCTGGGCACTCTACAAGAAGGTTCAGGACTACTTCGCCGATACGGAAGGCCAGTTTAACTTCAATGGAAGTTTCACTGGCAATGACTTCGCCGACTTTTTGTTAGGCGACGCGCAGCAGTATGAAGAAGACGCCGTGAAGTCCAGCGGCCACTGGAATAATGTCTCCCTCGCCACCTATGTGCAGGACAACTGGCGCGTAAACCACCGCTTGACTTTGAACCTGGGCTTGCGTTGGGACATCGCTCCGCACACCTACGAAGCCAATCAACAATCGTCCAACTTCTATCCCAATCTGTATAACCCGGCTAACGCAGCAACCTTCGACACCGCCGGCAATATCTGCAGCGGTCCGACGGACCCGGGTTGCACGGCCGCTAGCCCGGGCTTGGCACCTAGCCCCAATCCGATTCTGGCTGGCTTGTTGTTCTATCAAAATGGCATCGGAATCGGCGGCAAAAACGGCATTCCCAAAGGGCTCGTAAATACTTACTGGCCCGCCCTCGGTCCCCGCCTCGGCTTTGCGTATGACCTCACGGGCCAAGGCAAAACCGTTCTCCGCGGCGGCTTCGGCATCATGTATGACCGCATTCAGGGGAACGACATGTACAACGGGGCGACGAATCCTCCATTCGACGCCAGCCCAACCCTGCACAACGTGTCTCTCTCTAACCCAGGTGTTAACGTTACCAGCGGCGCTACAGTCACCGCTGCTAGCCTGCCGATTCTTCCTGTTGGCGTCACCGGCATCTCCACCAATTACACTCCCCCAACGAGCTATCAATATAGTGTCGGAGTGCAACAAGCATTTGGAGCCAGGTCGGTACTTGCCGTGTCTTATGTCGGAAGCCAGGGCCGGAATGAAAACGACTATCGCGAAGTGAACCTGCCGCCTCTCGCTGCTCTGCCCGGCTTGGTCGCCAACGGCGGTGCGGGAATCAATCAGCTTTACAACTACCGCGGATTCAGTGGCATTCGGTTGTCTGAAGACGAGGGCGATGCTCATTACAATTCGCTGCAGGTTGACCTGCATGCTAACTTGAGAAGCGACCTCCAACTCCAGGTCGGCTATACGTACTCGAAAGCGGTCGACTCCACCACCAGCAACGGCAGCGGCGGCGATCTCAACAACGTCACCAACCCCTATGCGGGAGTGAAATACGACGAAGGCCCATCCTTGTTCGACCGCGCCAACGTGGCCTTCGTAAACTACGTCTACCAGATCCCATTTTTGAAGAACAGCGACAACCACTTCCTTAAGGCAACGATTGGTGGATGGGCACTGTCGGGGATCGTTACCATGGAATCCGGAGCGCCGATCAATCTGAATGTAAGCGGCAGCAACGCCTCAAGCGTCATTCCGAATTCCAGCAACCGTCCAGACGTCACGGGAAGTATTTCCTATCCCAAGACCGTTAATGAGTGGTTCAATCCGGCTGTATTTTCCAAGCCGGCTTGCGTCACTGGTCCGGACTGCTACGGCAACCTGGGCTTCGATGCAATTCGCGGGCCTGGTCGTGACGACTGGAGCCTGGCGCTCATCAAGAACTTCGTCATCAATGCGGAGCGCGGTAGCCGCATTGAGTTCAAGGCCGAAAGCTTCAACACCTGGAACCACACCCAGTTCAAGGGTGACGCGAACAACGGCGGCATCAGTCTCAGCCAGGGAGCAAGCAACTTTGGCGCTGTGACCGCTGCCTTTGATCCGAGGGAATTCCAATTCGGGTTGAAACTGATTTTCTAACCTTGCTATAGGCTGTTCTTCAAACCCCGCTCACTCGTGAGCGGGGTTTGTTTTTGTGCGGCTGCCAATCTAGAACTTTTCAACGATCATAATAATCGCGCCGCACGCTATGATTGAGAGGTTTGATCGCGTCGCCCTGGGGTGTACTTCATTGCCTCTATGATGAGGCGGGGGGTTGAATCTCGCGCATGAAGAGTTCGAAATTGACTTGCCGCGCGGTTGTACTCCTTCTCTGGGCGGCGGGGTCCATGCAAGTGTTATTTTTTTTTGCTCCTGCAAATGCGCAAACGGCCCCGGACGCCATCGCTCTCGAACAAGAAGCCAAACTACCGGAGGCCGCACAAGCTTGGCGAGCTGTAATTCAAAGAAATCCCAGCGATGCCGGCGCTTATGCTAGTTTGGGAGTGGTTCTCTCAAAAGAACAAAAATATCCCGAGGCCGCTGCCGCGTATAAGAAAGCGCTCGCCCTGAACTCCAATCTGCCAGGTGTGCAACTGAATCTGGGCTTGGCAGAGTTTAAGCAGGGCCACTTCCAGACAGCGATACCTCCCCTTCGCGCCGCCTCAATTGCGGACCCGCACAACTTGCAGGCTTCCTCGCTGCTTGGTCTCAGCTACTACGGAGCAAAGCGTTTCGAGGAGGCAACTAAGTATCTCGAGGCAGCAGCCAAGTCCGATCCCTCCAACGCCGAGTTGCACCAGGTGTTAGCGCAGAGCTGCCTCTGGGCGAAGAAATATTCCTGCGCCTTGGACGAATTCCAGCAGATTCTGCAGCAGAATCCCAACTCCGCAGCGGCGCACATGCTAAGCGGGGAAGCGCTGGATGGGTTGGGAAGAACTCCCGAAGCCATCGCCGAATTTCAGGCAGCAGTGAAGGTTTCACCGCAAGAGCCGAACGTACACTTTGGCTTGGGCTATCTCTATTGGAAGTCGCAACAATTCGACGATGCCAAGCGGGAATTCGAGAGCGAGCTATCCATCGATCCCAATCATCCGCTGGCTCTCACTTACTTGGGCGATATCGCAATGCAGAAATCGAATCCGGAGGAAGCCGTTACTCTGCTTAGAAAGGCACTCCAGGCAAAAAGCGATATCCGTCTTGCTTATGTTGATTTGGGTTCAATCTATACGCAGCATAAGCAATACAAAGAAGCCATTGCGGCCCTTCACCACGCAGTGGAGTTAGATCCCGATCATCCTGACGCGCATTACCGGCTGGGGCGTGTGTATCAAGCCATGGGGGATGAAGCGCAGTCCAAGAAGGAGTTCGCCAAAGTTCGCGAGTTACACGAAAAGGCAGACTCGCTCGCTTCCAAAATGCCTGCCGCGCCCGCTCTGCTGCCCCAGCAATAAAGTCGGCAAACACAGCCTTACCGCACACCCAGTAAAACCTCAACCGTCAGTTGGTCGAGACGCTCGTACGGCAAACGCTTCTTCATGATAGCGTCTTTGTCGAAAACATGACCAAGCAACCGCGATGCGCCGTCTTTGGAGTAGCCGTCAACTTTGGGCGTTCCATTTCCGTCCACTGAAATCTCCCTGAGTATCCCTTGTATTTCCTTATCAGAGTTCCAGCGGCGGCCCTTTTCCTTCATCATCAAATAAGTTCGCATGCACCCGCGCGCGAAATCCTTCACGCCCTCGTAGTCTTCAGTCCGGTAGGCGTGCGCATCGAAGTGCCTCGGCCCATCGTAGCCCACATCTTCCAGAAACTTCACCAGCCAGAATGCCGCCTTGATATTGGACGAACCAAAGCGCAGATCCTGATCGAAGCGGCTCAGTTGTTGATCGTTGAGGTCGATGTGAAACAGTTTGCCCGCTTCCCACGCCTGCGCGACGGCATGCATAAAGTTGAGTCCCGCCATGTGCTCGTGCGCAAGTTCCGGATTCACTCCGACCATCTCTGGATGATCGAGCGTTGGAATAAATCCCAGGTACTGTCCTGTAGTCGCCATGTAAATGTCCGCCCGCGGTTCATTGGGCTTGGCTTCCAACGCGAACTTCATCCCGTATCCGCGCTCGATGTTGTACTCGCAAAGATAGTTAATAGCCTCGCGCAGGCGTTTGATCGCCTCATCCGCCCGCCGGCAAGCGTCGGTCTCAACGCCCTCACGGCCGCCCCACAAAACAAAAATCTTCGCACCGAGTTCCGCGCCGATATCCATGGCTCGCATTGTTTTCTGTAGCGCATACGAACGCACTTCAGAATCGTTCGCCGTGAAGGCTCCATCCCGGAATACGGGATGGAAAAAAAGCGAGACCGTAGCCATCGGGACAACAATTCCATTGCTGTCGCACGCGTTCTTAAACGATCGAACGATGCAATCCCGCTCGCTAGGCGTGGCATCGATCGGAACGAGATCGTTGTCGTGCAGGTTCACGCCCCAGGCGCCGACTTCCGCCAACATCGAAACGATTTCGTTAGGCGGAATCGTCGGCCGCACGGCATCGCCAAACGCGTCGCGTCCTCTGTTACCAACCGTCCACAACCCGAAGGAAAACTTGTGTTCCGCGCGAGGCTGGTAGTCGTCAGTCTTCGTCATAAAATCTCTCCCCTAAAACGGATGTGATTCCATTCAGAGCAGGGCACCCGGAGTTGGCTGGGTTATTGGAGATTTGTCCGGATTTGCGGCGGCGACGGAAGCCAAGTCCGAATTAGACCCCTTGCTCTAAAATACCGTGTACGTTAACGACCAACGAATTTTACCATGTAAGCGCTTGCAATGATGGGATATCGGAGGGATCGCTTGGGGCGGAAAAACTTGTCATTTCGCCGGCAGGAGATCGCTGGCGGCGAAAACGTAGGTCGTGAATTTGTCGAGCTTAATGTTGGAATGCACGGAAGTCAGCGCGACGGACCCGTCGCCGGTGTGCTGCGACTCTACATTTTTCATCATCATTCGATGCTTGGAAATAGTCGACGCCGGCGTGGGCGCGGTTGCGGCACCGCTATCCTTATCCGCTTCGCGTCCAGGAAACTTCTGCTGTGAAATCGGATTATTTGGATCAGGATAAGCGCCCATCCCGTTCCAGTTCTTCTTGCTGTTCGCGGCGTCCGGCGGTTCATAGGACAGATCCTGTGGCGACATCCCCGCTACTGCCGGGTAAATCCACGCCGTCAAATAAACTTTCACGGGTGCAGAGCCGTTTTTCCACTGAGCCGAATCCATGCGGATGGCAATGCGGGATGGTTCGCTTGCCGATTTAGCCACGGATTCGGTGACTTCCCCGGACAGTATCGCGTCTCGCGGGATCACCGTGCCGTTCACCAGCGTGGCCAGCACAAGCTTTGCCTCAACCTTCGTTCCGGCGGGGGTCTTTCCCGCCGCTACACTTTGGCGGAGAGTCACAGGAAATTCGCACGCCCCCGTGCAGCCGGATACACCAGGAGTCTGTTGGCTGAACAGTCCCGCCGAACTCAGAGCAACGGCTAGCACCGTGAAACCGGTCGCGATCGTTCTGGTGAACATCTTCGCCGCCTCTTTGCGCGACAATCGGCAGGAGAGAACTCGACAACCCAAAAAGTATAACCCAGCAGGAGCCTATAAAGGAGAGGTCGCGTTGCGGTCGCTCACCATGCGCCCGTGCCATCTAGAAGGTGATTCGGGACGTTCGTTCTTTTAAGATCTTGATCTATGCCGTAATTTGGGTTCCGGTTTCGTGATTCTGCGGGTAATCCAGAAACCAAATTTCTCCGCTCCGTAGCCATTGAAGTTCCCTTTCAGTCCGGACAAAGAATCTTTTCTCGACTCTCAGGGCAGCGGGTACGCCAGCTCGAAAAAACACGCGATGAAAGAGGCTACATCGGGTCATCACCCACGTGTTAAACTTGATTTCTAACGCACGCCGGAGAGGTGGCAGAGTGGCCGAATGCGGCGGTTTGCTAAACCGTTGTACGGGCTAACACCTGTACCGAGGGTTCGAATCCCTCCCTCTCCGCCAGATTCCCGTAACTCCATCCAGCGCAGAGTCTTGCGAGTTGTGTTCCCAGTGCATTTCTACATCACCCGCGTGCTGGCCAAAGGCAGTGGTTGCACAGTAGTTGCACACATGTTTTCGAGCGTCTTCATGGCAGCGGTTGCGTCGCGGCTTACCGTCTTCACGTAGATATTCATGGTCGTGGTGACGTTTGCATGACGCAGGATTTGCTGAATCACCTTGTCCGAGATGCCAAGGCGATGAAGATTCGTCGCCAGGCCACGCCGGAACGCATGCCAGCCGTGCCATTTGAGACCTGACTCTTTAATCGCAGGCCGAATGACATCTCGAGCCAGCGCTTCCAGATTCATCGCGTTCCCTTTGGCGTTGGCGAAGACGAAGCCTCGGGTTGGGTTGCCGCACCCCGCTCTATGCCGATCCAGTAGCGTTTTGAGTTGCGCCACCATTGGAATCGATGCCTTGCTCTTCGGACGCTTGGGCTCCTCAACGTGGCTACGCCATACAGATTTCTCAACCCGTATCTCGGTGCCATCGTAGTTTTGCCACAAGAATCCACGGAGTTCTCCTTTGCGTGCCCCAGTGAAAGCCGCCGTAGCGACGACCGTCGCAGCGGGCTCGGGAAGGAGTGTCAGCATCAGCGCTTCTTCTTCCAGCGAATAGGCATAGGTTTCCCCCGCAGGACGGCCTTTGGGGATTTCAACATCGTGCATTGGATTTGGGCTGTTTAGGACTCCCTGACGTCGCGCATAACGAAAAACGCCGCTCAAGAAGTGCTTGATATGGCCTAGGGTTGGGCGACTCAAGTCCTCACGCGCGGCGATGGACCGTAACATTTGCTGGCCATCGAGAGTCCTAAAGTCACGCAACGCCAACTGACCATCCTGTTTTATGTAGCGAAGCCAAAGATTCTTGTAGCCACAATACGTCGATCGGCGCTTTTGCTCTTCAACGTATGGGAGATACAACTCTTCGACGAATTGATTCAAGCTCATTGCGCTTTCTGCGGTAGACGTTCCGTCGTTCAGCGGTCGAAGGATGTCTTCGGCTAGTTGTTCGACTGAGCGCCTGGAACGATACTTCCCTTCCGCCTTTGCGAGCTGTCGGCATTTCTGGATATGCTCAATCGAGCCATCCTGTTTTGTCACATCTTCGCGATAACGGAGATACCAATTCGAGCCTTTCAGGAACACGTATCCTGACTGGTGGTGCCGGGTTCTTTTCATACTCCTCCTTCTAGTGAACCCTTCCCACACGCCTGTTGTTCCCCATCACTATACGCCGCTCGACCCACGCCTGGAGTTCCGGGCTTCCCCACAAGAAGCGCACATATTTACCTAAGCTCACATGCGGCAAGGGATCCTCGGCGCGCTTGCGCACTTGATCACGGATCCAGGAGACCGGCACATCCCACCGCCGCGCAAGTTCGCCGCAGTCGATAAATTCGTAACCTAGGATTTGTGCTCTCTCGTCCGCGCTTTGGGGCCGTTCCCCTTCCACCGAGGTCTGGGAAAGCCTATCTTCGGGGTGGATATCGGTGGAACCTGGGGCGGTATCGTTCCTAATCCGCATCCGACCTTCCCCATTTCTCCTGCCGTCTTCTTGATTGGCTGGCATGATTGTGCTCCGGCATGAAATTGTGTAAAAGCCACGTACTTGTTGGGGCTCGTTCTAACCCAGAATGAAAATTCGGTCAAAGGCGCGCCAATGCGATTCCGACGGTTCCCCGCCGTTGCTCTCGGGATTTGACCGAAAATTCGTTTGCGGTTAAGTTCCTGACGCTAACGACGATGCCTACACTCTCGTTCGAGGTTGTACGATGTTTCAATCCCCAGAAGACACCAGCAAACGCCTACGCAGCACCGGCTATCTCGCCGACCCAGTCGCCACCATTAGCGTCTATCTCGCTGCACAACTTCACAAACCACTGTTATTGGAAGGGCCAGCGGGAAGTGGCAAGACTCAACTCGCTTACGCCGTTGCCGAAGCCGCAAATACAAGTGTTGAGCGATTGCAGTGCTACGAAGGCGTCAACGAAGAGAAGGCCATTGGGAAATTCGATGAGCCGCTGCAGAGGCTCTGCGTCGAGTTGAGGGCCAAGTCCAGTAGCGTCGATTGGGAGTGCCTGCAAACCGAATTGCACGGCCAGCAGTTCTTCAGCGCGGGGCCGTTGCTAAGTGCGTTGCAACACGAAAAGCCGTGCGTCCTGCTGATCGATGAGCTAGACAAAGTAGACCATGCGTTCGAAGCAATGTTATTGGAACTCCTGAGCGTGTGGACTCTCAGCATTCCGAAACTCGGAACGATTCGGGCTAAGAGCATTCCGTTTGTTGTCCTGACGTCCAACGAAGAACGGCGTATCGGGGATCCGCTGCGCCGGCGCAGCTTTTATCTTCGGGTTGAACACCCTACTGCCGAGCGCGAAGCAGAGATTGTCGCGATGAGGACGCCAGAATCCAGCCGAGAATTTCACGCAGGAATGGCAGGGCTCGCAAAGGCTTTGCGTGGCTGGAGCCTGGAAAAACCGCCCTCCGTCTCGGAAATTCTCGATCTCGCCCAGGCGCTCAAACTTCTCGGGAGCGAACAAATTACCGTGGAGATGAGAGACACTCTGCTGCCCTTGCTGGCCAAGACCGAAGCCGACCGGCGCAAGCTGCTTTTGCGCGACGGATTTGCCAGTCTGATTTATGACGCGCAGCGATACACGGCTGAGGCCCTGCGAGGGAGTGCGGCATGAAATCAGCACTCGTCGTGGTGGGAATGCTTTGCATAATGTCAATCGGCTGGGCGCAATCGGGTAAGCCGTCTGCGCGGATTGAAGCTGAGTACTACGTCACGGCCTACGCGCGACACTATCGAGTCCCCGTTGCCCTGGTGCGCGCCATTGTTGAACGCGAGTCGAATTGGCAGCCCTGCGTGACCTCTCCGAAAGGTGCTGTGGGGCTTATGCAGTTGATGCCCGCCACTGCCAAGCGGCTGGGCGTGACCGACCGCTGCAACCTCAACCAAAACGTGTACGGTGGCGTGCGCTATTTGGCTTGGTTGATGCAACGGTTTCATGACGATCTCAGGCTCGTGGCTGGCGCTTATTACGTTGGAGAAGACACGATCAGCAGGAGAGGCCTTGATTACCGAAATTCTTCCGTAGTCTCGTACGTTTCAACAATTAGAACAACTTACCTTCGAGAAGTGGGGACGGAACCGGAAAGCACGAACACCGCTCAGAAAAGAGATGTGAGATGAACAAATGTTTGAGTTTGGTGCATCTGATAACGATTTGTTTCCTGCCTTTTTACATGGCCTCGGCACAAACCGAGTTGCCGCAGGCGCGAATCCTGAACTTGAGTATTGACCCGGAACAGGTCGTGGTCTTGCATGTGCGGCCGGGTTACGTTAGCTCGGTGCGTGTGTTGGAAGAAGTTAGCTCCGTCGTCTTGGGCGACCCAGGTGCCTTCAAGGCCGAACACTCTGAGGACGAACCGCAACTGGTGTTCTTCAAGGCGACGAGTACTAAACCAGCGCAAACCAACGCTCTGATCACTACCAGAGGCGGCCATGAAATCTCCCTTAGCCTTGTGAGCCAAGGAAAATCAGATCACAGTGAAGTGGTCGACTATGTCCTCAACTGCGAGCGCCCCCGCAGTTTTCTGATCACTTCCGCTCATCCCAGCTTTGAAGTCGGCGAAACAAAGAACGTCGCGCCAGAAGGCTTGCCAGCCGCGACTCCCCAGGAGAAACCTGACAGCCAGGAGCAACAGCTGCTGACGGCGCGACGGCTCGACAATCCCCATTGGGAAGGCAAGCTGTTGCGGGTCGCGGTTGGACAGACGACGGAAAAAGAGGAGCAGATGGCAGTCCCTTTCGCCGTTCTTAACTCCTCTGCACGAACCATAGAAGTTCTGCCGCCGCAGGTGCAACTCGCCGGGACCTCGAGAGATAAGCATCGGAAGGCGATCAAGGCCGAGCCGGTGGCGATCAAAGATTACTGGATGAACACGCGCAGGCTCGCACCTGGCGCCAGGGCCGATGGAGTGGTCGTGTTCGAGAGGCCAACTTTCAAGGAATCGAGCGAGCGGTTGTTATTGGCAGTTGCCCAAGCGGAGGAGATCGATCGTCCAGTCTTGGCTCCAATCCCGTTTGTGGCGCCGGTAACACGAGGTGGAAAGTGACTCGCCCCAACGGACACAGCGACAACGGCAACGTCGGATTCGTGCAGGAGCCAGACGCAAGTGAACTTGTCGACGGCGTGCCAATCCCTCCGCCAGCACCTGCTGCCTTGCCGGAGTTTGCCACCAGAGCCAAGCAGAGAGCGAAACAGCAGATCCAGCAGAACCGGTTCGTAATCATCGGCGCGGGAGCGATCGTGACGGCGCTTCTGATCTTTGTTGCTATCTCCATGCCTCATCGAGGCGGCTCGGATAAAGCGAAAAATCTCGGTTTGACCTCTGACAGCAAATCGACTCTGGAGCCCAACAGCGAAGGCATCGAAAAGAGCTTGTTTCCCATCACCGATTCCGGGCGTCCTGCCACAAAAGAAACGCACCAAGGTTTTCTGAACGAACGTGACCTGCAGCGAACCGTGATTCGTTCGGCATCGCATGCTTCGCCGACAGGGCAGACGAACGGAGCGGGGACGCTAGGTTCGATACCGCCTTTTGGCGACCAGTCAGGGGAAGCGCCGCCCTATCAGCCGGCCTCGAATACTGCGACTTTCGACGCCGGTAGGGCGGAGCGCGAAGCCATGGAGAAGTCTTCGTTAATGTACGTGCGAAAGGTCTCCGCCGGCACGGCCGGTCTTCAGACCATCAATGACGCAGTGCCGCAACTAGGCTTGGGCCTAGGCACCGGCACGCGCTTACGGGCCCGCCTGGAATCAGCTGCAAGCACGGCTGTACGGGCGCCAGTTCTTGCCGTAGTCGAGTACAACTACGAGCGCGATGGAGAGATTATTGTTCCTGCGGGAGCCAAAGCGGTCGGCCATATCAGGAATGCGACCCGCTCAGGGGATGTAGACCTGCAGTTTGATTCTCTCCTGATGCCGGACGGTTCATCCGTTCCCATCGAGGCTGCCGCAACAGACTTGGACCTGCGGCCGCTGAAAGGAAAGGTTTCGGGGAAGAACACAGGAAAGAACGTCCTAGCCAGATCGCTGTCAGGCATCGGCCAAGCCGGCGCAATGTTCTTGGGACAAGGCAGCTTGAGCCAGCCATTGAGCGAATCCGATCTTATGCGGGAGCGCGTCAGCAACAATATCGGCGAAACCGGAGACGAAGAGGTTTCTCGACTTGCAATAAACCAGCAAATCGTGGTGACGGTGGCGGCTGGCGCACCGATTTACGTCGTTCTCGAACAAACACCCAAGTCCAATCAACCTATAGCGCCAACAAGCGCGCGAAACAGTGTGACCTCGAACTCGTCAAATGTTGACCAGTTGCGCCAACTTCTGCAGTTGCAGCAGGAGTTAAGCCAATCGGCTACGAATACCCAAGCGGCGCAGTAGGCGATTGGTCAAGAGATCTTTGACTCTTCAGAACCAGGCGAGTGAATTCTGAATGCGCTTGTGAGATGCACCAAAGTCAAACATTTGTTCATCTCACTACGAATTCCGCGGCAGCCCAAGAAAATCTCGTACCGGGTCGTTTTCGACGAACGGCCTT
Source organism: Candidatus Sulfotelmatobacter sp. (assembly GCA_049584475.1). GTDB lineage: Bacteria > Acidobacteriota > Terriglobia > Terriglobales > Acidobacteriaceae > Sulfotelmatobacter. The sequence continues at coordinate 35,185 of JBAUXX010000049.1, read as the reverse complement.
CGTTGTGAGATGCACCAAAGTCAAACATTTGTTCATCTCATAAGACTTCCTTCTTGCGCACCGCACGCATGATTTTGTACGAACTTCACTCTTGCAATCAATACGGGACAAGGACTCTTCGCAACTTTCAATCTGCTTTCCACGTTTCGGCGCCCTAACGCTCTGCTGTAAACGCTTCGACACTCGCCTGCTGACTTGCCCGAAATCTGAAATGGCCATATGTTCTCGCCTGCGATGCGGGAGATTTATTCTCCGCGATCGCACGCGAGGAGCATATGAAATTGTTGAGTTGGAGAGCCGTGCGGTATCGCTTTGCGCTTCTGAGTCTCTTGATGCTTGTTTCCCTTCCCCTGTTTCCATTGCTGTCCGATGCCCAAAACCTCGGACAGTCGCCACAGACGGGCCAAGCGGTACAGGGGCAAACCGCTGCCCAACCCGAGGGCACTGTACTCAACCTCGTGAATTGGGTGGGCAATGTGATCTCTCCTGTCGGAGCAGCGCTGGCGGTGGTCATGGCCGTCATCTCCTATTCGCAAGGCCGTGGCGTTGCGCGCTGGGCGGTCACGGCTGCCGGATTGCTGGTGATCTCCGGCCTCACGCGCCTGATCGAGTTCTGGATTCAGAACGGTACTGCGGGCGTGCAATAGGAACGCTCACTGCGGAGTTGTTAGGCAAATGACATTGCCCCAAATCATCGTCGATCTGTTGACACTGCTATTCGATATGGCAGTACCGGCTGCCATCTGCACGATGGTCCTGGCTGGCATCGCATTGCGGCAGGAAGGCGGCGTGAACTTCCAGACAGGGGGCAAGTTCCAGAGATGGGTGTTGTGGTCGGTGATTCTCCTGACGCTGCCGCAGTTCCTGTCGTGGTTTGCGGCGCAGGGTATCACGATGCCGGCCCAAGGCGGAGGCATCAGCAGTGCATGGGTTTCGAGTTTGCAGACGAGCTTCAGTGGTTTTGTTTCGAACATCGTGGTTGCCAAACTGATTCCGGTGCTGGCCGCTTTCTGTGTGTTGAAGGCAGCGCTCGATGCGGCCGAAGGACAGAGTCCGCTGCCATCCGTCATTGCCGGGCTCTTTCTGTTGAGCGTCTCCGGGACTGTCCAGTTGATGCAGAGCTGGAACAGCGGATCGGAGTTTGCAACTACTGACATGCTGACATCCGCATGGAACTTTCTTGCCGGGACCATCCTGCCGGAGGCGGCAGGTTTGGCCATCGTGGGAGCAATTTTCAACTATGCGCGCCATCGGCCTTTCATGCCGCTGGTGGGATCGGGATTGGCATTCTTGAGCGTTTCGGCCATCTGGCAACTGATACAGGCCATGGCCGGCTGATGAGGATTGGAGGTGATTCTGTGAATCTGTCAAACGGGTTGCTCAACCTGACGAACTGGCTGGGCAACGTCATCATGCCGACCATGGCCGGTTTATTCGCGGCCGCAGCGGTCTATCGCTTCAGCAAAGGTCACCCGTACTCCCACCTCGGGTACGCGGCACTGGCTTCTCTGATGTGCTCTGGGCTCTTGCGCGCCATGGAGTCGTTCAGCAATCAGGCAGCATGGAACAACCCAGACCGCTACTGGATCTCTGTGCTGACGCTGGTGAACTGGGTTGGCAATGTTTTGTTACCGCTCTACGGCGCAGGACAGGTCGTGCTGGCGGTTGCGCACTTTGCAGGTTTACTGGAGCGCATGACGATCGGCGAGGCGTGGGTCCGCAACCTCATCTCCGCGATGTGCTGCTTCAGCTTGTCGGGACTGTTGCGCTTGGGAGAGTTCTGGGTTCAACACGGAAGCGCCGGAGTGCGCTAGGAAGGAGATTACGAATGCCGTTACAAGTGACACCCGTGAATCGCAATTTGCAGACGCGAGTCACCTTCATGCTGCTCGAGTTTGAGGATCTTTTTATCGTGCTGGGTGCGGCAGCCATCATGAACGTCGTTGGTCATTTTGTGGGTGGTGAGATTGCGGGAATGCCGATGAATCTCGTCCTGCAGTACGGTGTGCCGCTACTGATGGTGCCAGTGCTGATGGCCTTCAAGTATGGCAAGCCCCGAGGCTACGTTCTTGACCTTGCCTTCTGGTACCTGAAACCGCATGCCTACTGCGCCGTGGCCCGCGACCGCGAAATCCGGTCTGCGTATGTGAGGGAGGAATAGCAGTGCCGATGACTCTTGAACAACACGAGCGAAAACTTCACGATCCGGCACTGTGCGAGCAACTCCCGGTTCGCGACTACCTGGACAACATTGTCGTTCGCACGAACGGCGCTTTTGTTGCGGGCTACGAGTTGAAGGGATTGGCTTCGTATTTCGCGAGCGACGAAGGTCGAGACCGCGGAAAGCTGATGCTGGAAGCGCTGCTCCGCTCCTTGCCCGAACAGAGCATAAGGGTGCAGTTCCGCTACGAAGTCGTGGAAGACCTTGGAGGCCTTCTTAGGCATTATGTCGAGGCCCAGCAATCAGAACGGCCGGAAGCAATTGCACTCGATGAACTGCGCGTCGAACGATGGAGTGCAAAGGAGGCGGACGGCCACTATATGCGGCCTCTCTTGCACGTGTACTTCATCTGGGACCCAGTCGTTCATCGTCGCATTGCAGGTAAACCACTCAAACCGACGGGCAGTCCCTTCAGCTTATCGGCCCGGAAATGCATTGAGCGTAGCGCTCGGGAGCATGAGCAGTTGCTCGCAGAATTCGAGAGCCTTTTGCGTGGGCTAGAAACGACGCTCGAAGCAGCAGAACTCGGCGCGCGCCGATTGACCGACGCCGAATTGTTTCTTGAGGCGAAACGAGCGCTCAATCCATTGTCTCCCGATCCTCGGCCGTACAGGCGGGGTGAGGAGCAACTGGAATACCGGAGTGCCCGCGAGCAGATCGTTGACACAAACATCGCGGATGAGACGGATTCCTATTTGAATGTCGGTGGACTCCTCTATTCCTTTGTAAGTTTAAAAGAGCTTCCGGATGCCACGTTTCCCGGAATCCTGAGAGAACTGGTTGGTCTCGATTTCCCGGTCATAGTTAACGCGCAGATCACGATTCCTGATCAGGCGAAAGTGCTCAAAGGCTACAAGAGCCGATTGCGCAAAATGCAGGCAGTGCAACGGGACTCGAACGGCGGAATTCGGACCAACGTGGAAGCCCAGGTTGCCGAGGGCCAACTAGTCAGAGTGCAACAGGACATCATTTCGAGTTCGGTCAAGACGGCCAAGTTGAGCCTGGTCATCGGAACGCGCACTTCGCGTCCTGCAATCACGACCGCGGAACTGGAGCAAGCGGAGCGAACCACCGACAACCGGCGCCAGCAACTTCTCTACGCGATTTCGCGAATGAACGGCGCCAAGGCTGTGGCGGAGTCGTTGGCCAAAAAGCGCCTGTTTTTCAGTTCACTTCCGGCCATGGCGGAGCCCGACAAGCGAGACCAGGACTTGCTCACCTCGAATGCGGCCGATCTCGTGCCGGTCGAGACGCCATGGCGCGGCACGCCACGGTCACCATTGTTCCTGCTTGAAACTCCGTATCGCCAGCTCATTCCCTTCTCGCCCTTCGATCCCGGCTTAAGCGACGCCAACATGCTGGTGATGGCGAAAACTGGCGGCGGCAAGACCGTCATGGTACAGCAGTTTCTTCTAATGGCCGCTAGAAGTAATCCGTTGATTTCGATCCTCGAGCGTGGCGATTCGTATCGTCCCCTGGTCGAGTTGATGGGCGGTCGGATGATCACCATGTCGCTCGATAGCGAACAAACCATTAACCCGTGGGATCTGCCGGAAGGAGAGAAAGAACCAAGCAAGGATCAAGTCGCGTTTCTGAAAAACCTGACGCGCCACATGCTTGGCGAGGGCGGAGCCGAAGACATCCAACTTCTTGACAACCTCATCACCGAGGCGATCCTTCGGACTTACAAGAGGGCATCGATACGGCCCTCGACTCCCATTCCAACATTCTCCGACCTTCGCGACGAACTCTCACAATGGCGTGACGAAGAAAAGAATCAACGCGTGATGGACGAGGCTCATCTGGCAGCGATCAAGTTGCGAAGCTGGACCGGCGAGAGAGGTATCTATTCGAAGCTGTTCGATCGCCCCACGACGATCTCACTCGACAATCCCTGGTTGTTTTTTAACGTCGAGCAATTGAGCGATGACCAACGGCTCGAAACGGCAATGAGCCTCCTCATTGCTCACGCCACCGCGCAACGGGCGGCAGGCAAGGCGGGTAGACGAAGTATCACGGTTCTTGATGAGTGTTGGTTCCTGCTGGATTCCCCGGTGCTGGCACCCGAAGTGGTCCAACTGTTTCGTACGGCGCGCAAGCGTAACGCCAGCGTCTGGGGAATGAGTCAAACCGCGGAAGATTTTGTCGGGACGGAATCGAAGCCCAGGCCGCACGGAGCAGGCATCGTGAAGAACTCGACCACCAAGATCATCGGCCAGCAGCCAGGCGACATGACCGCTCTGCGGGAGCATCTGCACCTGAACGAAACCGCTCTGAACCAGATCAAACATTTCAGTGCACCGATCAAAGGCAAGTGTTCCGATGCGCTCATTGCGATCGGTGAGAAAGCCGACACCACGCACACTATCCGGATGTCACCGACTACGGTCGACTACTGGATCATGACGACCTATGCGCGGGAACGCGTGTATCGGTCGTGGTGGCTGGAGCGACGAAAGTCAGCGCCTTTGATGGAAGCCTATCGTGAGTTGGCCGAGAGGTTCCCGGCAGGACTGGCTGACGTCGATCCACTCCCCGAGGAAATCTCAGGAGAAGTCGCAAGAGGTACACGCATATGAAAACGAAAACCTTGGAATTCCTTCGCAACTTTCAACACCAATTAAGCCGCAGCAGGCGATGGCTGGTCGTCGTTGTAATCGGCTTGTGCCTGATTCCCGCGAACTCGCGCGCTCAAGGAATCGGAGACCTTTTGTTGCTGCTTCATACCATCACAACCACTCTCCAAGGCCCAATTGGCGATGCATTGACCGAGATGCGGAAGGTGAATGCCGCAGTGAACAATTTTCGCCAGCAAATTATCTGGCCGCTAGCCCTGATCAGCCAGGCTAGATCATTTGTCAGTGCAACCCGGGCACACTACACCGGCCTGATGTCGCAGATTGAAGGCATCAAGAACAATAGCGCGACACTCGCTCTCCCCATGCAGTTGGAGTCCGTGTTCCGAAGTGCCCAGTCGGGTTCCATGGGCCAGATTCCCTCGATCTATACGCAGATCTATCAGCCGGTTGCACTTTCTGGCAGTGCGCAGCCGGCGCAGCGCAACCTGATGGACATTGACGATGCGATGTCTATGGATTCGCTGAAGACGGCCATGGTGTCCGACCAAACCAGCCAGAGTATGTTGACTCTGGCTGATTCTCTTGAGCAGCAGGCGATGACCGCAGCGCCGGGTTCGGCGTCTATGGTTACCGCTCAGGCCCGCGTCGCCGATCTCGAGACCCAAGCGCAGCTGGCGAAAATGCTGGCCGCTCAACTGCGCGAGGAAGCAACGAAGCTGGCACACCAGAATGCTCTGCTCAAGCAGAGATCCGTGGCGACGCAAAATCTGCAGAATCAGATCCAGCAAGTTCTAACTCATCCCTAAGGAGTCCGCAAAATGAAAACGACCACACGCTCTCGTCTTTGGAAGGTCCTCCGCAACGCCGCGGCTGTGGCATGCGGTCTCGTTGTGGTAATTACGCTTCTGCCCAGTAAGGCCCGCAGCCAGCTTGGGCTTGATCCGTGCTGCGCCATGATGCAGATCGGGCTCAACACAATTTCGGGCCTGCTCAGAAACTCCGTAGCTTCGCCGCTGGGTTCTATTCAGCAGAGTCAACAGCAATCCGCAACTTTCGAGCAGCAAGTGGTGTTTCCGTTGGCTGCGATTAATCAAGCCAGAAACATGGCCGTCCAATTCGAGGGCCAATTTGTCCAGATGCGCCAGCTCTTCCAGCTGCCCATAGGGAGCGCGACACTGCCCATGCCGCAAATGCTTGAACAGAGTCTGCTCTCCGGTAATCCAGGCGCAATGCCACAGATCACGAGCAACTATTACTCGTTGTACGGCACCGTGATGGCACCAGCAAACGCGCCACAACAGGTACGGAATCTGGTCGATATGACTGATGCGGAAGCACAAGCCGCCATGAAGAAGGCTGTCGAAATCGATGCGCTTGCCAATCTCGAGCTTCAGGCAGCGGAACAGATCAATCAGCAACTGCAAACCACCGCGCCCGGCACGTCGACCATTTTGGAAGCTGAAACAGCAGCATGGCTGGTGCGAGCAAACGCATATACCCAATCCGCTATGGCCGAGCTTGTGCGAGTGCGTTCCATTGAGTTGGCCAACTCGAGCGGCCAGCTTAAGTTCAGCGCTTCTCATACGGCGACTCTTCAGTCTACGGGCAACCAGGTCTTGCAGCAGGGGGTCCAGTAGCCGTGTTTTATTTCCAGCAACTGCTGAACACGGCGCTAGCCGGGATCGACGGAACCGCCATCATCTCGACGGTCACGAACTTCGCGTTCGCGATCCTGTTGATTGGATTTCTGATCGGCCTCTACCAGGCGGCATTTCGCGGAGGCGATTTGCAAGCGCTCGCGGGAACGGCGGTCAAGTATCTGATCGTTGCCATGATCGTGTCCAACTGGGCGACGGTGTTTCGCGGCATCAACGGCTCCTTCAATACGCTAGCGAATTTCATCGGCAGCAGTTCCGGCGCGGGGGATATGTTTCAGAGCTGGATGGGGCAGCTTCAGCAACAGTTCGCGAACAACCCCTCGTTGACCCTCACCGACATCATCACGGGCGACGCGGCCGCCACAATCACAGTGGTTCTGCTCGTGGTTGCATATCTTCTTTATGCCTTGGCGATGATCGTGTTCTGCTTCTTCTACACCTTATTTGGGGCGGTGCTCTACGTGGTCGGCCCTCTCGTACTCGCGCTCATTCCCATTTCCGGCGTCGGCCAGTTGGGGAAGGTGTATGCCGTCAATGTGATGATCTGGAATGCCTGGGGAATTCTCTACGCTGTATTCGGCGCGCTCATCACTGCCATTCAGGTCAACCAAGTCAACAACATCCTAGGCAATGGGTTCCTCGGCTTTCTGAAGGGAACAGGCGACTCGGTGATGCTTGGACTGGTCAGTATCTTCTACGCGCTGGCCATCGCGCTCATTCCCTTGATCGCGAAAAGGATTATCTCGGGCGATGTGGGGTCAACCGCCTTTGCACTCGTGAGAGCCGGAGGGGTTGCAGCTGGCGCCGCTTTGGCTGGAGTCAGTGGGTTTGCGGCAGGAGTGGGTCCGTCTTTCGCCGGCGCTTCAGCTTCGGGCGGTGTGAGCACTTCGTCCACGTCTACTCTCCTGGCGTCGTCCACGGCGCCCCCCACTCCCTCGATGCCCGATTTCATTCGCTCCGGAGTTGCGAGTGCGATGAACAGCAACAGCAGCCCAGTTGTTCCGACGGCTACAGGCCGCAACGAAAGCTCTGGTAACCGAGATGTCGCCCCTACCGTATCGGGCAGCACAAGCCGGCATGGATCCAGTTATCGGCCCCACTCGGTAACCCAAGTCGTCAGTTTTAACGTGGGGAGAGCGCTCGGAAGAGCCGCGGGAAGGAACAATGCCGAGAACAATTAGCTCTGGCCGAGGAGGTTTCTATGTGGAGGCAGCCACCGATCTGGGAGCCACAAGGGACGAAGTTCCGACCGTACAGCATTACGACCCTGATCTTCTTTTACATCGGAAGGTTTTTCGGTTGTTTGTTTCGCCGTCATCGCTGATTGGTGGTTTGAGAATTTATTAGGACACGAACATGTGGTTGAAGAAGAAAAACCCGTCTAAAGAAGCCGATGCACCGGAGAAGGTTCGATACAGCCGCTATTACGAGCATGATGGAATCCTGCGTGCCTACGCCAACCGGGCGATGGTGCTGGCATTCTTGTGCATTCCAATCACGATGTTGGCGCTGGCCTTTGCCGTTTATATTCGCCTGCAGCCTCCCACTGTTATTCGCGTAGATGAGAACGGCCAGGCAACGGCCTTGGGACTAGGAAAATCAGCCATTTCTGTGACGCAAGGCCCAGGATCGGAGCCAACCGAATTTGAGAAGCGGGCATTTGTGCGCTTGTTCCTGGAACGCTATCTGAATTTCTCGCCGACGAATGTGAGTCGCAACTGGGCTGACAGTTTGAACATGATGACTGCCAACCTGCGGCGCACCGCTTACACCGGCATGCAGAAGGATGACTTCATCGGAAAGATCGAGGACGATCAGACGACCTCGGAATTTCAGATACGTTCGCTCGAAGCCTCCAAGGACGATCCCCTCACTTATACGGCATTCGGGGTTAAGGAAATCCACCACATTCACGAACACAACGAAACCATCGACAAAGTGGTCAGCGAATTCCGGGTCAGGCTGTTGATCGAGAGGCGGTCGGAGGAAAACCCAAGCGGCTTGCTGATCGGCGAGTATTGGGAACGAGCAATCGAGGGGGAAAAACGCGACTGGGTGCTGCAGCAGACAGATTTGGGTCTCAGGTAGAGCTGAGAAGGAGCTTTGAATATGGAAGGCAAAGGGACTACAGAAGAAACGGATCGGCTGGCGGCGGCGAAAGCAGATAGCGCCGCCGCACCGAGAAGGCGGCGGAATGGCAATGACACAGGCCTTCGCTATTTTCTCGTGAGGCCCGGATCGTCTCCGGCGAAGCCGGAACTCGGCCAGGAAATGGCTAGCGAAGGGGAGGCATTGATCGAGGCATTCAGAACCAGCCAGCCGTTCTACACGGTGACGGCATGGAAGGCGGTTCCGGAGGTGAATGGCGGTAATCCTGTGATCGTGAAACAGGCCGTCGCCCAGAAAACAATTTAGAGCTAATTCGATGACATCAGCACAAACGCTTCTCAGGTGACCAAGACGTTGATTTTGGTCCTTTGAGCAACCCTGCGGCTTTATGCGGGGAAATGTGCTGACCGGCGCTTCTTGCACTCGAAGCCTGGCCCAGTAACTGAAACGGGAGCCAGGTGAGAGCGCCGAAGCTTGCGGTCACGCAAACTCCTTAACTCGATCCTGGGTCTCCCAGGAAAAACAAATAGTTAAGGAGAAAAAACAATGACGAAGAATACGACGACGAACAATTACAGAATCCCGGCCGACCAACTCCAGAACCTTGAGATCGACCGCAACGGGCGGATCGCACCGCGGTTGCACGATCTCGAGCCACTCAAGAACACGCTACTCAGCGTGCTCTATCCCGGAATCAAGGTGGCCAGCGTAAACGTGCCGGCCGAGCTTCTCGATGACTTCGAGGAATCTCAGGTCGAGAACGCTCTGGCCCGGCTCGTCTGGAACGGGGCTCACTACAAACTAGTAGGCGCGAGCGGTTCCGCAAAGAAAGGCAAGTTCTATTTTGTGGACCGAGAGCACAGCCAGGCGATTGCCGAGCGGTTCCAGCACTGGCCGCAAGCAGCAATTGTTTATTTCGGAATCCTCGTCTCGCCCTGCAAGGTGATGATGGAGGAACCCGAGGCGCGTGTCCTGGTTGTGCCTGACCGAAAACTTGGAACCAACGACTGCCGCGGATGGATCAGGCGGCCCATGTTCCAGCGCCTCCGACAAAAGCATGATGACGAAATCCTCTCGGCCCAAGTGGAGCGGTTACGACGCGAGCGTTATGGAAAGGAGAGCGGCGAGAAACCGTACAAGGCCGAAGAGTCAGTTCTTCTAAGGGACGCGAATCGGGAAGTTGCCGGGAAACGTCTCCCGGAAGATCGCTTTTACCAATTCCGCATGGCCTTCGCTGATACGCAGGCGAAAGGCGCATTCAAAATCATGGAGGATGATGTCTCGGACGCGCTGGAAGCGGATTTTGTTCTGCCAGAGAGCGCGGTCAAACCGGGGCTAAAGACACCGGCGGTGATGTATTCGATCTTCGGGCCGGGCAGAAGATTTCGCGGGGATGTCGTCGTTGGCATTCGCGAAGTCTCCCGCCAGCTCGAGTTTGAGTCCAGTTACACGCTCGTAGAACATGCTCCTGAAGACTCAATTCAGCTGGAAATTTTGCCACAGGCGATGAAGCAGGTGGCCAAGCTGAGTGAGGCCGTGGGCGAGGGTCGATACGAGGATTTACTCGAAATCCTCGGCCACCATCCGGACAGATCGTTACCGGATGGGGCGGAGCCGGACAGCGAAGAATTCCGGGTCGTTGAAGGGCTCCTTCTGGCCGATGCCAGCGGCGAAATCGTCCGTCATCCTTATGTCAACAACCAACTCAACAAGCTGTTGGCGCGCTGGGCATTTAAGGCAGCGACCAGCGGAGGTTTTCGTCTCCCCGCGTTTGCTCTTATGGATGACGGATATCTCTTCCTGAAAGATGGTCAAGTGGTTTCGGGGGCCGACTGGATTCCCGAACACAAAGCCATCGTTCCGCTGGCTTCGAAACATGGCCTGTGCGTCCGCTATCCGATACGCATGGTTGACGATCTCCTCCCGTTCGGAAACCTCTCGGACGAAGAGATCGCAGTCCACCTTAGCAATGATCTTTGCCGAAATAACTGCAAGTTCACCGATTCGGAAGTTCGCGAGTTGGTGCAACGGCAGCTTCGACTGGAGGGCGCGTATGTCTTGCATTCCGAGACGGCAAAGAAGAATGGCGGCGATTTTGATTTCGACTGGATTTGCGTGGTCGAGGAGGACCGGTTCCCGCGGTTTGTAAAGGAGCGGTTTTCCCGAGGTCTCGGCCAGCAACAGGGGAAAAACAAAGCGAACAAGGCGAAAGACCCCTGGTTCAATCTGGAGCACGTAGCCATGAAGGCCAGAGGGAATCACATCGGCTCGATCACCGACTTGATGACCTCTTGCCGGGCAGCGGGCGAGGAAGACCTGGCTGCGCAATTGGCCAAAGAACTTCAGAACGCGCTCGACAGCCTCAAATGGCAAGTCCAGCCCGATCTCAGACTGGTCGCCGAAATACGCCGGCGAGTACGTCAGGCGCCCTGGCTTCGCTACAAGAACGAACGCCGGTGCTCCGATTTACCACTCCATCTGGAGGTGGAGAAGACCGACCGCATTGGCCACCTCTATAACCACGTCCGCAAGCAGATCGAAGACCTGCTGATCAACAAAGCTCCGATTGAGGCGTTTAAGGCACTCGTGGTTGGCGAACAGGTCAGCCGCGAGATGCTCGAAGATTGCCGTTTCGTCAATCGGATTTACGCCGCGATGGTTGGCAAGATAGCTGGAAGACGAGAACAACTCAAAGAACAGCTGGAGAAGGCAAAGGCTGAATGGGACACGGTGCGGCAGAGTTCCGACAAGGAGCTGCGTCGGCAGATGCTGTTTGCCATGAATCAGGCATACGGCGCATGCCGCGGTGACGAGGAACGGGGCAGGTACGAGATGAAAGCGGTTCTCGCTTTCATCCGCATCTGGGCACAGAACAAGGCGGAGAATCGCATGGGCTGGCTGCAGGCGCTGAATCGGATCGTATGTACCGGTCAGCGCTCCAGCGGCTCCATTCTCTTTCTTGCTTTTCCGCAGGAACTGATCCTGAAGCTTGCGGAACGTACGGGCGGCAAGCCCGTACGGGTGCACGTTCCAAGGCTCTACGAAGGACTCGTCCGTACCGACTCGTCCGGCCGGGCTTTCCTGATTGACCCACTTAAAGGAGGAGGACAGAAACACACATTCCTGTTCAAGTACGTGGACGGGAAGATTCTCCTCGATGACGACAAAACCGAGCAGGCCGAGGGAGAAACATCAACTGAACCTGGCGTTGAATCAGAGGAAGCGGAGGCTGTAATCCCCGCCGCTGCCGCCGATGAAGCCGTGGAATTTAATCCCGGCGCTTTCAGCGATGAGGATGCGGGCGATGCTCCCTGGGTTATGTGAGGCACGAACCGCTTTGAGCGGAATCCGGAAGGATTCCGCTCACGGCCTTAAGAAGGGATTATGAAAAGAACGGTTTTGCTTATCCTTATATATAGCCTTTGTGTCATCGCCGCGCTGTCCCAAGAGACGGGCACTCCCAGCCCGAATGCCGTCGTCCACGTTGCAACCGCCCTGAACCATCTCACGGTTTTGGAATTTCATGAGCCGGTCACGATGGCGGCCGCTGGCAGTTCAGATTTTCAGATTGAGAGAGAGGCGAACAAAGTCTTCGTCAAGCCTGTGAAATCAGGGGCATCAACGGACCTGTTCGTTTGGACGGCCTCCCGGCGGTTTGCTTACGAGCTTGAAATCACGCAAGAGGTGAAGGACATGAGTTTTGCGATTGATACTGCCCAACCGGCCGCGCCCCCGGTTCCGAAGCCGGTTGTGGAGACCGATACGGATCAATTTGCCGACGTCGTGCTGACCCGTGCGCTCATGGGAGCCGAGGAGATCAAGCAAAAAAGTACGCGCAAAATGAGAGGCCAGGTCACCGTGCGTGTGGAACGGGTGTTTCGCACGAGGAGCACTCTTTATATCCACTACACGATCGAGAACAACAGCGACCTTTTCTATCGTGTGAATACGCCACAGGCATTCGAGCTACAGACCGACGACTCGCCCATTCCGCTCGCAAACCTCGCGCACACGCAGCTCGACCGGGCCATGCTCGAAGAACTCGGCGGTACGAGGGAACTCGCCCTGCCTGTCGCTCACGCAGAGGCTGAGGTCGATGATCTTCACCCTCGAGAGACCACACAGGGAGTGGTTTCCATTCGGCAGGATTTGAAATCCCCGGCAGTGGTGCAAATTGTGTTTCGCGATGGGGTAAAAGCGACCGTCGTGCTCTGAAATGAAATCGGATACACAACTCGGCGAGATGCATGACCGGCTCATAGACTTCCATCGGCAGCATCCGAGGGAGGGCCTTCGCGATGCGCTGCGGATCTACATACGTGATCCCCTGAAGCCCCGTGACGAGCACGGCCGTTTGCGCATGAATCCGATCTTCTTATTTCTGGCTATCGTACTTGCGCTCATCTCCTGCGTCTTCCTGTTCTTCAGCGTGGTGTGGTCATGACCGTCGAGAACGAGTACAAGCTTGGCCGCCGCGCCTTCCATCGGAACCAGGAAGAGAGCATTGCCATCGCCCTGGCCATCGTTGCGATTATCTTGCTCGCCGGCGGTTCCTACATCCTGGTAAATCGCTTTCACCTCCGCCCGTCGCAACTGGTGGAGGGTTGCCTCTATGTATTCCTTGCGTCGATTGCTGGCATCGCCGTGGCCTGGCATCTGATTACTCTGCACCGCCGGCGGGAGGCGAACTGGCCTCATCCTCCTTTGTTTATAAGCGATGCGAAGGACCGCGCCGCAGTCGGGTCCGCGTACGTGCAGAACGCGATCGTCCTTGGTTATGACGTGCATAGCAAGCCATGGTCCTGGCCGGATGCGACGCGGGTGATGCAGTCGGTGGTTTTCGGCGCAACCGGTTCCGGCAAGACCACGCTTCTGAAAAACATCATCACCCAGGATGTGTTCCGAGTGCTCGGCCCTCCCGAAGACCAGCACCGCATTCCCATGTTGATCTTTGATGGCAAAGGAGACCAGGAGTTTCTCGTGGATCTTCTGCCGGCCATTGAGGCCGCGGGACGGATGCACCAATTGAGAGTGCTCAGCCCCTCGCGACCGGACATCTCCGTGCGCTACAACCCTTTCTTCAGTGATGCGGGGCGGTACGAAGAACACTCAGGACTCGTTTTCGAATCGTTCGATCAGGAAGAAGATTTCTTTCACGGCCATCAGGATACTTATCTCACCGATATCTCGCGCATTTTGAACTACACCGGTAAGTGTTACAACTTCCACGACGTGATGGTGATGGCGCTCGACCCAGTAGTCCAACGGGAGCAGATCGCGATTGCCCGCGCCAGACTCCAGACGCTCGAAGGCATTAGCAATCAACGCCGTCTGAATTTCGAAATGTCGGCCAAGATGTTGCTGCAATCCCTGCAAGACCGCGAGCGAATCACCAAGATCCAGGGTCTGCTAAATCAGTTGATGACGTTCCTCCAGGATGAACTTTCGGTTGTCACTGGCGCCTACGATGAGATGCTCTCGCTCGACGAAGTCATCGACCGGGAACTGATTCTGTTCGTTTCGCTAAATACCAACAAGAACTCGAAGGCGGTCACGGCCCTTGGCCGGATGTTGCTGCAGAACATGCAGTTGATGATTGGCAAGCGTTACGAAAACGAGCAGGAGCGCCGCCGCGAAAACCGACCGATGGTCAGTGTCATTCTCGACGAGTTTGCGCCATTTGCTTATTCGAACTTTGCCCAGATCTTGCAGACGGCACGGGGAACCAACACGGCGTTCCTGTTCGCGCTGCAGGCGCTGCCGCAGCTTCTGACCGTGGGTCGCGGGTTCAGAGATGACGTGTCCTCGGCGCCGAATACCACTATGCTATTGCGCACCAAGGACGAGGAGACGGCGCAGTATTTCCTGAAAGCATCGGCGCGCATTCCACAGAAGCGGCGCACCCTGACCGTGCAGCGCACTGGGGTCTTCGAGGACAAGTACGAACCTGTCGGATTTGGGAGCGAAACCGACATCAAGGACACTCGGGCGCAGGATGAGCACATCAAGAATCTGCCCGTTGGCCAGATGGAAATCCTAATGACCGACAACCGGCTCGGTACCCTCCACTCCCATCTGCATGTCAGGGTGCCGCGCCGATACCGGTTCCCGGGACTTGAGCCGAGAATCTATCCCAGGCTCCACGCGGTGTCTCACATTGAAGGCGCGAACCTGCGCTTCAAAGACCCCGAAGTTGTTCGTCGCGCTGGCCGCTTGGCCACCCGCAATGGTCGCCCGACATGGATGTGAGCTGTACATTTCGGATTGGGCTTGCCGGGCTCTTGTTGGCGATGCTTGCGCTGGTTTGCTTCGCCCAGGCGCGCCCCGCCGGCGATCCTGTCGGCCAAGCGCCGTCCTCGAAGCCGAAGGATGGCTTTATTGATTTCGCGCTGAAGAGTGTCAATGCCTCCGACAAGGACTACGGGCAGTGTCTGGACGAGAACCGCAAGATACTTGTCGATGAGACCGTCAGGAACGGCTACTTCTGGTCGAACGTGATCGCCCTAGGGTTGCTGGCGTGCCTGTTCATCATCATTGTTTACCAGCACAGAGTACAAACCGTTCGGGAATGGACAGCGGCGGAGGTGCTCATGCAGTACGAGAACGGTCTCTCTCGAGCCAATGCTCAAGTGGACGAGGCCGTAGCTAAGAATCGTGGCTTGATGGATTCGGTTACCGCGCTCAGAGAATCTGCACTGCGTTCCCATGTCCCACCTGCCGAGGCGCAAGAGCGTCTCTCAGTCGAGACCGTCGGTAGCCGAGCATCCAGCATACCGGCCAGCCAGGTAGCGTCAACAAAGAGCAGCGATACCAAATCCGCGCTCGGTCGTCCGACGAGGGCAGCGACCGCAACATTGTCTGTCGATCAGATTGGACTCTTCAAGCCAGATGTGGACCTCATCATGAAGGTCAATTCGCTGGAGCAACAACTTGGCCGGTCCCAGGATGAGGCAAAGCTATTGCGCCGTCAGCTAAACGAGTCAGACCGTCGACTCCAGGAAGAGCAACAGAGGAACCGCAGCCTGAAAGGAGTCTAGTCCCCATCGCAAATCAGGAAGGAGTTTGCAGAGAGATGTTGGAAGACGAAAAGGAGAACCGGTCGAAGAGGAAATCCGGAGCGCTCGACAAGTTCGAGCCCGGCTGCGAGTTGGGTACGACTGAGGACCGCGACGAGCGCGAGCAACGGCTGAATTCACTGCCTGCTGAACAAAAGGAGTTCGCTGAGGAAAGCACGCGCTTTGCCGATCTCTGCCAGTACTTCGCCCAGCAAAAGATGGATATCCCGCCCTCTATCGTCGAGAGGGTGGGAAGTGTTTCCAAGCTTCCAGCGTCGGATCGTATTCGCGCCATGCAGAACATCAATCGGGAACTGATGGAGTACCTCAATGATGTTGGTCAAGATCCTGGAATTCGGCAGTAACTGGTGGGCGCGGTTCGGCCGTGATCCCGATGACCGCTACCGCTATACCAGGCATGCAGCCTACTTCAATTCCACCGGCGTGCGGTGCGGAAACAAGATGAGACGCTACTGGGTAGTTCCTGGCTTGATCCGGTTTAACGGAGTGGGAGACTTCAACCCGCACTTCCCCAGCCGCGCCGTTGGGGAGATCTTTGAGTGCAGCGACCTCGTCTTTGCCCGCGGCGGGAATCGGGTACTGTTTCGACGGCGAGTCGCCAAATCGTGTCGGCCCGATTACTTCCTCTCGGTTGTATCAAGCGGCAGGTTCGGCGCGCTTCGCTTCGAGGACTCTGCCAGATCAGCATCTCCAACTCCTATCGCTGTGAGCCACATCGGCGAAGAACAGGAAGCGATGTTGCTGATGAAGCCAGGTGACCGGGTGCGAAGCGGTCTCGGCATTTTGCAACTCAGAGTTGCGCCAAATCTGCGGCATGGCGCTTCACTGCACTTGCTCGAAGACGAAATTATCGACTGAAGGGTACTGATTATGCGCTACGCCAAAGGCGGCCTGGTCATCAATCCGGAGCGTGATATTCCCCTGTTGCGCCAGGTGCGCAATTCGCGGTTTGTCAGCCATAACCAGCTATTTGAGTTGATGAAGTTTGGCGGTTCGGATCGCTCACGGGACAGTTTCAATTGGCGCGTCAGGCGGCTCGCTAAATCGGGTCACATCAGCATCTGTGGCGGTATCTTTTGCGCGGGGTCGGCCGTCTATCGGATCACCAAAGAAGGCATTGCTTTGCTCGAACACCATGGCCAGTTCACTACAGTCTTGCAATCGAATACTGAGCACCTGCCTCACTCTTCCCAGGTTTTTCACGCGCTCGAATTGAACGCAATCCAGCTCGCTTTGGCGCACAAGAACCTGCTTGCCAGTTGGCAATCGGAAGTCGAAGTCGCATCCTTCAATACGATCTCGCGGTCTCCGTACGAAAAGG
This sequence comes from Candidatus Sulfotelmatobacter sp., assembly GCA_049584475.1. Taxonomy (GTDB): domain Bacteria; phylum Acidobacteriota; class Terriglobia; order Terriglobales; family Acidobacteriaceae; genus Sulfotelmatobacter. The sequence goes on along the minus strand of JBAUXX010000049.1, from coordinate 18,221 downwards.
ATTACGACGCTATCGTTGACGTTTGGATCGGCGACAACAGAGCACGATTCGCACTGGAATATGAGCGCACTCTAAAAAGCTCGAAGCAATACGAACGGGTACGCGCTGCGCTTCATGCCGAACGCCAAATTGCCTGCGTGTTGTATTTGACATCCGGAATGGAGGTGCTGGTTCATCTCATCCATGAGTTTGAATCCGTACCCAAAAAGTTGGCATTTGCTAACGCCAGAGATTTTAGGCAGACACTTCTTGAAACCAGGGTCTTTGTTCGCGGGGACGCCACTGGGACCAGATTCCGGGAACTGCTTCAATGAAGATTCTATCGATCTTCGGTGCGTTGTCTTCTCATTGGCTTCTCATTGCCGTCTTCTCACCGTCTTTACGCGGTCTGGACGCGATAGGTATGCCGTTTTTGAAGGTTCGGTAACATGCCGTCTCTCATCGAGTTGCGCGCTGACTACCCCCTGATTTTGACTTTGTTAGATCCTTCGTATCTCTGTGTTCTGACGTGCTCTTACATAGCTAGACTTCCTTCGGCCTACCACGTTCCCCAGCCTCCGATCCGACCTGACCACCTGGTTTCGGTCTGGTTCTACATCCGGCTGCGCTCCAACTTCGGTTCATCCGCATGCGCTCCATCGGCGTGCGAATCCGCTTGGCAATTAACGCCAGCACATGCGTCGCTTCGCGAGTTCCGGTCTCATGTCGATGAGCAATTGACCTCTCCCGTTGAATGCCGTTGCGCAACCCCGCACTGCAGCGATGACTTCGATTTCCGCGAGTCGGCAGTTTCTTTATTGGCTAAAGCAGCGGAAATATGCGGTTGTCGAACTCACATGCGGTTGCCCGGCTGTCATCGGCGCAATCCGCAGAACGGATCGTACTTCGGTTGTGTGGGAACTCGGTGGTGTGCCTGTCCGCGGACAGTCTGGGCAAGTTAGGGGAATTTTAGGAGGAACACGTCATGTCTCAAAGCAGAGGAGCCGTAAGTTTTGAGCCGCTGTTTACCGCAGAGGACATTGGTCTGCGCAAGGAGGCTAATGTCGAGCACGTAATGAAAGTTTTCATCACCCTCGGCGAGGGGCAGGCTTCTCGCTGGATTGAGATGCCCAAGGGCGTCCTGTTGCTACAAACCGTGCCGGACGAGCCTGCGTCCGGCGCCATTTATCTGTACGACCGCGAGCTGCAGGTCTTCTACTTTGTGGTCTTCGACCTGGGGCGTGACGACAGCCTAACTGCAGCCGAGTTCGACGAGCTTGTTACGGAATACAACCTTGTCTCGTGGACGGCACATCCGGCGCTTCTCCGGAGGGGCGTCGCGAAACATGCGATGGCGTGACGGCCAGTTTACCGAGGAGGCTTTATGAAAGGAGTAGGCCAAGCGAGCGCGGAGATGGCACAGAGATATTTCTCATTGTTCGTAAATCGCCTGGCCTACACCCTGCAGTCCCACAAACCGGGCGTCAATGGGAAGCACTACTACTATCGTCCGAAGCGGGATTGCCGGATTTCACCCCAGACCATCCGCGAGCATTTGAACGGGCAGGTGACCCTTGGCATCTACGCTCTGAATCCGAAGACACAGCGTTCCAAGTGGGTGGCAATCGATGCCGACTATGAGAATGCGCTGGAAGATCTTCTTAAGTTTCAATGGGAGTTGGGTCAGGATGGAGTCGAGGCGGCGCTGGAGAAGTCGCGGCGCGGCGCTCACCTCTGGATCTTTGCCGACAAGCCATTGCTTGCAAGGCACTGCCGAATCTACATCTACAACCTAGCGCTTCGCTTGAAAGTGCCGGTAAAGGGCGGCTCTGGTCTGGCGGAAGGAATCGAAGTATTTCCGCGTCAAGATGAACTCGGCCCTGAGCAGTTCGGCAACGCGATTCGGGGGCCGCTCGGAATCCATCGTGCTACTGAAAGGCGCTACTGGTTTTACGGGGCAGACTACCGGCTCGAAGCGCAACTCGAGTATCTGGAGCGTCTGCGCAAGATCACAGAAACCGAAATGGGCCGGTTCATCGATGGACTCAAAATGCCGGAAGAGTTTCGTCCGAAACCAAGAGTTGAGTTGCCGCCTTGCGATCTGACCCGCCCACAATTTCGCATCCTCGACCACGTCCGGCCGACATGCACGCGTGGCGGAAACTACTGGGCGCGTTGTCCATCCTGTGCAGATCATGGACGGGATCGCAGCGGCGACAATCTGGCCATTTCGGTTTCGGATTCGCGCAAGTACAAGTGCTGGGCCGGTTGCACCAAGGAAATGATACGCGCGACTCTGGGACACCCGATTCGAGTCAGGAGGCTCATTGAGTATGGAAACTCAGCTCACCATTCACAATAGGCGTCTGGAGGCCGAGGTATTGGCACGTCAGGGACTACGGCTCCCACCAATCACGTTGAGATGTCTGCGAACAGCCGGCATCTATTGTCAGCCTTCGGTGTCAATCGAACATCAACACCTGGCAAAGAAGTACGTGCTTCGCGGAGTCGAGTCAGGCGGCGCGGTCGCGGAGATAGGCGCGTACGCGAGCTACTTGGATGAACAAGGTAAGGCATTGCCCTGGCTGCAGCGCGTGGACAGTATTGGCGTAAACGGCGTGCACGCGATCGTGGTCGCGCCCGTACTGGTCCGACTGCAAATGCTTCGGATCGAGCGAATCTACGATCTGCTCATCACGCGGCATTCGCTCATAGAGTCCGGGAAGGGCGCGAGGCCAAGCTTGATAAGTTCCGTCCTTTTTTATGGCCGAAGGGGCGGCCTGGAGATGGAGCCGTGGGGGAAAGATGCTGCGTTCCGCGGCACCGTCTGTCCGGTTTTCTACACACGGGCGGGGGAATGTGTGGTGTTGCCAAACGACTTCCAAGATGCTGCCCACCGAATCACGTCTGCCGTGTGCTGCGTCGGCTGCCGTCATTGTCATTTGCTCGGACCCAAGCCAATTGCCCCTAACCGGGCGGAGGATTGCGGTGCTCTTGATGTAGCCGACGGGCGGAGCGCGGATGTCAATGCAATTGCTGGCGAAGCGGTGTGAAGGGCCTTGAAATGTGCCAGAACGCGGGAGCGATTGATCTACCCAGCATTGACGAAGTTCTTGCCGACCCAGCCGCTTCTCTCTGGCTTAAAACAGCGCTTCGCTCCGCGTTGTGTCGCGATCCCGTAGACGCCGCCCACGATTCGGAGATCCTGGCACGACTGCTGGAAAAAAGGTGCGACAGAATCCTGTCTGGGAGTTAACTACATCTGTTTCGCTCATCCTGCCATTCTTTCCGAGTTGTCCTTCAAGGCTTCGCAAGTAACTGTGCCTCTGCGCTCGGTGGTATTGTTCAGGATCGTAGCGCGGTCCAGAGCTCGGTTGTCGCTTATAATTTGCCGTCCACAACTCGGGCAGGTCTCGTGGCGCACAACCCGGAGCCACCCAGGTCGCCGGGAAAGAGGGATCAATATGCCTGATACCGAAACCGGAAATCGCGGACGGGATAGACAGAAAATCCCCCGCATCGGATCGAACGAAGCGGCACAAATCTTTGAACAATGTGAGCACCTGCTGGACAGTTCTTCTGTTCTCGTCGAGAATCTGCGACAAATGGGCTTCGCTCACTTCCTGGTGCCACTGAACGAGCAGATCCTTGAGCTCGCGGTGCAGCCGGACTCATGGGGAGAGCGCACCAGGGCTCGTCTGATCTCTTACATCTTTGCTGGCCTTCGAGGGTTTCCCGCTGAAGCTGCGACCGTGGAAGAAATCGTGCAGGTCTCGAATGTTGTCGTGCCCTGCTTTCTCCTCGAACTGGGACGGCGTAGACAGTATATCGAGATCAAATTCCCCGACAATCCCTGCGATTCTCGCGCACGTTTTGAGATCCGCGCCGGACCTTCCCGTCGTGTCTATTCGATCGATCGTGACCAGTTCGTCGGGCTAGTCGCCGAGGCTGGCGAGGAACTGGTGGGCCTTTGCTATTTCGGAGACCAGCCAAGCCGTGAGCGCATTGAATCACGACTAGCGCCTAAAGGCTCAACGGCCGATGCCTAAGCGCGGCAATGCCATTCACGTCTTCTTGCAAAACGAAACATCAGCAACTTCCAGAAATTACGCTGCACCTGTTCGACCGACCGACTCCCCGACTGCCTCTGTTCTTCTTGCCATCGATCGAGACTCACTCTGATTGCTTCGCTTTGATTGGAGTTCCCGAGACATGCACCGGCAGATTGCCGCGTGAGTGATTGACGCTGGAAGTCGCTGGAGATGCGAAATCCCGGCCCGACAAAGGTCGATCAGCCGAATCACTCGCGGGGCGCTCTGCCGGTCATGGGCGCCCTGCTTTTTCTTTTCAAACATCCTTAGATCGGAGGAAGAGAAATGCCAAAGAGTGTAAACAAAGTCATTCTCGTGGGGAACGTTGGCAAGGACCCGGAGGTCCGATATTCGCAGAGCGGCACTCCGGTCGCCAACTTCAGCCTCGCTACCAACGAAAGGTTCAAAAATCGCAGCGGTGAGTGGCAGGACCGGACGGAGTGGCACAACATCGTGGCGTGGCAGCGTCCGGCGGAGATCGTCGGGGAGTACATCGCCAAAGGCTCCAAGGTGTACGTCGAAGGCAAGCTCCAGACCACAAGCTGGGAGGACCGGCAGAGCGGGGAGAGGAAATACCGCACGGAAATCGTCGCCCGCGACCTGCTGCTGCTCGGCCGGCGGGGAAACGGCGGCGGCGACCATCAAGGTCCAACCCACAACGAGAATCAGGACCAGCCTCCTCACGCTGGCTCCGGCGAAATTGTGGACCAGGATATTCCATTCTGAAGCGGTTGGGAGATTCCTGCACATCGTTACGAAGGGAGAGCTGTCATGAGCCCAGCCAACGGACACGCCAATGACTCTGCAAATATTCCCACCACGGCAGTGCAGCAGACTGCTTCGCCGATTAGCGATACAAACATCCCCACTGCCCTTACACTGAGCGCGACAAAGATCAAGGAGTTGATCGCTAATCTGGAGATACCCTTCCATCCGTCAGTGATCGAATGGCGCGTCACCAACACCAGCAAGGGCGGATCGCCACGTGGCCAGGTTATGCCCTACGCCGACCAGAGAGCTTACACAGATCGACTCAATACGCTGGTTACTCCGGCGGGCTGGACACGCAGATACACAATTCATACCAGCGCGAATTTTGAGCGGAGTAAGGATCAGAAGATCGTCGCGAAAGTGCTGGTCACTTGTGAGCTGACCATCTTCGGTTTGGGTTCGCATTCGGCCACTGGAGAAGAGTGGGCCGACGACGATAACGCCGCCACGGCTGCGGAAGCACAATCCTTCAAGAGAGCTTGTTCCTGTTTTGGACTCGGACGGTATCTGTATTACTTCACGGGAACGTGGGTCGATCTGGACGACCGCAAGCGGCCTAAGAGTATTCCGAAACTGGACGGCTGGGCCACACCCGCAGGCTGGATACAGGGTCTTCGACCCCGGTGCGTTTTCGATCCAAAGGCATCGGAAGGAACAGCTGCTGCGAATGACAAGACCGGCAGTCAGAAAAGCAATGGGACGTCCGCAAATGGCAATGTCCTTCGCGAAATCGAGGGAATGGAGAGAGTGGTGGGAAAACGTATGTATCGCGGAATATTGAAGACCGTCGCGAGAGTGTGGAATCCCAAAGACATTCAGGACCAAGCCGTGCAAGAAAAAACGCTGGCCCATATGCAAGCAGCCGAACGAGGATTGCGCCGAGCCGAGGCCGCACGAGAGAAGGCCGGTCTGGCAGCTTTCGCCGGAGTTCTTGGGTCTCTGAGATTGAATTCACTTGATCAGGTGGATAATCTCAAAACACTGCGGCAGATCGTAACCTCACTGGAGAATCCCAGCTAAATAGGCGACTCGAGAAACCCTGGCGTATCCCGAATTTACGAGAAGGGCATGAGGTTTCCACCGCCATTGTCTTTAGGCGACGATGCAAAACGGAAAATAGGGACTGGTCCTGGGTTTCTCAATATGGGGCGTCTGCCTTACGCTTGACTCACGTATGAGCGTCGCGGCTTGCTCATGTGCGCTCACTACGGAGAGGATGTCAGCCTTCGACGATGTGTCTACCGTAGAACTCCTCGCCCAACCCTTGCTGCCATTCAACAAGTTAAACGAATACAAGCCTCCCTTTTCCGAGTCGTCGTTGGCGAATTCTCCGATGCTACATGCGTACATCACGACAAGGCCACGATCGCACTCCTCAATTCGCTTGTCATAGTATTTTCGGCAGTCATCCGGATTGATTCTTGGCGCAGCTTTCGCCAGCTTTTCGTCAAGGGCCCTGACAGTTGGTATCCAAGGACCTTTCTTGCGACAGCAATCGAGTACAAGGGTCTGACTCGTGTTTGCAAGCCGCAGTTCAGCCGAATCGACCTCCTGACCCTCTCGCAGCACGACGCATGTCGAATCTACGGCCGTGGAGTGCCAGCCGTGGCCGCAGAACATAACCAAGGCGTAGTCGGAGCTGGAGAGTTCCTTCATCTTTGAGCGAAGTTCCGCTGCTGAAGGCCTATTCATCGCACTGATTTCCGAACCATACCACAAGCCTCCGATTGGGCTGGTCAAGAATGACTGGTAGTTCACAACATCTTTAAGCACTCCAGCGCAATAGTTCTCCGCGCCGGGTTCGCCGGGATTTGAGATGATAAGTGCTTTTCGATTCAATGCTTCTCCCCTTTCTTTGGTGGACGCTTGCTTGAACCACCTTCCAGCCGCGTTATCAGGGAAGGTGCCAACCGCTCGCTGGCGCCGCTGGCCATTGCGGCAATTAACATTACTGCAGATGTGTTTCCGGTGCGGCCGAAGACCGGAAGAATTAGCCCAACTCTAACTGCCCCGGCAATCAGAACCCCCGAAAGACATCCGGCAATTGCTCTCGACAGTGCTTCGAGTACATGCAGATGCTTTGGCGCTTCGCTTGTGGGATAGCTGTGGCCCATGCGGAAGATCATGGACAAGACCGCGCCAACTGATCCAGCGACGCCAGCCAAGATGAGAAAGAAGGCGGATTCTCCCAACTTCAGGGTAAGGACGTCCCGCATCACCCACATAGTGACGCCAGCCAGCGAAGCAACAGCTCCTACTATGCAGGCAGTCGAAAGCTGCCAGTACCTAGCTATCTCCACATTGCGATCCGAAATGTATGAACCCGCCTGATCGAGTATGTTTTTTGCGCTCTCGTAATCGTGATCGAGGCCCCTTGCGACACCCTCGCCGATCATTCTCTTGAAATTCAAGCGAATGTTTCTTGAGTGGTGATCATTGGGTATGCACTCTAAGGCTGCCACCCGGTTTAGCACCGCATTCCACTCAGCTGGATCCTTGGGGCCGGTTTCGTCGTATTTCTGTGAAGTCTGCCAGTCGATGTCTACATCTTTGTCGATCCAGACAACGAAATCGGTCGCCTCTAGAATGAGATGTTCAATTTGGATTCCAGGCCATTTCTGGCTGACGAAGGCGAGGTTGACAGATGCTCCGGAGGATGCGGCCATGTCTAGTTGGTGCAACGTCCATGCACGCAACTCAAAGGTTAGTCCGCGAGAGGCGAATATTCAATAACTCTCGATCCCGCTGCCCGTTCATCCCTTGAAGTGATAAGCAATGCGTAGCAACAACGCTCGGAGGATCAGACCTTACTGGTGGGGACAAGGTAATCGAGTAGTGCCGAGGGACCGCGATTCGCATATTTGTCCCAGAACATGTCAGGCTGCCCGTATTGCAGGCCGGCGAAGGTAAACCCTGTTGGATCAACAAATGGGTTAATGGATTTTTCTTTTGGGAACGCCTCTCTGAAGGCACAGTAGAAAGCGACCCGAGGCTCAATATTGAGAAAGTAGTTGGGAAGACCAAGGGACTCGATGTGTTCGAAGAACTCGTCATAGAGAATCCCCAAAGCCGCAAGGCCGGCGCGAGAGTATGACTCGCCACGAACCACCAAATTGTGAACGGTCGGTCGAGAGATCCGAGCGCCGTGCCTGCGCGCGAGCGCGAAAAGCTGATCGGCAATCGCGTTGCCCTCTGGCGTGGCGCGCATCCCGTCGCCAAGATTGATCGCCTGATCAATTAAGGCGTTGAGAGAAGCGTCCGCAACAGTCGGTGCTTTGGCGGATACGATCGACGTCAGGAGGTCGACTGTGTTGCGGTCATAGGTCGCGGCCGCAGAGCGGAGAGCGTCCATGAGACTCAAAATGAGTTGAGTCTCCCCCTTCCAACGCGCAATGGATTTCAATTCTCCGCTCAGCCCTGATGCGACGGTCTGATGTTGCGGAACCCAGCAGGTCCAGGACGACTGGTTAGGATCCAGCCGTCCCTCCGCACCTCGCATTCTTAACAGCCAGTCTTGAAGCCACAAGTACCACGCTTCTTTCGTCTCGATGGCTACAAACATTAGTATCACCGGATATCGACACGTATCGGCATACTCGACATATCTCCTCTCAACAGGAATTGCGACCTGCCCATTCCGGCGTTCGGCGCAGGCTGTGGATTTGATCTGAATCTTCAATATTTCGCCGTGTAGCCCGCCTTCCGTGAGCTCTGCTTCCATGTCGATACCATAGTCTTCTCCCAAGTCACGAGCTAGCCAATCAGGATGTTCTTCGATGTGAGCCATCAGCCATCGATGTCCCCTGGCGCCGGTCTTCTGCTGTGCTGATCTGCGTGGCATCCTCAAAGCCTAACGCAAAGGCTTTTCCAGAGACGCAGAAAAGATACCTTCACGACCTCCGGCCGATTACCGAGCCAGGTTGTGTTAGATGCTGGCGAGTTTGCCATGCTCCAATCCCGCGCAAGTTCAAAGGTCGCCAAACTCGCTTTCCCCTTTCATTGATCCATTCATGACCCCAAGGAGGTCCCTGTGACTGCTTGCATCTCCGCAGTTCAACACCTACGTCCGCTTCGGGGCGGAGCACAATCCCACCTCTTGAAGGCGTCTGACGGTGCCTGCTACGTCACGAAATTCCAGAACAATCCCCAGCATATCCGAGTACTCGCGAACGAGATGCTAGCCACCAACCTGGGACTGGCGCTAGGGCTGCCGATGCCACGGGTGGAAGCGATCGAAGTCTCTGCCTCGCTGATCGAGCAAAGCGAAAACCTCCGCATCAGCCTGGGGGATGCCAAGATTCCGTGCTGCAGCGGCAAACAACTTGGATCGCTGTACGTGGGCTGTGAGAGTTCTGCAATGACGCTCGACTACTTGCCTCGTGAGCTGCTGCAGGGCGTTCGCAATCTCAGCGACTTCGCCCGCGTCCTTGTCCTGGACAAGTGGACGTGCAACAGCGATGGACGGCAGGCAATCTTCTGGAAAGCGCCGAGAAGGCAGGGATACTCCGCAACCTTTATTGATCATGGCTACTGCTTCAATGCCGGCGATTGGACGTTTCCCGATTCTCCCCTTCGGGGTGCATACGCGAACAACTGTGTTTACGGGGGTGTGATGGGATGGGAAGCATTTGAGCCGGCGCTCAGTCGCGCCGAAGAGATGGATGCTCACACCATTTGGCAGTGCGCTGCCGATATTCCCGAAGAGTGGTACGAAGGAGACCGAGACGGTCTGAATCGGTTGGTGGAGGCACTGCATCAGCGCCGCGGGGCGATCCGGAATTTGATCATCGAGTTTCGCAGGTCGAGCCGGAGTCCGTTTCCGAACTGGCGTGAATCGTTTGCGGATTCTGCCGTGCCCCTTGCGGCAAGAGATCGTTCGCTCGAGGCAGAGCGCTTGTAATTTGGAACCGAGTAAGCGCGGACGTCCGGCACGAAGCAGCAGCAAAGGAGGATCAGTATGGTCGAGCACAATCCTCCTCCTTGTGCCAATAGCACTTGCCCTCCAGTGATTCCCATGCCAATTGCTCTCTATGTCTCCGGTGAACTCATTTTCGAGCTCTACGACGGGGGACAGCCCCGCCGCAGATTTTCGATACGTTGGGAGAGGTTCGTTCCAGGGAAGGAGAGCGAGCCAGAGGCATCCCAATCGAATTCCCCAACGGGCTAGCGCACGCAAAAAGATTAATGCCGCGTTCGACGACCTGCCCAACGCGGACTTTCACCTGATCCACCAACGAATGCGAAAAGAGGATGGCCATGAGGATTCGTGTGACCACGAGGGCCAACTTGTTTGAAGAACGAAAGCAACAACACATTGAGCGCGGCTACCGAATTGAGGATGAGCGGCCGATTCCCGTAAACGGCCTCTGCTCGTTCATCGCCGTGAGCGATATATCCGATTCCGATGGCATGGAAGAGCTCGTGGGGCAGGCGCTCAATGGAGTGGCAAGATGAGGCCGCCTGGAAAAATCAAGCTGGGGTTTTTCCCATTGCCCGTGGCGGAAGCCGCTAGGCTCAAGAATTTTCTCGCTTTCGCCTCGGACTGCTCGGCACTCGATCCAAGCGTAGGAGATGGCGTGGCGTTCACCCACTTGCTGCATGATGTAACCGCTCATCGGTATGGCATCGAGATCGATGCCAATCGTGCCGAACAAGCAAGAGCCTTGGGAGTCGAGACTCTTCATGCGAACGCGATGGATGTGCGGTGCCCGCCGGAAGCGGTGTCCCTGCTCTACCTGAACCCTCCATACGACTGGGAATCTGGGGAGAGCAACAACCAGAGGTTGGAACTGGTCTTCCTCGACCACTGCTATCGCTGGCTCAAGGCGGGTGGTGTGCTGGTATTCGTCATTCCCCAGATGCGATTGGCAAAATGTGCGAGATTGCTAATCGAACATTTCACGGATTTGCGCGTGTTCCGACTCACCGAGCCGGCTTGCCTCGAATACAAACAGATCGTAGTGCTCGGAACACGCCGCAAACGGCATTCCAAGGTTTCTGATACGACCTTGTTAGATGGCGTGCACTACCTGGAAGGGCTGGCAACGAAGGTCGAGCTTAAACCTCTGGGCGACAGCTCCGAATTTCAGTACGAGGTTCCAGCCTCCGAGCCGGTTGTCCTGACCCATGTGGGTATTCCTTTGGATGAGGTGGAAGACTTATTGCTGGAGTCAGCCGCATACCGACAGATGGGACGTGTGCTTCTGCCCAAGCTGAATGACGTCAAGGGCCGCCCGCTCACACCGCTGCATGGGGGCCATGTCGGATTGCTCTGCACCGCCGGAATGCTCAATGGGGTATTCGGGGAGGGAGAAGATCGTCACATTGCCCACTGGCGCTCGGTGAAATTCACGGACCATTGGGAAGAGGAGGAAGAGGACGGGACCAAAATCCTGCATGACCGGGAAAGGTTCTCGCACGAGCTGACGCTTGTCTTTGCCAACGGAAAGACCCAGGTTCTCACGCACGAAAGGAAGGAGGCCCAATGAGAAATGCCCACCTTCGATTCGGCTGGCTGGCCTACGTGAAGAGCACGGAAAAGACTACCACCAGCATCAAGCTGCGGCTCGACCGCTTTATCGGGGAGGTATTGCCCGATCCGCCCCGCCAGGCCAAAGCCCATCTCATTTCAGTGATAGGCGGGGACACGCAGATTGCGGCGGTCAGCGCGGCCATCTCCCTGGGCGACAAGTTCATGGTCGAGGGGCCGGACGTACAGCCGATTCGGGTCTGTCTCGAACGAAACGCACAGTGCTTCAAAGGCTCGGTACAGATTACCGGACGCAAGAAGCCTCTGCGTCACCTCATTGCTTTGTCGGAAGAATTCGCTTCCAGCAACATATCGGCGACTTCAGGAAGAACCCTGCTGGCTAGTTCGAAAAACGGATTCATCTGGGCCTCCATCGCCCATATTCACGGAATCCCCGGAATACCGGACTGGGCTGACTGGTTTGCCGGCGAACTGAACTCGCACAAGGGCATCGTCCGATTGATCGGGATCGGGTGCAATCCGGTACTAGTCAAGGGCGAGAAAGAGCAGTTTCTTGATTGGCTCTGTTGGGGTGTGGAGAGCGGGGCCGTCAGTCTCCCGGCTGAGACTGGTTCGATCCGCTGGCCGAGCTTGAGTCTGCGCGATATCTTCCTGCCATCCAACTAGCCTTCTGCAATACCGATTTCTTCCTACTTTTCCGCTCGTTCTCCCGTTCTCCTCCACAAATCCCTCCCCGTACCAGAGGAGTTCCATGCCAGAACTGCCCACGATCTACGACTACATGCGATGTCACGCCGCGCTCTTGGGAGAGCGCATTCTCGAGGAGTATCCAGCGCTGCACCAATTCGACGATGCAGCTTCCTCTCGGATTCAAGGATTGCTGCGAAGGCCTTTCCCTGCACAGGCCATCGCCATAATGGGAGTCGCCAAACGCTGGCAGCAGGCACGCACCGCCATGGTGGTCGCGGAATGCGGTACCGGCAAGACACTGATCTCGCTGGGAGCGATCCATGTCCACCACCAAAGAAGTCCGTTTACGGCCTTAGCGATGGTTCCACCGCACCTGGTCGAAAAGTGGGCGCGGGAAGCGTTTCTGACCTTGCCAGGAATACGCGTGTTCTTGATCGACGATTTGCGAAATGGTGGTGACGAGAACAAAGCACACGGAGTCAATGAGGTTCGGTCGAGGCAGGGGCGAATCGTGCGGGAAGGTTTGCAAACAACGTTGAGTGAGCTGCGACTACGGAAGGGTTCGCAGAGTTCCCGGAAACGCTGGTTGTCGCTTTGCGGGAGACCATCGCTGTTTATCGTCGGACGTGAACGAGCCAAGCTCGGTTACTTCTGGCGCCATGCTTACCGGGTACCACACTCTGGCCCATACGTTGGATGCGTGGTGAATTCCGACACGGGCAAGCCGGTGATCGTGGACGATAGCCGACTCACGGCGGGTGAGTTCGACAAGATCAAAATCGCCGAGACCATCGAAACCAGGGGCGACAAGTCGTGTCGCCCACTGCACAGCCCGCTCTGGCAGGCGGACGCGGACAAGATCCGCCGCATGGCACCGATTGAGTTCATCGGGCGCTACATGCCGGAATGGTTTGACTATGCTATTTGTGATGAGATTCACCAACTGGCCGGGGATACCGCGCAAGGCAATGCTCTGGGCACGCTGGCCTCTTGCACCGACCGGATTGTTGGTTTGACCGGCACACTGCTCGGTGGCTACGCGGACGATCTGTATAACACTCTCTTTCGTCTTGAAGCGAGAAGGATGAAGGAGCATGGCTACGAGTGGGGCACCACAGGCCGGAGGTCGTTCATTCAGGATTACGGCGTCCTCGAAACGATCACCAAGGTCGAACCGGCGAACAATGCCTGCTCTAAAGCCAAAGCCACGAGCACAGTCCGGCGCAAGCCGGGAGCATCCCCGTTGTTGTTTGGCGAATTCCTCATGCAACTATGTGCCTTTGTGTTCCTCGAAGACATTTCAGGGGAACTCCCGCCATACGAGGAAACTTATCTGAGTGTGCCAATGGACGCTTCGATGCGAGAAGCGTACCGCGAGCTCGAAGAGGACATGCGGAAGGCGTTGAAAGCGCACAGGGGCAACCGATCGGTTCTGAGCACGATGCTCAATACTCTCCTGCTGTACCCGGATCACCCGTACGGGATTGGAACGCTGTACGGAACGGAGTTCGATCCTGAAGTCAAACGCAGGGTCCGATTCGTGATTGCAGAACCCCGCGACCTTCCCGAAGACCAGATTTACTCGAAGGAACGAAAACTAATCGAGGAGATCAAGAAGGAACTGTTAGAGGGACGGCGGTGCCAGGTTTTTGCCGTGTTCACGCAGAAACACGACGTCACAGCCAGACTGCACCGAATTCTGAGCAACGAGGGTATCCACACTGCTGTTTTGCGAGCGAGCGTTGATACCTCTAAGCGCGAAGCTTGGTACGCCAGGCAAGTCAAAGACGGCGTACAAGTAGTGATCTGCCATCCCAAGCTGGTGGAGACGGGCCTCGATCTGCTGGACTTTCCGACCATCATTTTCTACGAGTCTGGATACTCCCTACATACCTTGCGTCAAGCCAGTCGCAGGTCCTGGAGAATCGGCCAGCGCCGGCCGGTGCGTGTGAAGTTTCTTTGCTCGGAAGGGACAATGCAGACATCGTGTTTGCGCCTTATGGGGAAGAAGCTCCTCGTGGCACTCACCATGGAAGGCAAGTTTGCCGGCGAGGGATTGCAGAGCATCGATGAGGACGATGACATGCTCTCGGCGATGGCCCGGGAGTTGGTCGAACGGAACGGTATCGGCGAAAGCGCCGACGCCGTCTGGAGAGCCCTCAACACAGAACACGAAAAGCTGTTTTCAACCTCTGCTCATCGCGACGATGACACAGCATCCATCGAAGTGCCGGGTATTCTGCTGGATACTCAGGCTGACGCCGCGAGTCTTGTTGAAAGCGCCATGGACACCGCATCGATCGTGGTCTTCGGACAGCGGCCGCAAGCGTTGTCAGGTAGGAGACGGCGCGGACGCCCAGCTGTTCCCGAACAGGCATCACTATTCGGCTTCAGTTGAGATGAAACAAGCGAAGGTCAATTGCCCTCGCGACCTTCGTCACTGGTGAGCGAAATCCTCTCCCGACCTCGCTCTCCCTTTGCGAGCAATTCGGCTAGTCTTCGCGGCGGCGCGCGTTTTTGCTCACCCTTCCAGAATTTTGTTTCAAATCACCAAGGAGGATAGAAATATGTCAGAAACAAGTACGCTCATTGGATACGGCGGCCGAACGATTGGCCGCGAAGAACTAGCGCTGGTGCCGACACCAGCGGCAACGGAAACGCACCGCCCGGTCCCACACCATGAGATCGTGCAAGCGTTGGTCGAAACGCTTGGCTTTCGCCACATCGGAGTCGTTCATGACGAGTACGCAGTCTCGCCGGACGGCATGAAGGCCTTTGGGGTTCTCGACCTCGCCACGGAGATGGAGGGGTGCCGCTTCTCCATCGGGTTACGCAACTCCCACGATAAAAGCATGCGATTGGCGATGACCTGTGGGTATCGCGTGTTCGTGTGCTCGAACATGGCGTTCGCCGGAGACTTTACTCCCGTCCTTGCGAAACACTCCAAGTCGTTCTCGCTTATCGACTGCATCTCGGTTGGCGTTGATCGAATGCAGCGCAACTTCGAGCCGATGCGAAAACAAGTGGAGGCTTGGCAGAGAAGCGAACTCACGGACGTCACCGCCAAGGTGGTCATTTACGAGGCATTCATCGAGGGCAAACTGGAAGCTCCAAAACACCTGGCTCGCAGCGTGCATGACTTCTACTTCGAGCCAAAATACGACGAATTCCAGCCTCGTACGATCTGGAGTCTCTCCAATGCGTTCACCTCTGCATTCAAGGAACTCGATCCCGTCCCACAATTCAAGGCGACAGCGAAGCTGGGCGAATTCCTCGAAGCTCGGTTCTCCCAATCGTTCTAACCCGCGCGGGGCGGTCTCGGCCAGCCGACCGCTCCTTCTTAACTAGCAAACGTTGCGCGACGATTGACGCCTTTCCGGACAGACTTCCCACAAGTTTAGTATCTCACTTCATCGCTTCTACAAGCTGCGTCTATTACTGTAAGCCAACAAATGGCCTTGGGGGAGCCTCTAGTTTGGACAGGACCGACCAGTGCAAAGGTAATCGGTGCTCCTGCCCAATCACCGATTTATCTCGACTTGGTCGATGTTCACACCTTCGATGTAAGTTGCCGCCTTGTTCCACACTTCGATGGCCACCGCGCGTCCGAGGGCGCGACCCGCCAGGTCGTCTGACTCAAAGTGGATGCCGCCAAAGCGGCGCGACATTCCGGCCTGCTCCGAGGCTGCGGAAAAAGTGGACCAGGAAAGCGTCACGCGCACCGACGGCGTGAGACCAATTTCGATGAGCGACGATCCCGGCTCGGCGACGAATGAGCCTGCGAAATTATCGCTTCCAGTGAATCGCTTCAGGATTTCCGCAGCCGCGGCGCTGAACGCGCTGTGACCGGAGACATAGGAGCCAAAGGCTGGCGTGGGCAGGTAACTCCTAAAATCTTTGCAATTAATCACCCTCACGCCCAGTCCCGGTCCCGCCCATGCTCTTATTTGCTGGTTCCCCATCAATGTCCGTATCACGGTAACCGGGCGAATGGAATCGGTATAGCGTTTCACGTCCCACGCGGCGATGCCAGCGTCCATCAGCGCATTGCCCAAGATGAAAAACAACTTCACGTCCTGGTCCAGATTGTGCCGGTCTCGGCGCGAAATTTCCTGGGCGAATACGCACCAATGTCCTGGGGGAGTAATCGTGCCCGAGCCATCCGCCCAATACTCGGCGATTACCTTTTCTGTATCTCCCAGCTGGGCACTCAACTCCAGAACATCGAAGGCCTGTTTCCAGTATGCGGCGGTCGGATAGACAAAGGGACCTTTAGAGAGAGCTAACCCACGCAGCTGCGCGCCGGAGCTCAGAGCAAAGGGCGTCACCAAAGCCCACTGTGGCAGAAGCCACCTTTGTGGTGTCCCATTGACCAGCAGTGGCTGCCAACGATTGCGGTCGCGCAGCACTTGATTCGTGTTGGCGGGACCGAATCCGGTGTAATCGGAGTAGGCCCCTAGATACCGGCCGCCGGTCTGGTTGGCTCCATCTCTGTGCCGAAACTCGAGCACTGCCCGGCAAGTCACATTTCCAATACCACTTGGTGTCGCGGTGTCCATGGAGTCGTCGGAAGGATCGAATCCAAGTTCCGACATGAGGGGATCCAGCATGGTCGATTTTTGGCTGGGAAACAAGTCCACGAGGGCGCGATAAGCGGCAAAGCTCAATGCCTTTTCCTTGTTGGCCAGAGTGCGTTCTACATTCGGCCGACGCAAGCTGCCACCCTTTTCGGTTCCGATCGCCGAGCCGTCATATGTTGCCCACGCGTCGAAGATGCAAGTATGAGTGATCGCCAAGGCGCGGGCTGCAATCGGGGGAGAAGTTCTGGTAATTCGTATGGCGTCGAGCGCGGCCTGGTTCCACCAAATTACAAGACTAGGATTAGTTGTTGGTTCAGCGGCAAGAGCGCCCTGCCCGATGATCAACATTCCGGAGATCAGGATTCCGGCAACAACTGTGGCGCGAAGCCTCGAAGTCTCGCCTCTGCATGATAAAAAGAGCACTTCTATGATCCTCTACTGCTGTAATCGCGCCGGCACTCGATCGGTGTGCAGAGTTTGCACTTTCCCGTCCCTGCCGGCCGCCGTGTAAACCGCGACCACATCCAATTCCACGTCGCTCTCGATTACTGCAAAGCCCTCGGTGAATCCGTGGTTTGTTTCGAGGAACTTGCTGATCTGACGGCAGTCGATGGAGATGGCCTCGTCGGGCCCCAAGATAAAGTCAATAAAACGCGAGATCGGACCGGGCTTTCCATCATCGAGTGCCACGGCAACTTTCAGTCGGATTGCGGTTCGCCTATCCGTCGGATTGTGCAGGTTGATGGCGGTGTAATATATGCCGTCGGCCGCCGGCCCAGCCTCGTGCCGCCAACGGTCATCGTCATCGGCGAAATGATGGCGGTCGTGATCGTCGCCTTCTCGCCTAATCGGGCCACACAGGAATTTGGCTGCGTATTGCAGGGCACGATGCTGCACGTTAGGCAGCTCTTTCGGACCGATCAAAAAGCCTAAGTTCTTGTCACTGTTACAGACCTGTAGTTCCGAGGCCAGCACGCTGACGACAGAAGTTCCGTCAGCAACGATGTCGCGAGGATTTTGCACTGACGGGCATGCGGAAGGCCCGGGTATGCCCGGAGCCTGAATAGCGGTTGCCATCGCAGCCGCAATTTGTGCCGCGCTCTCGCCTGGATCCGTCTTTATTTTGGTGAAGCACGAACCGAGACTTGATCGCTCCAGTAACGTGAGATTGCCACCAGCCGCTCCACCTGGCGATGTCTCAAGATCGACCTTCATGACCGCGACTTGGTCTTGCAACGGAGAACCGATTCCGTTTACGTCAAAGCATTCTCCAGTCGCGGATCCTGGCGAAGTATGCAACACCGTGAATAGTTGTCCGCCGATGGCGCTTGGAGCGCGGAGCGCCAACCGCGGCGGGCTGACCAGCAGGTCTTCCAGCAGTTTTTTTTCCGGCGGGACCCCTCGCACCACCGCCGTCACCGAATTTTGCTGACAGGAAGGACTTCCATTAACCGCATCGCGCGTTTTCAGTAGCCCGTTCAATTGGCTTTCGCCTGCCGGGAGCACGACGTTGGCGGTGCAAAGCACCTGCACACCGTTTCTCCCTTGAACACTGGGAATCAAATCAAACCCTGCTGGTGCGGCATTGGCGCCGCTCGGGGCGGGAGCTCCGCCTCCACC
>JBAUXX010000048.1:0-102513 GCA_049584475.1 Candidatus Sulfotelmatobacter sp. | reverse complement strand
GTCCAATGCTCGAGCCGCCGCCGGAGCCTCCGAGGCCGGGATGATCGCCGCCCGAAGGAGACATGGCTAGCGCGCCCGCGTTGTTGTTTGGCGCGGCCACTTTCGAGCCGGGATCGGTCGATATAACTGCGCCGGAGCCACCGCCGCTGCCGCCGCCGGTCGGAGGTGCAAGCACGGAGCCAGCGTCCATCGATCCGCCAAAGCCGTTGCCTCGGGCTCCTCTGCCGGAGCCGTAAGCCGCGTTACCGCCGCCGACTGAAGGCGGCGGAGGGATCACATTTCCCGTCGATAGCGTGCCACCGGGAGATCCTTGACTGCTGCCGGAGCCGCGTCCTGAACCAGAAACTGACGGCGGCGGTGGGACCACGTTTGTACCGCCAGCCTGACCGTTCGACGCGGACACTGAACGTCCCGAGCCTGAAACCGAAGGAGGCGGAGGCACCACGCTTGTGCCAATTGAGTTGCCCGAGCCGCCGCGCATTCCACTGGGATTGCCCGAAGTGCCGGTGTTACTTACCGAAGGCGGAGGCGGTACGACGTCTTGAGTTCCGAAAATCTTTCCAATCAAAGTGCTGACCAATCCCGTTTGCGGCGGAGGCGGCACGACAGCTCTCGACGGATCGGGAACGCTGCCGCTCGCCATGCGCCGCATGTCAGGAGAGACATCGGCGGAAGGCGGCGGCGCGATGACTGAAGGTGCGGGCAAATTAAGCCGGGCATTGCGGGACGTCTCGCGTTCGGGCGAGGTCACTGGCGGAGGAATCACGGCCGGGCTGGTCATTTGCACGGCTGAACGAGAAATGTCGTGATTGACTGCGTCAGGCGCGGGTGGAATGACGCTGGCGTTCATGGCCGGCGCGGAACGCGATCGATCACGCGAAAGATTTGGCGCGGGAGCGACCACGGACGGCGTCAGCAGAGGCGCAACCAGTGTGCGATCACGAGACACGCTTGGCGCGGGAGCGATCACAGAAGAATTAAAGTCGGGCGCAGTCAAGGGACGGTCGCGGGAAACATTCGGCGCAGGTGGAACAATGGATTCCACCGAAAGACTGTTGCGTGTGTAGTCCCGCGTGACATTAGGTGCGGGAGCTACCACGTTGGGGTTGACGTTCGGTACGGATCGCGAAGAGCGCAGGCCCTCCGACGGTGGCGGACCCGCGTTGGGCTTAATAGCAAGGAGATTGGCCACGGCATCGCGCGAAGCCGGCAGCTTGAGATTCGGAGCGTCTACGACTCTGGCGGCCAGCGAGCCGCCGCGGGCGATCTTGATGGTCTGAGTGCGATGATGCGCCTGATTACCACCAGCGCGGCCGGAGGTTCCTGACTCAGAGCCGCCCAGATCCTCGGTGCGCGGCAGTTCGTCTCCGGTGTAGTAAATAATGTCGTGACTCGCAGGCTGCGGCGCAACGTAAGGACGCAGTTTGGCAACTTCAAATGGAATAATGATGACCGCAAAAATCAGAAGCGCTTCAGCCGCCAATGTGACCAGCATCTTCTGGTAAGGCGGCACGCCAATAGCCGCCTCTCCCGCGAGCCGGGCTGTAGACTTGGCCATCGCGGGCCGGATCGATGTGACGAAATCCTGCCAGCGCGGAGTCCATTCCACGAGAAGCTTGGGAGCTTCATAAAGATGGACTGCTTCTTCTTCGAGTTGGAGCGTAGGAGTCACGCGGGCAACTTTCCTTTGTCCTTTTCCGGTACGTCCGTTTTCAGCTTAATCTCAATTTTATCGCCCACGGCGGTCGCAGTTTCCACAGCCTTTCCACTCGGAAGTTCCAGCACTGTAGCGGCCTGCATGCGGATTGGGGCGAAGCGCCAGGGCCGCAACTTCTGCTCAATGTGCACCACGGTGCCTGCTTTGCTCAGGTAGAGCACATCGATAGGGAAGCGCATGGCGAGAGTATGAACGCCACGGCAGGGAACGATCCAGAGGCCGCGCCCGTTGCCGAAATCCCGCTCCGAAGCTCCCATTAAACCGCGCAGGCGCGACCAGTGCGTATCGGCGAGTGACAGTTCTGTCGCCAGATACGCCTGACGGGTGCGATTGAATGCCTGCCCCTGCGGGGAAAATACGGTCATGACTCCAACGGCTCCAGAAGTTTCCGCCCTTTTACTTTCCCGACACCGGCCCGAGTTCCCGGATCAGTTCAATCACGGCTGGACCGATAGTCACGAAAATAATCGACGGCAGAACAAATAACACCAGGGGAGGAACCATCTTAATGGTCGTTTTTGCAGCCTGTTCTTCGGCCCGTTGCCGCCGTTCCGTGCGGAGGGAGTCGGAATGCACGCGGAGGGCTTGAGCGACGCTGGTACCGAAGCGGTCGGTCTGTATTAGTGTACCAACAAGAGACTTGATATCGTCAACGCCGGTACGGTCCACCAGGTTGCGCAGGGCTTCCACGCGCGGCTTGCCGGCGCGCATTTCCAGATTGACCAGGTGAAACTCGTCGCTGAGGTCGGGGTGGGCGTGGTGCAAATCCTCGCCGACGCGCATTAACGCCTGGTCGAGAGCCAAACCCGCCTCCACGCAGATTACCGTGAGGTCCAGAGCATCAGCCAGGCCCAGCGTGATCCGGCGCTGGCGATCCTTGATCATGCGCTTGAGAACAAAACGCGGGATGAAGAAACCGAAGCCGGGTACGCCCACCAGCAGAAACCCGCTGTTGAAGCCGGAAAACAACACCACTCCAGCGAAGCCGACCGCGGCCAGCATCAGACGAGCGCCGAAATAATAGTTGACGTCGCCGGCGTCGCGGTAGCCGGCCTGAATCAGCCAGGCGCGCGTCCGCGAAACGTCAGCCGGAGAAAGCGGAATGGCTTTGCTGATGGGGTCAAGGGCCTGCTCGAAGCGTTCGCGCAGGGCCGGTTTTTCGCTGACTGCTTGTTGTCGCCCGCCCAAGGCGCGCAGGCGGGCGCCCAGCATCGAACTGGGGGTTACGGCCGCCGCGCCGAAAGAAAAAATCACCAGCACGATGGTGACGAACACGATAAGGGTCAGGATTATGGGCAACATCGCTAAAAGTTCCAGCCGTTAAGCTTTTTGTCGTTACAACTCTCTCTGCGCGCGTCTCTCAAACCTGAATCTTAATAATCTTACGAATCACGAAATAGCCAACCGTCTGCAGGCAGATGCCGGCTACTAACAGCGTGTGGCCAATAGGATCCGAAAAAAGCGGGCGAATGAAGCTGGGATTCAACACCAGCATCACGGTGACGATAATCGGAGGCATGGCCATCAGCAAAGCCATGGTAAGCCGACCCTGCGCCGTGTAAACGCGCACCTGGCGCTGGATTTTGAAGCGCTCCCGGATCACATACGAGAGGTTGTCCAATATTTCCGCGAGATTGCCGCCGGTTTCGCGTTGCAGCATGACTGCGGTCACGAAGAACTTCAGATCCACTAGCGGTATGCGGTCGGCGAAGTTCAGCAAAGCATCCCGGACTGGCATGCCGAATTTTTGCTCTTCATAGAGTTTGCGGAACTCGCTTCCCACCGGTTCGGCTACTTCATCGGAAATCATTTCCAAAGCGGTGGTGAAGGCGTGGCCGGCGCGCACGGCACGAGCCAGCGTATCGATAGCCTGGGGAAAAAGCTCCTCGAATTTTTCGAAGCGCTTGTTTCGGCGGAAAGAAACGTAAGAGTAGGGAATCACCAACCCTATCAGCATCGCGCACCAGGCGATGGCAGGATTGTTCTTGCTCACCATGAGCGCGGCGATTCCGGCGGCAATTCCGGCCAGGGCGCAGACGCCGAGAAAATTTCCAGCTCGCATCTTCATCCCGGCCTGGGCCAGCGTCTTTTGAATCGCGGAAATGCGCGGGGAGCGGCGAAGAAGGTTATCCAGAGCGGGAATCTGGCTGAGTTGCTGATCGCGGAGAAGGGCAAGTTCTTCTTCGGGCGCTCGCTCGGGAGCTTTCTGCACGTTGGCCAGGCGTTCTTTGATGAGCCGGGCGCGGCCCTGGCGGTCGTCAAGCAGCGAGCCCACGGCAAACGCGGCGAGCGCGACGACGAGAAAGACGAGAAGTGCCAGCAGGGCAGCCATGAAATCGCCTCAGACCTCCACGCGGGTTTCGAAGAGCGCGGAACGCAAGCGAGCTCCCGAGGTAGCCAGGCGTTCCGCAAATTTTGGCCGTATGCCCGAGGCTTTAAATGACCCGCGCACCTTGCCGTTCTCGTCGATGCCGGTCCGCTCGAACTGAAAAATATCCTGCATGGTAATCATTTCGGTTTCCATGCCAACCACTTCGGAAATGGTGATGACCTTGCGCGTTCCGTCGCTCATGCGGGCGATCTGCACAACCGCGTGCAAAGCAGAAGCAAGCTGGTGACGCACGGCGCGCTCGGGAATATTCAAATTGGCCATGGAAACCATGTTCTCCACGCGGGCCAGAGCATCGCGGGGAGAGTTGGCGTGGACCGTAGTAAGCGAACCTTCGTGACCGGTGTTCATGGCCTGCAACATGTCAAACGCTTCCTCACCGCGAACTTCGCCGACCACAATACGATCGGGGCGCATACGCAAACTGTTAATGACCAGTTGCCGCTGCCGCACCGCGCCTTTGCCTTCGATGTTGGGTGGGCGCGTTTCCAGGCGGACGACATGTTCCTGCTTCAACTGCAATTCGGCGGCGTCTTCGATAGTGACAATTCGGTCGGAGTTGGGAATATACCCCGAGAGCACATTCAGCAAAGTTGTCTTTCCTGCGCCGGTTCCGCCCGAGACCAGAATATTCAGCCGCCCCTTGACCATGGCCGAGAGCAATTCCAGCATGGGCTCGGTGAGGGTTTGATTCTCGATCATCTGTCTTGCGGTCAGGGGCTCGCGTCCGAAACGGCGGATCGAGAGGCAAGGGCCGTCAATCGCCAGCGGAGGAATAATCGCGTTAACGCGCGAGCCATCGGCCAGGCGGGCATCCACCATCGGCGAAGACTCATCGACGCGCCGGCCCACCCGCGAAACGATGCGCTCGATGATTTGCATCAGATGCGAATTATCCTTGAACGACAGCGACGTTATTTCGAGTTTCCCCGCGCGCTCAATGTAGACACGGTCGAACCGGTTCACCAGAATGTCGGAAATCGTATGGTCTTTGAGCAGAGGCTCGAGCGGCCCAAGGCCGAAGATTTCATCGAGAATCTCCCGCGAGAGCCGCTCTCGCTCGGCGAAACTAAGGGGCACAACTTCGCTGTTAACGGCATTGCGAATGACGACGAGGACTTCATCGCGGGCGGAATTCCCCGCGGCCCGGCCGAGTTTCTCCAGGTCGAGGCGGTCGAGGATCTTGCGGTGCAGGTCGGCCTTTACCTGCTGGTACTCGACCCTCTCGAAGCTCTGCAAATTAGCCATGTACGATTAGCAATTACGTTCTTCTCGGCGGTCTTTGCGAACTCGGCGTTAAATCATTTTCAAACGCAGAGATCGCCGAGAACGCAAAGAAAATCAGTTCATTTCTTTAACTCTTTACAGCGTACCCCTATGCTAAGGCGCTTACACGGTCTTGAACAGAGACCATGTGGCCCGCTTGGTTTCGACGTCGTTTCGCGTCAATTCCTGCGCCAGTCCGGCAAAGCACCGCGCTATTTCGGTATGACTCTGCTCCATTAAAGGCACGCCACGGTCAATTGCCGTAGATACGGCAAAATACTGATTCGGCACACGCCACAATAGCTTGGCTCCGGCTGCCGCTTCGGCATCGGCTTCGCTGAAGCCTGGCACTTTGCGGAAGCGATTCAATACGAGGCGCACGCGCTCGCGTCCGCCACTGTCTCCCAGATATTGCTGCACCCGGGCAGCGCTCCACAAGGAAGCCACGTCGGTGCACGCCACCAGAAGCACGCATTCGGAAAGATTGGCTACCAGCCGCGTGCTCGCGTCGAAACGGGTCGAGACATCCACGACGACATAGCGGTAGTGGCTGACCATCATGTCGAAAAGTTTTACGAATTCCGCTGTCGACGTATCCATGGCTGCGGGCGTGCTCGTTCCGGCCAGCAGTTGCAATCCGCCATTGTGCCGCACCATGAAACTCTCCAGCAGGGAAGCGTCCATGCGGTGCAAATTGCGAGTCGCGTCGGCCACTGAAAACAACGGCTTCACGTTGAGATGCAGCGCGGCGTGTCCAAGCGGCGCGACGTCGACCATGGCAGTTTGTCCGTGGGAGGACTGTAAGGCGAGCGCCAGATTGACGGCAACCGTGGTAGCGCCGCTTCCACCTTTGGCATTGATTACACAGAAAACCTTGCCGCGCGCGCCTTCCTGTTTCACACGGCGCTGAGCGGCGGTGAGGCGGACGAATGCCTCCAGCAAATCGGTCGTCGTGGTGGGGCGCTCAATGAACTCTCGGGCGCCCGCGCGCATGGCATTCACGATCACTTGCGGCTGACTGATGCTGCCGATGGCAAATACCGCGGATTCCGGAGCTTCCTGGTGAAGCAGTTCAATGGCTCGCAAAGCAGTCGGCGCATTGTCGGTAGGAATATCGACCAGCGTCACATCCGGATTTGCGGCGCGAACCCTGCGGACCACGGGATCGGCAGCGGCCAACGGATAGCTGGCGCACGTGTGAACGGTGCGGGCGACGTTTGTTCCATCCACCAGCACTTGAAGCACAGTGCGCTGCTCACTGTCCGGGGCAACGATAACGACCGAAAGCTCGGGCATAACCTGCAACTCTCAAAAACGTCTGTGGGCTTCTCTACTTATGTCCCTTGTCGAACTTGTCCCTATCCAAGTAAGGCTTTCCTTCCTTGGGAGGCGGTGGCGCTTCAGCGCTCGGGGAGATGCGTTTAACCGTGCATAGAACCATCAACTCCGAATTACTCCTCTGCGCGCTTTTGCTGCGAAAAAAATTACCCAGGATCGGAATGTCGCCCAGGC
Organism: Candidatus Sulfotelmatobacter sp.; assembly: GCA_049584475.1. Classification (GTDB taxonomy): domain Bacteria; phylum Acidobacteriota; class Terriglobia; order Terriglobales; family Acidobacteriaceae; genus Sulfotelmatobacter. The sequence goes on along the minus strand of JBAUXX010000048.1, from coordinate 95,629 downwards.
CTGGTATTTTGTTGTAAATGTCAGTCACTCGATTATCGATAAGACCGGCGATGACGAAGCTCTGACCATCTTGAAGTTCGAATTCAGTTTCCGCCTTGCGCGTGCTCAGCGCGGGAACTGTGAATCCCGAGATGGTGAGGGCATTGCTGAAATCGAGCGCACTCACTTCCGGAGCGACCGTGAGGTGAATGTTTCCGTTCGGCATGATGACCGGAGTGAACTCAAGTTTCACGCCGAATTCTTTGAACGAAATAGTGACCGCGGTGAAGCCGGCGCCGGGTTGCACGATGGGGAAAGGAAACTGTCCACCAGCCAGGAAACTGGCCTTCTTCCCGTTAACCGCAATCAGATTTGGCTCCGCCAGAATTTGCAATAAATTCTTCGTCTCCAGCGCCTCAATGATGGCGCCAAAGTGAATGTCGGGGCGGAAAAGAAAAAGATTGAGAACGTTGCTGATCGTTTGGTTGCTCTGGAAAGTGCCGCCAGATCCCGTGGTCTGGTTGATCGTCTGCTGGCCAAATCCGCCGAACTGACCCGTGCCTGTGGTTCCAACTGTGTTACCCGCTCCGGTGGAAACAAAGTTGACGCCTAATTGCGTAAGGACCGTCCGATCCACTTCCGCGAAGCGGACCTGGAGCAGCACTTCCTGCGCGCCCACAGGGCCGAAAGTCAGCACGTTTACGACGCTCTTGGAATAGGCCGATGCAAGCTCGGCTGCGCGTTTCGAAACGTCCTCGGTCGAAACATGGCCAGACAGCACCACGGCCGAACGGGAAGGAGTCACGGTAATCTGCTCATCCGGAAACACGCGACGCTCTTCATCGGCGAGCGTGCTCACGTCAACATCGACGCGCAGATCGAAGCTCCGCGAGCGTTCCAGTTCATCCCAAATCAATAGCGACACTTCTCCGGGAGACCGCCCATGCACCAGGATTTGGGTTGGCGTGATTACCGTTGGATCGGCAATCGTCGGATCGGTGACCGCGACGCGCTTGAGGCGCTCAGTAGTGTTGATCAGCAGTGATTTGCCGACCATGACACGCAACGGGGCCGAGCCCTGAGTCTGCTGCGTCTGCGGCGGCAAGGTCGTTGTCTGGGTTGTCGTAGGAGGTCCGGGAGTCTCGGATTGTCCGGGCGCGCCCTGTTGCTCGCTCACTTCCGGCCAGGCGGCTAGCGAAAAGACCATCGAGAACACGACTATCCCAACGAGTGGCGCGCGAACTTTCATTTTCAAATTCCTCTCCCTGTGAGGAATGTGCTGTGTGCTTCTGGGAATTGCGAAATCGAGCTTGTTTCCTTCACTCACTCTTGATTACTTCGATGTGCAGTTATCCTCGGAACAGTTCACCACTTCTTGTTTCTTGTCGCCCTTGTAGACTTCAATACTCAGCACCGAGGGAGCAGGCGCAGCGGCCGGCTGCTCGGCTTTCTTCTTGCTCGAGGCATGATGCACCACGGGCGCCGGTGCAGCCGGCGCACCACCTTTGTAGATCCCCTTCTCGTTGGAGGCGGGAACTTCGTCCTGTCTGGTGTCGAGAGGATTTCGCAGCGACAACTGAATGTGGCCTTCCGCGCTGGCTAGTGTGAGCCGCTGCGCGTCATCGGGAGAAACCAGAAGAGTGATCACGGGAGTGTTCTGCGCTTCGCCTGTCGAAGTACGCTCCAGCTTGTTGCCGGCGGCGATTACTGCGACGTTTTGCAGCACGGTCGTAGTCTGCGGATCGTTGCCGCCATTCGGCGTGCCGGTCAGCAGCACATCCACGCGGGTGCCGGGCGTGACGAATCCGGCCACTGAGACGACTTCGTTTACCCGCACCGAAACGGCGCGCATTCCGGGAGGAATCAGTGCCGGCAAGCCGGAGCCGGCGTTTTCCCCCGCCAGCCGGTTCGGTAAGAAAAATTCGCCTTTATAAATAGGCACGACCACACCGCGCCCCATCACCTGAGATCGCTTGGTGAGAGCTCCCGGGGGCAAATCGGCCAGCGGAAATTTTTCGACCCGCACATCGTGCTCTTCAATCCGGGCTCCTACTTGAATGTCGTTAGCCGCGACAATCACATCGGCTCCAACCACCGTGCCCGTATTTCTCGATTGCAAACTCTTGTACACCATGAGGCTGACGAAGCCGCCCAGGGCCAACGCCACGAGTCCAATCATCAACAAACGCGAACGATTCATAATGGTCCTTGCAGAAACGAATCCGCCCAGAGGCCTGAATCTTAGTGAAGCCTTTTGCGCCGGTCAATCCTCAGATTGCCCGCCACGCTCAATCATTCGAAACGCGAGTATCCTCCGAGGCTTGCTCCGATTAGCCGCCGAGAAAACTGAAACGCCTTCCTGATATTTTTGTGTGCGCCCGTGAATTGCAAAGGGAGGCAAGGCCCACTTCGTAACCCACATCATAACCCGCAAACCGGGCGGCAGGGTGTAATTTCTTGCACTCTGGTAAGCAAGTATCTTCTTCCTCCTGGGGATTTGTTTTTTCTATGAAACTTGCAGCACTCCTCTATGGATGGGATTCTAAAGTATTGGAACTAAATGATCTGGAGAATATCGCAGCCATCGAGTCCTCATAGCTCAGGGACCAGTCGCTGGATTCGCGCAACGCCGAAGCCAGGGCCGACGCTGGAGGAACGATTACCGTGGTCACTTTCCACCGCGAGAGCGGCTCTCGCCAGCCATCCTGCAAGTAATAAGCGTGAAGAAACTCCCGCATCATTCCCTCGCCGTAGACCTCTGTTCGGCCATCGGTGAACACCAGGATTTGCGGGTAGAGCTTAAAGATAAGATATGCACCCCAGTCATAGTGATTGAAGATGTTTCCCGCAGGAGGATGTTGCCGCAGATAATCGGTGGCGGCTGCGGGAAAGTGAGCCGCCTCTTCCAAGGATTGACGACCAATCACCAGGCGCGCATGCACGGCCGCGAAAACGACCATCGCCAACAGTATGACTGCATTCAGGATCGCAGCCTGCGAGCGATGACGAGAAACCGAGGCCTTGTCCGCAGCCAGCCAGTCTCCCAGCGGGCGCGCGACAATCGGTACGGCAATGAGAACAAATAATGGAATCATTCTCACGGACGATAGCGCCACGATCAAGGTTGCCAGCAAAAAGACGACATCGCGAGGTCGAACCGGTCGGCGCGAAAAACTCAAGACACTGAACGTGGCCAAAATAAGAAGGAGGAACGCTCCATAGTCAATGCTGTGAAAGCTCGGCGAGGCCCATTCGGAAATATAGCGTTGCACGTGCAAAGTTTGTGTCGAATACCAGAGGATCGACGCACCGTTGGGATTCAACGGAATAATGGCCAGATTGGCGAGAAACGCCAGGCCCAGCCAGCGGAGATTCGGGTTTAGCACACGCGGAGAGGACGACAGGAGCATCTCAAGAATTTGCCCCGCAATAAACAATCCAATGAAAAACGGCCCCAGAATGACGCTGCCATGCAGATTGACCCAAAGCAACGTGAGGGGAAGAGTCCACCACAATAATTTCACGTTTTCTTCAGCGCGTTCCAGAAGCAGCAGCCACACGCTAAGGAGGAAGAAAGAAAGGATTTGCGGACGAACTCCCCAGACCACTTCACTAGCCACGGCGCCCCAAACAGTCACAGCCGCGGAAGCGATCGTGTTGGTGCGGCAGCGCAGATAAAGAGGTATGAAAGCGGCGCTGATGATCGCGGCAAAAACAATGATCAATCCACTGTAGCCTGCCCACCGGAACAAGCCGTACATGGCCACTTGGCAAAGCCATTCGTGTACCGTCCAGGGCTGACCGGCACGAGTATAGGAGAATGGATCGGCGTGTGGTATGGCCCAGTGCCGTACAATCCACTCTCCTGTCTTCAAGTGCCACCAAACATCGGGATCGAGGACGTTGCGCGTGGCCATCGCGAACAGGCCCACGAATAGAACGATCACGAACGTGCGGTGCAACCGCAGGAAATCTTTCACGGTCCGAATGATACCGCGCTAGCGGTCAGCTGAAAGCTATAATCCAATCGCCCGGTGCGGGCGCGACAAATGGGCGATCGCAAACATTTTTTGTAACGGGGATGTCGTTCGTTCGCACCTTTGCCAGGAGAGAAATCGGAAGGAATCTTGCCCGGACCGCGGATCCAATTTATCTCGATCTTGCTCTGCCTGCTTGCGTTAGCCGCCGGGACGAGCATGTGGTTCTACGTTGACGTGATTCTGGTACGCAGCCAGTTAAATGATGCGGCTGTACGCAATATTCCCCGCGGCAACCTGTCCGATCTTTATCCTCGCTGGCTAGGCGCCCGCGAATTGCTACTGCATGGCAAAAATCCTTACAGCCGCGAGGTCACAATTGACATCCAGAAGGGATATTACGGACGCCCTCTTGATCGCGCACTTCCCAATGATCCCAAAGATCAGCAGGCGTTTGCCTACCCGGTTTACGTGATTTTCCTGTTGGCTCCCACGATCAAGCTCCCATTCTCTACGGTGCAATTCTGGTTCACATGGGTTCTTGTCGGAGTGTCCATAGCTACCGTCTGGTTGTGGCTGAGGGTTTTGCGCTGGAACTTGTCGTTCGCTGGAATGTTTGTCTGTGCCGTACTGCTACTTGGCAGTTTTCCTGAAGTGCAGGGACTCAAATTGCAGCAACTCACCTTGCTGGTCGCGTTTCTCCTTGCCGCGGGGATGGCCTTGGTGTCGGCGGGCCAGTTGTTTCTGGGCGGTGCTTGTCTGGCGCTTGCGACGATCAAGCCCCAACTGGCTCTGCCTCTGGTGACGTGGATGCTGATTTGGACCGCCGGCAATTGGAAGCTCCGCTGGCGCCTTGCCGCAGGCTTAATCGCAGTGATGAGCCTGTTTCTGGTCGCTGCAGAATTTGTGCTGCCCGGATGGTCAAGTATGTTCTGGCACGCCACCCGCGAATACCTCGAATACACGGGAAACCAATCGGTCCTCGACCAACTGGTTAACTGGGGGCTCGGACCGCGAGGTGGCTCAGCGCTGGCGGCGATTGCTGCCCTGGCATCCGGTGTCCTGCTGTGGCGCGGGCGAGCGGATGCTGCCGATTCCCAAAGTTTCGGTAGTTCCGCGGCGCTCGTGATGGCGTTGACTGTCCTGATTATTCCCATGACGTCGCCCTACAACCAGGTCTTGCTTTTACCCTCGGTTTTGTTCCTCGCCAGAGAACGCAGCCAATTGGCATCCAATTCAGCGGCGATTCGTATCATTTATGTTGGCGCAGTTTTTGCCCTTGCCTGGGCTTGGTTAGCCAGCATGGGGCTTGCAGCCACCTGGTGCTTCTCGCCGCCTCTGGCCATGGAGGGTTGGAAACTCCCTTTGTACGCGACTTTCGCCCTGCCCGTCCTCATCTTCGCGCTCACTTTGTTTGCCATGCGCCAACATACAGTCTTGCGAGTACCAGACGCCACAAGGTAGTCTGGAGCAGCGATTCGTCGCGCTTTTACGCTGCGGCAACCCGCGCGAGTCGAATTCTCCATGGCATTGAGCGCACTAAGTCGTTCCGGGTCCGGTTCCGGTGTATTTCCCGCTCTGGTGTTTGTGCAGGGAAATGAGCAGAAGAACATTGTCCTCAACCGGACTCCGTTCAATGTAGGCCGCAAGGTCGACAAAGATCTGGTGATCGCCGATCCTCGGGTGTCTCGCGATCACGCCCAGATCATCATGGAAGAGGGCGATTTTTTCCTTGTCGATCTGGGCAGCAAGCACGGCACCTTCGTTAACGGAGAGCGCATCCAGCGGCAAAAACTGGAGCGCAATGACCGCCTCGAGTTCGGGGCTCGGGATTCCTCCTATGTCGTCTTCAATCCCGCGCATGGAAGTTCCAACACTGCGCGCGAGTTTTTGAGCCAGATTTCCGGCATTCAGATTTCGCAGGAATCCACCGATCTCGAGAAACTGACTTTATTTCTGGAAGCGGCGCGCAAGCTGAACACCGCCGGCGTACTCGACGAAATTCTAATGACCATGCTCGACGTGACTTTGCAGCTCACGCGCGCCGAGCGGGCATTCGTCTTCCTCAAGGATGAAGAAGGCAAGCTGCGCCTGGCTGCCGGACGCAACAGCAAGAAAGAGCCTCTGCTCGACGATAAGACGATTTCGCACTCGATTCTGGAAGAGTCGATGCGCTCGAATTCGGAATTTCTCCTGACCGATACCAGCCAGTCCCTGGATCTCACCGGGCGGCAGAGTATCGTTGCCTACGATTTACGAACCGTGGTCTGTATTCCTCTGCGGAAGATGCAGGTGCAGGCCACGCGCGGCGCCCAGACGCCCGCGCCCGCCGCCAATACCATCGAAGTGATGGGAGTCCTGTACGTCGACTCGCGCTTCGCCTCGCGCGATATTGCCGGCGTGGGCAAGGACATTCTGCACGTGATCGCGACAGAAGCCGCATCGCTAATCGAGAACGCGCGTCTGGTGCAGGCGGAAGAAGAATCCCGACGGTATCAGCAGGAGCTTGCCATCGCGGCGTCAATCCAGCAGCGGCTCATGGAAGTCAAAATTCCTGAAGTGCCATTCGCCAAGCTGCGCGGCAAGAATCTTTCTTGCAAAGAAATCGGCGGAGACTTTTTCGACGCGGTCAACACCAAAGAAGGTCTGGCCGTAGTGCTAGCCGACGTGAGCGGCAAGGGAGTTTCAGCCGCTCTACTGGCTTCCACGTTGCAGGGAATGATTTACTCCCACCTCAGCGCGGGCATGCCGTTGCTCGAAGTCGTCACCGCCGTCAATCGCTTCTTCACCGAAAAACTTGTAGGAGAGAAATACGCAACAGTATTGCTGGCCCGCTTACGCCGCGACGGCGATTTGGAATACGTCAACTGCGGGCATGTACAGCCCCTGCTGGTTTGCGGTGGTGAAGTGATGCGTCCGCCTCATGGCAATGTGCCGGTGGGATTGCTTCCCGATGCCACCTTTGAGAGCGCACGCTGTCAGATGAAATCCGGTGACCGCTTCATCATTGTTACCGATGGTGTGACCGAGGCAGAAAATCCCATGGGCGATTTCTTTGAAGATTCACGGCTGGAACTGGCCGCGGCGAAAACGCCGACACTGGAAGGTATTTTTTCCGCTGTCACAGAATTCTGCGCCGGCAATCCTCTGAATGACGACTGCACGGTGGTGGAAGTCGTCTACTCCAGCACGGAAGCCCAGGCCTGAGCGGACCACCGCAAGGAACACACATACCAGAACAACTTCACGCTGGACAACCTCAGAGTCCCGGACTAACGTTTTTCTAAGGTTAGTCCGCTCTTCCGCCAGGGTCCGCTCACTTCGAAAGTCGAAGAACTTAGCACTGCGCTGCATTGCGGCCTAATAGCATTGGAGGCCCTATGACGAAGCATCCCCGCCCGAGACTTGCGACTAAATCACTCCTTCTGGTTCTCTTCGTGGCGCTTTCCCAAATTGCTTGGGCTGCTAAGGAGACAGTCCTACACACCTTTACCGACGGAAACGACGGATCTTTTCCATCTAACCTGCTTGTTGCCGATACCGCCGGAAACCTTTACGGCACGGCAGCTCTCGGTGGAATTTACAATGGCCCTGAGTGCCACCCTTCCTGCGGAATCGTATTTGAGTTGTCGCCCGATTCTGCAGGCGAGTGGACTGAAACTGTACTCTATAGCTTCCAGGGAGGCACCGACGGTATCGAGCCTGCGGGTGTTGTTTTCGGCCCGGACGGAAATCTCTATGGTACGACCGTCGGAGGTGGAATAAACTACTCCCAAGATGGTTGTTGTGGTACCGTCTTCAAGCTGACTCACAACCCCGACGGTTCCTGGTCCAAAAGCGCTTTGTATTCCTTCACGGGCGAGACCGACGGCGCTGACCCTTTTGCTCCTCTTGTTATCGACTCCGCTGGAAACCTATACGGCACGACCGAGGGTGGCGGCGGCACGCAGAACGCCACCGACTGCAACAATGGGTGTGGCGTGGTTTATGAGCTATCCCCCTCGTCCTCTGGAAGTTACACCTACTCCTTGCTATACGGCTTCACCGGCGGGGCCGATGGTGCGCAGCCGATTGGCAGCTTGATCCTGGATGCGACCGGCAACTTTTACGGCACAACCTGGTTGGGAGGCACCACGAATGCCCCGAACTGCAACAACGGTTGCGGCGTGGTTTTTAAGCTCGCGCCGAGCGGCGGCAAATGGAACTTCTCGGTTCTGCACAGCTTTAGCGGCGGCAATGATGGAGCTAATCCGATGACCGCACTTGTCCTTGACACTGCTGGCAATCTCTACGGTTCGACAATCATCTTGGGCGCGAACGGAGGGGGCGTGGTCTACAGGCTCTCGCAGAAGGAGGAGTGGAAGGATACGGTGCTTCAGAGCTTCAACTCCTCAGGACCAGGAGCGACGGGCCCGTCGAGCTCGCTGGTGTTCGACTCTGCCGGCAATCTCTTCGGAGTCGCGGGCGGCGGGATGAAAGGGGAAGGCTCCGTCTTCATGCTTTCACCCAGGTCCGGGACCTGGAAACTGACGACTCTTTACGGAGGCTTTAATTACGCACTCGGAGAACTGCCGACTGGATCCGTGCTCTTGGGACCAGGCGGCGCAATGTACGGAACAACTTCTGAAGGCGGAGAAAAGACTGAGTTTTGCATCCATGGATGCGGAGTGGTTTATCAAATCTCGAGATAGAACGCTCAAACCCGGAAATCAAAGTTAGAGCTTCAACGGACTCGCGTGCTTCGGTTCGTAGATGCCGACTTTGCCCCCGCCGGGAAGGGTAAACGTTGCCAGTCGTCCCCATCGTTGTTCGTTCACATCGGAAACCTTCACGTTTTTCGATTGCAAATCCTTCAAGGTCGCCGCAATGTCATCGCACATGAAATAAAGCTCATGCTTATCGTTGTTGTCGGACTCATGAAACGCTGCCTCCGCCGGAGGCATGGCAAAAATCAGCCACCCGTGGCCCGCATCGACCGAGGAAAGTTTAAGGACGTCGCGAAAGAACTTCCGGTCGGCTTCCGCGTCCTTCGAGTAAATGACAACGTGCGCGCCGTTGATCATACGAGAATTCCCTTTCCCTGAAAGTGCACGTCAGGTGATTTCATCGCTCACATACTACTCCACCGTCACCGTATAATTCTCTCCCTGCCAGCGCTGATCGTTCTCCCAGAAAAACGTGAACGCCGCCTGGCCACCGGCGGGCAACGATGCCGTCGGCAGATCGAGCAGATGAATACCCAATCCTGTGTCGCGGGTTCTTGTGTCCTGCGCGCTCTTCCATCCGTCGATACTCCAATGCACGACAGATGGAGACAGCAGTACGATGCGCAGCGTCTTATTGCGTGGAACGGTGCGCGCTTTATTGTTAAAGCGCCAGCCGAAGAATTGCCGCGTTGGTTTCTCTACCAGATAGCGTTGTACAGTTTGCGGTGGTTGGTCGAAAACTTTGCCGTCGCGAATGGAGCGCCGCAGCTTCACGTATTCCGAATGCGCCCACACCAATGGGCAAGCCGAGCCCGAGGGTTTGCCGCGAAACAATTCAAGCGCGGGAATATCCGCGGCATCCCAAACCTGTTCGGGCAGCAGGTGTCCGTGGCCGGAAGTGGAATTCTCGATCACCGCCAGCAACGCCTCCGCTTCGTCGCGATGGCCCGCGGCTAAAGCATAGTGAGCACGTTCGCCCGCCAGCAAAGGCCACGGACGGCCGATGCCGCTGCCGTCAAATGGCGATCCATCCTCATGCTCGCCGTAGCCATCGCCGTTGTAGCGATACCAGCACGGTCCCTGCGGCAGTTCCACCGCCAGCAATTTGTCGATGGCCCGCAAGGTATTCAGGATGCGAGGATCGTCCGGCGCCCGCAGCCCAAAGCGCACCAAAGCCAATGCATCCGGGCTGATGATGTGATAAGCGCGCTCCACTCCCTGCCCCGGTGGACGATTCTTGATGGGGACAAAACCTTGCGTCGGCGAGGCGGCGGTGTCGGTAATTGGTGGCGAGAGACGGACATAATATCCCTCGATTCCCAGTTGTTGCGCGAGATCTCCTCCGGTCGCATAAACCCAGCGCTCAATGTTGTCATTCCACGCGTCGGCGGCATCGCGCAACGTCTGAGCCTGATCGGAACGCCCGGTGAGTTCCGCAATTTCCGCGGCGGCAAGCAGCGCAGAGATTTCAGCCGCTAAAGTAAACGGAGAATACCCAGCATCCTCTTCCCATCGATCCTGCTGCGTGACCGGTCCATTCCGCAGAATAAAGCTGGCGGCGTTGCGCACCATCGGCCACCAGCGCTGCAAGTTGCCCAGCGATTTCGGAGCCTCGCGGCGCAACAGGTCGAGCAGCAGGATGGGGAACGCGGTCTCATCCATCTGAATGCCGCTCCAGTACGGGCGGCCGTCGAGCCACAGATTTTGCGCCCAATTTCCTTCCGCTTCCTGCGTCACCTCAAGGTAGCGCAACACTCGCGCCGCGTCGGTGACCGCGCCCGCCGCCAGCAGGGCGCCTGCGGTTTCCACCAGATCGCGCGGCCAGATCAGGTGATAACCGCCAAGATCTTCATCGCCCTTATTAAAGCCCCAGGGAATCGAGAGGCTGGCGATGATTCCGCCCAGAAAATCCTTCGACTCGTGCGTGCGCAGCACTGCGGTCGAGGCGCGGTAAAGATCGTTCTGGCGCGGCGGCTCGTCGAGCTTGAGCAAAGTGTCCTGCCAATTCTTCCACTGCACAACATAGTGACTACGGAGCTCCTGGGCATCTTCAAACAGGCTGGAACGGGCCTGTTGGCCGGCCTCTGCCCACATGGCGCCGAAACCCAAGGCCAGGGCGAACTTTCCATTGCAAGCTGCCAAATCAATTTCGCCGGTACAGGCAATGTTGCCGTTCTCCGCGCGCTGGTACTCCCACTCCATTTCGAAATGTTGGGAAAGATCCTGCCAGCCGTCGGATGTTCCAACGAAGCCGATCGACATTTTCTTCCACGGAACCGACGAGGCAAAAGCCAGGCTTGTTCCATCCCGTTCCGCGAAAAACATGGATACGCCTTTGTAATCTCCAACCCAGCCGGTGTTGTGATCTCCGCAATTTGCCAGGTGCGGCGACAGCAGCGCATATAAACGATAATCGGCCAACGACCCCTGCAAAGGTTCAAACCGGATATTTTGCAAAACCACGTTGCGGTACGGATCGGTAAGGATTTCTTTATAGATGCGATAGCGGTTATCGTTTTCAGTGTTCGTTAGTTCATAAACGGGCACGCCCGGCTCGATGGGATGGCTTTCAAATGTGCAGTGTCGCTTCTCTTCCGAAAAAAATCCCCGCCCATCCGTCACTATGAATCCCATATCGCGAGTGCATGCCTGATCCACGCGAGGGAAATAAATCTCGTTCAGAATTCCGTGGCTCATGGTGAACCAGACCTTGCTGTGCTGGTTCAGCGCCGTGCCGGCGCCACTTTTGGCGCTCGACGTCCAGCGTGGTGGGATGCCCGGCCATCCGGGAGCGAAGCGCGTGGGTGAATCACTCATGAGAACGTTCCTCTAGAATTGCAGCATGTTGTGACCGGAAAAACCGCAGCCGCAAGAGGCGCCATTGCTTGTGACGCTCGGCAAGTCAATGGTAGCCTCGCACGAAAAGTTAACATCAAAGTTACATCTTAACGTGACAAGCGTGCCGTGCACCTGAGCCCCGGATATACAATGAAAGAGGCGCACTCTGATCGATGCGAAGATGAGATTGAGATATAGGGGTGATAAGAAGCCGACCGGTGGATCGGATGCATGGCCATTGTTTGCGGCTGCATTCCTATGTTTTTTCTTTCTGACTGTTTTCCCCGCAGCCGCGCCAGCCGCGGTCGCGACGACTCCGTCGCTCCTGGAGCAAGGCTTCTCCGGTCTCTACAATTTGGACTTCGCGGGAGCACAAAAAGATTTTTCTTCCTGGGAGACCCAACATCCCGATGATCCCGTTGGGCCAGTGAGCCAGGCGGCGGGGTATCTGTTTTCGGAATTCAATCGTTTGGGTGTGCTGGAGTCGCAGTTCTATCAGGACGATAACGCGTTCGCCTCACGATCCAAACAAACGCCTGACGCGGCGGTGAAGACTCTCTTTGAATCCTCGCTGGAGCGTGCCGAGAAACTGGCCAACGCGCGCCTCGCGAAAGATCCGAATGATCACGATGCTCTTTTCTCGATGACGTTATCGAACGGTCTGCAAGCCGACTACGCCGCGCTCATCGAGAAACGCAATCTGAATTCGCTGCACTACACGAAAGAAGCGTCCGCCTGGGCGCAGAAGTTGCTTTCCATATGCAAAGACTGCTCCGACGTTCTCGTCGCCACCGGCTTCAGCAAATACATCATCGGCAGCATGTCGGCGCCGGTGCGCTGGATGTTGCGCATGGGCGGGTTACCCGGGGACAAGCAGGCGGGGATTTCGGATTTGCAGCTGACCGCCAGCCACGGCCATTACCTGGCTCCGTTCGCACGCATTCTGCTTTCGATCGCGTATGTAAGAGAAAAGAACAAACCCGAAGCTCTGCAATTGCTTAGTGGTCTGCGAACAGACTTTCCTGGCAATCCGCTTTTTCAGCGGGAGATCTCCCGGCTTGAGACATCCCACTGAGCGACCGCCGAAATACTCGTCCAGATAACGGCCATTCACCAGAAATTTACTCTTCTGTAACCGTCCTGTAACATAACGCCGCTAGAACGGGAGCATCTAATTTCAGGAGGATTTATCTTGTCGATTCGCAGAGTCGTTCTGCTTGTGCTTTGTCTTGTTCTGCCGCTGGCTGCATTCGGGCAGACCACTTTGAATGGAGCTGGAGCGACATTTCCTAACCCGATGTACTCGAAGTGGTTCAGCGAATATCACAAGTTGCACTCGGACATTCAGATCAACTATCAACCAATCGGCAGCGGCGGAGGAATTCGCCAGGTCATCGCCGGCACCGTGGACTTCGGCGCCAGCGACATGCCCATGACTGACGACCAGTTGAAGGAAGCCAAATTCAAAGTTCTGAACGTTCCGACCGTTCTCGGCGCAGTTGTCCCTGCGTACAACGTGCCGGGTGTGAGCGGGGAAATTAAATTTACTCCAGAAGCCCTCGCCGGAATTTTTCTGGGACATGTCACGAAATGGAACGACAAGGCGATCGCCAGCGCAAACGCCGGAGTGAACCTCCCGGACAAAGACATTATCGTGATTCATCGCTCCGATGGCAGCGGAACCAGCTTCATCTGGACCGATTACTTATCAAAGGTGAGCAACGATTGGAAGAGTCAGGTGGGCAGCAGCACGTCGGTGAAGTGGCCGATCGGACTTGGAGGCAAGGGCAATGAAGGCGTCGCCGGTCTGATTCGGCAGATGCCCGGATCGATTGGCTATGTTGAGCTCATCTACGCCATGCAAAACAACATTCTTTACGGCAGCGTTAAGAACTCCTCAGGCGCATTCCTTAAAGCTTCGCTTGAAGGCGTGACCGCTGCCGCGGCATCGGCTCCCAAAATGCCTGCGGATTTTCGAGTCTCGATTACGAACGCGCCGGGTAAAGACGCTTATCCGATTTCCAGCTTTACCTGGTTGCTGATTCCGGCCCAATCCAAAGATGCAGCCAAGGGCAAGATTCTTGGCGATTTTCTGAACTGGATGGTAACGGACGGCCAGAAGATGACCAACGCTCTCAGCTATGCATCGCTGCCGGACAATGTGGCCGCGAAAGTGAAGGATGCAATCAAACAGGTAAAGTAAGGGTTGCAACATCAAGGCCCGCCTGGGAATCAAGACCGAGCAGGTCTTTTCGGGCTCCGTACTCGTGTGTTTACGGGCGTTCTGCATCCTCCAGCCGGATGTTCTATACTGACAGTTCGCTGCTGCTCGGGGAAAGGCTCTCTTCCGCTTCACACAAGCCTGGCTAATGATGGAAGTGGCAGCTTTCTTTCATGGCTCGCATTTCGCTCGACAATCCTCAGTACTACCTCAATCGTGATACCTCATGGCTCGCGTTTAACCACCGTGTGCTCGAAGAGGCGGAAGACGAGAGTAATCCTCTGCTGGAGCGGTTGAAGTTTCTCGCCATCTCCGCCAGCAATCTCGATGAGTTTTTCGAAATCCGCGTAGCGGCGCTGGTGCAGCAGATCGAAGACGGCTTCAATGAAGCCGGTCCCGACGGCCTGACATTGATCGAAAAGCGAGATGTCCTCGCCAAGCTGTCCCACGAATTCGTCGACGAACAGTACGAATGCTGGAGCGATCGCCTGCGACCGTCGCTTGCGGAACATGGAATCCGCGTTCTGGGATTGCACGAGTTGGAGCCGGCGGCGCGCCGGTTCGTCGACGAATATTGCGAAAAAGAACTCGATCCGCTGCTGACCCCGGTAACGGTCGATCCCGCGCATCCGTTTCCCCGAGTGGTGAACAAAGCACTTTGTCTTGGATTTCTGCTGCGCCGCCGCCGCCGTTCCGCTCTCACCTACGTTGGAGTTGTAGCCGTGCCGCGGGCTTTGCCGCGCCTGGTCCGCCTCCCGTCCGACGGTACCGCAGATTTTATTTTCCTTGCCGACCTCGTTGCGCATCATGCGGTCAACATGTATCGCGGCTACGACATCGTTTCCTCCGCGCCATTCCGCGTGACCCGCAACAGCAATCTGTACTTGCAGGAAGAAGAAGCGCGCAGCCTTCTCGAATCGGTTCGCACGGAACTGCATAACCGGCGCAAAGGCGACGCCGTTCGCATGGAGATCGAGGCCGAAGCCGACCCGGAGATTATCGACCGCCTGCGAACCGTATTTGAGATCGATCCCTGGCAGGTTTTTCCCGTAAACGGGCCGGTAAATCTCTCACGCCTGTTCAACGTCTACGAGCAGGTTGAGCGGCCCGATCTCAAATACCGCAATTTCTCGCCGCGCGAGCTGCGCCTGACGGCCAAGTCCAAAGACTTCTTCGAGGAACTGCGCCGCCACGACGTTCTGCTGCATCATCCGTTCGATTCCTACGATGCCGTGATTTCGTTCATCGAATCGGCCGCCGAAGACGACAATGTGCTTTCGATCAAGCAGACGCTTTACCGCACGAACGAGCACTCGCTGATCGTGCCTTCGTTGATCGACGCCGCCGCGCGCAAAGAAGTTACGGCCGTGGTCGAACTCAAAGCCCGCTTCGACGAAGCCCATAACATCCGCTGGGCGCGCGACCTTGAAGACGCCGGCGTGCAGGTGTTCCACGGACTCGTCGGCCTGAAGACACACTGCAAACTGTCCCTGTTGGTACGCCACGATCCCGATGGCGTGACACGCAGCTATGCTCATATCGGCACCGGCAATTACAACGCAACCACTGCCCGCATATACACCGATCTGAGCCTGTTCACTGCCGACCCTGAAATCACGCGTTCAGTTCACGACGTGTTTAGTTTTCTGACCGCCTATGCGGAGAATCCCAGCTACGATCCGCTTCTGGTTGCGCCTCTCGACCTGGCGGAAAAATGCATCGCTCTGATCGATCGCGAAGCCGACCACGCGCGCGAGGGAAGAGAAGCGCGCATCATCGCCAAGATGAACGCATTGCTCGACAAAAACATCATCCAGGCTTTGTACCGCGCATCGCAGGCGGGCGTGGAAATCGATTTGATCGTCCGTGGAATTTGCGCTCTTCGGCCCGGTGTTCGCGGCGTAAGCGACCGCATCAAAGTCCGCAGCATCGTGGGACGATTCCTCGAGCACAGCCGCATCTATTATTTTTCCAATGGCGGCGACGAAGAAATCTACATGGGCAGCGCGGACTGGATGCCACGCAATCTCTACGAGCGCGTAGAAGTCCTGGTCCCATTACGCGACGAGCTTTTAAGAGAGCGCGTCCGGCGCGAAATCCTCGACGCGTATCTCGCCGACAATCGCAAAGCGCGAATCCTGCTGCGCGATGAAACTTATATTCGCGCCTGGCAGCCCATCCGTGGCGCTCGCCGCCGTAAACCTCCAATAGGCGCAGCCGCATTCAATGCCCAGGATTTTCTGATCGGCGTCGCCGAAGGGAAACAGCCGGCAGCGCTTCCGCCGCCCGTGACGCCAAGGCGCAAGAGCCTCGCCTCAAAGGCGCTCGTCCCAAGGGAGCGATAACCACAAATGATTCTCTATTTTCTGCGCCACGCTAATGCGGGACAGCACCTGATGAGTCCAAAGAAAGACGAAAAGCGGGCGCTCGACAGCGAGGGTATCGAGCAATGCGGCTATGTCGGTCGCGCTTTGGCCGCTCTGGAAGTACAGGTGGATGCAATCATTTCGAGTCCGCTGAAACGCGCCACGCAAACTGCCTTTCTCGTAGGCAACGAGCTGGGATACGAAGGCAAGTTGCAGCTTGATGCCAACCTGCGGCCGGGCGCGACGCTCGCCGACTTCCGCAAACTACTCGAAAAATACGCACGCCAGGAAGCGATTATGGTGGTCGGCCACAATCCCAACCTCAGCCAGTTTCTGGGATCTGTGATCAGCGATTCAGCATGCGAGGCGTCCGTGGAATTGAAGAAAGGCGCCGTCGCCCGCGTGGAGATGCGACGCAGTTCCGGAACCTTGAACTGGTGCCTCACGCCAAAAGTAGCGCGCGTGCTCTACACGGCAGCGGTGGAAAGTTCGCGGCCAAACACTTCGCGGAAGTAACTGCGATCTTTATCAATCGACCATAATTCCAGATCGACGCCCATCCGCGCACGCGCCGACAATGTCAGGCGAACATCGGTGGCGCGCAAAGTTACACGCACCTTCTGCACCGCCCGGCTGCGCCCCAGATTCAGCGAACGCGCCAGGCGAAGCAGCAGAATAGCCTTCTGCACGCTGCCCCGGTCCCCGGGATCGAGCACTTTCATGGGCCCGTCCTCGATCAGTGGCCGCGATTTCCCCAGATAACGCGCGATGGCCGCGATGATGCGCCGTTGCTGCGGCGTGTATCCCAGAATCTCGGAGTTCGAAATAATGTAGTGCGCATGCCGGTGGCGTCCCGCGCGATTCACGTAATCGCCGATCTCATACAGCATGGCCGCCGCCGAAAGCCACTCGCGATATTCCGGCGGCAAGCGATGCACGGCCCGCAATTCCGAAAACAAGAACATCGCTGACTCCCGCACATCCAACGCATGCTTGCGGTCGATGCCGTAATGTTCGACCGCTTTGGTGATCGATTCCCACCGTTCCGACTCGATCTGCTTGCCCGAGCGCGTGCTGCGATCGTATTCCGCGGCCATTTGCGCTAAAAGTCCATCCCGCAGCCCGAGCGCAGAGTAGCGAAAGCCTTTCAGGCGGCAGCGGTCCAATAATTCCCGGTAAACCGTCGCTCCCGCGACGATGATTTCCGCGCGCCGCGGTCCAATGCCTTGAATCTTGCGGCGCTCCGCTACAGGCGAGCGCGAAAGCAGTTTCGCGATTTTTGCCATTTCCGCGCGCGAAACGACTGCCCGGCGGTCCCGGCCGTTCCTGGCCAGGTGGCTCGCCGTCGCGGCTAAAGCCTCGGCTGTTCCCGAGGTGGCAATCACGTTTCCGATTTTTCCAGACACAATGCGCGGTGCGATGCGGTTGACTTCGCGCGTCACAAACCCGCCCAGGCTTTTCAGCTCTCCCTTGCGCGGCGGATCGTGATGCAGAAATTCATTCGTAAGCCGCACAGCACCCAGGGGCAAGCTGACCGTGTCTCGGATGTGGCCGTGGTGAGAAATCGTGAGTTCGCAGCTTCCACCTCCCAGATCGATCATCAGCGCCGGCGTGCTATCGACGCGAAGAGTAGAAACCAGACCCAGATGGATTAGACGGCCTTCTTCCAGCCCTGAAATAATCTCAACTCTCCAACCCGTCGCCGACCTGACCCACTCCAGAAACGCCTGTGAATTGCGCGCATCGCGCATCGCGCTCGTGGCTACAACGCGCACATGGTCCGCAACCAATTGCTGCGTCGCGCGATGAAATCGCCGCAACACCCTCACCGTTTCAGCCATGGATTCCGGAGTCAGAAAGCTGGATTGGAACACGCCTTCGCCAAGACGCGTAACTTCGCGATCTTCATGCACCGCGCGCAGCCGTCCCTTCAGCAGACGCGCAATCTTAAGCCTCACGGAGTTGGAGCCAATGTCGACCGCGGCGAAAGTGGGCATAGCGGTAAGACAGTTTACATGCAGGAAAGAAAAACCGCTGCGCGGATTGCAGAATTTCCTGGACTCAGGCGGCTGATGTTATGACAACCGGAGATATATCGAAGTCAGTTGGGTTCGTGCTTATCTTTTTTATCTTCGGCGTAGCCGCATTTATTTCCGGTCGTGCTGGAGGTCGATTCGGCGTCAAAGCTGAGACTGCCTTGCGCAACTTAGCTCCTGTGACATTGTGCAGAACCGCAACCAGAGACGACTGGTGGACATCCCCTAAGTGCTGCAAGGAAGTTTCCGTCAGCATAAACCAGTCATGCCAGTCCCCCAGGGCATCCTGAGCACGCTTGAGCTGCTCTATCAGGCGGTCGGTTTCGGGTGACTTGGAAGCGAATTCGGCGACGTAGCGAGCGCGCTTGGTGAGAATTCGCCGGCTATGCAACATTTCTTCGGTCAGAGGTTCCTTGGGAATCGCCGCCTGGGAGATCATTCCTTGCGCAATTCGCCGGGGATCCTCAATTTTATCGGGCCGAAAATCTTTGCTCGCACGCCGCACTCTTTTCCGGACTTCGCGAACTGTATCTTTCGTCAGAGCTTTCCGCAGCTTCTTTTCATGCTCCGCGCGAAGTTCAAGCAGCGTCTGCATGAGCTGTGTCTTGCGCCGGGGTTCCTGGGAAACTTTTAGGCTGCGCAAAGCCGCGAGCTGCGCATCAAGATCGCGTATCTTGCCGGCTCGTTTGCGCAGCCGTGTCAACAGTTTCACCAATTTCTTCTGGTTGCGGTCGCGCTCCGGCAATAATTCTTCAAATAGAGTTTGCACCCGCCTTGCACTGGTGCGGAAGTTATGCACGCTGACAGGAGTCTGCCTGGAAGAAAGCTGGCTTAGAGCCCGCTCGAGCTTTTCAAAAATTAAGGCAATCCGTTCTCGTGCGACCGGCATGGTGAAGTAATCTGCTGAGTATTGCTGGAATTTTGAAGACTACAGGCCGAGATGCGAAATTGCAATTCCGTCCGCTACGGCGCGCCTCGCAAATACCGCGCTGCCGTGAAATCCGGTTTATTTTAACACTTTTGTAACAACCATCTGCTACGGTTAAGCGGATGGCCAACCCCGCCATACAACGGCCAGATATGCCCGGTCCGCAACCCGTTGAGCCGACAAAGGTTATCTCTGCCGAAGGCATACGGCGGACGGCTCCGCTACGCCAGGCTGGCAGCGGCGAGGTCCCGGACCGCATTTTCAAGTATGCGATGGTGGCCTGCGGCCTGGCTGTCCTCGGAATTCTCGTTCTCATCATTTACCAATTGGTGGCACGTTCCAGTCTCTCCTGGCACGCTTTCGGATTTAAGTTCTTTGCCCGCAGCGATTGGGATCCCGTTAACGAATCGTTCGGCGCATTGCCATTTATCTATGGAACGCTGGTTTCCTCGCTCCTCGCGTTAATCATTGCCGTGCCGCTGTCGATCGGCGTGGCGGTTTTCACCACGGAAATGTGTCCGCCCGTATTACGCGGGCCGCTTTCGTTTTTCGTAGAGTTACTGGCTGCAATTCCCAGCGTGATTTATGGCCTGTGGGCCATTTTTGTTCTCGTCCCGTTACTCAGCACTTACGTTGAACCGTTCCTGGGAAAAACGCTTGGCTGGACCGGACTGTTCACAGGCGCGCCCTACGGCATCGGCATGTTGGCTGCGGGAATTATTCTCGCCATCATGATCGTGCCTATCATTTCGTCCATCGCCCGCGAGGTTCTGATGGTTGTGCCGCAACATCAGCGCGAAGCCGCGCTGGCGTTAGGCGCTACGCGTTGGGAAATGATCCGAGTGGCAGTTCTGCGCAACGCACGGGCGGGCATCGCCGGAGGCGTAATCTTAGGCTTGGGGCGAGCGCTCGGCGAAACTATGGCCGTGACCATGGTGATCGGTAACCGCCCCGAGATTGCCAAGTCTTTATTCGCGCCGGGATACACCATGGCCAGCGTTCTGGCCAATGAATTCAGTGAAGCTACCGGAGATGTTTATCTTTCCGCGTTGATCGAAATTGGCCTGGCATTGTTTCTTGTGACGATCGTCGTGAATGCGTTGGCGCGGTTGCTGGTGTGGTCGGTAACGCGGGGAATGCCATCGAGTGCACGTGCCTAGTTCTGCTTCCAACCCGGCGTTGTTTCATTCGGTAGAGCCGATTAGTCTGCGGCGCCGGGTGACCGACCATGTCATGACGGGTGTCGCCGTGTTTACGGTTGTGCTTGTCCTCGCGCCGCTGATCGCGATTTTCGGCTACCTGGTCTACAAGGGCGTTGGTTCCATCAATTGGGCTTTCCTGACGCAGACTCCCAAACCTGTCGGCGAAGCCGGTGGCGGAATGGCCAATGCAATCGTCGGTTCTGTACTGATCCTGGGTATCGCCAGCATTTTCGGCGTGCCGCTGGGCATAGGTGCGGGTATCTACCTTGCCGAGTTCGGACGCAACCGTCTGGGAGACGCCATCCGCTTTACCGCCGATGTGCTCAACGGCGTGCCCTCGATTGTGATCGGTATCGTCGCCTACTCGATCGTGGTTCTATATCAGAAACATTTCTCGGCATTGGCGGGCGGTGTCGCGCTGGCCATCATGATGGTGCCCACGATCTGCCGCACGACGGAAGAAATGTTGCTTCTGGTGCCGCAGGCGCTGCGCGAGGCCGCGTATGGATTGGGCATTCCGCGCTGGCGAACCACATTGTCCATCACGCTGCGCACGGCAACTTCCGGCGTGATCACAGGCATAATGCTGGCCTTCGCCCGCGTGGCGGGTGAGACCGCTCCGTTGCTGTTCACCGCCTTTGGCAACCAGTTCTGGAATTTGCGCACTGACCAGCCCACCGCCGCATTGCCGTTGCAGATATTCAACTATGCGATATCGCCTTACGACGAGTGGCATCGCCAGGCATGGGCTGGAGCGCTGGTGCTGATTATTCTGATCGTCAGCGCGGTAGCGGCTGTGCGGCTTGCCGTGCGCCGCGGCAACTTTGGGGCGGCATAATTATGGGCGTTGGAATTCAAGTCGATACGCTGAATGCCTGGTACGGCAAAGGCCAGGCGCTCTACGATATCAACATCAAAGTCGCCGCCAATCATGCCACGGCGCTGATCGGTCCCTCCGGTTGCGGCAAATCCACATTCATCCGCTGCCTTAACCGCATGCACGAGACCATTCCCGAAGCGCGGGTAACCGGTAAAGTTCAGATCGGCGAAATCGACGCCTACAACGGCACCTCGCCGACACAACTGCGCCGGCGCGTGGGCATGGTTTTTCAAAAGCCAAATCCGTTTCCCACAATGTCGATCTACGACAATGTCGCGTCCGGTCTCCGCCTGAACGGCTTCAGTGACAGGCGCAAGCTCGATGAAGTAGTGCAACGCTCACTCGAGGTGTCCGCTCTCTGGGATGAAGTAAAGGATCAAATTCACAAAAAGTCCGGCGCCAGCCTTTCGGGCGGGCAGCAACAACGTTTGTGCATCGCCCGTGCGCTCGCCGTCGAACCGGAAGTTCTGCTAATGGATGAGCCCTGCTCGGCGCTCGATCCAATCTCGACCGGCAAGATCGAAGAGTTGATCTTTCAGCTCAAAGAGCGTTATACCATCGTGATTGTGACGCACAATATGCAGCAGGCGGCGCGCGTCGCCGAGTTCACCGGCTTTTTTCTGCTGGGCAAGTTGATAGAATTCGATAAGACAGAAAAAATTTTCACCAAGCCGTCGGATAAAAAGACCGAAGACTACATCACCGGTAGATTCGGATAAAGCGGTTTCGGGCAAGATTCGGGCAGGCCGAGGATTAGGGCGCGGCAAGGATTGCGCAAAACCCGAATAGAGCAGGAAAAGGGTTCGGGAAGGGCACGGCTTTAGCCGTGCCGCCCAGAGCAGCTAACCCGTGGGCTTCAGCCCCCGAGGGAGTCGCAAGCATCCCGAAACACGAAAGGTTGGAATAATGCGTACGCGTTTTCAGCAGGGCCTCGACGATCTTCGCGAACGACTGCTTCGCATGGGTGGACTGGCGGAGCAGGCAGTGGATCGCGCCCGCCAGGCCTATACCGACCGCGACCTCACCCGTTGCCAAATGGTGCTAGAAGGCGAAAGTCTGATAAACACCGCCGAGCGCGAGATCGACGAGGCTGCATTCGATTTGCTGGCCATGCAACAACCCATGGCCGTGGACCTGCGCTTTATTCTCGCCGTCACCAAAATCAATTCGGATCTCGAACGCGTGGGCGATCAGGCGGTTAACATCGCCGAGCGTGTCATGGACATGATGGACCTGCCCGCGGCCGATTTGCCAGTCGATATCGGTCGCATGGGCGCGGCCGTAAGCGCCATGGTTCGTAGAGCGTTAGAGTCTTTCATTGAAGGAAAAGTTGAGCTGGCGCAGGCCGTCCTGGAAATGGATAACGTAATCGACCGCATGCGGGACGAAGCTTTCATTCAGCTGGTCAAGACGATGAACCAGCGTCCGGAAGCCGTGCGCCAGGCTCTCGATGCATTGCTCGTCGCGCGCAACCTCGAACGCGTCGCCGACCACGCCACCAACATCGCGGAAGACGTAATCTTCTGGGTGCAGGGAGCCGATGTCCGTCACAACGTTCCCCCCGATTCCCCCGAACCACGCCCCACCGGAGAATCCCAGCCCAGCACCCGAGCCTCACGAGCCTAAGATCGCAAGTTGATCCCGAACGGTTCAGGGATTTACCCTGTGATCCTCTGTGCCCCCTGTGTTAAAGGTTTTTCTCGACCCAGCCGAATGAACCTTGCCGCCCCGGAGACTTCATGATCAGGCTCACACTTCTCGCAGCCTTTGTCTTTCCTATTCTTGCGCCCGCCCTATTCGCTCAGACCCAACCTCAAAGCGACCGCCAGCCCATCCCTTTGCCCACAAGCAAAATGTTAAGCGTCCCTTCACCCGGCCGTATCGCCGATACCAACAGCTTTCCCGCCACCATCGCCATGAGCCCCGACGGCCGCTATGCGGCGTTGCTCAACGACGGTTACGGCACGCAGGAAACGCTCGCCCATCAATCCATCGCCATCCTCGACTTAAGCAACAATCACATCTTCGACTACCCAGACGCACGCCTCAGTGACGAAGCCCACCAAAGTTATTTCCTGGGACTAACATTCAGCTCCGACGGCACACATCTTTACGCCTCGGTCGGTTCGATCACCGATTCCACCGGCGAAAAATCCGGAGACACCGGGAACGGCATCGCCGTCTACAAATTCGCCGCAGGCAAAGTTACGCCCGAGCGATTCATTCCGATCGCTCCGCAGAAGCTCGCCCACGGGAAAAAAGTAGCCATCGGTTTGCAGAAAACGCCGTCAGGCACGGCAATCCCATATCCCGCAGGCCTCGCGCTGATTGCGAAAGACGGACACGATCAGCTCTTAGTCGCCAACAATCTTTCCGACAACGTCGTACTGCTCGATCCGGCGACTGGAAAAATTCTGCAAGCGTTCGATCTCAGCACCAGCGATCTAATCCCGTCTTCATTCCCCTACACCTGCGTAGCCAATAAAGACGTCAAGCGCGCCTGGTGCAGTCTATGGAACGCTTCGCAGGTGGCAGAACTTGATCTGACCAAAGGCAAAGTCGTCCGCTGGATCAAGCTGCAACGGCCGGAAGACCCGCTCGCACCGGGATCTCACCCAACGGGACTGCTCCTCAGTCCGGACGAGAAGGTTTTGTATGTCGCTCTTTCAAATGTCGACCGGGTTGCCGCAGTGGCGACGGACACGGGCCAGCCTTCCGCGTTTCTAAGTGCATCCGTTGCCGGTCGAATGGGAGGAACTTATCCGATTGCCTTGGCTCAATCCGCAGATGGTAAATACTTGTTTATCGCGGATGGAGCCTTGAATGCCGTCGCTGTTCGCAACGTTTCGCGAGACTTATCACAGGTGCGCGGCGAGGACGACTTTGCCTTGGGCGCCCCCGCTGGCTTCATCCCTACCGACTGGTACCCAACCGCCCTCGCCGTTCACGGCGACGATCTCCTCATCGCTACTGCCAAGGGCGAAGGCACGCGCGCCAACAAAGACATGGGCAAGACCGGCTACGAAACCAAGCACCACGATCATCCTTACATTCCCACGCTGCTCAAAGGCTCCATCGCGCGGTTGAATATTCCGTTCGTTCTCCAGCGCCTGCCCGAACTCACCCGCACCGTCGAGCAGGACAATCTCTTGCACAACGATCCCGGAATCATCCAATTCGCAGCCGGCCAGAACCCGATCAAACATGTCATCTACGTCATCAAAGAAAACCGCACCTACGATCAAATCCTGGGCGACCTCGGCATGGGTAACGGCGACCCAAGTCTCACCCTCTATGGCGCGGACATCACGCCCAACGAGCACAAGCTCGCTCTGCAATTCGGAGTACTCGACAACTTCTACGACAGCGGCGAAGTTTCCGGCGACGGCCACCAATGGTCCACCGCCGCCATCACCAGCGACTACAACGAAAAAACCTGGCAGATTGCCTATCGCGGTCACGAGCGCACCTACGATTTTCAAGGCACCATAGCCGATGAATATCCTCTGGATCACAATCAGCCCGACATCGACGACCCCGCAACCGGCTTTCTTTGGGATAACGTCTCTCGCCACGGCCTCAGCTACCGCGACTACGGCGAATTCGTCAACGCGGAATGGTGCAACAAGAATCGCAAAGCCTCGACGCCAAAGCAGGGAACTCCTTCCGGGTTGGAAGCGCAATGCCCGCGAACCGAATTTCATCAAGGCGATACTTTGGCGCCCAACGTCGGCGATCCGCATGGCAGCCCCAGCCCGTGGCCCTGGTCCGTTCCTGCCCTGAAAGGTGTAAAGCCAACCAAGGCATTGTTGCGCGATCACTTCGATCCGCTCTATCCCGATTTCAACACCGACTATCCCGACCAGCTTCGCGCCGACGAATTCCTGAATGAGTTCACCGCCTTCGTCCACGCGCGCGAATCAAACGAAGGCCCCGAGTTTCAATTGCCGTCATTCGTTCTGCTCTACCTGCCCGACGATCACACCGGCGGGACGCGTCCCAATTTTCCTCGCCCGGCCGCGAACGTAGCCGACAATGATCTTGCCCTGGGCCGCGTCGTCGATGCCGTTTCGCATAGTCCTTATTGGGACGACACCGCTATCTTCGTTGTCGAAGACGACGCGCAAGATGGCGCCGACCACGTCGATGCGCACCGATCCATCGCTTTTGCCATCAGCAAATATTCGCCGGGCTCCGCCGCACAGCCCTACATCGATCACCGCTTCTACACCACGGTAAACATGGTTCACACGATGGAGTCGTTGCTCGGACTTCCGCCCATGAATCAAAACGACGCCTACGCACCGCTGATGTCGCCACTGTTTTCCGGCCCCGGCAATCAGACGGCTTATCGCGCCGACTATCGCAATCGGACCAACGGGTTGATCTACGAAACCAACAAGCGCCAGGCCCCCGGCGCAGCCGCGTCCGCCAAGATGGATTTCTCACGCCCCGACGCCGCCGGCGCAACACAGCTCAACAAAGTCCTCTGGCAGGATGCGCACGGTAACACGCCCATGCCTGCGCCGAAACACTCAGTCTTCCCCGAAGGCGGCGACTAGAAGCTGTCGCTAAAATGGGTTCGGGAAGGAGGATGGGTTCGGGAAGGGCACGACGTTCAGTCGTGCCATCAGAGCCAATAAACACGACGGCTTTAGCCCCTGAGGAACCAACGGCACCCGATCCAGATCGGGAACCCGCCCACGTCACCCAAATCGGTATCTCCCATCCTGTGAACTAATTCATTCTCATTGCCGATAGTTCCCGCATGGGGGACATATGGCCGAAACTCGGACACTGGTGATGACCATCGTGGAAGTGTCATGGGACGATGCGAGCGGAACTCTGCGCATCGTTCCAGGGCGGCTCGAAGACAAGTCCGCCGGCGGAGCGTGTGTATGGGTCAAAACACCCATCACCGTCGGGTCCAGGCTGCGAATTCAGTGGCGCTTCGAGCAGTTCTCCGGCATCGCCAAGTACTGCCGCAGTGACGGAACCGAGTACCGCGTCGGCATTCAGCGGGACGAGATTTACACTCCCATCCCCACCCGGAACGTGACAAACGCCGCCGCACCAGCGGCAAAGGCCGGCGATTCCTCGGGGACGATGTCCAGAATAGAAAGCCTGCCGAAGCAGCCGGATAGCGCGGCGGCGGAAGCTCCGGTAGCAACGCCAGAAAGAGATTCGCTTAGGCCGCCATCGTTCAGCACGAGTCTCGATAGAGGAACTTCGGCGCTCGAAAATAAGGAAATCGCCGCCCGCCATCCACCCGTTGCTCAACCAAAAGAGTTCCATGCTCGCGAATCAATCGATAATGCAACGGCCAAACCTCACTCGGCCGAATTACCTTCGGAACAGTCCGCAAAACGAAAGGATGCTGGCACGGAAAGGAAACGTATGCAACGCAACTGGCTAGGATTGCCCCATTGGCATCACAATCAGGACGCTCTCGGCGGAAATGGCAACGGAAACAGTAGCAACGACAGCGAAAAGGAAAGCTTCGCCGAACCAGCAGATACGACCGAAAAAACGCTTGTAGACTCCACACAGAAGCCCGTCTTCGGTTTTCAGGCCGAATTGTTGCCCATCGAAGATATTTACCGCGATGCCGGGATCATGAATCCGCCCAAGGGTTACGGCATTCGCAAAGTGGTCGACATGCTTCACAGCGAATACATCCGCAGCTTGCCGCCGGAAATGAAGCGCGCAGCTGTGCTGATGGCTCTCGACGCCGCCGGCATTCCGCTCGACCAGTTGCAGCAGGACGCCAAGGCGCGCCGCGATGTCCTCGATTCCTACGAGGCCGTGCAAAAGAAACAGCTTGAAGCAGAGTGGGCACGCAAGGGAGAACAGAATATTCAGATCCAGGCCGAACTGGAAAGTGTGAAAGCCAGTTACATGGCGCGTATCAGCCGCAACCTGGACGGCATCGCCCGCGAGAAAGCCACTTTCGGCGCATGGCTCGCGGCGAAGCAACAGGAAACCCAAGGCATTCTGGAAGCCGCAGACCTCTGCTCCACATCATCCGCGTCCGCACCCACCGGTATTCCGCCGTCCGAAAACAGCATGGCAAAAGCCGCCAGCGCCAAGCCAATGTGATTCCATGCCGGAACAAGCAGCCGCTGAAACTGGACAGTTTGTGCCTGAGCGATTTTTAAGATGACCGGTCCCTCAAGGAATCGCCCCCGGGGCCGCCAGTCGGCCCGTGTTCCTTCCACAGCCTTTCCCAATTCCACATCTCGGATGTCAGTTTCATCGGCAATTTAAACCCGAGTTGATGTGCGAGCATGCACACCTGCCCGCGATGGTGAGCTTCGTGAGCGAGCATGTAACAAAGCATCTCCGGGCCAACCGGCCAGGGCCGAGCCCAGCCGTCTCTTAGAAATTTCTCCACCCGGCCACTACCGTCGAGCGCCTCCGCGAGCACCTCCGAGCAGCGAGCCGCGCTCTCGGCCAATGCCGTACGGGCTTGCTCCGGCGTGCATTGCGTGCGGTTGATCTGCTTTGGAATCCTCAAATGCGGAGCCGTCAACCGCACCCACTTGCAACGCACGTTGTGCACGTGCGTGAAGATCGCCGCAATCGTGCGGACACGAGCCTTGCCGGGCGCTTTGGCCGTCCATGCGACGGGACCCAGATGTTCGATGAGCATCTGGTTCATTCGCTCATTAGCGGCAAAGATGCGGACTGCTGCCTGGCTGAGTTCACTGTGGACTCTGGATTGACGCGCGGTCACGATTTTTTGCTCCTCGATTTATCATACGTCGAGGAAACGTAACCCTTATCCAGGGTCGCCCCGCATTCGCCGTTTTTTCGAGATGTGACCCGCACGCAATAACCAAACTTGAAACGTAAGTCGCACGTGCCGTCTCTCCATCGCCTTCTTGTGGCCTATTGCGCTCGGCTTGTCGGCTTCCGAACTCAGGCATAATGGCTCTGCATGAAGATGCCAATGTCGGACGACCGCCTGATACGGATGATCGCGATCTTCAAATTCTTTAAGGCCGGATTGCTGATCGCGGTCGGCATCGGGGTGCTAAGACTCGTTCACAAAGACGTGGCGACCGTGATCCGGCACTGGTCTGAGGCATTGAAGGTCGACCCGGCGAATCGTTTTCTTGACGCCGCACTGGGGAAGGCGACCCGTGTGAGTCCCGACCAAATCAAGAAACTTGGCTTAGGTAGCTTTCTCTATGCCGGGTTGTTCTTAGCCGAAGGGACCGGCCTGTGGTTGCGTAAGCGCTGGGGAGAGTGGCTTACGATAATTATCACGAGCTCTTTGGTACCGATCGAACTCTATGAGATCTACCGGCATGCAACCTATGTGAAGCTTGGAGTGCTCGCACTCAACGTCGCAATCGTCATCTATCTGATCCATCACATCCGCACTGGGAACCGATCCGAAACTCCACTTTAGTCTCGAGCACGCGTGCGCAATTGCACAAATAAAAGACAAAGAAGAAGCGCGCACAGCGGAAGTCACCGGACTGTCTGAGCGCAGGGATGTGGTGTTGCGGCAATCAAGCTGTCCGGGCGGAACTCCTTGGATGCATAAATCATGCTAACCATGGGCAGGGGCCACACAGCCCCTGCCCACTAGCATGAGCCCTGTTGCCTTACCGTTCCGTAGAGGCCGTACCGGAATCGTCAGACTGCGGCGTCAGGCTGTGCCACCCTCTTACCAGGTTGTTAATGTTGAGACTTCCAAGTCCCACTGCATCGTTATAGCCTGCGGCTTGATACCAGGCTGGCTCGAAGCTGGAGGTGGAAATCGAAAGCAGCCCAAACGGGTCGCTCGAGGTCGAGGTAAAGCAATCCGTGCTTCCGGCAACGCAAGGCATGTCGTTGCCGTCGACCACGCAATTGCTGTTATTGGTTCCGGCGCAGGCTCCAGTCGTAATGGCCGGTGTGCGGTCAATGTTGTAGAAGATGCAGCCCGCGAACTGTTTGCCGAACTCGGAAATGGAAACATAGTTGGATTCGCAGGTGAGCAGGCTCGGCATTGAGGTCGAGTTATTGGGTTTCGTGAGTGTGCCGTATTCGTGACTGGCCAGGGCGTACAAGTTGTAGTTTGCCTGTCCCTGCCGCGATCGCCACGTTTGGTTGATGAGCGCGATCACACCATTGATCTGCGGCGCTACGAAAGAAGTTCCGCCGGCGGCCATTTCGCCGCCCTCGCCTTGATTCGTATAGTCGCAGGGTAAGCCGCCACCGCTTCCCGTCGCGATATCGGACTCGCAAAATTGCAGAGCGTGGCTCCAGAAATTTGCCGATGCGAAAAGAGAGACGTCGGGTAGATTGCGTTTCGTTTTGGAAGTGAACCCCCGGCCTACGCCGTAGACGCTTTGCCAGCTCGGAATCTTATAGATCGAACTGATGCCGCCGCCGCCACTGCCATTTACGTCGGTAAAGTCCAGGCCGAAAGGCGTGTCCCCACTGCAAACTTGTTCCGTGGTGTAAGTTGCGCCTTCTTCCCAACCGAGAAAGCTGGCCAGCAGCGTGCTGCCGCAGGTCTGGTTCCAGGTCATTTCCGGAACATACGATAGCGCCGACCCATAGGGCGACGAATCGTTCGTGTTCCAGTAGTTGTTGGGCGCAGGCGCGAAATCGTTCGAGTAGTTGTCGCTGAAATCGGTTCCACCAGAGGCAACATCGTACGGGGTGGATGCGATTCCGTTGACGTTCCAGCCTATCTCCGCGGCCTCAGCCCCGCGCTCGCAGGTATCGTCACCGCTGTCGCCCGCGGAAAC
Source organism: Candidatus Sulfotelmatobacter sp. (assembly GCA_049584475.1). GTDB lineage: Bacteria > Acidobacteriota > Terriglobia > Terriglobales > Acidobacteriaceae > Sulfotelmatobacter. Next base: position 65,746 of record JBAUXX010000048.1, on the reverse strand, counting down.
GTTCACCGTTTGGCCTTCAGCTACCGCTTGTTGCCAAAGGCTGTTGTAGAAAGCATTGGTTTGGAATATCCCGCCAAATTCTCCCTCAGCCAAACCCAGCTCGCAAACTCCATAGCTCAGGCTGAAAGAGGATATTGTTGAAAACAAGTGATCCACTGCATAGATGCTGGCCAGATCTACGCCGGCCGTGGTTGCGGTGGTGGCACATGCCAGGAAATCAACCTGTGCGCCGGGCGCTGTGGCGCCGGCCCATTGCAGGTCGATGTCAGCTTCGCTTTCTTCGCCGGTCCCAAACGGACCTTGAACGCCAGGATCCGCGCAATATCCGGGGATGCCGAAGAAATACTTGGCGTGCGGCGCAGGCAATCCGAACTGCGAGCGGAACGCCGCCAGATCGTTGGCTCCGGCGCAATCGTCAGGTGATGAGCCGCTTTGTCCCGCGCACACATCCGTTTCTTCAATGACCGCGATGGTTTGTCCCGCGCCGTTGCAAGGGCCGCCGCAGATCGTGCCGGTAAGCAGCGGCTTCTCGTTGTAAATCGTGTAGAAATCCTGCGGGCCCAGCCATTCGCAACTGCTATCGCCGCAGAACGGGTCGTCTTGGTAGGTAATCAGACTCTTGGACTTCTTCGTGTTGGCCACGCTGAGGGGCAGTTTTTCGCTGGCTTTCACGGGATAGAGTTTTCCCGTCTTCGCATCGCGCTTGGCCGCACCGACCATGTGCAGCATCGGTTTGGGCATGAAGTCATGCAGCGAGCGGAATCCTGCGATGACCGGCGCCAATGCCGCCGGCACCCGAGGCGCGCTCATATTGGCGATATGCTTTTCGCCACGCACATTGAGATTGTGGATTTCGGTGTGGAAGGCCTCCGCGACCTGGCCCGCGGTGCCGGTAAAGATCACCATCGTCCTCGCAGCGGGCACAGCGTCAACCGTGAAACCATGCTTTTGCAGCCACGAACTCAGCACAGCGATGTCGCCGTCAGCTACGCCATAACATCTTCCTACGTCGTCGGCGCTGAGCCATTTTTGGAAGAGCGGAGACTGCTGATTGTGCATCTGGTCGATGCGGGTTTGTAGCGCCGCCTCCTGCTCGGGATTGCGCTTGAGCAGCATGATCATGTGTTCCAGAGGCAATGTGTCGCCGACCTTGCCTTGGTCGAATTCGGAGCGCGCCATCGGATGAATGTTTCCGGACAGCGCCGTTAGCGCAGATTCATCGACGTGGCCAGTAATGCGGTTGACGGCCATGGGCGTGCATCCGGCGGCCGAGCTGGCAGCCGCAAAAGTAAAGGGAGCGGCAAGCAAGCAGATCAGCGCAACCAACACGAATAGAGATAGAGAAAGAGAAGTGGTACGGGAATTACTCATAACCGGAATCTCCTGGGCGGACGATTGTTGACGTTGGAATTTGCCGTAGTAAACCTGGCGCTTTAATTTCTTTGGCCCCAAAAAGCGGCCCCAATTCTCCCTCCAATCGCTCCTTAACGTCAATGTAAAAGATGTCATTTTTTTCACTAGGCCTCACACCAGCACAGCGGAACTCCCGCTTCAGTCGCCCACTCTAGGGCCTTTCGTCTCTGATTTGTCGCGCGGCTCGGAGTCTGCCTGAGGCCGGCACAAGGATCTTGCTGAACTCTGACCAGAAGATCGCCCCGATCTGCTAAACTCCCTCGTCCAGCCGAACAGGAGCTACTCAGCGCAATGCAATCCCAACCCTCATTTGCCAATTCCCCAATAGCAGTTCGCAAAGCCAGGCCGGAAGACGCCCCAGTCTGCGGCCGCATCTGCTATGACGCTTTCACAAAGATTTCGACCGAGCACGGGTTCCCGCCAGACTTCCCCTCGGCTGATGTGGCGACGAATGTTCTGTCGACGATGTTCAGTCATCCTGGCTTCTATTGTGTGGTTGCTGAATCGGGCGGCCAGATCCTGGGCAGCAACTGCCTCGATGAACGCTCCGCAATCGCCGGTGTCGGGCCGATTACCATCGACCCGCAGATTCAGAATAAAGGCGTCGGACGCGCTCTGATGGAATCGGCCCTTACCCGCTCCACGGAACGAGGCTTCCCCGGCGCTCGTCTGCTGCAAGCCGCCTTTCACAACCGTTCGCTGTCTCTCTACACCAAGCTCGGGTTTGACACTCGCGAGCCACTGTCCACGATGCAAGGTCCGCCGATCAAGGCCGCTACTCCGGGGTACAACATGCGTCCCGCGCGCATGTCGGACTTAGAGGAATGCAACCGGCTTTGCCGCCGCGTGCATGGTCACGATCGCGGGGGCGAGCTTCGCGACGCAATCGAACAAGGCACGGCGCAGGTCGCGGAGCGCGAAGGCCGGACTGCAGCTTATTCCACAGGCATCGGTTTTTTCGGACACACCATAGGCGAGGGCAACGCCGATGTCCAGGCCCTGATCGCAAACGCCGATGCTTTCGCCGGACCCGGCATTCTCGTCCCGACTCGAAACGCGGCTCTGTTCCGCTGGTGCCTCGAGAACGGCCTTCGCGTCGTGCAGCCAATGACGCTCATGACTATGGGCCTCTACAACGAGCCCGCAGGCGCATATTTACCCTCGATACTTTATTAGTGACGGTCCGCACTTCTCGCCGCCTTTGCGAGAAGTGGGAATCACATGCGCAGGGCCAGATTCCTCTAGGAGACACCAAGTCCTGGGAAGGGCACGACTTCAGTCGTGCCGTTAAGCCCTCCCAAAATCTACCGCCGGGTGCCCCACTTCTCGCCCTCTTTGCGAGAAGTGGGAGTCTACAGGAAGGACACCACGTTCACTCGTGCCAAAACAGCCTCCCCCAAAATTCAGCGCCGCAGCAGTAATCACCCAGGTAGATGCACCGCTTGCCCTGCGTAATTGTTTTTGTCTCCCCGCTTATGATAGAGACAAGGGATGATTTCGTTTAGGGCTTCGATACACAGCTTGAGAGTACCAATGCTGATCGCGTTGTTGGCGTGCGTGGCCCTGCTGAACGCCGGCGCAGAGGATAATGGTCTCGAGCGCACACCCGTTCTCGGCTGGAGTAGTTGGAGCTTCCTCCGCGAGCATCCCACGGCAGCCCTGGTAAAAGCTCAGGCGCTCGCCCTGCAGAATTCCGGATTGCAGAAAATCGGGTACGAATACATAAACCTCGACGACTTTTGGTATCAGTGTCCCGGACCGCAAGGTCCGAACGTCGACCCTTATGGCCGCTGGATAACCGACCCATCGCGATTCCCCGCCCAGGGAGATGCCGATGGTATCAAGCTAGTCGCCGACTACATGCACAGCCTCGGGATGAAGTTCGGAATTTATGTTACGCCGGGTATTTCCCGGCAGGCAGTCACCCGCAACACGCCGATTAAGGGCACATCATACACGGCTGCGCAGATTGCGGAACCGTCAGTAAAGGAGAACAACTACAACTGCAAAGGCATGGTCCGCATTAACTATGACAAGCCTGGAGCGCAGGAATATACGAATTCATGGGTGGAGATGCTCGCGGCCTGGGGTATCGATTACATCAAAATTGACGGCATGACAGACTGCAACGTCGCTGACATTAAGGCATGGTCGACCGCAATACGGCAAAGCGGGCGGCCCATGGTTCTGGACGTCACGCAGGGGCGCCTTACAACCGCTATCGCCCCCACAGTGATGAAGTATGCCAATCAATGGGAATTTGCGCCCGACGTCGAATGCTATCGCTGCGAAAAAAAAGGTAGCAGCTACCCGCTCACCAGTTGGGCCGACGTCGCCAAACGCTTCAACTACGTGGCGGAGTGGCAGCCTTACGCTGGTCCAGGCGCTTTCAACGACTATGACTCCATCGAGGTAGGAAATGGCAGCAACGACGGGCTGACTCCGGTCGAGCGCCAGACTCAGATCAGCCTGTGGGCCCTCGGAGCGGCGCCCTTCATCCTCGGCATCGACCTTACTCACCTCGATCCAACCGATCTGCAGAAATACCTGGAGAACTCCGCAGTCCTGGCTGTCGACCAGGATTCGATCGCCGCGAAAAGGGTGGTCAATAGCGGCAATCGGCAGGTGTTCGCCAAGAAGGAGCCAAACGGAGACACAATCGTCGGTTTGTTCAACACCGGCGGAAAGGCACAGGAAGTCTCCGTTCCCACATCCACCGTAGGCCTCACTGAAAACGAAACCGGATATTCCCTACGCGACCTGTGGACCGGCGAAACGAAGAAAACAAGCGGCACCATCAGTGCTGTTGTTCCACCTCACGGCGTCGTCCTGTACCGCATCACTGGATTTTAAAATATTCGATCGCTGACGCCCCAGTCTGGATCGGCGGATTTTCCCGGACTCCAAGCGTTCCAGGCTCCGAGCTCAAACGCTCGGGAGTCATTTCTCGCTGAGCGTAATGGCGATTTTTCGCCAGTTACGAATCCTGCGGTGAATTGTCCGCTGGAAGGGCGCTTGGTCGCCAAGTTAAAAGCAACAATCCTCCGATGGCAATCAAGGTGTACGCAACCGATGCAGAGCCGCCATTACTGCGAAGAATTAGGCCCCATAGCGCGACTGAGGTAGCACTGGCAACACGAACGAGGTTGCCTGCTCTCCAGCGGCTAAGCGGGGTAGATCGAATTGAAGGACGACTTGCTCTCTTGGGATAACTGACAATCTTGCGCTCCAAAATAAATCCGGACATGATTGCCCAAACCCCCATTACAATCACGACCCACTGAATCGGGGTCATCTCCGGCGAGATTTTGTCAACCTTCAGCGCAACTTGGAAACAAGCCAGCACCACAAGAATGCAGAAGATTTGTACGAGCCGAAAGTGGCGCTCAGCAGTCAGCATGGCAACATTCTAGTTTTGCTCCAAAGACAAGTCTCGTAACTGACGTAATCAGGCGATTACACGTTTTGACTGGTCAATGAGCGCTATGGCGATGTTACGCCAGATGACTCGCTGAACCGATTTGCCAGTTGCTCATTGCCTTGGCCCAAGCGCAGTTACTATGGTCTGTACTGCTGCATCAGTTCCATCCATGGCTTCACACGGAGCGGCAATGTAGGCTCGGTCCACAGGGAAAGGCTGGTATCCGGCAAACAGAAGAAGTCTCTGACCCGGCTTGAGCAAGTCGAAGGCAGAGTTGTGGGCCGAGACCTCGCCCATTTGAATCTCGGGAGCCACGGCAATCTTCGCAGGTAGCTGTTGTGATTTCCCTTTGAGGGCCCGCAGCAAACGAATCGTCGCTATCCGATACCCGTTTTCGGTTTCCGCCGTTGCTGCGCCCACCATTTTGACCTCCACCAGCAAAATGTCCACCGCATCGCGCGCTCGGCGCGGCAGAATACTTAGTGGGCACTGGTTATGGCCCGTCAGACGCACAATTGCCGCTCGCTCGATGGCAAGTCGATCCGGCTCCGCCTGAGGCAGCAATTGACGTACAGCTCGGCATCCGGCGAGAGACCACAAACAGCGAAGGCGGACATCGAAAGCGTGACCCAAAAGTCCAGCGGGCGTGTCGCGGGTGAAATATATGCCTCTCTGATCATCAGCCCACTTGCCGGGATAGACAATATAGTTCGGACTTTCATCCACGTCCCAGCTGAACAACTTCTCTGTAACATCTGCTCTGGACCACACGTTAACCATAACGGCACCGGGATAATCCGATCGGTCCTTAGAAACCGTCAGGCGGTAGCCAAAATCGGACACTGTACCCGATGTGAAGTCAACGGATGCGCTGACATCCCAGATTCGAAAGCCCCACCATCGCATCACCGAATTGATCGTCCTATGCTCGTCGTTGAATGTGGGGACGAATATCCAATCGGAGAGCCGCGAGTTCGGTATCGCTACCGCAAAGCATTCGTCAGTGGGACAGTGATAATCCTTTGATGTGCCCCTGACTACCCGGAGTCCCGGAATTTGGGAAACGGCTTGGTTCTTCGAGGTCACTCCAATTCGTAGAGCGGAGAGCGCGGATGTTAGCTTCAGAACCCGGAATCGAAAGACCATTGCCTCTATGCGTAACGTGACGGCAGGTATGAGGACGACGGCGAGAGTGCAGATGTAAATGCGACGGGCAGGCTTCGAGACTAGACTCGTCAGGAGCCATGCAGTAGCGGGAAACACGGCACGAAGGCTCATGCAGATAACGACTCCGCAACGACCATAGTAGTTCCCCAAGAGTCTGCGTGGAGATAACTGACGTAATCAGGCCATTTCACTCATTGAGAATTGCGGCCAGCCGTCAATGAGTCTGTGATTTATCACCAGTCTTTGTGGCGCACGAACAACCACATCATGCTTCCCAGCCACGCGAGCAAGAACGCTCCGCGAGCCTGCTCGTTCGGCAGTTGGTTGCGTGCTTAGGTGAAAGCCCCGCGTTAGATCATTGGCTTCGGACGAGGTATGGCCAGGTCAGATATCCACAAGCGGGCTGTGACGTCCAACCTTGTCTCCAGCAAGAAATCCGTTGATGATGGAACAGTTCCGGAGAACGGGACGAAATTGCAACGATCTTTGACAATCTATGAGCAAGGTCAATGGTTAGTCGAATCCCTAAATCGCCGACAAGTCCAATGGATTGAAAGATTTGCAACCACACTGAAATCGGACGACTGAATCCAAAGGACTTATCTCAGCAACTCAAAGAAACATGCCTGTAACTCTTTTCGATTCTAGAATTTGCGGGTAACTGCTTTGCTTGCAAGAATTTGGCGAGAACAGTCAGAGTCGAAACGAATTAACTGCTTTGCTTGCAAGAATTTACAAAATTTCTTTTTTTATTTCTTTGGACTCCAAATCCCCCCCGCAGGCCAGTTACGGCGTCGCCCTCGCCACCGTCAGTCGGCTCGAATCCAGCGGCACGTCGCGCTGAATCTCCATCTCAATCGATGTTCCTACATCCAGCCGCACATCGCTGCCGCGCTTCAGCAGAGCCCATGCGATGCCGGCGGCCGCTCCCGCTCCCGCACCAATTCGCGCTCCGTTAATTCCACCGGAGGCCAATCCACCGCCAATGCCTCCCACCGCGCCTCCATATGCGCCGCCCTTGGCTGCGTCCTCAACCTTTTTCCCCGTCTCGCCGTCCTGCTTGATCGTGCCTTCCGAATCTTTCACCGAGTTGTCCACCGCTCCCGGAGTATTCTCCACCGATCCCGGCAGCATCACCGTATATCCGCTGGGATAAACCATGGAAGTGAAGTGCATCAGGATCTCCGCCCGCCCGTGACCGTGTCCAGCGCGCTCAACGTGAGAGATTTTTCCCTGAATGTAAGTCCCGGCTGGCACGAGCACGTGCTCGTTGAGCACAAACGGAAACGCTGTCTCCGCATAGACCGAATCGCCCTCGCGTGCATTCTTCGTCGAGATGGCCTGCTTGAGCTGCAACGGAATCCGCGACCCTGCGGGAATAACGGCCGCATTAACATTCTGAGTAGCGGTCGTCGAACTGGTCTTGTTGGAACTCTGCGCCGGTCCATTTGCAACGGGCGCAGTTTGAACAGGAGATGCAGAGTCCGCCGCCTGACCCAAGGCCATTCCAGAAATCAGCAACACCGCGAAAATCGAGCGCATGGGTTCCTCCGTTTCAGCCGAGAATACCACGGCATTTAGCGGCTAGGATGCGAATTCCGCCGCCTACGCTGCCTGGGCCAGCCGTGGACATGGCCGAGGAACCCTCGGAAAACGGTGGCCTGGACTGTGCCATAATCTTACGGTCCGACGCTCGATTTTTGAGGCGAAGAGGTGCTCCGTTGATCTCCGTGACTCGCATCTACGGTCCGCTCGCATTTTCACTCTTGCTGGTTTTCTTATCGCTGTCGTTTCCGTCAGCCCAAGCCCAGGAGCGAAATGTTTTGCGCGATCCTTACAAGAAATGGCTGGATGAAGAAGTGCGCTGGATTATCGACGACCAGGAACGCGCCAACTTCAACAGCCTCTCAACTGACCGGCAGCGCGACGAGTTCGTGATCGCGTTCTGGGAGCGCCGGAATCCAATCCCGGGTGCCGCCGACAACACGTTCAAGGAAGAACACTATCGCCGCCTTGCCTACGCGAATGAGCATTTCGCAGCCAAAGTCCCGGGTTGGAAAACCGATCGCGGCCGTTTCTACATCATGTATGGAAAACCCAACGAAGTTGTGCGTTCGTTCCGTATGGACGGCGTTAATTCCGAGGAATGGTATTGGGACTACATTGAAGGGATTGGCAACGACGTGAAGCTGACATTTGTGGATACCTGCAGATGCGGCGAGTTCCCATTAACGAGCGGAGAGAACGGTGTGAAAAAATAGACGTGGTGGATTGAAGAAAAATTCTTTGCTCCTTCCGATTGGAAGACTTAGTACAGCAGATACTTCTTCCGCGTCAGCTCAAACTTTTCTAACTCGTCCTGCCAATCCTGGGCGATTCGCCGCGGATCTCGTCCTTCAACCAGCGCGTCATAGACGCTCTGATTCACCAGCAGTTCCATCATGCGCTCCATCTTGAAATCTGCGGGATAGAGTTTGTGCAACGCTGCCGCCAGCTCAATTCCCATCTCCGGCGCGTCGAGACCATTGCGGTCGGTCAAAAGAATGTTCACGCCGTTGCAAGTCTGGTCGCTGAAAGTCGCAGCCGTCGGTGTGAACGTCACAGGCACAAAGCGCACGCCCGCAATTCCGCGCGCGTTCAAGTATGCCGCCAACTCGCGGCTCTTCATCCACGGCGCGCCCAGCAGTTCAAACGGAGTGTCGGTGCCACGTCCAACAGAAACGTTCGTGCCCTCGATGATCGCCACGCCTGTATACAGCCCGGCCTCGGTCATGCTGCGCAAATTCGGCGAAGGATTCACCCAAGCCAGCCCTGTCGAATCGAACCAGTCTCCGCGCTGCCATCCCTCCATCGGCACTACGATCAACTTCGCATTGATGCCGCGCTCGGCGTTGAACATCTTCGCCAGTTCGCCAATCGTCATCCCAGGCCGAACAGGAACAGTCCAGTAATTGTTAAAATTCTCCCGCCCCGCATCCGAGACTGGGCCTTGCACAAACGATCCGGTGATCGGGTCGGGCCGGTCGAGCACAATCAATTCGACCCCGGCCTTCGCCGCGCCTTCCAGGAAATATCCCAGCGTGGTTTCGTAGGTGTAGAAGCGCGCGCCCGCGTCCTGAATGTCGAAGACCACAGCATCCAGATTTTTCAAAACATCGGGCGACGGACGCCGCGCCGAATCTTTCGCTCCGTACACGCTGTAAACAGGAATGCCGGTCGCCGCGTCTTTGGAGTTGTTGACGTCGGTGGTATCGAGCGCTCCGGTCACTCCATGTTCGGGGCTGAAGATCGCTTCGAGCGACACTCCCGGAGCCTGCGCCAGCACGTCGATCGTTCGACGACCTTCTGCATCGATTCCTGTTTGGTTTGTTACCAGCCCAATGCGTTTCTTACTCTGGGAAGACCCTTGCGGCGATTTCAGAATGTCAAAGTCATGCTCTTCGAGCACATCAAGCCCGGTCTTCACCGTGGCGTTACGCACGCTCACTCGACGGGCCGCGCTCTGCGCTTCGTTATAGCCGGTGATGCTCAACCATCGCAGCTTGTCCTTTTCGTCGGCGGTCAAGGGCAAGGCTGCCGCGACGGCGGTAGCAACTTTCGACCGCAGTGCAATCGCGTTTCCTTTGCCGCGCGGATGTACGGCGTTAGTCAACAGAATGATGTAGGTGTTGGTGGTTGGATCGATCCACATCGATGTTCCGGTAAAGCCAGTGTGCCCGAACGAACCGATCGGCAGAAGATCGCCGCGGTTGGAGGAAAATGGTGAATCGATATCCCAGCCGAACCCGCGGAGCACGGGTGCGGCCGGAGGCTGTTCCGGCGAAGTCATTTTCTCTACCGACAATGGCGATAAAACTCCGCCGCCACCACTCAAAAGCGCCTGGGCAAATTTCGCCAGGTCATCGCCCGTTGAAAACAGTCCGGCGTGGCCGGCCACGCCGCCCATTCGCCGTGCCGTGGGATCATGGACGACACCGCGCAGCATGTGCTCGTTCTCGTCATATTGTGTCGGAGCAATTTTGGCGCGCCACGCCGCTGGAGGCAAGAACCGGGTGCGCAGCATTCTGAGCGGCGCAAAGATATGCCGGGTTGCATATTCATCCAGCGTCTCGCCGGAAATTTTCTCAACCAATGCGCCCAGCACGATGAAGTTAATGTCGCTGTAGGAAAACTTCGATCCGGGCGGTTCGTCGAGCATTTCAACGAATGCCATTCCGTAGGCCGTTGATTTTCCTGACCACTGTACTTTCAAGTCCAGATCCGGCGGCAGGCCGGAGTAGTGCGTGAGCAACTGCCGCACCGTGATGTCTTCTTTTCCGTTCTGCGCAAACTCTGGAAGATACTTTGCCACGGGATCGTTCAGACGCACTTTTCCCGTCTGCACCAGCTGCATCACTGCCGTGGTCGTGACAATCACTTTGGTCAGCGATGCGAGATCGAAAACCGTATCCAGCGTCATCGCTTCGCGGCGCGGTTCCAGCGCCCGGCTTCCGTACGCTTTGCGGTAGACGATCTTTCCGTTATGGCCGATCACCAGGACGGCGCCGGGGATATTTCCGTCGGTAATCGACTGCTGGATGATTGCGTCAGCCGCGGGGAGACGAAGCAATACGGCGGAAGATGCAGCAATGGAGGAAATGGAGATTGCAAGTATGGCCGCTAACAGTCCCACTTCTCGCAACAGATGCGAGAAATGGGGCACCCCACCGGAAGCGATGTTGCGCGAGTTGGGACGATCGGACAGGATACTTTGACTTTACACAACGGGGGCGGAGCGACTCAAGAAACTCAAGTAAGGGGTATCGCAAGCGCCATATCATGTATTCTTCGATTTCGAGTGGAGACAGCCTGACTTCAAGCACTCCCAGCACGGCTGCAACATCGCTGCTCGCTTCCTATGACGAGCAAGACCAGATATTTTCCTCCGCTTTTTCCATTCTCGACGCGGCGCTCTCCGCGCACGCATTTCCCGCGGCATCAGCCGCCATTACCCATCGCGGACGGCTCATCGCTCTCAAAGCGTTCGGCCGCTTTACCTACGAATCCGATCCGATGGGGGCGCGGATGGTCAGCGCCGCAACGCTTTTCGATCTGGCATCGCTGACCAAGGTTGTGGCGACTACAACTGTCGCCATGCTTCTCTACGAGCGCGGAATACTGGAGCTCGAAGTGCCGGTCTCGGGCGTTATTCCTGAATTCCTGAGGGGCGCTGTCACATCAAGCTGCGACCCACGCCGTAACGAAGTGACGTTTCGGAAGTTGCTTGCGCATTCTTCTGGCCTGCCGGCCTACGAGAAATTGTTCTTGAAGCACGCGACTCGCGATGAGCTTCTGCAAGCTGCTTTCACGACACCGCTGACTGCCGATCCCGGCACACATGCCGAATACAGCGACATAGGTTTCGTCATTCTTGGCGCGGCGCTGGAACGCCTGGCCGGCGAATCTCTGGATCAATTTTGCCAGCGGGAAATCTTTGGACCGTTAGGCATGACCAACACGACGTTCAATCCGCCGGCTGAATTGCGTGCGCAGATCCCGCCGACCGCGAAAGAATGCGGCGCCGATGCCCGCAGCAATTTTCGCAACCGCATCATTCAAGGCGAAGTGCAGGATGAAAATGCCAGCGTCCTCGGCGGCATTGCCGGACACGCGGGTCTTTTCTCAACTGCCGGGAACGTCGCGCGCTTTGCCCATGCGATGCTTAACGGCGGACGGCCTATTCTTCGCCCGGAAACTGTCGCGCTATTCACTCGGCGCGAGGCTGAACCTGCGAGCACATCGCGCACGCTGGGTTGGGACACGCCGTCTGCGCCGTCACAATCCGGCAAATATTTCGGACCTGCGTCGTTCGGTCATCTGGGCTATACGGGAACTTCGCTGTGGATCGATCCTGATCGCCAGCTTTCGATCGCACTGCTGACCAACCGCACGTGGCCCGACTGTTCCAATCAGGCGATCAAGCAAGTGCGGCCACAATTTCACGACGCGGTGATGGATGCTCTGAATCGATCTCTCTGACAGAGCGTCATGGGATAATGAGCGATCTTGATCGTGGGCCTCTAGCGCCGGAAATAGAAAGATTCTCTTGACCACATCGAAGAAAACAGATCTCCACCGTCTGCGCACAGAGCAGTCCCATCCTGCCGCCGCGGATCTGGACCGCAAATCGGCGCTCGAAATCGCACGCGTGATTAACGCCGAAGATGCGACTGTAGCCGCGGCTGTTCGTCGAGCTGTGCCGCAAATCGCCCGCGCAATCGACCTGGTTGCTGCCGGTCTGCGACGTGGCGGAAGGTTGATTTATGTTGGCGCGGGCACCAGCGGACGCATCGGCGCTCTGGATGCTTCCGAGTGTCCGCCAACTTTTAATGTTGATCCGCGCACTGTGCAATACGTCATCGCCGGCGGACCGAAGGCTCTCGATTCCGCCACTGAGGCCAGTGAAGACGACGAGAAGCTTGGCCGCGACGAGATGAAAAAGCGGAAGCCGGGCAAGCACGATGTCGTCATCGGCATCGCATCCAGCGGACGCACGCCATTCACCGTGGCCGCGATCGGCGAAGCCCGCCGCCGCGGCGCGCGAACTGTTGCGCTCACCTGCAACCGCAAGTCGCCTCTGGAACGCGCGGCTCATTTTGCGATCGTTACGGAAGTCGGTCCGGAAGTGCTGGCGGGATCGTCGCGCATGAAAGCGGGAACCGCGCACAAGATGGTGCTGAACATGATTTCGACGGGGGCCATGACACGGCTTGGTTACGTCTACGGCAATCTGATGGTCAATGTTGTACCAAAGAATGAAAAGCTGATGCAGCGCGCGGTGGGAATCTTAGAGCGTGCTACGGGTGAAGACCGCGAAACTGCTCAGAGAACTCTGGAAGCCTCCGGCAATCGCACACCGGTGGCGCTGGTGATGCTGATAACCGGAATCGGTCGTGCGCAAGCTGTCTCAGTGCTGAAGAAATCGCGAGGTCACGTGCGTGATGCGATCACGCTGGTGAAGTCAACCTGAGTGACAAGCTTAGGGAAACTCCGATTAAGTCCAACAGAACCAAAAGCAGGTTTCTCGACTCCGCAGAGTTGCCCGAAAAGACGGGCAATTCCGCCGCGCTCGAAATGACAACTCCGAGTTAATCAGAGCTTCCTTAGGCTTCCCGACCTTGCAAAATCCTGCATATTGCCGATCGGAATTTGTTCTTGTAAAGTTTCCTCGCGATCCAAAAGGCGTGCGTGGCCGCTCTCACGAACTTCTGCGCCTTTTGCTGACAACCTGCTTTTCCGGGGAGACCACTCTAATGACCCGTCCACATTTCTCTGCTTCATCTCGCAACTGCTTCCGATCGAGCTTTTTCTTTGCCGCGTTCCTGCTGGCCGCGACGTTGTTCGCGGCTGCCTCGAGCGAAATTGTGATCCATAATTTTGCCGGTGGCGCAACGGATGGCGCCGCTCCCACGTCCGCGCTGGTGGCGGACCAGGCAGGAAACCTTTATGGAACGACTCCGCAGGGCGGAGCTGCCGGGTTCGGAACCGTGTTCAAATTAGCTCCGCAATCCAACGGAACGTGGACCGAGAGCGTTCTCTATAGTTTTCCTCAAGGCGGCGCGGACTACATCGGGTTCTCGCCAGGAAGTTTGATCGTGGATAGCGCGGGGAATTTATACGGGACCGCCATCGGCGGCACCTACGGGAGTGGATTGGTATACGAGCTATCTCCGTCGAACGGCCATTGGAGTTTTGCCGTGCTGCATCAGTTCCGTTTCGACGGGATCACTTATTTCGACGGCTCTCAGCCAAATTCGGGGCTGGTGCGCGACAGCAACGGGATCCTTTACGGCACCACTTACCTGGGCGGCGCAGGCCTCTGCTATTCCGATGAGTCTGTAGCTGCCGGAGTAAAGCCCCCGAAGGGAGAAGTTCCAAACGGTTGTGGAACAGTGTTTGAACTCTCGCTTTCGTCCAAAGGCGTTTGGAGAGAGAAACTTCTGTACAGCTTTCAGGGTGGAGCTGATGGAGCGGGGCCCGTGGGCAATCTCACGCTCGGTGCAAGCGGCAAGCTGTTTGGAACCGCGAGCGCAGGTGGCGTTGGCGGCTCAGGATGCATCGGCAAATATGTGAGCGGCTGCGGGTCGGTCTTTGAACTCGCTCCCGCGAACGGAGGGACCTGGGACGAGACTACGCTCTACGATTTCAGCGGTGGTAGCGACGGCGGAGTGCCGGTTGCCGGAGTCATCCTCGATAAATCGGGCAATGTCTACGGAGCCACGCCCGGAGGGTTCTTCGAGGATGGTTCGGTCTTCGAACTGTCGCCCACTTCCGGCGGGACTTGGACGGAAACGACGATCATTTCGTTCCTCAACGAAGCTGACGGCTTCGGAGCCACCGGCGGGCTGATCATGGATCACTCTGGAAATCTTTATGCGACGACCCAGTATGGCAGTGGGCCAGCGACGAATGATGTGGGTTCATCCAATGGCGGCGCACCTCCGCCTAAGCCCTTTGGTCCCGGCACGATACTCGAGCTTACCCCGGGTCAGGGCGGAACGTGGACCACGAATTGGATCCATACTTTCTCCGGCACGCCGGACGGATCGAATCCAGTCTCCGGCTTGATTCGCGGGCTGGATGGTTCGCTGTATGGAACGACCTCCAGCGGCGGGTCTTTCGGCCACGGCACGGTGTTCAAATTTGTGCCATAACCTTGCACTGACATTTGAATGATCCTCCGGCCTGCGAGCCATGTCGCAGGTCCTGGGGTTTCATGCGGCTCTTTCGACCACAAGGCCGTGCCCTCTCGATTACCCACGATGGCGGCGGTCTCCCGTTAAAATGAGAGTTCATTAAGGACTCATAACCATCATGGATAAACTCGTTATTCGCGGCGGTGCGCCGCTGCTGGGAACGATTCGCGTCAGCGGAGCGAAGAACGCCGCATTGCCTTGCATGGCCGCCGCCCTGCTAACCGAAGAGCCTGTCATTCTGGAAAACATTCCGCAGGTACGCGACATTCAAACTACGCGCAATCTGTTAGCCGCCATGGGCGCGGAAGTTGAACTCGGCTATGGACGCGCTCACCATCGAACGACAATTCAGTGCAAGACTCTGGCCGCCCCGGAAGCTTCTTATGAACTGGTGAAGACGATGCGCGCTTCCACGCTTGTGCTGGGGCCGCTAGTCGCGCGTTGTGGCCACGCTCGCGTTTCGCTGCCCGGGGGATGCGCGATCGGTTCGCGACCTATCGATATGCACATTAAGGGCCTGGAACGTCTGGGCGCGAAGATTACACAGGATCACGGCTATGTTGAAGCTTCGACCGATCGCCTTAAGGGCGCTGAAATCGTCTTCGATAAAATCACGGTGACTGGTACGGAAGACCTGCTGATGGCGGCTACTCTCGCTGAAGGCGAGACGATCATGCTGAATTGCGCTCGCGAGCCCGAGGTCGCGGACCTTGCGGCTCTGCTGAATAAAATGGGAGCGCATATTGAAGGCGCGGGCACGGCTACCATTCGCGTGAAAGGTGTAAGCAAACTGCGCGGCGCCAAACATCGCATCATTCCGGATCGCATTGAGGCGGCTACTTTCATTATTGCGGGAGCGATTACCGGAGGCGATGTGAATGTCACGGGCTGCGATCCCACTCATCTTGACGCGGTGCTGAGCAAACTGCACGAGGTTGGAGTCAAGACGAAATCGAACGGCGAGTCGGTGCGAGTGATGGGAGACAATCCGCTGGTCGGCGGCGACATGACAACGGAGGAATATCCAGGCTTTCCCACTGACGCCCAGGCCCAGTTCATGGCACTGGCGACGCAAGCTGGCGGCACGTCGACCATCACGGAAAATATTTTCGAGAACCGGTTTATGCATGCGCAGGAACTGGTGCGCATGGGAGCCAATATTAAGATTGAAGGCCGCCGTGCAGTGGTAGTCGGGAAGACTCCTCTAAGCGCCGCCGCCGTGCTGGCCAGCGATCTGCGGGCTTCGGCGTCGTTGGTTCTAGCGGCACTGGTTGCTGACGGAGAGACGATCATCGATCGCGTTTATCACCTCGATCGCGGCTACGAAAATATCGAAGAGAAGTTGCGTGGCGTGGGAGCTGAGATCAAGCGCATTGGAGAAATTTTCCCGCGGCGCCGCGGCGCCACTTGCTAGCTTCCAGATATCGAAAAGCAGCCTTTTGGCTACTTTTGGGCTGCCGACGGCAATCCTCAGTGAGAAGCGCCCTGCCGACACTTCTGGTTTTGATAGAATCAAGAAGAAGTTAGGAGTTCCGTATGGGCACTTCGTGGAACGCGCTACTCACCGATCCCAAAGAGCGCAAAGTCTTCGAGGCTCTTAGCGATCCGCAGTGGGATTTCCGCACCGTCGATGGCCTTTCTAAAGCGACCGCGCTGGCTCCGGCTGACGTGAAGGCAATTCTCGACAAGTATCCGGATCTGGTTCGCAGGTCGCTCGTTCGAGACAATGATGGACGTGAGCTGTTTACCCTGGCTTCACGACCTCCCAGAGCCCAAGAAATTCTGTCCCAGCTTACGACTTTTATAACAAAATCTTTCCACTAGCTCAGGAGGGCCTGCGATGGGTCTGCTTGAGGGATTCCTGTATGGCCTGCTCGGTGGCCTTTTGTCTGAAGTTCTCGGCCTGTTTCGTCTAAGACAACAGAAGGTTGAAACTCTCCCAGAGTGGCTAAAGAGCTGGTTTTATTGGGCAACGACCTTGCTGATGATGACCGCTGGCGGATTGCTCGTCGTCATCTACCTTCGATCGGGAATATCGATTCAACCGATTTTGGCGGTCAACGTGGGAGCGTCGGCGCCATTGCTTATCGGAACAGTGTTAGGTCAGGCCCCGTCAATTCCGCCGGGCAAGGTAAATTAGCGTTGCGGGTTTTTCTGAAGCCTCAAGGCGGAGCACTGCCTCGATGTCTGCCTCTAATGGCGCTTTCGATTTCTTCAAATCCTGGTCAGATTCGTAATCAGAGCTCGATGTTGCGGATAGCGTCTCGCCAGCTCTTCTCGCTTTGCCAATTCAAAGTCTTCAAAATCGAAACCGGGCGAAACGGTGCAGCCGACCAGCGCAAACGAGTTCCGGTCTTTCACGCGGGAAGGGAGCACTCGGGAAGCGAACCAGCAACCCGCCTTCACCACTGCCTGCATAGTCTCGCCTGACTCGGGATCGCTGCCAAGCTTGATTTCTGAATAATCCCCATCCTCACCGATCACAGTTATAAGTAGCGACCCTCCCAGATAGAAATGCCACATCTCATCGGACCGCAAACGATGGAAAGCGGAAAAGTTGTTGCCGTCGAGCAGGAAATAAATTGCCGTCGATATTGCTCGAGCGCCGGTAAAATGCGGGGCCAAAGCATCTTTCCGCAAAATCATCCCGGCGCGGTGAAACTTCCTGCCTCTCGGGAAAAACCAGCCTGTTGCGGGAAAGCCCACTCCGGCATCTGCTGCCGGGGTGGGCTTTGTGTTGTGCGACGCGATAAAAGATACTTTGTGCCGGATCAAAACTCCGGGCGTCAGGCACTTATTGAACGTGAATCAACTTCCCACTCGCGTCAATGGTTCCGTGAACGCGTACTTTTTTGCCGTCGAACTTAGCTACCTCGTCCTGGTGGTCGATGTCATAGGTTGTGCCACTGGCGACGTCTTGCAAAACATATTTGTCGCCGGTCTTTACGATCGTGCCGGTGAATGTTTGAACTCCGGGAGCCGATTGTGCCTGCGCATCCGGCGCTTGCTGTGCCGGAGCGGGTTGATTTGGCGTGGGTTGGTTTGGTGTTTGGTTTGGCGTGGACTGACTCGGCATCGCCTGGCCCGAAGAATCAGGAGCCTGAGTTGGTTGGGATTGTGGTTGTTGCGGTTGCGCTTGTGGCGCGTCCTGCGCGCTCAGCGATGTTCCCCAACTCAGCGCACCGACGAGTACTGCTGCTGTAAACAGGGACGAAAGCAGATGAAGCTTCTTCATGAACCCTCCGGAGACGTGACTTGTCCAAAAAAGGTGGAAGCAAGCCGCGTGCCAATTCTGTCGTGGATATTCACTATTAAGTATGCCTTTGAGTTTGATCGTTTCGCGTGAACAATTTAACTGGAAGCCCTCATCGCGTTATTGCAACTTCGGTCAGGTATGCCGCCTACGCGGTGTACAGCCGGAACCGTAGGATTTCGATAAATCGCGGCGAGCAAGAAGCCCGCTCGCAGTGGAAATTTTGCTCGATTCCTCGCGTCGGGAACGAGAAAAAATTTGCGTCAAAGACGGGTTAGGCCCCATCCTTGTAGCGTGAACTTATCGGAAACCACAGGCTCGGCTCCGCCCATTCGTCCCGCTAATCGTCGTTCCGTCAATGATCGAAAAATTCGTCCCTTCGTTCGGTTCGTTCGAATTTCCGCATGCTTGCTGATCGTTTTCTTTCTCGTGCCGTTCCGAGCGCGTGTGGCCGCTCAACCCGCGGCGAACACATTGCACTCCGCACTCGATCTGCTAGCGGATGTTGCACTGTCTGCGGATCCGCCCGGGCTTCTCTATCAGGGAACTCCAGCAGCGATCCCACAGGATCAGGGCAAAGTGGGATTGCAACTGGAATTACGCCGTTTGGCCACCACGGGACGGCTGATGCAGGTAGTAGCGCATCCCGATGACGAAGATGGCGGCATGTTGACGCTAGAGTCGCGCGGCCATGGAGTGAGCACTTTACTGATGACGCTGAATCGCGGCGAAGGTGGGCAAAATAAGATCGGCAGCAATTTGTCGGACGTTCTCGGCGTGCTGCGAACTTTGGAGTTGCTCGCCGCGGACCAGTATTACGGAGTTCAGGAAAGATTTTCGCGCGTCGCGGATTTTGGTTTTTCAAAGAGTCCTGAGGAAACCTTTCAGAAATGGGATGGGCACGATGTGGCGCTTCGCGATATGGTGCGCGTGATTCGAACCTTCCGTCCGGACGTGCTGGTGGCGCGTTTTTCCGGAACCTCGCGCGATGGACACGGGCATCATCAGGCGTCGGCGATTCTCACGAAGGAGGCGTTCCGGGCCGCAGCCGACCCGAAGCGATTTCCCGAGCAGATTGCGGACGGACTGTTGCCCTGGCAGGCGAAGAAGTTGTATGTCGGAAATGTGTGCGGCTTTGGGGCCAATAGTTGTCCCGATGCGGATTGGACCGTGAAGCTCAATACCGGCGAACCAGATGCGTTGCTGGGGATGTCTTATCTCCAATTCGCGATGCAGGGACTGCGGCACCAGCAATCGCAGGGTGCGGCGAACTGGAGCGTTGAACCCGGCGACCGGTTTACATTTTACAAGTTAGCCGATTCGGTTTTGCCCGCTTCTACGCTCGATAAAGACGGACACGAGAAAGATTTTTTCGACGGCATCAATATTGCTTTGCCTGATTTGGTGCGGATCGGCGGAGAGGCGTCGAAGCTTCCGCAGTTGCGCTCGGAGTTGGCGAAGGCCGCAGAAGAGACCGCCAAAGCCAGAGAAGACTCACGCGGAGATTCAGCCAAGGCAATAGAGACCTTAGTGGCAGCCGTTTCCGCATTGAAGCGAGCCGATGACGAAGTGCGGACGAGCACTTTGAGCGCTGCGATGAAATTTGATTTGCAGATTCGACTCCAAACCAAGCTACAGCAGGCGGAGACAGCGTTAAACCTTGCGTTGAATGTGAGCCTTGATGCTGACGTGGTTTCGTCAGCTACGCCGTCAGAGAATGTTCCCAAGGAGGTTGACGCCCGCACAACCGTGTCGCCGGGACAGGAATTTATGGTTGCGGTGAAGATGCGCAACGGGTCGACGCAATCTCTCACGGTTGATGCTGTCAAGCTGGATGTGCCGCAGGGATGGAACACGATCAGCGAGAAGGTCAGGCCGGTCGCGGTGAAGCCGGGAGACGACCTGCGGGTAGTTTTCCGCTTGCTCGTGCCGAAGAATGCCGAGTATACGCGGCCTTACTGGCGCCGCGATGATCCTGACCGCGAGAGCCTGAATCACGTTGATAACGGGAAGTATGCGACGCTGCCATTTCCTCCGCCGGCATTGCGCGCGAGAGTCGAGTATGCAATTGCGAACGCGGGCGCGCGGGCAAGAAATGGGATTACAGCGGCGGTGGTGACTCCTTTTGTGGATGAGAATGGCACGCGGCGTACACGTCCGCTTGCGGTTGTGCCTGCATTTTCTGTGATGGTCGAACCGGGAAGCCAGGTGATTTCAACACACAACGGATCGACCTCAACAGTGACGGTTGGAGTGAGCAGCAATCTCACGCGGGAAGCGGGGGGATCGCTGCGTTTAGAACTGCCGGAAGGCTGGCGGTCGGAGCCGGCGCAACGCGCCGTCGCATTCAAAAGGCGAGGCGAAAAACAAGATTTTCAGTTCAAGATTTTCCCCGCCGGTTTGCAGGAGGGTCGGGCAATGGTCCGCGCGGCGCTGGATGCCGAGAGCGCGAAATTCAGCGAGGGATACACGCTGGTAGCTCGCGAAGATCTGGGCAGTTTTTATTATTATCAACCGGCGTCGCAGCGAGTCAGCATTGTGGACGTCGTTGCGCCCCACGACTTGAAGATCGGCTATGTAATGGGCGCGGGCGATGATATTCCCACGGTGCTGAAGCAGGTCGGTATGGATGTGACTCTCGTTCCTGCGGAGAAATTGGGGAGCGAAGACTTGGGCAAATACCGGACGATCGTGCTCGGCATTCGCGCTTACGACACGCAAAAAGATCTCGCGGCAAATAACAAGAAGCTGCTCGACTTCGTTTCGGCTGGCGGCACTCTCGTCGTGCAATACAACGCCGGGGTGGGAGACTTCAATGCCGGACATTTCACGCCTTATCCCGCCGAGCTAAGCCGTGCGCGTGTTTCGGTGGAGGACGCGCCGGTGGAGATTCTCGATCCGGGCGACGAGAGTTTTCGTTATCCCAATACGATTACGGCCCGAGATTTTGATGGATGGATACAGGAGCGCGGGCTTTACTTCTGGAACAAATGGGACGATCACTATAAGCCTCTGCTCGCCTGTCACGACCCCGGGGAAGATCCGCAAAAAGGCGGATTGCTGCGGGCACAGTATGGCAAGGGGACTTATATCTACACTGGGTATTCGTTTTTCCGGGAACTGCCTGCGGGCGTGCCGGGAGCTGTGCGGCTGTTTGTGAATCTGCTTAGCGCGGGACATGAAAAACAGTAGCCAGTTGCCGGTGCCCAGTTGCCAGTCGAACGCGCATGAGGAAGGCCAACCAATATGCGGTTTCGAGAACAGTGGCAATTGGTTCCAGACGCCGAGCTCAAATGCAGGAGAGCAAAATCGTTCTCGGAACTTCTCACGGCACTGGCGGAAGAACAAAGCTACGAAATCGAATTCGAGGACAAGACATACCAAGTTGAAGTTCAACTGCTGGAAAATGCCGACCGTTATATCCATGTGGGTGTTGCGGTTGACGATGGCAGCATGCCGGCTTCATTTCACCTTTTGAGCTCGAGCTTCATTTGCCATAAATAGAAAGCGCTCTCGCGGCAGCGGTTCCACTTACCGGTCGATGCCACCGCCAATCGAATCTACGTCGAGCGACTCCAGCCTCATCCGCGGGATGGGCCTGGGGAGCGCGACTGCGCTCAACATGATCGACATGATCGGCGTGGGACCCTTCATCACTATGCCGCTTGTGGTTGCGGCCATGGGTGGACCGCAGGCGCTGCTGGGATGGATCGCAGGTGCGCTGTTAGCAGTGTGCGACGGGCTCGTGTCCGCGGAGTTGGGCTCGATGTTTCCTGGATCTGGTGGCTCGTATCGTTACCTGAGCGAGATTTATGGGCCGCAGAAATGGGGACGCCTGATCTCGTTTCTGTTCATTTGGCAACTTTCCTTTAGCGCTCCACTCTCGATTGCCAGCGGATGCATTGGGCTGGCAGGCTACGCCGCATATTACTGGCCGAGTTTGGAGAAGGTATACGCCGCGCACACGGCAGCCGTGCAAATTCCGTGGGCCGGACCACTGCAAGTCAGTTGGATTGTGACGCCGGGAACAGCATTAGGGATTGCGATTTGTTGTTTCACGGTCTTCTTGCTCTATCGGCGAATCACGGCGATTGCGCGGCTCTCTAAAATCTTGTGGTTCGGGGTGATGGGAACGATCGGATGGATTATCTTCGCCGGTCTGACGCACTTCAACGCGGCGCGCGCATTCGATTTTCCTCCTGGAGCGTTCACGCTGTCGCACGGATTTTTCACTGGATTAGGCGGAGCACTGCTGGTAGCGACGTACGATTACTGGGGCTACTACAACGTTTGCTACATGGGCGATGAGATTAAAGACCCAACGAAGAATATTCCGCGGGCGCTTTTGCTTTCGATTCTTTTCGTTGCCTGCATGTATTTATTGATGAATTTATGCATCCTGGCGGTCGTGCCCTGGCGGGAAATGGTGCAGGCGGGGCAGAACAACAGTGGACTGTATGTCGTTTCCCTGTTTATGCAGAGAATTTACGGGGCGGGAGCAGCGCGCCTGGTAACGGGGCTGGTAATTGTGACGGCGTTCGCGTCAGTATTTTCGTTGACGCTCGGCTATTCGCG
The DNA here is from genome assembly GCA_049584475.1 of Candidatus Sulfotelmatobacter sp. Lineage (GTDB taxonomy): Bacteria > Acidobacteriota > Terriglobia > Terriglobales > Acidobacteriaceae > Sulfotelmatobacter. The sequence continues at coordinate 43,182 of JBAUXX010000048.1, read as the reverse complement.
GGTTCCCTACGCAGCGGCCCTCGACGGAAATTATTTTCGAGCTTTCGCCAAGGTGCATCCGGTGTATCGCTTCCCCCATGTCTCGCTGCTGGCGCTGGGCGCGGTGGCGGTGGCGTTCTGCTTCTTGCGTCTAAAGGATGCGATTGCGGCGCTGGTGGTGATTCGTATCATTCTGCAATTTCTGGTGCAGGCGATTGGAGTTATTGTGCTGAGAATCCGGCGGCCGGAGATGCCGCGGCCGTTTCGCATGTGGCTGTATCCGGTGCCGGCTTTGGTGGCGTGCGCGGGCTTTCTCTTTATCTTGTTCAATCGTACGAACGCGCTGAAGGAAGTGCGGTATGCCGTTATCATTCTTGTTACTGGATTGGCGATCTACATGATTCGCGCCTGGAGACATAGCGAATGGCCTTTTGCGGGTGCACGCTAAGGTCAACTTCTTTAACACAGAGGGGCACAGGGGTAGCACAGAGGTAAAGATTTTCCAATTTAATCGCGGGCGCCGGTTGCGGCTATCGATGTCGACAGTAATTCGGCGGATAGACGATGCTGCTTGAGGTGAGAAGCGACGAATTTGGCCGCCTTGTTTTCATTTCCTTTCGGGTCAAGAAACATCAGCACCGATGGTCCCGCTCCGCTCAGAACTGCGCCCAGCACGCCATTTTGCCCTGAGAGTTTTTGTAGGCAAGGCAGGAGCGGACACAATGGCGCTCGATAAGGTTGGTGAATGCGGTCGTCTAGTGCGGCGGTAAGAAAATCGGGGCGGCCTTGTGTGAACGCCGCGATCAGCAGCATCGAATTCTGAATATTGATTACTGCATCGGCCCGCGAATACTGCGTGGGCAAAACGCTACGAGCTTTCTCTGTGGAAAGACTTTGCCCGGGAATCGCAAGAAGCAGCGGCCACTTTCCTTTGGGACGAACGTTCGCCACTTGCGCTTCAGTGTCGCTCGCCATGCGGGCGATGGTGAGTCCTCCCATCCAGCAGGCGGAAGCGTTGTCCGGATGGTGCTCGCGGCGCGAAGCTTCGCCGACGATCTGCGCGTCAGTCCAACCGAGGCCGCCGAAGTGAACGGCGAGAGCGATCCCGGCGAGGCGCGCTGCCGCTGACGAACCGCAACCTTTTCCGATTGGAATATCGTTCTGGATGCGAATCGCCAGCGGCGTACTCTCTTTTTTCGCAGCTTCGATAATTTCGCGATAGGTCGTGAGGATCAAATGATTTTCGAGTTGCTGGCAGATTTCGCGGTCACGGCCCGTGGCAGAGATGGAAAAATCAGCGGCGGGGCGAGCCTCCAGCGTGAGGTAAAAATCGATGGCGAGCGCGGCTGCGTCGAATGCCGGGCCGAGATTGGCCGAAGTGGCGGGAAGTTTCAAACGGAACGTTTGTCTGGAGGTTTTCTTTTTGAGAGCCATATCAAAGGAAAAGATGTGCTCTGCTACGTAGCTTTCTCAAACTGGTCGAGAGTTCGAAGGATCGCATCGAGCGTGGCATCAAGAGCAATCGGAGGACGGCGCAAAGCGTCAAGGTCTGTAGCGTCGCTTTCTTTATTGGCTCCGCGAAACATTTCGCCGCGATGGAATTCCATGGTGAAGTCGGGATCTTTAAGCAAGTTTCCGGTAAGAACCAGCACGACTGAATCGTGCGGCTTGACGAAGCCCTGCTTGATCAGCTTCTTCAGGCCCGCCAGGGTTACAGCCGACGCGGGCTCGCAGCCGATTCCTTCCGCGCCGATTTCCGCTTTGGCTTGCGCGATCTCCTGTTCACTCACGTCCTCGCAGGCGCCGCCGGTCTCAGCGAGAACGTGAACCGCCTTTTTCCACGATGCCGGGTTGCCAATGCGGATCGCTGTGGCGCGAGTTTCTGCCTGAACCGGAATCAATTGTTTGCCATCAGCTTCGCGCAACGTGCGCACCAGCGCATTCGCTCCTTCGGCCTGAATGACGGACAGCTTTGGAAGCCGAGAAATCAGGCCCAGCTTCAGCATTTCCAGCAAGGCCTTGCCGATGGCGGAAATGTTACCCAGATTACCTCCGGGGACGATGATGTGATCGGGAGGCTGCCAGTCGAACTGCTCCATCAGTTCAATGGCGAGAGTTTTCTGGCCTTCGAGGCGAAATGGGTTGATGGAGTTGAGTTGATAGACTGGCGCGCGGCGAACTAATTCCTGGAGCAAGCGGAGACAGCCATCAAAATCGGTGCGCAACTGGCAAGTGACGGAACCGTAGTCGAGGGCCTGAGAAAGTTTGCTCCAGGAAATCTTTCCGTCCGGAACAAGAACGAGGCTGCGCAGGCCGCCACGAGCGGCGTAGGCCGCCATGGATGCCGACGTGTTGCCGGTGGAAGCGCAAGCAACCCAGCGAAATTCAGCCTGGCGTGCAAAAGACGCTGCAACGGTCATTCCCGTATCTTTGAACGATCCCGTGGGATTCATTCCCTGATGCTTGGCGAAAAGATGCGGCACGCCAGTAATGCGGCTGCAGCGCGGCAATTCGTACAGTGGAGTGTTGCCTTCGCGGAGCGTGATGGCATTGTCTTCGTTCGCCAATGACGGAAGCAGATCGCGGAAACGCCAGACGCCGCTGAGGTCGGCGGGGGCGGAAGAAAGACGCCGCTGCCTCCATGTGGATTTCAACTCATCTGCGCGCAATTGCGAGTTGGCCCATCGCGGATAGGTGATCTCCAGAAGATCGCCGCAATGCGCGCAGCGAAAATCCTGGCCAGCTTTGTCGCTTGTATCGCCGCATTCGATGCAGCGAAAACAGAAGGCCGCCTGCGTGGAAGATGAGGACACGCCGGGCTCGGACGTAGTGGAAGTAGGCATGCGGTTGACGTTTATTTCGCTCCTCGCAAATATTGGTCGGTCTTGTCGATCCAGTCGGCGCGAGGAGGATTGAAGACGTCCAGATCGATGGTGTCTTCCATCGCTTCCGCCTTGTGCGGCATGTGCGCGGGAATGCACAGCACTTCGCCGGCATGCACGACGATTTCCTTGCCATCGATCCAGAACTTGAGAGCGCCGTCTAGAACGTAGGTGAGTTGCTCATTGTGATGGCTGTGCTCGGGCACGATGCAGCCCTTCTTGAGCAACACGCGCGCCAGCATGATTTCCTGTCCGACAACAAACTGCCGCTGCAATAATGGGTTGAGATCTTCGAGCGGAACCGACGCCCAGGGGACGTATTGCAAACCGGCTGCGCCTGCGGCATGCCGTGCCAGTGGCTGTTTCGCGGGTGAATGGGGCTTGTCGAGGTTCGTTTTCGCGCGAGCCTGCGATTTTGATTTCAGTTTCTTCTTGGCCATAAGCCGGTCCTGGTCAACACGGATCTTCTAGTGGACTCTGCCTTCATACAACTTCACGGCATTATCGTGCAAGTAACCGTGGGCTAATTCGAGAGCTCGGGCTTCTGTGATTTCGTCCTGGGAAACCATCTCCGCCAGGGCCGCTGCCAGCGCCGTGCGCGACGAGCGCACACCGAGCCAGTAGCTTTCTTCCGCGCCTAATATTTCATTGTAGGGGAAGCAATCGGTGCCGAAAGTAACTTTGTCGGGAAAAGTTTCCAGCCACATCTTCAGCGTTTCTTTGAATGCCGAAGGATATTGAATCAACTCTCCCAAAGAAGAATCGAGATAGACGTTCTTCATGGAGGCCAGCCAGATGGCTTCGCGCTCCAAGGGGTATCCGCCATGGATCAGGACAAAGGTGGTCGAAACGTAGCGCGGGTCGCGCAGAACACTTTCCAGGTTCATGACGTTGCTCTGCGAGAAATTAAAATAGTTGCCGATGCCGGCAGCCGTGTGAATGTGGACTGGGAGATGCAATCGTCCACCCTCCATAATTAGATAGCGAAAAATGAAATCCTGAAATGTGCGGTAGTCTTTTTCGCTGGGAACGCCGCTTGCAGCGTAACGCTGATAGATTTCTTCAGCTTGCTCGCGTGCGGGATCGCCGAAGGTTGTGGGACGAAAATAAGCGACTTCAAACTTTTGCGCGATGCCGCCTTGCTTCTTGTTGTCTTCTAGCGTCTGGCTTATGAATTTGAGGTAGTCGGAAAGATTGGCACGAAGTTTCGTTATATTTTCCTGCTGCATCCAACGATGGAGCATTTTTTCCTGGAGCGGAATATAGACCGCTTCGTCGGGGTTGCGCGCGCTTTCGCGCTCGTTGTTGAAGGGCCACAGGAAGGCGTCGGAAAAGAAAACCCAGGGGAAGCGTTTGGGGTTAAGATAATCGGCCATCATGGCGCGGTTTGCTACGGAACTCTCCGTGTTGAGCTTGTCCAGAATCATGTCGAAGTACGCGGAGCCGGGGTATTGCTTCCTAAGTTCGGCTTTTTTCTGCACCAGCCACTTGCTGTGCTCGGGCGAGAGGTCGCTGTAGGGATAACCGAAGAGCGACTTGGCGGCTGCGATCAGTTCGGGATTGTCATCGCGAGTTCGCAAAGGCAGGCTGGTGTCGGGTGCGGAGGCCATGGCGTCGATATCGGGGTCGTCGGCAAAGCCGGGATGAGCATGATGATCGAAGGCGGGAATCTTGTCGATTTGCGACAGAAGACGTTGATAGATTTGCTGAACGTCCGGGCCAGGAAACGGACGAGCTTGCGCAACGGCTAAGGCTGGACCTAAGCTCACGGAGATGAGCGCCCATCCTAACAGTCGGGAAAACGATCTCAAGAAATTCCTCCGGGGTTGACACTCGTAACTCAAGTGCAGGGAACGGCTGCCCATTGCAGAATCGCTAATGCTATCTGACGGCGGCCGTTGCTTGCCAGGCAACGGATACTCGCTCAATGCGTTCTACGGCCTCCCGCAAGGCATCCGTGGACGCGGCAAAAGAGAAACGCACAAAATCTTTGCCCAATGGACCAAATGCCGCGCCCGCAATCGCGCCCACGCCCGCTTCTTCGAGCATGATCCGGCACAAATCTTCCGCGGACATGCCAGTGCCGCGAATGTCGACCCACGCATAGAATGCGCCGTCGGGAGGTGGGCATTGGAATCCCGGGATGCGATTGAGGTCGCGCACGAATTGTTCACGACGGCGAGCAAACTCGCCGACCATACGTGCGGTAGAGCCTTCGCGATCACGCAAGGCCTCGATCGCGGCATACTGAGTGAACTCCGCCACGCACGTATACGAATTAACCGCGAGCATGGTCAGGGCAGGCACCACTTCCGGAGGCGCTACCGTGTAACCCAAGCGCCAGCCCGTCATGGCAAAGCTTTTCGAGAATCCGTCGATAATCAGCGTGCGCTCTTCCATGCCAGGGTAGCGCAGCATGGAAACGTACTCACCGCCGAAGAGAATCCGCGCATAGATTTCGTCGGAAAGAACCCACAAGTCATGCTTCACGGCGAGCTCGGCCATTGCGCGTTGCACTTCATCGGTATAAACCGTTCCGGTCGGATTGCCGGGCGAATTCGTGATCAACATCCGAGTGCGTCGGGTGATCTTTGAGGCGATCTCCGCGGGATCGGGCTGAAAGCGATTGCGCTGGTCGAGGCCAAATAGTACGGGTACGGCGCCGAGTCCTAGCGCGATCGAGGGGTAGCCGGGGAAGCCGGGATCGGGATAGAGAACTTCATCGCCCGGCTCGAGCAGGGCCATCATTGCGAAGAACAGGGCGATCTTGCAGCCGGGCGCGATAACAATATTTGCGGCGGAGACTTTTATCTCCCGTGTGCGCCCGAGATAAGCTGCGAGTTCGTCACAAAGTGCGGGAAGGCCGGCAACGGCGCAGTACCGGTCTTTGCCTTCGGCCAGAGCGCGTCCCACAGATTCGATGACGGAAGCGCCGGGATGAAAATCGGGCTCGCCAAGTTCAAGATGAATGATGGAACGGCCCTGGGCTTCCAATTCCTTCGCGCGCGCAAAGACCGACAGCGCGCCTTCGCCGCTCATGACGGACATTCGTGACGCAATCGATCTCATCGAAAATCACCGCTCTCCGGTCAGAATTTTGTATTGCTTTTCCGTTAGCGGCACCACGCTTAATCTTCCCTGGCGCACCAGCGGTGACTCCGCGAAATCTTTGTTCGACTTCACCTCCGCCAAGGTCATGGGTTTCGCTATCGCCTTGCCGACCTTGATCTTGACCGCTGGATTCTTTGCATCCGCAATATCGACTGAAACTACTGCAGCGGTTCCCACCGCTGTTTTCTCGTCCCCGGTGTGATAAACAACCAATCGATCTCCCGACTTCATTTCTCGAAGGTGTTTCACGGCTACCGGGTTCGATACTCCATCCCAGATCGTAGTTTTCTCCCGTTGCAAATCGGCGAAGGAGTACACCGAAGGCTCGGTCTTCAGCAAGTAATCCATATCTTTCTCCTGAATGTGGTTGCTTAGTTCGGCTTGTCGCTTTTCTTGTCGGGTGGTGGAGCGTCCTGCTTGGGCTGTGCGTTTGGATCTTTGGCGTGATCGTCGTAGATCGAAAACTGTCCCTGTGGCCGCTTCAGCCGGATCGTAAAATCCATTTTCGAGTGATCGACCATAAAATCATCGCCGTAGGTCTGAAAGCCTGAGGCTAATACCTGCACTCTTAACTTGCCGTAAGGAATTCCGTCGGAAGTCGATTTTCCTTCGAGGTCGGTTTTCAGTTCCAGGCCGCCGCGTTCCTGTTTGCCCGCCGAACTTACCGGATGCATGATCACGCTGGCATTTCGCACCGGCTTCCCGTTGTCGTCCTTGATCACGAGAAAATTCAGAGTCGCGGTCGGCTCGTTGTCGGCATCCTTCTGGGCCACAGCGCCTGCCGTGCTGAGCAAGAACAAGGCCGCGACGAAAAATGCAGATCTCTTCATGGAAGCCATTTTATAGCAGGCGGGCCTGGAATAGTTTCTCGGTCGGGCCGCTGCCGTTTGGTCAGTGGGTCGCCAAATCTTCATTTCTTCCCCAAGTCAATGAGCCGCTGGGCGCGAGCGCGGACGACATTCATTACCGAGGTATCCTCGAAAATCTCTTTTAGTGTCGGTTCTATGGCCTGTAGTTCGCAGAGTTGGTTGTCCTGGGCTTCAGCTTCCATCCGCTTCAGTTCATCGTCGAGAGCCAGTTTCTGATAGCGATGGTAGTGTGCCAGCCTGCGTCCAAACTCCATTGTGGCGGCGACGTTTTGAAAAATTGCAACCGCTTGCTGCACAGGAGGGAGACTGGAGTAATTAAATTCCGCGGTGTTGCTTCGGCTGCCGTCTCGATAAGTAAGTTTCTTGGCTCCGGTGAAGGCAATCTTGTGATTGCCCGAATCGATCTTGCCGGCGAAATAATGGGATTGGCCGGCGAGTTCGAAAATGCGCGCGCGATTTCCCGATGAGAACTGAAACTCCGTCTGGTAGGTTTCGCGGTCTTCGGAATCGGTGGAAATTCTGGCGAGGGACTCGTACTTCGCATGGCCGTTGGAATCTAGTGAGATGGAGTAACTCTCAGGATCGGATCCCGGGAAATTCAACGAAAAGGTAATGTTGGCGGAGTCGGCGGCGACGGCGCCCAAGGAAACAAGAAAAAAGAAAAAAGCGAACGGAGATTTATATTTGCCGCGCAATCTTAAAGAGCATCGAGCAATGTTTGCTTTCATCACTTTGGTTTCAGCCCATTCAGTTGATGGCTTTCTGCGCGATTGGTTCCAAAATCTCGCACTTCTAGAGCGAACGCACGGCGAGTTTAGCGGAGCGTTGCCGATTCAAGGTGCCGGACGTGTGCAGATGGCAAATGGCGATCGCCAAAGCGTCTGAGGCATCAAGCGGCTCAGGCGGTTGGGCAAGCTTAAGCAGTCGGGTCACCATGTGCTGGACCTGCTGCTTTTCCGCCCGCCCGTAGCCAACGACGGAAGACTTAATTGTTAACGGCGAATATTCCGCGACATCCAGCCCTGCCGATGCCGCGGCGAGCATGGCAACTCCTCGCACTTGTCCCAGCTTTAGAGCCGATTTTACATTGAGTGCGTAAAACACTTCTTCGATGGCGACCTCATCCGGTTGGTGCTGGGCAATGATCTCGCCAAGCTGAGTGAAAATGCGAGCCAGCCTTCGCGGAAGCGGTTCACGCGGGGATAGAACGATCGCGCCGGAGGCAAGGCAACAGAGGCAGCTCTGGGATTGCATCTCGACAACACCGTATCCGGTGTACGCGCCGCCACAGTCAATGCCCAGAACTCGCATGTAAACAAAGTTTACCTCAGCGGCGCGAATATCCGCATTTCACAACGTGGTAACGGCAGTGATGGCTAGTATCCCGGTCAGCAGCATCGTGGCTTACGGGCATGGCTTGCCTCCCGTTCGCGCCAGTATGCGGCATAGGCGCGCGGCGATGACGAGACATTGGCTCGCTGTAGGAATCGAGCATACGACGCTTCGTCGAAAATCTCCCGGAGAGTTGCGCGCAGGATTCTCAGAAGTCGACTGAGACGAGTCAAATTATTTCCTCCGTCGCCAACCTTGTCAGGACAAACGGCGACTCCGCGATCCGGGCGTCGCGATTGCCGCGAATCACTCCCACCCACACTCGTACGGATTCAAAGAGCACAAGGCTCACCAGCATGACTAAAGCCGCGGTCACAGCCGCATCCAGGCGGTTATTGAAAACCAGACGCGCACTTGCCGCCGTGGGGGCGGAAAGCTGCAGCGACCGAACTTGCGCCAGAAAACCAATGCGCGGATTGGGATCGAATATTTTGTGCCATGATGCGGTGAATGTCACGGCCACCAACCAACTCAAAGGCACGAGCGTGATCGCCGCGTAACGTTGCTTGTGCATCTTGACGATCACAGTCGTGGCCACGCAAAGCGCAACCGTGGCAAGCAACTGATTGGCGATGCCGAACAGCGGCCAGAGCGAGTTGATTCCACCGAGCGGATCTTTGACTCCTTGCCACAAGAAGTATCCCCACGCACCCACGACGAGCGCGCTCGTGACAAGAATCGACGGATACCAACTGGTTCTGCCTAGCGGCTTATAGACATGCGCCAGCGCGTCTTGAATCATGAAGCGCGCTACGCGAGTGCCGGCATCGAGAACGGTCAGGATAAAGAGTGCTTCAAACATAAGCGCGAAGTGATACCAGATCGCCATCAATGCCTGGCCACCCAGGCTGTGAGAAAAAATGTTGGCCATGCCTACGGCAAATGCCGGAGCGCCTCCGGTGCGGTTGAAAAGCGTTTGCTCACCGACAGCGTGTGCCAGAGCTCCCATGTCGGCTGCGGTGACCGAAAATCCCCAGCTAGAAATTGTGGCGGCCGCCGCTTCGGGAGCCTGGCCGACAATTCCCGCCGGACTGTTGATGGCGAAATACACTCCCGGTTGCAAGACACACGCGGCGATCACCGCCATCACCGCAACCGCCGATTCCGCCATCATCGCACCATAGCCGACCATGCGGGTTTCTGTTTCGCGTGCGATGAGCTTGGGGGTCGTGCCGCTGGAGATCAGAGAATGAAATCCGCTGATCGCTCCGCACGCAATGGTGATAAATGCGAAGGGAAAAATCTTGCCGGCAAAGATCGGTCCAGATCCATCGATGAAGCGTGTCAGAGCCGGCATGTGCAGCGTGGGATGAAAAATGACAATGCCGACGGCCAGCAATCCAATCGTGCCCAGCTTGACGAACGTGCTGAGATAGTCGCGCGGAGCGAGCAATAACCATACGGGCAACGCCGAGGCGGCAAATCCATAAACGATAATCAAACCGGCGAGGGCAGGCGCGCTCAAGCTGAACATGCGCGCTACACCTGGCGTCTGTGAGGCCCACTGCCCGCCGAAAATCGCCAGCAATACGAGAATGAATCCGAGAACGGAGACTTCCATGACTTTTCCCGGCCGAATCCGGCGAAGATAGATGCCCATCAATAAAGCAATGGGGATCGTCATGGCGATAGTGAACGTTCCCCAGGGGCTGGACTTCAGAGCGTTCACTACGATGAGAGCACAGACCCCCAGCAAAATAATCAGAATAGCGATTACCGAAACATAGGCCACCAAACCGCCTATTCGCCCTGTCTCGTCCTTCGCCATCTCAGTCAGCGATTTGCCGTCGCGGCGAACGGAGAAAAGCAGGATGACAAAATCCTGCACGCAGCCGGCGAATACCGCGCCCGCGAGAATCCACAAAGTTCCTGGAAGATAACCAAATTGCACCGCCAGCACCGGTCCGACGAGCGGTCCAGGGCCCGCGATTGCGGCGAAGTGATGGCCGAAGACGACCCACTTGTTCGTGACCAGAAAGTCGCGGCCGTTCTCCAGGCGCTCAGCCGGAGTGGCACGCCGCCCGTCGAGCGCGAGAACTTTCATCGCGATAAAGCGGCTGTAAAACCGATATCCCAATGCATAGCAACAGGAGGCGGCGGCCACCAGCCACAAGGCATTGATCGGCTCGCTCCGATGCACGGCTATAGCTGCGGTAGCCAGCGCACCGAGAATGGCTACTGCAGTCCACGCGAAAATCGACAGGGTCTTGTTCATCTCAGTCGAGCATTGTGTCCGAAACTCTGTGCCGGCGCAATCCGAAATTTTTGCACCGTGAATGCCTGCTGCACTGTGTGGTTCGCGGCGCGCCAGAATTTCCAGCCGCCTCGCCTTTGGTGATAATCTAACTCTTCCGAACGAGTGACAGGCCGCGTTCGGGGCCGCTCACGTCGGCTCCGGCGCTCGGAGTGCATCCCAGAAATCCCAGTTCATCTTGCTGAGGAGCGAGACATGAAGATTGGCATATTAACCGGTGGGGGCGATTGCCCCGGACTGAATGCGGTAATCCGCGCGGTCGTTCGCAAGGGCGTTTTTCATTACGACGATGAGTTCACCGGGTTTCTCGAAGGCTGGCGCGGCTTGACCGACGACCAGAGCATGCCGCTGAATCTCGACGCGGTTGGCGGCATTCTGCCTCGCGGTGGAACTATTCTGCGAACGTCGCGGACCAACCCTTCCAAGCGGCCGGATGGTCTTGACCGCTGTGTGGCCACTCTGGATGGGCACAAAATCGAGGCGCTGATCGCGATCGGTGGAGACGACACTCTTTCCGTGGCCCAGAAGCTGCACGAGAGGAACGTTAAAGTCGTGGGTGTGCCAAAGACCATCGACAACGATTTAAGCGGCACGGATTTCACCTTTGGTTTCGACACGGCATGCAACATTGTTTGTGAAGCCATTGACCGCCTTCACACGACAGCCGAAGCGCATAACCGCGTGATTGTGGTCGAGGTGATGGGCCGGGATGCGGGATGGATTGCCTTGTACAGCGGCATTGCGGGAGGCGCTGACGTCATTCTGATACCCGAGCGCCCGTTCGATATCGAGAAAGTTGCCGAGTCTCTGCGCCAGCGCCACGAGCGCGGAAGATATTTTTCCATTGTCGTGGTGGCTGAAGGCGCAAAGTTCGCCGCCGCATCCGGTCAAGGAGCTCCGGTGCTGCAAGACATGGGCAAAGATGAATTTGGCCACGCCAAACTGGGAGGCGTCGCGAATATCCTGGCGCGTGAAATTGAAAAGCGAACCGGCTATGAGACACGCGCTACGATCCTGGGACACATTCAACGCGGCGGTTCGCCCAGCGCCTTCGACCGGGTGCTGGCGACTCGGTACGGCCTCGGCGCCATCGACATGGTGCATCGCGCGGAATTTGGCCGCATGGCCGCGTTGCGCTCCAATAAGATCACGTCAATCACGCTGAAAGAAGCGATCTCCCGCAACCGCACTGTCGACGATGAGACGATCGAGATGGTAGGCGGTTTGTTCGAAGACGTTGCCGACCACGAGGCAGCGGGAAGATAAAAACCCTCACATTGTGTCTCGGAGGGATCTGCGGACTCGGCGTGAGGATTGTTGCTCCTTGTGGAACGCCGCCGCCCTGCCGGTTTCAGGAGCCGTACACCGCAAGTTTTTCTGTCCGCGACGTTCTTGAGATAAGAGCACTTTAATATTTAGGTCGCGGCAAGCCCTCCGCTCTATCCGATAATCGCTTCGAGAGGTAATTCATGAAGAGCAAAATCTTTTTCACTGCGGTTGTTCTACTGGCGTCCGTCTGCGTGGCTCAGGAGCATCCCACCGTGGCGGCGCAGCCGAACACCGTCTATGTTGGCGCTGACGGGAAGTTCGAATCCGCTCCTGACACCGCGGTCATCCAATTCAACGTGTCTGTGCAGGAAGATACTTCACAGGCGGCTTATCAGCATGCCGCGCGTGAAGTCGAGCAGGTGCGCCAGGTCATGCGCGCCAATGGCGTCGATCCTAAGTCGGCCAACCTTGGATTCGAATCTGTTCAGCCGATCTATGATCCGAAAAATCCGAAGCAAAAAGTCATAGGCTACCGCGTCACTACCAACATCACGCTCAAGCTCAAGGACTTTTCCAAGATTGGGCCGATCACGCAACAACTTGCCGAGGCGAACGTTGCCGAGAGTCAATCTTTGAACTACACGCTGGAAAATATTGACGAAGCGAAGAGCAAGGCGGTCGAAGATGCCTATCACCGGGCGCGCTCCTCGGCCGAGTCACTTGCTCGTGCGAGCGGACGAAGCATCGGCGAACTCTCTTATGCTTCGGTTGATACTTTCGATGTGCAGCGCGTTTTCGCTCCACGAATGGCCTCGATGGCGAAGATGGCAAATGCCGCCATGCCCGCTCCGACTGAAGAATTCACCCCTCAAACCGTGACAGTCACCGCGCACGTGAACGCTTTGTTTACTATGAAGTAATCTCCGGAAGGATCGAAAATGCGAAACGCTTTACACTAGAGATGTGAAGATCGCGCTCGGCCAAATCAATCCTACGGTCGGAGACTTCTCCGGCAACGCTGCCAAGATCATTGACTTCTCGCATCGCGCGCGGTCCGGCGGGGCCGGACTGATCCTGTTTCCCGAGCTTTCCGTCTGCGGGTATCCGCCCAGAGATCTGGTGGAGCGGCCCTCGTTCGTAGCACGCAACCGCGAAACTGCCGAACACATTGCGCAACAAACTCAGGGCATTGCCGTGATCTGCGGTTTGGTTACACCCGCAGATTCGGAAACAGGGAAGTCGGCAATGAATTCCGCGGCGCTGCTGATGGATGGCAAAATCAGCTTCATTCAATCGAAGATGCTGCTGCCGACCTACGATGTTTTCGACGAGATGCGCAACTTCGCACCTGCCAAGAGCCAGGCTTTGTTTCCTTTCTGCGGCAACCAGATGGCGCTTACTATTTGCGAGGACGCGTGGAACGACAAAGTTTTCTGGCCCAAGCGGCTCTACACGTTCGATCCTGTCGATGCGCTGATTCGCGAGGGCGGCAATTTCGTGCTCAACATTTCGGCCTCCCCATTCTGGATTGGCAAGCGTGAGCTGCGCCGCGACATGCTGGCCAGCATTGCCAAGCGAAATAAAGTTCCGGTCGTGATGGTTAATCAAGTTGGGGGAAATGACAGCCTGGTATTTGATGGTTCAAGCATTGTCTTGAACGCCGAGGGCAAGGTGATCGCTCTGGGACGCTCGTTCGAAGAAGATCTGATTTTCTTCGATTCGAAGATCCTCACAGGCGAAATACACGAGCAGGAAGTGGGAGATGAACCCAGCGTTTATTCCGCGCTGGTGTTGGGCACCCGCGACTACATCCATAAGTGCGGCTTCACAAAAGCGATTATAGGATTGAGCGGAGGCATCGATTCCGCCCTCACCGCGGTCATCGCTGCGGATGCGATCGGTCCCGAAAATGTCATCGGCGTAGGGATGCCGGGGCCGTACTCTTCGCCGGGTTCGATCGAGGATGCACAGGCACTGGCGAAAAATCTTGGCATTCGCTTCGAACTGCTTTCCATCAATCCGGTTTTCGATGCATATCAGCACACGTTGGAGAAAGTATTCGCGGGACTTCCCGAAGACGTTACGGAGGAGAACATTCAATCGCGCGCGCGCGGTGCGATGTTGATGGCGCTTTCGAATAAATTCCGCGCCATCGTGCTGTCCCCTGGTAACAAAAGCGAAATCGGCGTGGGCTACTGTACACTTTATGGCGATATGGTGGGGGGATTGGCGGTTATCTCCGACGTGCCAAAAACGCTGGTCTACCGCTTGAGTGAATACGTGAATTCGCGCAGCGCTCTGATTCCCCGGGCCACGCTGGAAAAGCCGCCGTCAGCGGAACTACGACCGAACCAGAAAGACAGCGATTCGTTGCCACCATACGAAATCCTGGACGCGGTTCTTGAAGATTATGTGGAGGACTCGCATCCGGCCGAGCGCATTGCGGCAGACCGCGGGTTCGATTTGGAAGTCGTCCGCCGCGTGATACGCATGGTAGATCGCGCGGAATATAAGCGCCAGCAAGCGGCACCCGGCCTTAAAATTTCATCGAAGGCGTTCGGTTACGGGCGACGCCTTCCCATCGCCGCCCGGTGCGAGGTTTGAGCGCGAGGTCTTCCGGGGTCGCAGTCATACCTAATTTTGGTTTTGAAAGGAACTCATGCGTTGTCTGTTTAATTGGATTGTCGTCTTTGCCTCTCTACTCCCCCTCGCTTCGGCGCTAACGTCGGCGCAAACAACAAACAGCGTGCCGGCTTCCGCCGACAAAGCGGCGATCCTGGCCGCCAATATCCCCTCGGAAGCGACAGTGGATTCCTTCTTCCAGCAAACTTTTGGGTACGAAAAAGATCTGACCTGGAAAATTTCCAGCATCAAGCCGGGCCCGGTCGCCGGACTAGCCGAAGTGCTGGTGGTGCTGGCTACACCCCAGGGGCAGCAACTGAGCCGGCTTTACATCACGCCCGATGGCGAACATGCGCTGATCGGCGATCTTATTCCGTTCGGTCCTCGGCCATTCGATCCGATAATGAGCACATTGCAGAAAGGGATTACGGGACCGAGCCGCGGTCCGAAAGACGCACATGTAACCATTGTGGAATTTGGCGATTTGCAGTGTCCCGCCTGCAAAGCCGCGCAACCGGCCATCGAAGGTCTCATTACCGCGGAGCCTAACGCGCGATTCGTCTTCCAGAATTTCCCACTCGAAATGCACAATTGGGCGGCAAAGGGCGCAGCCTATGCGGACTGTGTGGGACGCGCTTCCAACGATGCATTCTGGAAGTTCATCGCGAAGACGTACGAGACACAAGCCGACATCACAGCCGCTAACGCAGATGAAAAGCTCACAGCCCTCGCCGATGGCGCCGGGGTGAAGGGCGCGGATATTGCAGCCTGCGCAGTCGCTCCCGATACGAAGGCGCATATTGACGCATCACTCGCGCTGGGTAAGGCCGTTGAGGTTAGCGGCACGCCGACGCTGTTTATCAACGGACGCAGAATCGGCAACCTCAGCGGAATTCCTCCGGAAACGCTTAAGGCTTTGGTGGATTTCGCGGCGAAGTAACGGCTTCCGGCTTCCGCTAATCGGCTTCCGGTTTCATTTCTAGGTTTTTAAGTCATGCGTTGCGGAAGGCGGGAGCCGGAAGCGCCCGTCACTGACTGACCCAGATTTCCTGCGTACCGCGATCGAAGTTGGATAGAACGTGCGGTGTGAGGACGATCATCAACTCGTCGTCTTCTTCCTGGCGGGTATTATTGACCATGGCCTGATTGAGGCCGGGGACGAATCCGAGGCCGGGAATTCCACTCATAGACAGCATGTCGCTGCGTGAGACTTGGCCCGCGACTACCGCCGGTTCACCATCCTTCAAATTGATGCTGCCTTGATATTCGCGATTGGAAATCACTGGTACACCATTTGTGCTTTGCCCGGTCAGCGAACGGACTTGCACGCTCAGCGTCATGCTCACATCGCCGTTGCCGTGAATGATGGGCTTGGCTTTCAGGTTGAGTCCCAGGTCTTCATAGCTCACGGAGGGGAACGGAGCCTGAAAGCTCTGATTTCCCAGCACCTGGGCGATCTGCGGCGAGTTGGAAAGTGGCGCGAACGAGGCATTCACCACGGGATAGCGGCTGCCCAGGTGAAACGTGGCCTCCACGCCCTGCCCGGCTCTCATGCTTAGATGATCGATGGTGCGCGACCAGGATTCATTGAGAGAAAGGTTGAACGCTAATTGATCGAGGCTTAGTCCTTCAAACGTCAGGCCGCCACCAAAAGTTGCGAGAGGCTGACTGAAAACCGAATTCGTCTGTCCTTGCAACTGCGCCAGCAGCCCCGATATCGAAGAACTGTTTGCCTGATTGATTCCGCCGGAAGAGATTAATTGATTGATAAGCTGCTGAACATTCTGCCCGCCCAGGCCGCTGGTCAGTGCAGCAATGGCTCCGATGGGAATGTTGTAGAGATTAAAAGTGTTGGGAATGTGCATGCCGATGTTGCGGGCAAGCTGATGGTCGATTTGATAGACACGAACATCGAGCATGACTTGTGGATGCTCTTCATCGAGCTGCGCCATAAGTTTTGTGCAGGCTGCGAGAAGAGGCTGTGGCGCCCGCACTTCGATCACGCCCGCCGTCTGTCCGGCGCTGATAAAGCGCAGATCAAGGACTTGCCGCATCGCAGTCAGGAACTCCGTCCCTTCCTGCGGCGTGGAATGCGCGGGCATGATAAAAGTCTGCAACGACATGCGGTCAAACTGTTTGTGATTCTCCGGAGTATCGGCGGCTATAAACAGTTGGTGCGTATCCAAAGCCGTCCACATGGTTTTGCTGGTGGCACAGGCCAGCCGCAGCGCGGTGAAAAAATCTATATCGTCCGCATAAAAACGGACCTTCCGCGCGGTCACGGAATCGTCAAACTGAACGGTGACGCCGTAATCCGTTCCGAGTTCGGCAAACAGCCCGCGCACATCGCCGCGAAAGTGGAAGCTCTTGTTCCCATCTTTCGGTTGGATGTGAATTTCGCCGCCGTACTCTAACGGTTCGGGCATTGTGCCCTCGTGGAAGAGCGGATTCTGAATCGATTCGTCCAACCGCTGGCGGGCAAAGTCGTTCTCGGGATCGAGATTGAGCGCAGCCCGGAACTCCACCGCCGCTTCCGGCCCTTTGTTGTCATTCAGCAGGGCATTGCCATGTTCCACATGGTTGAACACCAGTTGCGCCTTGAGCAGTTCGCGGGCGGTCAAGTATCGCGTGTTCTGGGGGACGAGATGGAGTGCCTCGTCATAACGGGCAAAGGCTTCTTCCAGCCGATTGCTTTCCTGTAATTTGACACCGCGAGAGAAGTCCTGGCGCGCATCTTTTAGATCTTGTTTCGTGGGAATGCAACTGATGCCTCCAGGAATTCCGCTCGCGCAGGCGACCGGAGGCGCTGATGCCGCAGAGTCGTCAACAGCGAACGCGGGTAAGGCGATCAGGGCTAAAGCGCATGCAGCCAGGCTGGAGGGAATGCGACGCATCCGTTTGATTCTACCCCGATGGAGCAAGTTTCCAGCCAAGCCGATAGGACCTCGTACCTTCGGGTTCAATGCCCTGCCGTGTCGGTTAGGGAACGATCACTGGACGAGTTCTTGCAAATGTCGTTTTTGGATTACCAATCAGGGATGCAAAACACATAGGCATCAGCTCAACATCAGCCGCTCAATCTCGCGCGCCTTACCGGTGGCTTCATCGCAATCGATGACTACCGCACACAATCGAACATCGCCTGTGGCCGGTTCAAAACGCACCGGCATCCCGTTAAGAAACTTGTTTACCACCAACTCCTTCTTAACGCCGATCACACCGTCATAGGGGCCGGTCATGCCCACATCGGTGATGTAAGCGGTGCCGTTGGGCAGCACGCGCTCGTCCGCCGTCGGCACGTGCGTGTGCGTTCCCACGACCGCGGTGACTCTGCCATCGAGGTACCAGCCCATAGAAATCTTCTCCGAGGTTGCCTCCGCGTGAATATCGACCAGAATCACTTTCGCTTCAATCTTCTTGAGCAACTGATCGGCGATCCGGAACGGATCGTCATTGGAAGCCATGAACACGCGGCCCTGTAAATTGATCACGGCATAGGGAACTTTGCCCTTCTGTCCCTGATAGAAACCGCGCCCTGGCATATCCGACGGATAGTTGGCCGGCCGCAAAACGCGACGCGCGGGCCCGTGCCCGTTGCCTTCCACCATCTGGAAGTAATCGATGATCTCGCGCTTGTCCCAGACGTGATTGCCCGTGGTGATGACATCGATATTTAATTCGAAAAGTTCTTCGGCCAGCGCAGGCGTGATGCCGAAACCAGCGGCTGAATTTTCGCCGTTGGCAATGATCAGGTCTATTGCCTGATCGCGAACGATTCCCGGCAATTTGTCTTTGACAATGATTCGTCCGGGCCGCCCGAAGATGTCGCCTATAAAGAGAATGCGCATGTTTAGCTCTAACCTTCGATCCTAACACTGGCGCGCTTCACCTGCCGTCGGGCACTCGCCCTAAGTCCCAGGTTTCTAAACCTTCAAGCTCTTCCTCCGAACTGGTCCGCGTGAGATACGTGAGGTCGCGGCGTGCTCTCGCCGCAAGGAGGAAACCCATGAAACACATCACGAGGCACCACTCCGTCTGCATTTGCGTGATCGCTTTGATTGGATATGTACTCCTGCTTTGCGCCTGCGGCGTGGATTCCACACAGCGCGCGACCAACGGATTTGGAATGACAACAGCCAGCCAGAGCGGCGATGGGTCAACAACCGTTTCCAGCATCGAACTGAGTTCTGCCAGCGTTAGAGCCGCTAGCACGGTTGGAATTACCGTGAACTTGGCTCAGCCATCGCCGCAAGGCGGCGTCACAGTGCAGGTGGCGACTTCCGATCCGCTAACGGTCAAAGTGCCCGCGACTTTGCAGATTCCGGCCGGACAAACCAGTGCCACCATCGAACTCGCAGCCGCGGCTATGCCGACTTCGTCCTCAGTCGTGATCACCGCAAGCAACGGCGACTCTACAGCCAGAGCGCGGGTCAACGTAGCATCGCCCACCGCCGGGGCCAGCGCTAATGCCGAGCACGAACCGCTGGCTACGAGCAATGCCACCGGTAATCCGAATGCAACGTTCAAGGGCTGCTGGTACAAGACCAGGAAAGCTCGCTATCAGGGAGTTGAAATTTCGGTGGGGACGGCGGGCAGCTATCCGTTTAATGCCGTGCTCTACAACGGAACAACGTGCAACGCGAGTGATGTTGCCGATCAGTTTGGATTTGGAAATCCGCTCACGTTAGGAAAGGAAACCTACATCTTCTGGTTTGCAGATTTTATGAATAAAACCAATATGTCAGCGCTCTGGTACCTCGGGAATCAGAAGTCGAAGTGCGTTGCCTACACCGTGGCTCCTACATGCTAGGGCGGGTCAGCTTCACGGTGCGAGTTCCGCAGTTCTAAGAAAATCGTAGTTTCCCGCAGGGTTCAGGCGCAGATTCGACACGCGCTTGTTGTGAACCAAAACGTTGTCGAGATACCAGAGATCGATGTAGGGAAGCTGCTCCGCCAGTATGCTCTGCACTTCGGCATAAAGCGATTTGCGCTTGTCTTCATCAACTTCGCGCCGGGCCTCATCGATCAGAGTATCGACCCTGGGATTCGAAAAGAAGCCGCGGTTGGCTCCATTTGGCGGAAACTTCACCGAGTGAAACGCGTATTCGAAAATGTCAGGATCTTCGTTACCGCCGATCCAGCGCAGGCAGCAATAGAGCTGAAATGAACCGTGAGTCACATCGGAGAAAAAAGTAGCGAACTCGGCGCTGCGAATGTCGAGCACGATGCCGACGCTTCGCAGTTGCTGCTGCATCACTGCGATCGTCAGGCGGCCATTGGCGTCAGTTCCGGTCTTCATGGTGAGATGAAATCGTTCGCCATTGGTTTCGCGATAGCCCGCGGTGTCCAGAATCTGACGTGCCTTCTCGATGTTGTGAGGATAGGTTGCGACGTCGGAGTTGAACGCCCAACTCTGCGGCGGCAGGATACTCCGCGCCGGCAGCGCCGCGCCGCGCCACAGGTATTCAATCATAGGCTGGCGGTCGAGAGCGTAGGCAATTGCCTGGCGCACGCGAACATCCTTCAGAATTGGATCGCGCAGATTAAATCCCAGATAAGCGAGGACGGTGCCGGCGGCTTGTTCAACCTGGAGATGTGAATCGCGTTCCAGTGCCCGTACCGTGTCCGGTGTGAGCGAACTGATGGCGATGTCTGCGCTCCCTTTGCGCAGTTCAAGAGCCCGCGTGGTTTCGTCGGGAACGACGGCAAAACGCACCCGCTCGAGCTTCGGGCTTCCGCCCCAATAATTGTCGTTGCGCTCCAGGATGACTTCTTTGTCGGTCTCGGCGCTTACGAATTTGAACGGCCCAGAGCCGATGGGATGCAGCGTCACCTCACCTCCGCTCCCATAGGGGACGATGCCGATGGCGCCATCCGAAAGATTCCACAACAGCGTAGCGGACGGCTCCTTCATGTGAAAGATCACGGTGTCCTCGTCGGGCGCTTCGATGCGGTCTACGAAACGGTAAACCGCGGCCTTGGTGCTTCGAACTTTGCCTTGCATGAGTGAATCGAAAGTCCACTTTACGTCGCGCGAGGAAAGAGGACGCCCATCATGGAACTTTACCCCGCGGCGCAAATGAAAGACGTAAGTGAGAGGATCCGGAATGTCCCATCGTTCGGCCAGTCCCGGCGCAACATTCAAATCGTTTCCGCGCGAGAGGAGATCGTCGAAGATCAGGTCATCAACGCGCTCCGACTGCGCATCGAGGCCAATCCTTGGATCAAGATTTGTGGGGCTCGATTCGATCACCATCACGAGCGTATGAGGATCGGGCTTGGCCGCGCAGGAAAACAGAGGGCCGAATAAGGCGAGCATGAACAGGACTCGCAGCAGAAGCGCGTCCTTCCGAGTTGCGCATGAGAAAGAAGTCATGGATAGGAAATCTTCCCCAAAATCGCCGCCCGCTTCGCACCTGTAGCCGACGGCACATTGGAAGGCCGGCGATGCCAGGTTTCATAGGCGAGCAATGCAAATGCCGCGGCCTCTTTTGCTTCTGAAGGCAAGCCCAGGTCATCGGAAGTACGCAGGGGGACAGTCATGGGCGCGAGCGACTCAGTCAACATGCGCATGAGCGTAGCGTTCCTGGTGCCGCCACCAGACACGATCATCTCCCACGACGCTTTACGCGGAGCGCCCGGGCGAAGGATTACAAATCGCTTCACCGCGTCGGCAATTGAACGCGCCGTGAGTGCCGTTGCGGCGGCAATCACGTCTTCTTTCCGGGAGCGACCGCAGCTTTGCAAAAATGAGATTACAAACTCGCGGCCAAACTCCTCGCGACCGGCAGTCTTTGGCGGCTTGGCGCTGAAAAAACTTTGCCGTAGCACCCGTTGAACGACAGGCTCCAGCACAAGCCCCGCCGAAGCAATTTTCCCACCGCGATCAAAGCGCTTCCCGAATAGTTGTTCCGTAAGTGTGTCGATTACCATGTTACCCGGCCCGGTATCGAATGCAATCACCTCGTCGACCGCGGCGGATGCAGGAATTGCAGTCAGGTTGGCAATTCCGCCGATGTTCTGCACGATCCGGCCAATTCGCGAATCGCGAAATAGAAGATAGTCGAGGAAGGGAACCAGCGGCGCTCCTTTACCTCCGGCCGCCATGTCGGCGGGACGGAAATCGGAAACCACCGGAACGCCGATGCGAGATGCGATTATTGCGGCCTCACCCGTTTGCCACGTCGTCGCAATGCTGTGTCCGAGAAAATACTGCGGCTCTCCTTGATGATAGAGCGTTTGTCCGTGGCAACCGATTAAGTCAGCATTCTGTCGAAAGCGTCGCTGCGTGACCATCACCGCGTCGGCATAGAGTTCGCCGAGTAGAAAATTAAGGCGCGCCAAGTCCGCCACCAGAGCCTGATCCGAATTCATCGCCGCAAGAATCGCAGTTCGAACTTTCGCAGGATAGGAAAACTCGGCGTGGCCGACCAGTTCGAAACTGTGGGACGCTCCACGAACCCTCACCAACGCGACATTGATCCCGTCGGCCGAAGTTCCACTCATCACGCCCGCCACGACCGTCTCTTTTGTCTTCATGATCGCCGAGATCCTGCATCGCCGCTTTTGAGTCCTTCCAGGCGGACTTGGTCACTGAACTCCCACAACTTGCGCGACAGATTCGACGCTTTGGCAACCGATGGCACTCTGGGAGGCTGCAGCATCCGAGCCCACTTCTTTTTGAACGCCAAGACACGGCGCGCCGATTCGTTCACGCGCATCGCAAAATCTTTGTCGCGCTCGGCTGCCTTTTGCAACGCTTCAAACGCTTGCAGAACATAGTCCTCGCGATGGCAGACGAGGCAAACGTCTCCTCCGGCACGGATGTGCGCGACAGCAGCCTCGCCCACCGGCGCAGTTGACAGTGCACCCCCCATCTCCAGGTCGTCGGAGACGATCAGGTTGCGGAAGCCGACACGTTTGCGCAGAATATCGGCGATCCAAACCTTTGAGAGCGACGCTGGAGTTTTATCGTGCGTGACTTCGGGATAGGCTGCGTGCGAAACCATTGTCATCGGCAACTGCCGACGCAGCTCACGATAGGGAACAATATCCTCTTCCCATAGCTTTTTCAGCGATTTCTCGATGACGGGGAGTTCGTGATGGCTGTCGAGTTTGCCTTCACCCAGCCCAGGAAAATGTTTGCCGCATCCCAAAACATGTGCGTCGCGCAGCCCTGCCAGAAATTGCCGCGCATACAGAATCGTGTCCCGAGGATCCGCCGATACGGTTCGCGAACTCATGACGCTACGCGAAGCCTCGAATGCCAAATCCAGCACCGGAGCGAAGTCGACATTGAATCCCAAAGCGCGGCAGTTTTCGCCGATGACTTGTCCGTGTTTGCGAAAGAGCTTTCGGTCGCCGGTCATGAAGACGTCCGCAGCCGAAGGCGCGGGACCAAGCACGTCGCGAAAGCGATCTACGAGCCCGCCTTCGAGATCGACACAAGTGAACAGCGGTGTTGAGAGGCATTTTTGGCAGTCTCGCACAAGGTGCCAGGTCTGCTGTGCGCTCTTAATGTTGCGCGCAAACAGAATCACTCCGGCGGGCTGGGCGCGCTTCAGCAGGGAGTTGAGGTGTGCGGACATCTCGGTTCCCTCAAAGCCGATGATGAGGAGTTGACCGAGGCTCGCGGGAGAAAACGTCTTGCGCATTCGCTTAGATATCTTTCTTCAGCTCGGCCAGCAAATTTAGCGCCTCCAGCGGTGTCAGCCGATTCAAGTCCACTTCGCGCAGTTTTTCCAGCACCGGTTGGGATATCGGCGTGAAGATGGTCAACTGAGTAGCCGGAGGCCGCGCGCCGGGTGAAAGATGTCCCGTGGCGAGGCGCTCGGCCGATTCATGTTCAGCAAGCACTTCGCGGGCGCGAGTAATTACTTCGTTCGGCAATCCCGCCAGCTTGGCGACTTCGATGCCATAACTGCGGTCGGCGGCTCCGGGTTCGACTTTGCGTAAGAAGACAATCCCGCTGCCCGTTTCTTTGACGGCAACGTGATAGTTCTTTACTCCCGAAAGTTGCCCGGCAAGTTCGGTTAGTTCAAAGTAGTGTGTCGCAAACAAGGTCTTGGCGCGAACCTTCGCGTGCAGATATTCAATCGCGGCCCAGGCTATTGCCAAGCCGTCATAAGTGGATGTGCCGCGGCCGACTTCATCCAACAGGACCAGCGAACGCGGCGTCGCAGTGTGCAGAATCGCCGCAGTCTCGGTCATCTCGACCATGAATGTGGAGCGCCCGCGCGCCAGATTGTCGCTGGCGCCGATGCGCGTGAAGACACGATCCACAAGGCTCAACCGTGCCGAGCGCGCTGGGACAAACGATCCCATCTGCGCCAGGATCACGATCAGTGCCGCCTGGCGCAAATACGTGGATTTGCCGCCCATGTTAGGCCCGGTGAGCAAGAGAACTGTATGCGTAGTCGAGTTGAGATATAGATTATTGGGGACGAAGCGTTCGTTGCCGCCGGCCATTTCCTGCTGCTCGATTACCGGATGCCGGCCCTCAATAATTTCTAATTCACCGGTCTCGCCTTCGACCAACTGCGGTCGACAATAATTTCTCAGGGCTGCAATGTGTGCCATTGACGCCAGCACATCGACCTCCGCCAACGCCAGCGCGGTCTGCCGGATGCGCCGGGCCTCTGCGGCGATTGCCGTGCGCAGTTCGGCGAACAGCCTCCGCTCCAGCTCGACGATCTTTTCCTGCGCCTCCAGAATCTTCGCTTCGTACTCTTTCAGCTCCGGAGTGGTAAAGCGTTCGGCGCCGACCAGCGTTTGTTTGCGCTCGTAGTCCTGCGGAACCAGGTGAAGATTTGCTTTCGATACTTCAAGGTAATAGCCAAAGATAGAGTTGAACTTCACTTTAAGCGATGAAATTCCTGTGCGTCCGCGCTCCCGCTGTTCTATCTGCGCCAACACCTGTTTGCTATTGCGTGAGAGCTCGCGCAGCTCATCCAAATCGTGTTCGACGCCTGCCGCGATCACGCCGCCATCGGAAAAACTAAGCGGCGGCTCGGGCACGATCGTCTGGTCGATCCGCTGCCTTAGTTCGCCCAATTCGTCGAGCAAACCGTGCAAAACTTTCATCCGCTCCGAAGGCAATCGGCCTGCGGCTGCCTTCACCGCCGGAAGCTTCGCCAGCGATGCGGCCAGCGCCAGTACGTCGCGCGGATTCGCCGCCTCTAGCGTCACGCGGCTGAGCAGTCTTTCCAGGTCGAGCACGCCATCGAGTGCACGCCGCAATTCTTCCCGCGCGACAGTGTCGCTGACGGCGGTCTCGACCGCGTCCAGCCTCGCATTGATTTCGCTTAGATCGAGTGAAGGCCGCAGGAGCCACGCCCGCAACAACCGCTTGCCCATGGGCGTAATCGCAGAATCGATTGAGCGAAAGAAGGTAACGCCCGCATCCGTGCCGGAAAACAGCGGCTCGATCAGTTCCAGATTTCTCGTGGTGACGGCGTCGAGCACCAGGCAATTGTGCCTCTCGTACCAGCCGATGCGGTCCACGTGGTCGAGTGATCCACGTTGCGTAGAACGCACGTAGTAGAGGATCGCCCCCGCTGCAGCAGCCGCAGCGGTTCGTCCCGCCAGCCCAAAGCCTTCGAGAGACAGCACACCAAAATGGTTTTCCAGCAAAGGAATCGCATGATCGGGCGCAAAGATCCAATCATCGAGCGGAGTCTCGGTACAGGGGGCGCCTGCGGCGCGGGGTCGCGGCCCACGAACAGGAACGGCTGATGCGGCGTCGGTCGCGGCAGCCCTCCGATTGGGCAAAGCGCGCTGCGATTTCGCATCGAACAACGGCGCCGCCGATCCATACAGCAATTCCTTCGGCCGCAGTTGTTCTAACTCATCCTGCACGCGTCGCAGCGCATTTTCGCCAGTGAACTCGGTTGCCCGAAACTCGCCGGTCGACAAATCCAGTGCCGCAAAGCCAACTCGCTCCCCAACTTGCGCCAGTGCCGCCAGGAAATTATTCTCTTCCGATCCAAGTGATGAATCGGCCGCCGTCCCCGGCGTGACCACTCGCGTCACTTCACGCCGGACGAGGGTCTTCGTCAGGCGTGCATCTTCCATCTGTTCGCAGATGGCCACTTTAAAGCCCTTGCGAATCAGCTTCCCAATGTAGCCTTCAGCCGCGTGATAAGGCACACCGCACATAGGCACGGCAATGCCTTTTTCTTTGTTCCGCGAGGTCAAAGTGATTTGCAGTTCTTTGGCGG
This sequence comes from Candidatus Sulfotelmatobacter sp., assembly GCA_049584475.1. Classification (GTDB taxonomy): domain Bacteria; phylum Acidobacteriota; class Terriglobia; order Terriglobales; family Acidobacteriaceae; genus Sulfotelmatobacter. The sequence goes on along the minus strand of JBAUXX010000048.1, from coordinate 17,585 downwards.
CGACCAGGGCATCGTCAAAAAAAAGCTCATAGAAATCGCCCAGGCGGAAAAACAGCAGTGCGGTGGGATGTTCTTTCTTAACGGCGGCATACTGCCGCATCAGCGGAGTGGACGGCTCTGTCATTCGGCAAGGCTGTGGCGCGGATTATAACAAAGCACGCCGCTCATCTTCTGCGGCATTGCTCACACTTCGCATCGAAATTGTGAAGTGCAAATCTGGTTGACTCCTCTGCTGTGCAGTGTTTACCTATGCCATGGAACTCCGCAAGGATCCCATTACACGCTCGTGGGTGATTACCGGCGATGAACCTGCCGAGGCTCAGCGTCCCCACGCCAGTTGTCTTTTTTGTCCAGATGCTGCCGCCTCGATTGAGGTGGTGGCTTCAGTTCCGGACTCCGGTGTCCCATGGTCGGCCCGCGCCGTGGTGCATCCCACGCCGCTGTACCACATCGAAGGTGACCCTGGCCGCCGTGGCGACGGCATCTACGACTGCATGCACTCAGTGGGCGCTCACGAAGTGCTGGTCGAAAATTGCCACCATGACCGACAGTTGTGGAATGCAAGCGATGACGAGATAGGGCAGTTCCTGCGTCTCGCTGCCCAGCGCATCCTCGACCTGAAACGCGACCAGCGCATCAAGTATGTGAGCCTGTTCAAAGACTATGGGGCGAATGCGGGCCAGGAGTTCCACCATCCTGCATCGCAAATCACCGCGACCATGTTCGTTCCTCGCCGCGTGCTTTACGAGCTACGCGCGGGACGGGAATACTTTCAGGCGAAAGAACGATGCGTTTTTTGCGACATCATCCATCAGGAAGAGCGGCAGGCCCTGCGCGTGATTGAAGCGCGAGGTGACTATCTCGCGCTATGCCCGTATGCGCCCCGCGTTCCTTACGAATCCTGGATTCTGCCGCGCAACCATGAAGCCGGTTTTGAGCGCACCGGCCTGACGCGTCCAGGATTGCGCGTGAACCTTGCGGCCTTGCTCCGCCGCACCCTACAACGCATTCGCACCGTCACGGAAGAATTCCATCTTGTGCTGCACACTTCTCCCAACAGCCTGCATCCTTCCAAGTCGCTTGGCTACTGGAAGACGATTGAAGAGGATTATCACTGGCATATCGAGATCCTGCCAGTTCTGGCGTCCAAAGCGAAATCGTACAACTTTAAGGAAGTCTATTACTCGCCCGTGAGTTCCGAGACGGCAGTCAAACACCTGCGCGAAGCGAAGATCGACGGCTGATGCCTCGAACTTGAAAACGCGCGAGGGATCGGCAGAAGCAGAACTACCGATGTAAGCTACAATTCCGGTTAGGCCAACCCATCGAAGCATAAGGCGTTTACGATCGTGCCTCCGGATACCAAACCGCCACTGCGTCGCCTTAAGACTTACACAAGCGCTCAGGGCTACGTGTATCAGTACTACTTCGTCGGCAAGCGGCCCGCATTGCCGGATGACCCCGAGGCGCCGTCTGTGGAGTTCATCTTCGACGTTACTTCCGACCGCAAACTTACCTACGCTGTAAGCATTTTTCTTCGTAAAGACGTGCTCGCCGCCTGGACCGCGAAACACTCGCGCGATCTTAACGATGCCGAACAGTATGCCGCCGCCAAGCTCCGCCTGTTTCTCGCTTTCGATGAGGTAGAAGACATGAAATCCAGCGGCCGGCGCCTGGTCATCGACGAGTCTAAACTCGAAGAAGCGCTCTCCAGTCTGGGCGTGCAGTGATTTGACGGTTGTCGGTGCAGGCCCCGCGGAGTTGTGATTCCAATCAATCCAGGAGCCAGAGTTTCAGGGTATTCACTTTAGATTAGCTACGCTGGCCATCTCACGATCATCCCGTTGAGGTCTATAATTGGCGGAAAGGTCGAAGCCCAGTTCTTCTGACTTGCGCAAGATTTCTTCGCCTTTGACGCTTACGAACCGATGTCTCTTCTCTGGCTCCGCTTCGCGCTGGCCTGTTACTTTATTGGCCTGGTCTACGCCTTCGTGGCGCTGACTCGCGCCAGCGACCTGTTCAGCCGCATCGCCCTTCACGCAGCAAGCTTGGGCATGGTGTTCCACTTTGTTTCCCTGGTCGAAGTCTTTCGCCTCGACCACGTCGTATGGGCCTCAGTACATAACGCGGAATCGCTCTTGGCGTTCATTTCCATGACGTTCTTCATGATCGTTTACGCGATCTACAAGACGACCTCGCCGGGAGTCGTTGTCTTCCCCGTAGTATTTTTCCTGACGTTTGTTGCCGCCACCGGCCAACAACCGTTCGTCTTTACTTCTTCGGTGCAGCGAACAGGATGGCTGGCGGCGCACATCGCTCTTATCTTTACCGGCTACGCGGCGCTGATCTTCAGTTTTGGCGCCAGCCTGCTCTACCTGTTACAGGAGCGCCGCCTTAAATCAAAAGACCCGAGCAGTCTCATCGGATTCCTGCCCGCACTTGAAGTCATAGACCAAATTGGCTACCGTTCTTTGCTTTTGGGCTTTCCCTTCATGACGCTGGGGCTGCTCACCGGGTCGATGCTCGCGATTTCTACGTACGGACGCGTGGATTTTCTCGATCCTAAAATTCTGCTTTCGATACTAATGTGGGCCGTTTACATGGTGATGGTTTTCACGCGATGGAATTCTGGGTGGCGCGGCCGGCGCGCCGCTTTCCTCGCCACGTTCGCTTTCGTGGCGGCCATTGTGGCCTGGGCGGCCAATTATTTTTCCACGATTCACGGGTTCGCGGCTTCATGAGATATCAACTCATCGGAGTAAACCACGCCAGCGCGCCGCTCGATGTCCGCGAACGCCTGGCTATTGCCGAATCACGTCTGCCCGAAGCCTGCCGCCAGCTCGCTGCGCATCCTGGAATCGAAGAAGGATTGATTCTCTCAACCTGTAATCGTGTCGAGATGATCACTCACACCATCAACGGATCCGCCGACCTGCGCGGATTTGTGCGCGAGCATTTCCATCTTTCGTCGGGAGAACTCGACTCCCATGTTTACGAGTTTCGTGACAAAGACGCTGTGCGCCACGTCTTTCGCGTCGCTTCCAGCCTCGATTCCATGGTAGTCGGCGAAGCGCAGATTCTTGGTCAGGTCAAGGAAGCCTATGCCACAGCCCGCGCCGTGGGTGCGGTGCGCACGCAACTCGATCAGCTGCTCACGCGCGCATTTGCTGTCGCTAAGCGCGTGCGCACGGAAACAGCCGTTGGGTCTTCGTCAGTTTCCATCGCTTCCGTCGCGGTAGAGCTGGCGAAAAAGATTTTTGGTACGCTGCAAGGCAAGAGCGTGTTCATCGTAGGCGCCGGTAAGATGAGCGAACTTGCAGCCCGGCATCTGATGGCTCACGGCTGCTCCGCGATTTTTGTTTCCAATCGCACGTTTGAACGCGCTGCTGGACTCGCTCACAAATTCGGGGGCGAAGCCATCAAGTTCGACGATCTCTATAACACCTGTGATCGGGCCGATATTGTCATTACCTCGACCGGTTCGCCCGTCGCAATCTTCCGCCGCGAGCACGGAGAACAGTTTCTCGCCCGCCGCAAAAACCGTCCCATGTTCTTCATTGACATCGCCGTGCCGCGTGACGTTTCGCCGGAAATGGCCAAACTCGACGGCATCTTCGCCTACGACATTGACGACTTGCAGCAGGCGGTTAGCAGCCATGTTGCCGATCGTCGCCATGAAGCCGAACTCGCTGAGGCCATCATCGCGGCCGAAGTCGAACGTTTCGCGGCCCGCGCTCACACGCTCGATGTGGTCCCGACGATTGTGAGCCTGCAAGATCATCTCGAGACCATCCGTCAAGCCGAGATCGACCGCGTTCGCACCCGCCTCGGCCCCATGACTCCGGAACAAGAGATGGCGGTCGAAGCTCTCACGCGCGGGATTATCAACAAAGTCATGCACACGCCGGTGACCACGCTGAAAACCGCCGCGAAGGAAGCGGAAGCGACGACCCTTGTAGAAGTGGTACGGCGCCTATTCAATTTGCAAGCCAAAGAAAAGCAGTCTCATCCAAAGGCAGATTCAGACGACCTGTCATCCTGACGAAGCGAAGGACCTATGCAACTTGCTTGCAGCAAGGTGATGCTGGCAAATTGCATAGATCCTTCGGTCCGCGGCCCTCAGGATGACAAGCCTTTGTGAATCAAATGACTTCCAGCGTGCTCCGCATCGGCTCTCGTGGCTCCCAGCTTGCCCTCTGGCAGGCTAATCATATCGCCGCGCTGCTTCGCGCGCGCGCGCACGCCGTGGAAATCGAAATTATCCACACTACGGGAGACAAAATTACCGACGTGGCTCTCGCCCAGGTCGGAGCCAAAGGCGGGACTGGCAAAGGAATTTTCACGAAAGAAATCGAAGAAGCCCTGGCCGCCGGACGCGTAGATCTCGCCGTCCATTCGCTCAAGGATCTGCCCACCGAGCTTCCCGCGGGGTTTGAACTTGCGGCTATTCCACCGCGGGAAGATCCGCGCGATGCTCTCTGCTCAGTGCGCTATTGCAAAATTGAAGACCTGCCCCGGGCCGCGCGTGTCGGCACCTCCAGCCTGCGCCGCCACTCGCAACTGAAGGCCATGCGACCCGATCTCGATATTCATCCTCTGCGCGGCAACGTCGATACACGCCTGCGCAAACTCGAAGCAGGCGAATACGACGCGGTTATTCTCGCCGCAGCTGGACTGAATCGCCTGGGTAAAACAGAATTACTCAGGCAAATCATTCCGGCCGACATCATGTGCCCCGCCGCCGGCCAGGGAGCATTGGCGATTGAGATCCGCGCTGGCGACACGACCATGCGAAAGCATTTGTCTTTCCTCGATGATTCGGCAGCTCGCGCCGCTACGACCTGCGAGCGCGCACTGCTCAGTTGCATGGGCGGCGGCTGCCAGGTCCCCATCGGCGCATTTGCCGAAGCGCGACTAGGAGGAAGACTGCATCTCACCTCCGTCGTCGCCGATTCTGACGGCTCGCAAATTCTGCGTGACTCGCGCGACGGAGACAATCCCGAAGAGCTTGGCAAAGCCGCGGCCGAGGATTTGCTCGCTCGGGGCGCCGACAAAGTCCTCGAAAAAGTTTATGGCCGCAGCATAGACTCGATATCCGCCCAGCCGCTGAAGGGCCAAAGAGATTCCAATGTACATTCCTGAATATTTCCGCGTTCACAATCTAGCCGCGGCCGTCGATTTCATGCGCGCGAATCCATTCGTCGTTCTGGTTTCGAACGGTGAAGACGGACCGTTCGCCAGCCATGTTCCGGTTGTACTGGGCCAAGAGGGCGAACAGGTCCGCATTCGCGGCCACTTCGCCAAAGCGAATCCCCATTGGCGTTATCTTGAAAAACAGCCGCAAGTTCTCACGATCTTTCACGGACCGCACTCCTACATCTCGCCTACCCTGTACACGAATGTCGAAAGCGTGCCCACCTGGAACTACGGCGCGGTTCATGCTTACGGTAACGCGCGTTTATATTCCTCTCCGGAGGACTTGCAGATCGTTCTGCACGAGCTGATGAATACATTCGAAGCGTCGTACGCCGCGCAGTGGGCCGGGCTGGACGAAAACTTCCGCCAGAACATGCTCCGGCAGATTGTGGGTTTTGAGATTGCCGTAACGAAACTGGAAGCGAAGTTCAAGCTGGGCCAGAATCGCAGCAAACAAGATCAGGCAAACATGATGGCGTCGCTCGGCAAGGCAGAAGATACTGCGGTTTCAGGAGTGGCCAAGTTGATGCAACAGCAGGGCCTGGGCATTTGTCCGGTGAAGGCTTTCGGGAAAGAGCCTGAATGAAGCGTCAGCCTCTTTCAGGCGTTCGCGTGTTGGTGGGCCGGGCGCGGCATCAAGCCGGCGCACTTTCGGATCAGCTGCGCAAACAGGGCGCCGAAGTCATCGAGATTCCATTTATTGAAATTCGCCAGCCGAAGTCATTCAAATCGTTAGACGCAGCGTTGAAGAGTCTCGCAAGCTATGACTGGCTGATCCTCACCAGCGCGAACGGCGTGGATGCGATGTGGGCGCGGATGAAGAAGCTGAAACTCGACAAAGAAAGTCTTCGGGAAGGGCACGACTCCATTCGTGCCGATAAGCGCGAGAATCTGAAAGAGGTTCTAGCTCAGGGCCTGCGAATCGCCGCTATCGGCCCGGCCACCCAAAAAGCTATCGAGAAGCGTGGATGGAAGGTCGATATTGTCCCCAAAGAATACGTGGCGGAATCCGTGGTGCGGAGTTTGCGCCGCCGCGTGAAAGGTAAGCGGGTGTTGCTTGTCCGTGCTAAAGTCGCCCGCGATGTTATCCCGAGTGAATTGCGCAAGGCTGGGGCTCAAGTCGATGTCGTCGAAGCGTACGAGACCGTCGTGCCTGAATCTTCGCGGAGAAGACTGCGAGCAGCGTTGAAGGATCCCTCGCGACGCCCGCATGTCGTTACGTTCACCAGTTCTTCAACGGTCCGTAACTTTGCGGACTTGTGCGGCGGCCCGCGCGTGGCTTCTCGAATGCTTCACGCAGCGGGCAGGGAGCACGTGAGTCTGAGAATGGCTACGGCATCGATAGGGCCGGTCACATCGGCCATGCTGCGGGAGTTGCGTCTGCAGGTAGATGTTTCTGCCAGGGAGTTCACTATTCCGGGTTTGGTGGAGGCAATTGTGCGCTGGAGCAGCTTCCACCGGCAGTCAACAAAGTAGGGGCAGGCGATTCCGACGCATCGGCACAAGGCATCCAATGCCGCGTACGCAAAGCCCGCCGAGAAAACAGAAAGATTCAAATGAGTCGTTTTCTCTGCGCCCTTGGCATTCTCAGCGATAAAAGCTCGTCTTTCGCGAATATCGGAAAGATACCGGCCGAAGTCCAAGGTCCGAGGTCCGACGGCGGGTTACTCCGTCAACGAGCAACTGCAGTCTGCCGGAACAACGTGCGCCAGCAGAAAGTCCGCGACGCGCTGGTATGCGTCGATCTGATTCTCCACGCGAGCGAAGCCGTGGCCTTCGTTGTCGTAAATTTTGTAATCCACCGTGCCGCCGCGTTTCTTGATGGCATCAACAACCTGCTGTGTCTCTGACTTCGGACAGCGCGGGTCGTGTCCGCCGGCGAGGAGTAGCAAAGGCGCCTTGATCTGATCGATGAAGTTGATAGGCGAGCGATCTTCGTAGAGCGCTTTATTCTTCACTACATCGCCCATGGTCGCCAGATCAGACTGCTGCAAGACTGGATCTTCGTTCTCGATTTCCGTAAACCAGTTGACGAACGGAACGATGGGCACGCCCGCGGCCCAAACCTCGGGAGCTTTGGTCACGGCCATCATGCTGAGGTAGCCGCCATAGCTCCCACCCATGACCGCGATCTTCTTTGGATCGAGATGCCCCGTCTGCTTGATCCAATCGACTCCGGCGAGAACGTCTTGCAGATCGCCGCCCCCCATGTCGAATAAATTCGCTTGCTTGAATTCCTTGCCGTATCCAGTCGAGCCGCGATAATTGGGCGCGAGCACCATGTATCCCTGATTGGCGGCGAACTGGATGAAGCGGTTGAAAGAATTCTTGGTTTGCGACGTGGGGCCGCCGTGGATGTAGACGATGGCCGCATTCTTCCCGTTGCGCGCCATGTTGAACGGCACGTAGAGAAATGCCGAGATGGTCCACTTGCCGTCGCGGCTCGGATAGTGAACCAGAAACGGCTCGACCATGTCTTCCGAGCGCACGCCGGCGACCAGCGAGTGCGTGATCTGCTGCGATTTGCCCGTAGCAAGATGATAGACCCATAGATCGCCGGGAGCAGTCGGGCCGTTGTGGTTATAGAGCAGGCGCTGTCCATCTTTGGTAAAAGCGGTGTGACCGCCCTCGGGTTCATTCAAGCCTTTGGGCAGGGAAAGCGCCGCGGATTTTCCCGTGGCGAGGTCGTGCAGATAAATTTCTTGGTTGCCATCGACGTTTGCTGTGAAGGTGATGTGCTTGCCGTCGGGAGAGAATTCGCCGCCGCGAATTTCCCATTTGTCGTGAGTAAGCCAGGAGGTCTTTTTCGTCGCGATGTCGAGCAGTCCGATGTTTTCATATCCGTTCGTGGCGTTTGAAGTTGCCAGAACTTGTTTGCCGTCAGGCGAAATATCGTCAGCCCAGTAGCGCTGATCGCCTTCGTGAGGTGTTAGCAGAGTGCTCTTTCCCGTTTTCACATCCGCGATGAAAATATTCGAATCGGTTCCCTTCGCTTGCTCCTGCGTGTAGACGATGTATTTTCCATCTTTCGACCAGATGGGATCGGAGTTGCTCTGATCCTGCGGCGTGTTGGTAGTGATGTGCTTCACCTCGCGCATGACCATGTCGTAGACATCAATTTCGTAGGCCGCCGATGTCTTGGGCTTCACTTCGTAAGCCAGATAGCGGCCATCGGGCGACCATGTGGGATTCAGTTCGGCGATCTCGCGAGTCTGCGTGAGATTGACGACTTTCCCGGTCGCGGGCGAGACGAGAAAAATATCCCATTGCTCGTCGCCGTCGAAGTCGGACTGATAGGCAATCCATTTGCCGTCGGGCGACCACGCGGGCGCGGTCTGGCGCTGGTCGCTGACCGTAAGCTGCACAGGCCATCCGCCGTCGGAGGGAACGAGCCAGAGATTGTTTCGTCCGCTCATGTTGGAGACGAAGGCGATCTGCTTGCCGTCGGGCGACCACGTTGAACTGCCGACTTGGCGCGTCATGTAAAGCTTATCAATGGTCAGCGTGCGTGGCTCGACCTGCGCGTTGGGCTTCGAGGCGATCTGTTTGGGATCGGTGACGGCTTGCGGCGCAGGCAGAGTTTGTGCAGACGCGGTTTCAGTGATGACGGTGCTCATGATCATGACGATAGCAAAGAGTGAAATAGCACGCATGTTGGAAAAAGTTTAGCAGAGGGCGTTGCTGAGTTGGACAAATGGCAGAAAACCGCGACGAACTCAGGGCAACTATGAAGTGAATCTCGCCGGGTTGAATGCGGCGAGGTCATAGCCGGGATCAGTGCCGGTGATCAGATCGGCCATAATTTTTGCGGTGATCGGCGCCAGCAAGATGCCGTCACGGAAATGTCCGGTGGCGACGAAATAGCCGGGCGTGGGTGTTGCGCCGACGATGGGCAGCGCATCGGGTGTGCCGGGACGCAGTCCGGCCCAGTCTTCTAGAATTTTTGCGTCCCGAAGTTGCGGGACGAGTTCCAGCGCTGCGCGGTGCAGGCGCTGCATCGTATCCGGGTCGGTGCGCTTGTCGAATCCGGCTTCCTCGACGGTCGCTCCGACCAGCAAGCGGCCATCGCTGCGCGGGATCAGGTAAACCTTAGGTGTGCGGATTACATGCTTGAGCAAATCGCGCGGACGCATGGCGAGGCAAAGCATTTGTCCCTTGACGGGACGTGTGGGAATGGGATGAGGGCCGAGTTGGCCGGACCATGCGCCAGCGCAATTAACGACTTTTTCTGCGAAGAAAGATGTCTTCGCTGTAGTCACGCCAGTGATATGGCTGCCGGAAAGATTGATTGCCGTTACTGCGTCGCCGGAGGAGAAGTCGACTCCTCGATTCTTTGCTGCATGCCATGCTGCTTGGGTCAGGGCGCGAGGGTCGACGCTGCGCTCTTTGAGAAAGAAAACATTGCCGATCTTCATAGCGCACAACTCGCTAAATTCCTCCGGAGTGGTGGGCAGATCATTTTCTTTCAGAGAGAACCTTAACTCCAATTCTTCTTCGAAGCTGGGCCTGCCCAGAGCCGGTTCCAATCCGTCAACGGATATCGGGCCCAAAGCCGCCGTCCTGAGTTGGGGATGCTTAATATGTTCGAGTGAGGGAACGAGAATGGTGCCGTAATCCCGTAGATCCACCTTCATCCCAGACTCGAGTTCGAGTTCGCGAGCGAACTCGGGATACATTCTTGAGCTGGCCGTCGCCAGCGACTGTAACGCCGCAGGAGTTTCAATCGGGCACTCCACCAGCATGCCTCCAGCGGCGTGTGAGGCTTCGCGGCCCGGTTCGCCGCGTTCCACGACGAGAACGCTGGCACCTTTTTTTCGCAGAGCAAGCGATAGCGAGAGGCCAATAATTCCGCCGCCCGCGATGATTACGTCCCAGGACTTCATTTCTGCATTGTAAAAGAGGCGATTCCCTCAGCTATTGAAACAAAGCGCCGTTACTTTCGTTACGTGTGCTGAATGGTCCTGGTTACCAGTTTACGCGCGTTTGACTTCTATAATTTTCCTCGAGTCATTAATCACACTTGCCCATGCCAAGCTCCAGGAAAATCGCTAAAATGGAATCCGCCTCGCCTTGGATTTACAGTCCGTGGCTCGATCTGGTGGTGGGCTGTGGGGCGTGGTCGGCGCCGCTCTTGCTGCTTTCTTATTTTGCTCTAGGGTCGAGCGCGCGAATGTGGGCCGTTGCATTTTATGGGCTGGCGTTCGTTTTCAATTATCCCCACTACATGGCAACGATCTACCGCGCCTACCATCGCGCGGAAGATTTTCATAAATATCGAGTCTTCACCGTTCACATCACCGCGCTGATTGTCCTGACGATGCTGTTGTCGCACCTTTGGCCGCGGATTCTGCCGTGGATTTTCACGATTTATTTGACGTGGAGTCCATGGCATTACAGCGGGCAAAACTACGGCCTGTTCATGATGTTCGCCCGCCGTGCGGGCGCGCAACCGCAAAAGGCCGAGCGCCGCGCGTTGTACGGCGCGTTTGTGGTTTCCTATCTTGTCTTGTTTCTGGGATTTCACACGGGGCCCTCGACCGATCCCCTATTTTTGTCGCTGGGAATTCCGGCGGTGGTCAGCCGTTGGGAGCAGGCGCTGCTGTTCGCGGCGTTCCTGGTGCTTTCGGTTTTCGGGCTATCGCGCCTGGCGCGAACGACTGGATGGCGGAAGCTGGGTCCATCGCTGACTTTATTTTCTACGCAGTTTTTGTGGTTCCTGCTGCCGGCAGGAATTTCGCTGATTCGTGGTATTGAAATTCCGCAGAGCCGTTACAGTACGGGCGTGCTGGCGATCATGCACTCGGCGCAATATCTGTGGATCACGAGTTATTACGCGCGTCGCGAGGCTTCGGATGAGGGCGTCCGCGGTTGGCGTCCGCTGGCGTATTTTGGTGTGCTGGTGGCGGGAGGGATTGCGCTATTTGTACCGGGCCCGTGGCTGGCCAGCCGGGTCTTCCATCACGACTTCACAGCCAGCTTTCTGATTTTCACTGCCTTAGTGAATATTCACCATTTCATTCTCGACGGCGCGATTTGGAAACTCCGCGACGGGCGCATCGCCGCGCTGTTGCTCAATTCACGAGAGCGAATTTCAGGCGCAGCCGCAAGCGCAGGCGGAGGAATGGCGACCGCATGGCGATGGTTAGCGGGGAGCACGAGCGGCGCTCGAGCTTTGCGCGTTGGGGTCGCACTGGTGCTGCTCGCCTGGGGCAGCGTGGACCAGTTGCGCTTCTATTTGGCGATGCGCTCGGACAGCTTACAGGACCTGGAGCGTGCTGCGCGGCTGGATTCTATAGACAGCCGCCTGCAGGCGCGGCTTGCGCAGCGGGAGCTTGCGGAAGGGCAGCCGGAGTTGGCGGAGGCCGCTTGGAAAAAAGCCATTCAGGTGAACCCCTCGGATCCAGGGCCGCGACAGGCGCTGTTGCGGTTTTTGGTCGACCGGAAGCGGTTCGATGAAGCCTTCGATCTGACAGAAGCCTCGCTAAAATATTCGCCGCGAGATGCCAATTTGCTGGTGGATCGCGGCCTTCTGGCTTCGCACAAGGGACATCATGAGCTGGCGGTAACCAGTTGGGACCAGGCGCTGACAATCGATCCGGGACAGAGCTTGCCGCATCTATACCTGGCCGACGAGTTGGATCGCGAGGGCAAGCCGAAACTGGCCGCGAAACACTACAATGCGTTCCTGCAACAGATTTCCCATCAGTCCAGGCAGCAGCGTCCCGCCGCGGACAAAATTATCGCAATCGTAATCCGCATGGCGGACTGCCAGTCACGCGCGGCGGAAAATGCTCAGGCGATCGCGTCGTATCGTCTGGCAGAAAGCCTGGCAGTACAGACCAACCAGGCAAAGCTCGAAAGTGTCGCGGACGTGAATGAAGCAGCGTTGCAAACTCATCAAGGCAACTTGCCTGAGGCAATGCAGCTTTATCAGCACGCTTTGCAACTGGATGACAAGACCAATGATCGAAATGCCAGTGCCGAAGACTGGCTCGCTTACGGGCATTTTCTTAGCGATCAAGGATTTCCAGCAAGGCTGGCTTATGCATGTTTTAAGAACGCGGTGATCTTAGGGGGCCGGGATCCTGCACTCTTTTCCCAGGCTAACAAAGCGGCAAAGGAAATCGAGAACAAGAAACGGGGCGAGATCGACGCTGTGCGCCGTGATCCGGAGCCGGCCTTGCGGGAGGCTCTGGCCCTGCGACCATGACGAGAATTACATCAAGAAGCCGGCATACATCCCATGCTGGCCGGGGCTGCATCCCACGAGCTAATTGACAGAGTGTTTCTTGTACTAAACAATTACTCTAACCCTGCAATCACAGCTACAGAAACCAAAAGGAGAACGCATGCCAGAAGGCGAAGAAATAGTTGGCGAACCGGAGTCGAGCGCAGGAAAGTGGATCCTAATTCTGTTGGCTGTGATTGTGGTAGCGGCATCGGGTTATGCGCACTATGCCGAGCACTCGCAAATCGACAAACTGAATAGCGACCTCAGCGCGAGCAAAGCTCAGGTAGCCGAGCTGCAGAATCGCATGCAGACCGCGGAGGCGTCGGAAGAGACGATTGCGCATCAGGTCGGGATTACGAAAAAGGAATTGGCCCAGCGCGCGGCGGAATTGCAGTCGCAGCAGCGCGCCGCCGAGGCCCGTCTGGAGAATGAGCAGAAACAAGAGAGCAGCCAGATAACCGCGGTCAACGGAGAAGTGGCCGGGGTGAAGACTGACGTTGGCGGAGTGAAGACCGACGTGGCTTCGACCAAGGCCGATCTGGAAGCGACCAAGAGTAAACTCCAGAGCACCATTGGAGATCTGGGGGTGCAGAGTGGATTAATCGCTCACACGACCGGTGATTTGGAAACTCTGAAGCACAAGGGCGACAGAAATTATTTTGAATTCACGCTGATGAAAGGGGCAAAACCTCAGCCTATCTCCACCGTCAGCTTGCAACTGAGAAAGGCTGACGCCAAACATGCGAAATTCACCATGGCCGTGACTGCCGATGACAAAACCATCGAAAAGAAGGACCGCAACGTCGCCGAGCCGATTCAGTTTTATTCCGGACGCGACCATATGCTGTTTGAACTGGTGGTGTGGAACGTGGACAAGAACAAAGTCACGGGCTATTTGAGCACACCGAAAAACGCGCCCGTGCCGGTGAGCGCAAATTGAATGGGGTCTTTTTCCCGTCGGCGCATGTTCTGCTGCAGATTGTGCTGCGCACGGGAATTATCTATTTAGTGGTACTGATCGGCGTGCGGTTGAGCGGCAAGCGGGAAGTGGGGCAGATGACGCCCTTCGACTTGACTCTGCTGCTGCTTCTGTCGAACTCGGTGCAGAACGCCATGACCGGGCCCGATACGTCACTCCTGGGCGGCGTGATTGCGGCGGCAACTCTCTTAGTGCTGAATTACTTTGTCGCTTACGTTTCCGGTACCAATCGCCAGTTCCGGCGCTTCATCCAGGGACAACCCAGTTTGCTGGTGCATGACGGCAAAGTCATCGATTCGCACATGGCGCGCGAGCGCGTCAGCATGGATGAACTGCAGCGCGCGTTGCGCGAACACGGCATTGCCACTTGCCATGATGTGGCGCTGGCGGTGCTCGAAGTTGATGGATCCATCAGTTGTCTGAAGTATGACGAAATCAAACCGACCGCGAATACGCACCTCGTGCGCAGGAAAGGCGTGCTGAAGAAGGAGTAAGATTTCTTTCTCGCGGCACAAGCCGCATTATCCTTATCTCTCACTGCACGGCTAAAGCATTTCAAGCCAAAAATGGAAGTCAGGCAGCAGTGCCTCTATGCGCTCAACTGCGCTTCTGCGAAACCTCTCTTCACTTGCTCATCACAATTGGAACTGTCTCATCGTAGGGCTGAATCGCCACACTGACGGAATCGCGCTTATTGAATGCATCGAGAGACACGGCAAAGACAACGATGGCCGTTCTGGTAACCGCGTCGCCCGGTTGCAGTTTAGTTTCCGGAATTAGCGCCGGCTGCGCGCCTTCCTTTAGAGTCGGAAACGCTTGGAAGTATCGGTCGAAGTCGACGGCGGAAACAGCTTCGGCGGTAGATTCTCCCGCTGATGTTTTGAGCGTTCCCTGAATGTCATGCACGTAGAGTGGTTTCTCGCCGTTCTTCAGAGTGTAGGTCAGGGCGACCATGGTGGAGGTGTCTCCAGGAAGCGAGACCGCGACCACACGGTCAAGCGATCCCGAACCTTGCGGTTTAGCGCGCCGCAAAAAGGAAGCGATAGCGACAACAACGACCACGCCGGCGATTGCAAACAGCAGAATCCTGGCGGGAGGCAGGTTGCGTTTGGCTGTGCCGAATTCGTCGCCGATATTGATCGTTGGACCGCGCACCGGCGCTGGAGTAGACGGCGCGGTCGGCGAACTTGGAGCGGGAGGAGGTGGAGTTGGAATGAGTTCGGACATGTTTTCCTCTGCCTGCAGATTTTACGCCCACTCCGGCTACGGACGGCCGAGGACGGCTGTCTCCGCAAAACGCATTCAGTCTTGAGTCACCACGCGTGCTTCATGGCTGCGGCAAACTCCTTAACGGGCCGGGTGTTCAGCACGTCGTCCTTTGTCAGCCACGCGCGACGGGCTTGCAGGATGCCGTAGCGAATTTTTTCCATGTGTGACGTGTGATGGGCATCCGTATTGATCACGATCTTTACCCCATGTTGTTTGGCCTGGCGCAGATGAACGTCGTTCAGGTCGAGGCGGTCTGGGTAGGCGTTTAACTCCATGGCGACCTTGTTTTTCGCAGCGGCCATGAGCACCGCATGCATGTCAAACTGGTAGGCGTCGCGGCGCAGCTGAATTCGGCCCGTCGGGTGGCCAATGACGGATGTATTGGGATTGCCGATCGCCCTAAGCAGCCGCTCGGTCATCTTTGCCGGTTCCTGATTGAACACTGAGTGCACGCTGGCAATCACGATATCCATCTGCGCCAGGACTTCATCGGAGAGGTCGAGATCGCCGTCGGCGAGAATGTCGACTTCGATGCCGGCAAAAATCCTGATGCCGTCTATTTGCTTGTTCGCGTCGCGAATGCGCTGAATATGCGCCAGAGCTCGCGTGTCGTCCAGGCCGTTGGCGAAAGCGAGGTTCTTGGAATGGTCGGTGATGGCCATGTACTTGTAGCCGCGTGCTTTCGCAGCCGCGGCCATTTCTTCGATCGTGTTGCGCCCGTCCGTCTCGACGGTGTGCATGTGAACGTCGCCTTGGATATCCTGCTGCGTGATCAGGTTGGGTAGTGCGTGGTTCTGGGCAGCGTCAATTTCGCCAAGATTCTCGCGCAGTTCGGGCGGAATGTAGTCCAGGTTCAGCTTGGCGTAGATTTCTTCTTCGGTCTTTCCCGCGACCGGCTTCTCCGTGTCAAGCGTGGCCAGGCTGTACTCGTTGAGCGTATATCCCATCTTGAGCGCGCGCTGCCGTAACGAGACATTGTGCGCTTTTGATCCCGTAAAATACTGCATGGCTGCTCCGAAGGAATCCGGCGGCAATAAGCGAACGTCGACCTGCATTCCACTTCGCAGGCGAAAGCTGATTTTGTTGTCGCCACTGGCGATTACATCCATCAGCGGAGGATATTGTGCGACATAAGCGACGCCTTTGGCGCGATCTTCAGCCGTAACGCAGGCTGGTCCGGTTACAAGAATGTCTAGGTCGCCGACCGTTTCGCGGCCGCGGCGAAGTGATCCAGCGGGCGTGATCTTGTCGAAGCCAGGAAACTTGTTGAGATATTCCGTCAGCTTGGCGGCTTCGGCCTCGGCCGCGTCGATCAAGAACCGTCCTGCAATCCGTCGATAATCTTCAATCGCTTTGAGCAACTTCTGCTCGTGCTTTTCGCCCATGCGCGGCAGTTCGCGAATCTTTCCTTCGCGCGCCAGTTTCTCGACGCCGTCGACATCGCAGATCTTGTAGGCACTCCAAATCAAGGCGATCGTCTTCGGACCCAAGCCTTGAATCTTGAGCAGTTGCAGCATTGAGGGATGATACTTTTGCAGCAGTTCGGCATGCAGATTAAGGCGACCCTCATTCACCAGTTGCTTGAGGTTGAGCAGCATCCCCTTGCCAATGCCGGGTATGGCGAGAACTTTCTTGTCTTCGCCGATGATGTTCTTGATCTGCTCCGGCTGATTTTCGACGGCCTGCGCGGCATTGCGATAGGAGCGGATGCGAAAGGAATCCTGGCCGTCGATTTCCAGCATGTCGGCAGTCTCATAGAGAATGCCGGCGATCGCTTTATTGTCCATGCGCTAGGACAGAGTAAATGAGGCGGGATTGCGCCGCCAAGCAGAGATCGGAATTCTGCGCCGAAGAAGCGTTGACGCGCTTCAGGGTTTCAAGGTCTCAATACTCAGCGTGCTACCAAATAAGCTAACGTGACGCCAAACACAAAGAAACTTTGAAACTTCTGAAACATTGCTACTTACGAAACCTTGACGACGTTCGCGGCTTGAGGGCCCTTCTGTCCCTCGGTGATTTCGAACTCTACCTGATCATTCTCCTGCAGGCTTTTGTAGCCTTCAGAAGTGATGGCGCTGTAGTGAACGAACACATCCGGGCCATCATCGCGCCCGATAAACCCGTAACCCTTCGCGTTGTTGAACCACTTCACGGTGCCTTTCAGTCGATCCACTTACCCCCCTTTTGCGCACGTCCCTGCGGGGGGCAAAGGACGTGCCCGCGTGAAAAAGCTCACCAATAGGATGCATTTTGCTGCCGGAAAGGAAGGCTGTCAAATAGGGTAAATCCAGCAGAAAAGAGGTTTCAAGGTTCCACAGGTTTCAGACCTTCAAGGTTTTCTCGATTTGTAACATCTAGAACCTTCAAACTTTGAAACCTCGAGACTCTGAAACCTTGAAACTTTTAACGCAAGCTGTGATCGAGCCAGAGGACCGAAGAAATGGTCTTGGCGTCGCGAATCGTACCGCTCATGACCATTTTCACGGCTTGGGGCAACGGGACGAGGCGCTTATTAATGATCTCGTCTTCCTCGGGCTGAGCGATGCCGGCGCGCAGTCCGGTGGCCAGGAAAACGGCCATGGTCTCGGCGACGAATCCGGGGCTGGCATAGAACTTGAGGATGCGGCGCCATTTCGTGGCCGTATAACCGGTTTCTTCCAGCAGTTCGCGCTTGGCGGCGTGCAACTCTTGTTCCCCAGGGTCGACGCGGCCAGCCGGCAGCTCCCACAGATAACCGTTGGCGGCATGGCGATATTGGCGCTCGAGCAGAACGCGCGGCGGCTTGCTGGAGTCGTCGACGGCCAGCACTACGACTGAACCCGAGTGGCGGATGACGTCGCGGCGTGCGCGGACTCCGCCCGGTTCCTGCACGTAGTCGGTGACGACGGAAAACACGGGCCCGCGGTAGAC
>JBAUXX010000047.1:0-200438 GCA_049584475.1 Candidatus Sulfotelmatobacter sp. | reverse complement strand
GCGAAGGATCTCCCACCCGATCAGGGATTGGGGCACGTGAGATGCCTCCGCCCGCTGGTGAAAACGCGGGCGTTCGGCATGACGCCACTGGTGGATGGAAGAAATTTTCAAACTGAGCCACTACCCGAAGGTCTGGAGGCGGGTCTGCGGAAGGTGACGAAAGTAACCCAACGCTTCCGATCACCCGCTCAGAATCCCACTTTGACTCTCTAAAATCATAGACGGATGAGTCCGTCCCAACGCCACCGATGGTTTACCGTCGCTGCCGGCATCACTGCAGCGTTCGCCATAGTGTCCCTGACGGCGCACCGCAGCCCCGCTCTCACCGCTTTTGCCGACATCTTCGGCTTGTGCATAATGCTGGGTGGCACGAGCATCCTGTTGTTCAATGCCATCGCTAAACCCGGCGCAGAACGCACGTTTTGGGGCTTGATGGCGTTCGGTTTTGCCTTGTGGGCGTGCAACCAGGGAGCTTGGACTTATTGCGAAGTACTGCGCCGCATGGAAGTCCCCGATCCTTATTTTGCAGATGTGATTCTCTTCTTTCATCTGGTGCCAATGATCGCCGCTGCCGGATGCCGTCCGGATGCCGTCAAGACCGAAGCAAAATTCCGCATGAGCACCGTTAATTTCTTAATGTTGTTGGTGTGGTGGGTCTTTCTTTATGCCTTCATTGTCTTTCCTCATCAGTATGTCGTCCTCAATGTCGGCACTTACGACCGCAACTACCTTCCCTTATATGACATCGAAAACATTTTGCTTCTGGTGACTTTCTTGTTCGCCGGCTTAACCAGCAAAGGCGCGTGGAAAAAGCTCTATCTGAACTTCCTGGCGGCCGGAACGCTGTACAGCGCAGGTTCGGAGTGGCTCTACCACGCGAGCTTGAATCATTCCTACTACTCGGGCAGCCTGTATGACGTTCCTTTGATAGGTGCGACCGCATGGATGGTCGCTACCGCGCTCGCCGCCCGCGAGTGGGAACTGAAAGCCGACGCACCAACCAACGGTTGGAAGGTGGGCGTTGTGACCCCGCACCTCGCCATGCTGGCGATTCTTTCTTTGCCTTGTTTGGGGTTGTGGTCCTTGCTGGCCGACCATTCTCCCGCGCCGTCCCGCATTTTCCGGTTGTTCACCGTGCTTGGCGCGATGCTTATTCTGGGCGCGTTCGTCTTTCTGCGCCAATACCTGCAGGATCAGGCTCTCATTCATCTGCTCGAAGAATCTTGCAGCGGCTATGAAACGCAACAGCGTCTGCAAAGTCAGTTGGTGCAAAAAGAAAAGCTGGCGTCCCTGGGTCAACTCGTGGCCGGAGCGGCCCGCGAAATCCATCATCCCCTGGCCGCCGTCATGGACTATTCCGAGCAGCTATGGTCCCAGCAGAGACTAACTCCCGAACAGGATACGATGGTGCGCAAGATCGTGAATCAGGCGCAGCGCACCGGGGAACTCGTGGCCGACCTGCTTAGCTTCACCCAGCAAACACCCGGAGAAAAAGCCCTGGTGGATGTGGGCGTGCTTCTGCAACGAGGCGCGCAGATGCTGGAAGCGCAGCACCATTCCAGCCATGTGCGAATCGAGGTCCTGGTTGAACCCGGCTTTCCACGGGTGCACGGCAATGCCAATCAACTGTTCCAGGCGTTCGTTGAAATCATCGAGAACTCGATTGACGCAATGGAAGGAATGGGCGGAGGTTCTTTAAAAATTACCGCTCAACGCCAAGGCAGCGATGCCGTGCTGCAATTCGCCGACACCGGCCCCGGCATCCGCGAGCCGCAGCGTGTCTTCGACCCCTTCTACACGACCAAGCCCGTGGGCAAAGGCACGGGCCTGGGCCTCAGCGCGGTCTATGGAGTCGTCCAGGATCATTCGGGACAGATTACCTGCCAGAACAATTCCGATGGCGGCGCCCTTTTCACCCTTCGCTTTCCCGCCGCAAACGAAGCCGCACGCGCCGCCGAAGCCGCCAAGGCTTGACCGGACATTTTCTTCCAAAAAACAACCTTGTCATTCCGAACGCGCGCAAGCGCGGGCGAGGAACCTGCTGGGTTCCCGCCGCGGCCAGTGCAGTCCCTGCCGCCGAGCTTCCTGTAACATGAAAATCGAATGCCCGCCCAGAACCTACCCCCTCGGCCGCTGCTTCACTCTTCCGCCCGCGTCCTGGAGTTCGACTCGCTGCGCGATCTCTTGCGCGGCTATACCTCTTCGCCCCTGGGACATGCGCGAATCGGCGCCCTTGCACCATCGACCGACCGCGAATGGATTTCAGAACAGCACGAACTAACCAGTGAAATCCGCGAGTTCCGCAGGGTAGGCGGACGCTTTGATTTTTTCGGCCTGGAAGACATCCGAGGCCGCGTGCAAAAAGCCCGCATCGCAGGCGCGGCGCTGGAAACCGGAGAAATTCGCGACGTCATCGCCGTCGTGGACCGCGCCACAGAGTGGCGTGAAATTTCCCTGCACCCTCCTGCCAGCATGCGCGCGGAATGGAGCGCGACGGCCGAACTCTCAAGGCGAGTGGCGGACTTCACGACATTCCTCAAATCCTTCCGTAACAAAATTCAGCCCGACGGAACTCTGGAAGACAGCGCTTCGCCGCAACTCGCGCGCATCCGTCGCGAGATGGAAAAGCAGCGGCGCTCCATTCAGGAATCGTTGCGCGGATATCTTCGGCGCTTGGCGGACGACTCCCTGGTGCAGGACGAATTGATTACCATTCGCGGCGAACGTTTCGTCATTCCTGTCCGGGTCGAACAGAAGCGCCGCGTGCAAGGCGTCGTTCATGGCGCGAGCTCCAGCGGCCAAACTGTCTTCGTCGAGCCGCTGGAAACCATCGAGCAGAACAACGAACTCGTCCGCCTGCTGGAAGAAGAGCTATTCGAAATCCACCGCATCCTGATCGAGATGACGCAACGCATCGGCGAACGCTCGGAAGAGATTCTGGCCGCGGTCGAAGTGCTAAGCGAACTGGAGTTGCAATTCGCGAAAGCCCGTTTCTCCGAAGACTACAACTGCGTCGCGGTAAAACTGAGTGAGGGCTTGTGTGGGGAGGGGCACTCTTGCCCGTCCGGGGCGAGCGTAGCTCGCCTCTTGCTGCATAATGCGCGACATCCGCTGCTGGAACGCAACCTGAAGCTAAAGAATTTGACTGTCGTCCCCGTCACGGTCGAACTCGAAGCCTCCCGCCAATTCATCATCACAGGGCCCAACACCGGAGGCAAAACCGTCACCCTGAAAACCGTCGGCCTCCTCGCGCTGATGGCGCAGTCCGGCATCCCCGTCCCCGCGGATCGCGCCGAGATGCCTGTGTTCGACGCAGTGCTCGCGGACATCGGCGACTATCAATCCATCGAACAAAATCTCTCTACATTTTCCGCGCACGTGACTAATATCGACTTCATCTCCCGCACCGCGACTGCCGACTCGCTGGTCCTGCTCGATGAACTTGGCTCCGCCACCGATCCCGAAGAAGGCGCGGCCTTAGCCGTCGCCATCGCCGAATATTTTGGCCACATCGGTTGCATGACCGTGATCTCCACCCATCACACATCGTTGAAAGTGTATGCCGCTAATACACCGGGCGTCGTCAACGCATCGGTAGGCTTCGATGAAGCAACGCTGCAACCAACTTACGAATTGAAAGTCGGTTTTCCCGGAGCTTCGGCAGGAATCAACATCGCAAAGCGCCTTGGCCTGAATCCCGAAATCATCGACAGTGCTCGCTCACGCCTGGGAACGCAGGCGCGAGACGTCGGCGAGTTTCTTGACCGCCTGCACGCCCAGTTGCGTGAAGCCGAGGCCGAGCGCCTGCGATTGAAGGCGCGCGAAGAAGAACTGGAAAAAGAAAAAGCGCACTTAGCCGCCGAAGGCAAAAAAGACCAGCAGGCGAAAGTCCGCGAAATGGAAAAGAAACTGGAAAGCGTTCTGCGCGACTTCGAATATCACGCACGCGAAGCGATCAACGTCATTCAAGACCGCGCCGCCGCGCAAAAGCTCTCTAAAGATGCCGAGCGGCGCGTGGCCAAGCTTCGCCGAGAGTTCCGCGAGCAGTTCGACTCCGCCGTGGTCGCCCACTCCACCGGAGCCGACCAGGGCGACCCCAACGCCCAGCCGCAGATCGTTAAACTGGTTTATGAAGGCGACACGGTCAAGCTAAAGTCCACAGGCCGTCCCGCGCGCATCGAGCGCAAAATCGACGACCAGTATTTCGAAGTGCAAATGGGCGCCCTGAAGATGAAGATCGCCCGCGACGACATCGCCGAAGTTCTAAGCAGCCCGGCCAACGCGGCGCGCACGGCCGATTCTCCGGTGAAGGCCGCTCGCGCGAGCGGCATTTCGGTCTCGCTCGAAAACGAGGGCGCAAACGTCCCCAGCGAAATCAATGTCATCGGACGTACCGTCGACGACGCCACCCGCGAAGTCGAACGCTTCGTCGACCGCGCTTTCCTTGCGGGCCTGCCCCGCGTCCGCATTGTCCACGGCAGTGGCATGGGCATCCTGCGCAAAGCCCTCCGCCAATCCCTGCAACAGCACCCCCACGTGGAATCCGTAACCGAGCCCCCGCAGAACGAAGGCGGTGGCGGGGCGACAGTGGCGGAATTGAAAATTTAGCCTCGTCATCCTGTCTCTAATGGCGCTATGCCTTTCAATCGTTTTCCTAGCGACACTCCGGGGAAGCGGCCCCTTCGCTCTCGTAGATTGCTTCCTTAATCTCGCGGCAGGACACTACTATCCCCTCTTCGCACTTGCACCCAAAATCACTCAAAGAGATTTCACTTCAAATTGATTGATTCTTTCAACGGCAGATTCTGCGATGATCCGCCGACCATAATTGTGTAATCGCCCGGTATTAGTTGCCAGGAGTTCTTGTCAACGCTGAAGATGCTGAGATACATGGGATCGATGTCGACGGTTACGTCTTTGGTTTCGCCGGCGTTCAGTTCGACTTTGCTCCAGCCGACGAGGCGCTTCGGTGGTTCGCCGGCACTATCGGGGAGCGCGGCGTAGACTTCCGCGATTTCCGCGCCGGGGCGAGCGCCGGAGTTGGTTAGAGTGAAACTCACGGTGACGTTTTTATCGGGGCTCAGCTTGAGAGCGGAGTAGGAATATGTGGTGTAAGACAAGCCGTGGCCGAATGGGAAAAGAACTTGTTTGTGTTCGGCGTCATACCACTTGTAGCCGACTTTGAGGCCTTCGTCGTAGGTGGTTTGGAATGCGGGAAGACCTTTCATGATTTCTTCCCACTCGCGAGGGCCGCCGTGGGAAAGCGAATGAGCGGGCGGCTTGACGATGGTGGGATGAGGCAGATCGGCTTCGCTCACGGGAAATGTTACGGGCAATTTAGCGGTGGGATTGACGTCGCCGAACAGAATATTGGCGACAGCTTCGGCACCGCGGCTACCCGCGTACCAGGCTTCAAGAATCGCCGCGGGCCGACCGACCCACGGCATGGTCACGGGGCTTCCTGTTTCGAGGACGACCACGGTGTGCGGGTTCGCGGCGGCGACTTGCGCGATCAAGCTATCTTGCTTGTCGGGAAGTGAGAGGCTGTCGAGGTCCATGCCTTCGCTTTCCCATTGATAGGCGAAGACGAGTGCGACGTCAGCGGTCTTAGCGAGAGCCGCGGCAATAGAAGGATCGGCGCCCGAGTCAAAAGAAACCGTAGCTGCGGGAGCTTTGGCGCGGATGGAACGGAGCGGCGAGGTGGGGAACCAGATGTGATCCTGCCAATGAGTGCGCCCCTGGCCGGGAGGCATGATGGCGTTGCCGCCCGGAGGATCGACCTGTGCGGAGCCTCCGCCGGAAATCATGCCTACATCGGCGTGAGGTCCGATGACGGCGATGCTGTGAATCTTCGAGGCGTCAAGTGGGAGAACGTTTTCATTCTTAAGCAGAACGATGCTGCCTTCGGCGATTTTCTGCGCGATATCGAGGTCGCGAGGGATGTCGATTACGCTTCTCTGCGGGGGATCGTCGATGACACCGGTTGCGAACATCGAGCGCAGGATTCGATGGACATGATCGTCAAGTTGCGCCATGGGAATCTGCTTAGATTCCACGGCCTGCTTAAATTTGTCGGAATAGAAATACCAGCCCGGTTCTTCGTGATCGAGTCCGGCGGCGGAGGCTTTGGCGGTGCTGTGAGTCGCCTGCCAATCGGAGACCACGAAACCGGGAAAATGCCAGTCGTTCTTTAGAACGTCGGTGAGAAGGTACCTATCTTCGCAGGCATAGTCCCCGTTGACGCGGTTGTAAGAGCACATGACAGCGGCGGCGTGAGAAGCCTGCAATCCGATTTCAAAAGCCAGCAAATCGCTTTCGCGCATGGAGCGTTTGTCGATGTTGGCGTTAACGGCATTGCGTCCGCTTTCCTGATCGTTGACGGCGTAATGCTTAATGTCGCCGATGACGTGCTGAGCCTGAAGTCCGGTCATGACTGCGCCGACCATTTTTCCGGCGAGAACGGGATCCTCTCCTTGATATTCGAAGGTGCGGCCGTTTCGGGGCTCGCGCGTGAGGTTGACGCCTCCACCCAGGGTCATGTTAAAGCCCTGCGCACGAAGTTCGGTGCCGATGAGCGCGCCGTATTGGTATGCGGCGTCGAGATCCCAACTGGAGGCGGCACCGAGATCGGAGGGAAGCGCGGTGGAGTAACGGCCATTCTCTCCGCTGGCTCGGATGCCGTAAGCGGCATCGGACATCTGGATCGGGGGAATGCCCAATCGTTCCACGCCCACAACATAACCGGCACCGCCATCGGACCCGATGTGCAGCGGGCTCACCGGCCCGAGGCCTACCATTCCAGTGCCATGGAGGAGCGAGATTTTCTCGTCCAGCGTCATTTCTTTGAGGACCATTGCGGCGCGATCGTCGGGAGAAAGGCTGGTGTTCATCCACGGGAATGGCGAATGGTCTTTAGAAGTGGATTGAGGAAACGCGGAAGTGGCGAGAAGTAGCGCCATGAGAAGTGCGGCGGCCAAACTGGAGAGCGAACGCAGGGGCATGAATGATCCTCTTTGCTGTTTAGTTCTTCACTTTTCTATTACGTTTTCTTGCCTGGAGTGGACCCCAGGTAACCTATGCCAAATCGATAATGTTACCGCTTTTTTGAACTTGCCGCTCGGATCCGTCTTACACAATCAGTGTCCACTTCAATGAGTGGCCCCGTTCGGTTGGTCAATATCGCGGTTCTGCGTTAGCATGGGTCGCTTTTGATCCCTATCGCTGGAGCCGCCATGAAATTGACTGGACGCCGAGCTTTCCTGCGCAACGCTGCAAGCACCGCAGCACTCACTCTCACTGCACGGATGTCGAGTTTCGGTCGCACCCGCAGCCTGACAGTTTCAGCAGTAATGCCTTCCATGGCGCCGTCTGCAGGGCCCGACTTGCCAGACCGTCTGGAGCCCGACTGGTATCGGCGCAAGATCGGCCAGGTGCAGCAGGAAATGGAACGCCGCAAGCTCGATGCGCTGGTTCTGCTCGACGCCCACAATGTGATTTACACGACTGGTTACTTCCATCTTTCTACAGAAAGGCCGCTCGGGGTATTGATTCCAAAATCCGGCGAGCCGGCGCTGTTCGTTCCTGGACTCGAGAGCGACCAGGTGAAGCTGTGGTGGGTGAAAGATTTTGAAGCGTACTTCGACTTTCCCGGCCCAGTGAATCGTGTGCGCTGGATCTTCGAGCGGGTGGCGCGCCGCGGACTAGATAAGGGCCGCATCGGCATCGAAGAAGCCAAACCCAGCCGGATGCGTGAGATCAAACTCGGCGCTCCGAATGCGGATATTGTCGAGGCCGGCGACCTGATTGAGCACATGCGCTGGGTCAAGGATGAAGACGAGTTGAACATCATGCGCCGCGGCATGTATTTCTCCGATTTCTACGTTCAGGCGGGACGCGACTATGTACAGAATCACGGCGGCGTGACCGAAGATGAAATTTTGAAAAACGCCGCTGACGCGCTGGCGGACAAGATGTCCTCAGAATTGAAAGCAGTCGTGGGTGTGAGCATCGATGCGCCGTTCGGAGGCCTGGTGCCCTTTGGCAGGCGATCGGCGTTCCCTCATGCGGTTCCCAGTAAGGATCGGCTCAAAAAAGGAGACGCGCTTATTCTGAGCTACGGCACCCAAGTCGGCGGCTACGCTGTGGAAGATGAGCGGTCGTTCGTCATCGGCAAGCCGACCGATTATGCCAAACGGCTTTACGAGGCGATGCTGGCCGCTCACGACGCCGGAGTGGAAAACATGAAAGAGGGCGCCATCGCTGAAGAGGTCGACAAGAAGAGTCTCGACCAGATCCGCAAGGCTGGATTTGAAAAGTTCCTCAAGCACCGTACTGGACACGGCATCGGCCTCGAAGGCCATGAATCTCCATGGATCGCCGACGGCGACAAGACTGTTCTCAAGCCGGGAATGACCTTCAGTTGCGAGCCCGGAATCTACGATCCGGACTGGGGCGGGTTCCGCCACTCCGACACAGTGATCGTCGGGAAGGAAAAGGGCGAAGTCATCAACAAGTATCCCACCCGCCTGGAAGACATGATCATTGAGATTTGAAGAGTGGAGGCCCGTGCGATCTGAGGTTCAGCGGCAAAAATGTCATCCATTCGTGCGTGGATGGCCCTGCGCCCACTCGCGGAATTCCGCTCTAAATTAGCGCTTATCGAGCGCTCGCCCCGCACGGTTCTGGGTTACACTGCCCTCGATGTCATCTCGAACAGACCAACTCGGATTTAGCTTTCGTCCGCCGGAGCGGCGGGTTTGGAAGGTGCGCGAGTTGGTGGCAGCGGTGCGTACGCATGTCGAGCGGGAGTATACGGACGCGTGGGTGGAAGGAGAGATTTCTAATTTCCGCGCGCCGGATTCGGGGCATCTTTATTTCACGCTGAAAGATGGAAATGCGCAGATTCGCGTAGTCATGTTCCGCTCATCGGCGCGGCTGTTGCGGTTTCGTCCGGCGGATGGGTTGCAGGCACTGGTGCGCGGGCGGGTGACGGTTTATGAAGACCGCGGCGAACTTCAGATTTCGGCGGAATTTATTGAGCCCAAGGGCGCTGGTTCGTTGCAACTGGCGTTCGAGCAACTCAAGGCGAAACTCGAAGCCGAAGGATTGTTTGCGGCGGAGCGCAAGAAAACAATTCCATCGCTGCCGGCGAGGATCGGCGTGGTGACGTCGCCGCAGGCAGCGGCTCTGCGCGACATCCTTAATATTTTGCGGCGCCGGCATCGCACGGTGAGCGTCGTGATCTATCCGGCGCAGGTGCAGGGTGATGCGGCATCCGGAGAAGTCGCAGCTGGCGTGCGGATTTTCAATCAACGGAAAAATGTGGACGTGATTGTAGTAGCGCGCGGCGGAGGGTCGGCGGAAGACCTGGCGGCGTTCAACGATGAAGGGCTGGCGCGGACGGTTGCGGCGTCGGAGATTCCGGTGATTTCGGCCGTAGGTCACGAAACGGATTTCACGATCTTGGATTTCGTGGCAGATTTGCGGGCGCCTACACCTTCGGCCGCGGCAGAGTTGGTGATCCGCTCGCGGCAGGAAGTGGAAGATCATGCAGCTGCCTTGCAACAGCGGTTGGCGCGCGCAATGCGCTACCGCTTGCTGATGGGACGGCAAGCACTGACAGAGGTCGCGCAGCACGGAGCGTTCGTCCGCATCATGGAAGTCATTAATCAGCGACAGCAGAAGTTGGACGATCTAAGTTATCGGATGGAGCGTGCGGAGCGGCGATTGCTCGACCACATGCGGCGGCGATGGGAGACGACAGCGGCGGCGGTTCGCCATTACGATTTGCGGTTGGTGCTAAATGGAATGGGCAAAGAATTGACTGCCGGAACCGCAGCGCTGGTGGCGGCGATGCGGAATTCTTTGCTGGTCCATAAAGTAAGGAGCGAGAGGCTCCGCATGGCCCTGGAGTCTCTGTCTCCGCTGGCGATTTTGGAGCGCGGGTACGCGCTGGTGTTTGATGCGTCGGGCAAGCTGATAAAGGATGCCAGCAGTGTGGAAGCTGGGCAAAAAATTTCCGCGCGGCTGGCACGGGGAGAGATTGCGGCGCAGGTGACGGGGAAAAAGGTCGGTAGTCGATGACGGCTCGATGTTCATGGGATTGGCGAACGACCAACGACCTACTCTCCAGCATTTAGAATGTGGATGTATCGAACGGGCAGTTCTAAGGAAGACTTCCGATGACGCTATTTGTTACGTCATGGTCGCCGTGGGCATGGGTGGCTCTCGACATCCTGCTTGTCGCCCTGCTGATTTATCAGGTGCTGACGATGATTCGCGGCACGCGCGCCGCGCCCATGCTGGCGGGTTTGGCCGTGATCGCGATCATGGTTTATCTGGCGCGGATTGGCGAACTGACTACATTGAACTGGGTGGTCAGCCGTTCCCTTCCTTATGTTGTCTTTGCTTTAATCGTGGTGTTTCAGGCGGAAATCCGGCATGTGCTGGCGAACCTGGGGCGCAGGCTGAGCTTCGCCCGCGCGTCGTCGAGGGAAGGAGATTCCTATGACGACATTGTGCTGGCCGCGAACCTTTTTTCGCAGAACCAGACGGGCGCGCTGATTGTGATTGAGCGGGAGATTGGGCTGCGCACGCACGTGGAAAGCGGAGTGCCGCTCGATGCGCGGCTTTCTTACGATTTGCTGGCGACCATTTTTCGGCCGAGCGCCCCGCTGCATGACGGCGCGGTGATCGTGCAGAAGGATCGCATTGCCGCCGCGGCTTGTTTCCTGCCGCTCTCGATGAATCCGATGCTTTCGCCCCAGTTGGGAACGCGCCACCGCGCGGGAATTGGCATCACGGAAGAGACGGACGCAATCGCTGTCATTGTTTCGGAAGAAACGGGCGCAATCAGTATGGCGGTGGGCGGCAAGATTGAGCGCGACCTGACGGTCGAGCAATTGCGCGAAAGATTGAGCGTGGAATTGCGGAGATATATGTCTCCCGTGACGCTGCCTACGACGATTGCCATCTCGGAGGAATCCGACGCGTCGTTGGAGTCACCGCTGCGGGCCGAAGTAAATCTGGGCGACGATCGGGATGAAGCCCTTGAGACGCAGAAAACATCGGCTCCGGATGCGGAGCGTCGCGTGTGATCAAGTTCTTCCAAAGATACGTCGTACACAATTTTGGCCTTAAGCTGCTGTCGCTGTTGCTGGCCACGGGATTGTGGCTGGTGGTGTCGCCGGACGAACAGCCTGCCGAAGTAGCGGTTCGCGCGCCCATCGAGTTTGAACATGTGCCCGACGCACTGGAGATCAGCTCGGAGACAATTCCCGAAGCGCAGATACGAGTACGTGGTCCGGAGCGGCTGATCCGCGAATTGCGTTCCTCGGACGTGCGAGCGCACATTGACCTGACCGGCGCCAAGCCCGGTGAGCGCACCTTTGACCTGACGGCGCAGGAAATTCAGCGGCCGCGCGAAGTGAGCGTTGTGCAGGTCGTTCCCAGCCAGGTGCATCTGGCGTTCGATACGCGGCTGACTCGCGAGGTTGAAATTCATCCCCGAGTAACCGGGACGTTCCTCCCTGGCGAGCAGATCGTCAGCAAGCAACCGGATCCCGCGAAGATTACGATCACCGGGCCGCGCCAGCATGTGGAGCGCGTGGATTCTGCGACTACCGATCTGGTGGATGCTTCAGGGGTCACCGGCCAAGTGACCTTCACGACGAACGTGTACGTGGCGGATCCGCTGGTACAAGTGGTGCAGCCGATGTTGGTGCATGTGACGGTGGACGTAGAAAAAGCAGCGAACGATCCAAAACACTAGCCGGCAAGCCTCAATTTATTAATCGACCCTTCCTCTATGAGCCAGCAAAACAGACAATTATTCGGAACTGATGGCATCCGCGGCATTGCGGGCGAATTTCCCCTGACGCGGCAAAGCACATATCTGATTGGGCGGGCGCTCGGTCTTGACTTGATGCAAACAATACGGGGCCCGCGTGCTGTGATTGGGCAGGACACGCGCGAATCGAGCCAGTGGATTGCGGACCGGGTCGCGGCTGGGTTGGCGTCGATTGGAGTGGACGTGCATAGCGCGGGCGTTATCACGACGCCGGGAGTTGCATACCTGGCGCGGTCGCGCGGGTTCGAGGCGGGCGTGGTGATTTCCGCGTCGCACAATCCGTGGACGGATAACGGGATCAAAGTTTTCTCCGGCGACGGATTCAAGCTTACGGACGCCCGCGAACTCGCGATTGAAAAAGAAATCTTTGCTCTGCTGGAAAACCCGTCGGCAACGGAGATAACTGCAGTGCGGATTGCAAAGCCTTCGCTGCCGGGCGAGGCGGAGTTGCGCCGCGCTTATATCGAGTCGCTGGCAGGGAGCGTTTCTTCGGACTTGAGCGGTCTGCGCGTGCTGGTCGATTGCGCTAACGGCGCGGCGGCTGCCGAGGCGCCCGAGTTATTTCGCGGTCTGGGAATCCAGGCAACGTTTATTCATGTGGATCCGGATGGAAAAAATATTAATGAAGGCTGCGGGGCGTTGCATCCCGCAACTTTGGGCAAGACTGTGGCGGAATCGGGCGGGAAGTTTGATTTAGGTGTGACGTTCGACGGCGATGCGGATCGAGCTTTGTTTTGCGATGCGAACGGGGGTGTGGTGAATGGAGATGGCGTGCTGTTAACCGTCGCGCGCGATCTTCACGCGAGGGGCATGTTGAAGAACGACACAGTCGTTGCGACCACCATGTCGAACATGGGGCTGGAGATTGCGCTCAGGAAATCCGGCATTCGCATGTTGCGGGCGAATGTGGGCGACAAATATGTGCTCGAAGAGATGCTAAAGAGCGGAGATACACTGGGCGGGGAGCAATCTGGGCACATTATTTTTCGCGATGGCTATGCGACCACCGGCGACGGTTTGCTGACCGCGTTGCGCGTGATGGATGTAATCGTCCGCAGCGGCAGGTCGATAGGGGAACTTGTGGCCGACCTGAAAGTGTTTCCTCAGAAGATTCAGAATGTACGTGTACGGGAGAAGATTCCGTTTGCGCAGGTCCCTGCGGTGCAGGCAGCGATTGATGCTGCTGAGCGCGAGTTGAATGGAAATGGCCGCATTGTAGTGCGGTATTCGGGGACCGAGGCGCTGGCGCGAGTGATGGTCGAGGCGGAGTCGGAAGAGAAGATGCTGGCACTGACAGCAGGGATTGCCGGGGAGATTCGGAAGGCGCTGGGAGTGTAAGAGGAGAACGCAACCCTGATCGACAAGATCAACCGATGAGTCAAGCTCTTCACCCGCGAAGAGAGAATCGATTTGACGATGCGAAGCGCGATCTGGCCGAGGCCGTTGCGCTTTGCAGGGAAGCTGACGAGCCTCGTGAGTTGACGAGAGCTCTGCGGATGCACCCCAGTCTCCTGGCCTGAATCGGCTTTAGTAAGGCGCCGGCACGACCGCATCTTCCGGATATCCCGCCGTTCCGAACTCCGGCATATCCAGCCCTTCTTCTTCGACCTCGGGTGAGACGCGCATGCTCTTGGCTTTGTTCACCAGCGAAAACACTCCGTACGTCATGCCGAACGCCCATGCCGCATACAAAGTTGCGCCCATGAGCTGGCATAGGAACTGGCGCGTGTCTCCGTGAAGCAAGCCAGTCACGCCCTGGCCTGCGTGTCCAAGGTAAGAAGTGGCGCCGACGCCGTTCCATCCGGTGCCGTAAGCGCCGTCAGCGAAGATGCCCACGCTGACGGCTCCAAACCATCCGCAGTAGCCGTGGACCGAGATCGCGCCGCAGGGGTCGTCTATTTTTAGGACTTTGTCGTTGAACAGCACACCGACGCACACCAGAATTCCGGCCAACAGTCCGATGACAACAGAAGACGTTGGAGACACAAAAGCACAGGGAGCCGTTATGGCGACGAGCCCTGCGAGCATTCCGTTGCAGGCCATGGTTACATCCGGCTTGCCGAACATGAAATACCAGAAGAGCATCGACGCGGCTGAGCCGGCAACTGCCGCCAGGTTTGTGTTCACAGCAACCACGGCGATGCGGAGGTCGGTCGCGGCAAGAGTGGAGCCGGGATTAAATCCCATCCATCCGAAAAGAAGAATGAAAGTGCCGGTTACGACGTAGACGATATTGTGCGCCGGGAAGACGCGAATCTTTCCGCCGGGACCGTACTTGCCCAATCGAGGGCCGAGGATGATTGCAAGGGCCATGGCGCAGAAACCGCCGACGGCGTGGACCACGCTCGATCCGGCAAAGTCGACATAGCCGTGGCCCATGTTCCACGTGCTGCCGAGTTGCGAAAGCCAGCCGCCGCCCCAGGTCCAGCAACCGGAAATGGGGTAAAGAATGCCTCCGATAAAAAGTTCGCAGAGCAGAAATGCCCAGAACGTAATGCGCTCGCAGATGGCGCCGACGATGATATAGCCCGCGGTTTCCATGAAGACGACTTCAAACAACGTCAAAACGTTGCTGGAGGTGTCATAAGCAGGCCCGGTGAGAAAAAACCCTTTGCCGCCGATAAATCCCCACTGCCCGCTGCCGACCAGGAAATGATTCAGCGTGGGAACGCCGCCCAAAGGCGCGGGTGACGCGTTGATGGCAACGGCTCCGAACTGAAATGCGTATCCGACCGCGTAGTAAGCCAGGAATGCGAACACGTATGCGGCGAAGTTCAGCATCATCAGGTGGCCGGCATTTTTCTTGCGCACCAGCCCGCAAGTGAGCAGCGCAAAGCCGGCTTGCATGAACAGGACCAGATAGCCGGTGTTGAGCGTCCAGGCGAAATTGGTGGCGACGCGAACGTGACCCACGCTGTCGGCGAGCTTTACTGCTAACGGCTCTTTGGCCATTTGAGCCTGATAGTCGTCGAATGCTTTTTTCTGGGCGGCGTAGTCCGGAGCGGATTTATCGGTAGGTTCGGGAACGACGAAGGGATTGCCGGCAGCGTCGACGGCTGAAGTCTTATCCCCTGTGGCGACTCCAGAGGGATCGGGCTTGGGGCCGTCATCGGCAAAGCACTGTGGAGCAAACGACGGCAGCAAGAGCACTGCGAACAAACAGGCGAGCCGCAACCAGGTTCGGGATCTCTTTCGCTCTTCAGAAATTCGCGCAAAACTGCGCGAAGAATGACAGGGGGCTTCTATTTTCATGATCATGGCTCCTGTTGATTCGGACAGAGAAGCTGTCATTTTTGTCGCGACAACTTTTGCATCTCTTCTGCCTGACATCAAGCACAAAAATGCCTTTGATTGCGGGAACGCAATGGACCGCCGAGGGTAAACGGCGCAGTCAGGGGAGTCCAACAAATATTTCCGCTGACTGCAATCGCAAAAAGTGAAGGGATGCGACGAGGGAAAAAGCTCGAAGAACGAAATTTATCGTGCGCCGATGGTGTTTGGTTGCCGGATCAGCAAGGCCAGACGCGGAAAAAGGAAGCGGCCTCCGGCATCGTCGATCACGTTGACCTGGCAGGTGTAAAAACCGGGCTTGAGCGATGTGAGGGGAACGTCTAACTGAAAGATGGCAGCCTTGCGCTCACGCGCGTTGAGTTCGGTCAGCTCTACGAGCGAGCTTTCAAAGGTCTTGGCTTTGCCTTGAAAGAACGACACGTTGGATAAGAGCCGGATGCCCGGCTTGTTGTCGCCGCTCCTGGCAGGGCTGCCCTGGACGGAATTCGTGGCTGCGGAGCCGGTAGGCCGTGCGGGATCATAAACTTCGTAATAAAGAAGCAAGTGCTGCGTGGCCGAAAAAACATGCGTAATGTTGGGGATGATTTCTGAGCCGTCGCGGATCAACGGATTCAGGTTCGAACTCTTTTTGACAGTTCGCGTTTGGCTGGCCAGCACGATCGAACTCATCTTCAAGGGCTGGGCCTTCAGGTCAGGAACCTCGATGTCGGTCTCGAACGATCCCAGGCGGCCGGTCTGATTCTCGCGAACGACAAACTTCAGGTGATACTTGCCGCTGAGCAGGCTCATGCCCGTGTCGTATTGAACGTTCTTTTTTTGCACCTCGGTCGAGGTGTTCACAGCGAGCTTTACAGTGTCGCGAACTCGGTTTAACGGATGATGTTCGCCATCGAGCACCATGCCTATGACATCGAGCGTTGCCTTGTCGCGATCGCTGCTGCGGATGAATGGAATTTGCGAGCCCGGAACCACTAATGAGATGGGAACGAAAAATTTATTGTTCTCCAGACGGAAGTAAGAAACGCCGAGATACAGCGGCAAATCGGTGGCCGGCAATTCGGAAGCAAGTTCTTCCTCAAGCTGCCGTTCTTTGTCGTCGGTGGTGGAGTGTTTGAAATCTGCGGGAGCATAGTAACCGCGGCGGTAATCGATCTTAGCTCCAGGAATCCTGGCTTTGACGATGATGCGGCGGTAACGACCATCGCGCGCGGGATTCGTGCTGTGATAGCCGAGGAGATAATACGTCGACGTGTCCTGTTGCACCCCCTTGAAAACCTTGCTGAAGTCATTAGAGTCGAGAAACGCGCGGCCGCCGGTGTCGCTGGCCAGAGTGACGAGCGTTTCCTGCGTAGTGAAATTGGAATTTAGCGCATTGAGAGTCGACTGCCCGGAATATGCGGAAACTCCACGCAGGCTGGCGTTTTGGGCTTCTCCGCCGGCGACCAGCGCCTGAAGGCCGCGCATGTCCATGGTGTAAATCGCCAGGTTGGAGCGGACGGCGGCGTTAACGGCGGCGCGCAACTCGGATTGATTTTCAATTCCGGTACGGTCCATGCCGCTGGAAAAATAAATCAGCGATTTCTTCTGCTGCACGTGCGAAAGCTTTTCCGCCACGGAGCGCAACGCCTCCAGGCGTCGGTCGGTATTAAAGATGTTGTATTCGGTATCGTCGGCGGTGAATGGCTGGCCAGAGTCCGGTGTTCCTTCGGTTGTGCCCGTAGTCCCTTCTTCAAAGCCTTGGCCTTCCCCGGAACTGAAGGCTTCTAATTGCTTCTTCAGCAGCGCGCGATCGGTGGTGAAATCTTGGTTGACTAGCAGAGCGCTGCCCAGGGAAACAATCGAGACCAGGTCGGCGGGCGCCATTTGTTTGTCGATATAGTTTTCGGCGGAGGTGACGGCGTGATCGATTTCGTCCGGCTCCATGGCTGAGAGATCGAAGAACAGAACGATAAGACGCCGGTCTTTAAATTGTGCGGCTGCGTCCGTGGCGGAAACTGGTGGAGTCGCCGATGCGGCTTCCGATCCCGGCAGGGGCTTCGCCTGGGTTACATCCAGAGACGGCACGGCGTCAACATTTTCTACATCAAAGGAAACGACCTTCTGCGGTTTGTTGTCTTCAAGAATCGTGAAGTCCTCCGGCTTCAATCCTTCTACGAATTTTCCGTTCTTATCGCGTACGGTTACGTTGACCAGCACCAGATCCGATTGCGAGTGGAAGGTGTAGTCCGACTGTTGCTGGGAAGGGGATGCGGCGCATAAGAGGGCAAGCGATAGGAGGATCGCCAGCGCTTTGTTAGGAAATCGGCTTGGAGCGTAAGGCATTGTGATATCACCGCAGCGGCTAAAAGCCGCTTTTGATTTTCCGGCACATACGGCGCCGCTCGAAGCCGCACTCTTTCAAAACTTCCGCGCAGCGTTAGAAGCGAAAGCGCGATGTGATCGTGAACTGGCGCATTGCTCCCACCGCCGTAACCCGGCCAAACGTGGGCGAGTTCACTGTCGTATCAATCGACGAATAATTCGGTATGTTGAAAATGTTGGTAGCCTGCGCCCGGAATTCCAACATGCGCGATTCCTTCAGCGGAACGACTTTTGTGAACGCCATGTCGAACACTTTGCTGCCCGGGCCTATGATGCTGTTGCGGCGCGCATCGCCGAACTGCCCGGCGGGCGGCGCGACGAACGCGGCTGTGTTGAACCACTCTCCGATGGAGTGATTCGCCAGGCTCACCGGTTGTCCGGGAACCACATCCGCCCGCACCGTGCCGTTTGTTCCGCGATTTACATCGCTGATGTCGCCCAACAATCGCGGAGTGAACGGCAATCCGGATGCGATCGTGAAATCGCCGCTCCACTGCCAGTCGCCAATAATCGCACGCCACGGAGTGTTTCCGGTGAGCCAGTGCTTGTCGTGACCGAAAGGCAGTTCGAATAAATAGTCCGCAGTGAACTTCTGCGTTTGGTTGAAGCTGGACAGCCCACGCTCGGCCGAGAGATCGAAAGCATTCTGCGCGAGATTGGACACGCCTGCGGTAGATGTACTTCCACCGCCTCCCCCTCCGCCCCCGCCACCACCGCCGCCGCCGGCTCCAGTTCCACCCGCGCCAAGTCCCGGAGTGTTCGCTCCCGAAGTAGCCCCGCCACCGATGGAAGACGCATCGTCCAGCGATTTCAGGAATGTGTATGTGCCGCCGATTGAGAATCCGTGCGACAGACGCTTGCGCAGCCTCACCGATCCCGCGTTGGCCTCCGAATCCGCCACCGAGCTTTCGTAGGTGAAGGCCTGGACTCCGGGAATGCGGATCGCAGTCGCGGTGCGGTTCGGCGCTTCCAGCACATCGAGATCTGTTCCCTTGGTGCCTGTGTAATCGACATTCAACAGCAGCGTGGGTCGAATCTGCTGCTGAATATCCAGATTGCGAATCTGCACATAGCCGAGCCGGTAATTTGGATTCACCGCATAGCTGTTGGTGATTCCGGTCGACGCGGGAAATCCATTTTGCAGCGTCAAATCTCCGGGGGCAGTTTGAATGTTCGTGGCGGTAATCGAAAACGGCGGCTGAAAGGCGAGTTGCTGCGCGATGCTCTGATAAGCGCCTGTGTTGTAGTTGATGCCGTATCCTCCGCGGACCACTGTTTTTGAAAACGGCTTCCAGGCGAAGCCGACGCGCGGCGCAAAATTGGTACGGTCGGGCCGCACCAGGCTGTCTGGCAGCTTGCCGCTGTAGGGTCCGGTCTGGCCCGGCTGAATCGGCGTGACCGCCGGCGTGAGCGCTGGGTTCAGCACAAGCACTCCGGGAGAAAGGTCGAGGTTGGTAATGCGATTGTCGATCTCCGTCAAAGGAGAGGCATACTCGTAGCGCACGCCAAGATTAAGAGTCAAGTTGCCGCGCATCTTCCACTCGTCCTGCGCATACAAGTCCCAGAAGTTGCCGCGAAAGTGATTGTTCTGCCCAAACTGTTCGGAGGTTTCCTGCGGCAGCCCGAGGAGAAAATCGGCAAAGTCATATCCCGTGCCCGCCACTGTCTGGCCACCGACAATCTCTGACGTGTTGAGTCCGGTGAAAGTAAATGCGCCGCGCGGGTTACTGTCGGTTTCCGTATTCACCTGCACACGGCGAAAATCTCCGCCCCAGCGCCAGGTATGTTTACCCCGGTTCCAGATCATATTGTCGGAAAACGTATAAGTCTGGTTACGCGTAAGCTGCGGAGTCGTGTCCTGCAGGCCGCCAAAATTCGTGAAAGAAAGACTGGGCAGGCCCCAGTCGAACGGATTCTGCGAAACCCCAGCGATTCCCAGAGCGGCGGTAATGTCCGTGTTGAAGCCGTAAAGATTCTGCGTGCGGGCCCGGCTGCGGTTGAAGTCGGCACGAACGATGTTGGTTAACTTGCCGATGCTGCGCGTGTAGGAAACGGGAATGTCAAAGCTGCGGACCGTAGCGCTGCCGCCCACACTCGGGAATGGATTCGTCAGGTTGGCGCTCGAACCGTGGTAGTGAAAGCCGACGGAAAGATTGTTTTGCGGACCTCGACGCCCACCGCCTGTTCCGCCGCGGCGGCCGCGGACTGGCGCTGCGCCGAAAGAGTGGTTCAGACGAATGTTGAGATCGTCACTGTCGCTGTTGGCAGAAGTCACGAAGTGAAAGTTCTGATAAGCGCCGGGCAAATTCGGCAGCGGGATGTATTGCAGCAATCCCTGCGCGGCCGGATTGATTTGCGGAAGCGTATTGTTGGCGTACGGCGTGTTGGTGACAGGATTGAAAATCGCTACCGGCTTGCCGGCCTCGAGGCCGGTGGTGTAAGTGGTCTGGGAAAAATTTCCCTGGCGCTCGATCAGCGTGGGTACGGTGGAAAACTGATCGAAAGGATTTTCGCCGCGCTTGCCGTTGTAGTTGACGAAGTAAAAAGTCTTGCTCCCGCCGTTGTAAATGTGCGGAATATTCAGCGGGCCGCCGACCGAACCGCCAAAGCTGTTTTGAAGGTATCCCGGTTTTTCCGGAGGCTGGCCGGTGAGCGCGTAGGGCGCGGCATTCAGAGCCGAATCGCCAACGCCGTAATACAAAGATCCGTGGGGACGATTGATGTCAAAGCCGCGTCGGCCGAAGATCATGGCGCCGCCACCCCCGCCACCACCGCCAAACCCTCCGCCGCCCGGACCACCAAATCCGCCCCCGCCGCCGAATCCGCCCCCCTGCTGGCGGGCGTCGTTAAAGCGCTGCTGCATTTCGTCGGCGCTCATCGCGTTGAACGAATTGGAAGTGTTGCCAGAAACTGCCACGGACTCCGTCGCACCGTTGGGATCAATCCCGGGAACCGGCATTCCGGCTGGAGCCACGTCGCTCATCGACCCACTCGCAGCATCCTGACCAGCCGCATTTTGAAATACAGAAAGACTTTGAAAACCCCGCGTGCTCGCATTCGCGCGATGTTGTTCGTTACCGGTCTCGCGTGCACGAGAAAGAAGAATGACTTCAAAGTTGGCTTGTGCCTGCTGGTGCGTTGCGTCGACGACGATTTCCTGCGTACTTGCAGCGAATGCCGCCATCTGCACCCGCACGGTGTAGCGGCCATCGGCGGGAATTCGCAGCGAATAGCTGCCATCCACATCGGTCCAGGTCGTAAGTTGCTCTTTAGTTGCCGTGTTGGTGGCGGAAATTCCAGCGCCGGGAATCGGCATGTTTCCCGACTTCACCACGCCGTGCATGGATCGCGCGACTGTCCCAGGAGCCGTCGCTTGCCCGGGCAAAAGATGTGTGTGAAAGATAACGGCAAACAGAATCACCGACTGAAAAGCAATTTCGCGGCCCAGCCTCGTCTTCGTCGCCAGCTTTGAGGCGAGAAAATCACGGGCCAGAGAATCGATCGTCAGGAGACGCAGACGAGAACTCCTTATCGCTATGAGGCAGACACTGCTGCCTCCCTCGGATGATACCGCTCTCTCTTGCAGTGGGCTGTAAAGTTTTGTTCGCCTCCAGCGAGGCTGTTAGGCCTACGCGGCATCGGACGCGCGCTTCGTAAAGTTATGCAAAGATTGCGAGAATCCCATGCTGGGACGCAACTTAAGGTTCATAATTCCGTTCATAGGTGTAGACCGATGGTTTCGGAAAATGGCTTCGGAAAAAGGAGATTTTCATGCTCAAGCAACGCCTACTAGTTCTAGTCGCGGCTGGCGCTATTGCCATCGCCGCTCCGTTTGTCGCGGCGCAGGATAGCCCCTCCAACGATCAAGCCGCGCCTCCCAATGCAATGCAGGGCAATGGTGGCTGGCAGCATCACCAGATGGATCCCGCGCAACGCACTCAGCACCTGACCAAACAGCTCAAGCTCACGTCCGATCAGCAAGCCAAAGTGCAGGACATCCTGACTTCGGAAAAATCGCAAATGGAAAGCCTGCACCAGGACACCGCCACGCCCCAGGCAGACAAACGCGCCAAGATGATGGACATTCACAAAACCAGCGACACGCAGATTCGCGCCCTGCTTGATCCCACGCAGCAGAAGAAGTGGGACGAAATGCAGGCGAAGCGCGAACAGATGATGCAGAATCGGCACCAGGGCGGTGGCGATCAGCCAACTCAGCCGCCGCAATAGCGGCTACCCGAAAGAAAAAAGCCGGCCGTGTCTTTGGAGCGATGCTCCGATAAAACGGCCGGCTAATTATTTGGCTGGAAGTGGAAGGTTGCTGCGGTCCGGCTACTTACTTATTTCGCCGCGATTTCCGCCGAGTGCTCCGGCCATTCTTATCTCCGGTGAACTTCGCGATCACTTCCTGCGGCACAGGCTTACTTTGAATCTTGTCCGGATCAGTTGCCGATAGAGCGGTCCACACTCTAGTCTCAACGCACTCGACAGACAACACATCCTCGTTGAACAAGCGGTGGCGGACACAAAAGCTGCTCCGCCGCCATTCGGTAATCTCCGATTCGACAATCACGTCCTGCGAGAATCGTGAGGGCGCGATGAATGATGCTTTCAGGTCTACCAGAGGGATTCCGACGATGCGATACGTCTTGAGCATTTCCCGCTTGATGAATCCCGCTTTCTTGAACAGGGCCGTCGTGCAGGCGTCAAAATAGGCGAAGTAGCGCGGATAATAAACAATCTGTGCGGGGTCGCAATCACCCCATTCGATCTGTATCGTCTTCCGGTTTTTCATTTTCGTGATTGCTCGGTCTCGCTCGCGCACTCTTAATCTGCCGCCAGCAGAGTGAGTTGCTACTGGTGCATCTTACCGCTCTTTGTTGGTGATAGGGACGTTTGCACGCACGGAAAAGCCCAAATATCCGCGAGCGACCTTGTGGGTTTCCGCGAGTGAATACTCCGAGGCCAGCGATCCGATGCGCCTCTTGAAAGAGATGATCGACTGCGCTGAAGGGATTTCTGGTTCTTGAACTCTAAGCCCGCGCTGGGCTTTCTCCGCCCTTGGCAAGGCCCGGCCTTCCCGGTTCCGGCTTCAGCACCTGTTGCACGCCGTCATCGTTCTTGCCCACCGCGGGCGGTTTTGCGGGAAGCTCTTTGCCTTCAATTAGCAACCGGATTTCAGCTGCATCCAACACCTCGCGCTCCAGCAAAGCGGCGGCAATTCGCCGCAAGGCGTCGGGGCTGCTTTCTAAAATCTGCTTCGCCGTGTCGTATCCGCGGCTTACCAGCTTGCGCACTTCGGCGTCGATCTTGATCGCCGTGTCCTCGCTGTAGTCGCGATGCTGCGTGATTTCCCGCCCAAGAAAGATCTGCTCTTCCTTCTTGCCGAAGGTCATCGGGCCGAGATCGCTCATGCCCCATTCGCAGACCATCTTCCGCGCCAACTCCGTGGCCCGTTCAATGTCATTGCCCGCGCCGGTGCTCATCTGGCTGAGAAACATCTCCTCCGCAATTCGCCCGCCCATCAGAATGGCGACATCCGTTTCCAGATATTCCTTCGTGTAGTTATGGCGGTCGTCGACCGGCAATTGCATCGTCACACCCAACGCCATGCCACGGGGAATAATCGTGACTTTATGCACCGGATCGGAGTTCGGCAATTTGGCTGCGACCAGAGCGTGTCCGGCTTCGTGGAAAGCGGTAACCTTCTTTTCCGCATCGGAAAGAATCATCGACTTGCGTTCCACGCCCATCAAGACTTTGTCTTTGGCAACTTCAAAGTCGTACATCAGCACGGCCTTGCGATTCTGCCGGGCCGCTGCCAATGCTGCTTCGTTGACCATGTTGGCCAGGTCGGCTCCGGAAAATCCCGGGGTGCCGCGGGCCAGAACTGAAAGATCGACATCTTCCGCCAACGGAATTTTGCGGGTGTGTACTCGAAGAATCTCTTCCCGCCCGCGCACATCCGGACGGCTTACCACCACGCGCCGGTCGAAGCGCCCAGGCCGCAGCAGTGCTGGATCCAGCACATCAGGACGGTTGGTCGCGGCCATCAGGATGACGCCTTCATTCGACTCGAAGCCATCCATTTCAACCAGCAACTGATTCAAAGTCTGTTCACGCTCGTCGTGTCCGCCGCCCAGGCCCGCACCGCGATGCCGTCCCACGGCGTCGATCTCGTCAATGAAAATAATGCAGGGAGCATTTTTCTTGCCCTGCTCAAACAAATCGCGTACCCGGCTGGCGCCCACTCCGACGAACATCTCGACAAAGTCGGAACCAGAAATCGAGAAGAAAGGAACATTGGCTTCGCCGGCCACCGCCCGGGCCAATAGCGTCTTACCCGTTCCCGGAGGCCCCACCAGCAAGACGCCTTTGGGAATGCGCCCGCCCAGCTTTTGGAACTTCTGTGCCTCGCGCAGGAACTCGATAATTTCGCGCAGTTCTTCCTTGGCCTCATCCACTCCGGCCACATCTTTGAACGTAACTTTTTTCTGCTGCATCGACAGCAGGCGGGCCCGGCTCTTGCCAAACGACAGGGCCTTATTTCCGCCGGTCTGCATCTGGCGAATCATGAAGAACCACAGCGCCGCAAGTAAAACCAACGGGGCGAGATTCAGCAGCCAGGTCGGCCAGCTTCCGCTGTTAACATCCCGGAAGTTCATGACCACGCCCTTATCCCGAAGCGTCTTGATCATGTCGGGATAATTCGACGGAGCGGTGGTATGGAAAGCGGAGCCGTTGCGGTACTTGCCGCGCACCTGCATGCCGTCTACGGTGACTTCGTGGACATTTCCCTGATCCACGTCGCCCAGGAACTGGCTAAAGTTAATTTCTGCGTCTTTCTGGCTGTTCCGTCCCTGCTGGATTACCTGCCACAGCAGCAGGGCTGAGATCGCGATCACCAGCCAGAAAACTACGGTTTTAACGGTTGAATTCACCTAAACGACTCCTCGGTCCGGCGGGTACGGACACTCTGCTGTCCGGGGCTTCCGCTGCTAATTAGATGCAGCCCATCCGATTTGGATCGGCGAAATTCTAGAGACCATCATTCTACCTGTTCCCCGCAAAAAAAACCCGCGCAGAAAATCGTAACTTAGGTCACCGGCCGGGTAAGGTCGCTGCCAGATAGGGGAGATTTCGTTCCGTTTGCTCTACCGCTCCCAGGCCATATCCGACAAGAAAAGCTTCATCCACGAGGAAGCCGAAATAATCCGGCTGCAAGGCCACTCGCCTCGCTGATTGCCGGTCGAGCAGCGTCACCATTTTTACCGACGCCGCTCCCCGCGCCCGCAAGTCATTCATAAGAAACTCGCTGGTTACTCCCGAGTGCACGAGGCCTTCGACCAGCAGAATGTCCTGACCGCGAATGTCGGGCTCATGACTAAAGAAGATTTCCATGACGTCGCTGTGCCCATCCGCTTGCGCCCGCGTGTACCTGGGCTTAATGAACTGGCAGACTACTGGCACTTCCAGCACGCGCACCAGGTCCGCCAGGAACATAAACGCATTCTCCAGCACCGCTAGCGCCTGAATGGTTCGACCCTGATAGTCGTCCGATATCTGCCGTCCCAGTTCCTTCACCCGTTTTTGGATCTGCTCGCTGGAAATAACCTGACGATGTTGCTCGGCTCTTGAACCACTCATGCCCGAAGCGTTCATGGATTGACGCGTCCTCCCGACCCGCGCGCGATCGATATTTTACTTCTGTATCTTACGTCCAGATCCTACGTACGGAGCCTACGTCCAGCGTCCGGCAAATGTCCGCCCAAGGCTCTTTCCACGATTAGAACAGCTTCGCGGCCCAGCGCGGTCCGGAATTTTGCGGGAACGGGGAATCCGCGTACCCAAACAATTACGTCCCCACTCGAAATCACCGGCCAAAGTTTGCGGGCGTCAGACCCCGCGGTTCGCCCCTGCAAAAGCTCTTTGATTTTCTTTGGCTCTTTTGTATGGGCTGGCCAGAAGCGGTCGCCCGGACGCCAGTTTCTCACTCGCAACGGTCCCGGCAACGCTTCTGCGTCAAGCAATTGCCCGGAATCGGCCGCTATTTGTTCTTGCGTCACGGAAATCCGCTGTGACTCATACGTAGCGTGCGCCTCTTTCACCAGAACGCACCCTGGGACCGGCAAATCATATTCGTAATCAGTCTCGCCGGCGGCAGACTCGTCCCGCTGCCGCAAGTCGGGAGTCATCAGTACCAATTCTTCCGGATGGCGCACGATCTTCCATCCCAGCGGCAGCGAGATTCCCTTTCCGGTTTCGCCATCTTCCGCTGCGAATTGCAGGATTTCTTCTATG
The DNA here is from genome assembly GCA_049584475.1 of Candidatus Sulfotelmatobacter sp. Lineage (GTDB taxonomy): Bacteria > Acidobacteriota > Terriglobia > Terriglobales > Acidobacteriaceae > Sulfotelmatobacter. Next base: position 174,637 of record JBAUXX010000047.1, on the reverse strand, counting down.
TGTTTGAACTCCAGGGGCAGGCGGACATGTTCTCCCATGGCCTTAATCACTCTTCGCTGAACCGCGAGAGGCTCTCCCAACAGCCACCTCCGGTTCACCGACCCATTTACCACCAGCCACGGAGCAGAGTCGATACGGAACTCCAGTTCGGAATCGAAGTCGCTTCGAGTAGGAGCCGCGTCAATCTGCACAAGTCGTGCGTGTCCCTCTGTGAAATCCCCTGTGTCCCTCTGTGTTAAAGAGTTCGACTTCCCCGGCACCCATTCGGGCTCCGCCCAGTGCACAGTCCGGCCCATCCAGCCCGCCGCTTCATTGTCCCAGTAGTCTTCTTCTCCTCGGGCAATCTCCGCCAGTTCAGAAAGATTCTCCGCCACGGAGGGGTTGAATTCCCGCTCGATCAAGGGCAGCAACGAATGGCGCACGCGATTACGCGTGAACCGGTTGTCGAAGTTGCTCGCATCTTCGCGCCAGCTCTGCCCAATCTTGCGAAGATAAGCCTCCAGTTCCGCTCGCCGGAACCCAAGCAGCGGCCGCACAATCTCGCCGCAAAGTTCTCCACTCTGATCCTCGACCGCTAACCGCGGATGGATCGCTCCCAGCCCCCGCAACCCCGTCCCGCGAATCACCCGCATCAAGACAGTCTCGGCCTGGTCGTCGAGCGTGTGTCCGGTACAAATCGTATTCAGAGAATTGGTTGGGGAAACGCTCGGGAAGGGCACGAGTTCACTCGTGCCGTTAAGCTCCAACAAAGATTCGGGCTTTAGCCCCTGAGGTTCGCCCGCCCCTAGAAGAAGCCGATGATAGAATCTATACCGCAACTCCCGCGCCGCCGTCTCAACGCTGCACTTCTCCTCCGCCGCAAACCGCGCCGTATCATCCCCATCACAAAAAAACTCCAACTCAAATTCACGCGCCCGTCCCCAAACAAATTCCTGGTCCGCATCCGACTCCGCCCCGCGCAGCCTGTGATTGAAATGAACAACAGAAAGGACAATCCCCAACTCACCCCGCAACTCCAGCAGCAACCGCAAAAGCGCAACCGAATCAATTCCACCGGAAACAGCGACGCCGACGCGATCGCCCGCCGACAGCACTTCCTGTTTACGGATATGGGTGAGAGCGCGCCCCGCTAGCGAATGCACCAAAACATGGTACATCGCACGTGGCCAAATAAAGGCAATTTGGGACCCTAGGCGTCGGCGCCCGGCAGAAAGTTCTGCCACTCCTGTGACTCCGCAACCCGCTTGATGCACTCATTTCTGCGATGCAAGAGCGTGCGCATGTGGCGGTCCAGAACTCCCTCGAACAAATGTCCCAGCGATGCCCAGGGAGCTTCGAACTGCATGGAATCCTTCATGCGGGTCTCGCCGGAAATGTTCTCGAAGTAGTGATCGTGACAGAATGACTTAAAGGCGCCCCGCAGCATGCAATCCTGGAAATGTCGCGGGCGGTCATAAGCGCTAATCCGGCTGGTGTGACGAACTCTAAATCCAAAGTGGCGGCCCTGCCATGTGACCGTCTGGTCCAAGCGAATCAGCCCGGAGGTCGTTCCTGCAATCGCCCGTTCCCCCGTCCAATTGGTTGAGGCCATGTGCAGGTCGATGCTCCGCGAAAGATCGAAGCATCGTTCGATGGGCGCGGCGATCCTTGTGACCAGTTCGATGCGAACCATGATGTCCCGCGCCGGTTGAGCCCTAAGTCCGGAACTTACAGCCCTACACTCTTCTCCGCAATCACCTTCCGAATCTTCTCCACAAATTCGCTGGTGCTCATGTCCGCCGTCTTCTCCGCTCCCCGTGTACGCACATTCACCCGGCCCGCCTCGGCTTCCTTATCTCCCACCACCAGCAAAAACGGCACCTTCTGCAATGCATGCTCGCGAATCTTGGCATTCATCTTTTCGTTACGCGCATCCACCTGCACCCGCACGCCAGTCGCCTTAAGCTGATCCGCAACTTTATTCGCATACTCCGCGTGCCGCTCGCTGATCGGAATCATCACCGCCTGCACCGGCGAGAGCCACACCGGAAAAGCTCCCGCATAGTGCTCCAGTAGCACGCCAAAAAAACGCTCCACGGACCCGAACAACGCGCGATGCACCATCACCGGCTGTTTGCGCGAACCATCCTCCGCCACGTACTCGAGGCCGAAGCGCTGTGGCAAGTTGAAATCAACCTGCACGGTCGAGAGTTGCCACAACCGTCCAATCGCATCCACCAGCTTGATGTCGATCTTCGGCCCGTAAAACGCCGCCTCGCCCGGGATGGTCTTGTACTCCACATTCTTCCTCTTCAGCACATTCTCGAGCGACTGGATGGCGTGGATCCACTGCTCTTCACTGCCCACAAAATTCTTGCGGTCGTCCGGATTCCAGGTCGAAAGCTCGGTCTGGAACTTCTCGAAGCCAAAATCTTTCAGCACGTCCAAGGCGAAATCCAGGCAATTGCCAATCTCGTCTTCCACCTGCTCCGGCGTACAAAAGATATGCGAGTCATCCTGCGTAAACCCGCGCACCCGCAACAACCCGTGCATCACGCCCGAACGCTCGTACCTGTAAACCGTCCCCAACTCACCCAGCCGCACCGGCAGATCGCGATACGACTTCAGCGAGTCCTTGTAAATCAAAATGTGCCCCGGACAGTTCATCGGCTTCAGCCGGTACTCGGCGTCGTCCAGTTCCATCGCATCGAACATGTTCTGGCCGTAATAGCCCTCGTGGCCCGAGGTAAAAAACAACTGCCGCCGCGCCACATGCGGCGTATAAACCAGCGAGTACCCGCGCTTGAGATACTCCTCGCGCATCCAGTCTTCCATCTCTTTGCGGATAATGCCGCCCTTGGGATGCCAGAAAATCAGCCCCGGCCCGGCCAGCTCCTGAATCGAAAATAAATCCAGCTGCTGCCCCAGCACGCGATGGTCGCGCTTCTTCGCCTCTTCCGCCTGCTTGAGATGCTCATCGAGATCCTTCTTCGAAAAAAACGAAGTCCCATAAATCCGCTGCAACTGCGGATTCTTCTCATCCCCCAGCCAATACGCTCCCGCAACATTCAGCACCTTGAATGCCTTGATCTTCCCCGTCGAAGGAAGATGCGGCCCGCGGCAGAAATCGACAAACTTGCCCGTGCGATAAATCGAAATCATTTCATCGGGCTTGGTGAACTGCTCGATGAAGTGGCACTTCATGAAGTCGCCGTCTTTTTTGAACTCAGCCAGCCCCAGCTCGCGCGGCAAAAACTCCCGCGCATACGGCAGGTTCTGCTGCACCAACTCCTGCATCTTCTTCTCGATCTTTTCCAAATCCTCCGGCGTAAACGGAGTCGGCCGGTAGAAGTCGTAAAAGAATCCGCTCTCCGTAGCCGGCCCGTGGCCAAGCTTGGTCTCCGGAAAAAGCTCCAGCACCGCCGCCGCCAGCAAATGCGCCGACGAATGCCGGTACACTTCCAGCGCCTCGGGATCGCGATCCGTCAACAAACGAAGATCAGTATCTTTTTCCAACGGCTTGGTGAGGTCGATGAGATTGCCGTTAGTCTTAGCCGCCAGCGCCGCATCGGCCAACCGCGGGCTGATCGATTTCGCAATATCCAGCGCAGTGGTGCCGCTGGGAACTTCCTTCACGCTCCCATCCGGAAGCTTCACATGAATGCTATCTGCCATAAGGTTGAGACCTGAAGTGGTTGAATCTTCAGTTTATTGGAGCCATTCGGGAGGGTCAAACCGCGCGCGATGACGATGGTCATCCGCAGCATTGAAAAGGGCGGGCATGGCGCCCGCCCCATACGGCTGTCCTAGCTGCCGATCTGCTTCACATTCGACGCCACATACCAGATATTCCCAAACGCATCCTTCACCGCCGCGCTGCGGTCTCCATAAAACTGATCCGCCGGCTCATGCAGCGAAGTTGCCCCCGCCGTCAAGGCCCTGCGGTAAGCCGCATCCGCATCCGGAACGTAGAGATAGAACATCGACTTCATCGGCTGATACGGCCCATTCGCCTCGCCCATCTCTAAATGCGACGTCCCAATCTGCAGCGTAGCGTGATGGATCACTCCATCCGGCGACGCATATATGCCCAACTCCTCCGCTCCGAATGCCCGCTTTAAAAAGTCGATCAGCGGAACCGCCCGCAGCGGATGCAGATAAGGCTGCACCGTCGGCGCACCCTCCGACTTGTATCCCGTTTCCTTAAAAGTAGCGATGTACCAGAAGTTCCCTGCCGGATCGATCACCGTGCCCGAGCGCTCTCCATAAGGCTGATCGGTAGGCTCTTGCAGCGACCTACCGCCCGCTGCCATCGCCCGCTCATAAGCCGCGTCGCAATCACGCACATAAACATGGAACGCGCCCAGCTGCGAATCGCGCTTCCATTCCACGCCCGGAGCGCCGCCGCCAATCATCAACATGGAATCCTCGATCCGCACCTCGGAGTGAACCCCGCCCGGCATCACCGCGCGCTCCGTCTCCTCGGCGCCAAAGGTCTTCTTCACAAACTCAATCACGCTGTCCGCATTTTGCGTCACGATATACGGCGTGACTGTCTTGAACCCTTTGCGCACCGGGTCGACAGCCGCTGCCATCTGCCCACCTTCCGGACCTCGCGTCAGATTCTCCATCCGCCGGTGCATTTCCTCCACTGACATTTCTTCTTTGACGGTGGAAATGTTCCACGTGTAGCCAAAGGGATCGACAAAGCTTCCCTCGCGCCGCCCATAGAACTGATCCTTGATCGGCCCCAGCGCCTTCATGCCGCCAGCCACCACCCGCGCCGCGAAAGAATCCACGTCGTCCACATCGAGCGACATCTGCACCGGCGAATAGCCCAGCGTCTCGGCGCTAAGTCGTCCGCCCTCCGGCCATTCATCGGAAAGCAGGATCGTCGAATCGCCGATCAAGATATCTGCGTGCGGAATTCCTTTTCCAGTTTCAAATCGCATAATCTCCTTCGCGCCCAAGGCTTTCTTGTAGAACTCAATCGCCTTGGCAGTATCTTTAAAAGCGAGTCGCGGCGTCGCGCTTGCGCGCACCGGAACAGCCTCGGTAACCGGCTCGGTAACAGGTTCAGCAACGGTAGTCATTTTCCTTCTCCCTTTAATCAGTTCAGTTTTAAGTCGTGCTTTGAAACTTTCCCGCGGCAACTCACGCAACTCGGCGGCGATCCGCAACAGGGGCTCAACCCCCGGCTCCAGGCTCGGAGCGTTGCCATCGGCGCGGCCCAACATCGCCTCCACCGCGCGGTTCAACTGCTCGATCTTTTTTGCCTCGATCTTTTTTGCTTCGATCGAGTTCGGGTCGTTCTTGTTCGACCCGTTTCCCGGATTCAGGGGGCGCTTAGGCATCGGCACCCTCCATGCGCGCCCGCAAAGCCGTCAGCGCCCGGAACTGCAATTGCTTCACCGCGCCTTCGGTCTTCGAAATCTCCCGCGCCACTTCCTTAATACTTTTGTCGTCCACAAACCTCAGCACCACCACGCGCCGCTGTTCTTCGGGCAGCGTATCCACCAGCCGGAACAGCGTCGCCCGCCGCTCCACTTCCTCAATCTCAGCCCCGCGGGCCTCGGCCAGTTGCAACCGCTCTTCGTCGGAAACTTCGCGCCCCGACCTTTGCCAGCGGTCGGAAATCAAATTCGCCGCAATCCGGAACAGCCACGCCGCAAACGGAATCCCCCGCCACTCAAACCGTTTCAAATTGGCCAGTGCCTGGTGAAAAACCTCCGCCGTCAAATCCTCGGTCTCCGCGCGGTTTCCCACCCTGCGCACCACGTACGCATACACCCGCTCAAAATGGTTTTCGTAAAGCTCGCCAAAGCGCGACGGGTCCTTCTGCGCAGCCTCAATCAGAAGCCGCTCGTCCGCTTCTTTCTTCAAAGCCTTCAACGATTTCTCCGCGGGTTGAGCTTACACAAGGTTAAAGTCTGAATGCAGGATAAAGGTTACGGCCGGAAGGAAACTTTTTCGCTAACAGATGACCGCGAGGGCTTGGCTCCAGCCGCGCCGAAAAAGGGCGGCGGGGCAGTTTGAAATTCCGCCATGAGTGGACTCCGGCTCCGTTTGCTTCCGGGCATCGGCCCCACAAACTCGAACACGCGATTCAAGCCAGGCCAGCGGCAAGCAAACGCCGACGCACAGACGAAGCCTGGCGCCAGGCTGACGGATCACGGATCGTAATCAAACCCAAAGGCCGACTTTCATCAAGAATTTGTCAAAATCCTTACGAAACTCAGCGCCCCCTCCATTCGCTGGGTGCCGTGCAACAGAGAGCTTATTTCCATATCCCCATCTCGTAAGATATTCTCCGGACTTCTTACCGATAGCGAGAATAGGTCGGTCCGGAAACAGCCGGAGAAAAGCCTCCAGGACGTTACGATTACTAAGTATTTCAGGGCCTCTGGGCGTTCGATTAGTCAATATGTCCGTACCTTTGTACGGATGAAATGCAAAAACATTCCACAACACAATCTTCTTCGACAGTCCGGGTTGCTTAACCATATGACCCCAGACGTAACCTGCAGTCGCCTCGCAAAACCCTTTCTCCCTGACCGCCTCACTTGACGTTTCGGGGGGGGCTGCTCGTTCGACGGCGCTCGATAGTCTCGTCGAAGACATCTGCACAGGCAGCCCCACGACGGCCCAAGAGTGTTCGCTCGCATGTCATTGGGATTCCCGAAAATTTGGCTCCCTGAAAGCTGGGGGCCTCCGCGATCAACAGGGCCTTTGCCGTACTAAGCCGTGCGTTGAGATACGCTCGGAGATGATTCGACCTATGCCTCGGTGCATCCTTACCTGTGTCGAAAGCACGGTCCCAGTCTCGCCAGGGGTTTGAGACCAATCCTTTGGAGGGACACCTTTGCAAGAGGTCAACAAAGTGATCGACTTCCGAACCCATGCCTCAAGCTCCTTCTCGAAACGTGGACCGCGAGGCCCGCTCCTGGTGAAATCTAAACTTGGCCCATGCCGTAATAAAGCTCCTCAATCGCGGCATGCACCCTCGCCGACACCGTCTCCATATCCCGCAGTGTCAGCCCCGCCGTCGAAATCGGCTTCCCCACCCTCATTTCCAGCGGCCGGCACTTGATATGGTAAGTGTCCATGGGCAGCAGTTCATACGTTCCCACCAGCGCCACCGGAACAATATCCACCTGCGCCTTGATCGCCAGAAAAAATGCACCCGGAAGAAACGGCTTGATCTCGCCATCCGGCGTGCGTCCGCCCTCGGGAAAAATCACCAGCGGCATCCCAGCCTTCAGCCCCTTCAACGCCGACCGAATTGCGCCCACGGAACGCCCCGGATTCTGCTGGTCAATACAAATCTGCCCCGACCGCTTCAGTTGCCAACCCACCACCGGATACACCAGCAACTCTTTCTTGAAGGCAATGCGAAACTGAAACGGCAGGTAAACATAAAGAACGGGGATATCGAGCGCCGAAGCGTGGTTGACCGCATAAACGTGCGACTTCGACGTGTCAATCTCATCCAGCCCAGAAACTTTTACGGGCGACAAGACAGTCTTCATAATCAGCCACGACCAGGTCCGCGAAAACCAGTGCAGCCGCCGCCCGCTCTTGTCGAACATCCCGCCGGGCAAAGCCAAAATTCCCAGCGCGAACGTATAAAACCAGATCAGCGGATCGATAATGAAATAAGAACGCAGCCGGCTGCCCCAGCCATACTCGACGCCTGGAAGCGCATGCGGACTCACTCGCGGAGCGCTCGTCATCGCGACTTCGCCAGGTGGCGGAGTCGCTTCCTCGACAGATGAATTCACATCCTGCACAAATCTATTTTAGGGGAAAATGTGGATTAAGAACTCACGGACTTCGCCTCAAGAACTCGCATGGCCTCGCCCACAAGATAGATCGAGCCCGTAATCACGATGACAGCGTCAGCTTCGGCCAGTTTTTTCGCCTCCGCCAGCGCCGATTCTGCGTCGGGAGTGGCCACCATCTTGACTGCCGTCCGCGCTGCTGCCTGCTCGATTTCCTCCGGCGACGCGGACCGCGGATTCTCCGCCCGCGTCACCACCACGCTCTCCGCCAGCGGAAATAAGATCTCCGTCATCTCCGCGATCGCCTTGTCCCGCATCGCCCCGAAAATAAAAATCAGCGGACGATTTTCGTAGCTCTCGGAAAGCGCGGCACGCAAAGCCCAGGCGCCAGCCGGATTATGCGCCACATCCATTACAATCTCCGGCCACCCGGGAATCGAAAGACGTTGAAATCTTCCCGGCCACTTCGTCTCGCGAACTCCGCGCTCAATGGTGCGCGCCGTGATTCCCTGAAACTTCTTGCTCAGTTCCACAGCTGCCGCAATCGCCAGTGCAACATTGCGTAATTGATGCCGCCCCACGAGGGACGTTTCGACCAGAATTTCCTGCCCCATCACTTCCAGCGGATACCGGTAAACGCGATTCGCCCTGCCCTTCTCGGCGTGCTCCGCGTTCTCGGCGTTGAAAGGTCTTCTTGCCAGATACCCCACGCTGCCCGGCGAAACCGGCGGTACGTACGGCACAGCGTTAACCCCGCTAGCGTGCAAATCCATCACGGTATTGCCGATCACGTCATTAGCCTCTGGTTGCTGCGGCAGCGTCACCACCACTCCCTCGGGACGAATGATTCCAACTTTCTCCCGCGCGATTTCCGTCACCGTATTGCCCAGAAACTTCTGATGGTCGAGCGAAATATCCGTGATGATGCTGACCAGAGGCTCGACGACATTAGTAGCATCCAGCCGTCCGCCCATGCCCACTTCAAGCACCGCAATGCCGACTCTTTCGCGGGAAAAATATTCGAACGCAATCGCCGTCATCATCTCGAAAAAACTGGGATGCCACGGCAACTCACCGCACTCCACCAGTCGCTCGGCCTCGCTGCCGACTTCTGAATACAGCGCCGCAAAGTCGTCATCACCGATATCTTCACCATTCACACGAATGCGTTCATTAATCCGCAGCAAGTGTGGCGACGTATACAGCCCCGTCTTAAGCCCTGACGCGCTCAGGATAGAAGCCAGCGTAGCCGCAGTCGACCCTTTGCCGTTGGTTCCGGCAATCAGCACACTTGGAAATCGCAATTCCGGATGCTGCAACCCCCGAAGCAGCACACGCATGTGTTGCAGATCAAACTTATTCGATGGCGTCTGCGCTAGTTCGTGTCCCAGCGCAAACATCTGTGACACCGCAGTTTCGTAGGACATGGGATAGCACTCAGCACTCAGCCGTCAGCAATCAGCTTAAGTCTCCAGATTACCAGCGCAGGGTATCGGCCCCAAAGTCCCGCGGCACGATAGAAAGAAAAGAAGCGACAAGGAAAGCGCAAACCAAGGCCGGTCTGGCTGATTGCTAATTGCTGACTGCTGTTTCCATAAACCTCAGCGCCCGCGCAATATAGGGCTTCAATTGCTTGCGGTGAACCACGGCATCGAGCATTCCATGCTCCAGCAAAAATTCGCTGCGCTGGAATCCCGCCGGCAGCTTCTGCCGAATCGTCTGCTCAATTACTCGCGGCCCGGCGAACCCAATGAGCGCTCCCGGTTCGGCAATATTCAAATCTCCGAGCATTGCGAATGATGCGGTCACGCCGCCCGTTGTCGGATCCGTGAGCAAAGAAACGTAAGGAACTTTCGCATCATCCAGCCGCGCCAATGCCGCCGAAATCTTCGCCAACTGCATCAGGCTGATGACGCCCTCCATCATTCGCGCGCCGCCCGAAGCCGAAACAATAATCAGCGGCGACTTGGAGGCCAAGGCTCGCTCCACAGCCCGCGTAATCGCCTCGCCTACCACCGCACCCATGCTGCCGCCGATGAACGCGTACTCCATCACGCTCGCTACCACCGGACGCCCTTCCAATTTGCCTTCGGCGTTGATCACCGCGTCCCTCAGGCCCGTATCTTCCTGCGCCTGCGCCAGCCGCGCCGAATAAGCCTTCAGATCCACAAACTTCAGCGGATCGTTCGATGCCAGATTGTCGTCGAAAACCTTGTAGTCGTCATCGTCCAGAAGCAGCGCCAGCCGTGACCGTGCGTCGATTCGAAAATGTTTGTCGCATTTCGGGCACACGTTCAAATTGTCTTCCAGATCTTTTTTCCAGATAATCTGCCGGCAGCTCTCACACTTCACCCACAGCCCCTCGGTGCGGACTTTCTTCGCCCCAGAATTATCCAGGTCTCCGGATTCGCGTTTGAACCAAGCCATAAAGCAGTTCTCAGTTGTCAGTTCTCTGCGCGCCGCATAAAGGCTGAATGCTGATCGCTAGCTGCTCACAGCTCGCCGCTCACGGCTAATACTCGATCCCTCGCTGCGCCTCCACGCCTTTCTCATAAGCGTGTTTCACCTGCTTCATCTCGGTCACCGTGTCGGCAGCCTCGACAATTGTGGGGTGCGCGTTCCTGCCCGTCAAGATAACATGCACCATCTCCGGTTTCCTCTTTAGGCTCTCGACCACCTTCGCCGGATCGAGCATCCCGTAGCTGATCGCGTAGTTAATCTCATCCAGCACGATCAGGTCCCAGTCGCCGGAGTGAATCGCCTTTTCGGCCTCGGCCCAAGCCTCTTCCACCAGACGCACATCTTCGGGATCGGGTTTTTCCGCGCCCACCTTCACAAACCCCCGTCCCATCTGCTTCATCACGAACTTGTCGCCAAAGGCTTTCACCGCGTCGAGTTCGCCATAATGCCACGATCCCTTCAGAAATTGCAGCATCAACACCCGCATCCCCTGTCCTACCGCGCGCAACGCCGTACCCATGGCCGCGGTGGTCTTGCCCTTGCCCGGCCCGGTATTCACAATAATGAGTCCGCGACGAATGTCGCCCATGAAGCCTCAGTCCTTGAATGAGGCTCGATTCTACTAGAACGCTCCCGATAACGGTTTGACGTGGCGCTTTGCGAGCACAAAATCGGGAGAACGGCCATTCGTCTACAATCGAAGCAGGAGTTTCCTTTCGATTATCTCAAATGCAGTTCACCGAACAATTCGACGTAGTCGTGGTCGGTGCCGGCCATGCCGGATGCGAGGCTGCAATGGCTTCCGCTCGAATGGGCTTGCGGACCGCCCTTTATACCCTCAACGTCGACCTGATTGCACAGATGTCGTGCAACCCGGCTGTGGGGGGCATTGCCAAAGGGCATCTGGTTCGAGAGGTTGATGCGCTGGGCGGCATCATGGGCGAAGTGACCGATGCGGTCGGCATTCAATTCCGCCTGTTGAATCTGTCACGCGGCCCGGCCGTCTGGTCGCCGCGCGCGCAGTGCGACAAGCAGGCGTATCGGCTGAAGATGCGCGAAGTGCTGGAGTCGCAAGCGAATTTGAAGATCAAGCAGGCGGAAGTGGTGGAGCTGATTTTGGAGAGTTCTCAGTTCCCAGTTCTCGGTTCTCAGCCAACCGGACACGAAGGTTTTGCTGAGCACCGAGAACTGAGAACCGAGAACGGCATTCGAGGCATTCGCCTACGCGACGGCCGCACGGTCGGCGCGCAGGCCGTCATCATCACGACCGGGACTTTCCTTAATGGCCTGATTCACTGCGGTGAGCAGCAGTATGCCGCGGGACGCTCGGGCGAGCCTCCTGCTGTGTTGCTCGGCGAGGCGCTGAAGCATCTGGGCCTGCGCAACTGCCGCCTGAAAACCGGCACGCCGCCACGCCTTGATGGCCGCACCATCGACTGGTCGCGGTTCACGGTGCAGCCGGGCGACGAAGATCCCACGCCGTTCAGTTTTCGAACACGTCGCGTGGCTCATCACGATACGCAGGTCCCGTGCTACATCGCCTGGACCACTCCCGAGACGCATCGCATCATCCGAGAGAACGTTCACCGCTCACCCATGTATAGCGGGCAGATTCAGTCGGTCGGGCCGCGCTATTGTCCGTCGATCGAAGACAAGATCGTGAAGTTTCCCGACAAAGAAATGCATCAGCTCTTTCTCGAACCGGAGGGGCTGAACACGCATGAAATTTACGTGAACGGTCTGAGCACTTCACTGCCGGTAGAAGTGCAGATGGCGATTTTGAAATCGATTCCGGGCCTTGAAAATGCCGAGATGCTGCGTCCGGGGTACGCCATCGAATACGATTCGATCGATCCCACGGAGCTGGAGCGTACACTCGAAACAAAAAAGATTGCGCACCTGTTTCTCGCTGGACAGATCAACGGAACTTCCGGCTACGAAGAAGCCGCGTGCCAGGGATTGATGGCGGGCATTAACGCAGCATTGCAGGTGAAGAACGAAGCGCCGCTGATTCTCGACCGCACCGAAGCCTACACCGCGATCCTGATCGACGACCTGATCTCGAAGGGAACCAACGAACCGTATCGCATGTTCACGTCACGTGCTGAGTTCCGTCTGCACCTGCGCATCGACAACGCCGACCGCCGTCTCACGCCACATGGCCGCCGCATAGGATTGATCAGCGATGAGGCATGGGCCGATTTCCAGGCGAAGCAAGAGCGGTTGGAGAACCTGAAGCTGCTGCTGGAAAAGACGAAAGTTACGAGTGCGATGCTGGAGCAGATTTCCAACGAACACTTGGAAATGAGTCCGCCGGAGATCGGTACGCCATTGGCGCAAATCCTGAAGCGTCCTGAGGTCACAATCGAAGAACTGGTTCCGGTGCTGAAAGAACTATCGCCCCAATTTTTCGTGCGAGAAAACTCGGCGGTCTCTGCGAACTCGGCGATTAATATTTCTTCGGAAGTCCGCAACGAACTCAAGACGGTTGAAACGGAAATAAAGTACGCAGGCTATCTGCTCCAGCAGCAGCGCGCCATGGAGCGGCTGAAGAAATCCGAAGAGCACTCCATTCCTGGCTGGTTCGACTACCGCAGCGTCAGCGGGCTTTCGCGGGAGATGCAGGAAAAGCTGAGCAACGTGCAGCCGCGCACGTTGGGACAGGCTTCGCGCATTCCCGGCGTAACTCCGGCGGCGGTGTCGCTGGTACACGTCTTTATTGAGATTCAGGGCCGCCGCCGCCAACGTGTGGCAGCGATTTAGCGCGGTCGCGTCGCCACGAAATTAACGTGGCTTTAACAATTCAACTCGCACACTGGAGTTACTATCGTCGCCATGCCGCAGGATTCCCTCACGATTGAGGATCGGCCCGGAGCGCAAGGTGGACAACGAGTTTTAGCCCTCACCGGCCCGCTCGTACTATCCACGATGTTCGATTTCCAGAAGATGGTTCGCGCCGACGATTCCCGTTCGCTGATTATTGACTTCGCCAACGTGCCCTACGTCGATTCGGCTGGGATTGGTGCTCTGGTCGGAGCCTACGTGACTCGCCAGAACAGCAAGCGCAGCCTGGCTCTGGTAGCCGTGAGCGACCGCATTCACAACGCGTTGAAAGTTACTCACGTCGAGCAATTCTTCCGTTTTTTCGATTCCGTGGATGACGCCGAGGACGCGACCGCCGCATAACCAATTCGGAATCCACTTCATCCAGGCCACAATATCCGTTGGTGCCGCCGTCGGGTCGAATCTTCATGAGCATACAGAGTCATAGACACTTTCCATGTTGCGATGCTATTAATCTGTCAGACAGCGAGCTACAGGCTGAACGGTCTGCGTTAGACATAATGAGGACCTCTATAACTGCAAAAAACGCCGCGGTCTGTCGTCGTGTGCGTAACAGCATTCCGGGGTTCGGGACTAAGTGGGCATCCGTCATCGGTGCCTGCTTCCGTTTCCGAATGCGCCCACAAATCGGCATGCGGGGTTCACTGTTCGCAGCTCTTTTTGTGCTGCTTATATTAAGTGCGTGTGCTGGCTGCGGTGGGGGGAAAAGAATGGGCGGCACGTCGGTCCCTGGAACTGTTTCTGTGGACTCAGCGAATACGTCCGGATGGCCGGGAAAGAGCATTGACGCGTGGATTGCCGCCGCCTCGGCTTCGTTGGGCACTGCTGGCGGCACCGTGCAGCTTGCCGCAGGCTCCTACACGATCAGCGCTAGCATTCAAGCTGCAAGTGATGTCGCGATAGTGTGCGATCCGGCCCACGGTTCCGTATTGACCGCCTCGGGTGACCTTGTCGTTCCGCTCTATGTGGCGAGTTCAGTCTCAACCTTCAATTTGTCCAACTGTGTGCTAGACGGGAATTACCCGGCCAACACCAACACCAACATGATCCTTGCAAGCCTGACCGCTACGACGGGTGGAACGATTAGCAATAACATAGTGCGAAACACGGCAGGATTCGGCGTTTACATGTTTTACGGAAATTCCTACATCAACATTTTGGAGAACGAGATTTACAACATTGGCCAGCCGCTACCTGCCATCACTCAGGCGATTGGAGGAGGCGGACAATCTCCAGGAGGGAACAGCCATATCGCGATTTTGTATAACAATATTCACGATAGCAGCCTGGGAATCTTTGTGCAGCCCTCAAGCACTTCAACCAACCTTTCTGAAGACTGGAATATCGCTCACAATACCATTACAAAGATGTCCAGCAACGGCATAACGGTCTATTGCGGGGGTCTGGCCACGAACGGCCCAATCAAGAACGTTCGCACAATCGACAATGACGTGTCGTGCGTCGGCTGGCCCGCGGGTGGAATTGGATTTGATGCGGCATGCAGCCCAGGCCTTCTGCAATCAGGTCCGGTTGCGGCGGCCGACGGCACTGGCGTCAGTTATAACTGCGCCACCGAGGAACAAGGCGTCATCGCAAACAACCGTTTACGCGACAACTATTACGAAGGAATTGATCTCGTAGTTGTAACGTACTCTACCGTCAATACTGGGGCGGGCGGCGGGTGTGGCAGTGCAACCGCGCTCTGCTGGGTGAGTGGCGACTTATTTCAATACTCTCAATGGCAACCGCACCAAAGCGTCTTCATCAATGGCAATGCTTACGCGCTGGATTCCTGCTCCAGCGCTACGACTTGCACGCTGGTAAATGGCCCTGGCGATCTAACTGGTGTTGTCATGTACGGAAACGCTATGAGGAGCAAAACAACGGTAACAGACAACATTCTGTACAACAACGGTCACGGGAATGCATACGCTTCAGGCAATGGCGGAGCGGATGTAACAGGCTATGAGGATACTTGGGCAAACAACGTCTCCTATCAAAACAACGCATACGGGTTCGTTGATCAGGGTGCAGTGCTCACAAGTCACACTGGGGACAAGACCTTCGACAATGGTCTCAGCGGAGTGTTCCATGACGGCATCGAGTGTACGGGATGTCTGAGCCCTAGATGGATCGGGATTCAAGGCTGGGACTCGTCCGCATCGCCCATCGAGACTACCGTCGCACGATTTGATTCTGCGACCTATGGCGGATACATGTGCGACATTATTTCGATTGGAACAATCAACGCTTTTATCGATAACGGCACGAATGACGTCACAAACTGCGAGTCTACCGGCACGGCTGTCGGTGGGGCTGTGCAATCTGGGGCTGAACAATAGGGGTCCGCAGCGTCGCCTGCGATAGTGCCGCCGGTCCTCGACACTAGCCTGAATGTTGAACGCGAGAGCGTTGACTGCCCTTTCCGTTCCGCCTAACATGAACTTCCCAGCTCATGTCCCCATCGATTGATCAGACGATTGGCCACTACCGCATCACCGGACAACTCGGCCGCGGCGGCATGGGCGTGGTGTATGAAGCGCAGGATCTGACTCTTGGCCGCCGCGTAGCGCTCAAGTTTCTGCCGCCGGAGTTGTCGCGCGATCAGGCTGCGCTCAATCGTTTCCTGCTCGAGGCCCGTACGGCGTCCGCGTTAAATCATCCCAATATCTGCACGATTTATGCAGTCGAGAATGCGGCCGCCGAGAGCGAGAACGAGCAATCGTTCATAGCCATGGAACTGCTTGAAGGGCAGAGCCTGAACGAGAAGCTGGCATCCGGCCCCCTGCCGCTCGATCGCCTGCTCGATATCTCAATCCAGCTTGCCGATGCGCTCGAAGCCGCTCATGCCAAGGGGATTATCCATCGCGACATCAAACCAGCGAATATTTTTCTGACACAGCGAGGTCAGGTGAAAGTCCTGGACTTCGGTCTGGCCAAGCTCACGCGGCCCGAGATGGAGATGGAAACCATCGGAGCCACACAGGACGGGCCGTTACAGCTCACCAGTCCCGGCGCCACGGTAGGAACAATTTCCTACATGTCGCCGGAGCAGGCGCGGGGCGAACAGCTCGATCCGCGAACCGATTTGTTTTCCCTGGGCGCAGTAATTTATCAGATGGCGACCGCGCGGCTGCCCTTTCCTGGCGCGACCTCGGCGGTGATCTTTCACGCAATTTTGGAACTTGACGCGGTGCCTGTGCAGCAAGTAAACCCAGTTCTCCCGCCGCGTCTCGACGAAATCATTCACCGGCTGCTGGAAAAAGATCGCGACTTGCGTTACCAATCGGCGGCCGATCTACGCGGCGATTTGAAGCGACTGAAGCGCGACACAGAATCCGGACGTAAAGTCTCCCACTCTTCAGCCTCGGTTGCATCGGTCGATACTGTTCCCGGTCTGCCATCTCCCCCCATCGCAGCTGCGCAAGCGTCTCAAAGCTCCGCGGTCGTTGCTGCCGCCGGACGGCACAAGGTTGGAACCGGCTTGGCCGTTTTGATCGCAGTTGTCATTTTGCTGGCGGCGGGATTTGGAATTTACTCTCTAGTTGCGCGCCATGCGACTTCGCCCTTCCGAAATTTCTCGGTCACCAAGGTGACGGAGGACGGCAACGTGGTGTTCGCGGCGATCTCGCCGGATGGCCACTACATTCTCAGCACCGTGCGCGACAACGGACTGGCCAGCATGGCGCTGCGCAATGTTCCCACCAACAGCGTCACGCAGGTGCAGCCGCCGGCCGAACTTTATTACAACGGCCTGAGCTTTTCTCGTGATGGGGACTACTTTTATTTCGGACGCAGCGATCCGGGAAACGACGAACTCAAATTTTTGTATCGTGCCCCGCTGCTGGGTGGCACGCCGGAAAAGTTAACAGCAGACGTAGATTCACAGATCACGATTTCACCTGACGGCCGCAGGATTGCCTTCATGCGCTACGACAATCCGGAGCCGGGGAAATACCAGCTGATCGTACGTTCGCTTGAGCAGGGAACGGAAACGGCGCTCACCGGCGGGCCGGAAAGTCAGGCGCTGCGCAATCCAGCCTGGTCGCCCGACGGAAAAACAATTCTGTGCGACGTCCTTCAGCCGGGAAATGCGCTGACCGGGTTGGTCGCGGTTGACGCTGTGAACGGGCAGCAGCGCATCATTTTGACTTCCAATGAAGGCCTCTATCTGCCGACATGGATGCCGGATGGCCGAGGGGTGCTGATGCTGGATCAATCCCGGTCGAGCAACTACGAGCGGTCGCAGATCGTACATGTCTCTTATCCCGAAGGAAAAGTGACTCCGATTACCCGCGACACAAACAACTACGGCAGTCTGAGCCTTACGGGAAGCGGCCAGGTTCTGGCCACAGTACTAAGCGAAGGGCGATGGAATCTCTGGGTCTTGCCGGCCGGCGGCGCTGGCGCAGACGCGCGCCAGGTGTCCCCGGTCAACGATTACACCGACTTCACCTGGACGCACGATGGCCGCCTGATCACCGACTCCGACAACACGCTGCGCTGGGTGAATCCGGAAACCGGGGCAAAAGGAGTTTTCGCCACGCAACCGGATGCTGTCGCCAGCGATGCTCAAGAGTGCGCCAGTGGCCGCTACGTCGTTTTCATGATGGGCACCGGTGAACTAGTTCGCCAGGACATCTGGCGCGCCGACGCCTCCGGCGGAAATTTGAGGAAACTAACCAGCGGAGTCAGGGACGACTACCCAGTCTGTTCTCCTGATTCGCGCTGGGTCTATTTCAAGGACAACACCACGCAACGGATCATGAAAGTGTCGATCGACGGCGGCGTCACGGAGACGGTGGCGGATATGCCCATCTCGAGCCTGTTCGATATTTCTCCCGATGGAAACACCGCCGTGTTCGCCACCGTCGACCACGCGCACGGTCACGAAGAAAAATTGGTGCTGCTCGATACGACCACGGGACAATCCCGCAAAGCTATGAACTTCGAACGCCAGCGCATGGGCTTTCTCCTGCGATTCTCGGGCGATGGTAAATCCATCATTTACCCGGTGCGGGAAAAGGGTGTCGATAATCTGTGGCAGCAGCCGCTCGACGGTTCGCCGGGGAAATATCTCACTTCATTCAAGTCAGAGCACATCTGGGATTTTCACTGGTCGTGGGATGGAAATAAGCTGGCGGTGGTGCGCGGCCACGACGAGTCTGACGTGGTTCTCATGCGCGACATGCGGCAATAGACTTTTTAGTCGTCGGAGGCAAAAGTAAAGGCGGCCATTGCTGGCCGCCTTTTGAAATTGTTGTGAAAGTGATTTAGGCAGACTTGACGTTCTCCGCTTGCCAGCCCTTAGGGCCTTTGACCACGTCAAACTGAACTTGTTGACCTTCCTGCAGGCTGCGGAAGCCGCTAGCCTGAATGGCGGAGAAATGCACGAATACATCTTCGCCGTTCTGGCGGCTGATGAATCCGTAGCCCTTGGCGTCGTTAAACCACTTTACTGTTCCTGTTTCCATGTTGATACTATGTTCCTTTTCTTTGATGTTGCGCTGAAGCTTTCAAGGATTCTTCTGCAGGCAGGTCACGCGCTGGGTTAAGCGGAGAAACTGAATACTGCGAAGCAAGCTCTTAAGATCAAACGCGCTTTAATGTTACTAATGCTGCCCTCAAAAAGCTACATATTTCGCAAGTGCCGCACGTAACCCATTGTCTGCGCACGGGTTAGGTCTATTCACTTTGGCCCATAACCCGCCAGTCATTTGCATCTGGAGGGCGAAAAGCGGCATCATTCTGACATGCGAATGCGCGCTTCTCTGGTTGCTTCCTTCCTTGTTGTAATCGCCTCTACTGTGGCATGGGCTGGCATTGTTGAAGATGTTCGCGGGGCTCTGAATGACAACAGCTTTGTCGCGGCGCAAATGTTTCTTAAGTCGTACCGCGCCAAGAACGGCGTGACGCCGGAATACGTTGAGGCATATTCGTGGCAGGCGCGCTCCGCGCTTTCCAGTCAGGATTACGACAAAGCCACCTCGTTCGCCAAAGAAACCGAAGCCATGGTTGCCGAGCAGTTGAAATCGCACAAACTCGATGCGGAAACGCACCTTCCCCTGGCGCTTGGCGCCGCGCTGGAAGTGCAAGCGCAAGCTCTGGTAGCACAGAATCACCACGACCAGGCGGTGGCTCTGCTGCGGAGCGCGCTGCTGAAATATGGTTCCACTTCGATTCAAGAGCGCCTACAGAAGAATCTTAACTTGATCGCATTAGATGGGAAGGCAGCTCCGGCGCTGAAGTTCGACGAATTCCTCGGATCCAAGCCGCCGGCGCTCACTCAACTCAAAGGCTCGCCGGTTCTTCTGTTTTTCTGGGCTCACTGGTGTGCAGACTGTAAAGCCGAAGCCCCGATCATCACACAACTACGCACCGAATTTGCGCCGAAAGGATTGACCGTCGTCGGGCCCACGCGTCTCTATGGCTACACGGCGCAGGTCGAGAATGCCGCACCGAAAGATGAGTTGGCGTACATCGATGTGGTTCGCAAACATTTCTACACTGGACTACTAGACATGCCCGTGCCCATCAGCAAGTACAACTTCGATACCTACGGAGCATCCACGACTCCGACGCTAGTTCTGCTCGATCGCGACGGAAAAGTTGCCATGTACCATCCTGGCGCGCTTACGTACGACGAGTTAAAGGGCGAGATTGAGAAGGTCGTGGCGCGGTAAGTTTTCATCGCATCCGCCCGGCCTCTGGCCACCTCTTCCCGAGCGTCCTACCCGGGGAGCCGACGCGGCGCCGGCGCTACAATCCCTAAGTGAATCTTGACGACACGATCGTGGCCATTGCCACGCCGCCCGGTCGCGGTGGTATCGGAGTCATCCGCCTGGCCGGCCCCGAGGCGCGTGAGATTGCTTTGCCGATGCTGCGGCTTAAGCACGAACTCGAACCAGGAAAGGCAATCTTCGGGGAGTTAGTGGAACCTGCAATAAACCAATTTGCGCAGCGCATCGATGAAGTCGTCGTCACCTACTTCGCCAAGCCGCACTCCTACACCACAGACGACATCATTGAGGTTTCCGCTCACGGATCCCCCGTAGTCCTGCGCCACGTGGTTGAACTTTGCGTCGCCTCCGGAGCACGGCTGGCTGAACCCGGCGAGTTCACCATGCGTGCCTTTCTCAACGGACGCATCGATCTGACGCAGGCCGAAGCCGTCCGCGACCTGATCGATTCCCAGACTCTCTATCAGGCGAAGGTCGCGGCACAGCAACTCGAGGGCGCGCTCTCCAAGCGACTGCAACCCATCAAGCAAAAGCTGGTAGAACTAATCGCTTTGCTCGAAGCCGGAATCGACTTTGCGGAAGACGACGTCTCCGTTCTGCCCGATGCCCGAATACTAGCGGGCATCGCCAGCATCCGCATACCGCTTGACCAGCTGGCCGCCAGCTTTGCCTACGGCAAGCTTGTGCATGAAGGCTTAACCCTGGCTATCGTCGGGCGCCCTAACGTCGGAAAATCAAGCCTGTTCAATTGTCTGGTGGAGCACGAACGAGCCATCGTGACGGCGACGCCAGGCACTACGCGTGATCTAGTCAGCGAAACCGTGGCGATCGGAGGAATTCCCGTCAAACTGGTCGACACTGCCGGTATTCGTCAAGCACTCGATGAAGCCGAATCCATCGGCATCCGCAAATCGCTGGAAGCTCTGGCCGAAGCCGACCTGGTGCTGGTCGTGGTGGATGCAACGCAAGCGATAAATTCTGACGACGAAGAGCTTTTGCGTAACGCAGAAGTTCGACCAACCATCGCCGTCGCAAACAAGAATGACTTGGCGTGCATGCGAAGGCCTCAAGCGGAAGGACGAAGCAACCGCTTCCCATACATTCGCACATCCGCAATCACTGGCGCAGGCATTCCCGAACTGCGTGCCGAAATCCTTCGCCTCATCGCAGGCGAAACCGGAGCGCAAGTCGAGACGGGGTTTCTAACCAACATCCGCCACCAGGGTCTGGTACAGGAGTCGCTTGTTGCATTGCAGGAATCCACAAACGCTGTAACCGGCCAGGTCCCGCACGAAATGCTTTTGCTTGATCTTTACAACGCCTTGCGTCCGCTCGATGCCATCACCGGTGCCACGACAGCCGACGATATCTTGAACCTGATCTTCAGCACATTCTGCATCGGAAAGTAGATTGCCTTCCAGCGCCGTCCAAATTGAATATAAAAAATAGTGGGTCATGGGCCTTCACAGCCGTACCCCGAATCGGATTGCCCGCAGCGCCCCGGAACCGAACGCTTTATGAAAGACCTTGTATGGCCGTCCTCTTGCCATTATCATGCACACATCGGAGAATACGCGCATATACATGCATAATAGAGCGCATCCGTGCATAGTGACAGGGATGAAACCAGAAGCGGAGGGAGGCCTAATCGCCCTAAAGGAGGAGCGGCACCAGTACATTCTGGATCTGCTTCGCAGTGAGGGCCGGGTCCTCGCCGCGGACCTTAGCAGTCGATACAAGGTCTCTGAAGACACAATTCGCCGAGACCTGCGCGAATTGGCGAGTTCGGGAAAGATCCAACGGGTACACGGCGGCGCGTTGGCTCGCCGTGCCGAGACCGTTCCTTTCGTGTCTCGCCAACAAATCGACATGGAGAGCAAGATCGGAATTGCTCGAGCGGCGGCTGACATGATCCGCAACGGTCGGGTGGTGCTGATTGATGGCGGTACCACTAATCTAAGAATTTCTTCCTATCTTTCAAAAGAGCGTTCGGCGACGATTGTTACCAACAGCCCACCGCTTGCGCTGGCGTTGGCGGATCATCCAAAGTTGAGCGTGCTGATGCTCGGAGGAAATTTTCTTAAAGAGGAGCGGGTCACGACAGGCATCGAGACCATTCGTCGAATCGAATCCATTCGCGCTGATCTATGTTTTCTCGGAATGTGCAGCTTGCACCCGGAGGTCGGAATCACCGTCGGCAACCAGGAAGAAGCATACGTGAAGCAAGCGATGATAGGGGCTTCGGCGGAAGTGGTTGGCCTGATTTCACTCGGTAAAATGGGGACGTCTCTGCCCTATCTGGTCGGTCCTGCTTCCCGGCTGACACGTTTGATCACCGATGCATCCGACGAAGATGTCCTGAATCCCTACCGCTCCCAAGGCATAGAAGTCACGAGTACGTAAACCGTGTTCACTCGAAGAGATTTTTTCATGCATGAACTCCGCTACGCAAAGGAACCAGTGATAGCTCGAACCTTTCATAATGCCTTCCGGCTAATGGGGAAGTGTCTGCTGTTGGGACTGATGGTCGCGGTCTCGCTTGAAGCACAACAGAGTTCTCCGACCACGGCAGCGTGGACCGGTGTCGTACGCACGGCTGCAGGTGAACCTGTGGCCGGAGCAAAGGTAACGGTGTACGCGGCGACCGCTAAGGAGAAACTAACAGCAGTGACGGGAGCCGACGGAAGGTTCGCGATTGCGGACATTCGACCCGTGCCACATACCGTGAGCGTGCAACTGCCCGGGCGAGATTCGACAGCGACAGTGGCAGTGGATATTGCTGACATGACAATTGTGCTGACGGTATCCGATCAAAACGTGTTGTCGATTGCAGCGAGTCCGCAAAGTTCCGGAGTTGCGAATGGGAACCCGAGCACAACTTCGAACGCAGCCAGCGGAACTAGCGGCGAAAAACTCTCCAGCAAAAAAGTAAATGAGTTGCCGTTGAATGGGCGCGACTTCAGCGCGTTGTTGTTGTTAGCGGCGGGCACCATGACCGACGTCAACGGGCAGACGAATTTCACCCAGCAGTTTGCCATCAACGGACAGCGAGGCGTTGAGGCCGTGTTCGCGATGGACGGTGCGGATGTGAGCGATCCAGAGATGGGCGGGAGCACGTTCACGAATTTCGACGTGGACGCGATTCAGGAATTACAGTCAAGCTCGGGCTGGATGCCGGCGGACATCGGGCGCGGCGCCGCTGGTTTCACCAATATCGTGACGCGGTCCGGGAGAAGCGGTTTTCACGGCTCATTCTTCGAGTTCTTAAGGAACTCTGCCCTCGATGCCCGAAATTATTTCGATCACCCATCGATCGCGGAGCCCGGCAGAATTCCTCCATTCCGCAGGAATGAGTTCGGTTTTACAAACGGCGGACCGATTGTTTTGCCGAATGTATATGACGGTCGAGGCCGGACCTTTTACTTTGTACAGTATCAGGGGTTCAGGCAGGTCCTTGGAACAACACAGGTACTGGCCGTGCCTACAATGGCAGAGCGAGCGGGCCAGGATGTGGTGACGTTTCCGGACGGCAGCACCGATACACTGCAGATAGCGGGGAGTTCGAAGAGCCCGGGCATAAATCCGGCGATTGCTTCCATACTGGCCCGCTATCCCCTCCCCAACAACCCAACCGGTGCGTATGGTGCGCGAACCTACGCTGCACCTTCAAACGTAACCACGGATGCGGATCAGTTTTCCATCCGCATCGATCAGAAAGTTGGCGCAAAAGGACAATTGCTTGGTCGATTCAATTACGACAATCTGGAGGGACCGACAACCAATCCAGACCAAACACTGCTTGACCCGAGCTTCGGCGTGCAATATGTAGACCGGCAGCGCAATGGGGTCATCGCCTACACACGCGCCGTGTCGCCCCGGTTTCTCTGGTCGTCATCGCTGAGTTTCACGCGGACGACCCCGTCGTTTGTAACACCGAACCACACCGATCCGGCGTTGAAGTTCATCGATGGCCTTTTCGAGGCGTACAACGGCGCGGCGGGCTCGGTCATGTCGGCGTTCGGGAATTTGTTCCAGGGACAATTGAATTTTACCTGGACGACTGCGCGGCACGCGGTGAAATGGGGTGCGGAGGCGCGACTTAATCGCGACACGACATACTTCGGCATCAGCCCTAACGGCGAATACGATTTTGGCGGTGGAACGGTTTACTCGCCCGTTTTCATCCCTTCTGCGAGTGGACAGCACGACGTTCAGGCTGGCCAGCCTCTGCCAGACACTTTGAGCAGTCTGTTACTGGGTTTTCCGTACGCATACACAGTCGCGGTGGCGCCGCCCTACGCAACGGATGGCGCGCACATTGGGCCCGCGGCGATCAACCGGAATGACGTGAACGCGTACGTCGAGGACACATGGAAAATCAATTCGCAATGGACGCTCGATTATGGGCTGCGATACGAGCTCTACACGCCTATTTCAGAGCGGGCGGATCGGACGTCGAGTTTTCTGAATTCGTTCCCACCCGCTGGCATTGGACAGCAATACTTGATCAATCCGCAGCCTACTTATCAAACGAATTGGAACGGCTGGGGGCCGCGTGTTCAGGTTGACTGGAATGCGCCCCACGCGGTGCACGTGCACATGGGTGGAGCGATCACAGTGATTCCGCCGAATATCTGGCAGGACAATCTTCTGACGGGGTCAACCCCTTACGTTGTTTATCCGCGCGTCAATGCAGCGCAGAACGGCGAGATTTCGTACGGATTCCAAATCACACCGGACGAGTTGCCGCAGGTTTACAACACGGCTGGCGTGAATGTATTGGCTAGCGGCGATCCGAAAAAAGTGCCGGCGAACACGGTGATGGACGTCAATCGATACCAGCAAGATTTGGCGGCGCTGGCGCCGAGCCATCAGCTCTCGCTGCTGAGTCTGGCCGGGATCGACCGGCGCTTCGGCAATGGATACTTGCAGACTTGGACGCTGGGGCTGGAACGGGCTTTCGGCGGCCTCACGGCCGATGTCGGGTACGTTGGAACATCGGCGTTTCGACTTCCCAGAATGTCCTATCCAAACGCGTATCCCGGAGCGGATTCGGAATTTGCGCGGTTTACAAACTTCGACGGCAGCGGAGCGGTGGCGGGAGGTTTCGGATTCGAGTCTGTTCTGACAGGGACGTCGCACTCGTCGTACAACGCCTTGCAGACCTCCTTGTCGGGAAATGTCGGACACAGCGGCCCATCATTGCAGGCAGGGTATACCTGGGGTAAATCTCTGGATGATGTCAGCGGCGTCCTGGGAGGAGCAGGATCCACCGGCGCCGTAACGCAGTTCAGCCCACAAGACCCGTTCGATACAGAAGCGGAAAGAGGGCCGTCAAGCTTCGATGTAACGCACGCCTTCACGTTGAGCGCTGCGCAAGCTTTGCATTTCGAGCATTTGGGACTTCAGTCGGATCGAATCCAGTTGTTGACGAAGGGCTGGGAATTTCTGAGCATCTCAACGATTACCAGCGGTTCACCGTTTACGGTGTACTCGGGAATCCAGCAGACGGGGGCGGGGACAATTGGCGCGGACCGTCCGGACCAGATCGGAATACCGGACCTCTCGAGCGCTGGCGGCTCAACCCGGCCGCGCGACGATTATTTTGGGCGGGGCGCAAACAACACAAGTTTCTTTTCCATTCCCATCGGGATCGCGGGCGGGACTGGACCGAATTCCGGGCGCTTTGGAACGCTCGGCCGTAATACATTCCGCGGCCCGGCATATTACGATTTCGATTTTGCGTTCATCAAGACGACTCCGATTGGCCACCGAGAAAGCGGTTTGGAGCGAGCGGATCTGCAATTCCGCGCAGAGCTGTTTAATCTGTTTAACATCGTCAACATGGGGCTGCCCGCGAACACTCTCGAGGGTTCAGGGTTTGGCATGATCAGTAAGACCGCGGGAACTTCGCGGCAAGTTCAGTTTTCGCTTAAGCTCATCTACTGAGGCGCATCCTGCAGTGACTCGGGTTTGCAGGAAGGTGCAGACTCCGAGATCGCCTGGGCTAAGCCGAACCACCCGCCGGCATTTCTTGCAGAGGTGCCTGCGTGATAGCCTATGCTACAGGCCACACACGGTGGGGTCCGACCTGGCCCGCCGGTTTTTGTGGCTCCATGTCTAAGTTCATGCCGAGCGACCCTCAGTTCGCGCGTCCGTCACTAAAGCCTTTATCGGTAAAGGCTTCCGAGGATGTAAGCGACGATGAAACCTCGCAACTTTCCGTCTCGGACGGGGTTGAGACTGATGTGGGCACAGTCGCCATGGATCGTGGCTTGCTGATGGGCGGTTTGGTGCCTCGAGCACCGGCTGGCCTGACACCGAACCTGGTTGGCAGCGAAGGGCTCTCTGACGCCGACGTGATGCTGCGAGTGAAGGCGGGCGATCAGTCTGCTTTTGATTATCTGGTGCAAAAGTATCGGCGTCCGCTGGTGAGTTTTATGTACCGCATGGCGCGCAACACGGCGGCTGCGGAAGACCTGGCGCAGGAAGTTTTTCTGCGGGTGTATCGTTCGCGGGCGACCTACGAGGCCAGTGCCAAGTTTACGACGTGGCTGTACCGCATCGCGACGAACCTGGCCGTGAATCACGCGCGTGATACACGGCATGAACGTCCAGAGGCGACAGTCAGCCTCGATGAACCGGACGAAGAAACCGGAACGACTTTCGAGTTGCCCGATAGCGGGATGACCGCGGAACAGACGATGATCCGCCGGGAACGGATGCTGGCCATCCGCAGCAAGGTAGAAGCGCTGCCGGAGCGGCAAAGGCTGGCAGTGATCATGCACAAGTATCAGCAGATGGATTACAAGCAAATTGCCGAAGTACTGAAACTGAGCGAGTCGGCGACCAAGTCGTTGCTGTTCCGGGCTTACGAAACATTGCGGGACCAGTTAAAAGAATTCGTATAACGAATCGATCCCGGAACGTTTTTTACACATTTGTTTTGTGGAAGGCATTGGCGATTAGATTGAGGGGAAGTGGTTATGACGTGCGATGAAATTCGTGAAAGGATGCCGGATGTGGCTGCCGGACTGAGCGAAGCCACAATCGAAGAGAGCAAGCATTTGTCGGGTTGCGGCGGGTGCGCAAGCCAGTTGGAAGAGTTCCGCCGGACCATGGCGTTGCTGGATGAGTGGCAGGCGCCCGAGCCTTCTCCATATTTCGATGTAAGGTTGCAGGCGCGGTTGCGCGAGGAGATGACCAAACCGCAAAGCGGATGGTCTTCATGGTTTCGGCGTCCCGCCCTCGCCACGGCGTTGACTCTCGTGTTAGGAGTTGGCGGAATATTGTTCTTTACCCGTGGAGACGAAGGCGGCCGGCCCAACAATATCGCCGCCGTGGAAATGGCTGGTCCGGGCACAGCGGTGAGCGACCTTCAAGCTCTCGACAAGAACCACGATCTGTATTCTGATTTCGACTTACTGGACGACCTCGAAGTGCAACAAGATGTTGTGGCCAATCCGTAAGCCGCACCGCACACGTTATCGAGTGAATCAACTGTTAACGCGCAGGCCTGAAGTACGAGTCTGCGAACGCTGGAGTTAATCGGCTGGAGTTAATCAAGAGAACGGGTAGCAGAAAATTGAGGCTGGGAATCCACATCGCGGAATGGATGACGCGGGCGTTCTTGCTGATCTGTCTTGTCTCGCTCCCTGGTCTGGCCCAGCACGCTCCCAACAATCAGCAGCGCCCTCCTACTGCGGCTCCGCAACCGGCTCATCCGCAGCAGCCGTCCGGCCACCCCATGCCTGGCCGCCTCGGACCTGGCCGCAACATGCAGCAAGGCCACGCCGGCGATTGGCTGCGCTACCACCGGAATATGCCTTTGAACGAGCAGCAACGAGCGCTGCAGAACGATCCCCAGTTTCGCCACCTGTCGCCACAGCAGCAGCAGCAACTGGAGCAGCGCCTCCAGCATTTTTCCAATCTCCCTCCACAACAACAGCAACGCATGTTGAACCGGATGGAAACCTGGGAGCATCTGACGCCGGAACAAAAAGATCAGGCACGGCAGGTGTTCGGTCAGATGCGGCAATTGCCGCCCGACCGGCGTCGCATGGTTACGTCCGCAATCCACGATTTGCGCACCATGCCGCCGGCGCAGCGCGATCAGATCATCGACTCGGATCGATTTAAGGGAATGTTTTCCGATCAGGAACGCGACATTGTGCGAGGGGCATCGCGCTTACCTCTGGCGCCGGAAGGCGAACCCGTGGCGCCGCAGCAGTAAGGCGGACGTCAGACCTCGGACTTCAGGCCTGAGATTCAAATTCCTGCACAAGCCCATTCAAATCCCGGCAAACAGCCTAATTCATCGCGGCCAGCATCCTGCGGATCGAGAGAAACATTTGCCTTACTTCGCCGGCATCTTCCGCGGCCGGAGAGAGGCGCAAATATTCTTCCAGGTCTTCCGCTGCGAGGCTGTGCATTTCCAGGCTGTAACGCAGCAACGCGCGCTGCTTAACATCTTCCGCAGAATGCGGACGGATTACAAGCAACATGTCCGCGATGGTGAGAGCCTTACGGAAGTCGCGCGTTGACAGATACACAGTCTTGAGATTGTTGAGCATCCGCGCAAGAATCTGGCGGCGGTTTACCGGATGCAGAAACTCCGGCCGCAAAGCCATTTCGCCGGAATAGATTTCATTCAGCCGCTTCTGGCAATCCTGCGCGCTGAGCGTGTCTCCTTGATTGAAGCAATCGATCAATACTTCATCCTTGCCCATGTCATTCCCGCCGGGGTGAGTTCCGTCGGAATCCGTATAGGTAGTGGGCCGGTACTTGAGTAGAAAATGTCCCGGCATGCCGATGCCGGCCACAGGAAATCCGATACGCTGAGCGACTTCGAGATACACGACCGATAGCGTAATCGGAATTCCCAGGCCGCGATCGAGCACATCGTTCAGAAACGAATTGCGCGGATCGTAGTAATCGTCGCGATTGCCACGCAGTCCGAGTTCGCCGAATAAAACATAGTTGAGAGCGGAGATGGTTTGCCGTGCGTCCAGATTCGAGACGAGCCTCGGAATGGCATCGGGGACCGCGCTCGGAACCATGTTCGGAACGAGTCCGGCAACACGCCGGGCCAGACTGTCGATGCGCGCAGCGTAGGCTTCAATATCGAGATCGGGATAGCGCGTGCGCGAGATGAGAAGCGCGGAGCGGGTGAGGTCGATCTGATCGTCCGCGACTGTGGAACCAGCCAGCGAAGCGAAAGCGTCAATCAAAGCGGGCGCTGCCGTGTATCTCACGCAGCAATCGTAACAAAGGCCAGAACGTCGCGAATTGGCCCGGACGTGCCATGTAATGGCCCGGTCGCTCCTGTGCGTGATCTATGCGCGCAGAAGATTTCTCGCGATGAAAAAGGCGTTGGCTGGGCGCTCGCCCAGGCGGCGCATGAAATACGGATACCACTCTGTGCCGAACGGAATGTAGACGCGCATGCGCCAGCCGTCGCGCACCAGACTCTGTTGCAGGTCGCGCCGTATGCCGTACAGCATTTGAAATTCAAAGGAGTCACGGGGAATTCTCTCGGCGGTGGCGAAAGCCTGCGCCTGACGGATGATGCTCTCGTCATGCGTGGCCAGACCGTGATAGACACCGCTCTTCATCAGGGTCTTCATCAGGGCCACGTAGTTGGTGTCGACGTCTTCTTTATTCTCAAAAGCAATGGCGGCCGGCTCTTTGTAAGCGCCTTTGCACAGGCGAATGCGGATTTTTTCGGACAGCAGATCGTCCACGTCCTGTTTCGATCGCTTGAGATAAGACTGAATAACAGTGCCGACGCTGTTTTGATTTCCCGGAGCACGATGCAGCTCGCGAACAAAATCAAGCGTGCGTTGAGTGTAGGGCGAGCCTTCCATATCTACGCGCACGAATCCCGGCGGATTCAGCGCCGCAGCCTGAGCTACTAATCCACTGACCAGTTCACGCGCCAGCAATTCGTCAACGTCCAGGCCCATGTGAGTCAACTTCAGGCTGATATTGGCGTTCAGGCCCTTCGCAGCGATGGCGGCGAGAATATCCTGGTAGAGATGAGCGCTGTGACGAGCTTCTTCGGCGTTGGTAACGTTTTCACCGAGGTTGTCGATCGACACGCTCATGCCTGAGTGGTTGACAGCCTCGGTGGCGCGGACCGCGTCGGCGATTTCGGTTCCCGCAACGAAGCGTCCCGAAAGACGGCGGCCGATGGCCGAACTCTCGGCAAAGTTGCGCAGCGGCCGGTTCTCCGAAAGGCTGACGAAAAATCCCCTCAGCATGCCAGTACCGTCAAGGATCGGAAATTGGGGCAAAGGATGAAAGATCGGCGCATGAGGACCACAGAAATTTGTATCACAAACGCCTGGCAGTGCTGCGCGGATGAGCGAAGGCAACTTGCGGCTGGAGCTCGAGTTTATTGAAAAGCGTGTCAGTCGGGCCGAGGTCGCGTCTATTCGGGAGCGAACTGGACGACGATCACTTCGTGGCTTTCCTTCGCGGAAGGCTCATATTTCCACTTGTACACCGCATTCAGCGCCGCTTGCGCCAGAACCGGGTGGCCGCCTTTGATTTCCGCTGTTTTCACGGTGCCGTTGGGTGCAACGACCGCTTCCAGCTTGACGCTGCCGCGAAGGTTCAACATGCGCCCGACACTGGGATATTCAGGGGCGAGGCGATTCAGAACTTTACGGTGAACTTCCGTTGAGTCTTGCGCTCCAACAATGGCGGAGGAGCAGAAGGTGATTATCAGTGCCACCAGAATTAAGGCTATAGACTTCGCGCCCGGTGTGGTTCGCCGCCGCGTCAGGGTCGTCATGAGAACTGAAGTTTAAGAAGAATCTAACCCTCAGGTAAGGTCACCAAGGTAATGTGGGGCAGGTCTTCGACTAAGTGGTCGGGGTGGCGCCGTTAAACCATCGCTTCATCTATATAGCACCAGCGCCAATCCTCCCCCGGCTCGAACGACTGCATGATCGGATGTTTGGTGTGGTGAAGATGCTTGGTGGCGTGCTTGTTCTTGGAAGAATCGCAGCAGCCGACGTGTCCACACTCGAGACATAAGCGCAGGTGGACCCAGGTGTCACCCATCTCCAGGCATTCCTTACAGCCCTTGCCACTCGGAGTGACGTCGCGGATTTGGTTGAGATGAGTGCATGTGCTTTGTGACATGAGCTGATTCCTCACTGTAACGCTTGTCTGATCCTCGTTAGTGATGAAGCAGCGTTCGTTCAGGATTCACAAATCGGCTGGCTCAATAAAGACTCTCGACAAAGCGTTCTTACCAGGTGTAGTGCGCAGTATAGGTGATCGTCTTTTCCTCGTCGGGAGCAACGGTCACAGGAAACTCAACGGTATGGCTGTCGGTCTTTTTGTAATCGGTGGAACTGGCGCTGAGGTCCCATGTTAATGCGCGATATAGATGTTCGACGACGCGAACCTCCACCGGCTCTTTTTTGTGGTTACGAACTTTGATTTCGAACGATTCCGTCGCGGTGTTCTGGTTTATGTTCAAAACGTAATTCGTGCGGCGGCGTTCGCCCGTCAGGTCGAAAGCATTGCCAGTGTAGATGCGGATGGTTTCGTCGCGGGGCGTGTGATCGATGACGTTTTCGCCGGTGAACTCCACTTGCCCATCATCATTGCGCCGGTAGAACCGCACACGGCCTTTGGGCAGCGGCATGCCGAGATGGTTCGCCTCGGAATTGCGGAACTCGCGCATGACCCAAACCTTAGGGTTCGATTCGGTGCCATAGGAATGATCGTTGCGAATGTTCTCCCAGCCCCACCCGTTGTAACGGTTGGGATCGATCTTGAGTCCGTCGTAGATGTAGATTTGCTTGGTTGTAACAGCTGCCGCGCGGATGAACTCCACTTGTTTGGTCTCGTGATCGCGGAGAATCGTGGTGCGTTGCAGCGTGTAGAGATGATATTCGTCGAAGGTTTTCTCGGTAACCGGAGGCGAAACGGCGTCAACAGGGCCGGCCATGGCAAAGACTTGCCGGCCAGCCATCCCCGGTTGCTGAATTTTGTTTACGTCCCCCGCCATCAGCTTGATGCGCGCATTCTCGAACGTCTTGCCGGTCCGGTTGTCCATGGTCACCCAACCGACGATATCGACCAGATCTCCCTTTTCCGGCGCGACGATGTTGTACGCGGCCTGCCACGTCATGCCGCCGGTAACGTAAGAAAATTCGGCGGGAAATTTTCCGGCCTTGTCTGTCGCGAGCAGCCACTCCAGCCGAGGCTTGAGAATCGTTTCTCCCGTGAGATCGGGAAAGACAGGCGTGCCGGGGAGTCCAAATTGCAACTGGCCGCCAACCTCAATAATAGGATCTTCCTGGCCGGGCGAGGACTGCCCGGAACCGTCCATGTTGAAAGTATCGCCCCGCACAAAACCGCTGCGGATAACTTTGCCCTTCACCATAGTGCGGTCAGGCAATTGGAAATCGATGGTGCGGCCTTCATACAGAGAAAGCAATGAAAACTGCGAGACCGGATCGGCGCGATAATTCTGTTCCAGCACCTGCAAAGTATGTTTGCCGCTGGGGTCGCGCAGAATGATGGAGTCGGGCTCGAGATGCATCGTGATGTCGTTGATGTTGACCTGGTTCTCGCCGGCCTTCAGATCGAGCGGCATTTCCTGGCGCACGACGGCAAAGTTCTGGTTGTAAATGGTGAGAGAAGGCTGAGAGGACTGCGCGAAAAGGCTGCCGCAAAAAATTAGAAAACAGACGAAGCGAGCGTTCATAAAGCCGACCTCCGTACCAGGCAGCCGAATATGCTCCAACTCTGCGATGCGGCGAGCGTAGCGTTTGGTTAGCCGCACCCAGCGTCAGGCTACCGTGTAGAGAACGTTGTGGGGAGTGATTCTTGCGAGACAGCAGAAAGTTAAGAGCGCCCGCCGGTAATGACTCAGTTTGCCCTCCCTTTGACTTTAGGCGTCATCTCGAAGCCCCGCGTTTTCAACAGCGGGGCGAGAGATCTCGCGTGGACTAGTTTCAATTCGAGCGACTACACTAGCTAAAGCCTTCTTTCCGCCCCCACTGTTCCTGCTAGACTGGTCGGGATAGCTTCTGCGCATCGTCGCGCATCTAAATAACCTGTGCATCCACAACTTTTGCATTTTGGGCGGTTCTTCCTTCCAACCTATGGGTTCCTCGTCTCGCTGGGGGTCCTGCTGGGTTTGTGGATCAGTGTCCGCAATTCCGAGCGTCTTGGAATCGATGGCGAAAAGGCGTGGAACCTCGGCATCCTGGTCGTTCTTTGCGGAATCGTTGGCGCGAAAGTGCTTTATGTGATCAATGAAGGCATGTCGCTCCGCGACATTTTGAGCATTTCGACTCTACAGGCGGGCGGTGTTTTTTCCGGCGGATTGATTGCCGCTTTTATCGCCGCGGCGTGGTACGTGCACAGGCATCACATGCCGCCGCTTGGTACCTGCGATGCGTTCGCCCCCGGTCTGGCCTTCGGTCATGCCATCGGCCGCATTGGCTGCTTCGCCGCAGGATGTTGTTATGGTAAGCCGACTCATCATTTCTGGGGCGTCACATTTACCAACCCGCTGGCGAATTCCATCACCGGAACGCCGCTGAACGTTCCACTGGAGCCGACTCAGCTTTTTGAGTCAGCCGTGGAGCTGGCGAATTTCTTTTTCCTGATGTGGCTTCTCAAACGCCGCAAATTTGACGGCGAGGTGTTCGGAGCATTCCTGTTCATCTACGGAATTGCCCGCTTCTTCCTCGAATACCTGCGCGACGATCCGGGACGTGGATCGGTATTCGGCGGCGCAATCACCGGAACCCAATTGATCGCCATCGGACTCGTGATAGGCGGTGGTTTGATCTGGTGGTGGCGGCCGGGATCGAAAACCGTTCCGGCGTAGACAGTGAGTGCGGCCAGACAGGCCGATACTCTTCGCACTGAACCGCCTGCGTTAATCTGCTGTTATCCTTTTCTCCGAATGGCGCAAGCGTTTCCAATTTTCATTGCAGTTTCCGCTGAAGACAAGGGAAAGCGCCTCGACCAATTTCTTGCCGTGCGGATGGAAAGCGTAAGCCGCGCGCGCGTGAAGGAACTCATCTCCGAAGGGAAAGTTTTGGTGGGTGGCATCGCGGCAAAAGCCTCGCTAAAACTGCGAGGCACAGAACAGATCGAGATATTAGGCGAGGCCGAGCGCCCGCCGCTCCGCGCCATTGCCGAAGAGATCCCCCTCGACATCCGCTACGAAGATGACGATCTTGCCGTAATCAACAAGCCTGCTGGAATGATGGTCCACGCCGGCGCCGGTGCAACCGAAGACGCCCGCAATCGCGGAACGCTGGTCAATGCATTGCTGCACCACTTTGCCAGTCTCTCGGCCCTAAGCGGGCAACTGCGACCAGGCATCGTACACCGGCTGGACAAAGAGACGAGCGGACTGATCGTCGTGGCAAAAAATGACGAAGCTCACCGCAAGCTGGCGGAACAGTTTGCGCTCCGCGAAGTAAAGAAGACTTATGTAGCGCTGGTTCACGGATGGACAAAAAAAGACGCCGGCACCATCAATCAGAGCATCAGCCGCGACCCGGTGCGGCGCACGCGCATGACAACCCGGCTCAGCGGAGGCCGCGAGGCGATCACTCACTATCGTGCAGTGCGGCGCATCGAAAGCAGTTTCGGCAAGTTCACTTTCCTCGAAGTGAAAATCGACACTGGAAGAACGCACCAGATTCGCGTTCACCTGGCCGCGCTGGGACATCCGATAGTGGGCGACGCCTTGTACGGCGCGCCTCGCAAATTACAGGGGAATTCAGAGCCTCCAACATTGCGGCGCAATTTTCTGCACGCGGCAGCTTTGCAATTGCAGCATCCGCGCTCCGGCGAAAAGATTGCCCTCAAAAGCGACTTGCCGGCTGAACTGCAATCCTTTCTAGCCATGATCGAGAGTACAATTCCCGGTTGAACCACCGGTTGAATCGCCGGTTTGAGTCACAACGACGTACCGTTTACTGGCCGGATATAATAGGGGTCTAGATGAGACGCTTTTTCGCACAGGTCTATTGGCTGGCGTTGGCGCTTGGCTTAACGCTGGCGTTTGGCTCTCCGCAATCCATCGCCCAGCCTGCACAGTCTAGCGCGCCGCAGGCGAATCCGCCGGCCACCGCGCCCCAGCCGGATGCTCAGACTCCCGCGAGCGATCAGCCTGCCTCTCCGGATGACGTTCCAAAATTCGTCGTCGGCTCCAACGAAGTGAACGTCGTCTTCATCGTTACCGACAAACACGGCCATCGCATCACCAACCTGAAGCAAAATGACTTTCGCGTTCTGGACGACAACAAGCCGGTGGAAGATATTCGCAGCTTCCACAACGAAACCAATTTGCCCTTGCAAGTTGGATTGCTGATCGATGCCAGCAACTCGGTGCGCGACCGCTTCAAGTTCGAGCAGGAATCGGCGATCGAATTTCTGAATCAGACCGTGCGGCCCAGATACGACCGCGCCTTTGTTGTGGGATTCGATGCCACTCCGGAAGTAACGCAGGACTTCACCGACAACACCGAGGCGCTGGCTCGCGGAGTTCACGAACTGCGTCCCGGAGGCGGCACGGCCCTTTATGACGCCATCTATTTCGCGTGCCGCGACAAGTTGTTGAAAGGCCCGCAGGGCAATGCTTCTCGCCGCGCCCTCATTGTGTTGAGCGACGGAGACGACAATCTGAGCCACGTAACGCGCGAGGAAGCGATCGAAATGGCGGAGCGGGCCGATGCCATCGTTTACACCATCAGTACCAACGTCAGCGGATCGAAGGGTCCGGGGGACAAAGTGTTGGAGCGCATTGCCGACGCAACCGGTGGCCGCGCCTTTTTCCCCTTCCAGATTCGCGACGTGGCCGACGCCTTCGCCGAAATTCAGAGTGAGTTGCGCAGCCAATACGCCATCAACTACAAGCCGGCAAATTTCAAGACGGACGGCCATTTCCGCAAAATTGAAATTGTGGCCAACGACAGCAAGAATTTCCATGTGCGCTCGCGCAAGGGCTATTACGCGCCAACGCGATAATTCCTCTTCCATTCCCCTTGCCCATGCCCGGATACTCTGGCACACCGCTTCCGAAAAAGTTGGGCATCAAGAACGGATTTCGAACATTCTTTATCGGCCTTCCCGCGGATGTCCTCGCTGTACTGCAGCCAGCTCTAAAAGACTGCGAGCGAGTGCCGGAAAATAAAGCTCCGCTCGATTTTGCCATGCTGTTCAGCAGCTCTCGCATGCAGTTAGAGAAGGAATTCTTGCGGACCACTAAAGCGCTGGCCCCGGCAGGAATGCTTTGGGTAAGCTGGCCGAAGAAATCGTCCGGAGTAAAGACCGATCTCGACGAGAATGTCGTGCGGGGAATTGGTTTAAAGGCTGGGCTGGTCGACGTAAAGGTGTGTGCGGTTACAGAGATCTGGTCGGGGCTGAAATTTGTAAGGCGCGTGAAAGATCGCTAGCAGGTTCTCTTGCGTCTTTCCCGCGCCTGTTCGAAGAACTGCGCTGCGTCTACGCGGTTCTTGGTCCCATCAAAAGATGAGCGACAAAAGAAATCACGGCGAACAACAGCAGCAAGTGAATCAAGCCACTGGCCACGTGGAACATGAGAAACCCGCCGGCCCATAACACCATCAACAGCAGAGCAATTACCAAGAAAGGTCCGAATCTCATCGTCGTCTCCTGTGCGCGGATCACTCCCGCCAGTTACATTTATAGGCGGTTGTCTACTGGGCTTACATCGGCAATACGCTGTAAACCGCAGGATTAGACTTGGTACGGTGCTGGGACGCCAGACGTAGTCGAGACGCTTAGAAAGGAAACAGTCCAATGGTGAAAGTGGGGTTAATCGGTTTCGGATTAGCGGGACAGGCTTTCCATGCGCCAGTAATACAGGGAGTGGAAGGCATGGAACTGGCTTGCATCCTCGAACGCCGCGGATCGCTGGCGCAACAGCATTATCCGGCCGTGCGCGTGGCGCGAAATCTCGACGACTTTCTCGCCGATGAATCGATCCAGCTCTGCGTGGTGGCCACGCCCAACGATTCTCACTTTCCCTTAGCGCAGGCGTGTTTGCTCGCTGGCCGGAATGTGGTCGTTGACAAGCCCTTTGCCCCCACATTGAAAGAATGCCAGGAACTGGCGCAGTTGGCTGCGGCGAGCGGCCGCCTGCTCACCGTCTATCAAAACCGGCGCTGGGACGGAGACTTCCGTACACTTACAAAACTTGTTCGCGCCGGAACGCTCGGAGAAATCGCGGAATACGAATCCCGCTTCGACCGATTCCGCCTGGAGCCGAAACCGGGCGTGTGGCGCGAACGTGAAGATTATCCCGGCTCAGGCGTGCTCTTTGATTTGGGTCCGCATTTGATCGATCAGGCGTTGGTTTTATTCGGCGAGCCGCAATCCATCACGGCGAAAGCATTTCGCCAGCGCGAAGGCTCGCAAGTCGATGACTCGTTCGATGTATGCCTGGAATATCCGCGCCTGCGCGCGATGCTGAGGGCGAGAATTGTCGCCTTCGCTCCCGGCCCGCATTTCCTTCTTCACGGAACCAAGGGATCGTTTCTGAAATATGCGATGGATCCCCAGGAGGAACGGCTGCGGGCGGGAAAAATTCCTGCGGGCAAAGATTGGGGCCAGGAAACCGAGCAGGAATGGGGAACGCTGACGCTCGTGGCTGAGCCCCGCGGTACCAAGATAAAAAGTGAGGCGGGAGACTATCGCGGGTTCTATGCCAATGTGCGAGACGCGATAGAAAAAGGAACGCCAGTCGATGTGACGATGGAACAGGCCTTGCGAACCATGCGAGCCTTGCTGCTGGCGCGTAAGAGCAGCAACGAAGAACGAACCGTGCGCTGGGAGGAAGAGCCCGAATAGAAATCCAGTCTTGCGGGAGAGTTTTGCCGGGTTCACAGAATGAAAAAATGACATTTCTTTGACAAGTCCGCCATACGCATCGCCGAGAATTCTCATCCGAAGTACGTCCTCCGGAGGTGCTTATGTCCGTTCGTCGGTTCTATCTTTTCTCTCTGATTCTCACAGCCGCATCGGCATTATCTTCAGCTCAAACCTACACTGTGACCGACCTGGGCGCGCCCAAGTCGAATGCTTATAGCGTCGCGCAAAGCGTGAACGCCACAGGAGAAGTCACCGGCGCCGTGGGAAGTGACGACCCTAACCTCAGCGGCGTCTTTCTCTACAGCAAAGGCGAGATGAGCGTTCTAGGTACGCTCGGAGGAAGCTCTGCCATCGGCCTTGGAATCAACTCCTCCGGCCAAATCGCCGGATACTCGCAGAACGCAGCCGGCACCTATCGCGCATTTCTGGCGACCGACGGCAAGCTGACCGACATCGGGGATCTCGGCGGCGGCTCCGCAGTGGGTTATGCCATTAACGATGTTGGTCAAATCGTCGGCTCCGCGGTCACCTCCGACGGAGAAAATCATCCGTTTCTTTATAGCGGCGGCCAGATGATCGATCTCGGAACCTTGGGATCGACTAACACCTCGTGGTGGAACAGCGCCTCAGGCATCAATAATTCGGGCGTCGTGGTCGGCATTTCCTATAACGCGCAAGGCAACTTCTTCGGCTTTATCTGGAACAACGGAAAGATGACGAAGATGGGAACCCTGGGCGGACCCTGGAGCCTTGCTACAGCCATCAACAATAAAAATCAGATCACCGGTCAAGCTTACACTTCGCCCAAGAGCGGGCGTCTCGCCCATGCGTTCATCTCCACCGGCAACGGCCCGTTGAGAGATCTCGGCACGATTGCCGGAAGTACCAGCACCACCTGGGGCAACGCCATCAACGATTCGGGAGTCGTGGTCGGCAAGTCCACATTCGCCAATACCTATCACGCGATCGTCTATAGCGGCGGAAAGATGAAAGACCTCAACAAATTAATCCCCTCAGGATCGGGCTGGACGCTGATCGAAGCCGATGGAATCAACAATGCGGGACAAATCGTGGGCTTGGGCATGATCAAGGGCCAGGAACACGGATATCTCCTAACCCCGCAGTAGAGCGGGCACTCCCCGCCTGCCGTTGGTGTTGTCTTTAGTTTTTATTGCCCCTGGTCGCGCGGCGAAGCGTAATATCCTGCCCGCGACTGAATCTTATAATTCTGCTTGCTCTTGATTTCCAGCTTGCGGTAGCTGCCGTCCTGTGCGGTGTTCGTCGATGTGTAACCAATGTTGTACTGGCTGCGCAACTCAGCCGCGACCTGATCGAAAGCGTCTCTCAGCTTGTCGAAATTGTGTCCTACATTGATTACGCGCCCGCCGGTCTGCTCGGTTAGCCTGCGCATTTCCGACTCTCCCGAATAACCAATCCCACCGTAAAATCCACGGTCGGCGCACAGCAGCACGTAGACGATCGAATCCGACTTCTGCGACGCTTCAATCGCATCCTGAATTTTGAGCTTGCTGCCTTCGTCCTGTCCATCGGTCAGCAGGATCATCGCCTTGCGCCCGACTTCCTTCGATAGCATGTCGTGCGCCGAAAGATAGACCGCGTCATACAGCAGCGTCCCCGGTGCGTTCTGAGTCGGAACCGGGCCGCCGCCCATGCCCGGAATTCCCCCGCTGGTGTAGTCCACATTGACCTTGGCTTTGTTCAGGGCAGCTTGTAGCCGGTGCGTGTCGCGGGTGAAATCCTGTAATAGGTCGACGCTGATGTCGAAGCTGATCACAAACGCTTCGTCTTTGTCGGTTAGTATCTGATGAAGAAATGCCCCGCCCACTTCTTTTTCCATGTCGATGACATTGCGCTGGCTCCCGCTGGCGTCAATCAGAATTCCCAGGGTCAGCGGAAGATTGGTTTCCGCGTTGAAGTATTTGATGGTCTGCGGTTTTCCATCTTCTGCAATGTCGAAGTCCGCCTTGTTCAGGTTAGGAATCAACGTGCCGTGCTTGTCCTTGACGTTGAAAAATAGCTGGACCACATTTACGTTGACTTTGATCGTCTCGTCGGGCTTTTGATCTTCAGCCTTCTGCCCCGAATCCTGGGCAAACGCGGAGGGCATGGCGGCAAGCAGAATCGCCAGCCATAAGCCTTGTATCATTTTGGAGCGCGCCAACTCTTTCGACATTCGCATTCTCTTTATAGAAGAACTTTCTCAGCTGATTTTGTTAGTCTAGTCCTACAGCTTAGATGCACCAAATGGACCGGTTCGAGCATCACAAAGGGCGGCATCGTTGATTTTTGTCGCTTGAATTAGTGCCTATGTTCTTCATTGCTGATGCTCCGGTTCGCGGTTGCGGCGTTTTTGAGGACGGGTCTGTTGCTTTGAGAGGCGAATGAGGGCCAATGCCATTGAAACGAAAGACGTTGCCGCCGCAAATCGCGATTCTGTTCGCGGGGATACTATTGGCCCCGGTTCCATCTGCTTACTGTCAATCGGGGCAGAGTCAGACTGGAAATAACCCGAGCCAGCAACCCGCGCAATCCCAGGATGTCCCCGACGCGCCTTCGGCCGCACAACCTCCCGCTGCCGCTCCGCCCACTCGGCTCGACGACAAAGTTCCTCTTCCCCCGCCCCCATCAGCCGATTCCGGAGATACCCAACCAGCCGACACTGCGCCGAAAAAGGCTCAGCCAAAGAATTCTTTTCCCTTCCCCGGCGACACCCCTCCGCCCACCAGTGACGAAACGGAGCCGCCGCCGGCTATGCCGCCAGTTCGTACCGTGCCGCCCGGCACTGCCTCCCGGCAGAGCAGCGCCAACAAAGAACAGCTCTTCAAGCTCGTCACCAACGTTAACTTCGTGCAGGTTCCGGTCATGGTGAAAGATGTCGATGGACGCCGAGTTGACGGTTTGCTCCCTAATGATTTCGTCGTCCTCGAAAATGGCAAGAAGCAGACGATGGCGTTTTTCACCAGCGATCCCTTCGAGCTGTCGGTCGCTGTTGTCGTAGATCTCGGCATGCCCGACGCCGACGTGCAAAGAATTAACCAGACGTTTCCTGCACTCGTCGGGGCGTTCAGTGCCTACGACGAAGTCGCTCTCTACACCTATAGCAGCACCGTCAGCCAGGTCACGGATTTCAACGCCCCCAACCAGCGGCTCACCGCAGTGCTGAATCAGATGAAAACCGAACGCGGCCGCAACAATGGCGTACCCGTACTGGGAGGGCCTCTGGGCCCGGGTGGTCCAACGGTCAACGGCATTCCCGTTGGCAGCCCTACAGCGCCAGTCAACACACCGCCGAAAGAAGCCCACGTTCTAAATGACGCTATCCTGCGAGCGGCTCTTGACTTGAGCAAACGCGACAAGACGCGCCGCCGGGTAATCTTCGTAATCAGCGACGGGCGCGAAATGGGCAGCAAGGCCAGCTATAGCGATGTGCTGAAACTGCTGTTGGCGCAGGGCGTTCAGGTCAAAGCCGTGGCGCTGGACACCGGCGCGTTGCCCGTCTACCGGCAGATCGAACGCCTGCACTTACCGCGCGAAGGTTACGGTAACCTTCTGCCCAAATACACTTCCGCTACTGGCGGAGGCCAGGTCTTCACCGAGTTCACTCGCAACTCTATTGAAGAAGCCTACGCCCAGGTCACATCCGAGGCTCGCAACCAATACACCCTCGGATATACGACCCGCGCCACCGCCAGCACCGCCTACCGCAACATCGAAGTCCGCGTAAATCGTCCCGGCCTCAAGATTTATACAAAAGACGGCTATTATCCAGTTGCCTCGGCTCGGTGATCCAGCCAGAATGCAGGCCTCGGTTTCCTGGCAAATGCGTCAGGAATATACTTTGTCGGCGATACTGAACCCACGCGCCGCAATCGTTCCAACGCGTTGGGTTTCGAGCGGATAAAACATGCGGATACTGGTAACGGGAGGGCTAGGTACCGTGGGCGCCGGCTTGGTGGCCGATCTGCGGACGCGCGGGCACCGCGTAATTTCCTGCGACATCGCGCATCAGCCGGACGAAGTCGGATTCTCCGTTTCCACTGACATCAGTTCACCTCAGTACGCCCGATGCGATGTAGGAGAGTTCCGGCAGATCGAGCGCGTGATGGAATCGCTGGGTCCATTCGATTATGTCTACCATTGCGCCGCTGAGTTCGGCCGCTGGAACGGAGAAGACTTCTACGAGACGCTGTGGCGGACCAATGCCATCGGCACCAAGAACGTCATTCGCCTCCAGGAGCGCTTGAAGTTCCGCCTCATCCATTTCTCTTCTTCGGAGGTTTACGGAGATTGGCCCGAGTTGATGGTCGAAACGACGATGGACGACCACGAGATCAAGCAGATGAACGACTATGCCATCACCAAGTGGGTGAATGAAATGCAACTGCGCAACTCCGGGCAGCGCTATGGAACGGAGTCCGTGGTGGTGCGGTTATTCAACACATTCGGCCCCGGCGAATATTACAGCCCTTATCGCTCTGTAAACTGCCGCTTTCTTTATTGCGCGTTGAATGGCCTTCCCTGGACCGTTTTCCGCGGCCATTCGCGCACTTCCAGCTTCCTGCCCGACATCGTTCGCACTCTCGGAAACATCACGGAGAATTTCAAGCCGGCAGAGACCTACAACATCGGAGGAACCCACCATCACACCATCGAAGAACTCTCTGATTTGGTGGTAAAGGTAACGGGAGCTTCGCCGGCGTTAGCTCAGCGCGCGGATTCAGAGTTCCAAACGACTCGCCATAAATTGGTCGATGTGTCGAAAGCAATCAAAGATCTCCACCACCAGGATAGTTATAGCCTGGAAGAAGGCCTGCGAATCACCGCCGAATGGATGCGCCGCGTCTACAACCTCGAGACTCGCAAGGTAGCGGATGCGAACTTTGGAGCATAGAGGTCGCCGCGCCGGATGACGCCGCCGCCCGATCACGAGGAGGCCGTCACGTCCTCTCCCCGGCTGCTCTTTGTGGGCGAATTCCCTCCCTCGAATCATCATGGCGGCGCCATCCTTCTAAAACGATTGCTTGCCCAACATCCCTCGAATTGCCTGACGGTGATCACGTCAAAACAGGGGATGACAGCGTCGCAACCAACGGGGCTTCTGGATTGTCCGCACATTGCGCTATCCAGTTTCAGTTCCCTCTCGCCATGGACGAGGCCGCTGGCGCGGGCCGCCAATCTGTTCGCTCTCGCCCTTGTCGCGCTAAGAACAATGATTGAGATACGGCGCAAACGGGTTCAATCGCTGATTACTGTCGTTCAAGGTCGCTATTATCTCGCGGCCGCGTTGGCCGCGTGGATCACGGCGACGCCTCACGTAACAATCGTTCATGACAACTTCGTCGACGCGACTGCCATTCCGCTGAGTGCAACAAGAAGAATCATGCGCCGCCTGACGAGAAAGATTCTGCTAAACGCCTCTCACGTTTATGCAGTGAGTCCGGAAATGCAGCGCTTGGTCTTCAGGGAATGCGGTGTGGAATCGGAGATTCAACTGCCATCTACCGAAGCTCCTGCCCGCCTCCCTCGAAGCGACGCCGCGAGTCCGCGCCAGAGTGGGCCTGTCATCCTGTTTGCCGGGACGATCGGATACACGGTACGCGATTGTCTTGACCTGCTAGTCAATTTGATCGCCAGTGGGAAGTTAGAAAATTACGGTGTGCCCGGAGTTCGGCTGCATCTGTGCGCCAACGTTACGGACGCTGAGAAGCGGTCGTACGGCTGGGACAACGCGAACGTTGTGTGCCGAGGTTGGGTTCCCCAATCCGGGCTGGCAAATGCGCTATCGGACGCCGATATTCTTTTTCTCCCTTACTCGTTTTCAGAGCCCGCTCGCGATGCGGTGGAAACGGCGTTTCCTTCGAAGACAGCGGACTACCTGGCGGCGGGCAAACCAATTCTGATCTTCGGTCCTGAATATTCCAGCCTGGTCCGTTACGCTTCCGAGCAAGGCTTTGCTGAAATCGTGAACCAGTCCAGCCCGGAGGCATTGGCTGCCGGCATAGCGAAAATTGCACTCTCACCGGTGTATCAAGCGAAGTTGGCGAATCGAGCGCTTGAGGTGT
Organism: Candidatus Sulfotelmatobacter sp.; assembly: GCA_049584475.1. GTDB lineage: Bacteria > Acidobacteriota > Terriglobia > Terriglobales > Acidobacteriaceae > Sulfotelmatobacter. The sequence continues at coordinate 130,864 of JBAUXX010000047.1, read as the reverse complement.
TCTCCGCCAACCACGATATAGAGCGCCAGAGGCGCAAGTTCTACCTGATGCTGAAGAAAATTATTTCCGGCGAGCAGGAACCCGCCTCTGTTATGCCATGAGCGTCAGGACGAAAGCCCAGACCAAGTTCACGAAGTATTACCTTACGAATGACTCCCAGTTCCCTTTTTATCTTGTGGGGAATACGTGGATCATGGCGATCGAAACGGATCATACGCGGTTAACGTGGTGTATCTCGAACAGCAGTGAGTCGCAATCGCCTGAGACGAAAAGCGCGACCTAGACGTATTCGCGCTCTGCCTGGCGAATGGCGCGATAGCGTTCGAATACTTTCTTGTCGCTCTCCAGGCCCAGCGCAGAACGGACCGAGCTTCCGCGGAAAGTGTGGGCCAGCATTTTCCATCCGCTGAACAGGACGAACTTGGGATCGTGTCGGATGGCCACGGGAATATGATGAACCTTCATCCAACGCTCAGCTTTCCAGCGCATGAACTCTATTTCTTCCGCTGGCAGATGTTCGGTGCGGACGACCGCTGTGGTGCCATCGTACTCTTCGAGCCTCTCGTTCATGATCAAACCCTGATCGCGAAATTCCTTCGTCATGGGCGTGCGAGGGTAAGGCGTGGGATGCTGAATATAAGGCCAGTCGACGTAGCGGCGGGCGAATTCCAGGTTGGCTTCGATGGATTCTTTCGTGTCGCCCGGACTGCCGACGATCAATCCGCCGACGACTAACATTTGGTTGCGGTGCAGGTAATCGATGGCTTTGAGGGTAGCGTTTCCGACTTCATGGCCGTTGGTCCGTTCAGTATTCTTGGCGGAAGCCTTCAGAAATTCCAGGTCGCCTTCCATGATGTTTTCAATGCCGAGAAAGCAGTAGCGGAATCCGGCGCGGCGCATCAGGGGCGCCAGCGTTTCGCCGTGATTGGCGATGGCGGAAGTCATGGCCTGCACGAAGTAGTCGATCTTGTGCAAACCGGCAGCGATGATGGCTTCGCACAGGGCCTCGAAGCGCTTGACGTTCAGTGTGATGTTGTCGTCGACAAGGAAAATGGTTCGAGCGCCGTGATCGCGGGCGTCACGAATGTCCGCCAGAACGCGGTCGAAGGTATAAGCGAAGAAGTTGCGGCCGCGCATTTCAATGATGGAGCAGAAACTGCAATCGTAGGTGCAGCCGCGCGAGGTTTCGATTACGTCAACCTGCCGGCCCAGCATGGTATATCCCTTGAGCACCCGCGCATCTCGATTGGGCTGGCGGATTTCGCTGTCTTCCAGGCGGTGCGGAGGGCGTCCGGCATTGTGTACCCAGCTCTCGCCGTTGTAATAAGACAGTCCGCCGATCTGTTCGACGCTGGCGCCCTGCTCAATGGCACGCAGAAGTTCGCGGAAGGTGACTTCGCCTTCGCTGCGCACCACATAATCCACGCCCATGTTTTCGTACGCTTCCGGGGCAAGGCTGGGATCGTAACCGCCAACCACGATCTTCACTCCCGGCCGGAGCGACCGCACCAACTCGATAATGCGAGCGGCGGTGCGACGTTGAAACGTCATGATGGAAAGTCCGACGACTTCGGGGTCCAGCTCGCGCACTAAGCGAGTAACGGTCTCGCGAACCTTCCTCTGCACCAGGATCAGATCGGCGACGGCAACGCGATGATGCGGATCGACGTTTCCTGCCAGGGAAGTAAGCGCGCCATTGGGCATGCGTATGGCGGCTGGAGGCATGTGTTCGAACGAATCCGGCATGGACAACAACAGGACATTCATGAGGACCGGTCCTTGCCGCTTCGCGAGGATTCCCGCAAGGGGTTGGAGCAACAATGGCGAAGCGTATGGCGGCATTGTAGCGCACAGGAAGCTCGGCACGCCCGCGTTCACGAAAAATTCGCGAACCGGCGGGACAAATTCACGTTATTATTTCAGCGAGACTGGAGCTCGTGCCGCGGACTGCGGCATTGAGAACAGCGAGATTTTGGGGGATGTATGACGTTCAATTTTGTGCGGTCGCGCAACGGAAACGATGATTTGATAGAGTTTCAGCCAATCGAGCGGCTGAAAGTCTTCATGTTCGGAGCCACCATTCTGTTTGCCTCGTTTGGCATGGGCGAAGCAGTCTACCGGCTTTTGTTCTCGGAGTTCGACGGCATAAAGGATCGCATTCCCTTGGAACTGCTGTTCGGCTCGATATTCGCCTGGCTGGCCACCAAATTTGTTGGCGGAGTTTACAAGAACCGCAAACAAAGGAGTGCGCGACTGAACTTCATCTGGGCTCGAAATCATCACATCCGCGGCGCCCTCGAAGGCATTTCTCCCTTAGCCCATCCCGCGAAGAACCAGCAGTCAATTCGTGTTATCCGCGAAGAAGTCGACAGGATCGAGTTAGCGCTGAAAGAGATATTGCCAAGCTAGGGCGGAGATTCAAGCTAGGGCAGAGACTAAAGATTAAGAGAGACAACGTATAAAACGATTGGGGATCCAGGCCCGTCGCATCCTGAACCCCCGCTAGTCGATCGCAACCATTCCACTAGTGATGATCTTCCCAGTTATGCTCGGTTTCCCACCGATGGTCTTTGCCATTCCACCATTGGTGATAGGCGCCCCAGCATCGTTCTCGCTCGGCATTCAGCTCCCGCCGCCGGTCTTCGGCTTGGCGGCTGCGCTCGCCGTTATCATGAATCGCCTTATCCAGCCTCGCTTCCGCCTTTTCAACCGCGTGCTGACAGTGCGATCTGTCGTCGGCATGCGCCGGCGGCGCCGCCGTAAAGAACGTTAGCGCACCCACAACAATGGCTGCCGCTGCTGCGTTTCTAAAGTTTCGAATCAAGGTTCTTTCTCCTCTCTGTCTTCTGGTGTCGATGGAACGTGTCGATTCTACGAACCCGGCCCCACCACTTGCGATACAGTGCTTCTGGTATTGCCTATCTGTTAATTCGCGGCCTGTTCCCCTGGAGGCTATTTTGACCGCTCGTATTGCATTCACGGCACTGCTACTGTCTCTGACGGTCCCGAACGCAACCGTGGCGCAGACAGTCGTGCACTACGCCACCACCAACGACAACGTGAAATATCTCTTCGCCACGGCGGAGCCGGTTGCTCATCTTCATTCCGGCGATATTCTCGACACCAACACGCTCGACTGCTTCGGCAACGCCCTGCGCAAGCCCGGCGATACGCTGAGCATGGCCAAGGGCGACAATCCGCTGGCCGGACCTTTCTATGTAGAAGGCGCGGAGCCCGGCGACACGCTTGCCGTAAAGATTCTCGATTTGCAGGTTGATGGCGACACCGGCGTCGGAGCGTTCTCCGCTGGATTCGGCGCGCTCAACGGCACGCATTACACCCCTGTGCTGGAACCGCCCTTGAAAGACCGCGTGTGGTTCTATCATATCGATCACGCGGCCAACACCGCGACCTTCAAAGCTCTCGACAATGATTTCTCGGTGAAGATTCCTGTGCACCCGTTTTTCGGATGCATCGGCGTTGCGCCTGCAGAAGGCGAAGCGCGCAGCTCGATCGTTCCCGCCGAATTCGGCGGCAACATGGATTCTCCGGAAGCCAGTGTGGGCAACACTGTGTATTTTCCTGTCAACGTGAAAGGCGGCTTGCTCTACATCGGCGACGGCCACGCGGCAATGGGCGACGGCGAAGTCGCCGGGTCCGCCATTGAAGTCCCGTTGAAGGCAAAGTTGCAGTTGAGCGTGATCAAAGGCCGCACCATAGAATGGCCGCAATTTGAAAACGACGATGCCATCATGACCGTCGGCGCGTATCGCCCGCTCGACGATGCAGTCCGCATCGCCTTCACCGAACTGGTCCACTGGATTCACAAAGACTACGGATTATCGGACCTCGACGCCTACGAACTGCTTTCGAAAGTCGCGAAGATTCACCTCAACGAAATGGTCGATCCCAACTATGTGGTGGTGGCATCGATCGAGAAGAAGTACTTGCCCCCGAAGAAAAGCCGTTAGTTTATCGCCCCCCTGTTTTGACTCAGCGGGTGGGGAAGCCTAGAATTTTAGAGGGAAGCCATGGGTTGACTGATGCGGGTTTTCAAGGCATCGTCGCCAGGCTCCCAACGGAGGAGTTATGGGTGAAGGCCTGTTTCAGCCGCTGCATATCATTCTGATTATCGGTATAGCCCTGCTGGTTTTCGGTACCAGCAAGTTTTCCGCCCTGGGCAAGGGCCTGGGCGAAGGCATCCGTAACTTCAAGTCCTCCATGAAAGAGGGCGAAGCTCCTAAGGCGGAAACAAAAGAAGAGAAGAAATCGTAAAACCCTCTCGGCATTTCTGTACGCGTTTGAATATCGGCTTGCTCAACCAATCTTTTGTTTCTTGATTTCTTCTTCAGATCGCTCCCGCGTCCAGCAACATCCGATAGACCTTCGATACCGGCAGTCCCATCACATTGCTGTAGTCGCCTTCGATGCGTGGAATCCAGCGCGAAGCGATTCCCTGAATCGCATAGCTCCCCGCCTTGTCCATCGGTTCGCCGGTCGCGACGTACGCCCGTATGTCGTCGTCAGACAATTCGCCCATCGTCACCAGCGTAGTTTCCGAACGAACGTCTTCGGTGGCTGCTGGTTTCACCAGGCACACGCCTGTGATCACCTGATGGGTGCGTCCCGCCAACATTCGCAACATGTGGACAGCATCGTTGGCATCGCGAGGTTTGCCCAGCATCGCCGCATCGACCACAACAATGGTATCCGCACCCAGAATGTAGTCGTTTGGCCGCAAATGAGAGATCGCCCGCGCCTTATCGCGAGCCAGCCGCTCGGCGCAACTCCGCGGCGATTCGCCCGCCAAAGCAGTTTCATCAATCCCTGCGGCCTGCACAGTGAACGGAATTGCCGCGTTACGCAAAAGTTCCTGACGCCGCGGCGAAGCAGAAGCGAGCACGATCATGTATACGATTTTACTGAGAACTGATCTGCCGAGAACTGAGAACCGAGAACTGAGAACTGGCGACTGCCAACTGACCTTCAACGGCTCCCCACCACGCCGCGTATCGACTCAATCAGCTTCGCCGAATCATAACCAATGCCGTCCTTAAAAACGGTTTCTACATTCTCGATATCCTCAATCTTTTTCGACGGATCGCCCTTGATCACGATGAGGTCCGCCTGCTTACCCGGAGCGATTGTGCCAATGCGATCAAGTTCCCCGAGATATTGCGCGCCGTTAGAAGTCGCAATGTGAATAGCCTCCACAGGCGTGAATCCCGCTTCCACCAGCAACTCCACCTCGCGCTGATCGCCGAAGCCGGCAATGACTCCGCCCATGCCTGTAGGGTCAAGGCCGGCAAGCAACAATCCGCCCGCCTTTGAAAAAGCGTATTCAAATTCTTCTTCTTTCTTGAACGCCGCCGGCAAAGGCGAGCCGGTATCTCCAAAACGCTGACGAATACGCCGGTCATCGCTCGCTCGCAAGCGATTCGCCAGCACCGCGCTGCGCGCATCCGGAGAAAGCGCATCGAGGATTCGGGGTTGCATCGTCGGCCGCCCGGGAAAACTCCCCATCTCAAACACTGGCAGAGTCGATGTCACGGCAACGTGATGCTCGATCAAATACGAAATCGTGTCGTGCAGCCTGCCGGAATTGGCGTCGAGCTTCGCCATCGCGACCGGATCTTCTCCCGACCCCGGACACTCGTCCGGCTTCTTCCCGGACATGAATTCCGTATCCACAAAGAACCCGTGCTCCAAGTCATCAATTCCCAGATCGGCTGCCTCGCGAAAGTTGACAGAGCACAAATGTCCGGTAACTTTCGCACCGCGCTTGTGCGCCGCCTGAATTGCCGCGCCCAGCTCGGCGCGGGTAATGAACATGTATGCCTTGAAATTGTCGACACCCTGATCGAGCCAGAAATTCACCGTATTCACCGCGTCCTCCGGCCCTGTGAGCTGGTGCAACTGAATCGCCCACGATCCCTTGCCCTCCAGATAAGGCCCCGTCACGTGTATCTTGGGCCCCGGAGTCTCGCCCGCATCGATCGACTTTTTCAATTCCAGATCCGTGTACGGCTCCAGCGATCCAGTCGTGCGAATCGTCGTCACACCTCCCGCCAGATAAAGCCGCGGAAAACTGTAAGCCATTTCGCCGAACACACCGTTCCCCATCGGATAAAACATGTGGTCATGCATCCCGACTAGTCCGGGAATCACGCTGTACCCATGCAGATCGATCACCTGGGCATCCTTCGGCACGTCCGCCGCAGAAGCGTCGCCTACCAACTCGATCTTTCCCTTGCTGATAATAACGGCCTGATCCTCGCGCGCCGCCGCTCCCGTCCCGTCGATGACTCTCACGTGAGTCAATGCCACTACCGGCGCGTCCACCTTGACGAATTCGTGAACCTGCGGCGAGAGAGCCTGCGACAAAGCAAAACTCGCACCGATCAAGAAATAGAAAACGACGAAGGCAACCTTCAGCCTTAAGCATGAGGAATACCTCAAATGACGGAACCCGGTCAGTGTACTCAATCTCTCAAAGCTTGGCCTATATTCGGAAGATGGAAGATAGCGAGCACAAAGCTCGGGCACCAAGCGAAGCGTCTGTGCCATCGGGGTTTGCTGCCATCGGCGTTTTCTTGTTCTTCGGTGCCATCATGGCGAGTCTGGCAGCATTTACGTTGCTTTGGCGCGGCACGTCTCTCGATCGTATCTGGAATCTGAACCCGACTGCCTACAATCAGCTCGTGCCGTTGGGACGCACTCTAGGACTGCTATTCGTGTTGCTGGGAGTGGCACTCGGAGCGGCCGGAATCGGTTGGTTTCGACGCCGCCTTTGGGGCTGGAGATTAGCGGTCGCGATCATCGCGACACAGGTTGTCGGCGATGTCATTAACTGCATAAGTGGAGATTGGCTGCGCGGCGGAATTGGCTTCATCATCGCAGGAGCGCTGTTCCTGTTCCTCTTGCGTCCCATTGTCAAAAACGCATTTGCTTAGAATCGTTTTCGAAGGAATTCGAAGAGAACATAACCAACCAGCGCGGCTAGGGCCGCGATCTCAAGGTTTGCAGACGTGAAGACATCCGCAAGCGCCCAAGCTAACCCCTTCCTCTGCCCCAAACCGGACCGCTCAAACTCGCCCATCAGGAGATTCGAATAAAAAAGGAAGATGATAAAGCCGACCTCGATCACCGCCCTCCAGATGTTCTTTTTCATGGCTAAGAGAATCCCTACTTCCTGAGGCGCGCAATTCGCGCATGTTCGCCCCCAATTACACACCCAATTCACCGGCAATCAACTCAATTCGATTCACAAACGGATCCCCAACATGGCAACGTCGCACCCCGGGAATATTCTCGTCTTCCGCGATGTCAATTCCCGCCGCGCGCAACCGCGAAACGAGGGCAGCATAATCCCGGCATCGCAAACCGGGATGCGCTTTCTTCGCCGCTCGAAAATCGCTCTCCACCCCCCGATGAATCTGCACCGTACCGCTGGCGAACCAGCATCCGCCGCGCTTGGCCAACTCCGGCGGTTTCGCCACCTCCTCCATGCCAAGCAAATCACAATAGAAGCTTCGCGCGCGTCCTTCCCCGCCCGTCGGCATGGCGAGTTGCACATGATCAATCGCGGTGAAAGGCGCTTCCGTCATGGCTAAATCATAAATCACGTGAGAATCCAGTCTGCTGCAGCCTGTTAGAATCAACTCTTAGCCTCATCGCATGGACGCCTCCCACATCCGCAATTTCGCGATCATCGCCCACATCGATCACGGCAAATCCACGCTCGCCGACCGCCTGCTGGAGCTGACCGGTTCGCTCACCGCGCGCGAAATGCAGGCCCAGGTCCTCGACTCCATGGACCTGGAACGCGAGCGCGGCATCACCATCAAAGCCCACGCCGTTCGCATGGCCTACATCGCGCAGGATGGCGAAACCTATCAGCTCAATCTCATCGACACCCCAGGCCACGTGGATTTCTCCTACGAAGTCTCGCGCTCCCTCGCCTCGTGCGAAGGCGCACTACTCGTCGTCGACGCCTCGCAAGGTGTCGAAGCGCAGACGCTGGCCAACTCGTATCTCGCCATAAATCACGGCCTCGAAATCATTCCCGTCATCAACAAGATCGATCTGCAAAGCGCCGACATCCCGCGCACCAAAGAGATGATCGAAGGCGCCGTCGGCCTGGACGCTACCGACGCCGTTCTGATCAGCGCTAAGACCGGCCAGGGCGTGCCGGATGTGCTGGAAGCGATCGTCAAGCGCGTCCCTCCGCCCAAAGGCAGTCCCGACAATCGCCTCCAGGCGCTGGTTTTCGATTCCTGGTTCGATCCTTACCGCGGCGTTATAGTGCTCACCCGCGTCTTCCAGGGCACGCTGAAAAAAGGCGATCGCATCCGCCTCTGGTGGAACGGCACCACGTTCGACGCCGAAACTCTCGGCGTGCTCACGCCCAAGCCCGTCGAGATCGAGCAACTCGTCGCCGGTGAAGTCGGCTTCATCATCGCCAACATCAAAAACGTTGCCGACACGAAAATCGGCGACACCATAACCCACGACGGCAATCCCGCCATCGAAGCCCTCCCCGGCTTCGAAGAGATCAAGCCCATGGTCTTTGCCGGTCTCTATACCGTCGATTCGCACGAACACACGCGCCTGCGTGAAGCGCTGGAAAAACTTCGCCTGAACGATTCCTCATTCTTCTTCGAGCCCGAAAGTTCCGTCGCTCTCGGCTTCGGTTTCCGTTGCGGATTTCTCGGCCTGCTCCACATGGAAATTATCCAGGAACGCCTGGAGCGCGAGTTCGCTCTGGAGCTCATCACGACAGCTCCCGGCGTACGCTACAAAATCACGCTCACCGATGGCAAATTAATCGAGGTCGATAATCCCTCGCGCTGGCCCGACCCCAGTGAAATCGCCCAAATTCAGGAGCCGGTAATTCTGGCCACCATCCTGACCAACGAAGAATATGTTGGCGGAATTCTCAAACTGGTCGAAGACAAACGCGGCAAGCAGAAGACGTTCGAATATGTCAGCTCCTCGCGCGTGATGCTCCACTACGAGTTGCCGCTGAACGAAATCGTTCTCGACTTTTATGACCGCCTCAAAACGGTCTCCCGCGGCTACGCATCGCTCGACTACCACCTCGCCGACTATTGGGAATCGCCCATGGTCAAGCTCGATATCCTGGTCGCGGGCGAACCCGTCGATGCGCTCTCGGTAATCGTGCATCGCGATTTCGCCTACGAACGCGGCAAAGCGTTGGTCTCAAAGATGCGCCAACTGATTCCCCGGCAAATGTTCGAAGTGCCGATCCAGGCCTCCATCGGCGCAAAAATTATCGCCCGTGAAACTGTCTCCGCCATGCGAAAAAACGTCCTCGCCAAATGCTACGGCGGCGACATCTCCCGCAAGCGCAAGCTCCTGGAAAAGCAAAAAGAAGGCAAGAAGCGCATGAAGAGAATCGGCCGAGTCGACATTCCCCAGGAAGCTTTTCTCGCAGTCCTGAAGGTCGGCGAAGACAGTAATTGATGCCCGTGTCCGGCTGCCGAAAACGGACGAAAGCCCTGACCGCAACGCAAGTCTCAGCGCCAGTTTTCTTGTGCGCCTCGGTGTCCCGGCCTAGCTAGGTTCGGCGATATCTTCAGAAGGCGGACGGGTTGGGGCACGCACAATCCTGCCCATTGGCAAGGCACGACGGACCGCAATGGCATGATCAAAGGCGTGTTGAGGGCTTAATGTTCGAGGTCTCGGGGAAAGGCAGGGACCTCGCGGGTTTTTGAAACCTTGAAACCTTTGAAACTCTGTAACCTTGCTCCGAACTACACGCCCAGCTTCTTCACTTCCTCGTTGTAATACTTGCGATAAAGAATGTCCCACTCTTGCGAACCTTCCAGAATCGTCCGCTTCTGGCTTTCGATCTTCTGCTTCGCCGAGGCGTCAATCCTCGCTTCCTGATTGAGCAGGTCTTCGAGAATCTTGCGCGTCTCCTGACGGATGGTGTTCGGATCTTCGATGAACTCGACCTCATCCATCTGCTTGAGCACATCGGAGACGGCCCGCGCCAGCACATTGACTTTGTCCCGGCTCAGTCTCACAGCACCGCCTTGTACTTTTTCACCAGTTCGCTCTTCACCTTGCGGAACATCTCCTGATAATTCGCGCCCGTCTTGTTCATCTCGTCCGCGTAAGTCTCCAGAATCTTGCGCACGTCGTCATTGATGCGGTCTTCAAGAGAAAGCTCGTCCACCAGGGCGGCATGCACTTTCTCCGTGACCGCAGGCACGGCCGCGGTCTCGATGAACTTGCCAGCAATCAGTTTCTTGGTGACTTCGCGGGCCAGATAGCCCACATATTCTTTGGAAAAAAGCATTTGCGGATTAGGTGCTTGCCGTCAGTCTGTTCTGTATGTGAATTAAAAAGTTTAACACACAGGATGCAACGTCCGTTTCCCAGAATTGTCATCCTGACCGAAGTGGATGGTTCGCGAAGCGAAGCAGCCGCGCAGTCGAAGGACCCCTGGCGCCTCAACGCCAACGAAGACCGGTAGAGGAGTTCTCACGCGAGCTTAGCGCGAAAAACCCCAAATTACCGAGCCTTCCCGAACCACTCCTCAAACCACTCCAGCGTTCGCAAGTTGTAATCCCGCGCATCCGCAGGCTTCAAAAACAAATGCCCTTCGCCGGGATACACCACCAGCGTAGTCGGCACATTCATCGCCTTCAGCGCGTGCCACCACTCCACTGACTGCTCCATCGGGACCTCGCCATCTCGCTCGCCCACCAGAATCAGCGTCGGAGTCTTCACCGCCTTCACAAAGTGCATCGGATCGCTCTTGGCGTACACCGCTGGATCGTCGTACACCGAAGCGCCAAAGAACGGAAGCATCCACTCGTCAATATCGTTCAGCCCGTAGTAGCTCAGCCAGTCCGAAAGCCCAGCGCCCGCCACGGCGGCGGCAAAGCGCGTGGTCTGAGTCTCCGCCCACATCGTCATGTATCCGCCATAGCTGTGCCCGCGTATGCCGACACGATCAAGGTCGATGGGAAATTGTTTCGCGAGCGCATCAATGCCCGCGACAATGTCGCGATAGTCCCCGCGGCCGAAGTCCTTGACGTTACCCTGCGTAAACGCCTCGCCCTGACCGTAACTCCCTCGCGGGTTCGGACACAGCACAAAATACCCCAGCGCCGACGCTGCACCGGCGAGTCCTTCGTCCCAGCGCGACATGCAGGCATGCGCCGGCCCGCCGTGTACGCTCACCACAAGCGGATACTTTTTGCCCGGCGTGAAGTCTTTCGGCAGCGTCAGCCATCCCTGCACGCGCGTTTTCCCGTTCATCCAGTTCACATTGCGCGTCTCGCCCCATGCAGGTTTCACGCCATCATTCAGATGCGTCACCTGCTGCCATTTGTCGATCTGCCCCACCCACAATTCCGCTGGCGTGCCCGCCGCCTGCCGCACTACCGCGGCCTTCATTCCGTCGCGAGAAAACGAAGCCGCAGGCTCCCACGCATCGCTACCCGTGGCCACCACTTCTTCGCCCGTCCAAAGCGTCTCCACCGCTCCGCCGTTCAAGCCCACCGCGGCAAAGCCAGAATTTCCATCCCCATCCTGCACGAACACAATGCGGCCGTCTCCGGTCCACGTCACCGCCGAAGGTGAAGACTTAATCCTCAGAGTAAGATTCCGCGCCGCACCGCCCGCGAACGGCACAACGTAAACGTCTCCGCCCGTAATCCCCTCATCGCTCATCAATCCTTCAATGAACGCCACATTCTTTCCATCCGGAGAAACGTGTGCATCGGTTATCTGCAACTTCGGCTTATAGATCTCGTGCATCTCTCCCGTCTGTGCCGCGATGCGATACATCCGCGCGACCCACCAGTTCGCATCGCCATTGCCATGCGCCGCAATCGCCACCCAGCTTTTCCCGTCGGGCGCCCAATCATATTCGTAAATGTAAACATCGGCAGGGGTGACCTGAACCAACTTGTTCGTGCCGAGATCAATGGTCGCAAGCCGCTGCTCGTAAATTTTTTCGCCCGCCACTCCCGACAGCGGCGTCATCGGTTGCAACGGCCCGGCCACTCGTGGCATGCCCTCGATAAAAAGCAACGCAACTTTGGATCCGTCCGGCGAAAACCGCAGCGTTTGCGCGTAGCCTTTCAGTTCCGCCCGCTTTACCGGAGCACCGCCATCGACCGATACGGTCCAAAGTTGAGACGACGGGATATCGCCCGGCATGTCAGCCAGAAATCCAAGCTGTCTGCTGTCCGCCGACCAGGTAAGATCGCGCAGCGGCGGTTTTCCTTCTACGGACACTGAATGAGACGCGCCACCGGAGAGGGCCACAACCGTCAGTTCGCCGTCCACGAGATAAGCCACTTGCATTCCATCTGGCGACAAAGCCGCCTGATCGATCTTCTTCGCGTGTGGCATGGAATCGAGGACGCCAGCGGCGCGCCCTGCGGCCTGCGGCATTGAAGCCTCTTGCCCCTGCGCCACCGGCGCCAGAAATAAAGCAATCCACACGCACCACGCTGCCCGCCTAAGTGCGCAAAATCTCGCAATGGGATTCATGGCACCCGAGTATACACAGCGCGCTGTTTTAGGCGGCCTTTCGTTGTTTGCTTATTTGCTCTTCTTCTTTTTCCTTTGCCTCGATTTCCAGATGTTCCTGCTTGATGTCGAGTCGCAGCCGGTTGTAGACACTCATGTACTGATTCGCGACCCAGACCAGGGAAAATAACGCCAACAGACTTCCGCGCCAGCCGCTATAAATCATCTGGAAGCGCGTGATCAGGAGAAAAATCGCAGCCACATAGTGGCTCAGGCAATACTCGCACGTGAATACGTAAAAGAATTTGCGCCGCGAAAAGCTCCGCGCGCTCCGGTGCTGGCGCTGGCAGTATTCCCGGGGTTCGCGAAATACCTCTTCATGCGTAACCGTCCATGCCACGCACGCCACCGGAATCGCAAGCAGCAGCAGTTGCGCGAATTGCACCCCGAGTGAAATGCCAGGAGCGGCCATGGAGCAGTTTGGATGCGCCCCCGCGACTTATTGTTGATCGCTTTGCCGGATTCAGAGTTGCGTGGTTGAAACCGAGGATGTGAGGGTAACCGGGCAAGAATAGATTCCGGTGGCAACGTCGGCCTTGAAGATTCGTTCTAAGAATGCTATTTCCACACTCCCAATGTGACGGCTGACCTTGCCCCCCCTAAGAAAATCCGTTAATGATGGCCTATGCCCGCTCCAGCAGCGGGTTCCGAATCAGTTCTTTGAAAAATTAGGATTGAAATATCGCATCCAGCATGCCTAACCCTTTCATTACCAAGGATTTACGGGGAATCGCACGATTCGCCTCTGATTCTAAAAGACTTACGCGGAGGCCACGCCAGCAAGTCCTTTGAATACAAGGATTTGGGAGCAACTCCTTTGGAATAAAGAATTTGGCGATGGCACCCTGGGTCAATCGAGCTTAACTATCGCGTTTTCAAGAATTTAGTCAAAAATGGTTTTTTATTTTTGTGCTCCCGGAGCGACGCCAGTAGACTATGCGAAAACACCATCGATCACCCTGCTGCGGCTGTTGCTGAGTGCTGAATGCTGAGTGCTTCTACTGCTAAACTACCCTAATTGCCCCCAAGAAAATCATCTTCGGGTCCCAAGGCCACCCCGGGATCGGCAGCGCCGAGGGCTGATCAGGCGAAACCCGCTGTCACGAACTCCACGCAAGGCGCCATCTTCCTCATCGACACCATGTCGTTCATCTTCCGCGCCTACCACGCCATGGCTCGCCAGCGCCCCATGTCTACGAAAACCGGCCTGCCGACAGCGGCCATCTATGTCTTCGTCAACATGCTGCGCAAACTGCGCGACGATTTTTCTCCCCAATATCTCGCCGCAGTCTTCGACGTCGCCGCGCCCACCTTCCGCAAGACGCAGGCCGAAGCCATCACCAGCGTCCGCAAGTTCGACATCAAGACTCAGACATTCACCGAAATCGAATACAAGGGCTACAAGGCCAACCGCAAGGCCATGCCGGAAGATCTCGCGCAGCAGGTCCCCTACATCCGCCGCGCGCTCGAGGCTTATCGCATTCCGATCCTCGAACTCTCTGGCTTCGAAGCCGACGACGTGATCGGCACACTCGCCCGCAAAGCCGCCGATGCTTCGCACTCCGTCTACGTCGTTTCCAGCGACAAAGATATGATGCAACTGGTCAACGACAAAGTCTGCATCCTGAATCCGCCGAAAGATAATTTGATCTGCGACGCCGCGAAAGTCGAAGAAATTCTTGGCGTGCCTCCCGAGCGAGTGGTCGACGTGATGGCCCTGCGCGGCGACACCATCGACAACATTCCCGGCGCACCCGGCATCGGCGACAAAGGCTCCGTCGAAATCATCAAGCGCTTCGGCACCGTCGAGCAGGCGCTCGAGCGCGCCGCCGAAGTGGAAAAGAAAACCTACCGCGAGTCGCTGCAAAACAATCGCGACACGATACTTTTCAGTAAGAGCATGGCGACGATCGACGTCAACGTTCCCGTCGAACTCGACGTAAACGCGATGCGCGCCGGTGAACCTGCTGTAGATGCTTTACGAGATCTTTTCACCGAACTCGAATTCACTTCGCTGTTGAAAGAGCTGCTGCCGGTGGTCGAAGTCACCGACGCCCACTACGCCGAAGCCGAATCCGTCGCCGATGTAGAACGCGTCCTGGGTTCGGTACCGGATGACGGCGATCTGGCAATCGCCGTCGAAGCGGCATTCTCCACCGAACCGGAAGAAGAAAAAGACGACGAGCCGGAAGAGGCCATGCTGCCGCTAACCGGAGCATCCGCAACAGTCGTGCCCGCAGCCCAGCGCGTTGCTATCTCTGCGAAAGCCGGGTCCGCAACCGTGGTAAAACTCGATTCCGCCGAGACAGCCGCAAGACTGCGATTCGCCCTGACTAGCGCGTCGGTGCCGAAAACGATCCACGATTACAAGTCAGCCATCCACGCCCTCGCCTCGCTCGATCTCGAACTTGAAGGTGTTCGCCACGACTCGATGTTGTATTCGTACTTGCTCGACCCGACCTATGCGTCGCATCGCCTGCCCGACGTAGCTCTGCGCCGCTTCAATCTCAAACTGGGCGGCAGCCTGGCCGAAGCCGCCGACATCACGGGAAGGCTCACTGCCACCCTGCGCGATGAAGTCGAGCGCGAAGGCCTCGCCAGGCTTTATGCGGAAATTGATCTTCCGCTCGTCCCGGTGCTGGCGCGCATGGAGGAAGCCGGAGTCAAGATCGACACGGCCGCGCTGGCGACGATGTCGTCAGAACTCGAACGCGAGATAGCCACCCAAGCCAAAGCAATCTATGAAGCCGCGGGAATGGAATTCAACGTCGGTTCTCCCAAGCAGCTCGGCGACGTTCTCTTCAACCGGATGAACCTGCCCAAGCCGGTGAAATATGGCAAGGGCCGCACAATATCGACTGCCGTCGATGTGCTTGAAACGCTGGCCGAAGACCATCCCATCGCCCGCATGGTTCTCGATTACCGTCAGCTCACAAAGCTTAAATCGACCTACGTCGATACGCTGCCTGCACTGATCGATTCTAAAACCGGCCGCGTGCACACGACTTTCGGCCAAACCGGAACCGCCACCGGACGCCTCTCATCCGCGAATCCGAATCTGCAAAACATCCCCATCCGCACCGAACTCGGACGCGGCATCCGCGCCGCCTTCATCGCGGAGCCCGGCCACGTCCTGCTCACCGCCGATTATTCGCAAATCGAACTTCGCTTGCTCGCTCACTTCTCCCACGACCCGCTGCTGGTCGAAGCTTACCGCCGCGGCGACGACATCCACACGCTCACCGCCTCGCAAGTCTTCGGAGTTCCGCCACTGATGGTCACCGCCGACCATCGCCGCCAGGCCAAAGTGGTCAACTTCGGCATCGTTTACGGGCTCTCGCCCTTCGGCCTGTCGCAAAATCTCGGCATCGAACCTGCCGAGGCCAAGCAATTCATCGTCAACTATTTCGAACAATACAAAGGTGTCCGCGCCTTCATCGACAAAACTTTGGAGCAAGCCCGCCGCGACCTGAAAGTAAAAACTATCCACGGCCGCATCCGCCCCATCCCCGACATCAACAGCAAGAACACCAACCAGCGCGGCTTCGCCGAACGCACCGCCGTCAACACCCCGCTGCAAGGCACCGCCGCCGACCTGATCAAAGTAGCGATGATCGGCATCGACAAAGCCTTGCGCGAGCGCGATCTGAAATCAAGAATGACACTGCAAGTCCACGACGAGCTGGTCTTCGAAGTCCCCGAAAAAGAAGTAGAGACAATGCGATCGCTGGTCCGAGAGCAAATGGAAAAAGCCCATACCCTCGCGGTGCCGTTGCTGGTAGAAATGGGCGTGGGGCCGAACTGGAGAGACTTAGACTAGCACTTGTAGGGCGGACACTCCTGTCCGCCACTGCCGGCAGCGCAATGAAGCCTGGTGTCGAATCTTCCGCCTCTGCGCCATTGCAGAGATGGGGCGGGATTTTGCTTGCCACCCGACCCAACAAAAAGAGCACGAAGTGGATCCGTGTCCTTCCCAGGTTATAGCTCACCGCCAAAATCGGGGCTTGAGCAAAGAAAAACGCCGAGTCTGGATCACCCAGACTCGGCGAAGTTTTGGTTGCGAGATGCCCTACTGTACCGTCAGCGTCAGCGGTCCAGCCGTCTGGGATGTCACTCCAGTTGCCGCGCCTGTCACCATGATCGAGTAAGCGCCGCTAGGAGTGCCGCCAACCGGTGGCGGCGTGGTTGTCGTCTTGGGGCTGCCTCCACCGCAAGCGGATTGGAAAACGCAGCCTGCCGAGATGAACAGAATCGCGGCGAACATCGCAAGCTTCGCGCGTTTCTGTTTCGGCAGCAGGATCGTGCCGAAGACGGTCGCGGGGAACAGCAGCCACATCGCATAAAGGAATGACGTGTGGTGAGCCGCCATCGCCGTGGTCGGTGCCGTGGTCGAAACGGTAAGAGTCGCCGTCCCGCTGGCAGAGATCGTCCCAACGCTGCAAGTCGGAGCCTTACCGGTGGACGGTGTTACCGCGCATGTCAGGCCCACGCTGGAGGCGCTAAGTCCTCCGGTGGTCGTGACCGTTACGGTTGATGTGCTGGATGCGCCCGCCGAGACGGATCCCGGTGAGAGCGCCGATGCGGCGAGTGTGAATCCAGGCCCGGTCACTACCAGATTCCCGGCCGGCGAAACGCTGGCCGTGTAGTTGGTATCGCCAGGGTAGGAAGCGGTGATGCTGTGCGTGCCCGCCGCGAGAGACGAAGTGGTGAAAGTAGCCGTACCGTTGGTGGCAACAGCTCCCGTACCGATGGCAGTTGTTCCGTCCAGGAAGGTTACAGTTCCGGTCGGAGCAACGCCGGTTGCGGGACAGCCCGCGCCCGGACAGACCGTCGCCGTGATCGTCACCGACTGACCCACATTCACCGCAGCCAGCGGAGACAGAGTTGTGGTTGTGCCAGCCTGGCTCACATTCTGAGTATTGCTTACAGTGTGCGGCTGGTAGTTGCCGGAATAGATGGCCGAGATCGTGTTCGCTCCCACCGGAAGAGTGGAAGTGGTCAACGTAGCGACGCCGTTAGTAACCGTCGCCGCCGGGCCGAGAGGCGCGCTGCCATTCTCGAAGGTAACCGTTCCAGTCAACGTACCCGCACCCGGAAGGCTGGGAGCGATGTTGGCCGTCAACGTCAGCGGCGTACCGTAGGACGGATTGCCCGCGGACGAACCCAGGCTCATCTGAGTTCCGCCAGAATTAAGCAGAATGGATGCGGTGCTGCTCAAGCCGTTGGCGATAACCAGATCCGGCGCTCCGTCGTTGTTGAAGTCTCCCCACGCGATCGACTGAACTTCTGCCGTCGCTTCAGCGCCCACAGGAAACAGCGTCGCTGTGTTGAACGTGCCATCGCCTTTACCGGTCAACAGGCCGGCAACATTGACCGTGCCTGCCGTCTTCACCTGGCCGGCATAAGCCAGGTCGGTAAAGCCGTCGGCGTTGAAGTCGTGCGCTACCAGCGAGTAGACGTCAGCGCCAGCCGCATAGGGTACGGCCGCTGCGAAGCTGCCGTCTCCATTGCCCAGGAGGATCGCGACCTTTGCCGATCCAGTATCTCCAATCGCCAGGTCAAGATTGCTGTCTGCGTTGAAAGTACCCACAGCTATGGAGCCAGGCGCGCTCAAGCCGGTGGCGTACGTATGTGTAGAGGTGAACGTTCCGTCGCCGTTGTTGAGCAATATTGTAACGGTTGCGCCGGTCTCATTGACAACCGCGAGATCGGGGAAACTGTCGGCATTGAAATTGCCTCTCGCTACCGCGAAAGGTCCGCTGCCGACCGTGTAATTAACCGCCGGTTTGAAGGTGCCATTGCTATTGCCGATCAACACGCTGATCGAACTGCTGCCATTGTTGGTTACGACCAGGTCGGGGATGCCATCCTGGTTAAAGTCACCGACCGCAATTGAGGTTGGGGAAGTGCCAACCGAGTACTCGACAGGAGCCTGGAAAGTACCATCGCCATTGCCCAGTAGGATTGCGACCTGCCCCGGAGTCGTTGCGTTGTTGACGGCGGCGATGTCCAGCTTTCCGTCGCCGTTGAAATCAGCCGTGACGAGCGCATAGGTATCGACATCGGGGGTTCCCGTCAGCGTAGTCGTTGAATATGTGTTCGGCGCTTTGAAGGTTCCGTCATTGTTACCGAGAATCACCGAAATGGAATTTGCGGCGCAACCGGAGCAATCGCCGTTGGCGAAAGCAAGATCGGGAACACCGTCTCCGTCAAAATCACCGACGACCACAGCGTTCACGTTAGGACCAGCGGGAGCGTCGACTCGCGTCTGGAATGTGCCGTTGCCGTTGCCGAGAAGAACGCTAGCACTAGCCGCGCCCGAGTTGGCAACAATCACATCGCTCTTGCCGTCACCATTGAGGTCGCCCACAACAGCGGAATAAGGTAAAGCGCCGGTTCCGTATTTCACTTCCGCGTTGAATCCGAGGGTGCGGCTACCGGTGCCCGTAAGCAGGTTCAGCGTATTGTCATTCCCCGCCGTTACGAGCAAATCCAGATTGCCCGAATTCGTGAAGTGTCCGGTCGCTACGCTCGTCGGCGAGGAACTGATGCCGGGTGAAGAGCCGATATCGTAGATCGCTAGATTCCCGAATGCGCCCGTACCGGTTCCATACAATATGTTCACCGTTCCCTGAATGCTGGGCGCTATAGGCTGGCTGGCCACCGCCAGGTCGAGATTGCCGTCGCCATCGAAGTCACCGGTCGTAATGGAGACGGGAATTCCCGTGACCACCGCTGAGGAGAGTGTGAAGTGTCCGAGATTTGCGCCGGTATTGAGGAGAATAACAGCCGAACTCGCGGTGCTGCTCTTGCATGCGATCGCGAAGTCGAGATGTCCGTCGTTGTTAAAGTCTCCCACGGCGATGGAAGTTGGGCCTTGCACAAGAGTATTGACGGCCACTTGTGCTGTGAACGTGCCGTTAGCGCTGCCCAGCAAAAGTTGATAGGTACCGGCAACAGAGTTGGCAACAACCAGGTCGAGGTTTCCGTCTTCATTGAAGTCGGCTGCGGCGATACCCTGCGGAGTAGTGCCGACTGTATAAGAGGCTCCCGCCGCGAATGTTCCATCGCCGTGTCCCAGGAAAACGCTGACGGAATTGGATCCCGAATTGGTGACTGCAATATCCAGCTTCCCATCCTGGTTGAAATCTCCGGTAACGATGCCATAAGGACCGGAGCCGGCCGTGACGGGGACTGCCGTTTTAAATGTTCCGTCGCCATTGCCCAGCAGCACGCTCACCGTGGTACCGCCGGTGTTCGCGACCGCCATATCCAGAATGCCGTCATTGTTGAAGTCGCCCAGCGCTACGCCCTGTGGGTTTGTGCCCACGGTGTACTGCGGTGCGTCCTGAAACTGGCCCGCATGGGCCATCAGCCCACCGAGCAGCAGAAAAAAGCACAAACCGGAAATTGCGCGTCGCAACATTGAACTTCCCCCAAAATTTTTTATTGATGTAGCCAAGCTTGATGTAGACAAAATATCCTCCACTTCATTCCGCGCTCGTATCGACTCACTGGGATGAGCGCCAACTACTCGAATTCGCGATCCAACCTGCGTATCAACTTTTCGGACAGAACTGCGCACCAGCCGATCTTGAAGACAAAAGACACGCGATCTGGCGGTCGGGCAAAGATAAGCCGCAAATTAATACCGCTACGAACTCACGCGAACGCCGATGTCTAAGTCACTTAACTCTAAGGGGAGGTTCTAGATTCCAAAAGGGGAAATGGTACTGTCCTGGTTACTTTAGGGGAAAAAACATGGTACCCAGCATAGAGCCAAAGTACTCTGGGACTAAGGGCATGGCAATAACACTTTCGGGCTAGCCCTTTCGATTCCAACTATATCGTCAGTCGCCTGGTTTGGCTACAAAAATTAGAAGGCCCCGGAGAGATCCGGGGCCTTCCGCCTCTAACAACTCCTAACTTCCGATCCTAACCGCTTTACTTTGTTTCATTTGCCCAAATCTCGGGGGAGGAGGGAGGGCTGTCAAACTCTACTTGCTGCCGTTGGCGCTGGCCACCACTGGCGCTTGCCGCGCAGCTTCAGCCACCTGTTGGTCAACCACCTTCTTCAGTGAAGCGTAGTCCAACGCTCCGCTCAGGAAGTGACCATTGATGAAGAAGCTCGGCGTTCCCGTGATGCCCAGTTTTATGCCCTCTTTGCGGTCCTGATCCACAGCTGAGGCTTCGGAACCGGAATCCAGGCACTTGTCAAACTCCGCCTGGTTGACTCCCAGCTTTGCAGCCTGCTCTTTGATCTGGTCCGTTTCCAGAGAGTGGGTCCGGAACATTTCGTCGTGCAGATCCCAGAACTTACCCTGCTTGGCGGCGCAACGGCCCGCTTCGGCAGCCTTTTCCGCATTCTTGTGCATCGGCAAAGGGAAGTCCTTGTAGATCAGCTCAACTTTGTCGCCCATATCCGCCTGGAGCTTCTTCAAGTCAGAAGCGACCTTCTGGCAATAGGGGCACTCGTAGTCGGCAAACTCAACCAGAGTAACCGCCGGTGCTTTGGGTCCAATCGTTGCCGCGGCATTGTTGGTTTCCACGCTGACTTGCGGGGGCGCAAGGCCGATGAAAACCGGGGTTTCCGCACGCAACGCGCGGACATAAGCCGCGGTCAGGTGGTTGAGGCGAACGTCACGGATCTTATCCAGAATCTTGCCGCGAACCGCTTCGTAGGGCTCATCCCTGTCAAGCCCTTCATAGAACACTTTCATCTGATCTTCGGTTGGATCCTTCACTTGCGAACGAATGTCGCGGTTGATGAGCTGTTCGGTCGTAAGGCCTTCGGCTTTGGCTTTCTGTTCGAGCAACCGTTTATCGATCAGCTCTTCCAGAGCCTTGGTTTCCGCCTGGTAGTAAGTGTAATGAGCCGCCAGCAACTTCTGCGACTCCTCCTGTTCGAGTTCGGCCATGGTCACTTTTTGTCCACCGACTTCGGCGACCACAGTGGAATCGCTCTGCGCCAGGGCGCCGGCGCTCATTAACAAGCTGAGTGCCGCTCCCAGTCCGAGCCCTACAATTTTTTGTGAAACCTGCATTGTTCTCCCCCGTTTACTGAAATCGTAAAGCCGTTATATCTACCGCAATTTTATTACAAACAGAATCTCGCCAGGACAACGAGTACGCCCGCTGGCCTGGCGAGCCTGAAATCAGAACCGGAGCTCGCCGGAGCCCCGGTTGCAATCGACAACAGCGAACTAGTCGCCAGTTCCGCAGGTGCAAACGCCGTGCAAGCTGCCGTCGAGCTGAACGGCAAAGCACTCTGCCTGCAGACGGGTCACTTCACCGGCGCTGAGGGTGGCGTCTTGCGAAGCCGTCTCAGTTTCAGCGAAGTTGCCGTTCTGGATGTGGGTCGTCCAAGACCGCAGCGCGGGCTCAGAGTTAACCTTGGTGGGCAGCGGGCAAGCGCCGGCGACCGGGATCGTCGAAACGATCTTGATCAGGCCGGTGCTCAGAACCACACCCGTCAGCGGGTTGCTGGTCAGGTCAGTGTTCACCGAGAAGGTGCGCAGACCGTCAGGAGTGGTCAAGCAGCTGCAGCACTCAGACAATTCCTGCTGCGGATCGAACACGAAAACGCTGGCGCAAACGTTGCCAGCCGCCGTGCCCGGGTTGGTTACGCGGAGCGTTCCGTCCGGAGCCCCAGCTGTGTTGGCGTTCGCGAAATAGTCGACCTTGAGCGTATCCGCCGGGGGCGTTGTGACTGCTGCAAACGCCGATCCCGCACAGATGGCCAAAGCCAACGTGCAGACTACGAGCATAGTGGTGTGACGCATTTGAGTTTTCCTCCTTAGAGTTACGCCGCCAAGCTGGGGAGGGGTGGTGCCTGGCTGTTGTGGCGCTTGATTACTCTACCCTGATTATCCGCAATCACAAGTACCTAGGTGAACTAATCCATTTTGACTAGTGCGCCAAAATCCGCACCCAGCGCGGGTTTCAGCCCTTGGGCCCCACAATTTTGCCGATAATCCCGGAACGCGTCGAAACGCTCATCTTCACCATCACCAGCCGGATGAAAGCCTTCACCGTATTCGGACTGATCTGCATCCGCTGCGCGATTTCTTTACTCGTCAAGCCCTGCAGCAACAACTGAACCGTTTCCTGTTCGCGCGCGGTCAGCCCAAAACGCTCGGCGACCTCCGCGAGTTTCACCGCTCCATTGCTGCGTCTCTCCATCATCAAGACCAGCAATGCGGTGGGCACTCCCGATCCATTTCCATCGACGTGCTCTTCGCCATTCTTGTTTCCATTTACGTCGAGAGGAAAAGAGCGGCAAAGATAAGTTCTCTTTGCGGAACGAAATTCCCCCACGAATGCAGTTGGGCGCTGTAGTTGCCGCTCCACGAGATGGGCCCGAATTTTGTTGGTGAGCCAGGAATCCAAGTGGCGAATCTTCTCCAGCGGCTCGGGAAACGTGAGAATCTGTATCGCCTCGGTATTCGAAGCCACTAGATTCAGCGATGTGTCTACCACGATTAGACCCGGTCGGGTCGCTGCTACATTCACCTGGTTTACCCCTTTTGGCGGCGGCGCCACACTTGCCGGTCCCGTGACGAAAGTGGTTCTTGACCTTTGCCAGGTCATTACTTGGGGGTAGCCCACTTGGTCTAAGCTCCGACAACCTGAGTGAAAATTGTGTTAATTACTCTGCCGCAAGTCCTTTGTCTCGTCTGCACTTGCCGGGCAGTCTGGAACTCTCCGATGGGAGACGGAAAATTCCGCACATAATCCGGGGGAGGATTTTGCGAATCCGGGGTATTGTCCTTTTACTGGGAAACAAAGTCAAGCAGAATGGAGAGGAATGCGCCGCTTTTCGCAGTTAGACCTCATTTTGGTTTAGTTCAAATGGATTAAATATGCATCTTCTAGCAGGTTTAAATTCTTAGATGCGCAAGAAACTGCAACATTGAGCGTATTGATACATAGACATAGAGTGCGGAGGGAGGGCATTCTTTTTGTCATTCCGAAGGCAGAATTAACTAGCCTTGTTCGCCTTGGCTGCGCGCTTCTTGCCCGATTTCTGCACGGACGTTTCTCGCCGAATTTGCTTTCTTTTCGCCCCCACAATTGTTGGCGTGGAGGTAAGTCCTGGCAGTTCAGGTGCCACCGGATCGGCGGCTTTGTTGATCACACGGCCACCGCTCTTCTCGAGAGACTTGGCTCTCCACGCAGACCATGCTTTCTGGATCGCTTTCGCGAAGCTCCGAAGCGGATTAGGCCGCGAAAGGGCGGGATTTGTGTCCAAGGCTGCCCGATACTTCTCGATCCAGGCTTGTTCCTGGTTGACCGGCTGCGTGGTATCAAAGGCCATGGAAAAACGTCGCAATCGACTGCAAGCAAACTTATACGCTCATGACGCTCAGCGGAAAAGCTCCGAATGAATTAGTCGAAACGGCTAAATCAGAGGGGATACTTTCGCGGACCAGGGTTTATCGGAATCCGGCCCGAATATCCGGGATACATGTGAATGCTAGAATCACTGGGCAGAAACTGGTAGGCAATCCTCAACCGGAAGTAGCAACTAACTTAACGATCAACTGCGCGAGGCAAGTACTCGGTATGAACTGTGTTAAGAATCTGGCTATCGTGGGCGCAGTCCTCATCGGCTGCGCGTGTGCTCAAACCAGTCCGCCAACGGTCCCGCCTGCTTCGAAAGAAAACTCGCCTGCAGCTCTGGACAATGCAGTTCTCGTCTCCGGAGCCGGTCAACGCCCGCTGGAGCAGGCCCTCGCCTCGTTGCGCCTGAAGTATGGCTGGACAATCAACTATGAGGATCCGAGATACCACCCCGCGAAAGACGCGATTGACGACCCTCGCTCCAAGGGAACTCTGATTCTCTCGGGAACTCAGTTCAGCACTGAAATTCCCGCGGCGCAGCCGCCTGCGGATGCGCCGCCCAAGGAAAAGTCGCTGCAGCTCGTCGTCGATTCCTACAATCGCAGCAGCAACCCCGGCCGTTTCGAAGTGCGCAAGGGTGAAACCGAGGTCTCGATCGTCGGCATCGCCGCGCGCGACGACACCGGGGATGTTTCCCTGCAGAAGCCATTCCTCGATTCACTTGTCACCGTTCCGATAAAAGAGCGCACCATTGCCGAAACGGTGGAATTGCTTTGTAAACAACTGAGCGACGACACTCACACGCCGGTTTCCCTCGGCGTCACACCGCGTGCCCTGGTGGACCACACTAACGTAAAAATCGGAGGAGACAAAGTTCCCGCGCGCCAGATTCTGGCACAGGCCCTGGCGGCTAGTGGCCACCCGCTCTACTGGCAGCTTCTTTTCGATCCCAATTCCAAAAACTATTTATTGAATATCCATTCTGTTCACACGCCAAAACCGGCGGCCCATGAAACTCCAGGCAAACCGCCGGTCACCGAAACGCATCCATCAGTTCCTAAGCAATAGTTCAATCTGGTGATTCAACCGGAAGTCTGTTTCGAGGACTGGCATGACCTTCACGAAATCCAGAATTCTACCCGTTGTCCTTGTTGCTTTCTTTTCCCTCAGTCTCCTGCGCGCCGTCGACAAAGACTTTCACAACGCGCCCGACTCCGCCAAGGCAATGAAAAATCCGTACGAAGGCCAGACAGCCGCGGCACAGGCCGGACAAAAGCTTTACGCGAAAAATTGCTTATCCTGCCATGGCAAGACGGGCTCTGGCACCGGCAATGTTCCTTCCTTAGTCGATGGCAAGCTGGAGGCGGCAACTTCCGGCGAAGTATTTTGGTTCGTCACCAAAGGCAGTAAGAGCAATGGCATGCCGCCCTGGAATTTTCTGCCCGCGCAGCAGCGCTGGCAGATCGTGACTTACGTGAAGTCGATGGGCATGTCACAAACTGGAGCGCAGGCCAGCCCCGAAGCCGCTCCCGAAGAGGTTCCGGGCACCACTTTTAAAGGCCCCGCCCCGAAACCGCCATTTACCGATTTCCGTTACGAGAAGCCCGGCGTAACCCGCAAGGTCACGGTGAAAGATTTGCCCGCGCCCTTTGCAACGTCGTCGGCCGAAAACGGCGCTGAGGTTGTTGCGCGCCCCGAGAAGGCATGGCCTGTCGCCCCCGCCGGTTTCAAGGTCGAGCTTTACGCCGGAGGCCTCAACAATCCTCGCTTGATGCGCACCGCGCCCAACGGCGACATTTTCCTCGCCGAAAGCGATCCCGGCCGCATTCGTGTCTTCCGCGGCATGACCAAGGATGGCCAGCCCGAACAGATGCAGATATTCGCCGAGGGCCTGAATCATCCTTATGGAATTGCTTTTTATCCGCCGGGCAACGATCCGCAATGGATTTATATCGGCAACACCAATGAAGTAATTCGCTTTCCTTATCACAATGGCGACCTCAAACCGAGCGGAGCCTCGCAACACATCGCCGACTTGCCTCATGGCGGCGGCCACTGGACGCGCGCTCTGGAATTTACTCCTGACGGTTCAAGAATGTTCGTCGCCGTCGGTTCAGCCTCCAACATTGACGATCCCGATACTCACCCTGGCGAAAAAGATCGCGCTGACATCCTCGACTGCGATCCCAATCACTGCGAGTTGAAAGTCTTTGCCTTCGGAATCCGCAATGCCGGCGGCGGCATTGGCGTGAATCCGCAAACCGGCGAACTCTGGTGCTCGGTCAACGAGCGCGATGCACTTGGCGACAACCTGGTGCCTGACTACATCACGCACGTACAGGAAGGCGGCTTCTACGGCTGGCCCTGGTGGTATATGGGCGGGCATCAGGATCCGCGGCACAAGGGTACGCACCCGGAGTTGAAAGAAAAGGTGATCGTTCCCGACGTGCTCTTGCAACCACACATGGCGTCGCTGGAATTCGCCTTCTACGGCGGCAAACAATTCCCCGCCGAATATAGCGGCGACATCTTTGCCTCCGAGCACGGGTCATGGAATAAAGCCGTCCGCGTGGGCTACGAAGTGATCCGTATTCCCTTGCACCAAACGGGCCACGCCACCGGCGAATATCAGGATTTCCTCACCGGCTTTGTCCTGCCCGATGGACACGTCTGGGGACGTCCCGTCGGCTTAACCGTCGCGCAAGATGGCTCACTGCTAATCAGCGACGACGGCTCAAATTCGATCTGGCGAGTCAGTTACACCGGGAAGTAAGGGCCAAGCCTTTTAAACACGGAGGGCGCACAGAACGCCGAGCAAGCACGGCTTTTAAAGATTTTGTGCGTCCGTTCGATTCACAGCAGGTAAAAAACCTCCACCAGCACATACAAACTAACCACTGCCACCACCGGCCCGCCCCAAATCATCGCAGCACACTTCCATCCCAGGGATCGCGCTACTTCGCGCTGGCTGCGCCACGAAATCATGAATGCCTTATCGTTCGTCCCTTTCGCCACAACCGCCGCTGGATGTCGCTCGAAGCCTCCGTCCCCAGGATTTTCACTTACCGGTGCCGCACTATTGTTCAATCCAGCCGCAGCCCACGCCGCGGGATTTGTAATCCCCGCTTTCATCATCGCTGCCGCAATTTTTTCCTGCTGACTCATTTCTGCGGATTGCGTCGCCGCCGATGCAGTCGATAGCCGTATCACGTTCTGCGCGGGGGCTGCCGCTGGCGCGGTCACAGCGACAGCAAACCGGCTTTCTTCATCACTGCCATCAAATATCGTTGACATCACACTTCCGCCCATGCTCGCCGACAGGCGCGACAGCGGAGAAATCGTGCTGCCGGAGTCGGCATCCCGAATCGGCGCCGCAGTCACTTCAATATCGGAGTTCTCGGTGAGCGTGCCAAGAATGAACAAGGCATTCTTCGGCTTGATGCAATACTCTTCGACCTTAATTTTATTGCTCGTCGCGATACCGTGGCGCGCGAGAAAACTGCGCACGTTGGCAGGAGCCGGTTCCTTCGTGGTGAAAAACGAGTCACAGAACTGCTGCTGAAAATCGCGATGCAAGTCCAACTCCGCGCCGCGCGGATCCACCAACACGCGCCCGGTATTGTCGTCGAGGAAAAACGGAACGTGAACGCACTCGGCCGCCACCTGCACCCACTGCTTGTTCTTCCCGTGCTGCTTCCATTCCCAGGCCAGCGTCCGATAGTAGTAGCAGGACCGCGCCGTAATCGGCGCCGTCACTGTGTACGGACCCACCGCCAGCCCGTTGACCTCAACTAATCCCATCGACGCGCTGCGAATCTTCGAAAACGGAGTGTCCAGAATCAGCCGTCGCCGCTGCAGCAACAAAAATCCGCGATAGAAAAGATACAGCCCCGCGCACACGCCGGCCCCGCACCACAAAACAAACCCGCCGCCGTTGGACGAACGAATAAATAATGCGCAGAAATGCAAGGTTGGAATCCGAAGGGATGGCTTTCCGCGCCATATCCCGCTTCCAGCTTAGCCTTCGGACCAAAGCGTCTCAGACTACAAAACGCGCGCGATGCTTACGTTGGTAATTGAAGATCTATGCAGCCCGTTATTCTGTACTCCTTAATTCTGCGCGGGCAGCACTTGTATTTTCGCCATCATGCCGCCGTCTTCGTGATCGAGAATGTGGCAATGGTAGAGGAACGTTCCCACAGTTTCCGGATCGCGAAAATCGATGCGCACCTTCACGCTGGTGTAGGTCGTACTAACACCGTCCCAGTAAGGCACGACGATGGTGTCGCGAACCGCAGGATCGTTGGTGGGCTTGCCGTTGATTTCCAGCACGGCGAAGTGAAGCTGATGCAGGTGAAAAGCGTGAACTTCGGTGGTGCGATTTTCGATGACCCAGTCTTCGATCGCTCCTTGATGCGTAACGATGGCGGGCGGTTCGTTGGGTTCGTAAAGTTTGGGCGTCTGTCCCACGACGGTAAGAAAGAATTGCGTGCCGGCAGTATTCTCAGATAAGTAGAGAGTGCGGGCGTTTGTGGGGGCCAGATGGCTGAGTCCGGCAAAGCGCTGCAAGCTCTCATGCTTTATGGTTGACGGCACACTCGTAGGCGGTTTGGGCGCGTTGTTGCTGGGGATCACGTCGGCCAGCAGCACCGCGGGGTTGGGGTCCCCGATCGGTCCCGTGTCGTATCCAGCGTTATACAGCTGATACAGGCCGTTGGCTGGCGGACCCTGCACCACGATTTCCGCTCGCCCCGCGGGAGGAATCACAACAGTATTCGCCGCCTCTGCGGTTTCGAGGGGAACACCGTCCAGTCCGACAATTTCGAAGTTGGTGGGAGCTCCTCCATTCAGCAACTGCAATTGCAGAAACTGCGTGGAGCTGGCATTGAGCAGCCGCCAGAGCTGCGTCTCCGCCGGCTTCATCAGAATGCGCGCGTAAAGATTTTCGTGAAACGGGACAAAATTGACAGAGAGTACCGAACTCTCGTCGCTCCCATTGGGCAACAGTTGCTGGCGGATCACGAATATGCGCTGCGGCAGCCCGGCAACAGAAGGATCGAGATTCTGAATGCCGCCAACAATGAGCGCTCCCGCTGCGCCGCCGAGCACTTGTGTCTTGGTGAACCCGTGCGGATGCGGATGGTACCAATAAAGTCCCGGAGGCTCATTGGCCGGGATTTGCAGCGAGTACTGAAATGGCGGAGCGTTGGCTGGAATGCTCGTGTTGATGACGTCATCCTGATGACACAGGGGTGGCACGTTGAGTCCATGAAAGTGAATGTTGGTGGAAGCCGACGTCATAGCGGTGCCGGAGCAAGGATCGGAAGAAGCTGTCACCGACGTGGAGGACGCCATGCCCGCCATGCCCGGCATAATTTGCAGCGCAGGCTTCGAACCAGGTGGAACCGGCGTCAGATGGTTGATGAGGTTGATAGTGAGGACGTCGCCGGGATTCACCATCAGAGTCGGAGCTTCAGCGCCGTTGCTGTAAACGTAACAGTACTCCATTACCCCGTCGGGCCCGGGCGCGTTGACCATGGTCAGATCGAGAGTAAGCGCGCCGTTCTGGCTGCTGAGGAGAACAGGATCGACGACGATGCTCCCGGAAGCCGGACGCGGCGGGCACATTTGCTGACTAAATACAGCGACGGTGGCCACAAAGAAAAACAGGAAAAGTGCAAACAATTTCGTAAGAGCATTCATAAGGCACACCCCTGCTTTCCTGCACTTGTTCCGAACGAAAACTTACCCAAGAAAAGAAAGCCGCCGCATAAACTCACAAATCGTGATTTATGAAGCGGCCTTCAGTTTCAAAAAACTACTTCACCGTAACGTTCACCGCCGCCGAAGGAATTCCGTTTGCCACAACCACTAACGTGCTGGCCCCGGTTTCCGTGGTAGCCGAAACATCAAAGTTGGTGAAGACGAGTTTGCTGCCGGTGGCGACCGCCATGGTGCTGTGATCGTGCGTCTTGGCATAGAACACGTGCCCGGTAGCGATGTTGGTGATCCGGACCAGCGGATAGTTGGTTGACGTTTCGTACTCATCCCCGAACGCGGCGGCTTGCGACAAGCCGTTGAACTGTGTCCCGGAAATTTTGTACGTGGAGCCGCGAGTCACCGACGCGGGAAACGTCTTGATGGTCGGAGCCCACGCCGGTTCATAAGTTCCAGTCGACGTGTAAAGCTGCGAGCCGCCGACAATGACTTCACCCGTCGGCAGAACAAAGATACTGCCGAACCCGAGCGGCCCCGGAGTCATAACTGAACCATTGAACTCATACAGCCGTCCGGAAATTCCTTCCACCAGGACGTTGCCGTTGGTCAGCAGCGCGGCAAATGAATCTCCCGCTTCGTCTCCCACCGGAAAATCGGGACCGGCCACCCAACTGCCCTCATCGGTAATGGTCGCGCCCGGTGTGTAAATGGCGGTGTGAGCGGTGTTGGAATTCTCCGGAGTCGAGCCGGTCGCAAAGACTGTGCCATCAGGACGCAGAATGGCCGGGCCGACTTCTCCCGGCGGGAAATAACACAAGCTTCCATTCGGCCCATAGCGCAGACAGCCGTAGGGCGAAGGCGAGTGCAAATCGACGATCGTGCTGCCCGCGGTAATCCATTTCCGTTCCGAAAGAATGTACCGCTCGGAGTTGGGCGCGTTCTTCACATCAAACGTAAGAATGGAAGTATCCGGCATCAGCGTCCAACCTTCTTCGGCGTTGAAATCGCTTTTGCCGGTGGCCGGCAGCATGCTCCAGGTAAGCGTTACGGGATCGAGTTGCTCCAATTGCTTGGTCAGCTTGTTGCCCACCAGGAATTTTCCGTTGGGCAGAACCACCGATGGCGAATCGCCAATATAAGACCATGTGCTGGGAGCAGCGAGCGCGGTCCAAGCGCTGGTTTTCGGATCATAAATCGCGCACAGATTGGTCAACGCGAATTGATTGTTGTTATATTCGCCTCCCGCAATAACCACGCGGCCATCCGCCAGCACGGCGGAAGCAAAAGCATCGGGCACGTATCCGGTAGGCAGGCTGCCAACTTTTTTCCACGTTCCATTGAGATAGCTGCCGGTATTGTCCGGCGTGAGGGTGTACCACGCCGACAAAGAATTCCCCTGAAACAGCACCGTGCCGTCGGTCAACACAAAGCCGATGCCGGCTCCGTTGGGAGGCTGGTGAGTGAGTGATTTTAGGGTCTGGGCGGTTGCAACAACGGAGATCGTGAACGCAACGAGGACTGAGAGAAAAAATCTTTTGAGCAAGAGAGTCTGCCTTTCCTGAGGGGCGTTTGGCAAGTCGCGCGAAAAGCGGCCAACCTGGAGCGGCGACCATCCTAGCAAATCCTGAGACGCTTGCGAAGCCCTGTGGGGCAAGGGTTTCGCGCGGAGTTACCAGGCGGGATAGTCTTGCGGAGTGGCGGGCAAGAGCCTGCAACCCGATACCCCTGGGCCGCCTGGACGGGCGAGGGCGCCCGTCCCCACATGGCTCGATGCCTTAAACATGCTCTTTCTTAGTCAACGGTGTGCTTGGCCGTATACCCGTCGCGCGCCACCACGTCGATCTTCACATCTTTGCCTTTTTGATCTTTCACTTTCAACGGACCGCCGTCCGGCGCGACGACTTGCACCTTTAGCTTGCGGTAAGTGCCGTCCAGCTTGGCGTTGGTCGGGTGGTACGACAAAGAATACTGGTGGCGGATGTCGCTCGATATATCCCCGAACAGCTCCGGCAACTCGCCTTGAAATCGCGGGAAATACGCACGTCCACCGGTCATGGCGGCGAAGGTTCGCATTTCGTTGTCCGCCTGCAGGTAATCGATCTGAGTTAGGGGAATGCCCAACGCGTGGGGTGCACGGGTCCCGCCGCGCGCTTCGTACATTTCACGCAGGATAAATCCGATGCTGACGGGGAAGATGGTCACATCTTTTGTATCTTTGACCTTCTTCATGATTTTATCGAGCGTGAGCTTGCTGAACGTGTCGATGCCAGTGGCCACCAGAATCACGTACTTCTTGCCCTCAACGCGGTCCAGGCGGTCGAGCGTGTCATATAAGGCATCGAACATATTCGTTTCCGAAAATCCTGGGATGCGCAACTGGTTCAGGGCTCCGTAGACAGCTCTCTTATCCTGAGTAAAGTCCACCAGTATGTGCGGCTGCATGTCGTAGTACGAGACTGCAACCCAGTCGTCTTTCTTCAGCGTATTGGCGAAGGCGTATGAAGCCTGAAGCGCGTCGCGCATGAAGATGTAATTGGTCGACGCGAACTCCACCAGCAGCACTGCGGTGATGGGCGCCTGTGAAACCGTGAAGTTTGAAACCGGCTGCGGAACTCCGTCTTCAGAAATGCGGAAGTTGTCCTGCTTCAGCCCGGGAACGAACTGCCCGTCTTTGGTCGTGACCAGCACGTCCACATTTACCAGCGGAACGTTAACTTTCAGCGAATAATCCGGAAGACCTTCGACTTTCTTTGGCGTAGGCGGCGGAGGGGGTGGCGGCGGAGCCTCGGGGTTCTTCTTCGGGATCGCATAGGGAACGTCATTGCCCGGCCCGCCTGCTTCGGCCGGAGCATCCTGCTTCGGCTTGCCATTGTCCTGGCTTTGATCCTGCGTCGTCGAAGGGGGCGGGGTTTGTTGCTGATCCTGCGCAAATGCCGGTAAGCTCGCGGCCAAAAGAGCGGCACAGCAAATCGCTGCCAGCCGCCCGCACAGCGCCGCACTGCGAGCGAAAAACGTATGTATAAATGAATGCAACATTTCAGGCCTCAAGGAATTTCTCCCATGCTAGTATAGACGCAAGGATTCGCAGTTGGGATGTTTGCCCGGCTCCCAGTTCTCCCCACCTGGCAACGACTTAACGGTTTGACCGAGTCTAATCTGTTAAAGCGGGACCTGTTTGCGGTCTCCAAGGCGTCACATGAGAAATGTAGTTTTCGCTCTCTTCGTATTTACCGTATCCCTGTCCATATCTCTGACCGCTCAGGTTCCGAACGCACAAGGCGCGAGTACGTCCTCCCAGACTCAACAAATCATCACCGTTGACCAGATTCATGCCGGAATGCGCGGCGTCGCCTACACGGTTTTTGAAGGCGTGAAGCCGGAGTCTATGGACGTGGAAGTCCTCGGCGTTCTGCGCAATGTCAACGGTCCCAAGGGCGATATCATTCTGGTCCGCCTGCACGGGGCCAAAGTCGAATACACTGGCGTAGTCGCGGGCATGAGCGGCAGCCCGGTTTACTTTGACGGCAAACTAGCGGGCGCGCTCGCGTTTCGCATCGGCGAATTTTCCAAGGAGCCGATAGCCGGCGTAACGCCTATCGCCAGCATGCTCGAGATCAATGCTCTCGACCGCGCGCCTATGGAAGAGGCGGCCGCGACCAAGCCCGCCGTCAACAACGCCGCGGGAAAAACCGCTTCGCCCGGAGACGGATCGAACGCACTGAATGCCACGCACGATTTCTCGAACTACTTGCAGCCAATCGAAACTCCTCTCGTCTTCAACGGATTCTCTGAAGACACCGTGCGCCGCTTCGCGCCGCAATTTGCCTCCGCCGGCATCGTACCGGTCATGGGCGCAGGTTCGGTAAGCGACATGAAACAGCCGGAACCGCTTGAGCCCGGTTCGGCAGTCAGCGCCGTGCTGGTTCGCGGCGACATGAGCATCGAAGCCACCTGCACCGTCACCTATATCGACCCGCAACGCCTGCTGGCCTGCGGCCATCCGCTGCTGCAATTCGGTTCCGTCGATCTGCCCATGAATAAGGCGCAGGTGCTGGCTACTTTGCCCTCGCCTCTCAATGCCTTCAAGATCGTCAACACCACCGAGCCTGCGGGAACTTTTGTGCAGGACCGGCACACCGGCATCATGGGCGTCTTCAACAAGCAGCCGGAAATGATTCCGGTCACGCTTACCATCAACGGCGGCGCCGGGTCCAAGCTCAAAGCCTTTCACTATGAAGTCCTGAACAACGCGCGCCTCAGCCCGGTCGCGATCATGGCCACTGTGTTCAACGCCCTGCACGGCGTGAACGAATACGGCGAGGAAATCACCTACCGTCTGAATGGCAGCATTGACGTAAAAGGCTTTCCCGAAGTCGCATTGAGGAACATGTTCTCACCCGCCGATGGCGGCCAGCCCGCTGCCATGCAAGCCGCGCTGTCGCTCGGTGACCGCTTCGGACGCATCTACGACAATCCCTACAACGCTCCCGCGGTGCAAGGCGTAAAACTGGAATTCGACCTGGTGCGCGAACGCCGCTGGGCCCGCCTTGAAAGCGCCCGCACCGACGTGACCGAAGCCCGCCCCGGCGACGAAATCACCGTTGAAACTGTACTCGCTCCCTATCGCGGCGAGCGCAGCGTGCGCCGCATTGCCGTCAAGATTCCCACCTCCGCCAGCAAAGGAACGCTGCACATTCTGGTCAGCGACGGCGAGACTCTCGACCGCGTAGGCCGCGGCACTCCCGCGTTCGGGCGCAAGCTCGACCTCGCTTCCACCATCGCCCTGCTGAACAAAGAACATTCCAACAATCGCGTCTACGTCTCTCTGCTCGAAGCCGATCCCGAAGCCCGCGTAGCCGACAAAGTCATGCCCACTCTCCCGCTTTCCGTGATGAACGTAATGGACGGCATGCGCGGCAATCAGGAAATGGTCGTCAACGGCGAATCCTCGGTCGACGAAACCGCCACCGCCCCGCTCGATTACGTCGTCTCCGGCGCGGAACTATTGACAGTGACGGTAAAGTGATTTTCGCGGTCCCTGCGCCGCCTCGAAAATGGTAGTCATTTGCTTGTCACCCTTCGTTTGACAATGGCCACTTGCGGGACTAGTTTGAAAAGTACGCGGGCGGGGGCGATGTTGAAGCGACTTCGATCGATTTTGGTTCTCTTTCTGTTGGGTGCGGCGGTTTGTGCATTCGCTCTGCCCCGAGTGGATCAGCCCGAGACCGCGTTCAATGAAGCCGAAGCGCCTATAAATCTAGCCCCGCCTGTACGGCCAGGCATTGGTGTCACCTCGCCGCATCTCGATACCATTGTCGTTTTGCCAACTCTGCAACTCCACGCCGCAATTGGCACGGATAGTAATCTCTTGTTCGAACCCGCGACCGTGGCGAGGCAGCGCCATCCACATCCTCTCCAAGAGCTTCTTTGTACGCTCCTGATCTGAAGCAATCCAAACCTGAGACTGAATAATCCGCGCGGGCTAACCGCACTTCGTTGTACGCGCGTTGCTTTTCCAGTCGCGAACGTCACTCGTTGCTGCAGGCGCGTGGGGCTTCCGACTGCTACCAATCTGCACCAACCTGACGGTTCCAAAGGAAACAGAACCATGAATTTAACTCGGTTTTACAAGTCTCGCCAGCCTGCTTTCTGGAAAGCAATTCTGGTGTTTAAGCTGGTCTCGGCCTTCCTGGTTCTGGCAGACCAGCTATCGATTCGCTTCGGGCTTGATGGATCGCAACGCATAGTGGACGACTTGCTGGGCGGTCTGATTGCAGGCTTGATTTTCTATTTCTATGAGCGGCACAGACTGCGGAGGCTTCGTCAGCAACTGCACATCATCGATTTGATGAACCATCACGCTCGTAATGCTCTTCAGCCTCTGATGTTCATTACCGACGAACCCGAAAGCAGGGTGCAGATGAAACTAGTCGAGGAATGTGTTCGTCGTATTGACTGGGCGCTTCGCGAAGTGCTTCCAGGTATGTCCGAAGAACAAACATTGAGGCAGGAAGGTGGATTAGTTCGGAAAGCCGGCCCAGCCACGACATCTCAGAAGCCACGGCCGGGAAAAATTCAGGATATTGGCCACGAGTTTTCGAGCGGGGCGCGCCGGCCACTTTTCAGCCAATGGCTCGATACCTGGAGGAACCGGAACGAAAAAGCAAGTTAATGAGCACAGTGCTGACGTTATAAAGATCGCGTGATTGGCGGGCCGCTGAAAAGACAAATCTTGCTGCCGAAGCGAACCGCTGGCGCAGGTTTAAGGGCGCCCTCGGCGCCCTTCGCTTGCTCAGGACAAGCTAAGAACTGAAGTCGTGCCTTGCCACCGCCTGTCTCAAAGGTTCTACGCGGCCTTTTCTGTGCTGAACTGGCCGGGCCGGTAATCGCCCGGAACTGTTCTGGCTGAAATGTTCAGACGATTCCAGCCATTGATACTTATGATCGCGAGCGTAAGATCCGACAACTCTTTATCGTTGAAGTGCGGTCGCACCTTTTCATAGACCTCGTCGGGTACGCGGCCGTTCGTTATCAAAGTAAGAGCCTCCGTCCACTCCAGCGCGGCGCGCTCCCGCTCCGAGTAGAACGGACTTTCACGCCAGGCATCCAGTGAATACAGCCGCTGTTCACTTTCTCCACCCGCCCGCAAGTCTTTCCAGTGCATATCGATGCAGTACGCACAGCCGTTAATCTGAGATGCGCGCAAATCGACAAGAGTCAGCAAGGATTGCTCCAACCCACACTCTTGAAGATACCGGCCCAGTCCGAGCATGGCCTTAAATACGCCAGGAGCGGCTTTGACATAAGTGAAACGTGGTTCCATAAATCCTCCTTCAATTTTTTGATGAGCGCATTCGGTGTGAGACTCAGGCTATCGCAGATAAATTTCGCAACATCCTAACTTCCTTTCTCCTAATCTAAATTTCATGGCGACCGAAATAGTCACACATCGCGAAATCGACTTTAAGACAATCACTCCGAGCATCCTCTATTTTGGCAACCCGGTAGCGATCGTGAGTTCCATCAATCCAGATGGCGGCCCGAACCTCGCGCCGATTTCTTCGTTCTGGGGTCTCGGCTGGACAATGGTTCTCGGTCTCTTGCGCGACACGCAGACGCTCGATGACCTTCAGCGCCGACCCGACTGCGTCGTCAACATACCTTCTCCTGACCTTTGGGAAGCGGTTGAACGCCTGGCGCCGCTGACGGGCAAGAATCCGGTTCCCTCCGAGAAGACTGCGAAATTCCACTTTGAAGCCGACAAGTTTGCCGCGGCAGGTCTTATGCCTCTGGCGAGCGAATCGGTCAAAGAGCCGCGCGTGAAGGAGTGCCCGGTCCAGTTGGAGGCAACCGTCAGTCACATTCATACGCTCCAAGGCGAACCGCAACTGGAGAAACTCGGAGGAGGAGCTGCCGTTGAGGTCCGGATTCTCAAAGCCCACGTTCGCAGCGACTTCATCCTCCGCGAGAATTATGTCAATCCCGAGAAGTGGCAACCGCTCATTTACAACTTTCGCCACTACTTTGGGCTCGGGGAGGAACTCGGTAAGACGTTCCGGGCAGAAATCTAAAGGTGCGCAACGTTTCCGTGGGTTGCTCAGATTGGAAGGCAGTAGCCGGTTTAAAAGCAATGGCGCGCCACCTCTAATGACCGAGCGACGCCGACCGATAAAAGGCCTATTACTTCAGCCTTTGCGATCGGTTTCCTCAGCCGATCGAACCCAGCGGATGCAACTTCCGATTGACCGATTTCTGCGTAACACGCTAAGATGGTAATGTTTGCCTGTACATGCTGGCCGTTCTGGTCGGGCTGCCGTGGCTGACTGCGCCTAGGCGGAAACACACAGCAAGCAAAGGAAATTCAGCAGGTCCTCTGGATAACGCCAACGTTCGCGTCTGTGTGCGCGGAGTTTTCGCGAGTCCAACTTACAAGCTGATTTTCACGACATTTGACGGAGGCAGACGTATGTACGCGGTGATCCGTGCCGGCGGTAAGCAGTACCGGGTGGCGCCCGGCGATGTGATTCGAATAGAAAAACTAGCGACCGGAACGGACGGCCAGGTGGAGTTCCCTGAAGTGCTGGCTGTTTCCGGCGAAGCAGGCAAGGTTGGCAAACCGCAATCGGGCGACAGCGTAACCGGCCAGGTGGTGGAAGAAGGCCGTGGCGCGAAGATTCTCGTCTTCCATTACAAGCGCAAGAAGCAATACAAGAAGCTGCGCGGACATCGGCAGGCTTATACCGCCGTACGCATCAGCGAGATTTCCATCAATGGCGAGAGCTTCAAGGCGCCCGAGCTTCCCAAAAAGGAAGCAAAGCCCAAGAAAGTGAAAGCGGCTGAGGAAGAAACGCCGCACACAGAACACAAGGCCACGCGGGGTAAAGCGAAAAAGAAGGCTGCGCCTAAGAAGGCGACGGCGAAAAAGAAGTCGGCGGCAAAAAAGAAGAAATAATCTTTACCCGGAGTTCGAGTCCGGGCGGATGGGCGAAACCGCCCGTCTCACACAAGGATTTACTGGCAACCAGCCACTGGCGACTGGAGTTTATGGCACATAAAAAAGGGCAGGGTACTTCACGAAACGGGCGCGATTCCAACGCGCAGCGCCTCGGCTTCAAGGCATTTGGTGGGCAGATCGTTCCCGGAGGAACGATCATCGTGCGGCAGCGAGGCACTCCGGTTAAACCTGGATTGAACGTGGGCCGTGGCAAAGACGACACTCTTTTCGCCAAAATCACCGGCCGCATCAAGTTCCTGAACAAGGGACAGATGGGTAAGTTTGTGATGGTCGAGCCGGTCGAAGCGAAGTAGGACTGTTTTTCTTGCGAATATCGGCGGCTTAGCACGTGGTTTGAGATTGTCGAAGCCTCTTCCCCGCGAAGAGGCTTTGCTTTGCGGAGACGAAGGAGTCGAAACCGCGAACTTACTCGCGAACGTCCAATGTGATCCTGAGAGGATCGGACTCAAACGACAGAGCTACTTCGAGGCGTTCGCAACCTGTTGTGGAGTGGATGGTGTAGTTCTTGCCGATGACGATCGTGGGAAGCGAGAGCGAGCCCTTATCGGCGAAGCCGACTTTGGCTTTGAAATAACCCGCCACCACATTGCACACTTCTCCGACCGTGTCGCCCGCGGCCTTCTCCGCGCAAGGATCGTCAACGGATATGCCGAGCATCTGGGACGCGATACCCAGGGCGAATTTTTGGCTGCAGCGCAGACTGAAAATCGCGCGAAGCTGACCGGCAATGCCAATTACTCCAGTCATCTGCTCCAGAGTTGGCTGGCTAACCACCTTCGGCACGACGACGGTAACACCGGCCATCGTTGAAAAAACCTCAATGGCGGTTTCGCATAATACCGCCCGCCATTCGGTTCGTGGCAAGATAGTGGATGCATCGAGTTTTGCCGTTGACGCCATACCGGTTCGCGACGAGCGGGTTAGAAGGCTTTCATGCTTGAGTGCGAAGTTTCGCAGTCAGCCGAGCGAAATATGGCACTCCTTCAGCCGTTCTGAACCTCTATCGGCTGAAGTTGCGAACAGCATGACTGGAGATTTTGGGAGATACATCCGGGGGGCAAAGTCTCCTAAATTGCGTGAAGGGATTACTCAGAGGGACTGAAGACCGGTTACTTCTCCCGGCTCAGATGAGCGACGAAAGCATTTATGTTTATCGATGAAGCTAAAATTCGAGTTTCCGCCGGCGATGGCGGCAATGGCTGCATGGCCTTCCGCAGAGAGAAATTCGTGGCCCGCGGCGGGCCTTCAGGCGGCGACGGCGGCAAAGGCGGCGATGTCATCATGGAATCCAGCGAACGCCACAATACGCTGGTCCATTTCCGCTTCAATCCCGAATACAAAGCGCAGCGCGGACGTCACGGCGAAGGCTCGAATAAAACCGGGCGCGATGGCATTGATGTGACGCTGAAGGTTCCGGTCGGCACCATCGTTTACGACGAGGAATCCGGCGAGAAGGTTTTTGACTTCTCCGCCCCGGACCAGCGCATGGTGATCGCTTATGGCGGACGCGGCGGACGCGGCAACGCTCGTTTCGCCACGTCGGTGCATCAGGCGCCACGTGAGCACGAAGCGGGACGTCCCGGAGAAGAGCATACCTACCGGCTGGAGCTGAAGCTGCTCGCCGACGTCGGCCTGGTTGGCTATCCCAATGTCGGCAAGTCAACTCTGATCGCGCGCATCTCGGCGGCGCGGCCCAAGATTGCAGATTATCCCTTCACCACGCTGGAGCCGAATCTTGGTGTGGTGGCCGTGGGAGATGCCAGAAGCGAGGTCAGCTTTGTGGTCGCAGATATCCCAGGACTGATCGAAGGCGCGCATGAGGGCGCCGGACTGGGCACGCAATTCCTGCGGCACATTGAGCGGACGCGATTACTCGTGCATCTGGTGGATGTCTCCGATGGCAGTGGTCGCACGGATGTGGTGAAAGATGCCGAAGTGATTCGCGGCGAACTGGCCAGCTTTGGCGCGCATCTGGAAGAAAAACCGATGCTCATGGTGGCCTCGAAAATCGATGTCGCCAACAAAGACAAAGTCGCGAAGCTGAAGAAGTATTGCAAAAAAGAAAAGCTAACGCTGTATGAGATTTCGGCCGTGACGGGCAAGGGAATCGAAGCGCTCAAGTACGCCATCGCCGAGCAAGTAGAAGCGCTGCGCGCCAAGGACCGTGAGGCAAATAAGCAGGAAACGTCGAGTGTGAGCTGAACCCGTATCCCTCTACCCGTGATCGACAAACCTGGGGATAGACGGGCATTCTCCGCCTACCCGCACGCGCTGAAAGTTGGCTTAACGTCCAGCCTTTCCCCAGTTTGTTGCTAGGGTGGTCCGTAACCTTCAGGTTCGATTCAGGTTGAATGATTACGATTTCATGGGCGGTTCTGTGAATTCAGATCAACGATTCGCGCCGCACCTCAAGTAGTGGAAGGATGAGCTTCATGAAACCAACTTCCCGTAATCGGATTGGGATGATGATGGCTGTCGTCATGCTCTGCGCGACCGCTTACGCCGCGACCCCCGTCAACTATCACCTGGAGAACACGTATAAGTTCGACGCTGCACCCGGAGGCCGTGAATATTTCGATTACATCACCTTCGATCCCGAATCGCGTCGCCTTTATCTGTCGCACGGAACCGAAGTGCTGGTCGTAAATGCGGACTCCGGCAAAGAAGAGGGAAAAATCTCCGGGTTGACGCAGAGCCACGGTGTCGCGGTCGCGCCTGAAGCGGGACGTGGCTTCGTCAGTGACGGCGCGCAAGGCAAAGCGATCATCTTCGACCTGAAGACGCTCAAGGTGATAGGCGAGGCAAATGCCGCGCCTGATGCCGATTGCATCATTTACGATCCGGCATCGAAGCACATTTTTACCTTCAATGGCGATAGCCACAACGCCACCGCAATCGATCCTGCCACCGGAAATAATGTTGGCACGCTGGATCTCGGCGGGGGCCCGGAATTCGCGGTCGCCGACGGCAAAGGCAGCATATACAACAATCTGGAAGACAAGAGCGAAGTTCTGGCGATTGATTCTCAGAACCTGAAAGTAAAGGCGCATTGGCCGATCGCGCCCGCCGGAGCGCCAGCCCCGATCGCCATAGACCGCGAGCATCGACGATTATTCGTCGCCGGGCGCGAGCCGGCGATGTTGGTGGTGATGAATGCCGATGATGGCAAAGTGATTCAGTCGTTTCCCCTCAGCAATGGAGCCGACGCGGATGTGTACGACTCGAAAAGCGGCTTGATCTTCGTCTCCACGCGCGAGGGTTGGGTCCACATCTTCCACGAAGATTCGCCCGATCACTACAGCGAGGCCGGCAAGGTGAAAACGGAAGTGGGGGCGAAGACCATGGCCTATGATCCGAAAACCCAGCGCATCTTCGTCGATACGGCCGAGTTTGGAAAAGCGCCGGCGCCAACCAAGGAACACCCGCATCCGCGCGCGGCGGCGATACCGGGTACGTTCCGTCTTCTGGTTTACGTACCGTAGGAGAGCTCATCCCCGAGGATATGAGTAGTCCGCCTTTGCCAATGAGCCGAATCTCTGGGCATAATGAATGTCCGCCCATGAGCACTGCTCCAACCACAGTTCAGGCACGCCGCTTCGTCGTACGCGGTCGCGTGCAGGGAGTCGGCTTCCGCTGGTTCGTCGAACGCGAGGCGCACATCCTCGGCATTGCCGGATGGGTGCGCAATAATCATGACGGTAGCGTCGAGGTTCAGGCGCAGGGCACTCGCTATCAGCTGTCCGGTCTGCGTTCGCGCTTGCAACAAGGTCCGCGAGCCGCGCGCGTGGACGGCGTTGAGGAGCGCGAAGCCGCCCCGGTTGCGGGCCTCAACGCATTTCGTATCGAAGGAGCGTGGTAGATGTCATCGCATCCCACTCTAAATTCTGAGCAATTGAAATATCTGATTCGCGAAGTTCGCGATTTCCCCAAGAAAGGGATTCTTTTTTACGACATCACTACGCTCCTCAAAGATAAGGTGGGGTTCGCCACACTGATCGACAAGTTTTCGGAGTACTACATCGGCCAGGAAATTGATGTGGTGCTGGGAATCGAGGCCCGCGGATTTATTTTCGGCCCGGCACTCGCCTACCGGCTGAACGCCGGCTTTGTCCCGGTGCGCAAGCCGGGCAAACTACCCGCCGCAACGGTGAAGCAGGATTACGCGCTCGAATACGGGTTAGGCACGCTAGAGGTTCACAAGGATGCGTTGCAAAAGGGACAGAGGGTGCTGATCGTGGACGATTTGCTGGCGACAGGCGGCACGGCTGAAGCGACGGCGAAATTGGCGGCATCCCAGGGAGCGGAGATTGCCGGACTGGGCTTTGTGGTTGAGCTGGATTTTCTCAACGGACGCGACAAGCTCAAGGGCTACAACGTCATGTCGTTACTGCGCTACAGCAGCTAGGCCACAGACTTGGCAATATGGCCTCATCGTAAGCGCTATCGCAAATTCGCAATCGCCATTCCAAGCCCCGCCCAGAAGCTGGCGCTGGCGCCGCCTGCCACCAGCATGCCGATTAGAAAATTCCAATTGAATTTTTCCCGTGGTCCCGCGACCGCCGGCGACTTCACGAAAGCAGAGTCATAAACAAGCCACGACCGCAAAAATCTCACATCGGGCGCGCATGTAGCCGTGAACCAGCGCGTTGCGCTACGATTGCCACGACGATCCACATTT
The DNA here is from genome assembly GCA_049584475.1 of Candidatus Sulfotelmatobacter sp. GTDB lineage: Bacteria > Acidobacteriota > Terriglobia > Terriglobales > Acidobacteriaceae > Sulfotelmatobacter. The sequence continues at coordinate 88,034 of JBAUXX010000047.1, read as the reverse complement.
ATCCCGCGCTCGAAACCGGATAACCGCATCGACGATTTATGGCTCATAAGGTCCTCCCACTTGGGGACGTGCAACTCCTGTGCCATACACCCAATGCCAAACTTAAACTTCTGCAATTAAGACACCTGTTCTGTAGCAGAAGGTTGCTTCCTATGGGAAGTGATGAACTCGTTACAGCTACTGAGGGGTCTATGTCCTGTTGTGCCAGTAGCTAAAGTCGCGCACGGGATTGCCCGACGACCCCTCATCGTGGCGGTTGCAAGTCTTGTGTAAGTAATAATCCCGAGCCCTGGGATAAGTATCCCTTACGCCGGAACCAATCCTCCATCGCATCTTTGAGCCGATCCAAAGGCACGTTGGACCCGACCTCCATCTGCCCATCCGCAACCGGCAATGTGTCGTCAAACACCCCGGCATTGGTGAAATTGCGCATGGAAAAGCTGTCCAGCCACTTCATGGGACAGGGACGCTTTTGGCCCAGCACCTCATATTCGACGCGAATCTTACGGGCAAACATTGGTTCCTCGATTGCAGTTTCTCGATTGCAAGAAGCCGCGATTGGCAAATCTATCGCTTGACACCCCTATCGTACAGGCATAGTCTCCGCAACGCCGGACAGTCTGCCCCGGCTATCAACGCACGAGATGGACTTCGATTTCTTTCTCCAAGTCCTGGGAGGAACGACATGGGATTTATTGCCTGGATAATTGCCGGCCTGATTGCAGGCTGGGCCGCCGGAAAAATCATGAAAGGCGGAGGATACGGACCGCTCATGGATATTCTGCTCGGCATTGTTGGCGGAATCGTTGGAGGCTGGCTTTTCAATTTGCTGGGGATTTATCCCGGCGGCGGGATGATCGGGAGTATCGTCGTCGCCATCATCGGAGCAATATTTCTGATCTGGCTCACGCGCCTCATCAAGAAGAAATAACGAGAAAAAAAGACGCGAGAAGCCCGGCAGTTTGCCGGGACTCTTCTTTTTCTCCACACGAGCGTCTGAAATATTACTTTTGCGCCTTGGGCCGCGCCGCTTTCACTTCCGGCGGAGCATCGAATTTCTCGAAGTTCTTGGCAAAACGATCGCACAAATCCGCGGCTGCCCGGTCATAGGCGGCTTTGTCCGGCCACGCATTGCGCGGGTTCAACACCAGCGGCGGCACGCCGGGACACGCTTTGGGAATGCTGAAACCGAAGCTCGGTTCGATTTCAAACTCCTGTTTCGACAACTCTCCCTCCACTGCGTTATCAACCATGGCGCGCGTGTAAGGGATTTCCATCCGCTTACCCACGCCATACGGACCGCCCTGCCAACCGGTATTCACCAGCCAGCATTGTGCGTTGTGCTCGCGCAAGCGGCGGCCCAGCATTTCGGCGTAGGTTTTTGGCGGCAGCGGCATGAACGGAGCGCCGAAGCAAGTAGAGAACGTCGCCTGCGGTTCCTTCACGCCGGCCTCTGTGCCTGCTACTTTGGCGGTATAGCCCGAAAAAAAATGAAACATCGCCTGCTCCGGCGTTAGGCGCGAGATCGGCGGTAGAACTCCAAAAGCATCCGCAGTAAGAAAAACCACATTGCGCGGGTGCCCGCCAACTCCAGGAATCACGGCATTGTCGATGAAATCTACAGGGTAAGCGGCGCGGGTATTTTCCGTCTTGCTGTCGTCGTTGTAGTCGGGCACGCGTGTGTCGCGGTCGAGAGTTACGTTTTCTAAAACGCAGCCAAACCGCAGCGCGTTCCAGATTTGCGGTTCGTTCTTCTGCGAGAGCTTGATGCACTTGGCGTAGCAGCCGCCTTCGAAGTTAAAGATTCCGTCGGAACTCCAGCCGTGTTCATCGTCGCCGATCAGGTCGCGCGACGGATCGGCAGATAGCGTCGTTTTGCCGGTTCCAGACAAACCAAAAAACAAAGCGCTCACTCCGTTGTGTCCAACATTAGCGGAGCAATGCATAGGGAACACGTTGCGCGGCGGCAGCAGGAAATTCATCGCGCTGAAAATGCACTTCTTCATTTCGCCCGCGTAGGACGTGCCCCCGATCAAAACCGTGCGGCGGGAAAAATTCAACAGGACGAAGACTTCGGAATTCACACCGTCGCGATCGGGATCAGCCTGAAACTCCGGCGCAGAAATGACGGTGAATTCTGCGTGATGCGACTTCAACTCCCGTGCCGTCGGCCGCAGAAACAACTGCCGCACAAAAAGATTGTGCCAGGCATATTCATTCACGATGCGCACGGGCAGGCGATAAGCCGGATCTGCACCGCAGAACAAGTCCTGCACGAAGAGCTCCCGCCCTTGCAAATGTTCCATGACGCGGTCGTAAAGAGCGTCAAACTTCTCCGGCTCGATGGGCTGGTTCGACGCGCCCCACGCTACCTTCCCGGCTGTCGTTTCATCCTTTACGATAAACCTGTCTTTCGGCGACCGGCCCGTCCGATTGGTGTAACCCACCAATGTCCCGTTGGAAGCCAGCTTGGCTTCATTGCGCCGAATCGACTGCTCTACCAGCTCCGCCGGCGAAAGATTGAAGTGGGTTCTTCCGTCGCTGAGCAATTCCGCGATATCGCCGACGTGCAGCATGGTCGCCATAAGGTCTCCTCGAGCAGCGCAAAAAGGCAAACGCCGTATTCTCACTCAAAACGGCGCAGATGCCAAGCGGAGGTAATCACGGCAGGCACCGCGAAGGCCCAATGCGCCGCGATTCGGATCTATCTATATAAGTTGGGTGCGGAGAAAAGCCGAACCGGCCAGCAGGGCTAACAGTCAGAAACGAAAGCGCTTCAACACCAACCAAGGTAACCTTTCAAACCGCCGCTGCCGCTTGCATGTCGCTAACCACGCCTTCGAGATTGGCCAGCGTCTCGGCGACCGTCAAAGAATACATTTCCCGGCCGACTCCCTCACCGGCTTCGAGCGCCGTTTTCAGGTAGTGCCCAGCGATTTCCACAGCCAGGGAATCAGTAATGGATTTCCCCGTCCGTTTCTTGTATTCGACCCATGCCGGGTGAGGCAGCGCCACCCAGACCGTTCGCCCATCGACCAGAAACTTTACATCGACAGCGTCGGCGTGCCGCGTGGAAATGGCGACGATCAGCGCCTGGTAAATGCAATGCACCGGCTGCTTCGTCCAACGGTCGACGGCCTTGAAGTCGTTGAACATGTCTATTTTGAATGATAGCGGAGGGCGCATACCGCGGGCAAATCGCGCAAGCCATCCGGCCAATCCTTGATGCTTCGCAGGATGCTTGGCAGAAAGCATTTCAAATGCGTCATCCCGAAAACCGGCGCACTTCAGGCGGGTGAGGTATCTCGCGAGCAGTCGCGCGAAAGTGTTCTGAGCTCACAACTCACAGCTCACAGCTTACTTGTCTTTCTTCCGCGCGCGCTTCTCCATCATCTCCCGCATCTCGCGGCCCAGTTGCGTGCGGTTCATGACCGATTGCTGCACAATCCCGATCAGGTTGACTTCCGCATAATACAAATTCAGGCCTGCCGGCAGATTGAAGAAGATAAACCCCATCATCAGCGGCATCATCCAGGTCATCATTTTTTGCTGCGACGGATCCATGCCGGCTTGCGGAGTCATCTTCGAGGTGATCAACTGACTTAGCACCATGGCGATGGGAAGAAGGAAAATGGGATCGCGCGCCGAGAGATCGTGAATCCAGAGCCAATGGGCATGCCGCAGGTCGAGCGCCGTCCCCAGCATTCGGTAATACGCAAACAGGAAAGGCATCTGGATCACCAGAGGCAAACAGCCGCCCGCGGGATTGACGCCTTCTTTTTTGTACAGTGCGCTGATCTCTTCGTTCATCGCCGCTTTACGCGGGTCGCGCAGGCTGTATTTCTTGTACTTTTCCTGGATCGATTTAATCTGCGGCGCCACTCGCTGCATCTTGAGCATCGACCGCATCTGCGAAACCCGAAGCGGCAATAAAGCCACGCTGATAATGAAAGTCTGCAGAACGATAGCCCAACCCCAATTTGGAACGACATGGTTGTAAGTCCACTTGAGCCAAATAAAGAGCGGGCGCGCCAGAATTCCCCACCACCCGAAATCGACCAGGCCCCGCAGATCCGGACTCGTACCCGTTATGCCGGGGACATTCACAGCCTCGAGCGAACTCAACTCTTTGGGGCCGACATACATGCGCTCGACCGTCGGCCCGCGCAGATTGCCGACAGCTGCCCCGACCACTTCAAACGGACGCTTCGCGTCCTGCGGATTTTCGATCGAATTGTGGAACTGAACCATGGAGGCGGACGCGGGATCCTCGGGAATGAAGGTCGCCGCGAAATATTGATCCGTGGGTCCGGCCCAGTGAAATGGCCCGGAGATCGTGTTGCCGCTGCTGATTTTCTTCAACGCCAGCCGTTCAATGTTGCTGTTGTACTGGTAATCGATCAGGCTGGCGGCGTAGGTGGCCGGCGTTGTCTGGTCGCCAAAACCCGAGGGCCACGCGGGCAAAGCGGCAAGAGGGCTGCCCTTATACGCGACTGCTGTTTCTACATGCAGGACGTAACTGTGGTCGAACCGGAACGTCTTGCGAACCGAAAGATCCTGATCGGAATACTCGAAGGCGATTTCGGCGGGAGCGGCCTGCACACCCTGAGCTGACGCAACGTACAGCACCGTACTCAACTTATTCCGCAGAATTTCGTCGTAGGTCCACAATGAAAGCGGATAGCCGTATTTCGCCGCTGCGAGCGGGTTGACCAGATCCAGCGGCCCGTTTTGCGCCTCGTTATTGAACTTCTTCAAGATCCAGGATTTGACCTGAGCGCCCCGATTCGTAAACGTGACGCGAAACAGATCGTTCTCGATGATCGTCTCGGCCTCGGAAGAAGCTTGCTTGGTTCCGGCGGGGGTCGGAACAACGGCGGCCAAGACTGGAGCCGCCTCGGGCGCGGAAGCAGTTTCCGGTTGCATCTTTGCCGCCTCCTTCGGGGGAGGCGTCGCAGGCGTCTGCGGCCCATACTTTTTGAGCAGCGGCTGGAACAGGAGAATCACTACAAAGGTGAGCACGAACACCAAAAGCAAGCGGCGTTCCGAGCCCGGTTCCTGCTGCGGATTTTGAAAGTCTGGCAAAGTTACACTTTCTTAAATGCCGGTCGTTTGTCGTTTGATAGTCGTTCGCAGAATCTGGTGTTCACAAACCGAAGAGTCAGCCTTGTTCACCGGATCATATCCTCCGCGGGCAAACGGATGGCAGCGCACCAGACGCGCCAACGCCATACCTGTTCCCCGCACGGCTCCATATCGCTCGATGGCTTCCATTGCATACTCGGAGCACGTCGGGACGTAGCGGCACGATGGAGGGAAAAGCGGCGAGATGGCCCACTTGTAGGCCCGCAGCAATTGCAACGTGACGAATTTGGCAAACTGGTGCAAGTTCAATTCGGCTTCCGGTTTCCCGTCTCCGGCTTCTCAACCTTCTCGGCCGTCGATTCGGTTCCCATCTTTTGCTCAATTACGGCGAAGGCGCGGCGGACTTCGTTCACCACGACTTCAAAATCCGCAGTCAAAATCGATTTCTTGGGATTGATGACCACATCCACGTCGGGCCCAGTTGCACCTCGCGTAAGGCGAACCGCCTCGCGCAAGCGGCGCTTCATGCGATTGCGGTGCACCGCTCCGCCGAGTGCTCGCCCCACTGTGAATCCCACGCGCGGGCCGGAGACAGCGTTCGTCGGCGTCTTGCTTTCCGGCGCCGGTTGACGGCGCAAATAAAACACCGTCATCGCCGTCGAGAAGTGCCGCCGCCCCTGCTTATAAACGCGCTCAAAGTCAGCGTGACGCAAAAGCCGCCCGCTGCGCGGGAAGCGAACCTTGCCCGCGAGCTGCGCAGCTCGTTGGTCTTCGTTTCCCTCAGGAACGAAGGCGGTCACCGGGCAGGTCTCGATCCGGCGAATAACGAATAAAGTCGAGGCGAACTCGGGGATAGGAGTGTCCGCGCCACACTGCGCATGCGTGACACGCTCTTCGCAAAATAATAGCTCCGCCACACTCTTATTCGCGGAAACCGGGCTTTACCGAAACCCGCTTGCGCCCTTTGGCGCGACGGCGTGCAAGTACCTTTTGGCCGCCCTGGGTCTTCATGCGCGTGAGGAATCCGTGCTTCTTGACTCGCCTGCGCCGGTTGGGTTGGAATGTACGCTTGGGCATGAAAAAGAACCGCTCCTGACTGGATCAATGGTCTTTAAGCAAACAAAGAGTATAAACGACCAGGGACACTTGCACCAAGTTGCCCGGCAGGGAATTTAGAGATCTGCACCGTGTCCGCTGCAGTTATATCCTCGCTACTTGACACAGGCGTGGCCGCGAGTTCTGAATACTTGTTCGTGAAAAATATTCCCGCGGAAGATTTCCACACAACGAAAAAATTTGTGCTAGTATGCCGGACTGTTCCTGCTTTTATTTTTCTTTTTATTCTGATGACCGGGCACTACGAAATCGGGCGCTTTCCGCGATAGACAAGGGATTCCATTAACCGCTCCGAGATGGAGTTTTAACCGGCGTTCCCAACCCAGCCGCTGGGACGCAAGTGGCGGCATTTCATAAATATGTCAGTTCCAAGCACAAGTCTCTCCCCTAATCCGTGGGCGCGCATTCTCGATGCGCTGGAAAAGAAAATCAACCGCCACTCCTACGATACGTGGCTGAAGCCAACTCGCTACAGCCACGCCAGCGGTGGCATTTTATTCGTGCGCGTGCCAACCGTCGAATTCCGCCACGCCGGCGACAAGTACGCCGACCTGATCCAGGAGGCGATCGACAATCTCGGCATGGACTTCAATGACGTGAAGTTCGTGACCCCCGAGGACGATCCCGCAGCAACCCCGGTGCGTCATGATGGGGGTCTTTCGGCCCCAGTCACGACGGCACCCCCGGCACAGGCTCGCTTCGACTGGGATGGCGCCGCGCAACTGAATCCGCGCTATACCTTCGACGCCTTCGTCATCGGCTCGAGCAATCAGTTCGCGCACGCCGCCTGCCAGGCCGTCGCGGAACGCCCCTCAAAGGCCTACAACCCGCTGTTCTTATATGGCGGCGTCGGCATGGGCAAGACTCACCTGATGCAGGCCATCGGCCACGAAGTGAAGCGCCGGCAACCCCAAGCCGCCATCTGCTACATATCCAGCGAGAAGTTCACCAACGATATGATCAACTCGCTGCGCTATGACAAGATGACCAGCTTCCGCGACAAGTTCCGCAACGTGGATGTCCTGCTCATCGACGACATTCAGTTCCTCGCAGGCAAGGAACGCACGCAGGAAGAATTTTTCCACACATTCAACGCCCTGCACGAGTCGATGAAGCAGATCGTGATCGCCAGCGACCGCTCGCCGAAAGAACTCGCAGAGATTGAAGACCGCATGCGCAGCCGCTTCGAGTGGGGTCTGATTGCCGATATTCAGCCGCCCGATCTCGAAACAAAAGTGGCGATTCTCCAGAAGAAAGCCGAACAGGAAAAAGTAACGCTGCCCAGCGATGTGGCTCAATACGTCGCCTCGAATATCCGCTCCAACGTCCGCGAGCTGGAAGGGGCATTGATCCGCCTGGTCGCGCACTCTTCGCTGATCGGAGCCGAGATCACGCTGCCTTACGCGCAACAGGTGCTTAAGAATTTTATCGATTCGCAAGCGCGCAAAGTGACTATCGAATCGATCCAGAAAACCGTGGCCGAACAATTCGGCCTGCGGCTGGTAGAAATCAAGGCCAAGAACAATTCTCGCGCGATCGTGTATCCGCGGCAGATCGCCATGTATTTAGCGAAGCACATGACCGAAGCATCGTTGCCCGAAATCGGCCGGCAGTTTGGCGGCAAGCATCACACCACCGTGCTGCACTCGGTGGAGAAGATCGAACAAGTTCGCAAGAATGATAAAGATTTGAACAGGCTGCTCAATAAATTGACGGAGCAGTTGGGCGGATAGGCGCGGGCTGCGCGGAGTTTTCCTCGCAATCGAGGGGATTTGCTGAACGTGGCCTGTGCAAGCGGTGTGGAAGTTGTGCATCGCGCAGCGGAGGACGAGAGCACCAGCGAATTCTCGTAGGCTCTCCGGCGAGTTCAAGGCCGATTTTTAACATCAGGGTGCGGTGTTGAATGCGGTGAGAACAGAAGAGTTGGCAGAGTTTTCCACTTCTCCGCATCGCCTACTGTTACTGCTGGTTTTATAGGTTTTGCATTTGATATAAGGGAAGTACTAGAAGTCGCACAGGAAGTCGTGTTCACGGGGGAGACGGATTATGCCGGTCGAAGCCGCAGTTGCAGCGGAGACGATGACGATGGAGATCACGGTCAGCAAAGCCGAGTTGCTGCGGGAGTTGACGGCGACCCAGGGTGTGGTCGAGCGCAAGACCACGATTCCGATTCTGTCGAATTATTTATTTGAGGCCGGCGGCGACAAGCTGTCCTTAACGGCAACGGATCTCGACCTGAGCCTGCGAACTTCGTGCAATGCGAAAGTGAAGAAAGAAGGTTCCTGCACCATCCCCGCGCGCAAGCTCCACGACTACGTCAAACTGCTGCCCGATGCCGACATCACGATCAAGCTGCTGGAAAATCATTGGGTCAGCATTCGCTGCGGCCGGTCGAACACGAAGATGGTCGGCATGGCGAAGTCGAATTTCCCCAGCTTGCCGGCATTTCCCACGGCCGGTGCAGTGACGATACCCGCGAAGGTATTGCGCGGACTGATTGCGCGGACTGGTTTTGCCATCTCCAATGAAGAATCGCGCTACACGCTTAACGGCGCGCTGATGCTGCTGAAGCCGGAATCAATCACAATGGTCGCAACCGACGGCCACCGCCTGGCGCATTGCGAGCGTGGTGGCGAAAAGTTTGATGGCGTCTCCGGTGAGATGAAAACGTTGGTGCCCAAGAAAGCGATGGACGAATTGAAATCTCTGCTCGATTCCGAAAAAGACGCGGAGTCGATTGAATTTGCTAAAGACGAATCCACGCTCTTCTTCCGCATCGGTTCGCGCCTGCTGACCTCGCGCCAACTCACCGGACAATTTCCCAATTTCGAAGCGGTGCTGCCCAAAGACAACAACAAAATTATTCCCATCAATGCCGATGAATTAAACGCCGCAATTCTTCGCGTCGCTCAGTTTGCCGATGAACGCTCGCGTGCCGTACGGCTGAAGCTGGAAAAAGGCGAGCTAAAGATTTCCGCCTCATCCACAGAGTCGGGCGAGTCCGAAGACTCCGTCGAGGTTCCCTACACAGGAGACGCGCTCACAGTCGGCTTCAACGCGGCCTATCTCGTCGACTTCCTCAAGGCCGCAGGATCGAGCGGAGTGCGACTGGAGTTGAAAGACCCTCAATCTGCCGGCCAGCTCCGCCCCGCCGAAGGCGACGATTACAAGTACCGCTATATCGTCATGCCAATGCGGATCTGAAAAGTCTTTCCGCTTGCTGTCATCCTGAGCGGAGCCGTTTTTCAGGCGTAGCGAAGGATCTCCCGGGCATCCGATTTCTAATGGGAACTGACCAACTCGGCTTGACCTTCCCCATCCGCTGCCGTACATTGACCACCAATCGCATTTCGGAGGGCGGCGTATGTTAGACGGTTTTAAGAAATTCATCCTGCGCGGAAATGTTGTGGATATGGCTGTCGGCGTCGTGATCGGCGCGGCTTTCGCGGGAGTGGTCACCGGACTCACGACCGCTTTTCTGAACCCGATGATCAAGCTTGCTACCGGTGGCGGCGAAAAGTTTTCGACGCTTCAGTTCGCGATTCGTGGCGTCCCGTTCCCTCTGGATAATTTCATCAATGCCTGCATCTCGTTCGTGCTTATCGCTGCGGCTGTCTACTTCTTCGTGGTCCTGCCGGTGAATGCCTTAGTCGCGCGCATGCATAGGGGCGAAAAGCCGCCCGATCCGACAACAAAGAAATGCCCCGAATGCCTGAGCGAGATTCCCATCGAAGCCAGGCGGTGTTCGCACTGCACGCAGCCTGTGCTGGGCAGAGCCGCCTGATCTTCTTCCACGAGCTGTGTCCGGACTAGCGCCTAGCAATGCTGCCTCTAATTGGCCGCAAAGTACTTCTGCTCCAGAATTCCGCGATGGTGCAGTTCGTGGCCGGCAATGATGTAGGCCAGCGCGCGCACGGTAACCTCATTCTTGTTGGCGATGCCGCGGCGCGACCACGCTGGTTCGTCAAGACTTCGCAACAAGGAAATCGTAGAGCGGCGCACGGCAATGTAGTCTTCGATCAGATCGGAGAACGGCCGCTGGGCGAAGGGTCCATTGCGCACGTAGTCGTCCTGCTCGAATCCCTCCATAGGGGTTGCATCGGCGCGCGCGATGCGCAAGGCGCGGTACGCGAAAATTCTTTCCGTATCGCAGACGTGGCCCAGGACTTCCTTCGCGCTCCACTTGCTGGACGCGTAGCGGAAATCGCCTTCTTCCTCGGTTCGGCAGGAAAGCAGCAGAAGAATCTGGCGGCGCTGCTCATCGAGCGTAGCCAGGATGTCGCGGCCCGGAACCAGCGCGATGTAGCGTTCATAGTAGGGAGCGTATTCGCCGGGTTGGGGCGGGGCGATGAGTAAAGATGGTGCCGTTACGACGTCTTCAAGCATGGCATTCTCCGAGGAGCCAGTTCAGAATCTTCAGCCAGGATCACAGAGTTCGGCTCGGTCGGCGAGGATAGACGAGCGGAGCCGATAAGCAATCGAGCATACTCCATTGAGACTGAGCAGCGGGGAAAACGTCTCACTTTGGGAATCTTTACATACCAGATTGAAACTCAAGCGCCATTGAGCTCAGGAGTGAGAGCCGATCGAACCCGTGCCTTAAAAGGAACTGTTGTTGAAAATAAAGGTTTTCCACAGCGCTTACCTTCGTGTGCAGGGGTATTATCTGATTTGGTCACGGAAGTGCGGCTCGTGACTGTTAATCCCAACCAGGAAGGAACTTTTGAACCCATGTGGAAGCCGACCAATCAGCCTCAGACCCCAGGGCGTCCGGCGGAGCCGGAGCGTCCTACTTCGCCCAGTGCCAGCGCACCGGCGATGAGCACGCCCATGAGTGAACCCGTAGCTGCTCGTCCCATGCCCACTACCACCACGGCGGACCAGGCGACCATCGGCAAATCGCTGGTGATCAAAGGGGAGGTCACGGGATCGGAATCGCTTTATATCGATGGCCGCGTGGAAGGTTCGATCAACCTTTCGGGCAATCGCGTAACCGTGGGACGCAACGGCGTGGTTTCGGCCAATGTGAATGCCCGCGAAATCGTGGTGCTCGGAAAAGTCCGCGGCAACCTGACCGCCAGCGACCGGGTGGATATTCGCAGTGATGGCTCGCTCACCGGCGACGTCGTCGCGGCGCGCATTTCAATTGAAGATGGCGCCTACTTCAAAGGCGGCATCGACATCCGCAAGGGCGGACAGCCCAGCCAGCAAAAGGCGAACGGCGAGGACAAGAGCGTCCCCGCTACAGAAACCGCGGCGGTTGGGGCAAGAGCGTAGAGTTCAGCAGGAAGCTTCGATGGCCAACCGTTGTCGACGGTTGAGGCTGCCATTCCATATTTGGGTAGAAAACGGGCGTTCGACTTTCGGACGCCCGTTTCGTTTTTGAAATAGTTTCTGAGCTCTATTTGTGCGAAGGCAGCACGGTCCAGATCTCGGGATCCTCGGATCCCAGCACCCACGAACAGAATCCCTGCAGGTGGCGGTCGCGCGCCAAATTCCAACGCTCCTCGAATCCGCGCTTATCGGTGTAGAAGACCCACTCGCGATTGTCGTCCTTGTAAAAGTAGAACCAGGCCACGCGATCAAAAGAATCCCACTCCGGGTGTGGATGATAGGCAACCAGATACTCATCGACTTCCTGCTGTCCGATGTATTCGGCGGTCGGGTTTGGTTTTTCCTCCTTGCCCGGGTCTCCGGCAAACCAGTGATAGCCATAAACTGGAATTCCCAGCGACAATTTTTCCTTGGGTACAAATTGCAGAGCATACTCCAGTTGCTGCACTGTCCACGGATAACCTGCAACCGGTCCGGGCTCGGTCCATCGCGTGTTTTGATCGTAGGTCATCAGGCAAATCAAATCGACCGACTGCGCCAGGGCCTTCAGATCGTAAGCACCGCGCCAGTTGGCATAAAGCCAGTGGGAGTAGGCGCTCTTTCCTGGAAAGCCGGGACCGTTGGGCACGGTGGCGATGGTAAGTTGCAAACCTTGTTTGTGCAGCGCGGCCGCGGTTTCGGCAACCAGGTCCGAGAGCAGATCGCGGTCAGTCCACAATACATTTTCAAAATCGAGTTGAAATCCGCTGTAGCCGTTCTTTTTGCACTCGCTGAGAATCGAGTCGATAAAGGCCTTTCGCGATGCGGGAGTAATGAAGAGTTTGTGCAGGTCGGCCTGCACAGTGGTGGCGACGATGGGTATTACCGGCACGTGATGCTGTGAGGCAGTCTGCGTGACGTAAGGGTTAGGGCCGCCCCAGATGAGTCCGTTGCCGTCAACGCCATACCAGGCGGGTACGAGAATGTCGATTTTATCTGCGTGATCGATGAACGACTTCACGGAGTTCGGATTGTCGATCATGTAGAAGAGCGCTTTGGGCTGCGCTGCTGCATTTATTGAACTCACCACCATGGCGCCTATGAAAAGAAAAAAAGTGATACTGTTCATGGAATCGCTCCTGCCGATTGAGGTCGAGTCTGCTCGGGCATCATCCGGGGAATTGTGATGAATTCGTAACCTTCGGATTTGTATCGGGCAATTAAGTGATCGGTCGCCAGCACAGTTTGCGAACGGTCCGCTCCCATCGCTTTGTGACCGCCATCGTGCAACAAGATCACATTGCCACCTCGGATCTGCTTTGTCACCTTTTCCTCGATCGTCGTCGCTGGAGGGGCGTTCCAGTCATAACCTGTGACGTTCCACATCACAGGTTGGAGTCCCAGCTTGCGTGCGATGCGCAGAACCGCCGGACGGCGGCCTCCGAACGGGGGACGAAACAGATTCGAGTGCTCACCGACCGCGTCCAGCACGGCCGAGCGGGTTTGAGAAAGTTCGCGCCGAATTTCAGCCGCACTTTTGAAAGTCAGGAGCGGATGCGTGAATGTATGGTTCCCGACGACGTGGCCTGCCGCTGCTATTTCGCGAACGAGGTCGGGCCGCTGCTGCACGCGGCTTCCAATCAGAAAAAATGTTGCGTGAACGTCATGGCGTGCCAGTACCTCGAGCAGTCGCAAAGTATGGGGATCGTTGGGACCGTCGTCATAGGTCAATGCAAGTTGCCGGCCGCTTCGCGGCAGACCGGTGAATGTCCTGCCAAACCACTGGCCGGTAGGCGCCATGGATTGATAGGCTGTCGCGAATGCAGCCGCAGTGGCGACGCCAGTGACCGCAAGGGCAAGCATGCAGGGATTGTAATTGTTGATTGCGGATTTCGTGATTGCTGATTGATCGACAGACCCGCCTTTAATCTGCAATCGACGATCGGCAATTCCTGCTGTTAACTCATCCCTCAATTGTGCAGTAGAGCCGTCCGCGATATGCTGCATCTTCGAGTTTTGCTTCCGCACCCATGGCCAATCTTTTCGAACTGCCTCGATACATCGCTGTGGAAGGCCCCATACGAGTGGGCAAGAGCACGCTGGCGCGCATCCTGGGCGAGCGGCTCAACGCGCAGCGGGTCACGGAGCCGGATACGAATCCATTTCTTACCTCGTTTTATGAAGGTGAGCGCGGTGCAGCCTTCCAGACGCAGTTGGCCTTTCTGGTGCGGCGCTTCGAACAGTTGCAGGCGCTCGATCTGGGGCCGCATTCTCAGAGGACTGTAGTAGCGGACTACATCTTCGAGAAAGACAAGCTCTTCGCCTGCCTCAACCTCACCGACCCGGAACTTGACATCTACAACCGCTATTACAAGCACTTCCGCGAACACGTGCCCGCGCCGGACCTTGTGATTTATTTGCAGGCCACCCCCGAGGTTTTGAAGAAACGCCTGAAGAAAAAGAATGCTCCGGGAGAGCGCGGCGTGAGCGATGAGTATTTGGAAGAGGTGATTCGTGCCTACGAGCACTTCTTTTTTCACTACACTTCGTCGGACCTGCTGATCGTCAACACGTCTGAGATCGACTTCGTCGACCGCAATGAAGACTTGCAGGAGTTGCTGCGCAAAGTCTCGGCGCCGATCAAGGGCACGCAGTACTTCCTGCCGCTCGGCGGGCAGGAAGCCGCCAGCGCGTGAGAGCCGTCGTTAGTCGTTGGTCTTTGGGCCCGGAACGCGAGCATTCGATGGGTTACTTCTCTCGCCGCGGTAGCGAATACACAGAGAGCGCACTCCCCACTTTCGAAAATTCCGGATCGGCAGTGACCAGCCAGGCCTTGCGTTCAATCGCCAGTTCGGCGGCGAAGGCATCAGCGTAACCAAGCGCATGTTTCTCCTTCAACGCGCCGGCGCGCGAGGCCCGTTCCCGATCAACGTCTGTAACGGCGATTGGCATCTGTTGCAGCCGTACTTCGACTGCGCGAGCTTTGGCTTCACCGTGTCGTCTCCACGTGATGTAGAACACTTCGCCCCAGTTTACCGCCGACATGAAGAGTGGGGCATCCTGCCGCACAGCGTCAGCGAGTAGGCGGTGAACCCTTTCTGCAGCAACGGGACGGCCTTCGAAGAGGGCGATGAGCGCATTAGCGTCGAGCACATAGCGCCGCGTGGTTCCACGGGGAGCAGAGGAGGCCATTATTTCTCTCGCTGGCGTTCGCGCGCGCGTTCAGCGAACAATTCCTCAAACATGGACGGCTCGCCGGGTGCGGGCTTGAGGAATCCCACAATCTCCTTCAACTGCCGTTCGGTGATCGGCGTGAGCACAAGCTTGCCGTGCTCCTCCTTCCAACTGGCCGGCGTACCCTTTTTCAGGCCGAGTCGCTCCCGTAATTCCGCGGGAATGACCACCTGCCCTTTGGAACTAACGACGGTACGGTAAAAGGTTGACATGCCTCATCTTACCATAAGGTAAGACGAACCCAGGGCAGTCTCACGCAATGAACCAGCCGGGATCAATTACATCTAGGAGGGTGCAGACGGGGTCGACCGATTCATCTCTTCCTGCAACTTCGCCAACAGTTCCGCTCTCTGCTCCGTGCTCAATTCCCGCTGCAATTCTTCCAGAGCCAAAGCCACGATGTGGTAGTGGTGAGCGCCGGCGAACCGCGGGTCGGTCGTGATGTTGAGCCACAGCTTGTGCATCAGCTCTACGTCTTGCGGACGCAGCCGCGGCGTGTGCGGCCCCAGGGAGTACTCGCGAACCGTGCCATCGGGAGCACATACTTCCAAATTCAAGCGCGGACGAGGCTCAGGCAGGCGCTCCCAGGCATCGCCGGTGAGCTTCGCTTGTTCGTCGGCGGTGAGTTTGTTAGAAAGGCCACAAATAACGCGGCTGGAACCGAGGCGCTGCGCCGTCACCATGATCGCTTCAAACACGTCAGTCGCCGGCACCACCAGCAGCGAAATTGGCTTGCCTTCCTTCTCGGCCACGGCCACCGCGGCCGTAAATAATTCCTGTTCGTAGTGATCGAATACCTGGCTGGCCTCAAAAACCGTGCTGCCACTGAAAGTGTGCTCGCGATGGTACAGGCGGGCGCTCATGACTACGACATCCTGCTTCGTCGTAACAGTGTGAGAAAGAACGTGCCGCAGGTAGTAGAGATTTCGTGGATCCCGAATCGCCACCAGGATATTGCCTTCACGCACTCCCATAGCGCCGCTGCCCAGTTCCTGATTGCCATAGACGCGGAACTGGTCGAGTTGCTCCGGCTTTCCGTGGCGCTCTTTTGTGACGTGGCGCTCGGAAATGGTGAAGATGGCGAAGAACGCGGCGCTAAATATCAGGCCCGCGATGGTCGCTTGATACTTGGTGAACAGATTCACTATCGCGGTGATGAGCAGCACTGCGGATGTGGCCAGCAGGCCCAAAGGTATCTCCGTCTTGCCAATGTGCAGGTTTCCCGGCACCTTCCATGCGCGGTTCCCCGGCTCCGTGAAACGCAGCACGAGCACCGCGATGGACTTCATGGTGAAGCTCCAGATCACCCCGAAGGCGTAGAGCGCTGCCAGTTGGTAGACGTCGCCGCGGCTGAGAACAATAGTGAGCAACTGCAAGCCCACGATCAAATTGATGATCCGGTAACTGGTGCCGTACCGGTTGTGCGGCTTCTGGAACCAACTGGTCAGCACCCCGTCTTCCGCCACGCGATTCAAGACGCCGTTGGCGCCCACAATGGAAGTGTTCTGCGCTCCCGCCAGAATCAACACGCCCACCAGCACAACGAACCCATGAAACAGCAGCTTCAAACTGGTCGGCCCCACCAGATACATCGCGATGCCGCCGATCAGGTTGGCAAAATAATTCGACCGTACGCTATCCGGGATAATCATTACTGCGAAGAACGAAACGAGTGAAGTGAACAGCAAGCTGTAGATAAAAATGACCAGCCCGGTCTTTTCCAGGTTCTTCAGCTTGGGATGTTCGATTTCACGATTGACCTGGGCTAGTGTTTCTTCGCCGCTCATGGCCAGCACCGAGTGCCCGAAGCCGACGAACAGAATGATCCACGTTATATGGCTGAAAAATGTTCCGTTGAGCCATCCCAGCGATTCTTTATTGAGCGGAACCACGCCTGCGTGCAAAGGGTTAGGCGGCAACTGGATGGGAGCCCGCAACACGGTAATCGTGCACCAAAGCAGCAGAATCACCACCATCACTGTAGTGATGACCATGATCTGCAGAGCTTTCTGGCTGGATTCGTGGATGCCCTGGGTATTTTTCCACCAGAAATAAAACACCACAATGACCGCCAGTCCGGCGGCAAAATGGTTGTCCGAGAAATCCAGCGGCCGGTGAAGGTATATCCCGATATCTTTGATGAAGCCGGCCAAGTACTGCCCGGCGGAAACGGCGCTGATGGGCCCGGTCAGCACGTAGTCGAACAATAAAGCGGAGACGG
Source organism: Candidatus Sulfotelmatobacter sp. (assembly GCA_049584475.1). Classification (GTDB taxonomy): domain Bacteria; phylum Acidobacteriota; class Terriglobia; order Terriglobales; family Acidobacteriaceae; genus Sulfotelmatobacter. Next base: position 71,065 of record JBAUXX010000047.1, on the reverse strand, counting down.
AGAATTTGGCCAGCGTGCCCCCCATGGCCTCTTTGACCACGCGGTACACGCCGCCACGCACGAACATGCTGCTCGACTCAATGTAGAGAGCTCGCACGGCATAGCTGAACAGCATGACCGCGAGGATGAACCAGGGAGCGCTCTTGCCGATAACTTTCTCGGCGTCGCCACCGGCGTAATAGGCCGACGAGGCGAGGTCCGACAGCACGATGGCGGATGCCCGCCAGAAGGAGATGAAGGTCAGCATCACCGTGGTGGCGACGAAGACCTTTACAACCGGTTTTGGACCTTCAAAGGAAGAAGCCATTCTTCAAAAAATTGCGCAGAAATTATGATCGCAGAACCGAGGTTCCTGGGAATCTTCTACAGAACCGCGCTTCGCAGAATTCTTTAGGGAAACCCATTGAAGATAGCACAGGGCGGGCGCTCACAGGCATACGAAGGGGAGTGGCGATTCGTCCACTACAAAAATCAAAATCTTCGGCTAACGTGTCACGAACTTCTACGCTATGACAACTACAAAAACAAACAGGCCGATTGTGTAGCCTACAATCCGTGATTTGTTGGTCTTCTCCTGCTCAATCGTAAAGACCTCGCGATTTCACAATACCCCTTGGCTTTGCCGAGGCTGCGAGATCAAGGCTCAAATGGCTGTAGGCTTCGCGGGAGACGCACTCGTGCTTGCCTTCGGAGCGAGATAAGTGTGGGTAATCCGGTCGTGCCAACAGAGGCAGTCTTCGTCAAGGAAGACCCATGCATATCCCATGCCCAGCGAGAGCGCCGACAGATACGAGGCCAGCACCCGCCAACGACGCCTGCTCTTGCTTACCGGTTTGCCACTGAAACAATTAAGTTCCAGCTTTGCCAGGCGAAGCCCGGGAGTGCTGCCCGCGTAAACAATCAGCAGATACTGGTAGAGTGCCCACAACAGGACCGGGGCGGCAACGGCCATACTCAAGGTTTGGAGTCGAGGCGGCCTCAGTTCGGCAATCCTCCAGAAAATGAAGCCCGATGCCGCGCATCCCGCTCCCACAATCGAGGCGTCAATCGCGCTGGCGATCGCCCGCCGCATCAACGGGGCGCTCTGCAAAGGTATGTCGATTCCGGGACGCTTTTCTGCTGCGGGCACCTGCGCCGATTCGATCGTGATGCCGCCCAATGCCGGTGGCGGAGGCACTGCGTCAGGCACATCCAAAATCCGGGGACGGCTCGATACCGGCTCTGCTAGCTCATTCAACGGCAAAGGCGGAACCGCCGAGGCGAGTCTGGGAAACTCGATGATCTTTGCCAGGTGTTGGGCCAGACGCTGAGAATTGGTCTGCTGGTCTGGTGTCGGTGTTTGTGAAACCGCAGTTGCCTGCTCACCGTCGGCAGCCGGCTCAATCTCTGCCTCGGCCACATTCGGATCGCGTGCGCTGAAGGAGTCACGCGCCAATGCGTCTTGAGAGATCGGTCCGATGCCATCCAAAAGATCGCGAAGAGGGCTAGCCTTCAGAGAAGGCTGATCGAATACCAACCGTAGTGACGGATAACGCGGGGGCTTCGGTTTCCGGCGCGCACGGTATGAACTGAGCCGGTTCGCAAGCTCGTCACGCCAAGCCGCCGTTTCTCCAGTCTGTAAGTTGCCGGCGGATGCGCCGCTGGGGCCTTCCTCCACTGTGGACTGTTGCAGGAGAGTTTTCGTTTGGCCGCTCGGCTCGCAGCCGATTTGAGGCTCGCCAGCCCAGGGCAAGTCAACCGCCGCGTCTGTAACCCAGCGGGGCAAGGGGGCTGACGCGGTTTCCTGAACACAATGGCAAACTTCGCCGCATGAAAGGCAATTCATGGATGAGCCCGCAGTGCGAAAATTGAAATCGCGAAACGTACAACCGGACGCAGGCTCGGCGGAATCCTAAAATTTTCCGGCGCATTGCCTCGGGCACTGCTCCATGCTAAGTTCACGATGCCGTAGCCACAGAACTCTAAAAGCATCTGGAGTTTCTCTCTTGGGCAAAATGCTTGGTGATCTTAGTACGATGATCGGTACGATGATCGTTCCGCGATGACTCTTCGCAACAGATTCCTTATCACGGCGGCGGCGCTTTGTCATCTGCTTCTCGTTTCTCCATTAGTTACCAGCCAGTTGCGCCCTGGCAAACAGACGCCAATCACGCAAAAAAAAGACGGAACAGCCTCCGAATCCACTCCGTGCGCGAGGCAGGCGCAGGCCGTGGAGCAGGATTCGCCCGTAATTTGTTCGATCACCCAGGAAAAAGACGGAGCGGTTTACAAACTGCACCAAGCCGTGGAGGTTTACTATCGCTCGTACGTCCTTCGGGCGGATGAAGCTACGTACGATTCCGCCACTGGAGAAACCGCGGCGCAAGGCCACTTCGCCCTCGACGGTGGTCCCAATGACGACCACATCCGAGCCAGCCGTGGCACGTACAACCTCATCACCGAGACGGGCAAATTCTATGACGTGGTTGGAACCACGGGCCTGCGCTTTCGCGGCAACCGTGTAATTCTCACTTCGACCGCGCCCTTTGCCTTTACCGGCAAGATCGTGGAAAAGCCCAGCCCCGATCACTATCTCGTATACGACGGTACGATTACGACCTGCGAACTGCCTCATCCCAAGTGGCAATTTAACGCCCGAAAAGTCGAGGTCGACGTCGGCGGCAATGCGAAAATCTACCGCAGCGAATTTCTCCTGCACGGGCTGCCCGTTCTTTACTTTCCTTTCGCCACGCACCCCGTCGAGCGCGAAGCCAGAGAGACCGGTTTCCTGGTGCCGTCGATTGGCCGTTCTTCTTCACGAGGCAACATCATCGGCGACGCTTTCTATTGGGCGATGAATCGCAGCATGGATGCTACGGTCGGCGCCGAATATTTCTCGCTCCGGGGATGGTCGCAGCGCGGCGAATTCCGCGCGCGTCCCAGTGACACTTCCTACGTCGACCTGAATTATTTTGGTGTCATCGACCGGGGTATCGGCACGCCGCCGCTAAAGGAGGGCGGCGAAAATGCCCGCCTGAACGCGGAAGGGAACTTCTACGGTTTCCGTGCCGTTGCCAACATTGACTACCTCAGTTCCTTCCTTTTTCGGCTCGCCTTCAACGAGGTTTTTTCCCAGGCTGTTTATTCGGAAGTGAAATCGCAGGCCTTCCTCTCGAAGAGCGACAGCGGATTTTCCCTGGGAGGCATGCTGGAGCGCTATCAGAACTTTCAGAGCACTACTCCGGGAGACGTGATTACGATTTCGCACGCGCCCAGCTTTGACGCGGCCAGCGTCGACCGTCAGCTTTGGCACTCCCCCTTCTATTGGTCGTTCGACTCGTCTCTGGACGGTCTTTCGCGAATTGAACCCCGCAACTCCAGCGGCGCACCGGGCCTGGATACGGGTGAACTGCTGCGGTTCGATCTGAGCCCCGAGATTTCTCTGCCTCTCCAGTTCGGAGGATGGTCTCTGCGGCCCGCGCTAATTCTGCACGATACGTATTATTCCGAGCGGGTCATTCCTGGAACCGGAAGCGGCACTCTCGAAGATAGTTCTGTCAACCGGCCTGCCTTGGAAACCGTAGTGGAACTGCGCCCGCCCGCCGTCGAGCGGGTTTTCGCGAAAGAATTTCTCGGACGAAAGTGGAAACATGTAATCGAACCGTTTGCCAACTACCGCTTTATGACTGGAGTGAACAATTTTTCCGAGATCATTCACTTCGACGAGCGCGATATCCTCAGCGATACGCATGAAGTGGAATATGGTTTCGTTACTCGCCTCTACGCCAAACGAACTTCGGCGTCCCCGGAAGACTGCGTTGCCCTCATGACGGGTTTGACGGTTGGCGGCGCCGCGCCGGAGCAAACAATGCCCTGGCAGCACAGTAATAGTTTGCAATCGACGACGTGCCAGCCTCACCCCGCAGTGCGCGAAGTCGCCCGCTGGGAACTCGCACAAAAGTATTTTCTGGATCCAACCTTCGGCGGCGCGCTGGTTGCCGGCCAGCGGAACGTGTTTACCAGCACGGTCGACCTCACGGGAATCGCCTTTGTTACGGAGCCGCGGCATCTTTCTCCCATCGTCTCCCGGCTGACTGTCGAAACCAGCGAGCGGACCGATACCGAATGGGATCTCGACTATGACTTTCAACTGAATCGCGTCAACGCCAGCACATTGCTGGCAAACTATCATTTCGGGGCATTCACGGTTGGCGGAGGCGATGCTATTTTGCAGATTCCGGCATCCGGATCGAATCCCGCTCTCACCACTAAGTTCAACCAGTTCCGCATCGCTCTGGGTTATGGGCAATCAAACAAGCGAGGTTTCAGCGCCGCCAGCAGTTTTGGCATCGATTCAGAAACCGGCTTGTTGCAGTTTGCCACGGCACAAACTGCCTATAACTGGGACTGTTGCGGTGCCACCGTGGAATATCGGCGCTACGCGATCGCCAATGTGCGCAATGAAAATTTATTTCGTTTCACCTTCACTCTGGCCAATATCGGAGCCTTCGGCAACTTGCGGCGGCAGGATCGGCTGTATTAGGGCATATGTGTTTCTCCGGCGATCTGCAATCCAGGCCAACTCGATCTACAATAACCGAATGCCAGAAGACAGGAGCCTGACAGCCAAAAACCAACTTCTGGAACGATCACTCGCATCCTCGGGACGCGTCCTTGTCGCATACTCCGGCGGCGTCGATTCCGCCTATCTGGCCTGGGTCGCTCATAAAGTACTCGGCGAAAATATGCTGGCGGTTATCGCCGATTCCGCCAGCCTTGCGCGCACGCAACTGGCAGACGCCGTAGCTTTCGCGAACGAAGAAAAGATTCCGCTCGAGGTAATCGCCACTTCCGAACTGGATCGTCCCGAGTATGCCCGCAATGACGGCCAGCGCTGTTTCCACTGCAAAGATGAATTGTTTTCAGTGATGGAGGATCTCCGCGCAGCGCGTGGCTTTGACTCTATCGCGTATGGAGTCAACCTCGACGATCAGGGAGACTTCCGTCCCGGACAAGCCGCCGCCCGGCAGCACCACATCGCAACTCCTCTATTGGCGGCGGCCCTCACCAAGCAGGACATACGCGATCTTGCGTGCGAGGCTGGTTTGAGAATCTGGAACAAGCCGGCGTCAGCCTGTCTTTCTTCCCGTATCGAATATGGCCGTCCTGTGACCCGCGAAGCGTTGAGCGTCGTCGAACAGGGGGAAGACGCTTTGCGATTTCTGGGCTTTACACAGTTTCGCGTGCGGCATCATGGCGAAATCGTGCGCATCGAAATTGCCCGCGAGGAATTGAGCCGCGCCTTGCATAGCGACATGGCCGTCGAATTTACCAGGATTTTCAAAACTCTCGGCTTCAAATTCGTGACACTCGATCTGGAAGGCTTTCGTTCCGGCTCCATGAACACTCTGCTGACCGTCGATCAGCTGCAAAAACGCGCAGGTCATCCCGCGTAGGCCTGCATCTCCCCAGCCGCGCCTGCCCCAAATGCTGTGAGATAATCAAGGCTAAACCAGCGATGCTGAGGCGCTTATTGGTGAATGTAATTCGACGTTCCTTTGTTGTTCTTCTTTTAGTTTGCCTGGGCTGCGTAGCTCAAACGAGTCCCAACGGGACATCCGGCCAGGCGACTAATTCTAATAACGATCTGCCCAAGAAAATCGAGCGGCAAGTCAGGTCGTATTACAGCCTTCCTCCGGAAGTCCACGTCACCGTCGGCGCAATTACGCCGAGCGGCGATTGGCCCAACTTCGATGCGGTGAATGTGAGTATTGAGGGCGGTGATGCGAAGAAATCCGATTACAAGTTTCTGCTTTCGAAGGATCGCGCCACGATGTTGCGCATGGTCAAGTTCGATCTGACTAAAGATCCATTTGCCGATTTGATGAGCAAAATCGACGTGAACGGGCGCCCGATTCGCGGCGCCAAGAACGCCAAGGTGCTCGTCGTCAACTTCGACGATTTCGAATGCCCCTTCTGTTCCCGCATGCACCAAACTCTGTTTCCTGAAATTCTCAAGGAATATGGCGACCGGGTGACCTTTATTTACAAAGACTATCCCTTGGTGGAAATGCATCCCTGGGCGCTTCATGCCTCGATCGATGCCAACTGCCTGGCTGCGCAGAACGGCGAGGCATATTGGGATTTTGCCGATTACATTCATGCGAATCAGCGGGACGTGAATAGTGAGCCAACTCCCGCCGCACGTTTCGCCGCTCTGGATCGCATGACTCTCCTACAGGGACAGAAGCACAATCTGGACGCGGCCAAATTGCAATCCTGCCTCAAAGCGCAGGACGAAGGCGTGGTGAGGGCGTCGCTGAAAGAAGGCGATGCGCTCGGGATCAACGCCACACCCACGATATTTATCAACGGACAGAAACTGGATGGCGCGGTGCCAATCGGAGAAGTCCGCGCCGCGCTTGATCAGGCTTTAAAAGACGCGGGACAACCTGTGCCGGATCATTCGCCAGTGGCGTCCGGGCCCGCATCCAAGTAGACAGTTGCAGATTGGAAGGGCGGAGCCAACGAGGACGGACCTTGTTTTAACGCGTCCTTTTATCGTTGTGCGGCAGTCAATATGTCGAGCAGGTTTAGGGAGACACTGTTCTTGAAAGAAAAGAAAAGAAATTCGGGCTTCGCCCAGCTAGCCATGGGCCTTATGGCCGCACTGCTGCTGGCAACTTTCGTCGGCTGCAAATCGCAGGTTGGCGGAGATGTTATGGCCACGGTCGACGGCCGCAAGATTTTCCGCACCGACGTCGATAAGTATTACGACAACCAGGTTGCTTCCGCCCAGCAGGCGCCCACAGGCGAACAGGCCACAACACTGCGTCTGAACATCCTGCATCAATTGATTGACGATGAAATCCTGATGCGCCGAGCGGAAAAACTGGGGCTGCTGGCCACCGACGACGAAGTCGAACGCAAGTACAACGAGATCAAGTCACCGTTTTCGCAGCAGGAGTTCGACCAGCGCCTGAAAGAAAAGAAAGTCACGCTAGCCGATTTCAAGCGGGATATTCGCCGTTCCCTGACCGTTGAAAAAGTGATGAACAAAGAAGTGTCCTCCAAGATCAACGTGACCGATCAGGACATCACCGGCTACTTCAACGCGCACAAATCGGAATTCAATCTGATCGAGCCGCAATACCACCTGGCGCAGATCATGGTTACGCCCACGCCCAATCCGCAGGTTCACAACCAGAACAACAAGGCGCAGAACGAAGCTGACGCGCGCAAGAAAATTCAAATGCTTTCCAACCGTCTCGATAGCGGCGACGATTTCGCGACGCTGGCCATGAACTACTCCGAAGACCCGGAGACTTCCGGCAATGGCGGAGACCTGGGAACGGTTCCGGAATCATCTCTGCGCAACACCGATCCCGCCACACGCGATGTCGTGATGAAACTCAAACCAGGCCAATACAGCTCCGTCATCAGCGTCGTCAATCCCGCGACCAAACAGGCTCTCGGCTTTCGCGTTGTGAAACTGGTAGCGAAGGAACCGGCCGGCCAGCGCGACCTCTCCGACCCGCGTGTGCAACAGGCAATCCGTTCCCAGCTTCACGATCGCCGCGAACAGTTGTTGAAATCCGCCTACTACGAAGTTCTTCGCGACTCCGCGAAGGTCGAGAATTTCTACGCCAAGCAGTTGCTGGATACGAACGGTATGGAAAAGTAACTGGAAGTTCGCTACATGGGGATTGGGAAGGGCGCGACTTTAGTCGTGCCTCGAATCCGAGAAGAATGTGACTTTAGCCCCTGAGGGGTCTCTCCCCTCACTCCACAATCGCCAGAACATCTCCGGCATTTACCGCCGCGCCCTGGCTCACTGGTATTCTTCGAATCTTCCCCTTCTTCGGCGATTTGACTTCATTCTGCATCTTCATCGCTTCGACAACGATGATGCCGGCGCCCGCTTCCACCTCAGATCCTTCCGCGACCAATATGCGGACAACCTTGCCCGGCATGGGCGCCGTTAATTTCTTGGCGCCGCTTTCGTCGCCGGTGCGAACATGTCCGCGCAGCGACCGAGGGTCGCGGACTTCGAGATCGAAGCTCTCCTCGCCGATCCAGATTTTCCAGCCGCTCCCTAGCTGCTCGCCTTTCACTTCATAACTGCGGTCATCGACGCGCAAAGAAAGCACTCCAGGCCGAACGAGCACCGCATCGGCTTCGACGTCTCGCCCATTCAGGCGGCAAGACCATCCGCCGTTCGGGCGGTCAAGCTCCAGCCGGTATTTCTTCTCGCCAGTCGCAATGTCGTAGATCATAAGAGCCTGCGGTTAGCCGCTGCGCAGCGCTTCGTTGCGGCCGACAGTTTTCCAACCGGAAGCAGGTTGGTTGAGCGCTTTCGCCCGACCGTTCACGGCGGCCGTCGTCTCCTTACTCGCACCACCAAGCTCTGCAAACATTCCCGCCGCGATGACCGCAACTTCTTCCGCGAGGGTTTTCATCGGCGAAGATTCTGTATGCCGCGGCATGCGGTCCAAAAACCCGGTGTCGAACTTTGCGGTGCGAAACTCCGGATTGGCCAGGATCCGCCGGAACAATCCAAGATTCGTCTTAATACCGCCCACAAAATATTCGCTCAGAGCGCGCGCCAACCGTCCAATGGCTTGTTCCCGGCTCTCACCATAGCCAATCAACTTCGCCAGCAGCGGATCGTAGTCCATCGGAACATTCCAGCCTTCGTAAACTCCGCTGTCAATGCGGATCCCCGGGCCCGCCGGCTCCAGGAGCATGGTTATTGTTCCCGGACTCGGCATGTAACTGTTCTCGGGGTCTTCCGCGTAGATGCGGCACTCGATCGCATGCCCGCGAATACTCACTTCCTCCTGCGTGAAGGGCAGCTTCTTCCCCTCCGCAATACGAATCTGCAATTGCACCAAGTCGAGCCCGGTGACCAGCTCCGTCACCGGATGCTCCACTTGCAAGCGAGTATTCATCTCCAGAAAGTAAAAATTCTTCTTCTGGTCGACAAGAAACTCGACCGTACCCGCGTTCGTATAGCCGGCCGCCCGCGCCACGCGTACCGCCACCTCGCCCATCCTGCGCCGCATCTCCACGTCGACCACCGGCGACGGCGCTTCTTCCAACACCTTCTGATGACGCCGTTGCAGCGAGCACTCGCGCTCGCCTAGATAGACGGTGTTGCCATGTTCGTCGGCCAATACTTGCATTTCAATGTGGCGAGGATTGACGATGGCCTTTTCGATGTAAACCTCATCGTCACCAAAGGCGCGTTCCGCCTCGCTTCGCGCCGCTTCCAGCGCCGCTTTCAGCTCGTCGCGAGCAGTCACCAAACGCATCCCCTTGCCGCCTCCGCCGGCAGCGGCTTTGAGCATGACTGGATATCCGATGCGCGCAGCCACTTCCTCCGCTTGCTCCAGCGATTCGAGGCCGCGTGATGTACCGGGGACAAAAGGCACTCCCGCAAGCTCCACCGCCTGCCGCGCCTTCGTCTTCGATCCCATCGCCCGCATGGCCGCAGCCGTCGGCCCGATGAACTTGACCCCGGCATCCGCGCAGGCTTGCGCAAACTGCGCATTCTCCGACAGAAAACCGTAACCGGGATGAATCGCATCGGCGCCGGATCGCTTGGCTACATCAAGAATCTTTTCGATGTTGAGATACGACTCGGAAGAAGCAGCCGCGCCAATCGGGTAAGCCTCGTCAGCTCGCCGCACGTGCAAGGACGCTCGGTCCACATCGGAATAAACGGCAACAGAGGCGATATCCCTCTCGCGGCAAGCGCGAATCACCCGCACCGCGATTTCCCCACGATTAGCGATCAGGATTTTCTTGAACATGCGATGTGAAACTGATGTTCGAAACCGAACTTATGATTGTACTGAAGCCCTCTGCGCTGTCTCTGCGATCTCTGCGTTTAAAAGCTTTTGACTTCGTTTCTAGAGTCCCGATTCTTCCCCGCTTCCAGTAGCAGAAACACTGCCAGTATCAGCAGCTCGGGTTCAATCGGATGCCGGTATCGTGCATGCGGGAAGACAAAATAGTAAGTCGTAGGATAGGTCAGCACGAGTCCAGCGAATAGCCACGCCCCAGGCCGCTTTTGCCGTACCGTCCGCAATAATCCCCAAATGGCCAGCACCGACCAAGCCAAAAACAAAGAAGTGCGGAAGTCGACGGGCGCTCGGCTGTCCGTCGCTTTAGGGACTCCATTCCAGTAATAGAAGAAGCGCTTAAGACTAATGACGAAGAACCGCTGAGGATTTTCGCGAATCCACTCACACGCCAGCCGTTTGCAATCGGAGGCATAGGCGAGTTCTCCCATGCGCTGGAATTTTTCAAACTCCAGATTGTTCAGATTCGGCTGCAGGTATGCCATCAACATGCCGTCAGCGCCTTTCCAGTTGCCCAGCCGAAGTTGCAGGCCAAAGTCATCGCGCAGAAAAACAAATTGTCCGAACACCGCATAGTTCCGCGCCAGCCACGGCGAGAGCGCCAAAAAAAATACAAGCGATGACGCGACGACGCCTGCCACGGAAGGCAATCCCCGCCGCGATCTTCGCCACCACACCCACAAACCGCAAAACGGCAAGAAAGACAGCATAGAAGGATTGGCTAGCGCGCCAATTCCCCATAGCGCGCCGAACAAAACCCAACCTTGCCACTGCGGCGGAGCTTCACGGTCCGCATCGGCGAGATTCAGCGCCAACAGAAAAATCAAGCTGAGTATTAACGGGGTAAAAGTGGTGTCCCAAATCCAGTGAATCGACCAGTACCAGACATACGGCAGCAGCGCCCATATCCGCGCCGACCAGATCGCAACTCTATCGCCGAATAGTTTCAGCCCGATCAGGTAAATCGGAATGCAAGTGAGCGCAGACAACAAGCTGTTGATTGTCAACAGCACCCACGCCGAAGCGTAGGTATAGACACCACAAATCTTGAAAACTCCGGCCATCAAATACGGATAAAGCGGCGGCTCCCACGCGGTCGGCCCTGTGTTGCCTCCATACGGATTGCTGAACCCCTGTCCCTGCGCGATGGAGCGCGCGACGCGCCCCATCTCCCAGCCAAAGCCGAAGTGATCGTCTTCGGTGCGCGTGCGGTACTGGCGGAAGGCTCCAATCGCCGCAACCTGCAACACAAATGACAGGAGCACGAGCCACAACACAGACTTGGGGATCGAATCGTGGGCGGGCTTGTCCATCGTGCGGAAGTTTACCAGCTACAATGGAACCACGCTCCGCCGTGCTTTAACGCCTGCATGAACAGACTTCAAGAATTAAGCGAAGATCCGCGCGTCGAAGTGCGGAAAGCGGGCGCGCTCGACCCCGATGGATGTTGCGTCGTCTATTGGATGCAGCGCGCGCAGCGTGCCGTCGACAATCCTGCTCTCGACCTGGCGGTGAATTTGGGAAACGAGTTGCAAAAACCGGTGGTGATTTTCTTCGCGCCGGTACCGTTTTATCCTCACGCTAACGTGCGCCATTACGGCTTTCTTGCTGAAGGAATTCCCGACATCGCGGAAGCGGCCGCGCGCCGCGGCATTGGCTTCATACTGCGGCCTTATCCCGACCACAAGTTGTTGAAATTCTGTGACGAGGTGCGGCCGGCGATTGTAATTGGCGATGAAAACCCATTACGTGAGCCCGGGGACTGGCGCATTCGCGTGGCGAAGCGGCTTCGAGTTCCTCTCTGGACGGTTGATGCCGACGCGATCGTACCTTCCAAACTCCTGCTACGCGAGCAGTACGCCGCGCGCACCATCCGCCCTCGGCTTCACAAACTGTTACCTGATTTTCTAGTGCAGCCGGGAAATCCCAAGGCACATGTGCCGTGGTCTTCGCCCCGTGGGTTGAAGTCGCTTCCAGTGGATGCCGATTTCATGCGCGAGTGGAAGCTGGACCGCTCGGTGGAAAGAGTCAGTGCCTGGAAGGGCGGAACGAAACATGCCTTGCGGCGGCTCCGGGATTTTGTGAAGAACAAATTGGACGCTTATCCCGGCCTGCGGAACCATCCGGAAGAAGATGGAACGAGCCGCCTGTCGCCGTATTTGCATTTCGGCCAAATTGGTCCGCTGACGGTGGCACTGGCGGCGAAGCACTCGTCGGCATCCACAAGATCAAAAGAAATATTCCTTGACGAACTGATTGTGCAGCGCGAGCTCGCGATCAACTTCGTTCGATTCAATCCCTCTTATGATTCTTGCGACTGCATAGAGCCGTGGGCTGCCCGTACCCTCGCTGAGCATAGCGCAGATGCACGGCTGGTGCTCTACACCGAGAAGCAACTGGAAAATGCCGAGACCCACGATCCATTGTGGAACGCGGCGCAGAAGCAGATGGTGCTCACCGGCTGGATGCACAACTACGTGCGCATGTACTGGGCGAAGAAGATTCTGGAGTGGAGTCCCTCGGCCGGCGTGGCATTGCAGCGGGCCATACGGTTGAATGACCGGTATGAACTCGATGGCCGCGACCCTAACGGCTACGCGGGAATCGCATGGTCAATCCTGGGCAAGCACGACCGCGCATGGTCCGAGCGTCCGATTTTCGGCAAGGTCCGCTATATGTCGATGGAGAGCACGGGACGCAAGTTCGATTCGAAGAAATATATCGCGCAGATCGCCGCACTCCAATCGAAAGCTGCGTGAATAGTTAAGGCGTGTCCGCGACAATTGCAATGTCGGACGTATTCGCCGCGTCGATAATCTTTTCTCCATCCAGCAGCAAACACTTTCCGGCGTCGAGCGCCAGACAACTCGCCCCGGCTGAACGCATCACTTCAATGGTCTGCAAACCGATGACCGGCACGTCAAAGCGCATATCCTGATTCGGCTTGGCGATCTTCACTACGGTAAGCGCGCGGCTGAGCGTCGAAGAATCTCCGTGCAACGAGCGCATGATTCCGCCCGCCCGCTGGATTGTGGCGTCGGTCCCTTCCATGGCTTCCACGGCAACACATGCCGCTTCCGCGATGACTACCGTTTGTCCAATGTCATGCTGCGCGAGTTCTCGTGCAACCACGCGCCCGTAGTCGATATTCTTTCGTTCCTGCTCATTGGGCGAGCGTCGCGTACGCACTCCAGCCTTCACCAGTAACGGTTCGAGCAGCCACGTGGAACTCTCAAGCACAATGCCTTCATCGGCCAACACCTTGGCCACGGCTCCCAGCAACGAGTCTGTATTGCGCGTGGTCAACGAAAGCAAAAGCTTGGCCAAGCGCCAGTCGGGGCGGATCGCCGAAAAAATCTGCTTATGCTTCACCTGTCCCGCCATCACGGCGCGCTGCACGCCCTGTTGCTTGAAAGTTTCAATGAGCCGCGAAAGTTCACCCAGCGACAGCCACTGCACAGACGCGGCGCCATGAGATTCTATCTCGGGGAAAGCCTCTTCCTTGATGGCGGCGACAACCACCTCATATCCCTGCGCGCGTGCAGCTTCGAGCACGAGGAAGGGGAACTTGCCGTTGCCGGCGATGAGGCCCAGCTTTTCTTTCGGGGAAGGCATGCAGTGAGGCGTCAATCGACCGACGCGGGATCAGTCTAGCATTGCTAATCGGGAGGGAATTTACCTCACCCTTAAATTATTTCTTGGCTGGTTTATTTGATCGTATGAGCGCGTTCAATCGCGGAAGTAAGCCATCTTTCAACCCGATAGTAGCTCGCGATTTGCGAAAGCTGTTGGCTCAAAGTTTCCACAGGGAATGTTTTAGCTGCATCCATTGCATAGCTTCCGAGCCAATTTGCAAGGGTATGATGGATTTCGTTTATGCCCTGCAGCATGTGTAGAACCACCTGCTCTTTTCCCTTCGTCGCCTCGGGCAGGAACAGTTCTCGCGTATTGACCGTCAAGATTGAGTAGATCAGGGCCAATACTCTGATTCTCTCGGATACGGACATTTCGGCCAACCATGTAGAAAACTTTTGTGTGTCCATAGAAATTTCATATCAAGGAGCATATGGATTGTAATAACTATGTGCAATCGACATCCTGGCTCTAACGGAGCCACCGACCTACTTGATCACTCCGCGCTCCGACGTCTCAATAAACCGCACCAGCATCTCCACATCTTCCCCAGCATCCGTCTCAGCCTTGAGCTTCGCCAGCGCCTGCGACGTATTCATCTTCGAAGCCACCAAAATCTTATAAGCATGATGAATCTTGCCAATGCGCTCCTTCGAAAATCCGCGGCGCTCCAGCCCCACTTTATTCAGCCCATACGCGTGCGTATCGCGCGCGGCCGAAGTCATGGAAAACGGAAGAACATCCTGCGTAATCGTCGTCCCGCCGCCGACATAGGCGTGCGCGCCAATCCGCACGAACTGATGCACTGGGCACAGCGCACCAACCACGGCCCACTCCTCGACTGTCACGTGGCCGCCCAACGTCGCGCCATTAACCAGCATGGCATGATCGCCGATCACGCTGTCGTGACCGATGTGTGTGTAGGCCATGATGAGAATGTGGCTGCCAACTTTGGTCAGTCCGCCGCCCTTCACCGTCCCGCGATTGATCGTCACGCACTCGCGGATTTCGTTGTGGTCGCCGATCTCCAGTCGCGTAGGCTCGCCGTTGTAGGAAACATCCTGCGGCGCCATGCCGATCGCGCAAAAAGGAAAAAATGCATTGTCCGCGCCGATGATCGTTGGCCCCTCGATCGCGACGTGCGAGACGAGACGGCAGCCCTCGCCGAGCTCAACTTCTGCTCCGATCACGCAGTAGGGGCCAACTTTGCACGAAGCGGGGACCTTGGCTCGCGGATCAATGATGGCCGTGGGATGAATATTCATGCAGACTGCAATCGTGTGGTCAGACCCTATCCCGCGCTATCGCCGCCCGCTCCGCGTCCGCGCGAGCTGTCGATGAGCTGGCAGGACACCGTCGCCTCGGCTACGCGCTTCGTTCCCACATACGCGGCTCCCAGCATTTTGGCAGCGACCATGCCGGGCACGACCCTCCAGCCTTTCACTTCCACCTCAAGCCGCAATTGGTCGCCCGGACTGACGGGACGGCGAAACTTCGCGCGCTCGATTCCCGTGAAGACCATGACTTTATTGGTTCGATCTTCGACTTCGGTGAGCAGCAGCGCTCCACCGGCCTGCGCAATTGCCTCCACGATCAGAACTCCGGGCATGATGGGCAGCCCGGGAAAATGCCCCACAAAGAAAGGCTCGTTGATGGTGACATTCTTGATCGCGACGATGCGCTCTTTGCGCTTCAACTCCAGCACGCGATCGATCAGCAGCAGCGGATAGCGGTGTGGCAAAATCTTCAGGATCTCGTGAATGTCCAGCCCGCCCTTGTTGTTTTCGCTGGACGAATCCTGCTCCGCCGCCGGACTATTCTCAGTCATAAATTCTCTCGAACAGCCTGAAGATTATACTGTACGCCGCAATGTGCAATTTAGGCTGACTGGAGTCATCCTGAGCGCAGCCGTTTTTCAGGTGGAGCGAAGGATCTCTCTCGCGCATAGCCGCCGTTGCCACCGAAGATAACGCTGCGTTGAAATGCGACAATCCAAGCTATGGCTCTCAAAAGAACCCTCGGCAAAATAAGACAGTCACACGAGAATGAGGCAAATTTTTCCTGGCGACAACGCCTCGGTTACTTCGAAACGCAACAACCCCAAATTGTGCGAACAATTCGCGAGCTGGTTGAAGTCGAATCTCCCAGCGACAACAAACAAGCCGTAGACCGCCTGGGCGCAATACTGGCGGAGAAGTTTCGCGCCTTCGGAGGCAAGATCCGCCTTCATCGCGCCCAGCAATATGGCGACCACTTGCAGGTCGATTTCCGCGAAGGCAAGAACACCAAGCCCATTCTCCTGCTTGGCCATTTCGACACGGTTTACCCGCTTGGCACGCTCGCCAAGATGCCCTGCAAAACCGCTGCGGGACGTTTGCAAGGTCCCGGCGTGCTCGACATGAAATCCGGCGTTGCGCTTATGCTGCACGCAATCGAGGCGCTACAAAAATGGCGCGGCGAACTTCCCCGCCCGGTTACGGTTCTCCTCGTGACCGACGAAGAGGTCGGCAGCCATTCTTCGCGCAAGATCACGGAAGCCCTGGCAAGGAAATCCGCTGCCGTGTTCGTGCTCGAACCGGCCGCGGGAGTTCGCGGCGCAGTGAAGACGGCGCGCAAGGGCGTTGGCGAATACACGCTCACAGTGCGCGGCGTCGCGGCTCATGCGGGACTTGATCCCTCCAAAGGCCACAGCGCCATCCTCGAGCTCTCGCGACAGATCGAGGCGATATCCAAACTCAACAACTTGAAAAATGGAATCTCCGTAAACCCCGGCGTGATTCAGGGCGGAACACGCAGCAACGTGGTTGCCGCCAAGGCCTCGGCGATCATCGACGTCAGAATCAAGAGTGCCAGGCAAGCCGCAGGCCTCAATCGCAAACTCCGTTCTCTCAAGCCCTTCGACCGTTACTGCAAGCTCGCATTCGCCGGCGGCATCAACCGTCTGCCCATGGAGCGGACCGCAGGAGTTGCCGCTCTTTACCACGAAGCTCGGCATCTGGCGAAGCAAATCGATTGGAACCTCGAAGAAGCCGCAGTCGGCGGCGGTTCCGACGGCAACTTCACCGCCGGCATCGGCATTCCCACGCTCGATGGTATGGGAGGCGTCGGAGACGGCGCGCACGCCACTCACGAGTACATCACGATTTCCGAATTGCCCCGCCGCGCTTTACTGCTGGCCGCAATGATCGAGAATGCTGGTTAGTCACTGCGCGACAAACACCAGAAAATAATCCATCTTGTCGCCCTTTACAAAATCGTATTGCGACTCAAGCTTGTAACCGGCCTGCCGCGCTTCACGAATCACCACGTCCTTACCGACTCCATGGTTTTCGCCGTTGCCGTTGCGGTCAATCACTCCAACCTTTGCCCCAACACGCAGCGATGCCCGCAAATCTCGCAGCAGCACAACCGGGTGCGCTACCTCGTGATACGCCTTCAGAAACAGCACCGCGTCGATCATGTCAGGCGGAAGCAGCGCATCGTCTTCTTTACTGAGAATTGTTTTCACATTGGCCAACTGCTCCTTTTGCGCCCGGTCCGCAATGTAGTGAACTGCTTCCGGATTAATGTCCACGGCGTACACCGCTCCCGACGCGCCCACGCGCCGCGCCGCCCTCAGCGTGAACCAGCCCGACCCCGCGCCGATGTCGGCCACAGTTTTTCCGGGGACCACGCCCAAAATGTCCATCACACGGTTGATCTGCAATCGATCCTCGCGCCCCGGCGAATCGAATATCGAGAGATCTCCCGTGTAGGGTTCGCTGGTTTTTCGTGGTGGCGACTGAGATGGCTCTGATTGAGGAGGTGCGGAATCATGCTGCCCAGGCCTTGTACCGATCGCTTGCGCGGGAACGCCGCAAATCGCTCCGATGCTCCCAAGCAGGCACAGCGTTACTCGTGCGAGATTGCGGACTTCAAGCATCTGACACCACCTCCAAGGGCGTTGTCGTTTAGACGTAAAACTTAGACGTAAAACTCACAGAATAGGCTTACAAAGTTTCTGTGGCATCATCCGGCCGGAGAGCCGCACTGTTCCACAAGGAATGCGCTAGGCGCGTAGCTGTTGGAAAGATTGCTTCGCCGCCGCTATCGTCTGTCGTACATCCTCTTCGGTATGTGCCGCGCTCAAAAACGCCGCTTCATACTGTGAGGGCGGCAGATAAACGCCGTTATCCAGCATGCCATGAAAAAATCGCCCGAACATTTCTATATTCGATTTCGAAGCCGATTCCCAGTCCG
Organism: Candidatus Sulfotelmatobacter sp.; assembly: GCA_049584475.1. Taxonomy (GTDB): domain Bacteria; phylum Acidobacteriota; class Terriglobia; order Terriglobales; family Acidobacteriaceae; genus Sulfotelmatobacter. The sequence continues at coordinate 53,348 of JBAUXX010000047.1, read as the reverse complement.
TCACGGGTCCCGGAGTAAAGAACCAGGTAAACATGGAGCCGACGCGATTGTTGCAGAGGCTCACTCCTGCCTCTTTCGCCGCCGCAGACACGCCTTCCACCAGTTCGCCGCTCAGCTTTTCCAGCCGCGGATAAATTTCATCTTTGTGATCGCCTAGATGCTTCAGCGTCGCGCAGCCCGCAGCCATTGCCAGCGGATTCCCGGATAGCGTCCCTGCCTGATACATCGGGCCCAGCGGCGCTACCAGATCCATAATTTCCGCTCGTCCGCCATATGCCCCTACGGGCAACCCACCGCCTATAATTTTTCCCAAGGTCGTCAGGTCGGGATGAATGTTATACAACTGCTGCGCTCCGCCAAAAGCCACGCGAAACCCGGTCATCACTTCGTCAAAAATCAGCACGGCCTTTTCGCGCTCGGTGATCATGCGCAAAGCAACGAGATAGTCGTCACTCGCCGGAACGCATCCCATGTTTCCCACGACCGGTTCCACAATCACGCACGCGATCTGGTGCTTATACTTTTGAAATGCATGTTCCACCGCCTTGATGTCGTTGAATGGCAGCGCCAGTGTGAATTGAATGAATTCTTCGGGCACGCCCGCCGATCCGGGGATTCCCAGCGTCGCTACTCCGGAGCCAGCTTTGACCAGCAGCGCATCCGCGTGCCCGTGATAGCAGCCTTCGAACTTCACAATGTATTTGCGTTTCGTATAGGCGCGCGCCAGCCGGATCGCCGACATGGTCGCTTCGGTTCCTGAGTTCACGAAGCGTATCTTCTGAATGCTGGGAAACGCTGCCAGCACTAACTCGGCCAGATCTGCTTCCGAGGCCGTCGACGCGCCGAAGCTCGTGCCGTTGCAAACGGCCGTCACAATGGCATCAAGAACATCGGGCGGCGCGTGACCTAATATCAGCGGCCCCCACGATCCCACGTAATCAATGAACTCGTTCCCGTCCGCATCCCAAATGTGAGAGCCTTTGCCGCGAGCTATGAACGGAGGATCGCCGCCGACGGAGCGAAAAGCGCGCACCGGCGAATTCACTCCACCCGGAATCATGCTCTCCGCGCGCTTCTGCAGACGGCGTGACTCCTCGACTTTGCGTATGGTTGTGGACGGCATCGAGGCCTCCTCAACAGAACAAGCGACTGCGCACGAATACGGCGGAACCCAACCGACCACTATAGCAGCGCACTCCCCGGCAAATTAACTGGAAATTCATGTTCCCGACATCACTTTGCAACATGCGGACGCTACTCTGGAGGCCATCAAGTTGCCCTTCTAACCGGGAGGGTTTTCAGGACAGCCTCGGGGGCTCCGGGCTGTCCTTTTTGTTTCCTTGCGAGCGGGATTAATCCGTAACATTCCTTTAACCAATCCAGCGTAGTCTCGGCGAATCGTAAAGCGTCCGCCGAGACGAACGGATAGGTTGCCCAGGACCTCCATTGTTAACTATAGTTAACTATGAAGACTTTTAAGGATCGGCCTGCTTGTTAGAATTCATACAATCCTGAATTCGCTTCGTAGGGCAATGTTGGAAACAATTAGGATATGAGAACAGGACGCCAACCCGTTGTCTTCCGCCGGGGCTGGCTACCCCTGCTGTTGTGGGCTGCTGCCATCGCGACTGGAACCACATCCCTGGCCTTTTCGCAGCAGTCAAACGAGCCCGCGCAACAAAATACAACCACTCCGTCCCTCGGCGATTCTCCCGCTCTTCAGTCTTCCGACCCGATGCCGGACGACGGCACCGAGTCAATGTTCCCGCATTTTAAAGACACTCGTTTCTGGCTCTCCGGGCAAGCGAACTTCATTTTTCAGGCGCATCCCGGTTTTCATGCTCCCTATAGCGGCAAGAACAGTCTGAGTCCGCATTATGAAAAAGCTACTTCCCGCGTATTGACCCTCTATACCGGCGTGCGCCTCAACCATTCCACCGAGATTCTGGTTGACGTCGAAGAAGCCGGCGGCGCGGCACTGAGCACCGGCCTGGGTGTGGCCGGCGCCCCCAACCTCGACATCGTGCGCAATCCCCTGCTGAGCAAAGAGCCTTACCTCGGCCGAGGCATGATTCACAAAGTGTTTGCCTTGAGTAAAGACAAAATTGAAAACCAACGGACAGCGTTCTCGCTGTTCGACGAACTTCCCCGCCGCCGTCTCGAGGTTCGTTTCGGCAAGTTCAGTATGCCGGATTTTTTTGATCAGAATTCTGTTGGATCCGACACGCATTTCCAGTTCATCAACTGGTCCATCGACGACAACGGAGCATGGGATTATGCCGCCGACACGCGGGGCTACACGGTCGGCGCGGTTGCCGATTTTGAGGATCGCAACTGGGGATTGCGGTTTTCCGAGGCGCTTATGCCCAAGGTTGCCAATGGAATCGACCTCGTTTGGCGCCCCTGGCAGGCTCGCGGGGAAAACATCGAATACGAATTGCGCCACGGCCTGATCTCCAAAAAAGCCGGCGTAGTGCGCCTTTTGTCGTACGTCAATCACGCGGACATGGGAATTTATCGCGACGCCGTGGTTGCATTTGAACAAGGCCAGCTCAACGAGAGCGCGCCGGAAATCACGAATCATCCCTGGCACATCACCAGCAAATATGGCTTAGGCGTGAATCTGGAACAGAACCTGGCCTCGAACATTACCGCCTTTGCCCGCTGGGGATGGGACAACGGGAAGACGGAATCGTTTGCCTACACGGAAATCGATTCAACCGTGGCCGAAGGCATTGGAGTAACCGGCGCGAAATGGCGGCGCAAGCAGGATCGCGCCGGCGTGGCGTTTGTCACCAACGGCATCAAGAAAGATCATCAGAATTATCTTGCCGACGGCGGATATGGGTTTCTGATCGGCGATGGCAGGCTGAACTACGGCCGCGAGAACATTCTTGAGTCCTACTACACGGCGCACGTGTGGCGCGGCATCTATCTAGCGCCAGGATTGCAGTACATCGTCAACCCCGGCTACAACCGCGACCGCGGACCCGTGATTGTACCGGGATTGCGCGCCCACGTGGAGTTCTAATCTTCAGCGCAAGCCAAACGTAATAAAGAAGGCCGCCTTCTCGGCGGCCTTCCGAGCCAGTGATGGAAGCGAAGAACTAGTCTCCGGTTCCGCAACTGCAAACTCCGGATCCGCTGCCAACGATCTTGACAGCGTTGCATTCGGATTTGAGTCTGGAAACTTCGCCTGTGCTGAGAGTCGCATCTGAAGCCGCCGTCTCAGTTTCCGCGAAGCCCGCGTTTTGAATATGAGTTTCCCAGGCCCGCAGAGCGGGGATGGGATTCAGATTCGTAGGTAGTGGGCAGGTTCCGACCGTCAGGGTGGTCGAGACCATCTTGATTAGTCCGGTGGTCAGGATCACTCCCGTCAGCGGATTGCTGGTGAGGTCGGTATTCACCGAGAGTGTTCGCAGTCCGTCGGGTGACAGGAAGCAACTGCAGCACTCCGTCAATTCTTGATCGGCATCGAACACAAAAATGTTCGCGCAGACGTTGCCCGGAGCGGTCCCCGGATTGGTTAACCGAAGCGTCCCATCGGGGGCGCCGGCAGTATTGGCGTTGGAAAAATAGTCCACCTTGAGGGTATCTGCGGGCGGCGTTGCTTGCGCTGCCGCAGTCCCGGCGCAAATGGCCAGGGTCAAGGCGATGACTACTAGTATTGTGGTTTGGCGCACGTGTCATCCTCCTTCAGTTGGGGGAGGTGGATGTCGGCATAATAAGCCGCAAGGTAAATTTAGTGAGAATGTTGAAATCCACAAGTCCCCAGTTGAACTAACCCAATTTCATTAGATAGGCTCGAAGGCCGGGAACTTTCACAGATGGAGAATCAAACCCACCAACCGGAACCACACCAGTAATTGTGGAATAAGGGCTTACGGTTTTGCCCCCGAATTGCTGAGATTGAACTCGGCACGGGCCAGGCTGGTTGGAGACTACGACCTCGGTGTAAAAGTGGGATGTATGAAAGAGGGTACGATGCTGGATCGGGCAGCGCTGCTGGCAGCGGCGGAACAACTGGTAGCCGGAGCCGAGGTGGTGGTCGAAGGCCGGACTTCGCGGGTTACGCGGACGGGAAGCCAGCGTCTTCGGATTGCGAAATTCATAGCCGCCGGCCGCGAATACCAGGCGACTGAGCAAAATCCGGAAAAACCAAGCCGCTGGGGACAGATGGCGCGGCAAGGGAAACGAGTCGTCCAGTTTCGGGATTTGGAGACGAACAAGTATATTGCCGTGGCGGTCGACGGGAAGCTTTTTGAATACGGCAAGCGGGAATAGCACGGCGCGGTCGGAAGAAAAGAAGAAAAGGGGTGGGCTTTGAATGGACTGGGACTAAGTAGACTTCCTCTTGTTATTGCTGTCGCGATGGCGAGCATACTCAGCGGCGCGAGCCTTGCCCATGCCGCAACTTATCAATACTTCCGCCTGGGGAACTCGCAAGACGTCCAGACCAAGACCGATCCTGGAATCGCCATGATGGGCGGAGGCACCGATCTCGACGAGGCATTTCGCTGGCTCTGTAACAAAGGCAATGGCGGAGATTTTCTGATTCTGCGCGCCACCGGCGATGACGACTACGACCCGTATGTCAAAGGATTGTGCAAGGCGAATTCTGTTGCAACGCTGATCATTCCTAACCGGCAGGCCGCCGAAGAACCAAAGGTGGCAGAAATCATTCGCCAGGCTGAAGTGGTCTTTATCGCCGGCGGCGACCAGGCAAATTACGTTCGCGGCTGGCAAGGCACGCCAGTAGAGGAAGCGATCAATGCCAACATCGCGCAGGGAAAGCCGATTGGAGGAACCAGCGCCGGACTCGCGGTGGAAGGACAGTTTGTCTATGGATGTTTGAAGGACAAGCCCGACGACAAAGATTTGGCCTCGACGGATGTGTTGCCGAATCCTTACTTTGACCGCGTCACTCTGGTCAAGGATTTCCTGAAGGTTCCGCATCTGGAAAATCTGCTGACGGATTCACACTTTGCCAAGCGCGACCGCATGGGCCGGTCGCTTGGCTTTCTGGCGCGCATCATGCAGGACGGCTGGTCGAATTCTCCGCGGGAAGTAGCCATCGATGAGAAGTCTGCCGTGCTGGTGGAAGGCGACGGGAAAGCGACCGTGGTCGGCACGGGAAAAGGCGCTTACTTCATGCATCCGGCAGAAAAGCCCGAAGTGTGCAAGAACGGCGTTGACCTGACCCTTCACAACGTGGGTGTCTACAAGGTCGCGGCAGGCGGACACTTTGATTTGAATTCCTGGACCGGCGACGGCGGCGTGGCTTATTCGCTCTCGGTGCAACAGGGCAAGATAAAGAGCACCCAAACCGGAGGCGGAATTTACTGATTTGAAACCGGTTTGCATTTTGGATCCACATCACGGCGTCATCCCGAAACCCGGCGCACTTCAGCCGGGTGAGGGATCTCGCGTGAGCGTGCCCGGACTTAGGCGCCAGCGTGCGGTCTACAGAACCGCAGTACTACCAACCAGCTTTTTGAATTGACTTGCCGTAGCCATGTCTGCCAAACTCAGCCACACTTTGCAACTGGGGCGAATCCACATTCTGATGCGTTGTCCGTGTCTTCATTCCGCTGCGCGGGACTTTGCGCAACTCTCCTTCCTTGTGAACGCAGGCAAGCTGGAGTCCGGCTTGTAATCCTGTTCAGCCGAAACTCCCTGCTGTTGCCGAGTGGCGTTTGAAGTTCCGTCTGTCGCACGATCATCCGTAAGAATCGGGGGCCGAGGATGAAATCTTTTGGTTGGTTCTTATTTCTGGGGACATCAATTCTGGCGGCGGGACTCATCGCCCGGGGGCAAACCTCGCAGGGCCGGATTCTAGGCTCGGTTCTGGACCAGTCCGGGGCCGTAGTGGCTGGAGCGCGGGTGAGAGTGACCGATGCCGCAACTGGTGTGACCCATGTTGCAACCACCAACGGCTCGGGAACTTATGTGGTGGCGGATCTCGATGCCGGAAGTTACTCCGTAACGGTTGAGGCTCCGGGGTTCAAGAAGGAACAGAGCACCGTCCAAGTCGAAGTATCGCGCGACGTGCGCGTCGATCTGAAGTTGCAACCGGGCGCGATCAACGAAACCATCGTCGTGACCGCCGAAGGCGCGCTCGCGGATACAACTGACACCACGCTGAACGGAGTGCTGTCGAACAAAGCGATCAACGAACTGCCGCTGCAGGGCCGCGACTTTCAAAATCTGCTGCCGCTGCATCCCGGAGTACAACGCACGCCCGGCGGGGGCTTCCATTCTGTCACCTCGAACGGCAACCGCCCCGACGACAACAATTTCTACATCGACGGCGCCGACGACAACGACGCTTATTACGGCGAAACCGTGATGAACGATGCCGGCATTTCCGGAACGCCCGCAAGCTTTCTGCCGCTGGATGCGATTCAGGAATTCAACACGCAAGAAGGGCCGGGCGCGGACTATGGCGTGAAACCCGGCGTCGTAGTGAACATGGGAATCAAGTCCGGGACCAACGATGTGCATGGCACCGCATATTATTTCGCCCGCAACAGCGCAGTCGATGCCCGCAACTATTTCGATCCCGCGCCGAGCCCGGTGTCGGCGCTCATCCTGCATCAATTCGGCGCTTCCGTTGGCGGCCCCATCAAAAAAGGAAAGTGGTTTTACTTCGTCAACTACGAAGGCATTCGCGACAAGGTAGGAAATCCCGGCGTGACTGACAGCCCGGTAACCAGTTCTCTGGCCAACACCCTGGGCGGGATTGCCAATTCCGACGGCAGCCCGAATTCCGCCACCTACAGCCTCCCCGATGCGATCGCCTATTTCAACAATCCGGTCAACGTCGCTTATTGCGCCACTTACAACGCAGTACCGACCTGTACCGTGAGTCCGCTCAGCTTGCAACTGTCGAAATTGTTCCTGCCCAACCCTGGGCTCACCTTGAAGGGAACGTCCGATCCCGGAGCAATCGATTTCGATTTCAACAACGTAAACCGCGGCGACAACCTGGTTGCGAAAACCGATTACACGCTCAACGACCACAACCAGTTCAGCGTGCGTTTCATCTACGCGAATACAACACAGACGGAAGAAGATACCGTCCCGTTGCGGCCGCAGTGGCTTTCCACAACCAGTCCGACCACGCAGGTCTTTGGCGTGAGTTGGACCAACACTCCCAACTCTCGCTGGATCAACGATGCCCGCTTCAGCTACAACCGCTTCAATGAAGCAATCTACCCCGTCGACCACAACGTGAACCCGACCTCGTACGGACTGAACACCGGCGTGACCGACCCGCGGCTGTTTGGCTTTCCCAGAATCAATCCCGGCTCGGATGAGTTCAACTACATGGGCGGAAACTCCGGTTGGCCCCTCGCCACCACGCCCAGCGCAACCTATCACGGTTCCGACACTGTTTCCTACATCAAAGGAAAACACTCCATCCAGTTCGGCGGCGAATACCGCTTCGGCAACGTGGATTACTACCGGGCTACGTATGGACGCGGGCGGATTTACTTCGACGATCTCACCGACTTTATCGCCGGTCAGCCCTCAAGCTGGCGGCTTTTGTACGGCGACCCGAGCCGCAACGTCAGCCAGAAAGCGATGGGCTTTTTCGCGCAGGATTCCTTCCGCGCCACCCCTCGGCTGACATTAAATCTTGGCCTGCGCTACGACATCACCAATCCGATTAAAGATTCGCGCAACCTTCTCGCCAACTATTTGCCCACGCGGGGTCTCGTTCAAGTAGGCCGAGGAATCAGCAGTCCTTATCCCACAAACTACAACAACGTTTCCCCGCGCTTGGGCCTGGCGTGGGACATGCGCGGCAACGGCAAGACCGTATTGCGCGCGGGATCGGGCCTGATCTTCGAGCAGCCTTCCATCCGCACCTTCATGTTCAGCGGCGGCGGATTGAACCTCAATCCGACGGGCGTTCCTGATATCGACCTGAACGGAAACACCATCCAGCCGAGCGGAACCATCAATTCGTTTCTGGTGGAATCCGACGATCCCACGCAGCTCACCTGGAACCAGACCGGCCCGATCTTCCCCGCGGCCGCTGGCGCTTCGTGCACCGTCGAGGTTCAATGCAATGTCTTTGGTGTCGATCCGCATTTGAAGACTCCCTACGTATTGAATTGGAATTTGAACATCCAGCAGGAAATCGCGCCGCAGACACTGCTGCAAGTCGCCTATGTTGCGCAGCACGGCGTGAAGCTCTACAGCGTGGAAGACATCAATCAGAACAATCCAGCGCTCGATCCCGACGAGACTGAAACCGTAGGCCGTCCACTGGTGACCAATTGCCCGGTTTCCGCCAATGGGGGCCTTGGCCTCGGCGGTCCGTGTTTTCCCTACATCGGCTTTCTGGATCAGTTGAGCAATCACTCGAGTTCCAACTACAACTCGCTACAGGCCACACTGACCAAGCGCTTTTCGCACGGACTGTACCTGCTCGCCGGCTACACCTGGGCTCACGCTATCGACACCGCGACCAGCAATCTCGCCGGCGTTCCGCCGAACAGCTTGAACTACAATGCGGAACGCGGCAACAGCGATTACGACATCCGCAACCGCTTTACCCTCTCTGCAACCTACGAACTGCCCTCGAGAAAAACCAAGTCGCAAATGCTCGAAGGCTGGGAGATCACGAGCGTAGTGATGATCGAAGGTGGCGAGCCTTACACGCTCGGCGATTTTAACGACGACATCAGCCTGACCGGCGAATTCAACGACCGCTGGAACATGACCGGACCGGCCGGCAACATTCACTGGTCGCCAATCAACTCGATTCCCTTCATTAACCCCGATGCCGACACATCTCCGTTTGTCTACAACTCGAATGGAGACGTGGTTAGCGGCGCAACGCCTGCTGCCCAATTGTGCGTGACACAGGCATACGCAACCGGTGGGGTGGCCGCGGCCGATCAACTCGGCGCGAACGGCGGCGACCTCGGCTGTTACGTATCTGGGAAAACCGTAATCACGCCTCCGGCATACGGTTCGCAGGGGGACATGGGACGCAACATTTTCCGCGGGCCCTCATTCAAGAACTGGGATTTCTCGATCTCGAAACTGTTCCGGCTGGGCGATAGAGCGCATCTGCAATTGCGCGGGGAATTTTTCAACATCCTTAATCACGCCAACTTCGACGTGTTTACCATGAATACCGATCTCTCCGCGCCCTCGTCAGTGGGGACGGTTATATTCACTCCGGACGTGGCGGCCTCGAATCCGGTGATCGGCTCGGGCGGGTCGAGACATATTCAGTTGGCGGCAAAAATAATCTGGTAGGAGCGAAAAGATAAAAACAGTTCGCAGTCGTGAACCTGAGCTTGTCGAAGGGGCGCCCAGCCAACTCATTTGGCGAAGAAATAGTCGAACGACTTCACCGCTTTGAATTCGTCGTCCTTGATGTCGAAGACCGTATAGAGCTTGGTGACGTTGAGAATGTCCTGGACTTTCTGCGCCAGGTTCAACAACTTCAACTCTCCCCCGCTGTTGCGGACCGCAGTGAAACTCGCCACCAGCTCCCCGACTCCGGAGCTATCGATGTAATCGACCTCGGCCAGGTTAAGAATGATCTTCTTCTTATCCTTGGCAATTAGCTCGCGCACCGTGCGGCGCAGCATATCGGTCTCGCCGCCCAAAACAATGCGGCCGCGGACGTCAACGATGGTAACGTGATCCACTTCGCGATTGCTTGTCTTCATGTACGGACCCATGCGCTCGTTGGCGGAAATGTTAGTGGTCTCGGGACAAACAAGTCAAATGCAAGACGCAGATTGGTAGGTTCAGCTTGGCCCATTTTTGACTGGGCGTCATCCCGAAGACCCGCGTTTTCACCAGCGGGGCGAGGGATCTCGCGCGGAGCAGCTCCATTGCACCACTGCCAGCAGAAAGAAACTACGCCACTGGCCAGTCGCGAATTTCCTGGATCGGCGAAGTGATGATGGGAGTCGGGTATTGCGGGTGGTGAAATTCAAGGTGCATGCCGCGGCCCACAAATTGAAGCTTCAGCATGGAGCCTCCCCAGGTCGAGCCCGCAATAGCAACTTGCACCGGATGAGGGCAGATTTCCGGATGCCCGGAGATCAGAGCGTCGCTGCCGCCGAGTAGAACCGCCTTGTAGACGTGATGCAGAGTTTGAATCTCAAGGATGGTATCGGGTGGAAGATCCTTCAGGAACACGCCGCCTTCCACTTCGGACTGAACGATTCCCCGGTTGACTTCATCACTCAGATTCGGGTGCGGAGAAAACATAGTCACGTCCAATTAACTTACCTGACTGACCCGGCCTGGCTCCCCGGCCTAACATGCCGGTTTCCTTTAGAAGCGCCAATGCTTCAGGGAGTTTACCGCAATTTCCGAATCATCGTAAGGATAGCAGGCTAATGAACAGTCCGTCGAGGCACGAAAGTGGACTCCGAGGTCACCAGGTCTTACTCGGGGAAGCCCGACTTCACTGGCTGGCGGCAACGCTAATCATCGCGCCCTTCGGCCCTACAAACAGAGCGCCGCCTCCTATAAAAGCGCTGACAGCGTTGAACTTAAGCTCGGCCTTTTTCCCTGGGCTGATCCGGGTCGGGTTCGCCGGAACTCGCAGGTCGAAGATAAAGCTGGGGTTCACGGCGAAGACCGCTTCGTCATATTCACGGCTGCTTTTAAAGTCGTACGCGACCGCCGAAAAATATGCCTGTGGATGGATGCGGGAAACAGTCCAGCTCTTCCCTCCGTCGCGCGTAAACGCCAGGTTCGCGCCATCCTCATCGGGACGCTTGTAATCGCCCCCGGCGATGACGCCATGCAGAGCGTCGCGAAATGCGATCGAGAAAATTCCCGCGGAATCAGGTCCATGCGCGATAGGGGTTTGAACGACTTGCCAGGTCTGTCCCCGGTCCGCTGAATGGAACACGCGCGCCGCCGAGCCGCCGGTTGCGAACCAGATGTTGGAATCAGGCTTCGGGACCACTTTGATGTGAACGGCGGACGAAGGTTCAGCTTGCTTGAATGGATCGTGCCGCGCCGGAGTTCCGCTTTCATGCGCCGACTCCGATGGCAAAATCGCGATACAACTATTGCTCGCCGCGAATGCGCCTTCGCCCGGCAGCGCTGCCGGCAGATTGGCAGGTGGAATCTGTTGCCAGTTCCGGCCGTCATCTGTCACCAGCAGCTCAAACCTCAGCGTGCCAGTTTCGTCAGGTATTGGATCGCCTAGAACAATACCGTGTGTCGAATCCCAGAAAGCCATCGAATCGAAAAAGCCTTTGGGATTGCTGTTGGTGAACTGCAAAGACCAGTGCTGACCTGCGTCAACCGTGTGATAAATGCGCGACTGGTCCGCGGGACCGGCGGACATGAGAAACGCTTCGTCGGCCGAGAACGCGACCACCGCGCGAAAATCGAGCGCCTCCGCGCCGGGAACGCTTGAGACTACCCAATGGCCGCCTGCGTCGGTGGTTCGGAGATACGTGCCGTGCGTGCCGGAAGCCCACGCGACTTTCTCCGACACAACATGAATACCTCGCAAGCCCTCCGTTGTGGGCGAGGCCTGCGCCTTCGGCGTCGATTGAGCGAAGGCCGAGATATGTATGAGGAAGAAACCCGCCACATTCAGGGTTGATAAGAATCTCAATGGGCCAACTCGAGACATCAGTTCACCTTGGCATGAAAACTGAAATAACGGCGTGCTGGCTTGGTCAGCAGCCAGAAAAAGATATAGATGCTAAAGAGAAGATCGGCAACCCGAATAAAGAAATGGTGACTGTCAGATTCATATCCAAGGCTGCGGATGTGAGGCGCTACGCGCAGGTAATACGCAGCTTTCAAAATCAGCCCGACTAGGACGAACGTTCTGGTCCAGTCTTGGCCTTGCCAGTAAGACCGCAGAAACCAAAGAATTGAAAGCGTAAGAAACAACAGGATAGCTAGGACCCCTGCCGCAATCTTCCCTTCCATGGAATCAAAATCGGGTACGAATGCGTCGCGCGCGGCGTAAGCGAAGTAAATCACGGTCAGGGTGCTCCACCACAAGGTCGAAAGAACAACCGGCAAAGGCCGCATGAGAGAGTCCGGGGAGGAATCCGCGCTCGAAGTTCTCACTTCTCAACGAAATCGGCGAAGGCCGCGCTCTTGCCGTAGTAGATGCGCAATGTGCATCTGGTTCCCACGTGAGCGAAGGCCACTTCCAGCGCGTCGGCCGGCTGCGGGATTTGCGCCGTTTCCATGGGTGCGCGTGCGAGGTCAGATTTTTCGTCGTAAGCAGCGCCCGTCGAAACGTTCTTATTGACGACGAGAGTCCAGTGGTCGCGTCCCGGAATTGGATACACGGTGTAAGCCCCAATCGGAATCAATGAGCTGCCCAGATTCAATTGCGCTTCCGTGAACAGAGTCATCGGCGCGCCACCCGGGCTCCAGGGCTTGCCGTTGGAAATTTTTTCTTTATTCGAGGATACGGGATTGTAGCGAATGTACACCTGGCGTCCGTCTTCCAGATTGCAGGTTGCAGTCGATGACGCAGCCCCGGCAGGCTGCTGTGCCCCAACTATAGGAGTGAACAATAACATCACCAGCACAGCCCGAAAAATGAAGGCATTTGACATGGCGCGATTCCTCGCGCATGAGTGTAGCGCCGGAAACGGCAGAAAACAAAGGGAATTTATTACAGTCCGTCCCGCTTGCCATCCCGAACAAGCGTTCTTTGCGCCATGAGGAGCCCGCCCTGAGAGAGCGCAAGCGACCGAATGGGATCAGGGCGAGCCGCGCGATGCGGCGCGGTTTTGCGCCGCAATAAACGCGCGTTTCGCTCGCTTCCCTATCAATTAGCTTTCGGATTTCAGTCGGTCGTACGCTGGCCTTCGGTGACGTTCTCAGCTCGTGGGCTCATTGCTAGCTTTAGTGCGGATCACACGAGGGCTACGATCACATGGCAAAAGCAGCAAAGTTGAACATTTTGTACGGTGAAGGCGATGCAGAGGTATTGACCGAACAAGCCGCCGCAATGGCGAAGGCCGGACACACCGTCCAACAAGCCGTTGGGCGCAAGGAAGTGCAGGAAGCGCTTAACAAGGGTTGCTTCGACCTGCTGGTGCTGGGGCCAACACTCAGCCGCAACGACCGCCATCACTTGCCCTACATGGCAAAGAAGGCGCATAAACAAACAAGCGTCCTGGTCATGCACGCCGATGGAAGTCGACATCCCTACGTCGATGCCTGCACCGATACTGGCGCAACCATCGAAACCGTGATTGCCCGGATTCAAACTATGGCGATCGCCGGAACCATAACGGAGTCAGCGGCAGCTGGAGCGGGACGATAGCCAGTTTTCCGTAACCCTTTTAAGAATTGCAAAGAGGCGGCTCAAGCGAGAGCCGCCTCTTTCGCCTCTTCGCGGTGAACCATCGGCGGGACGAATCAAAGATCACAACGGGTGGGAAGAAGATTGCTCGGCAGTGAGGCGAACAGGTGCCCACTCTACCGATTCTCAGCGAGAGTGGGATTTATTCGGTAAAGCAGTTCGGAAAATAAGCGAACCAAGCTAGACAAGTGTGGTTAACAGAGTCGCTTAATAGAGTCAAATCTAACCCTCATCGTTGGAAAATCACCACGCGCGGGGCCTGAGGTGGCGTGTGAATGGACTTCTTGCAGAAAAGCCCTCGACCCAGCACATTGCATATGTCCAGTGCAGGCCACCCCAGATCTCACGGCACAGTCCGGCGCGCCGGCCTGCTGGATGCAGGTTTGTAGTCCTTGGGATAAACGACAACGCACCGCCGCGGACCCTCGCCATCGCTTTCCGTGAGCAGATCGGCTTCTTCCCGCAAAGCCAGATGCACAATCCGCCGCTCCCGCGACGACATCGGCGCAAAATGATACGGAGTTCCGGTTCGGCGGACATTCTCGGCCGCGACCGTGGCCGCCATACGAAGCTCCTGCAGTCGGATCGAACGCTGGTTTTGACAATCAAACGAAAGCTTCTCGTGCTCTCCCGAAGGCAGCCGGAGAATTTCATGCGCCAGCAGTTCCAGGGAACGAAGCAGTTCGCCTCCGCGATCAAGCAGCAGCGCGGAATCGGGCCCCGCGAATTCGACAAGAATTTCTGGCTTTTCCCAGTCGCGCTGGTCCGCTAAAGGCGGGTCGACCGTGATGCGATATTTAAGATGCAGCCCCCCATCGGTGACCACAGATTGCAGGAACTCATTGATCTTCTTGGCGGCGGCGAGTTTATCGGGAATTGGCATAAAGGCAATCTATTTTCAAATGGCGCCACTCGAGCAGCTTGTGATTTTAACACGCGAGGATAGAACGACATTGGCCACGGCAGCAGTTGGGACGGGATGCGGTGTGAGTGGTTCGATCGATTTCACTGCGTCATCCCGAAACCCGGCGCAGTTCAGCCGGGTGAGGGATCTCGGGCTTAACGATCTTGGCGCGTAACACTGCCTCGGAGTTCGGTAGCGTCCGGGCGTCCCAACGCAAAAACTATCGGCGTTACGCCAGTAGGGACCGCTTGAACGGCAATGCGCCTCAGAGATTCACCGGTAGCTTCACAACCCTCTTTTGAATCGCCCACATGACAAGTTCCGCCTTGTTATGGATTCCCAGTTTCCGCATGAGGTTGAATTTGTGGGCATCCACCGTCTTTGCGCTGAGGCCTAAAACTCCGGCAGCCGAACGCACGGTCTGGCCTTCGGCCAATAATTTGAGCACTTCGCGCTCACGGCTGGTCAGCCCCCGTTTCTTCGACGACGTTAAATCCGCAGGAAACCATTCCCGGTCTTTCGGACTTGGCATTTCGTGAACGCGCAGGCGAGGTATATTCGCATGCCCCTTCACCATCGCAACCAATTCTTCGGCGGAAGTATGCGGCGGGACGTAGCCCGAGTTGCTTGGCGTCGGACCACCCAGTTGAACCTCGAGCCCGTCGCGAATGCCAAGGAAAAGAACCCGCGTCGAGGGTGACTCTCTCAAAATTAATTTTTCCAGTTCGTCCGCCGGCAGCTCCATAGCCGTATCGGCCAGCACCACATCCGGACGGCATTCCAGCACTCGCTGCAGCGCCTCGGCGGCGTCTCCCGCCTCCGCAACGACTTCCACCCCGGGGTCGTCTTCAAGAAGACGCCGCAGACCCTGGCGCACAAGCACGTGGTTGTGCACCAAAATACAGCGAGTCTTGCCTCTCGCTTCGCGACTGCTCTTGCCGTCGGCGAAAATACCTTCCCCGTGGATCTGTGGGTGGGGGCGCACAGTTCCCTCCTCAAATAGGCCAGAAAAATTTGCGATGCAGCGCTGGTACAAACGGTTGAAGCTGGACAACAGGTAAAAGCGACTGATTATCCGATGGACTAGCTCTTGACTGCCGTAATTGTAGCGCGGACGGCAACGCCGTGCGCGTAAAACTAATATAAAAGTTATAACCTGCGAGACCAGCCGGGGACACGGCGGCAACGTTGCATCAGGTACAATCAGAAAATTTATGTTGCGCTATTACACCGCCGGCGAATCCCATGGCGAAGCTCTGGTCGCCTTCATCTCCGGCCTTCCCGCCGGATTGAACGTCGACCAGGCCTTCGTCGACCGCGAGCTCTGGCGGCGCCAGCAGGGTTACGGCCGCGGCGGTCGCATGAAAATCGAGCGCGACAGCGCGCATTTTCTTTCCGGCGTGCGGCATGGCGCGACCATCGGCTCCCCCGTCGCTATTCAACTCCAGAATCGCGACTGGCAAAATTGGCAGGAAGCTCTCCCCGTCGCCGCCGGCGATCCCGCCAAACACAAACGCGTCGCCTCTCCGCGCCCCGGCCACGCCGATCTCGCCGGAGCCCTGAAGTACAACTTTCCTGAAGCCCGCTATGTTCTCGAGCGCGCATCCGCCCGCGAATCCGCCGCCCGCGTCGCCATCGGAGCGCTCGCTAAACTCTTTTTGCGCGAACTCGGCATCGAAGTGCTAAGTCATGTCGTCGCGGTGGGCAGCGTCTCGTTGAAAACAGAGGTTCCCTGGGAGAAAATTCGTTCCCTGCACGCTCTCGAGCAAGTTATCCTGAATTGCGCCGATCCGGAACTTGAACCGAAGATGAAAGACGAAGTCGACAAGGTATTGAAGACCGGCGATTCCCTCGGCGGAGTCTTCGAAGTTGTCGCCCACCAGGTCCCACCCGGCCTCGGCACCTATGCCCAATGGGATCAGCGTCTCGACGCCTTGCTCGCCGCCGCCATGATGTCATTGCAGGCGGTGAAGGCGGTAGAAATCGGCGCAGGCGTCGCCGCCGCATACTCTCCCGGTTCTTCGGTCCACGATGAAATCGCTTACACCGCCACCAATGAGGACGGCTTCACCGCGTTCTCCCGCGCCCGCAACAACGCCGGAGGCATCGAAGGCGGCGTTTCCAATGGCGAAGAAATTCGCGTGCGCGGATACCTGAAGCCGATTTCCACATTGCGCCGTCCGCTGCAATCCGTCGATTTCGCTTCGCGCGAACCGGTGAAAGCCGCGTATGAACGCTCCGACGTCTGCGTGGTTCCCGCTGCCGGTGTGGCGGCTGAATCCATGGTGGCGCTCACATTGGCCGCCTGCGCCCTGGAAAAGTTCGGCGGTGATTCAATGCTCGAAACGCTGCGAAATTACGAAGGCTACTGCCAGCAACTGAAAAATTACTGAATGCTGATCGCTCACAACTCATTGCTCACAGCTCACAGCTCACAGCTCGCGACTCGCAGCTCAAAATGATCTATCCCATCGTTAAGTTCGGCAACCCGGTGCTGGAGAAGTCGGCGGAAAAGGTCACCGTCTTCGACGCGGAGCTGCAAACTCTCCTCGACGACATGTTCGAATCGATGTACGCCGCGCACGGCGTCGGCCTGGCCGCTCCGCAGATCGGAATCTCCCGGCGCATCGCCGTCGTCGACGTCACCTTCAAAGAAGATCCCGACGCCAAGCTTGTCCTCATCAACCCGGAAATCATCCACACCGCCGGTAAACATACCCAGAGCGAAGGCTGCCTCAGCATCCCCGACTTTCGCGAAAACGTGACGCGCCCGAAAACCGTCACCATCCGCGCCCAGGACGCTAAAGGAAATGTCTTCGAAAAAACTGGCGAAGAACTTCTGGCCCGCGCCTTTCAACACGAAACAGACCACCTCAACGGCAAACTTTACATCAGCCACGTCAGCGCCCTGAAGCGCGACCTAATAAGACGCAAAATTCGCAAACTAGTAAAGGCCGGAGAATGGTAGAAGCTTGAGTAAGCGCAGCCGTCCGGCGTCATTCATAACGTGAGTCATCCTGAGCGGAGCCGTTCTTCAGGCGCAGCGAAGGATCTCGCGAGTAGCCGCTCATGCTTTCTTCCCTCAATCTCGTCTTCTGCGGTACCCCGCAATTCGCGGTCCCCACTCTGGAAAAGCTTGCCGCCGCCGGACACCGCATCCATCTCGTGGTCACGCAACCCGACCGCCCCAAAGGCCGCGGCCTCGAACTTGTAGCATCGCCGGTCAAGCAGTCGGCATTGCGCTTGGCCTTATCGATAACGCAGCCCGAGAAAATCAAAGCCAACGAAGCCTTCCGCGCCCAACTCACCACCCTTAATCTCGACGCAATCATCGTCGTCGGCTACGGCCGCATCATCCCGCATTGGATGATCGATCTTCCCCGCTTCGGCAACATCAATCTCCACGCCTCGCTTCTCCCGAAATACCGCGGCGCGGCTCCCATACAGTGGGCAATTGCCAAAGGAGAAACCATCACCGGAGTCACGACCATGCGCATCGACGCCGGCCTCGACACCGGAGACATTCTCCAGCAACGCGAACTCCCCATCGACATCGAGGACACCGCCGAAAGCCTCAGCCCACGCCTGGCCGCAATCGGCGCCGATCTGATTGTCGAAACCCTCCAGCGTTTGCAAGAAGATTCAATACGTCCGCAGCCGCAGGATGATTCCCGCGCCACGCTGGCTCCAATCCTCAAAAAAGAAGACGGCATCGCCGATTTCACAAAACCCGCAGTCGAAATCTTCAATCGTATCCGCGCCTTCCAACCCTGGCCAGGAATGCACACAAAATTCCGCGGCAAGAGTCTGCGCCTGTGGAAAGCGATTCCTGCCGATATTGAGCGGCTGGGGATTGCTGAAATGCTCATGCGCGAGGATCGCTTGTTCGTCGGTTGCGGCGAAGATACTTCGTTGGAGCTCCTGGCGGTTCAGTTGGAAGGCAAAAAACAAACATCTGCCAAAGACTTTCTTCACGGCTACCGACCCGTCAAGGGAGAGAAACTGGGACAGTAAAGCAGGAATGGAAAATTGAGCAGTGGCTCAGTTGTGTCCTTTTAGCTCGGCGTCATCCCGAAGGTCCCGCGTTTTCTCCAGCGGGCCGAGGGATCTCGCGCGGAGTGGCTTTACACCCAGCCACTACCAATCGGCCCACAGATACCAATTTCCATCTACATGTCTAAAGACTGGATGACGAGGTTTCGGAGTTTTGTAGAAATCGTCCAAGCTCGCGACCTGGTTAACAGGCACCCGCGTCAGCCAGCAAGCATTGACGTGTCTTGTGTCCCCCGCGAAACCCGATGCCCAAACGCAAATGCAAACTCCGTCATTTTCAAAGCGGCGAAATACTTCCGGGCTGTTAACTGCTTGCAGCAGCGAACGGTATTCGTTGTAGCGGCTAACCGGAAAATTCACTTGACCTGGCGGACGAAGCAACCCTGACGTTGTAGTTTCAACGCCCGAGGCAGCGGATACTGCGCGCACCCGATCATCTGCGAGAAGCATCTCTCGCAACTGCTTATAAGCAACGAGATGCTTGTTGAAGTCCTCTGACAGTTTCTTTTCCTGAGGAGGCGTCTTGATAGGGAAAACGTATAACCAAACGCCGCAGAGCGCCGCAAGAAATATTAGTCCGAAAATCCCTAACCGCTTGGCTGTCGCTTCGATAACTTTAACCTTTCGCTTATCCCGATGACCTTACCGCACCTCAAAATTCACCATCGCTCCCGCCACCACCCTCTGCCCCGCCCCCGGCACTTGCGAAACCACAATGCTCGCAGGCGACACTTGCGGTGGCGCCGCACTAGCCGCAACATCCGGAACCGACCCCGCAGCATTCTCAGGCGCAACCCCTGCCACCGTCACGTTCCCCAGCTTAAACCCCGCATCCTGCAATACGCGGCTCACGCTGCCCAAAGGCTGTCCCACAAAGCTCGGCATCACAAATGCGCTGGGATCAGCGGCGGCTGAAACCAGAAGACTGATCTTGGGTGCCGCAACCTGCGTCGCATTCGCCGGCGGATTCTGCGCCAACACCTGATCGGCCGGCGCATCCGCAATTTGCATTTGCGCGGTGGAAACCACATCCAATCCGCGCCGCTGGATATTCAACTCAGCGGCCCGTCCACTTTCACCTTTAACGTCGGGAATCGCAATCCGCATCGGCCCCAGACTTTGCGCCACGCGCACCTGCCACCCTCGCCGCACTTTGGCTCCCGGCTGCGGCAACTGCGACATGATCCGCCCCGTGGGAATCTGCGGACTGTAATATTGCCGCTCAATCTCCATCTGGAGTCCCAACCCACCCAACCGATGCTCCGCCTCAGCCGGCGCCAGTCCAACGATTGCCGGCACAGCGACTTCCTGACCGTGAATCGCCAGCCGCATCGCCGTCAGCGCCGCGGCCAAAGCCACCATTACCAACACCAGCGCGAGCAAAGCAAAACGAAGAAAAGATTTCATGAAAAACAGACCGCCGAAATTATAGCCCCAGCCGTGAGCGACAAGTCCGTGCCGCCAAAGCTCGGCGATCTCAGCGTTCTCGGCGTTTAAATGGGTTTTTGCTAGAAAGCGCGCCAATTTAGGTCACTTGTTTTCAATGTTTTACGGGAATCGAATGGCACGTTACCGCCCACCCTTTTGGGCATCTTGACCCCACCCCACGACAATCTAATCTAGTGCCGGATGAGACCAGTCGCAATAATGAGGGAGAGAGACCATGGCTTGCCAACAGGAGTATCATAAAAACGTGAAACGCTGGATTACGGCTCCGGTCGCGGTATTCGGGCTTCTTCTGTTCTGCTCCTTCACGGCCTCAAGCAGCCACGCGCAGACCAAAGGCACGCCCGCATCGGTGACGTCTCCAGGTTTTGGCGGACGCGCCGTCAACGGAACCCCTCCCAGCGTGACCTCGATCGGCCGGCAGGGCCTTACTCAGCCGCCTCGCACAGCCTCAAACAATGGACACAGCCTCGACCATCGGCGCAATGCGCATCGCGACCCGCGCTACGGCGGAATTTATGCTGTCCCCGTTCCTTACGGGGACAATGCGGTTAACGACGTAGAAGACGACGCCGACTACCAGGGCGGCCCCACAATTTTTGATCGCCGCGGCTCCGGCGCGCAATCCTACATTCCTCCGGTGGCAAACGCTCCCGACCCGCATGCCCGCGAAAACGCAGCGATGGACCCGGCGGGCGATCCGCCCGAGGGTGACTCGGCACAAGAAATCACTACACTCGTTTTTAAAGACGGCCATCAGATTGACGTCGGGAACTACGCCATTGTTGGACACACTCTCTATGACATGAGCCCCGGCCATCCACGCAAAGTCGCGCTGGCCGATCTGAATCTCGACGAAACCGAAAAACAAAACGACGCTCACGGAGTCAGATTTCAAGTGCCTCCTGCCAACCAGGCAAACTGATCATGCGGAAACTCGCCACCCTCGCGCTGCTCACGGTATGTGCTCCTTGGGTTAGCGTTCAGACGGCAAGCGCTCAGAGAGGTGGCGGAGCAAGAGCCGGCGGAAACTTCGCTCATTTTTCACACGCAGTTCCCGCGCGTGGTCCTGCGGGGCTGGGCAACAGCAGCCTGACCGTCGGCAGTCTCGCATCGCGACAAGATCTCGCCGCTCTTCGCAGGCTCTACCGCGGCGGACCCTACGCCGACCTGTTCTCCTCGCTTGGCTTTCCCTCCGATTATGTCGGCGATCCTTCGACCAACTCTTCGCCCGCCGCGCCGAATTTCTTGCTGGTGCCTTCCCTGCTTTCAGGCGGAATGGCCAGTGGAATGAACGGTGGGATGAATAACAATGAAGACCAACCGCGCCCCGGATCGCAGCCCTTGATGATCGAGCTCCGCGGCGACCGCTACGTCCGCGTCACCGGCGGTGAAGAATCTTCAAACAACGATTCACCTTCCGCGAATTACCAGCAGCCGCCAATCGCCAGCGCGAAAACCCTTCATGCGTCTCCGGCACGGCCAACCGTTGCGCCCCCTGAAATTGGCAGCGCATCGACGGCACCAGCCCGCACCGCTCAGGACTTGCAGCCCGCGGTTCTGGTCTTTCGTGATGGCCATACGGAAAAAGTTCGCGACTACGCAATCACCGGCGGCATGCTCTACGCTCGCGGCGACTACTACACCGACGGTTACTGGACCAGGACCGTCGCTCTCGCAAACCTGAACATTCCCGCAACGCTCGCTTCCAACGCCGACCGTGGCGTAAAATTCGTCCTCCCCGGCGCCCCCAACGAAGTCGTTACCCGCCCTTGATGCATCCCTAGCGCGGCGTCATCCCGAAGCCCCGCGTTTTCACCAGCGGGGCGAAGGATCTCGCGTGGAGTAGATTCAAACTGAGCCACAACCGTTCTTGGCGATAAATTGCCTTTTCACGCGGCGAGCACGCACGCGGCCCTAATCCGCAACTCCGCTCGCCGTTCCCGCAACCTCAGCATCGGCTTTTCAACGAAGTAATAAGAGATACTAGCCATCCCCAACGCCAGGACCGCCAAATACCACGGCCTGCTATGCGTGCCGAAAACAAAAAGCTGCTGCCACAAATAAAGGCTGTAACTAATTGTCCCCAACCACACCACCGGCCGAGCATTCAGAATCCAGTACGGCGACTGCACCACATGCAGCAGAAGCCCCGCAATGCAAAGGTGCATCAAGGGCCAGAGAACAAAAAGAATCAGAGCGTTAATATGAAATCTCAAAACGCCCGTATAAATCGGCACCAGAGCCACCGGCAAAATCATCGCTAACGCCCACCAGCCTCTGATCTTCGGCAATCGCTCCGCGAAAATCGCCAGCAAACAACCGATCGCTAAAACATCCGCGACCGCCGGAAAAGTTTCATCCGTGCGTCCATGCGTTCCCAGAAAATGGCAAATCACGCGGTACACCGGCGCAAACGCGACGACTCCCACAAGAATTGCACTCTTGTGGCGATGCCATTTCTTCAACACTCCCGGCCACAAAAAATAAAATTGCTCCTCCACGCTCAGCGACCACAAATGTCCCAGGAACCACGGATGCGCATAATCGAAATTTGTGAGATAGAGCGCCGCCGCCGCCGCGTGGTACCACCTCAGCTCATGCCGGAAAATAACAAACACCGGTAGCATAAAGAACAGGGCCGCCGGGAGAATCCGGTACGCGCGCCGCACATAAAACTCCCGCAGCCG
The DNA here is from genome assembly GCA_049584475.1 of Candidatus Sulfotelmatobacter sp. Lineage (GTDB taxonomy): Bacteria > Acidobacteriota > Terriglobia > Terriglobales > Acidobacteriaceae > Sulfotelmatobacter. The sequence goes on along the minus strand of JBAUXX010000047.1, from coordinate 30,913 downwards.
GATCGTCGATGTTCGAGCCTGCTCCTTCAACAGCAAAGTCGTAATCAGATATCCGGAGATAACAAAGAAAATGCGCACGCCAAGATTCGCGAACGATCCCGCCACATCGGAAATCACCACGTCGGATTTGTAGCGCAGCTCGGCCCAATGTCCCACCACGACAAATAAAATAGAAACGGCCCGCAGTCCATCGAGCGAAGGAATTCGTCTCATTCGCCGCGCAGCATAGCAGCGAAGCGCGGTGATCTACAGTGACGCGCAACCAAAGCGCCAACTTTTTCTGTCGCAGTTCCCAACTCGGAACCAGCCTCAACTCTGTCATCGTGAAACCACCAAACCGCCGCCTGATATAGTTTTCCGCATGGTATAATTTAGGTAGTTAAGCAGACATAACATCCAATAAAAACAGGCAGTTACAGGTTATTGGACGAAGACGCGAGTTTCATTTTTCTGCGTCGCATGGATTACGCCAGTCCACCGGAACAGAAGCTAAGAGCTAAAAGCTAGGAGCTAGAAGCTGATTTATGGCTGACGATCAAAACCCCGAACTCCCCCTCACTCCTCCGAACGGCAGTGACGGCTCCGGCCCCGGCGCCGCGAACATTCAACCCGTCAACATTGAAGAGGAGATGAAGAAGTCCTATCTCGACTATTCAATGTCGGTCATCATCGGCCGCGCCCTGCCCGACGTTCGCGACGGCCTGAAACCCGTCCACCGCCGAATTTTATACACCATGGCCCAGATGGGGTTGCAGCCTAATAAGGCTACGCGCAAGTGCGCGCGCATCGTCGGCGACGTGATGGGCAAATATCATCCGCACGGAAATCTTGCGGTGTATGACGCTCTGGTTCGTCTCGCGCAGCCGTGGAGCATGCGTTATCCTCCGATTTTTGGCCAGGGAAATTTCGGCTCCGTCGATGGAGATCCTCCGGCGGCCGATCGTTATACGGAAGCAAAACTCGCGCAGGTCGCGACTTCGCTGCTTGAAGATCTGGATAAAGACACAGTCGACTTCCGCCCCAACTATGACGGCAGCGAAGTCGAGCCCGACGTTCTGCCTACGCGCATTCCGAATCTGCTGATCAACGGCTCCGACGGAATTGCCGTCGGCATGGCGACAAAAATTCCGCCACACAATCTCACCGAGATTGTCGATGCGACGATCACGCTGGTGAACAATCCCAACGCGCAACTCGCGGAAATTCTGAAGTTCGTGCAAGGGCCCGACTTTCCCACCGCCGGCATCATTCACGGGCGCGCGGGAATTTTCGAGGCCTACCGCACCGGCCGCGGCCGCTTCATGATGCGCGCCAAAGCATCGATTGAAACTTTCAGCAAAGATCGCGAAGCGATCATCGTCACCGAAATTCCCTATCAGGTAAATAAATCGAAGCTGGTCGAGCGCATCGCCCAGTTGGTCAACGATAAGATCATCGAGGAAATTTCCGACGTTCGCGACGAAAGCGACCGCGACGGCATGCGCATTGTGATTGAACTGAAGCGCACAGCCGAGCCGCAGATTGTTTTGAACCAGCTGTTCAAGCACACGTCGATGCAGGAAGGCTTTTCCATGATCCTGCTCGCGGTGGTCAACAATCAGCCGCGCGAGCTGGGATTGATCGACGCCATCAAGCACTTCATCGACCACCGCGTCGATGTCGTGCGCCGCCGCACCGCCTATCTGCTGTCGAAGGCCAAAGACCGCGAGCACATTCTCGAAGGCTACCTCACCGCGCTCGACCATCTGGACAACGTCATCGCCATCATCCGCGGCAGCGCCAACCGCGCCGATGCCCGCGAAAATTTGACCGCCTACTTCGGCGGCCGCAAGATCGACATCAACACCACGGGCCGCGCGCCCAAGCTCGATCCGGAAAAGCCGTTTACCACTCGCCAGGCCGATGCGATTCTCGAATTGCAACTGCATCGTCTGACCAGGCTTTCCATCGACGAAATTTCGAACGAATTGAAAGATGTCCGCGACAACATCGCCGAGTACGAATCGATTCTCGGTTCTGAGAAAAAGCTGCGCAACGTCATCATCAAAGAGCTGGAAGAAGTTAAGAAGTCCTACGGCGACGAGCGCCGCACGCGCATTGAAGACGAAGCCGCCGAAATCGTCCTCGAAGACCTGATCGCCGACGAGCAGGTCGCCGTCACCGTGAGCCATTCCGGCTACATGAAGCGCACACCGACTTCCACCTACCGCATGCAGCGCCGCGGAGGCACGGGCCGCACCGGCATGAAGACGCGCGATGAAGATTTCGTCGAACATCTATTCCTCGCGTCAACGCACGCCTACATTCTCATCTTTACCAACAAGGGCCGCGTCTACTGGCTCAAGGTTTACGAAATTCCCGACGTCAGCGCCGCCGGCAAGGGCAAGCACGTTGGCAACCTGATCGGCTTGCAGCCCGGCGAAACCGTGAAGACGATGCTGGTTGTCCGCAACCTGGAAGAAGAAAACAAATACATCTTCTTCGCCACGCGCAACGGACTGGTAAAGAAATCCGGCCTTAACGAATTCATTCACGTGCGCTCGAACGGCATCAACGCCATCAACATCGAAGACGGAGACGAACTGGTCGCCGCGCGCATCACCGACGGCAATCAGATCATCTTCCTCGCCTCGCATGAAGGCATGGCCGTGCGCTTCGACGAAAGCCACGTCCGTCCCATGGGCCGCGCCGCTTACGGCGTCTGGGGCATCGATCTCGACAAGGACGACTACGTAGTCGGCATGGCGACGACCACCAAGCCAGAAGTCGCCGCGGTGAAACCGAAGCCCGAAGAAGGCGCTGAAGCCGAGCCCATTGATGCCGCCGTGAAAGGCTCGCTGATTCTTTCCGTCACCGAAAATGGATTCGGTAAGCGCACCGCCGCCGACGAATACCGCCTCACCAACCGCGGCGGCAAAGGCGTGATCAATCTCAAAACCACGGAGCGTGTCGGCAAGGTGATCGGCATCGCCCAGGTCGATGAGACTTCCGAGGTCATGCTGATCAGCCACTACGGCAAAATCATCCGCATGGATTCAACCACAATCCGCGAATCCGGCCGCAACGCCCAGGGCGTCCGCCTGCTGCACATGGAACCCGGCGACCGCGTAGCGGCAGCAGTGGTGATCGCGCCGGAAGAAGAGCCGAATGGGGGGAATGGCGGAACGCTGATTCAGTAAGGGTGGATATCTCTGGACGGTAGCCCGTGGGCTACGCATCCAGAGACTCGTCGAATTGAGAAGTGGTGGCGGTCTCGCTAGAATAGACACGAAACCGCGCGCCGTGTAAACGGTGTACATCGTGTGCCTCACGATCTGGTTTCAGCGGCTTGCAACGGCTGCAACCGTTGCAAGCCCATTTGTTTTGCCGACGCTGTGCTACGGCGCTGGCATCTGTTCGGCGCTCTTCAATGGGTCTGGGACGGTCGTCTGCTTAAGCACCTCTAGAAGTTCATTCGCATCATCAAAATCATCGTTTGACATCAGATTCAGTTCACGAAGCTTCTGCATCGCTAGCCTGGGATCCCGGATCAAGTAGCGTCTCGTCCCGATGTCGTTGTAACTCCTAATGAAACCCTTTTTTTCGAGGCCCTTAATCGCCTTGCTCACCGCTCCTTTGCTAAGGCCGGTTTCGCCCTGAATCTCTTCGTACGTTGGGTAAGTAATGAACCATTTGCCAGCGCGCGCCTGCAGATAGAACCAGACCCGCAACTCAGAGTCTGCCAAATGTTTGAGTAGTTTCCTGCTGACCGTAGCGATTGGGAAATATCCACCTTTTTTTGGCGTCATAACCTCATGCTCGGCTCCTGGAAAACATTTGGCCCTATAGCGTTCGTCCTTGTGCGGTTTTTTCGGTTGCAGGTCCAGCATTTATTTCCCCTTTCTGTTGCGAAGCTCATCCTATGTCGCTTTTTGCGAACCGTCCAACCCCTCTCCTGCACCTCACCCCTCGGTCAGCACAAGTCAATCCATGCCAACCCATCGTCAAGACAGGTCAACATACGGTCAATACACGCTTAGGCCTCCGCACCCTTATAAATAGAGGGTTTGATGCTGGGGGTGGTTTCCTGGGGTGAACGTCAGCGGCACTTGCGCGCCTCAAAGATATGACCCAAAAGGCGTAAAAATCGTACGCTGAGGGAAACTAGGTTGACGCGGATTATTGCAAAGGTAGGAGCCCTGGATGCAAGTAACGTCGCTACAATAAGAACATGGCCGGGACGGCACAGAACAGAAGCGAAAAAGTTCCTCCGTTAGTCTGGCCCCGAACCCTCGTGCTCCCTCAGGACAGTGCTAATTTGGTCTATCTTGATCTAAACCACTGGATAGCACTGGCGAAGGCATCCGTTGGCCACTCGGACGGCCAGCGCTTTGCACCGACGCTGAAGGCTTGCCGCGCGGCCCATTTGGGAGCAAGAGCGATTTTTGTGCTTTCCGCGACACATTACATGGAAATGGATAAGATTAAGAACCCAGAGCAGCGCGGGGACGTAGCTGGCGTTATGGAAGAATTATCCGGTTATGCGTCGTTAGTTAATCGCGCCACCGTAATGGAATTAGAATTGGCTGCGATGCTCGATAGGTTTGTCACAGAACCTATTCTTGAGCCAGAGATTTCTCTTTTAGGCCGAGGCGTTCGACATAGCTTGGGCCGAGGCAGCGGATTGAAGATCTTCGGGCCTTCAGGTGATGTAACCGGAGAAGTACGCACACGAATGGGAGCGGAGCAGTTCGATAGTATGGTAGACAAGGCGAAGTTTCTTCTCGAGCAATCCGTACTAAGAGGTCCAACTGCCGATGAAGTCGGGGAGTTGCGAGCTCTGGGATGGCAACCCCAGGCTGCTATCCGGGTTGCGGAGAATCGCGCAATACAAGAGCAAGGGCTCACTCCACATCTCGACGATGAGGCCAAGTTGAGGCGCGGTCGCCTCCGCGACGTAATAGCTGCACGCGAGCTAAGCATCGAATTTCAAGATATGCTTCCGCGCGCCCTTGCTCGTCGGGGCATTTCACTGACCGACATTTTCAACGGCCCGGAATCAGGACGACAATTCGTTCGCTCAATGCCTAGCACGGAAGTATCAATCGAATTAAAGACTACATGGCACCGCGATCCGGGCAAGAGTTGGACTGCCAACGATATCTATGACATTGATGCAATGGCTCTAGCCGTCCCTTATTGTGACGTGGTCGTGGCGGACAAAGCTTGCCACAGCGCGCTAAGCGCAGCCCATTTGGGAGAGCGAATGCGCACCGCGCTGCTTCGAAATCTTGAAGAGCTTCCGGACGTCCTCGATTGCTGGAAATCAAAACGCAGCCAGAGACTACCGGCTTAACGCTCGTTCTGCGTGGTTTGAAATAGAGCCGCTATCGGCCCAAGATTTCGTGGACCTATGCTCCGACGGCGGTTTGAAACGCCTTCAGCCGAAATTGCACGCGGGCTTTTCCTTGCGGGGCAGGATTTCGAACAGATTTTTGGCCTGCGGATTGCCGGAGGGGCCGAGCATTCTCATCAGGCTTTTGGGAGAATGGTTCGTCATCTCGGAAAGGGTCGGAGGCGCGCCTGACAGAGCATCCCCGGGGGCGGGAGCCGATCAGCGGGAGATCCCTCACTCCGCCTGAAGAACGGCTCCGTTCGGGATGACGCCGTCAGTTTGTGATTCGCGCCAAACCAGAGTGGGATACCCAGAAACCGTTAAGCTCCCGCCGCCGTTTGCAATGCTTTCAGCCGAAATTGCACGCGGGCTTTCCCTTGCAGGGCCGACAGTTTTTCGAACAGATTTTTTGCCTGCGGATTTCCGGAAGGGCTCAGCATCCTCATCAGGCCCTTCGGACGGTTGTTCGTCATCGCGGAGAGGGTTGGAGGGACGACTGACCCAGCATACCCATGGTGCGGAAGCTGATTAGTGGGAGATCCCTCACTTCGCCTGAAGAACGGCTTCGTTCGGGATGACGCCAGTGTTGGCATGACGCCGGCGCTGGGTTGACGATGGCATCGGGCCGTTATTGGGCCGCGAGACCTTCGTGGATATTCGCCATCGCTCTCACCACATTTGACGGCGTCATCCCGAACGGAGCCGTTTTTCAGGCGTAGTGAGGGATCTCAAAATCCACAGACCTCGATGTTCATTCGTCACAGACGCAGTCTGCCTGAAAGACGTAGAACAAAACTATGCGCCCGCCGAAGCAGTTCTTCGTCTACATCATGACCAATGGACCGAAGTCTGCCGTCTTGTACACGGGCATCACCGGGCACTTAGTACACCGCGTCTGGCAGCACAAGAACAAACGCGTTCCTGGTTTCACCAGCCGGTACAATCTCACGCGCCTCGTGTATTACGAACGGTTCTTCTATCCCGATGCGGCGATTGCCCGAGAGAAGGAAATCAAGAAGTGGCGGCGCGGCAAGAAAATACAGCTGATTGAGGCGATGAATCCTCGGTGGGAGGATTTGGCCGCCGACTGGCAGAATCAGTTCAAACCGCGGGCCGAAGCGGATCAGAGGGAGATCCCTCACTCCGCCTGAAGAACGGCTTCGTTCGGGATGACGAATTCAGTTGATTCGCCACGCATCACGGGGCGCGCCCAGCGATTTTGCACTTCATCGGCGATAGGCCACGAGATCGCTGCGGGTTTTGGTCAGCAGATCCCATCCGTCGCGGTAGCATTCGTAGCAGTAGCTTGCCTTTTTCGCCGGAGGCCGGGTTGGGCAGAGCATGGCCATGGTTTTTCTTCGCTTGCCCAGCAGCAACACTGCCGGGATGAGATACCAGGCGTCCTCGGGAATGACGTAGGCGGCGAAGAGGTCGATTTCTTTGAGCGAGTAATCCTTCTTCTTCAGATAGTTGGGCTTGAACTGGCAGAGATAACCTGCGCCTACGCGGTAGGTTGTCGACTTGACCTGCACGCGAAGAAAGTTCTGGCCGTGTTCGATGCCGATGTCGTAGGGGCGAACGTCTCCCCAAGGCTTGCTGACGGCGAAGCGGCGCAATGCGGCCTGTGCCATGAATTGCAGTTCGGCCCATTCGCCGCGTTCTTTGTAGCTTTTGAATCGCTCCCAATGCTTCATATCGCTCCCAAGTTTTTCAGACAGAGCTTTCCCTCAGTGATTCGGGGCAACTATCGAATGTCGGGAATTGCCTTTACGAGGGTTTTTCGGGCAAAAGAAAAGGCGCGACCTGGAGGCCGCGCCTTTTGAAATTACCCTATATATCCAGAATATCAAATTCAGAGGGGTAATCTGGACATTTTTGGAATTTTATATTCGCCCTCTTTTCTTGGCGTTAGACTCATTCGTGTAAGTTCTGCCTATTGACAAGATTTTTGGAAAGTTGCGCGGTGGCGCCAAACGTAACGGGATGCCGCGACTGCGGCACGCATCGCGTTGACTGTCCCATTATCTTTGCCTAAGATGGCACGACCAAAGTTTCTCCCCGAAACTCCGGTCAGGCATCGGCGCATCCATGATCGGCCAAACTGTTTCCCATTATCGAATCGTCGAACTGCTGGGCGGCGGCGGGATGGGAGTGGTTTACAAGGCAGAAGACACATCGCTTGGACGCTTTGTGGCGTTGAAGTTTTTGCCCGCTGACTCGTCGCACGATTCGCAGGCCCTGGAGCGTTTCCGCCGCGAGGCACGTGCCGCATCTGCGTTAAACCATCCCAACATCTGCACCATCCACGAAATTGGCCAGCATGACGGCCATCTTTTCATTGTGATGGAGTGCCTGAGTGGCCAGACGCTGAAGCACATGATTCACGGCAAGCCGATGGAGCTTGACCGGTTGCTGGCTCTCGGCATCGAAGTGGCGGACGCCCTGGACGCAGCTCACAGCAAGGGAATCGTGCATCGCGACATCAAGCCCGCGAACATTTTCGTCACTGAACGGGGAGATGCCAAGATTCTGGACTTCGGATTGGCAAAAATAGCGCGAGCGGCGCGGCCAGCCAGCGGCGACTCGCAGACCATGGCAGACGCGGCGAATCTCGACCTGACCAGTCCGGGCACCGCGGTAGGCACGGTGGCCTACATGTCGCCCGAGCAGTTACGGGGCAAGGAACTTGACGGACGTACGGATCTTTTTTCCTGCGGGGTAGTGCTGTACGAAATGGCCACGGGTGTGCTGCCTTTTCGCGGCGAAACCTCGGCGGTGATCACCGATGCCATTTTGAACCGGCAGCCGACAGCTCCTACTCGGCTGGTTCCGGGAATGCCGGCGAAGCTGGAAGAGATCATCAGCAAGACTCTGGAAAAAGACCGCGATATGCGTTGCCAGACCGCTGGGGAACTGCGCGCGGATTTAAAACGCCTGAAGCGCTCCATTGATTCCTCGCGGACTTCGGCGATTTTGGCAAGCGACGAGGCGATCTCGCACAGCGCCGGTGTGGCTCCGTCCTCCACCTACCCGGTGAGGAGAAATGTCTGGACTCCCTGGCTATTCGCGCTGGGGCTGCTCATAGCGGCGGCCGGCGGAGTGTTTGGGGGTAAGCTGCTTTTTTCCGCCGGCCCGATAACTCCGCCGGTCTACCGGCAGTTGACCTTCCGGCGCGGCAGCATACGCTCGGCGCGTTTTGCCCCGGACGGGCAGACAATCCTGTACAGCGCGGCCTGGCAAGGGAATCCGCTCGACGTGTTCACGGCGCGGCCGGAGGCTCCGGAATCCCGCTCCATGGGCCTGAACCGGACGCAGCTCATGTCGGTTTCCTCCACTGCGGAAATGGCGGTTTTGCTGGACAGCAAAGCGATCGGGACGTGGGTAAGCATGGGAACGCTGGCGCGAACCCCGCTCGCGGGAGGCGCTCCGCGAGAAGTCCTGGAACACGTACAGTGGGCGGACTGGTCTCCCGACGGAACAAATTTTTTGGTGGTGCGGGATGTCGCCGGCAAGAACCAGCTGGAATATCCGATTGGAAAAGCTTTGTATGAAACCGGAGGATGGATTGGACATCCTCGCGTTTCTCCCCGCGGCGACCTGATCGCCTTTGCCGACCATCCGGTGCAGGGAGATGACAGCGGCTCTCTGGCGACGATCGACATCACAGGTAAGAAAAAAGTTCTTACGCGCGAGTTCTTCACGATTCAGGGACTGGCATGGTCTCCGGACGGCAAAGAAATCTGGTTTACGGCCAGTGAATCGGGAACGGACCGCACACTGTATGCGATCAATCTGGATGGCAGCAAGCAACGCATCGTGGCGCGCCTGCCCGGCGCCTTGATGCTGCTGGACATTGCGCGAGACGGCCGGGTGCTGCTGGTGCGGGCAACCTGGCGCCGGGAAGTCATTGGCATTGATGCTGGAGAAACCAAGGAACGGGAACTGTCGTGGCTGGACTACAGCTATCCTGCGGATTTGTCCGCGGATGGCAAAACGCTGCTGTTTGATGAGGAAGGTGGCGGAGGATCGCTGGAATATTCGAAGTCCGGGGGGTTCACCTATGGCGTTTACGTTCGTAAGACCGACGGTTCTCCGGCAGTGCTGTTGGGTGAAGGCGCGGCGGAAGCTCTTTCGCCGGACGGAAAACTCACAGTCGTCGAAACCCAGGAATCGCCGACTCAACTCAAGGTGCTGGCTACGGGCGCGGGCGAACCGAAAGAACTGACCCACGATTCCATCAATCACATTTCCGTGCGCTGGTTTTCGGACGGAAAGCGAATTCTATTTTCCGGCAATGAGCCGGGAAAGGGAACGCGGCTCTACATTTACGAGCTGTCGACCGGCAAGACAAATCCCGTTGCACCCGAGGGCGTCAACGGTACGGCGTTCGTGATCTCTCCCGATTCGTCCATGATCGCTGGCATTGGACCAGATCAGAAAGGCTACATGTACCCGGTGGCGGGAGGAGAACCGAGGCCGATTGCGGGACTAAATCCCGGGGAACAGCCGATCACCTGGAGCGCCGACGGCCGTTCGCTTTACATCTACCAGCCCGGAGAGTTGCCGGCGAGGGTGGACCGGCTGGATCTGGCGACTGGCAAACGTACTCTGTGGCGGCAATTGATGCCCTCCGACCCAGCTGGGGTCGAGAACATCGGTCCCATTCTGCTCACACCAGACGCGAAGACATGCGTCTTCGGATATCACCGCCTCCTGGCCGATCTCTACCTGGTGGAAGGGCTGAAATAGATCGCCTGGTTGTGAGAAGGCTCGCTCCATCTGCTTACGGCTCGGCTGAAAGCCGCGCCCCTACAAAGCGTTCCGTGACATCCTGGAGGGTGCCGCTTGGGAACGCCCGCTGGATTCGCCCTTAGATATCCAAATTCTTCACGTCCAGCGCATTTTCTTCGATGAACTTGCGGCGGGCTTCTACGTCTTCGCCCATCAGAGTGGTGAAGATGGTTTCGCACTCGGCGATGTCTTCGAGTTTTACGGAAAGAAGCGTTCGGCGCTCGGGGTCCATGGTGGTTTCCCAGAGCTGCGGAGCGGTCATTTCGCCCAGGCCTTTGTAGCGCTGCACGTCGTAGCCGCGGCTGCCTTCTTTTTTCACGTATTCGAACAGGTCGCGGGCGTTGGTCTTCTCCACGGTTTCGGTTTCGGCCTTGCGCTTGGGCGCGGGCTTCTTTGTGTCTTTAGCGGCGGCTTTTTGTTCCACGGTCTGCGCGGCTTCGCCTTCGGCTTCCGCTTCTTCTTCCGCGACCTCCGCCGCCGAGCGCTTGACGGCGGTTTCGATGACGAACGGCGGCTCCATGTATGGCTCGATCTGCTTGAACTTCGACATCAGTTGCCGGTACTCGGGACTGGACGCCAGCTCCCAGTTGATGACGTGCTCGGCGCCCTGCGAATTCACGAAGACAAGTTGCCACAGGTTGTGCTCGTCGTCGAACTTGAGTTCGACGCTCTTGAAGCCGCGGTCCTTCGCCATGACCTTCAATTTCTTTTCCAGCTTTTCCAGCTTTGCCGGAGAATTCTTTTTGTCGCCTTCAAAGTCGGATTTTTTCGAGAAATCGAGTTTGGGCAAAAGCTCGGTGACGCGCTCGTCGCGAATGCGCTTGTCGACCTTGTCGAAGAAGCCGAGATAATCGCGCAAAACGGTCATGAACTTCGACAGCGTTGCGCCTTCAAGCTTCGCCGCACCTTCACCGTAGCGCACGGTCAGCGCTTCTGACGCGCGTTTCAGCATGACTTTGTCGAATTCGTCGTCGTTCTTGATGTACTGCAAGCTCTTGCCCTTCTTGATGGAATAAAGCGGCGGCTGCGCGATGAAGACGTTGCCGCGCTTGATCAGCTCCTGCATGTGGCGGAAGAAAAACGTGAGCAGCAGCGTGCGGATGTGGCTTCCGTCCACGTCGGCGTCGGTCATGAGAATGATTTTGCCGTAGCGGACTTTCGTGGGATCGAAATCGTCTTTGGCGATGCCCGTGCCGAGCGCCGTGATCATGCAGCGGATTTCTTCGTGGGCCAGCATCTTGTCGTAGCGGGCTTTTTCCACGTTGAGAATTTTTCCCTTGAGCGGCAGGATCGCCTGGAAGCGGCGGTCGCGGCCTTGTTTGGCGGTGCCGCCTGCGGATTCGCCTTCGACCAGAAACAGTTCGCAGCGGTTGGGATCACGCTCGGAACAGTCGGCGAGTTTGCCGGGAAGGCCGCCGGAATCGAGAGCGCCTTTGCGGCGCGTAAGGTCGCGAGCCTTGCGCGCGGCTTCGCGGGCGCGGGCGGCGTCGATGGCTTTGTTGATGATCTTGCGCGCGACCGGAGAATTCTGTTCGAAGAACGCGCCGAGACGTTCGTTGACGAAAGCCTGAACGACTCCGGCGATGTCGGAATTTAATTTTCCCTTGGTCTGCCCTTCGAACTGCGGCTGCGGCAGCTTCACGCTGATGACCGCGACCAGGCCTTCGCGCACATCGTCGCCGGTGAGATTTTCTTTTACGTCTTTGAACAATCCCATCTGCTGACCGGCGTAATTGATGGTGCGGGTCAGGGCCATGCGGAAGCCGGAGAGATGCGAGCCGCCGTCGACCGTGTTGATGTTGTTGGCGAAGCTGAAAACAGTTTCGGAATAAGCATCGTTATATTGCATGCCGATTTCCATGACCACGCCGCTGCGTTCGGCTTCCATGTAGATCGGCTTTTCGTGCAGCACCTGCTTGCCGCGATTGAGGTGCTTGATGAATTCGGCGATGCCGCCTTTGTAATTGAATTCAGAGTGCTTGGGCTCGCCGGTTTTGGAATCGGTGGTGCGCTCGTCGGTGAGCGTGATCAGCAGCCCTTTGTTCAGGAATGCAAGCTCGCGCAGCCGCTGGGCCAGCGTGTCGTAGTTGTACTCGGTAGCGGTGAAGATAGTGCGGTCGGGCAGGAAGTGAACTTTGGTTCCGCGCTTTTTTGTCGCGCCGGTTTTCTTCAGCTTGTTGGTCGGATCGCCGGCGGCGTAGTTCTGTTGCCAGGTCGCGCCGTCGCGCCAGATTTCCAGTTCCAGATCTTCGCTCAGCGCGTTCACGCACGACACGCCGACGCCGTGCAATCCGCCGGAAACTTTGTAGGAAGACGAATCGAATTTACCGCCGGCGTGGAGTTTGGTCATCACAACCTGCGCGGCGGAAATTTTTTCACCGTCAATATCCATGTCGTCCACAGGAATACCGCGCCCGTCATCCACGACGGTGATGGAGTTGTCGATGTGGATGGTGACTTCGATCTTTGTCGCAAAACCCGCGAGGGCTTCATCGACGGAATTGTCGACCACTTCGTAGACAAGGTGGTGCAGACCCATCTCGCCGGTCGAGCCGATATACATGGCAGGGCGTTTGCGGACCGCCTCCATGCCGCCGAGAACTTTGATGGAATCGGCGTTGTAGTCGCCGTTGCCTCCGCCATTGCTCGAGGTGATCGGCGTTACTTTTTCCGGTTTTGTTTTAGTTTCTGCGATGGGGGCGTTGATCTCTTTAGTGGCCATTCCGCTCCGTGGAGAAAATGTCCGAATTGTCGCGCGAACCTCACTCGAAGTTGCGCTGCAAACAGCCTTGCGGAGTCGATTTTACGAAAGCCGCAATGCAGCGTACAAAATCAGTTCAAGTGATTGAAATTACTTATAGTTAGGTTCGGTTTGGTACTGTGAAGATTATACCACGGAGGGCGGGATTTTGCCTGTCGGTGCAAGTGAGTGAAGTAGTAAGTTTGATGCAGTTGGGAAGGTGGTATTTTCGACTTAATGTCAGATGTTTCGTCGTGCTACAATGTGGTAGGATCTGTGCTACGAGGGGAATAACGATGGCCAAAGTTTCAAAGAATGGGCATTCTCGACTAAAGGTTGGCTCGCAGAAATTTCGCGACGTTCTTGCCATGGCCGAACAGGAGGGACTGCTTCACGGCGGGCGAACGAAAATAATACGCGGGCGAATGCCGGAGGCGTTAGTTTCCGAGGCCAAAAAGCGTTCCGGGATCAAATCGGACACCAATCTGATCGAGCTCGCTTTAGCCAATATTGCGATGAGCGACAACTACGGGGAATGGCTGCTCTCGCGCCGAGGCACGATTGATCCCGAGATTGACCTTGAATACTGATGCCTGGGCCAGCCTTCGACGCTACAAGCCAGAGAAACGCAGAGAGCCCCTAAGGCGACGACCCGACGAAGAACTAAATTTTATTCAGACCAGCGTTATGCCGGGCAAGCTGCTTTACGATACAACCGTCTACCTCGACATCCTCCAGGATCGCTTTCCGAGAACAGGCGACTCTACGTTGGGAACCACCGATGCCTGGCATTCGCCGGTCACCGAGGCGGAACTAACTGTGCTTGTTGGTTTGCTTGATCCTGCTCATCCGAATACCCGCAAAACGATTGATGCGATCGTCGTGCTCGTTAACCAGCGAGCTGTGCACCGCACGATCGTTCCCGACGCAATTGTATGGAGAGAGGCTGGCATTCTCTCGGGTATTTTGGCGCGGCTGCAAGGCTACGATAACAGCCAGCGAAGGCGGTTGATGAATGATGCGCTGTTGCATGTGAGTGCGAGGCGGCATGGCTGTACGGTCTTGACGCGGAATGTTGGGGACTTTGATTTCTTGCAGCAGTTGGATCCGGCGGGGAGGGTGTTGTTCTATAAAGTGTGACAATTCGTGCGCAAGGTCAACGTGAACAGGGGTTACACTGAGGTTTCACAGAGGGACACAGAGGACATCTGACTTGGTTGTTTTCGAAGCCGGGAGCGCAAACATTTCATCTAACTATTCAAGCTGGTAGGATATAGGTTCAGGAGCCAACGATTCGCAATGGCAGTTCCCGTATCTCAAATGTGGACGGTTTCGTCCTATGTGCTGCGCCAGAAGATGGCGGGGCGCAAACAGTATCCGCTCGTCCTGATGCTGGAGCCGTTGTTTCGCTGCAACCTGGCTTGCGCCGGCTGCGGCAAGATTCAGTATCCCGCCCACATCCTGAAAAAAGATCTCACTCCGGAAGAATGTTTCCGCGCGGTTGACGAGTGCGGAGCGCCCATGGTTTCAATCCCTGGCGGCGAGCCGCTGATGCATCCGCAGATCGGTGAGATTGTTGAAGGGTTGGTGGCGCGCAAGAAATATGTTTACTTGTGTACCAACGCGCTGTTGCTGAAGGAAAAGATTCATCTCTTTACACCGAGCAAGTACCTGACCTTCAGCGTGCACCTTGACGGCCAGCGCGAAGAGCACGACCTGGCCGTGTGCCGCGAAGGTGGATACGACATTGCCGTCGATGCGGTGAAAGAAGCGCTCAGGCGTGGCTTCCGGGTTACCACCAACACAACGCTTTTTGATGGAGCGAATCCGAAGTCGGTGCGCGCGTTCTTTGACGAGATGATGGACCTGGGCGTTGAAGGCATGATGCTTTCGCCGGGCTACTCTTACGACAAGGCGCCCGACCAGAAACATTTCCTGGGCCGCGCTCGCACGCGCCGCATGTTCCGCGCGATTTTGTCGAACCGCAAGAAAAACTGGCGCTTTAATTTGTCGCCGCTGTTCCTGGAATTTCTGATGGGCAAGCGCACCTATCCTTGCACGCCGTGGGGCATGCCGACGTATAACGCTTTTGGCTGGCAGAAGCCCTGCTACCTGCTGCAAGACGGTTACGCCGAGACATTTGCCGAATTGATTGAAACCACCGAGTGGCAGAATTACGGCACCGAGTCGGGAAATCCGGCGTGCGCCAACTGCATGGTGCACAGCGGATATGAGGCCTCAGCAGTTCACGCGACTTTCAACTCGCTGGGCGGATTTTTGGCGACGGTGAAGGGAACGCTGTTCACGGGTTATCGCGATAAGGAAGCGCTGCGATTGTTGGACGAGCCGGCGGCTCCGGTGCATCCGCTGGTGCAGATCGCAAGCTCGCACGAATCATTGCAGGAGACCGGGGTTTAAGTTCACCGTGCTGGTCCACCGTGGAAGAGCGGCCCTTCAGGGCCGCGTAAAAGGTCGTTGAATCCATTCGGGCTTTAGCCCCGGCGCTTCCAGCAAGGTGATCCAAGGCTCCACGGACTCTGCACAGACGATGACACCGGTGACTGACTCGCACATCCTGAATAACCGACGCTTTCCAACATCATGACAGGCAAAGAAGCCGGACACATCGATCACGCCATTGCCGGTGCGCCGCCGCACGCCAACGTGGTGAATCCCGATGCGCTGGAGCTTGCTGCGGGAACAGTCCACGAGAAACTCGAGGGTTGGATTCCGCAACTTGCTACAGAGGAAGAAATTCGCGGCGCGTTAGAGAAAGCGTTCGACTACCGTGGGGATGTAACGGTCACGCGCAAAGATGGATCGACGATTGAAGGCTATCTTTTCGATCGGCGCTCGGCGGCCACGTTGAGGGAGTCTTCTGTGCGCCTCTATCCGAAGAACTCAAACGAAAAGATATCGATCTCCTATGCCGATATTGCTGCGCTCGCTTTTAGCGGTCGCGACACTGCCGCCGGGAAAAGCTGGGAAGCGTGGATGAAGAAGTATGCGGAGAAGAAAGCGGCGGGCGAGAAGAATATTGCGCTGGAGCCCGAACCGCTGGACTAACCGCGTTCGCAATGTAAGCAAAAGCAGATTCCTCTCTTGCCGTCGCTTCGCGACGGACTGTGCTCGGAATGACAAGATTGTCGGTACCTGAGCTGACTGGATTGACTTCTATTTAGCGCTGCTAGCCGCTCTCTCCCACGGTGGCGGAACCTTCACCCACGCCATCCCCGCGGCCTGCGCGGCGGCAATGCCCATGTCGGTATCTTCGAACACGAGACAGGAATGCGGCGGCACGCCCAGCCTGGCCGCAGCCAGGAGAAATGCCTCCGGGTCGGGCTTGCTCTTTGCATAATCGCCCGCGCACACAAGCACGTCGAATCGATCCAGCAGATGCAACGCTTCCAGCGATGCCGTCACCGATTCTCTCGTGCTTCCTGAGACCACTGCGAACGGAATTCGCCCATGCTGCGCGTTGACGTGCTCTAACACGTCGGGCACGGCCCGGAGTTCGGCAAGCAACTCGTAGTAGAGATTCTCTTTGCGCAGGGATACGGCATCGACCGGCATCATCAATCCGTGCTCGCGGTTCAGCGTCGAAATAATTTCTTTCACCGGCATCCCACCCAGCCCATAGAAACGCTCTTCGCCGA
Organism: Candidatus Sulfotelmatobacter sp.; assembly: GCA_049584475.1. Classification (GTDB taxonomy): domain Bacteria; phylum Acidobacteriota; class Terriglobia; order Terriglobales; family Acidobacteriaceae; genus Sulfotelmatobacter. The sequence goes on along the minus strand of JBAUXX010000047.1, from coordinate 14,352 downwards.
ACTCGCAGCCCCACTCTGCCAGAGCTTTTTTCCACGCTTTGTAGTGCAGCGGCATGGAATCGGCGACCGTGCCGTCACAGTCAAACAGGTAGGCTCCGAATTTACCTTCAGGTATTTTAAGTTTCATCGATTGGTAGCCGGAAGTTGATTACCCGAACTTTCATTAGAAGAGCGAAACGGTTGCAGGACTCAGATTCGCCTGTGAGATTCACCTACGGATGTTGAGGCTTGGCCGCCGTTGCGAAGTTCAAACCGCCGATCAGTTCTTCGACCTCGTCCTCCGTTCCGCCAATGAACGTAAATGAGACCGCATACCCATGCGCTAACATAACCAGAGTCGACTGGCGCATCACGCGCGTTCCCACATCTTTCTGAAAATCGGCGCGAGCCAGGGTCTTCGCTCCCACAGCGAATTCATAAGGCTCTCCATCTTGTGTGAAGCCCTGCGCCTTCGTGATTTCGGTCAAAGGACCGAAATATTGTGCGGCATCTTTCAATCCTGGGTAGGCATCTGCGCTCTCTGCGGCAATCACAATAGAAGAGTTCACGTCTTCAGCGCGAGCCTGCGGAGGACGCGAAAAGGCCGCCAGCAGGACGCGGCCGCCGGGATCTTTCTTCGATGTTCCCGCGGCAGCGTCACTCTCGTCGCGAGCATTCATCTCATCTGTCCGTTGCACCCAGGCTGGCGGAATCTGGCAAAAGAAGCCAAAGCCGCTGTTGCGGTAGATCCCGTTGCTCACCGATCCAACATCAGCCGCAGAGCCATTCGCCGAACGTGACTGGCTTGAGCTGCGAGTTTTTTGAGCAGGAGGCTTCGATGCCGACGATGGAGACTGCGCCTCGGCTCGCGGAGCGCCTATCGCTGTGAGGATCGCGACCGCCGCAAGAAATGCGCCCGCGACAAACGCACGAACCATCCGCGAACGAAAAAATTGCATACAATCATCTTAACGCGGTCCGCTTTCACTATGTCGCAACGCGCCCAACTCGAACTCCTCCACGGCCAGGGCGCTCACGCCGACCCCATCGGCTGCGTCGAAGATCTCTCGGCCGATCTCGCCGCACAGCAAGTCCCGCACTTCCCGCATTCGGTCGCCGCACTCGTCTTCCACATGAATTATTGGATGGACTATGAATTGCGCCGCATCCGCGGGCACCGTCCAGCTTATCCCGAACACAACGCCGAAAGTTTTCCATCGTACCCGGCTTCAATCGATGCGGCAGAATGGGATCGCCTGAGAAAAGGGTTCATCACCTTACTGTCGGAATTCACCGCGCTGGCAAAATCCCCGCCCGAAGAACTTCATCGCCAGCTCGAATCGATCCACCCCGGCGACGCAAATCGAGCCGGCACTCTCGAAGCCGTCATCTGGCAAATGGTCTCCCACAACAGCTACCACGCCGGCCAGATCGCAATGATCCGCCGAGTGCTCAACGCCTGGCCGCCGAAATCCGGCGGCGACACCTGGTAAGAAAAAAGGCTTCCTGTGATCCTCCGTGCCACCCCCGTGCCCCTCTGTGTTAAAGGTTTTTGCCGCCTATCACCACAAAACTCCGCATTTCTTTACCAATCTCTATACGATCCCGTACAACTTTTCTCCCCTGCCAAGGTTACCTAACTCAGAGAGCTGATTCCCGAACGCCACTTCGACGGACGGCCTCAGCCTCCCACAGGAGGTAGCACCATGACTGCAAGTAGTCGTCGCACCTTCACCCTCTCGGCCAGCCCCCGTTTCCTGAACTCAACCAAAACAAAAATCAGGCAAGGCCTTGCCCTCTCCACCACGTTGCTATTGACGGTTTCCACCTTCGCCCAGCAAGCCGCGCCAACTCCGCCACCGGACTCGCAAAACAACCCTCCGGCAGCGATGGGCAATCCCATCACGGTCATCGTCCCCGCCGGAACCCGCATCGCTCTCGTGCTCACTCAGCCCGTCCAGACTCGCTATCTCCATCGAGGAGACGACGTCTACGCGCAAATCACTTCTCCCGTCGCTTCCGGCACTGAGGTCGTCATTCCTCCCGGCACTTTTGTCCAAGGAAAATTCGACAAGCTCGAGCGCCGCGGCGACCGCGGAGAACTGCGCCTCGAATCCATGGCCATCACGTTCCCCAACGGCTACGTCGCGCCCGTGTCCGGTCCCATCACGATGGAAAGCGATGAAGGCTACGCCCTGAAAGATCCCGGCAAAGGCCGAATCGCCGGCATGGTTGCGTTCCCCGCGGCCGGTCTCGGAATCGGCACACTGATCGGCCACTCCGCCGGCCACTCAGCATCGTTCGCCACCTCAAACACATGTGGCCTCAATCCGAACTGCCTTCCGCAAACGTCAATCGTCCCCGATACCCAGGTGCGCGATATGGCCATCGGCGGTGGAGTCGGCCTGGCCGCCGGCGGCCTGGCCGCGCTCTTCATCTTCTTCCACTCGCACAACTTCTATCTCGACCAGGGTTCGCCCGTGCAGATGGTGTTGCAGCAACCGCTCACCGTCGATGTAGACCGGGTCGCCGACACCAGCCAGAAATCCAACTAGAAGCGAAGTCGAAACATGTGGGGACAGCTGCCCTCGGCTGTCCTCGCGGGGCAAAGCACCCGCAACAAATCGGCTCGCGCCTCGTTGACATGCAATTGACAAAGCCCCGGCCGCGCCCACGTATAATTTGAATCCCACAGAACTATGTCAAAACAAGACCCCATCGCCGTTTACTACGAGCATCCCATCTGGTTCGAGCGTGTATTCGCCGAGCTCGACCGCCGCAAAACTAATTACCTCAAAGTAAACGCCGCCGATCATCACTACGATCCTTCGCCCAACGGACACGAGAAATATTCTCTGGTCTTCAACCGCATGAGTCCCTCCGCCTGGAACCGCGGCCGCGCCGACAACATTTTCTATACGCTGAATTATCTTGCCCACCTCGAACAGCAAGGCACTCGCGTCGTCAACGGCAGCCAGGCTTTTCGATATGAAACTTCCAAAGCCTTGCAGCTTTCTCTGCTGCAAAGTCTGGGCCTGCCATATCCGCGCTCGCGCGTGATACACCGCGCCAGTGAAGCTCCCGCCGCGGCCTCGGGTCTGCGCTTTCCCGTAATCGTAAAGCCGAATATCGGCGGCAGTGGCGCCGGCATCGTCCGCTTCGACACTCCCGCCCATCTTGAGAATGCGGCCGCCAAAGGCATCAGCCTGGGATTAGACGGCACCGGCCTGGTTCAGGAATTCATTCCCGCCAAAGACGGCCACATCGTTCGCGTCGAAACCATCGGCTTCAAATATTTGTACGCGATCAAAGTCTTCACCTCCGGCGAGACCTTCGATCTGTGCCCCGCCGACATTTGCAAAACTTCCGACGGCGTCGAACTCAACACCTCGTGCGTAATCGAAGGCCCCAAGAGCGGTCTTCGCGTGGAAGCCTATCGTCCGCCCGACAGCGTCATCGCCGACGTGGAACGCATCTTCGCCGCCACAAAAATCGAAGTCGGCGGCGTCGAATATGTCACCGACGCCCGCGACGGCCAGCTCTATTACTACGACATCAATGCGCTCTCCAACTTTGTCGCCGACGGTCCCACGCTGATCGGTTTCGATCCCTTCGTTCGGCTCGCCGATTATCTGGAACGGGAGGCGAAGTGATGCGCTACGGCTACTGGATGCCCGTGTTCGGCGGATGGCTGCGCAATGTCGAAGACGAAAACATGCAGGCCACGTGGGATTACGTGAGCCGCCTCGCGCGCCGCAGCGAGCAGATCGGCTTCGATCTCACGCTGATCGCCGAGTTGAATCTCAACGACATCAAAGGCCCCGAAGCTCCATCGCTCGACGCCTGGTCTACCGCCGCCGCGCTCGCGGCCGTCACCCATTCGCTCGAGCTCATGGTCGCCGTGAGACCAACATTTCATTCGCCCGCATTATTGGCCAAGCAGGCCGCCAACATCGATCACATCAGCCAGGGCCGGTTGTCGTTGAACGTCGTTTCTTCCTGGTGGGCCGACGAAGCCAAACAGTACGGAGTTCATTTCGAGCAGCACGAAGACCGTTACGCGCGCACCGCCGAGTGGCTGGAAGTTCTCAACGGATGCTGGACGCAAAATCGCTTTTCATTTTCCGGCAAGCACTATCGCGTGGAGAACACGGCGCTCGCGCCCAAGCCCGTGTCAAAACCCAGGCCGCTGCTTTACGCAGGCGGAGAATCCGAAGCCGCCAAGCAACTCATCGCCCGCGACTGCGATGCCTACGTCATGCACGGAGATCCGCCCGCCAACATTCGTCCCAAAGTCGCGGGCATGGCCGAACGCCGCGCCCAGCTTGGTTTGCCGCCGCTCCAGTTCGGCGTCGCCGCCTACGCCATCGTCCGCGACACAGCCGAACAAGCGAACGCCGAATTAAAGCGCATCACCGACGTGAAACAAAGCGCCGCCGGATTCCAAAACTATCAGCAGTGGCTCGCCGGCACTCAACTCGAACAAAAAGTCTCGCTCGAAGATTACTCCGTATCCAATCGCGGCCTGCGATCCGGCCTGGTCGGCACCCCAGACCAGATCAAAGCGCAAATCTCCGAATTCGAAAACGCCGGCGTCGATCTTCTCTTATTGCAATTCAGCCCGCAGCTAGAAGAAATGGAACGCTTCTCCGAAGCAATCATTCGGCCTCAGAAGAAATAATCTGGGGCCGCGCCATAAAAAGTTCTGTCATTCCGACCGCAGTCCGGAGCGAAGCGACGGCGAGTGGAGGAACCTGCTGTTGTCCGCTCGCGCCCAAACTCTAAACATCGACATGATCGATGTCACCGCTAACGAGGAACAGCCAACCCGTGAACCAAAACTCCATCTTCGAATTCCCTATCAACGACCTGATCGCCAACCGCCGCAGCGGACGCTCCTTCAGCCCCAAGCCGCTAAACGCCGACACAATCGGAAGCCTTCTCGAGGCCGCTCGCTGGGCCCCATCCTGCTCGAATGAGCAACCCTGGAATTTCATCGTCACCGAAAAAGAAAAGCCACAGTCAGGCCACGACCGCCTGCTCGCCTGCCTTGTGGAATTCAATATCGAATGGGCGCAACATGCGCCGCTTCTGATTCTCTCCGTGGCGCGCCTGAATTTTGCCGCGACAGGAAAACCAAATCGTCACGCCCTATACGACGTTGGGCAGGCCGCAGCCAATCTCGCCCTCCAGGCAACCGCATTGGGATTAATCGCTCATCCCATGGCCGGATTCGACGTCGAAAAAGCCCGCCGCGAATTCGCCATCCCCGCAGATCACGAACCGGCAACCGCAATCGCCGTCGGCTACCCCGGAAATCCCGCATTGCTATCCGACAAACTCCAGAAAAGAGAACTCGCTCCGCGCCAGAGAAAACCGTTAGCCGATTTCGTTTTCTCCGGCGCCTGGGGACAACCGTTGCCGTAGGCGGACATTCAAAAAACCTAGCGAAAAGCATACCCGTGCGGTACGCTCATCAAGGCCAGCCCGTGATGAAGAAGTCTCCTCCAGGGATATCCGGAATGCCGTCTCATCGCTACGTTCTTAGCGTCGCTCTCCTCGTCTTGATTGCAGTTTTCCTCCGCTCTCAAACCGCCGCCCCAGGCGCCGACTCCAAGTTCCAAGCCAAAGCCCGCGTTGTCGTCGAGGATGTAGTCGTCACCAACAGCAAAGGCGAACCTGTCCCTGGGCTGCGCAAAGACGACTTCGAAATCTCGGAAGATTCCACGCCGCAAACCATCGCCACCTTTGAAGAGCACAAGGCCGCGACCCTTTCTCAAGTGAAGTTGCCGCCTATGCCGCCCAACGTCTACACAAACTTTCCTCTCATCCAAAAGGCGGACTCGCTCAACGTTCTCCTGCTGGATTCCATGAACACGCAATTTCGCGATCAGATTTATGTTCACCAGGAGATGATCAAGTACCTGGCCACAATTCCTCCGGGTACGCGCGTCGCCATCTTTACGCTGGCTTCAAGGTTGCGCATGATTCAGGGCGTCACCACCGATTCCTCACAGCTACTGGCGGTGCTCAACGACAAGAAAGGGACGACGGGGCCGCATCAATCCCCTGTGCTTAACACGCCCGATGAGGACCAGGCCCTCCAGCACCATGTCGATTTCCTTGCGGGCGAAGACAGCTTCGGTTCTACCCCTGCGAATCTGGCCTTGGCAGCGGTTGATCCCGTCAATGCGATCAAGCAATTCATGGCCGATACCATGGCTTTCCAGACGGAGGTTCGCACCAAACTCACGCTTCAGGCTTTCCAGCAACTGGCGCGATATCTGTCCAATACTCCCGGCCGCAAGAACGTCATCTGGTTCTCCGGGGCTTTCCCCACCGGAATTCTTCCCAACTCCGATTTGCCTGACCCGTTTTCCGCTGTGCGAAGCTTCGAAGACGAAATAAGAAGGACAAGTGAACTGCTCGCCTCCAGCCAGATAGCCATCTACCCTATCTCGCCCGAAGGCCTCGTCGCACAGTCTGTCTATGAGGCCAATGCAGGCGAAATTTCTCAGATGCGCCCCGCTAATCAGAGCCGCCTGCTCGCCAAGCAAATGGGATCCGAAGATGTGACTCGCGACTCCAGCCGCGCCGCCATGCAGGAACTGGCCCACGAAACCGGCGGCGAGGCGTTCTACAACACGAACGGTCTCGGCGACGCCCTCAATCGTGTGATCAACAGCGGTACCCGCTACTACACGCTGACCTACACTCCCACCAACCCCAACACGGACGGAAAATTCCGCCACATCCAGGTCAAACTTCGCGATAACAAATACAAACTCGCCTACCGCCGCGGATACATCGCCGATCCCGCAGGCGGCAACGCGCAGCAGGCCAACGTCGATCACCTCCTGCCCCTCATGGGCCGCAACTTCCCCGACCTGTCGCAGATTGTCTACAAGATAAGCGTCGTCCCCGCAAAGGCGCAGCCCGGGCCCGATGCGCCGCTCGCCGGTACCAACACCGATTTGAAAGCCCCGCTGACCCGCTACGCGATAGACTTCGCCATCGCCGTGCAGGATTTGAAACTCGATGCCACTCCCGACGGCGGCCGCCACGGCAATCTCGAAGTCATGCTGATCGCGTATGACCGCGAAGGCAAGCCTCTCAACATGGTTCACAGCAAAAGCAATCTGGTTTTTCCGCCGAAAATCTACGCCAGCATGCAGAAGCTCGGTCTTCAACTGCACGCAGAAATCGACATCCCCAAAGAAGACGTCTACCTGCGCACCGGCATCTACGATCCAGCCGCAGACGCCGCCGGCACATTAGGATTCCCATTACCCGCAGAGCCAGCAGTCCCCGCAACCACTGCAAAGTAATTGAGGCACAGTTCTCCCAGCGAAAAAAGCGCCGTCATCCCGAAGACCCGCGTCTTCACCAGCGGGTCGAGGGATCTCGCGTGCAGCACAACAACGCTCGGTCTAAGCCACCCAGCACTGCTTCTTTGATCCACCGGAGCAAAGTCCAGAAAGAAAAGTACTGTCATTCCGACCGCAGTCCGGAGCGAAGCGACGGCAAGTGGAGGAACCTGCTTCTGGGCCGCAACAACGCGCTGGTTGCTCACAGCTCACAGCTCCCAGCTCACAACTCACAGCCCACCGCTCACCGCTTCTTCAACATCCCCACCACCCGCTCATAATCATCCACAGACGCATACTCAATCACAATCTTCCCTTTTCCCTTGCGATCCCGAATCCTCACCCGCATGCCGAGCACCTGCTGCAAATCGTTCTGTGCCGCTCTCACATTCGGGTCCACCCAACGCGCTCCGCCTTTCGGTTTCGCCTTCTCATTGGGATCAAGTCCCGGCTTCGGCGCGAGATATCCGTCCATCCGCAGAACCGCATCGCGAATCTGCTCCACATTCAAATCTTTTTCAACCGCCGTCGCGGCCAGCCACTCCAGCTTCTCCACGTTCTGCATCTGCAACAGCACCATCGCCTCGCTGAATCCCAGTCTGCCCCCCGCCAGAAAATCCTGAATCGAAGATGGCAGCTTAAACAGCCGCATGTAATTCGATACCGACTCGCGCGATACTCCCACCTTTTCCGCAATCTCCGCCTGCGTTAAATTAAAGTCCTTGCTCAGCACACGAAAGGCCTGCGCCTGTTCCAGGCAATTCAAATTCTCGCGCTGCAAGTTCTCGACGATGGTCAGCTCCGCGGCCTGCAACTCCGATACGCGCCGCACAATCGCCGGAATCGTGTCCTTCCCCGCCATCTTCGACGCGCGCAGCCGCCGCTCGCCGAGTACCAGAATGTAACGTCCCTCTTCTTCCGCCGGCCTCACCACCACCGGCTGCACCACTCCGGTCTCCTTGATAGAAAAAGCCAGATCCTGTAGCGCCTCTTCCTCAAAAATTATGCGTGTCTGGTAAGGATTCTTCTCGATGGCATCCAGCGGAATGTTAGCGACAATATTCCCCGGAATCCCCGCCTGCGCCGAAATCGAAATACTCTCCGAGGATGCTGGCACAGCCGAAGAATTAAGCGTGGGTGCCCCACTTCTCGCTTCCTTTGCGAGAAGTGGGCCGGTGGCCGAAGCCGAAGTATCGAGCGAGTCCTCCACCACTCCCTGCAATTCCACCCCAGCACTGTCATTCCGAACCGGGCCAAAAGCCCGGTGAGGAATCTGCTGCGCCCCGGCTTCCGCCACGGTGTCGCTAGCCCTGGGCGCCACCACCCGTGGCCCCGGCAACAAAGACTCCAACCCCCGCCCCAAAGCCCGCCGCTTCTCCACCTTCTCTTTTTCTGCAGGATGAGTTCCCGCCTTCTCCGCTGCCGCAGTAGTCATTCGCCCTCCGCCAATTTAAAAAAACTCTTGTCATTCCGAACTGGGCTGAAAGCCCGGTGAGGAATCTGCTGTGCTCTTCTCGACACTGAGATCACAGAAGCATCACGCGCCCAGTGCCCCTCCAACCTTTTCTAGCAGAGGCCTGACCAGATCGAAGGCCATCTGTGTGGGCAAAAATGCGAGCCCGAGCCCGGCCCCCCAGAGCAATTTCTTATTGCTGATCACTTGATACCGTTGGAGCGCATAGAGCGGGTGTTCCAGGATTGGCCAGAGTACGCGATGGATCAGCAATGAGAGCGCCAGAAGAAGGGCCGTTGATCCCGCAAAGAAGTCGATTGCGTTGAGACAGAATGAAAGGATTATCACGGCACCTCCACCCTGCCAATATCGAAAGACCCAGGCTCCAAGCTGAACAGGCCCAATCACCACGACAAATAGAATCAATAAATTGACGGCGACCATCAGTGCGGCTTCAGAAAGCCGACCACCTGTGGAAATTTTCCGCAGCATCCAGCGCGTGAGAGCGACATAGGAGACATCGCAAGCGAAGCTTACCCCGAAGGCAAGAGCGGCATAGCCTAACCCGCGACCTATGTACGCGACTCCCTGGGTCCGATGGATGAAGAAGAGAAAAGAGCTAATCGGCAACAGAACACTCAGAAGCAAGCCGAGCCCCCACAGTCTGCCAATCCATCGGCCCGCGTTGAGTCCCGGGACTAGCGCAAATGCAACGAAGCAAGCGGATGCAAAGAGGGGATGGCCTGCGGGATGACGGGTGCGGAGCGCGCCGAAGAAGGCAAGCAGGAGAAGAGAGGCAATCGAAAGACAGAACGAAACCCCAACAAAACGGAGCGAAGCGAGATTTTTTCCCAAGAAGCAGTCGAACCCCTGTACAGTCAACCGCGCCACCTCTTGCAGAAAGGCGGCGGCACGGGAATGAGCGACGACCCGAGCGTCGTCCAAATGGATCCACCATTGCTCAATCCGGTTCTGAATCTTGCCCTCGTCATCCTCGTAGAGGAAGACAGCACAATACAGCAGGAGATAGCCCAGAAGATTTAGTAATCGCGGCAGATAATGGGCGCTCCAATGCAACCGCAAGCTCACGCTCCGTCTTAATAAATTCTCCGCCAAACCCAAGGCCTCGAGGTTTCTTGCCACAATCTGCGTGCGCGGATGATCATTGGCCAAAACTTCGCTTTTAAATCCTCAAAGCCGCTCAAAATACGCTCGCGCCTACCGCCGCAACTCTCACAACATATCGATGCACGTCGATATGATTATATCGACGCCCATCGATATATCAAGCGGACTTATCCATCTCGTCCGGAGAAGCATCCTCGCCGTGATCCTCCGTGCTCCCCCCGTGCGCCTCTGTGTTAAAGGTTTTGCCCGTCGCATCAGCCGGCTGTCGCTCAATAATTTCCTTGGCAAGCCGTATGTAGCTCTCCGCACCTTTCGATCGCGGATCGTACACCAGCGCCGCCTTCCCATGGCTCGGCGCCTCGGCCAGACGTATGTTCCGCGGTATGGTTGTGCGGCAAAGCTTCTCGCCAAAAAAGTTCTGCAATTCACTCTTCACTTGCTGCGCCAGGTTGGTGCGGTCGTCAAACATAGTCAGCACCACGCCTTCAATAGCGAGCGTTGGATTTAGCGCCGCACGAATCCGCTCGATGGTATCGAGCAGCTCGCTGATACCTTCAAGCGCAAAGTACTCCCCCTGCATCGGGATGAGCACCGCATCGGCTGCGACGAGCGCGTTCAGCGTAAGCAGATCGAGCGCAGGTGGACAGTCGAGCACGATGAACTGGAAGCGATCACGTAAAGGCGCCAACGCTTCCTTCATGCGAAACTCGCGCCCCTCCGCGTCTACCAGTTCGATGTTTGCGCCGATAAGATTTTTGTGCGCAGGAATCAGCCAGAGCTGTTCGAGTTCTGTGGTTTGCAGCGCCGCTTCAGCCGAGGCGTCGCGCATAAGAAGATGATAAGAGTTGATGCGGTCAGGATCCTTCGCGAAGCCGAGGCCGCTCGTTGCGTTCGACTGCGGATCGCAATCGACTAACAGTGTGTTGACTTCTGCGGCAGCGAAGGACGCAGCGAGGTTGATGGCAGTCGTGGTCTTGCCCACGCCGCCCTTCTGATTGGCAACAGCGATGACGCGTCCCATTATATTTTTGGAGAGCCAGGAGCACACGCAGCATAATGCGTTTCACATTTCAAAAGCAATGACGAACTGCTGTGGATGTACTTGAATGTGTGTGCAAAACGAGGAAGTGTTCTACGTAGAACACAATGAAATACCTCCCCGGGAGAAAAATGTGTTTGTGAAGAATCAAACTCCCCAATCCGATCCCCAAGTCGGGAACATGGTTTGGAGAAGTGTTCTACGTAGAACATTTGCGCGATGTGTTCTACGTAGAACATTTTATCTATTTACGTTCTCCAAACTGAGTGTTCTACGTAGAACAAATTGTAAAGATTGTGATGGATTGTTCCACTTTGTTTAACCTGATGGCAATAATTACGGAATAATCAGTCAAACATTCCGACTGGCGGACCACTTGTTAACTTTCTTGATCCTTACCTCGGAAGGGTCTGCGAGCCAACCAGCATGATTCTGGACTCGGCTTCGGGGACGGAAAGAGGGGGTTGCCATTTTATGCCGGTTAAGATTGATTGTGCCTGGTGTTGTTGGGAGGAGCCGATCAGCAAGGCCAGAAGGCCGCCGGGGACTACGAGGGTGGCGGCTACGGGGAGGATGTCGGCGAAGTGTTCGACGGCGCGAAGGGTTACTCGGTCGAATGCTACCGGCGTTGTGGCGGTTAGTTGTTCGGCGCGGCCAGAGAATACATTGATGTTCGTCAATGTAAGGGCGCGGATGACCTCGCGGAGGAAGGTGGCTTTTTTGTGATTGGATTCGATCAGGGTCAGCGTGATTTCAGGAGCCCAGAGTTTTATGGGGATGCCGGGGAAGCCCGCGCCGGAGCCGATGTCGGCGACGGTTAAGCGGTCGTTGGTCGTCGGTCGGTGGTGGTCGGCGAAATCAAAATCAGAGTCAAAATCTTTTAACACAGAGGACACTGGGGGCACGGAGGAAGACACAGAGGGGGTGCGCGGAAACAAATGGCGGGCGGCGAAGAGGCTTTCGCCGAAGTGGCGGGTGACGATTTGTTCTTCGTCGCGGATGGCGGTGAGGTTGATGCGGGCGTTCCATCGCTGGAGTATATCGATGTATGTCGATATGTGTCTTAGTTGCGCGGGCGAGAGGACAGCAGGTTCCTCCACTCGCCTCGCTGCGCTCGGACTTCGGTCGGAATGACAGGGGATGGGGGTTAGGAATGGTTGGAGCAGTTCGGCGATGCGCGAGGGGTGCATGTGAAGATCGCGTCACAGTGCGGCGAGGGTGACTGCATTCAGCTCCTGAAACTCAGCCTTTGGTATTCGTACGACAGAGCTTCGTCATCGCAACCGGGGATAGTGACGGCAATGTTAAGCTTCCCCTCGCTTTCGTGTGAGTGTTGAAGCAAACGCTGGGACAATCTACCGTTCGGTGAATATGTTCTCGTTATGGTACGTCAAGAAGCTAGCCTTCGGGCACAAAACGGCTCGGGAGCGTAATCGAGGCGCCATCGTCATCGCGGGTGCTTCAGGGAGTTCATCCTGCGCTTGCTGCATGGTGAAAACTCCCTTTCGAATTCATGTTGGTGCATGCGACATCGGGGTCCTTCGACTTCGTGACTGCTTCGCTTCGCGAAACAGTCACTACGCTCAAGGTGACAGGTTTGGGTCATTTCAGGTCAACTGTCAGGGTTTTTGTTGTGTCATTTCCCAATATGTCCATTACTTTCACTCCGCGGCGCGGACTCCATTTTGTACGGTAGGCGACAGTACGGGGTGTTAGTTGGAGGATTGGACGGTTTAGGGTATGTTGCCCGGTGGTTGACAAGCGGATGATCAACTTACCATTTCGTACCCGGACCAGGGAGGTCCGACCTATTGGTGAGCCGAGTCTTGATTGCGGACGATAACGCATTGATTCGACGGCAGATCCGGAACATTATCGAGCTGGATAGCGGGCTGCGAGTATGCGCGGAGGCGGCCAATGGGTTGGAGGCGGTGGAGAAGGCAAAGGAGTGCGGGCCTGACGTGTGCGTGATGGATGTTGTCATGCCGGTTATGGACGGTTTGCGGGCCACGCGAGAGATTAAGGCGGCGACGCCGGGAGTGCGGATTTTGATTTTTGCTTTTGACAGTTCGAAGCAATTGGAGTGGGAGAGTCGCGCGGCAGGGGCGGACGCGATTTTGGCCAAGGGCGAGGGGAGTTCCCGCTTGGCATCGATGGTGCATGGGTTGGCTGCGGCTTGATTTTGGGATTTGCGCTAAAGCCGCGGGAGTGAGGACGATGCCCGGGAGATCCCTCACCCGGCTGAACTGCGCCGGGTTCGGGATGACGCCTTCTAGACGTTGGTCTTGCATTTCTCTTGCCTGCGTTCTGTTACCTGCGTTCTATTTTTTACAATGCTTTTGGGAATTCAAGCGTCTACGGGGAGCTGAGCTCTTACCAGAGTGCCGCCGTTGGTGGGTGCGGGGCGGATTTCGAGATTGCCGCCGAGCTGGCGGACGCGTTCTCTCATTCCTCTAAGGCCGACTCCGGCTTTTCCACCTAATTCGAGTTGCTGGCGCTTGTCGGCGGGTATGCCTTTGCCGTGATCTTCGACTTCGATTTGGACCCTGGCGTCGGATCTTATGACGCTGATTCTGGCGGTTTCGCTTCCCGAGTGGCGATGGATGTTGGTTAGGCACTCCTGCACGACGCGGAAGACTGCGGTTTCAAGATCGCGCGGGAGACGGCCGAAATCGGTGGGCAGGTCGAGATCGACGCGAATTCCGCTGCGTTCGGTAAATCCTTCGAGGTATAAGCGCAGAGCGGAGGCCAAGCCGACTTCATCGAGCAATGGGGGATGAAGCAGGTGAGAGATTGTGCGGAGTTCCTTGGAAAGTTCGGCGACGATGTCGATACTTTCCCGCAATTCGCGGGCGGGGCCGGGGCCGGCTTGGGCTAGAGCGGATTGCAGCGGCGTCAATTTCATGTTGAGGGCAGCGAGCATTTGTCCGGCGCTGTCGTGCAATTCGCGGGCGATGCGGCGGCGTTCTTCGTCCTGCATTTGCAGCAGGCGGCCGGAGAGCAGGCGCAGACTTTCTTCGGCGCGCTTGCGGTCGCTGATGTCGCGGGCGGCGGCGATGACGAGCAGGCCGTCGGGAGATTCGAGGGGACTGAGGCTGATTTCGATGGGGAATTCGTGTCCGTCGCGGTGCAGGCCGTAGAGCTCAAGGCCCTCGCCCATGGGACGGGAGCGCGGTTCGAGGAAAAACGCATTGCGATGGGCGGGATGCGCGTCGCGAAAACGGGGCGGGACAAGCGTCTCGATTTGCTGGTCCAATAATTCTTCGCGATTGTAGCCGAAAAGCTTTTGCACCTGGGCGTTGGTGAGGACGATCTTGCCTTCCTGAGTGACGACAACCATGGCATCAGGCGCGGACTCGAGCAGGCCGCGGAAGCGAGCCTCGGCC
>JBAUXX010000046.1:0-149791 GCA_049584475.1 Candidatus Sulfotelmatobacter sp. | reverse complement strand
CGTTTGCGCCACCTGGTCGAGCTGGTCGGCAAAGGAGCCGGGAAAGGTCTCCGGCCCGGCAACTATGGCCGCCGCTCGCGCACCGGGCGGGGTGTACTTAATTACCTTCAACGTACTATAGATTTTGTCGAATCCCTGGGCTACGCGTCCGGCGTTTGGAACCTGCCGAAAAGGGACAGGGAGGGCGAACGCGTCATCCATCCATTCGACCGCACTTTCGGTTCCACGAATAGCGATGACACGCGACGTCGGGTCGGCAATCTCGTGCGCCACGATGCCGTAGAATTTCGGCTCTTCGGATGCGAGGATAAAATCCGACATCTGAATCCATGCGCCAAGCTCATATCCCGGCGGAATGCCGGAGGGCAGCGGCCGCAGCGGGTCCTGACCGGGATTCCTGTACATGCCATAAGCGGCCTGCACGAACTGCCCATACAATACTGCCTTTGCATTGTCCAGTGTTTGGGCCATGGCAGACCTCCGCAAACAAAAAAGGGCCCCGGGAGACTAGCGGCTGGGGATCACTGATTGCTGGCCGCGTTCGAACTGTTTCGTCTCAACTCAGCAACGATTCGACAACACTGTAGGCGTCGTTCAATGCGCTGTCAAGAGAGGCTGCGTCCTTTCCTCCAGCCTCCGCCAAGTCGGGACGGCCTCCGCCTTTGCCGCCGACCTTCTGCGCGACCGGGCCAATGACCTTGCCCGCTTGCACTTTACTGGTGAGGTCTTTAGTGACGCCGACGATGAGAGAGACATTGCCGTTCGACGCAGATCCGAGCACGACTACGCCCGAGCCGATTTTGTCGCGCAGTTGATCGACCAGTGTGCGCAGTTGCGCGCGTTCGAGATTATCGACGCGATGCGCGAGAACTTTCACGCCTTTCACTTCTTTGACCTGGTCGCCAATGTTCGCGGCACTCGATGAAGCGGACTTCATTCGTGCCTGATCGAGCTCGCGCGTGAGGCGTTTGATCTCGGTGTCTTTTCTTAAGAGCTCGAGTTTTAGCGCTTCCGCCGGCGACGATATCGCCTTTTCACGGTCTGTACCCTTCTCAGAAGAGGGTGCCCCATCCTTGCGCGTACTTTGCGCAAAGGTGGGAGAAACGACAGCCGACACTACCTTTTCCAATTCATGGTCTTTGCGGAAATGCGCGAGTGATCCTTCGCCAGTCACCGCTTCCACGCGCCGCACGCCGGAAGATACGCTGCCTTCCTTCAGAATCTTGATCAGCCCGATCTCGCCGGTGGCGGCAGTGTGCGTGCCGCCGCAGAGTTCGGTCGAGAAATCGCCAATCCTGACCACGCGTACATTGTCGCCGTATTTCTCTCCGAACAGCGCCATCGCGTGATACTTGTTGATGGCCTCGTCGATAGGCACATCCACGAGTGTCTCGACTTTCAAGTTGCGCAGAACTTCTTTATTGACGATGTCTTCAATGTCCTGCAACTCTTCGTCTTCCACGGCGGTGAAGTGGGAGAAGTCGAAGCGCAGATGATTGGGCGCAACCAGCGACCCTGCCTGCTTAACGTGTTTGCCCAGCACTTCGCGCAGTCCAGCATGAAGGAGATGCGTGGCCGTGTGATTGCGCATGGTGGCTTCGCGAATGTCGGCATCTACCACCGCCATGACCGTTTTGCCCACCTGAATTTCGTTCTCCGACCTGTTTAGGATGGTTAGTACAGACACGCCCTTAACTGCGGCCTGACAGTCGATGACTTCGGCCAAGAGACTATTGCCATCTGCACTATAGAGCCAGCCATGATCTGCAACCTGACCACCCGAGGACGCATAAAACGGATTTTCTTCGAGCACGATGGAACATTTTCCGTCTGGTGCAATAACCAATGGATAAGGATTCGTTTCTACAAATATTGCTACTACCCTGGTGACCACACGAAGCTTCTCGTAACCAACAAATCGCAGTGTATAGGGCTGTTTTGATTCTTCAATCACGCCTGGCTTATCCGCGTAGGGGTTTATTCCGTCTGCTAATTCACGGATACGCGGATTGGCCGTTTGCTTGGCGGCACCTTTCCAAGATGCGCGAGCGCGAGTTCGCTGCTCTTCCATCGCGCGGTCGAAACCCCTTGAATCAAAAAGCATTCCAGCGTCACGAACGGCGTCTTGAATGAAATCTATTGGAAGTCCGAACGTGTCATAAAGGCTAAATGCGCTTTCACCGTTAAGCGTAGCTTTGGATTCATCTAGCAGTTGGATGACTTCTTTTTGCGCTGTTGGGTTGAATGCTCCAGTCCACGCTAAGGAGGTTGCTGCGGCATGTTTCTCTTGTGCCCTTGTGAATAATCCAGCGTACTGTCTCGCAATAGCGTCAATCGCTCCGGATGGCACACTTATGTTCTTCTCGTCGGCGTACTTGAGAGCAACTGCTTGAAAATGGTTCTTTCTCGCTTCGTACATCGCGGTTTCTAGTTTTTGGGAGGCGAGCTCAAGTACTCGAGCAAATTGTTCTTCTTCTTGCTTTACAGTCTTGGAGACTCGGTCAATCGTTTCTTCTAACTCTGGATAAGCAGCTACCATTTCATCCCGCACTGCAAAAACCATCTGATACATAAATGGTTCCGCTTTTCCTAAGGCGTGACCATGACGAATTGCACGGCGT
This sequence comes from Candidatus Sulfotelmatobacter sp., assembly GCA_049584475.1. GTDB lineage: Bacteria > Acidobacteriota > Terriglobia > Terriglobales > Acidobacteriaceae > Sulfotelmatobacter. The sequence continues at coordinate 147,170 of JBAUXX010000046.1, read as the reverse complement.
AGAATTTTTCGAAGGACGTACCCCCTGCCTTCATTGCTAGGTACAACTCCATCTGAAATCAGGAACGTAGCAGCACGAGAATGGTCGGCAATAATTCGCAAGGAAGCCTGTAGCCCAGCACTGCCAGCTCCAAACTGAACGTTGTTGGAAACGTTGGTCAATTCCGCCGCCCGTTTAATTAACGGCATAAACAAATCCGTCTCATAGTTTGAAATCACGCCTTGCAGCACAGCCGCAACACGCTCCAAACCCATGCCAGTGTCAATCGAAGGTTTCGGCAGGGGATTCAGCTTGCCGCTGGAGTCGCGGTCGAACTGCATGAAGACCAGATTCCAGATTTCGACGTAACGGCCGCAGTCGCAGGGGAAGTGGCATTCCGCATGGCCTTGCTCTGACGCAGCCGGGCCCATGTCATAGTGAATCTCGCTGCACGGGCCGCAGGGGCCGGTGTCTCCCATTTGCCAGAAGTTGTCTTTTGCACCCATCTCGAAGATGCGTTCTTTCGGGATGCCTTGCGCGGCCCATAGATCATAGGCTTCGGCGTCGCGCTGCAATCCGCCCTCGCCATTGAAAACCGTCACGTAAAGCTTGCCTTTGTCGATGCCGTACCAGTCTTTCGAAGTGATCAGCTCCCACGCGTAAGCAATTGCGTTCTTCTTGAAATAGTCACCGAAGGAAAAATTGCCCAGCATCTCGAAGAATGTGTGATGGCGGTTGGTGAAGCCGACGTTTTCGAGGTCATTGTGCTTGCCGCCGGCGCGCACGCATTTTTGCGAGGTGGTGGCGCGGTTGTAGTCGCGTTTTTCCAGGCCGAGGAAGACGTCTTTGAACTGGTTCATCCCGGCGTTGGTGAACAGCAGCGTGGGGTCGTTCTGCGGCACGAGCGACGACGAATGCACTTCCCTGTGGCCTTTTTGCACAAAGAAGTCCAGAAATTTGCGGCGAATTTCAGAACCAGTCGGCATGATTGGTAATGCTTGATTTTAACATCGCAAAAACATAACCACAGAGGGCACAGAAGGCACAGGGGGACCACGGGGAAGCGCGGTTCACCGTATCCCCTGTGTCTCTTTGCCCTCTGTGGTGAAAGATTTTTGGTTCTTACTTCACCGCGTCTTCGGTCTTCTCGCCAGCCTTCTTCACCTCGTGTCCCGTAGCTTCCGTTCCTTTCTTGACGCCACTGCCGGTCTTCTTGGCCACCTTCTCGGTGCCCTTGGCCGTGTCTTTGGCCGCCACCTTCGTCTCGTGCCCGGTCTTGTCAGCGGCTTTCTCGGTGTCTTTGCCGGTATCTTTTGCAACGACTTTGGTTTCGTGGCCCGTCTTGGTTGCAGCTTTCTTTGTGGCAGAGCCGGTTTTGTCGGCGGCCTTTTCCGTGTCTTTCTTGGTTGTTTTGGCCGCCCTCTTCATGGCATTGTCGCCAGCGGGCTTATCGGTGGTTGTGTCTTGTGCGGAGACAAACGGCACAGCCGCCAATAATGCAGCTGCGAACAGTACCGCCAGTTTGGCTTTCATGGAGTTTCTCCTGGTTGAATCTGGGATTGGATAGCAAGTATGCGGCAGTTGCGGGGCGCAAGGCAAATTTACGGTGGCGAGTGCGAGGGCTGATCGAGAGCGATTTTCGTGGATAGAATCGTGGACAGAGCCTGCCCTGAGCTGCCGAAGGGAGTGTCCGCGTCACACGGAGTTCGTAGTAGCATCAAACGATAAGCATGCCGGAACCGAATCTGCCCTTGGCCGTGTCTTCTTCTGAGTACGCTTTGCCCACACCGGAGTGGGTGGGCGAGCCTCGGCAGCGCTACTGGCTGCATGCGCTGCTGCTGCTGCTGACATGCTTCACCACACTGGTGGTAGGGGCGCGCATGCAGTTCAACTTCGAGCACAATTTGTCGGTGTTTTCGCTCGACGATAACGCCGCTCCAATTTTTCCCGCGAGTTGGATCCTGCATCCGGCATGGCTGCTGCGCGGCCTGCCATTTGCCGCCACGCTCATGCTGATTCTGATGGCGCACGAGATGGGACACTATCTCTACTGCAAGAAATATGGCGTATGGGCGACGCTGCCGTTTTTTATTCCCGCCCCAACTCTTATTGGAACGTTGGGAGCGTTCATCCGCATCCGGTCGCCCATCCGCTCGCGCACGGCGCTGTTCGATATCGGCATCGCCGGCCCAATCGCGGGATTTGTTGTGGCTGTGGCCGTATTGTTCGTTTCGCTGGGACTCTCGAAACCGCTTCCAGGACCGGTGTTGCCCGGCGATTTAGAAATTGGCTTTCCCTTAATTTTTGTATGGACGCATCGTCTACTCGCATCCGGAACCGGCAGCTCGGTGGCAGCGATGCCGCTCAACCGCGTGCTGCTGCATCCGACGGCGATTGCCGCGTGGGTGGGCATGTTTGCCACATCGCTGAATCTGCTGCCCGGCGGCCAACTCGACGGCGGACACATAGTTTTTTCCATCGCGCCCCGCGCCCACAAATTCGTTTCGCGGTTGACCATTCTGATTCTGTTACCCATGGCTTACTATCTGTGGGTCGGCTGGTTCGTGTGGGCAATTCTTTTACAGTTAAGCAGCTTTCGCCATCCCCAGGTCGCGGAGTGGCCCCGGGTCTCCGGGACTCGGACATGGCTGGCAGTATTCGCGCTGGCAATGCTGGCACTTACGCTGACCCCGGCGCCATTTGCCCATGCCTCGCTGCCGGAGGTGGTAAGGCAGTTCCGATCGCGATGAGCGAGGTACTTCCGTCCAACAGAAGCCAAAAGAAAACATTCGCTCCGGCAGTTGATAACTGCGTATACTCCTTTATTTAATCGTTTTAATATCTCTTCTTTGCATGAGGAGGCGCGTTGAAACATTCCTGCCTAATCCCATTTTTACTGGGATGCTTTCTTCTGCTTCCGTCACTATCGGCCCAAACAGTTGAGGTCGACGTCTCCCATCCCACCAACCGCTTCGTTCCAAAAGAAACTCTCGGCGCGGGAGTCGACCGCATCGCCGTCGAGGCCATCGATAAGGATCTTCTGCAGCCCACGCTCGATCAGACTCTCGCTTCCGGCTGGCAGCCCGTAACTTATCGCCAGAACACCGAGCTTGCCGTGGAAGCCTGGCATTGGAATCCGCAAGGCACGTGGAGCGATGCCGGCCGCGGATATTTCACCGGTTCGGCAGTTCCAACGGAGACCATTCGCTACTCCTACGGCTACAGCCTCCCGCGGCGCGGCTTCACCCGTAACGATGGCACGGACAACGTCGGCTTCTCCCGCATCACCGATGGCGATGAGAAAACTTTCTGGAAGAGCAATCCGTATCTGACGCAGCACTTTACCGGCGAAAGTGACGAACTGCATCCGCAGTGGGTGGTGATAGATCTCGCGCAGGTGCAAGAGGTGAACAGCATTCGCATCGCATGGGGCGCGCCTTACGCGAAAAAATGTCTCGTACAGTACTGGACCGGGGAAGATCCCATCAAAGCCGTCACTCGGGGCACCTGGCAGACGTTTCCCAAAGGCGCGGTGACCGAAGGCACTGGCAGCGTTGAGACGATTCGTCTCAGCGCGAGTGCGACGCCAGTTCACTTCATTCGCATCTGGATGACGGAATCTTCGAATACCTGCGACGCCGATGGCTCAGGCGACCCGCGCAATTGCGTGGGCTACGCGATTCGCGAAATTTATCTGGGCATGACTTCGGAAGACGGCGCGTTTCACGACATCCTTCGGCACACGGCGGATCAGGAGCAGACGACAACGTACTGCTCGTCGGTCGATCCCTGGCATGAGCCGTCTGACTTGGGCTCGACTAAGCAGGCGCAGATGGGCTTCGATTTATTTTTCACCAGCGGCGTGACGCGCGGCCTGCCCGCAATGATTCCGGTGGCGATGTTGTATGACACTCCGGACAACGCCGCTGCGGAGATCGCTTACATCGAGAAACGTCGCTATCCCATTTCCTACGTGGAGATGGGCGAAGAGGCCGACGGCCAGTACATGCTGCCCGAAGACTACGCCGCTCTTTATTTGCAGTGGGCCACGGCGATTCATCGCGTTGACCCGTCGTTAAAACTGGGCGGCCCGTCATTCCAGGGCGCGAATAAAGACATTGAAGTCTGGCCGGACGCGAACGGTAAAGTGTCGTGGACGGCGCGCTTTCTCGATTATTTGAAGCGCCACGGCCGCATGAATGATCTTGCCTTCTTCTCGTTCGAGCATTATCCCTATGACCCATGCCGCACCCCGTGGGGTATGCTTTACGACGAACCGGAGTTGGTTAACCACATCGTGCAGGTCTGGCACGACGATGGCGTCCCCGCGAACATGCCGATGTTCATCACCGAAGGAAATCTTTCTTCTGGGGCAAGTGAAACTTATCAGGACATGTTTGCCGGAATCTGGTTGGCGGATTACATCGGCTCGTTTCTGAACGCTGGCGGGAATGCAGTCTACTTCTTTCACTATCTGCCTTTGCAAATGGAGCCCGGCTGCAACAGCTCTCCGGGAACGTTCGGCATGTGGACCGTCGATGCCGACTACAAAATTCAACAGCCGCTGGCGCAGTTCTTTGTCGCGCAACTCATCAACCTTGAATGGGTGCAGCCCGGCGGAGGCACCCACGAAGTATTTCCTGCGAAGAGCGACGTCGAAGATGGCGCAGGCCATGAATTGGTGACGGCGTATGCGGTGAAGCGTCCCGACGGCCAGTGGTCGCTCCTGCTCGTGAACCGCGATCAGCAAAACGCGCACAAGGTGCGGATCGCATTTCAAGAATCTTCGGACGCATCCGGCAATTTCTCAGGGCAGGTGGACGTTTCAACTTTCGGCAGCGCTCAGTATCAGTGGCATCCCGCGCAAACGCGATTCATGGCTCATGCCGAAGCCGGGGCGCAAAGAACAATTGTCGCCTACACCAAGGGCAATGCCGATCCTGACGGGCCTGTCTTGCACACGAAGCAACTTGCGGGAAAGGACGCGGACTACAATCTGCCCGCCGCCTCCGTAACGATCATTCGCGGCAAAGTCGAGGTCCATTAGGCAGGTCCTCCGTCGAATCCCAAGAAAGTTAAGGGCTTATCCTGCGATTAAAATTATGTTGACAATGTACTATGTGTCATATAGTGTATGTCACATACTATATGTCGAATAGTACTAATCGCGACGCCGACCTGTTCGAGAACCTGAAACTCGAACTCCGTCGCGGGTGCTTGATTGTCGCAGTCCTGGCTCAACTCCGAGCCGAACAATACGGCTACACCCTTCGCAAGGCCCTGGCCGACGACGGGTTGGCCATCGACGAAGGAACGCTCTACCCGCTTCTGCGCCGCCTGGAAACGCAAGGCTTGTTGGTCAGCCAATGGCGCGAAGAAGACAAGCGCAACAAACGCTTCTATCGCCTTTCGCCCGTTGGCGAGCGAATTCTCGAGCAGTTGCTGGACGAATGGAAAAGCATCAACGCATCTCTGGATCGAATTCTTCAAGAGGCAGGTCGCATATGAACTCATCCGTTAGCCGAAATCCTAAAGAACTCCTGGATCGTTATCTTCAGGCCGTCCGCTTCTGGCTGCCGAAAGCATCCCGGCAGGAAGACGTGCTCGCTGAATTAGGCGAAGACTTACGCTCGCAAATCGACGAAAAGGAAACCGAACTGGGCCGTTCCCTCAACCCGGACGAAGTCTCGGCAATCCTCAAACGCTGCGGCAGCCCGATGATGGTCGCTGGCCGCCTGGGACCAACGCGCCACTTGATTGGCCCGGCGCTATTTCCTATCTACATCTTTGTCCTGAAGATGGTGCTTCTGTGGATTCTGGTTCCGGTCTTCATTTTCATCGTTGGCCCGGTGAATCTGGCCAATGCCGGCGGCGATTGGGGACCAGCCGTCGCCGCCACGCTCGCCAATCTTTGCTTCGGTTTGTTCATCGCGGCCAGCATTATCACGCTGGTCTTTGCCGTAGTGGAGCGCACGAGCGCTCACCTCGGAGAGGAATGCAAGTGGGACCCGCTCAAGCTTCCTCCCGTGCGGACGCACGAACCCAAAACATCTTTCGTGAAATCTGCCTGTGAACTGATTTTTGGTTTGGTTGGTCTAGTCTGGCTTTTGCTCGTGCCCCACTACCCATTTCTGATCCTGGGACCGGCAGCGGCTTTCCTGAAGGCCGCACCAATCTTGCATACGTTTTATATTCCGATTCTCTTGCTGTGTCTCGCCAGCCTGCTACGCTCGACAATAATGCTGGCGCGGCCTGGATGGGCCGCATTTCCGCTTTGGAGCCAATTGTCACAAAACCTTTTCACCTTCGCCGTGCTTAGTTTCTTGATCAATGCTGCTCATGGCAGCAACGGCGCCTGGCAGCCTTTTCTGCTGCCTGATAACGCCGTATCGAATTCGGCGCACTACATGCAGGCGGCAGGTTTCGTCAATCTTTCGATCCTGCTCTGTATGGCCGGAACCTGGCTCGGTCTTTGCATCGCCTCCGTCGCGCAAGTCTGGCAACTTCGGATGTATCACAGGAAACGGATTTCGGGCACGCATCAGCCCGCGAGCCTTGCCCACTGAAGCGTCTGCTCGTTTTCCCGAGGCTGATTTTCTTGCGACTGATTTTCTTATGACCGATTTTCTTGCGGCTGATTCTCTGCGATAAGATCAATACATGGTTCCAGTTCCTCCGCCAACCGGGGTTGACGGCGATACCGCACCCGAGCCTCGCCCCTCGAACTTCATTCGCGACATCATCATCGCCGACCAGGAATCCGACAAATTCGCAGGCCGCGTGCAGACGCGCTTCCCGCCTGAGCCCAACGGCTATCTCCACATCGGCCACGCCAAAGCCATCTGCCTCGATTTCGGCCTCGCCGATGAGTTCGGCGGTCACACGAACCTGCGCTTCGACGACACCAATCCCGAGAAAGAAGAAACGGAATACGTCGATTCGATTCAGGAAGATGTGAAGTGGCTGGGTTTTCATTGGGACGGACTTTTCTACGCCTCCGATTATTTCGATCAGCTCTACGAGTGGGCGCTGAAGCTGATCAAAGACAGCAAAGCCTACGTCGACGATTTATCCGCCGACGAAATTCGCAAGCATCGTGGCACCCTCACTGAGCCGGGGATAAACAGCCCCTACCGCGATCGCCCGGTCGAAGAAAATTTAGACCTGTTCGAGCGCATGCGCGCCGGAGAATTTCCGGATGGTTCCAGGGTCCTAAGAGCCAAGATCGACATGACCTCGCCCAACTTCAACATGCGCGACCCCGTGATGTACCGCATCCTGCACGCGCACCATCACCGCACCGGCGACAAGTGGCCCATCTATCCGATGTACGACTTCGCCCACGGGCAGAGCGATTCGCTGGAAAAAGTCACGCACTCCATGTGTTCGCTCGAATTCGCCGACCACCAGCCGCTCTACAACTGGTTCATCGAGCAGCTCGGCATTTTCCCTTCAAAGCAGATTGAGTTCGACCGCCTCAGCCTCACCTACACGATGATGAGCAAGCGCAAGCTGCGCCTACTCGTCGAGCAAGGCCATGTCACCGGATGGGACGACCCGCGCATGCCCACGCTCTCCGGTATGCGCCGCCGCGGCTATTCACCGGAAGCGATTCGCAACTTCGTGCGGGCCGCCGGGGTCTCGCGGACCAACGGTGTCGTGGAACTGGCGATGCTCGAACACTTCGTCCGCGAAGACCTGAACAAGCGCGCTCCGCGCGTGATGGCCGTGCTGCGTCCGCTGAAAGTTGTAATCGACAACTATCCAGAGAATCAGTCCGAAGAGATGGAAGCCATCAACAATCCCGAAGACGAAGGCGCGGGCAAAAGAAAAGTCCCCTTCTCGCGCGAACTCTACATCGAGCAGGACGATTTCCGCGAAGTTCCGCCCAAAGGCTACTATCGCCTCTCACCCGGCCGCGAAGTGCGTCTGCGCTATGGCTACCTAGTCACCTGCACCAGCGTCGTAAAGAACGAAAAAGATGAAGTCATCGAAGTCCACTGCACCTACGATCCCGCCACCCGCGGCGGCAATACTCCCGACGGGCGAAAAGTGAAGAGCACGATTCACTGGGTCTCAGCGGCCCATGCCATCGACGCTGAAGTCCGCATCTACGAAAACCTCTTCACCAAAGAAAATCCGGACGACGTGGAAGAAGGCAAAGAATTCACCGCGAATTTGAATCCGCATTCGCTGGAAGTAGTCGGAACTGCCAAGCTGGAACCTTCTCTGGCCAATGCCAAAGCAGGAGACCGCTATCAATTTGAACGCCTGGGATATTTCTGCGTCGATTTAGATTCGAGGCCGGGCAAGCTCGTGTTCAATCGGACGGTGGCGTTGAAAGATACGTGGGCGAAGCAGGAGAAGAAACAAGGCGGGAAAAGCTGACAATGTGTAATATGGCCAGGTCGGTTTTCAGGTTTGGACGGCTGCGCGCGCCTTGATTACTGGAGGCATGAGTGTCAAACGGAACCAAGAGTACGTCTATAACCGACTGGTTGATGGTTGTGGTTACGACCGCAGCTGCCCTGTTTGCTTGTGGGTCTGCTTATTATGCTTACAAGGCATGGGAGCAGTTAGTCGAGGACGGCAAGATTGCCAAACGTGCATACGTCGGACCAACGGAGTACGGGATAGAAGAAAACGGCAAATTTATACCTTCTTTGAAATTAAGGAACTCTGGCCTCACCCCGGCGAACAGAGTCCAAATCTTCGCTGTTGAATGCCCGTTTGCTAGCAGCGACAACCCATCTGTCGACGCAAGTTGCAAATGCAACAGCGAGAACGGAAATGGTGAAATTAATCAATCAAACGGCCTCCTACTACCCGGTGCCGAGATTACCCTGAGATTTTTGAACTTTTGCATTACTGACAACGCCGGAAAGTACCTACCGGGCAAAGAAAACGCTATTGGCACTGAACAGACAGAGGTTTGGCTATCTGGTCACGTGAAATATCAGGACATTTACCAGCTGAACAGGGGCACGACGGACGAAAGTACCACAGGCAATAATAATAATAATAATAATAATGGCCCCAAATGGCACACCACTAAGTTCTGCGTTTTGTATGCCCCCGGTGCGCATCAGTTTTTCCCCTCAAAATGCCCGCCGGGAAGTAATTCTGCCGATTGAGCTTATATGTCGTGAGCCACCGGCAAAACGAAACCCCGAGCGCGTCTTCCGCTCGGGGCGTAAGCCTGTCCAGCTTCATCCACGATTATCGACGTCCAATAATGGGAGGTCAAAGTTACTTGAGGAGCCTCCCTGTCCAATGGCTCCTCGCCGGATTTCCCTGCCATAGAATGGAACACGACTGAAAGCGCTGAACGCACCCCGCTTGACCACAGCCGCGCCCCTCATTAGCATTAACGCCATGGATGCCAAATGGACCAACCATGAGAGTCGGCATTTACTTCTACGGCCTGGCCTCAGCCGCTGCCGGCATTATGGACTTGATCTGGGGCGGTTTTGACGCGTCCCACCAACCAATTCAGGCCTTTGGCGACCACATTCCCGGGGTTACGATTCTCGCGTATATCACTGCTGTCTGGATGATCGCAGGCGGCGCGGCCGTCCCGTGGCGCCGCAGTCAGCGGATGGGCGGAGCGCTTCTGGCCGTCATCTATTTCGTGTTTACCGTATTCTGGTTGCCTCGCTTCTATACCGCGCCTCACTTCCTCGGAGTTCGAATTCCCGTTTACATCGGCGTAATGGCTGGAGCAGGTTCGCAACTCATCGCGTTCGCCGCCGGAGCAGTTGTCTGCGCGTCGGCGCCGCCGCCCAGCTCATCTTCTAAATCGCCGGAAACGATTGTTCTCGCTCGATGGATATTTGGTCTCTGCTCAATCGACTTCGGCCTGGGGCATCTGACAGATCTCAAAGACAACTTCATTTATGTTCCCAACTGGATGCCTATCGGAGCAAAGTCTGGATAATCGTAACCGGAGTTTGCTTCGTACTCGCAGGGCTTGCCATAGTCTCGGGAGTTCAGGACGTGCTGGCTGCGTGGCTGCTTGGGCTCATGTTTTTGACTTTTAATATAGTGGCGTTGCCGCATTTCATCTTTGCCGACCCCAAAGACCATGCTGCCTGGGGCGGCTACGCGTACAACTTGGCTGCGGTAGGGGCCTGCTGGATCCTCGCGGATGCGCTGGCAACTCGCAACCTGTCGGTTCAGAATCAGCAAAGTGCGAGGCCATCGCTGGCATAGGATCGCGAGTGCTTCTTTAGGGGGGCTTTGCCAGAGGGAAATGCTACAAAAAAACAAAGCCCCGAGCGGAAGTCAACTCGGGGCATTAGCCTGTCGAGCTACGAGGACAATTATCAGGAGACCGAAACTGGAAGTCAAGATTTACTTGAGGAGTCTGCCTGTCTAAGACTCCTCGTCAGATTCCCTACCAAAGCCAGGGAACGCTGTGGACCCGACGGGACTCGAACCCGCACCTTTTAGCTCGACAGGCTAAGATGCTGCCAATTACACCACGGGCCCAGAGTTAGGCTGCGACCTAGGGTCCAACCGAACAAGATGGGTTCTAACATATTTCAGCGCCGAGTCCCGCTTCGGGAAGTGACCCAGCCCTCACCGCCGAGTGCTATCATTGCTTTGATCGTATTCCATGCGCATTCGGCGTACCTTCCCCATCGTTGTCGGCGTCGTAGTTGTAGCCGCGGCCGTCACTCTCGCCGTGCAACTTCGCAAGCACGCTCCACCCGAACCGGCGCGGCTTTTGCCCAGCGCCGACGCATTCTTCTATGCCAACCTGGAGTGGGCGCGCAAAGCAAATGCCGGCAATCCTCTCCCCGCTGTCTCGCACGATCCCGAATACGAGCGCTTCATTCAGGCAACCGGATTTCAATTTGAGCGCGACCTCGACAAGGCTGCCTTTGCGATTCACTATCCGGAAAAGTGGCCAGGCGGGGGCACCGGCGGGGCCGCGCCCGAACCGCGCTTCTCTGAAGTATTCGTTGGCAAGTTCGATGGCGACCGCCTCACCGCTTACCTGAAGCACGCCGCCAAATCAGTGGAGACTTACAACTCCATCGAGATCTATACGATTCCCATGGAAGACCGCTCGTTTCGCGTGGCGCTGCTCAGTCCGGATTCGGTGGCGTCCTCGAATCAGGATAATCCCGGAGTGATTCAGGGAATGGTCGACCGGTCGCGGCGTCTGGCTTCCCCCTTTGGCGGCCCGGCGCTACTGCGCAAATATTACAAACGGGTGCAGTTCGCCAGTCCGGTATGGATGGTCGCGCACATTCAGCCCGCAGCTCCAGCCTTCGGCGGATGGGCCGACATTTTCCCAGGGCCGGCCGACGTGGTCGTTTCCGCCAGTTACAACCCACTGCATTTGCCCTTACGGCCCGGCTCAATCCACGTGCGCGCCGAAGCCCTGACCGCCAGTCCCGACGATGCCCACACTCTGGCAGAAAAGCTCGCAGTCTTCCTCGCGATGTTTCACAGCGCCGAGAGTTCAGTAGGAACTCACGGCACGGACGCCGACGTGAAAGAATTCTTCGATAGCCTGAAAGTCGGCCAAGACGCAGACCGAACCACGGTTAGCGCAACAGTCCCACCAGGCTTCCTCAAGAAACTATTCTCGGATCCGCAAGAGGCTCTGCCCGGCGCGAAACCTTCCTCCGCTCAACGCTCGCCGGCTATGACCCAATAGTTTTATCCTTACTCTGCAACTAATGCGCCCGCCGTGCGTCTTATTTCCGTGAACAGGGACCAAGTCGGTTGGGAAGCATGGGACTTTCCCGTCTTCCTAGGTACAATAAAGCGTGGCGCCCCTGTAGCACAGTCGTCGAGCCAAAATTCATGTCGAGCCTGCCACTTCCCATCGCTGCCTTCATCGCCGGCTTGCTGTCGTTCCTCTCGCCCTGCGTTCTGCCGCTGGTTCCGGGATACGTGTCTTTGATCTCCGGCGTCGGCGTCGACGAGTTAAAGACCTCGCAAGGGCAACTCATGCGCCGGGTGATGGTGAACTCCATCGGATTCATCCTCGGCTTCAGCGTGGTATTTATCACCCTCGGTGCGATCTCCACCGAAATCGGACAAGTTGCCGCCCGCTACAAACACACGCTGTCAATCGTCGCCGGCGTGGTCATCATCATCTTCGGATTGCATCTGACCGGCATCTTCAAGATCAAAGCGCTTTACGCCGACACGCGCCTGCACGAGATGAAAGGCGGCAGCACGCCCTTCGGCGCATTCGTCATCGGATTCGCCTTCGCTTTTGGATGGACGCCCTGTGTCGGTCCCATCCTTGCCGGAATCCTCACGCTCGCCGCCGAGCAGGAAACTCTGGCCAAAGGCATGCTACTGCTGGCGATTTATTCGCTGGGCCTGGCCGTGCCCTTCCTCCTTACATCGCTGGGCATCGAGCGCTTTCTGAAATTTTACAGCCGCTTCCGTTCGCACATGCACGCACTCGAAGTCGCCAGCGGCGGCCTGCTCATCGCCTTGGGCGTGCTACTCGTGCTGGGCCGCTTTACCCTGATATCAAACTGGTTCTCATTTCTGAACCGCTTCGCTTTGTGACGCCGACACGGATCGAGCAGTGAGTTGCTTTAACGAGGTAACGAATCATGAAACGTAGTCCTCTCGCATTGATTGTCGTAGCCGTGGTCGTAGCCGGCATGCTGTACTTCGGCTTTCATTCGGCTCGCCGCACCGGACCGGCCACCCCGAAGCTCACCCGCGCCAGTCTGGCGCCGGACTTCACCCTGGAATCGCTCGACGGCAAAAATATCCGCCTCTCCGACCTGCGTGGGCACGCCGTCCTGCTCAATTTCTGGGCTACCTGGTGCAGTCCCTGCAAAATTGAAATGCCCTGGTTTGTGGAGTTGCAAAACGAGTACGGCGGCCAGGGCCTCCAAATCGTTGGTGTCGCCATGGACGATGCCAGCAAACAGGAAATCGCGCAGTTCGCCAAAGATATGGGAGTCAACTATCCCATCCTCATTGGAAAAGAATCCGTCGGCGACCAGTACGGCGGTGTTCCCGCCCTGCCTGAAACTTTCTTCATCGGCCGCGACGGCAAACTGATCGACAAAATCATCGGCCTCAAAGGCAAAAGCGAAATCGAAGATGATGTCAAGAAAGCGCTCAACACGCAGCCCGCTTCGGCTCAGGCCTCGGCCGCTCCACCGGTGCCTATGCAGTCTCAGAAATGACAATAGGCAGTGTGCGCCAGCGGCTCTAAAATCGCTGCGACGCTTCACCGCCCTTCACAAATTATGCCGTCTTTAGTGCAACGCATCGCAATGACTCAACGCACCGCAACTCGCCTGCCGCGCACGACCGCCGCTCGCATGACTTTCTCCGCGATCACTTTCGCTTTACTTCTCAGTGCCGCTGCGCAAGCCCAAGTACCTCCTTCGCCCTCGGTGACCATGGCCCCGATCCCACTCACAACCACACCCCGCGCCGCGCAAACCATGGTCGACTTGAATTTCCGCGTCGGCGGCGGCTTCCACATCAATTCCAACGCGCCCAAGTCTGAATTCCTCATCCCCACCGCGCTGAAAATGGATCTGCCCACCGACATCATCCTAGGCAAAATCGCCTACCCCACCGGCGAAGATTTAACCTTCCCCTTCTCCCCCGACGAAAAGCTCAGTGTCTACACGGGAGATTTCACCATCGCCGTCGCCGTCCACCCTTTACACTCCGTCGTTCCTGGCAAGTACATCATGCACGGAACGCTGCGCTACCAGGCCTGCGACAACGCAGCCTGCTATCCGCCCAAAAACCTTCCCGTCAGCTTCGAAGTGAAAGTCATAAAAGAACCTCCCGTGCACCACGCCAACCCCGCGCAAAGCCCCCACGTCCACAACTAGGTCGATCCTTCCCTAGAAGCTTTGTCATTCCGAGCGCAGAAAGATCATGCGCGAAGCGAATGATCTTTCGGAGTCGAGGAACCTGCTGTTCCGCGACCACCAGTCTCCCCGCCCATGCCGGTCATTCCGAACGGCGAGCGCAAGCCGTGGGTAGAAAGCGAAATGAGATCAAGCCCCGAGGCGAAAGAGCCACTGCAACACGGTCGCCGGAGGGACGATCAAACTTCTCACGTACATTCGGTCGAGGAAAACAACGAACAATCGAACCCTGCGGACAACAGAAAGCGCGGCTCAACGTCATCAATCCAGCAGCGGCCGCGCCGACCCACCCAGCAGCGAACTATTCATATTGAAGATATTGTGATGCCCTTCCGGACCGCCCCACGCAAACATCAACGAGACCATAGGAAAACCACCCGCGCGGAGCGTGAACCCGGCGGCAAAGCTGTGTTTCAGATCGTCGAATCCAATATCTCCGCGAGTCAGCGCAACTCGGCCCTCATCCGCCATAAACTTCAACCCGAACGGCCCCCAAATCGAATGCTCAAAACTTTCCTGCAACAACAAAAGATTCGGCGCGCGAAAGCGGTAGTCCCGATAACTGCCCAGTGACATCGCCGAATCAATGTCCGCTCCGCCCAGCGTCTGCTGAAAATAAAACGGCACGGCACTCGTCGCGGAATTGATCGACTCGGACAGCAGCAACCGGAACGCAATCGATCCATTCAGATTCTTTGAATGTGAAACCTCCGGACACTCGGCGCCATTTGGCGCGCATTGGTCCGGCCCATTCGGCTCCGAATTCATCGGCGCCGAATGCGTATAACCATACAAATAAAATGTGTGATTCAGATCGGCCGTCCAGCGCAGAAAGGAACTCTGCGAGCTCGACGGCGCAAAGAACTGCTGAAAGCTGCCCAGATAATTTAACTGTAAGCGGTCCGCAAAGACCGGCTTGACGCGAATTCCCTCGCCCAGTTGCACAAATCCCGGCTGACTGCTCAGCCCCGGCGCAGTCGCGTTCGTATATAGCCCTTCGATTGAGGGAACAGACTGCCCATGCTCGTCCCTCACGCTAACGAACCGTCCATTCACTTCGCCCAGCAGCGCCAGATTCAGCTTGCGAATCGCCGCCCACTCATAAACCGGCTTGATCGCATTCCCGCCCACAGTCGTTTGCGTCATTCCAAACACCGACGCGCCCGCCAGCGTCGTATCGTTGCCCAGCCCAAAGTAGTTCACCTTATTCAATGAAATCGACTGCGCATAAAGATTGAACACCGTGTACAGATGCACCAGGTTAATCCGCGGCTTCTTCGCAGGCTTTCCAGTCCCAACAGTTTCACCGGCCTGCGGCACAATGACTGTGATCACCTGCACTGGCTCGCTCGGAGTGTGCACCAGCTTCATGTATCCGCCGCCGCGCCACGAGCCGTTCGTGGAACCGACCGCATCCACGTCCCAGTTCATCCGCCAATTCTTCGTGTTCTTCTCCCAAACAAACGCCCCGCCCAGGCCGAATCCGTTCTGCGGAGGCATGCTGCCCGCCGCAATGTGCAGCGGATGGTCCGTGAACAGCTCAATAGCGCATCCGGGGATGGCCTTGACACTGAAATCCTTGCAGGCATCGCTCACGCGTTCGCTTTCGCGCCGAAAGTCCGCATGCAGCGCGTCTTCTTGCGCCACTGCCACCTGCGCCATCGCCATCGTTGCCGCGATGCAGACCGCCGCTAATACACTCGAACGCATACCGCCTCCTGCAAACATCAGCCGTGCTACGTCTTCCGTCCGCGCTTACCGGCGCTTTTTTTCTTCCTGCTCGCTATCCGCTTTTGCTCCGCCCGCTCGTCGGCGACGGCGGCAATCTCAATCACGCGTCTTGCCTTAAGTGCAGGCCGCGCCCGCTTCGCCTCCGCGGCGGCATGCGCGTCGCGGATCGCCTCCGTCACCCGCCTGATATACTCCCCCGCCTCCCCTTCGGTTTTAATCGCGTTGATGTAAATATCCGTCTGCAGCCCTATCGGTAACTTCAATTCGGCGTCGTGCAAATGTTGAATCTGTACCTTCAGCAATGAATTCACCGGTCTGCTCATATCCATCGCGAGTTTCACCTTAGGCCGAGGTATATGGATAAGCGTCATTTCTCACTCCTTCAGGGCAGTTCGCCGCCATAACACTACACATCAAAGTCTGGACAGTCAGTTCGCATCGTATCGAGCGAAAGCAGGTTGCGCGCCGGATCCACCGCTCCTAATTTCGGCTCAATAAAAACATCGGCGCTCGTTTCTCTCGGAGAAGCGGACGAGTCATCCACCTGAAAGAATTTCGCGATCGTCCTGGGAATCGATGCGTGGTCGAACACTCGATCCACCACTGTTCCCTTCGGAATCCACGGCGAGATCAAAATCGCCGGCACCCGCACGCCGAGGCGGTCAAACAAAAACGGCATCCCGGTCCCTGTATCATTCGCCGATGCGCTGAATTTATCGGGAGTGCACGCCGGAGGTACGACATGATCGTAAATCCCCCCGTGCTCGTCATAAACCACCAACAGAGCGGTGTTCGGCCATAGGGGCGAATTCTTCACCGCGTTGTAAATCGATGCGATAAACAATTCACCCGCCTGAATGTTGTGATCGGGATGCTGGTCGCTCGCTACCTCGGCGCCATTATCGCCGTCGTGATCGTTATAGTTCGGCTCGACAAACGAATAGTCCGGCAGATTTCCTTTTGCGCAATCATCCAGAAACTGGTCGTACGAGCCGAATAGCTCCGGCTGATGCTGCAGCAGGTTCGTGATCTCCATGGTGGAACTAGTCGTGTCGTAGTAATACAGCTTCGCCGTGTGCTTCGGCGTCGCCCCGATCAACCGGTCATAAATACTTTTGATAGGCTCGCCCACATACAGCAGATTCATATCGACCCGGCCGAACGACGTCCCGTAATGCGCAAACGCCCGATTGCAAATTGTCGGTCCCGGAATCGACGCGAACCACTTGTTAAACACGGCAAACTCCAGCGCCAGCGTAGTCAGTACCGGCAACTTGTCGGGCGTGAAGTAATACATGATTTTCTGCGAATGCCCCACATCTCCCTGCTGGTGAAAATAACTCTTCACGAACCCCTGCATATTCGCAATGCGCCCCGCGCTCGTGTCCCCGCCAAAAATCTGTAAATCGACCGCCGGAAATTGATGGTCGGGATCGGGCTCAAGCTGCCCCTGAAACTCCGCCAGCGGCTGCGGCTTGACTAGAGCCCCCGTCGTATCGGGGTTGCTCAACTGATCGGTGATCCCATCAATCTGCGGATTCACCGCCTTCAGCGATCCCAGCATGTGGTCAAATGACCGGTTTTCCATCATCAAAACGACAATGTGCTTGAGACTATCCAAACCAGGTGCCATCGCTTCACTCCCCACTTAAATCAATAGTGAGACCGGCGCTTAAAACGTTGCAAGAAAAGAGATACGGCGCGACTCAATCGTGCCATAAGGTGAGTGCCCAATGCTTCGCGTATTTTGCGAACATGGGATTCCACAGCTCCATCTCTTTTGGGATTCTTACTAGCCTTAAGTTTTGGCATGGCCGCCAATCCGGGAGGAAGCCCGAAGGGAGGGAGGTCCTGGGTAAAGAGCAAGAAAAGAACAGAGTCCCGCCAGGGGCGACAGAAAGTACCCCCCGTGCTGCACCGCGAAAAGCAAGGAAACCGTAATCCCGCGACAAGGCTCGCGAACCACCCACGCGCCGCAAACTACTGCTTAGGATGGAACGGCATTCCCGGCCGCCCCGCGCTGGCAGGTTCGGGAGTTTCCAGCGGAAGGTTCACCACAATAGGCTCGCGGCCATTGCGCACCACCACCGCCTCGCACACCTCGTCCCCCGCATTGATCTCCTGGTGAGGAACATAAGGAGGTACATAAATAAAGTCGTCGGGAGCCGCTTCTTCGGAAAATTCGAGCTGATTGCCCCAGCGCATGCGCACGCGACCACGCACGACGTAAAGCACCGTTTCCAGCTCTCCATGATGGTGCGGACCGGTCTTCGCCTCCGGCTGTACCACCACCGTCCCAGCCCAAAGCTGGTTGGCTCCAGTGCGCGCATGAGTAATCGCCGCCGCCCGCGTCATCCCCGCCGTCTGCGGTGTGTTCGTATCCATCTCTCCCGCCCGCACCACTTTGACACCATGCGTCTTCCAGTCCGTCATTTCCGCACCCCACACCTAAGGCATCTCAAGACATCTCATCCGCTGCCGTACTCGCCAGCACGCAGAGTTCCTTGAACACACTGGCATTGAACGCATCCTTAGCGCCGGTTCGTTGCAAAACATTGTTGAATTCTGTTCGCAGTACCTCATAAATCCGGGCCATCTGCTTGACCGTCGGCTGACGCCTGCTTCCTACAAACGCATTTCTCAGCTCTCGGAACACGCCAGCGATCGTTCCATTATGAATGTAGGCATCGGTTCCATCCAGATCGCTCAACGATTTGTTGATTCGATGTGCCACCGTTTCACACACAACCCACGCATGATCCGGATGACTCAACTTCTCAATCGCAATGGTTAGCCCCAATTCAAATGGCATGTTGAAACGCGGCGTGCGTGGAGACTTCCTATCAACCTGGACGCGTGAAAGGTCGTGAACCGAATATTTCGACCCTTGTATTAAGGAGAGAATACGGTTGAGCCGGCGCTCGCCGAAAGGAATTTCCAAAGTAGCGCGCGGAGTAAATCCAAAAGCGCTGATTCCGGCAATGTAAGCGAGAAAGAGATTTTCAAAGCCCGAGTCGTACGGAATGTTCAGGAATACCGAACGATCCCTGAGATTAGGCTTTGCGCCGCGCCGCGCTCGTCTTCTGCGCCGAATGCGCTTTTTTAAATTTCGTGCTGCCATTGTGGGAACCGTTCACCGTTTTCCCGGAACGCTTGGCGCGGACCACAAATTCCCCAGTCTTTGCATCGCGAAAAAGTATCTGCCGTACCTCGCGGATGATTTGATCAGTACGCTTCTTCGACACCCCAAGCGTCTGCGCGGTCTCATGCGCGGTCACCGGATGGCTGTTGTCGACTTTGATCGGCTGCGGCATGGATCGATTATAGTCCGTTCTGCAAACGCCTACGGAACCACCTGGGACTCATACTTCTCGATGATGGCCTTCACCACTCGCTCGCAAGCCTCCGCCTCAACCTCGGTAGCGATCCTGTGCGGCCCCGGCGTTCCTCCTGGATGGCGCCCGTTCCGTACGGTAGGATCATTGCTGATGCGCCCGAGCTCGCCGAGGTCTGCATAATTCATGTTGAGCCCTGACGCAGCCCGTCTGCGCCCACCGTACAGGCGCTCGACAACTTCGAGCACATCATATAGGTGATGCAGGCGTCCCTCGGAATCGGCGACATATCTGGACCAGTGCCCCAGCATATCTCGGAGGTTTGCGTCCGTAGCTGCGCGTCCGGTTCGGTCCAGAACACGCCGCTGCGCAGCCGACCTCTCGCGCTCGCGTTTTTTGGACGCCTCGTGCGCATCAAAGTCGGCTGGCTTGACGTCAACTGTGACGGAAATGGAGATGCTTTGCTGGCCGGAGTCGCGCAGCACATGGCGGCCCTGATACGCTACCTCGAATCGCTCAGCGAACTCGTAAGACAGGCTTCCGGCCAAGCTGTGGGCCACTTGGGCGGCCTGATTGTAGAGTCGCTGTTCCTCAGCGGCATCGGCAGTCGCCTTCAGCGCCAAGCTGGTTCCCTTCACAAGCAGATCAAAAGGTGGAACTGCGATCGCATACTCCATGGGAGGTGCCGGTATGATGCTCCAGTTAAACGTGTACTTGTCCATGATCTATCCCGTGCCTATGTTTCGCGTGCTTCACGAAATTCGCCAGTTCAGGTACACACTCTCCCTTCGCGAGAATCACGGCTTTGCCTTGTGAGCAGCCAGCAGAAAGCCCGACACTATGCCAATCAGTTGAATCGCCGATCGTGCTTCATCGTCCGTAACACCAGACACCCATGGGCGTCCATGACCCGTGCCCTGTTTGTTCCGTAGAGCATTGACTGCACAACCTGCTTCGTAGAGCGCACGCTCCAACCGTCGTTGCGGCGGATCGGTTTGCTGAGAAGCGGTTTGCGGCGTCGCCAGACCCAACATGGTGAACGCTTGTCCCAACAACGTCGGGAAATTACTCTGCTCAGGATAGCCGCCGTATCTCTCGGATATAACGTGCGCGGCAGTAGCTTCGAGAAGATCTTTTCCAGTCCCTACTAGCAATGCCGCATCCTCGCTTCCGCGGCGCGCGCGACGAACGTAGGCCTCAAGAGCATCGGTTAACGCAGTACCGATTAATGTGTCCAGCAGAACGGGCTGGAGCTCGCCTTCCGCCGAAAGCACATATCCCTCACTGCGAAATGCTTCGACCGCGTCCTGAATTGCTTCTTCTCCGACGTAGTTCGAGGAACCCTTTCGGAAACCACCGCATCCCTTAATATGCGCAATCAGTCCAGCGACAAAAATCTCAGCATTGTTTGGAGCATTTTCCAGACCCCAACTCAGGACCGCTCTAACGCGCTTCGCTTTTCCGACCGGTGTTCCTTGAACTGCCGGATCGGCCATAGCGAGACCAGCTTGCATAATTCGGAATTCAATATCTGAATGACTTGGATCCCGCCTACCCGATTGTGCGTCATCTACCAGGCGCGCCACGGAAACAATGATCACGTCGTTTACGGGAGCCCTCAGTTTGCTATCTAAAATAGTCGCCACATCGCCTCCCTCATCATCCCCAAACCAGCAAAAAAGGGGACACGGAGCGCCGTGTCCCCTTCACAGTACGTCTCTTAATTTTGGTTGTAGGGCTCTTGTTTCCAGTGCCAAATAATCCTGGCACCATCTAAATCAGCGAACAAAATTAACTACGAGCACCCGCTCGTGCTCCCGCAGCTATGGCATCTGTAGCAACTGCCGTTGCGGGTCATGATGCTGCCGCAGAAGCTGCACGTTGGCGCATCGCCGAGGTCAACGAGACCGGCCAGGGCATCGGCAGCGTGGATGGAGCCGGCTCCCGGCTCCCGGTTCCCAGTCTCTGGACGCCGCATCCCGGACGGTGGCCCATTCAGATCGACGATTTCTGAAGGCTGAGAGCTGATAGCTGACAGCTTGGGCCGAAAGCTCTCAAACAACATCTGCTGCTGCCCGGTCAAAAAGCGTGTCTGCATCCAACGGAAGATGTAATCCATGATCGACTTGGCGTAGCCGATCTCCGCATTGCCGCTCCAGCCGCTGGGTTCGAAGCGGGTGTGCGCGAACTTTTCGCAGAACACCTTGAGCGGCACGCCGTGTTGCAATGCGAGCGAGACGGCCAGCGCGAAGCTATCCATCAATCCGCTGACCGTCGATCCTTCTTTCGCCATTTTGACGAAGAGTTCGCCCGGCTCACCGTCAGGATAGAGGCCAACAGTGATATAGCCCTCATGATCTCCAACCTTGAACTTGTGTGTGATCGAAGCCCGCTCTTCCTGCAGCTTGTGCCGCACCGCACGCGGCGGCGCGTTCAGGTCGTCTTCTTCAACAACGTGTTGCGCGGACACACGAGCATCGTCCTTGCTGGAATTCGCAGTCTTACTTCCAGCCGCAGATAACGGCTGCGACTTCTTGCATCCATCGCGATAAACAGCCACAGCCTTGATCCCCAGCTTCCATGCCTGAAGATAAGCTTCCATGATGTCTTCCACGGAAGCATTTTCAGGAAGATTGACCGTCTTCGATATAGCGCCGGAGATAAACGGCTGCGCCGCCGCCATCATCCGCAGATGCCCCATGTAAGCAATCGATCGTGTCCCCTTGGCGGGCTTGAACGAACAATCAAACACCGCGAGATGCTCATCCTTCACATGCGGCGCTCCCTCAATGGTCCCGGTCGCATCAATGTACGAAACAATCGCATTCGCCTGATCGTGATCGTATCCCAGCTTGAACAAAGCCGTAGGCACCGTCTGATTCACAATCTTAATCATCCCCCCACCCACCAGCTTCTTATACTTCACCAACGCCAAATCCGGCTCCACTCCGGTTGTGTCGCAGTCCATCATGAAACCTATTGTTCCTGTGGGGGCTAACACTGTGACTTGGCTATTTCTATACCCGTGCTTTTCGCCGTGGGCGAGTGCTTCATCCCAGCACTGTTTGCTGGATTCGTAGAGGGCGGTGGGGACGTTGCTTTTGTTTATGTTATTTACTGACGCTCGGTGCATGCGGATTACGTCGAGGAACGGTTCGCGGTTGAGGTACCAGCCGGGGCAGGCTCCGCCGGGCATATTCGCGGCGTCGGTGATGCCGAGACGAGTGGAGACCGGCTCGGTTGCCGGAGACAACTGCTCGCATTGTTCGGCGATGCGAGACGATTGCAGATACGCTTCGCCGCACATGATCGCGGTGACACAAGCGGCGTAGTCGCGGCCGGCGTCGGAGTCGTAGGGCAAACCTGACGCCATCAACAGCGCGCCGAGATTTGCGTAGCCCAAGCCGAGCGGACGATAGTCATGCGAGTTGCGCATGATTTGTTCCGTGGGATATCCGGCGTTGTCGACGAGAATTTCCTGCGCGGTGATCAGGACGTCTACCGCGTGACGATAGGCTTCGACGTCGAAGGTTCCGTTCGGAGCGAACTTCAACAGATTCAGACTCGCCAGGTTGCAGGCCGAGTCATCGAGGAACATGTATTCGCTGCACGGATTGCTGGCATTGATGCGAGCGGTGTTCTTCGATGTGTGCCAGCGATTGACTGTGGTGTCGTATTGCATGCCGGGATCGCCGCAGTGCCATGTGGCTTCGGAAATTTTGTGGAGCAGGTCTTTGGCTTTGTAGGTGTGCATGACCGCACCGTCGCGAACGGACTTGGTGGAGAAGTCTGTGTCACGGACTACGGCGTACATGAAATCATCGGTGACGCGGACGGAGTTGTTGGCGTTCTGGAAGAAGATGGAGCTATAGGCATCCGAATCGGGAGAAGACCCGTCGTATCCCTGGGCGACGAGCGCGTGGGCTTTGGCTTCTTCTTTCTGTTTGCACTCGATGAAGTCGACGATATCGGGATGGTCGACGTTGAGGATTACCATCTTGGCGGCGCGGCGCGTCTTGCCGCCGGATTTGATGACGCCGGCGAAGGCATCGAAGCCTTTCATGAAGCTGAGCGGGCCGCTGGCGGTGCCGCCGCCGCTGAGACCTTCAGTTTGCGAGCGCAGCGGAGAAAGATTCGTGCCGGTGCCGCTGCCCCACTTGAACAACATGCCTTCGGTCTTCGCGAGTGTGAGGATCGAGTCGAGCGAATCTTTCACCGAGTTGATGAAGCAGGCGGAGCATTGCGGCTTGGAGTAGCCGGTGACGCCGAATTCGACGTTCTGCGTTTGCGGATTCCAGTGCCAGTTACGGCCATCGGAGTTGGGCTCGATGCGGTCGCAGCCCACGTTGAACCAGACGGGCGAGTTGAAGGCGGCGTATTGGCGGACGAGAATATGCACGAGTTCGTCGTGGAAAGTCGCGCCGTCGTCTGGAGTTTTGAAGTAGCCTTGCGCCAATCCCCAGTCGCGAATGGTTTCGGCGACGCGGCCGACCAGTTGACGCACGCCGGTTTCGCGATCGGGCGTGCCAAGAGTGCCGTGGAGATATTTACTCGCCACGATGTTGGTCGCGGTCATGGACCAGTCTTTGGGGACCTCGACGCCCTTCTGCTCGAAGATGATGCCGCCCTGGGCATCAGTGATTTGAGCGAGGCGGAGTTCCCACTCAACTTCGTTGTAGGGGGAGACGCCGGGTTTGGTGAAGAAGCGGCGGAAGGAAAGTCCGGGAGCTTTTTTCTTCGTCGTGGGAGCGGGGGCGACCTGTGTGCCGGGGGTGGTTTTGACTTCGGGCATTCTTTTCTCCATTAATTAGATTCTATTTCGTTTCGTCCGATTCGGGCGTTCGAGGGCGGCGGACACGGGAATCGGGCCATCCGAACGGAGGGTCGGGGCGATGCATTTTTTTGGTAAAGATCGTATCTTTCGCCCCTTCGGGGCTTGTTGCTTTTCTCTGTCGCTACCTCACGGCTTGCGCCGTGGGCTTTAATCTTGCGCGGCTTCGCGACTCCTCAACTCGGGGGCTAAAGCCCCAAATCCTTTATGGCGCCTAACGCGGCGCTGAAGCGCCGCTCTTCCACGTTGCTTTGGAACTAATCCCCTCCAATCAGAAGCCGGAGGGTAATGGCTGAGGACAGTGAATGTTGGCGGCTGAGCCGGAATCGAGATGCGCGGCTATGCTGAGCGGGGTGGTTTGCCGCGTGTCTTTGTTTATTTCTTTCGCTTCTGGCGTTTGAACCTGGGCCGGCTGTGTTTTGGCGTCGGCAGTGGCGGACAAGAGTGTCCGCCCCACACCAAATTCGAGGGACGTGGCGAAGTGGGCGCCGATGCCGGAGGCTTTTTCTCCAGTTGAGACCAGCCATTGATTGAGGGCGTTGCAGATGCTGCGGCGCTGGATTTCGTCTTCGATGACGACGAAGCGGACGAAGCATTTTCCGGAGGCCAGACGGGCGCTCATGGGATTTTGGCGTGAGAGCATGCGGTCGAGGACGTATGCCATGTCGTCGTCCTCGCGGAATTGGAGGACGGAGAGCATGCGGCGGTCGACGTGGCGTCCCTCCGGGACTCGCTCGGCGGCCGGTTGTGACCCAGCACTTACGTGCTGGGCTAACGAATTTCGTCCCTGACGGGACTCGCGACCCTCAGCGGCTAAAGCCGGATTCATTGGTAGCGCTGAAGCGCTGCGCTGAAGCGCTGCGCCACCCAAAGGCTCATCAGCGGGAACCACAGTCGAGCTTCGCTCGACTGGACAGCCGAGGGCGGCTGTCCCCACATGGCCCGTATCAACTTTTGGCTCTGTGGGTGCGCCGAACTCCATTATTTCTTCGGCGATAGCGAAGATGCCGGGCTTGCTGGGGACGTGGAGGAGGCTGTGGAGGGATTCGCAGCGGAACCAGCGCGACCATTGGAGGCGGCGGTAGTCGACGGGCCGGTCCAGGCCATAGCGGGCCAGGGACTCGGAAACGAGACGAGTTAAACCTTCCATTACGGGCTCCTCGAGTTTGGCTTCCGGCTTCCTCTCTCCGGCTTTCGCAAAGGCGAAACACCGCTCGATGGCCGGAGCGCCGTGCACACAAAACTACTTATCTTGATTGTCGAGCTCCCGAGGGGAGGGTCGGGAGAACGGCCACCGCTGTTTTACCGGGATTGGGATCTCTGGGTGGCGGCACGGATCGGGAGCCGCAGCGCCCAGAGATCTGGGTTTTAGTTGAGACGACTGGCCGAGTCACCTCTGGCTTGGCCGGCGTCCATTTCAGTGCGTTTTCTTCCCTTTTCCACAGTCTCGCCTCATTCCCGTGAGGCGAAATTTTGTGCTTGGGAATGCAAAGTTACTCCCGTCCATTGTGCCTGTCAAGAGATAAACACTACAGGTTGTATCTCCAGCAATGACGGGCTTGATGCGGGGATGAGGGCGAATTTTCCACAACGGTTGCACGAATTTCCTCGGTCGGTGGTCAGATATGAATCTCTGGCGGTTCTTGTCGGTCATCTGACCGAACATTCACAGGTTTCCAAAGTCAAGGCATGCTCGCGCCCAAGGCCGAGGTGCGGCGCGCATGGGCTGGTTGTGGCTGCTTGCGGCGGGCTTCCACGCGGGCGTCCGCAATCAGGTTTGGGTGGGTTGCGTTGGGCGAATCCATGCTGACGTAAATGTCTTCGAAGATGTGGCGCGGGGCGATGCGGAGAACGCCGTCGGAAGACTCGACCAGATAGTCGCCCCTGCGGCCGGAGTGCTGGCGGCCCAGCGAATCGGTGAAGGTGAGGCTGCACGTGAGTTGTTTTGCGTTGACGAGAAATCTGGTGCGATAGGTTTTCCACTCGGCATTCTTCATGTTCTTGTCGGATTTCGATTTCAGGTGTTATGCGCCAGCTGGCCGAGCCGGTTGGCCGTTCTCTCCGTCGCCTCTTAATTGCTTTTCGAGTCGGGATTGTTCTGGAAATTTTGTGGGAGCGAAGAAGACTGTACGAGCGAAACAGCGCAAGGTCAATTCAGTATTTTTGGTGCAATTGAGGAAAATGGAGCGGCGAATTTTTGCCGATCGACATGGGTCAATAGAAATCTTAAAGAATGGGGTTGCGGCGCTTGCCAAAGGCGGTTTTGGGAATAACCGGCACGGGCGCAAAGATAATATCGAAGAAACAATGGCTTGATTGTTCACAGGGCTTACACAGGAAATGCAGAAAACACGGTGGGCAAGTTCAAGGCAAAAAAATCGTTATCACCGAGGGCACCGGGGATGCACGGAGGAACACAGAGGAAGTAGGGAGCGCTTTCTTGGGGAACTTCATGCGGCAACCACTCGGCGGCGCGGTGAGTCTAAAAGAGACATTTTTCTTTCAGGAGGAATTATGGCGATTGATCCGGTTTGTGGAATGGAAATCAACGAGGACAGCGCGAAGGCTCAGACACAATTTGCGGGGAAGAAATATTATTTCTGCTCCGAGGATTGCAGGAAGAAGTTTGAAGAGCATCCGGATGAGTACTTGGAAGCGACGGCGGCGTAGATGAGCATTGATGGCGGCTATAAAGCCGCTGCTTATTTTTGTTCCTTTCGGCGCGGCTGAAGCCGCGCCCTTTCAAAGCTATATTGCCAGCGAATCTTGAATGCCCCGCATGCCGGGGCGTTTTTATTGACCGGCGCAGGGAGAGTGGCTCCGCCTCCTGTTGCACTCTGCAGGGATTAGGGATCCTTCGACTGCGCAAGCCGGGTCGCTTCGCTCTCCGACTTGCTTCGCTCAGGATGACAATTTTCAAAACGGGTTCAGATGCGAGGTCCGTTCACGGGAGTTTGCAGTAGGTGGTGATGTCGCTGATGATTTGGTTTGCGCCGTCGAGGACTTCGGTGATGTCGTGGGCGGCGTCGGGGACGCAGGCGATTTCTTTTTCACTCTTGATTTGATTGGCGAAGAGCAGGCCTTGCGGGACTGCCGAGCTGGTGTCTTCGCCGCCGAAAAGGAAGCGGACATCGGTGTGCGGATACGAATAAGAAGCATCGGGCGAAGAGATGCTGTCGTGATCCCAAAGAGTTTGGTCGGTCGCGACTTGTGAAGAGCAGTCGTTGTTGCCGTAGGCGGCGATTGCCAGGCGCTGGGCGGTACTTCCCGTGCCGAAGCAACTCTTGTTTCTGGTTCCGCAGGGCGATTTGGGAGCCTGGCCATTGCAGAGGCAGCCGTAGTCAATGCGTCCGAAGGGCGGGCCACTGTCGAGTTCGGCGAGCGTGAGAACGGACGCCATGCCGTAGTGCGAAAGCGAATAAGAGATGGCGGCTGCGCCTCCGCTTTCTCCGGTGGCGCAGTAGGGAGCGGAAGTGTTCGATTCGTGAATGTTGGTGTAGATCCACTCGACGAGTGTGGAGTAGAGACAGGCGAGGGAGCGCGGACCGTCGGCGGCGGGGCCTTCGAGCCATCCGTTGCCGGTGGCGCCGGGAAATTGGGTTTCAGCGACAGTGTATCCGCCGGCGACGATGTTGGTGACGATGTAGCTGCCGTAGCCGGGCGCAAATTCGTAGTACGAGGCGTCGCCTCCACCGGCGGTCATGACGACGGTGCCGAGCGGAGTGGTAGCGGGAATGAGAACTTTGACGTTGGCGGTGACGCTATTCACGTTTGGACAAGTGAGCGCGACGTTGTAGCAGGTGCCTCCGGCAATGCCGTGGACGGTGCAGGCGGCGGAAGTGCCGGTGGCTGTGCCGAGGGTGTCGTGCGGCCCGAGGGTGGTATTGAGAGAAAGCGCGCCATTTGTTTCCTGCGCCCGCAGGCCGGAGGCGAAGATGAAAATGATTGTTATAAAAAGCCCGAATACCGCTTGGGACGTGGCTTTTAGGGAGGCACGTTTTCCGTTCATGAGAAAGCACGGTGCCATTTTCGGAGGGCAAAGTCAAGGGAAAGATGGCTGGGCGCGGTGGTGGTCCACGCGAGATCCCTCCCTTCGCCTGAAGAACGGCTCCGGTCGGGATGACCTCCTATTTTGGTGACGGAAATCCCCACTTCTCGCGCAGAGAACGCGCGAGAAATGGGGCACCCGATTATCAGGAATCCAACAATTTAGCGGTGGGCTAGTGCAGGTTCTTGCACAGACTTGCCCGATTTGAAGGCTTCGAAGCGGGCGTTGACTTCGTCCCAGTTGATGACGTTCCACCACGCGGCGAGATATTCGGGGCGGCGGTTGTTGTATTTCAGGTAGTAGGCATGCTCCCAGACGTCATTGCCGAGAATCGGGAACAGGCCCTGGGAAATCGGATTGTCTTGATTCGGAGTGGAGATGACCTGAATGTCGCCGCCGGATTTTCCTGCGAGCCACGCCCAGCCTGAGCCGAACTGCTTGGTGCCGGCGTCGTTGAATTTGGTTTGGAAATCTTTGAAGCTGCCGAATGATTTCTTGATGGCATCGGCGACGGGGCCGTTGGGATCGCCTCCACCTTTGGGCTTCATGATCTTCCAGAACATGCTGTGATTAACGTGGCCGCCGCCGTTGTTCCGCACGGCGCCGCGGATATCTTCAGGAATGGAATTGAGATCGCGAATGAGATCTTCGGCGGACTTGCCGGATAACTCGGGATGTTTTTCCAGGGCGGCATTGAGGTTCTTGACGTAGGCCGCGTGGTGCATGTCGTGATGCAGGGTCATCGTTTGCTTGTCGATGACGGGTTCGAGAGCCGCATAGTCATACGGCAAAGGGGGTAGTTCGTGAGCCATGATTATCCTCCAACACTTTCAGATGACAGGAAGCAGAGTTTTGATGCAATCGATACGAATCACGAGTTCATTATAAATCTATTTGCAGGAGTCATTTGCGGCCGAGGAGCCGGATGCGGGAGGTGAAGCTGCGGCCCTGGAAGGCGCTGAAGGTGAGGTATTGGGGCGAGTTGATGTCGTTGTTTACGACGTAGGGATTGGCGTGGTTGGTGATGTTGTTGAAGCCGCCGCGTAGAGCCCAGAAATATCCGAAGAGGTGGAAGCGCTTTTCGAGTTGGAGATTGAGCGAGAAGTATTCGGGGAAGCGTTGCGAACCGGGCAGGCCGACGAGTTGCTGCTGATCGTTGGTGACGTTGAAGGGGAATCCGGTGCGGGCCTCGAGGGAATACGCAATTTCGGTGTGATGAATGATCGGGAGATTGAAGAGCGGGAAATAGCCCCAAGAGAGAAATCGGTTGGGAGTATCCCAGGGATAAGGGCCTGGAAGTTGTGGGCTGAGTAATGGGTTGTCGACGTTGAAGTCGAGCGCTTCATTGGATTGGGCGTGGGAGCGGGTGTAGGAGCCCATCAGCATGTAGCTTTGGCGAAAGTTGTGGCGGAGGGTGAGCTCGATGGCTTTGTAGCGATCGTCACGGGTGTTTTCGAGGACGAAGTCGCCGCTGGAACCGGTGGAGGTGTTGTAGACGAAGCCGCGCGAGCCGCGCTTCTCGAGCAGTTCCGCTTTCAGGTAGATGGCGGCAGGAAGTTTTCTTTCTAGGCCAAGGCTCCAGTTGATGAAGCGCGGCTCCCGGAGATTTGTTCTGTCGACGGAGAAGGTTGTTGGTACTGGCACGGGCGCGGCGGTGATGTTTCCATCGGGTCCGACCGGAATGCCGTCCTGGTTGAAGTAATAGTCGTTGCGTTCGCCGGCATAGGGACGCGCGATGAGGAACAGGATGGTGGGATCGTAGACGAGTCCTATTCCGGCTGAGAGCTTCGTATTGCCTGAGCTATCGAGGACGTAGGTTGCCGCCAGGCGCGGCGAGAATAAAGGAGTGCGGATAATTTCGTCCCAATCGAGGCGGATGCCGGGCTCGACAAGAAGGCGATCGGTCATCAGCCAGCGGTCTTCGGCGTAGGCGCTCGATTCGAAGTTGTAGGTCGAGGAAGGAGAGCCGCCGGAAAAAGCGGAATAGCGGGAGCAGGGCGATGCCTCCTCGTTGATACAGGTAATTGGAAGAGTCGGTACGGTTTGGTCCGGGCGCAAGAATGATATGGGCTGGCGGGAGAATTGAGCGTTGTATTCGAGGCGGTCGAAGTCGGCGCCGACTTTGAAATCGTGACGGCCAAGCCAGCTATGAGGCGACAGAAAAAGATTCGATAAGGCTTGCCAACGGCGTGCTTGCGTTTGCTCCGAGAGATAGTAGTTACCGCCGGTGGTGTCGGGATTGACGAAATATGGGGAGGTTCCATATGGAGTTAATTTCAAGTTGTATTGATCGAAGGCCACGCCGGCTTCGAGAAGATTGCCTCCGGAAAAATAGTGCTGGTCTTTCACGTTCGCGATGTAGGCGGATTCGATATCGCTTGGGTTCGCTTGCTGCGGACTTTGGGGCGAGAGGAATGCATAGTCGTCGTGCAGATGGTTAAAAAGAAAGCTGGCGGTAACGATGTTGCCGCTGGCGACGTTGGCCTGGAGCTTGGCCAGGTTGCCGATCCGCAGGAAGTGATCGTTGTCGGCATTGGCGGGGAGTTCGGTATAGATGGTGTTGTCGTATTCGCCGTCGAGAGCGTCGTAGAACCAAAGCTTGCCTTTCTCGATCGGCCCGGAAAACGTGAGGCGCGGAAGGAATTGATCGAACTTCCATCCTCCTTTGTCTTGAAAGGACGGTATGAAATCGGTGCCGACGAAGTGGAAGTGATCGTTGCCGATTCCAGTATTCAACAATAACAAGCCGCCTGAACCCTTGCCGAACTCGGCCGGTTCACGAGCAGGTTCGACCTGGATCGAGCGAAACGCATCACTACTGACGCGGGCCAGCACCTGGCCGTTGGCGGGCTGCGTGATGTTGAAGCCGTCGAGCACGGTGACGGTCTGATACGTTTCCGCGCCGGCGATGTGAGGCTGGCCGCTCGAATCCTGCACCACGCCGGGGATGAAGTTCAAGACATTGCGATAGTCGTGGGTTGTGGGATAGGGAATGTTGATAACGTCGAGGCCACTGAGAGTCTCTTGCGCAGCAATTTGGGCGGGATCGATGGCCGGCGCGGATTCCTGAACGTTGACCACTTCGCGCAGCTCCTGTTGATGTGACAAAACAACATCCAGCGTTGCGGCTTCTTTCACCTGTACAGAGGACCGAGTCACTGCATAAAAGCCCTCTTTTTCGACATGAAGTTGATAAATTGCGGCTGGGAGACCAACAAAGGGGCAGCGTCCGGAGAAATCGGTCTCGCAACGCACGGCCGGACCGGATGGAGCTTGCAGGGAAACTCGCGCTCCGGAAACAGCGCCCGCGTTTTCGTCGGTCACGTCAACAGCGAATGGAGCGCCAGGCGCCAGGACTTGCGCAGTAGCGTAATTTTGGACAACGCAATTTTGGACAACGACCAGCGCTACGAAAACGAACGCCGAGATGCGCATGCGCGTTACCACAGGGAGCGCCTACCGAGCCGTGGAAAGATTCATCGTAAGACAAAATGACGACTCTTGGGCTGACTGGAGACAATATTTCACAATCCTTTTCCCAGCCCTTTTCGTCCCACTACGGCGGGTATCGGTTGGTCGCGTTTGGACAAAATGAATTGGAACTGGGGCCGGCAAATTTTCTTCATCTTCCAATGAGAGTGAGAAGAAGAAGTCCGCCTGGCGCTAAAACCAATAGCTCTGCTGCGGGGGCCGCGTCCCGATTCACTAGAAAGTTGAAAGCTCTGTAGTCCGGCCCTCTGGTATCACTTTAGTTTTGGAAATACGACTTGTGCTGGAGGATGGTCTCGATCCCTTCGACGACGCACTTGATATCTGCCTTGCCACAGACTCCGCGAATTCCGACCTTTCGCGCCTCTTGCGCGAGCTGAGGTGACGCGTGCATGGTGAGCATCAGGATGGGCGTGCCCGGACATTGCCCCGTGATCTGTCTGGCGGCTTCCAGCCCGTTCATCACGGGCATCTGAAAATCGAGTACAACGAGATCGAATTTCTCGTGACTGAATTTCGTAACCGCCTCCTGGCCATTCGAGGCCTCGTCGCAGACCTTCCAGTGGTTCTGCCCCTCCAGTAAATTCCGGAGGCTGCGTCGCATCAGATCGCTGTCATCGACGACCATGATGCGGATTTCCTGCGCCCGAGCTTGAATAGCTTCCGACATCCTTCTCTGATGCAGTTTTTCGCCGGTATGTTTACCAATAAGCTAATTTCCCTTTCGGACTGCGCGGCTACCAGATGCATTTCGTGTAATTCAGGCCATACACCCATATCGATCGGTGGATTAGAATTTGGCATATGCGAATGCGCCCTTGGCAGACCGCGAGAATCTGCGCAATGTGGCTGCTGATCGTGCATTGTGTGGCGGCTCAGACACAAGTGCCGTCCAAAACAACGCCCTCCACCGTCGAGCAACTACAGGTACACACCTACCTCGAACAGGCAGCGGAAGCGATGCACAAAGGCGACAATGCGACTGCAGAGGAAGCTCTGCGAAGCGCATTGGCGATTGATCCGCACTCACTGGCCGGACTAAACAATCTGGGAATTGTACAGACTCGGCTGGGTCGACCCGCCGAGGCGATCTCGTTGTACGAAGACGCGCTCAGATTTCACCCCGACGACCCGGCGACGAAACGCAATCTGGCCATTGCTTACTTTAAAGCCCAGCGCTACTTGCCGGCGTGGCGGTTGCTTCATCCGATGGCGGCGAAGAATCCAACCGATTTTCAAGTTCTCGAGCTCGCCGGCCTGTCGCTGTTTGCTCTTGATCGTTACCCCGAAGCTGCCGGATATCTGGAACGCGCGAACCGCGTCGAGCCCTCCGATCTGGAGACGCTCGACATGCTTGGCAAAGCATACCTGCGGATGAAGGACTACAAAGCGCTCACCGGCGTGTTCGCTCGAATCATGCAGGTGAATCCCAACTCGGCATCCGCGCACATCATGATGGGCACAGCCTATGACCAAATGTCGAATCGACCGGAGGCCATCAAGGAATATCAAGCGGCGGTGGCGGCAGACCCAAATTTTACGGGCGCACATTCCGGTCTCGGCTTCGAATATTGGAGAGACGGGCAGAGCGAACTTGCCGAGAAGGAATTTCGGGCGGAGTTGCAGCATTTTCCCAGCGACCCAGTATCGAACTGCATTCTAGGCCAGATCCTTCTGGACAAGTCTCAGCCCGAAGAAGCTGAGCCTCACTTTCGGGCGGCTCTTGCGGCGAATCCACGGTATGGTGAGGCCCTACTTGGTCTGGGCAAGGCGGAGCTGGCCATGAAGCACGTCGATGCGGCGATTCCGCCGCTTCGCAAAGCGGTTCAGCTTGATCCCGACTTTGCGGCTGCGCATTTTGTCCTGGGCAAGGTCTTGCGTCAGTCGGGGCGTGACGAAGAGGGCATCCGTGAGCAAAAAATATCGGTTCAGATACAGGAAAGGAAAAGGGAAGAGGAGATCAAGAAAAACGAGAGCCAGTGAGCACCCGCTGGGCTTGGAGCTTTGAGTGACTCTTGATAGAAATGGGGCGTCAGCATCAGCCGACGCCCCAGGAACGAATCCTAACCCGACAAATGTTAAAAGTTAATCTTCGCTCCGATCTGCACGGTGCGTGGATCATGCCATCCGTTGACTTGGCCAAATGTGCCGCTTGCGATGTTCGTGTCAATCGAATTCGGACTGCCATGGTTGAAGGCGTTGAAGGTCTCGAGTCGAAGCTGCATGCCCACGTGTTCGCCGAACTTTATGTTTTTTATCAGCGAGATGTCCCACAGTTGGAACCCTGGCCCCAAAACAGTGCCGGGTTTCTCCGTTCCGAAGTGTCCCACCGCCGTAACGAAAGCGGCAGTATTGAAGAACTCCGCCGCAGTCTTCGGCCCGTGTGGATCTCCCACCAGATCGGTACGAATTTGAGCCGTAGATCCACGCGCCAGGTTTAGCCCCGAGTTGTTATTGGCAAGATTAGCAAATGGATCGTTGCCGCCTTGAGTGACCGTCGTGGATTGGCCCGACTGGAAATTTGTAATTCCAGAAATCTCCCATCCGCCCAGGACATGGCCGATAAGGCTATTGTCATTCTTATAGAATGGCAAGTCGTAGACGTAGCTTACGACTAGGATCTGCGGAGTGTTCAGAGTGGATAATCCGTAATCGCCGTTCAAGTTGTAGGCGTCAGCGACGCCTACAGCGCGATCCACTGCGTTGTTTGTAAGAAGCTTGGACCAGGTATAAGCCACACCGAGAGTCAGGCCTTGAGAGAATCGGCGATTCAACGATACCTGCAACGAGTTGTAGTTGCTGTCGAAGATCGGTGCGCGCGAAACAATGGCCTGGTAGCCGGCATAGGGAACCAATGCGTTCGCGTCCACGGTTGGATTCGCCAATCGTTCAGCCACCGTAGGCTGGTTGATATTAACGTCACCCAGCAAGTGGACACCTTTGGTGCCGACATAGCCTACCTCAAGCACCGTATTCCGCATGATCTCGTGCTGGACTGACAAGTTGTAGTCCTGATAGCTCGGAGCCTTGAACGTCGGGGTGCCGGTTACGGTCAAAGAGCTTGGACCGAGAGGCGGGCCGGCTGCAGCTCCAAGGGTTGGGTGGTCAAATAAATTAATGCTCGTATTTCCATTGTTATTGACAGTTGCGGTCTGTACCAGAGGAGGATCGTTGAATGCATTCTGCTCCCAGATGCCATTCAATGTACGGTCATAGAAGAGCCCGTACCCGGCCCTGATTGCCCATTTGCCATTTCCGAAAGGATCATAGGCAATGCCGAGGCGCGGACCCCAGTTGTTATTCGAACTCGGATTGACCCGGCTTCCGAATGGCGAACATGTTACTAGTGGCGCAATTGCCTGGGCAGCGCTGCACGCGGCGCCGGTCGGGAAGATGAGCCCGTTGGCATAAGTTGCCGCGTCGTTTCCCGCCAGCATTTGACCCGTCGCGGGATCAATAACAGGCGCCTTGGCGGGATTGAACACGTTTCGGTCGAAATTCACCAGCGTGTTGTTACTGTCTGACGGAGAGGGGAAGAAGCTGTACCTGACGCCTAGATTCAACGTGAGCCGCGGAGTGATCTTCCAATCGTCCTGTGCGTAGGCCTCGAAGTTTACGTAATGCAAATACGGGATCGTGTCCTTGCTTTGTTGTGTGTACGTACTCGCCTGTCCCAGCAAGAAGTTCGCGAACTCGGGATTGCCATTTGCATTCGAGAAACTGAAAGTTGCCGCCCCCGAATCGCCATTTTCGGTTTTCGTCATCCACATTGCGGTCAGACCGGTGCGGATGGTGTGAT
The DNA here is from genome assembly GCA_049584475.1 of Candidatus Sulfotelmatobacter sp. Lineage (GTDB taxonomy): Bacteria > Acidobacteriota > Terriglobia > Terriglobales > Acidobacteriaceae > Sulfotelmatobacter. The sequence continues at coordinate 112,075 of JBAUXX010000046.1, read as the reverse complement.
TGCCATGTTGGATCGAGAGATTGTCGAATATATTCTTGTCTTTGTTGCGCTCAAAATACGGGGCGCTCGTATTCGTCAGACCAGCCGCACCCGAACCAAAAGAGATGTTTGGTGCGCGACCGTACGGGTCGGAATAGACCGTGTTATTGGTGAGGGTACTGGTAAATGAAGACGAGTCCGCGATGGCGTTGGTCAGGACCGAATTGATGGCTCCGTAGGAATCGACAAACTCTACCTCGTTAACGATTTTTGAGGAAAGTGTTGCAGTCGCATTTATAACCAGATTTCGTCCTGGAGCGTTGAGCGACGTTGTCTCGACGCCGGGGTAGTTGGCCGCACCCCACAGGCCAAAGGGAAAGTTCTGTGGTACGGAGTCCTGCATATAACGCGCATAGAGGCGTACCTTGTCACCGACGTTCTGGTCCAGGCGAATAATGTCTTGTCGGAAATTATTTAGCTGACTGAAGCCGGTAACTAAAAATCCACTTGCGTCGGCCGGGTTAGCGGCCATGTAACCTTTTAAGTAGGCGTTCGCATTTGCGCTGAAGCAGGCAGGGCTGATTGTGGAGTTCCCTCCCACGGTGGTCACGCAGGAGGTCGCGGTTCCGGGAATATCGGGGGCGACCGGAATGGGCCCAGCGAATGTCCCAGCCAGTTCCGCGGCGGTTGGCACCGCGACTTGGTTCGTTCCCGGAGTGCTTGCCTTTCTCCACTCCTCCGACCAGAAGAAGAAGGTTCCGTTCTTGCTCGGATGATAAACCTTGGGAATGAACAGAGGACCGCCGATCGTGAATCCGTAATCGTTATAGCGCTCAATCGGGGTTCCAAATGCGCTGGGTGCTCCGCCAAGGGCGATGCTCGCCCTATTCCCAAAAGTGTCTGCGTTGTAAAAGTTGTTGCGGTTGAATTCGAATGCGCTGCCATGGAATTGATTGGTTCCAGACTTGGTTGCGACGACAATTTGGCCGCCGCCGCTGCGTCCAAAGGAGGCGTCGTAGTTGCTGCGCTCCAAAGTGAACTCTTGAATCGCATCAATTCCGGGTGTGTTCAGCAAAGTTCCGTTGGAGCCGCTGTCGTTGATGTCGGCGCCGTCTACCGTCCAGTTGTTCGCTCCGGTACGCGCTCCATTGATCGAAATTTCAGTGTTGCTGCTTAGACCGAATCCGGGCTTGTCGCCCAGTTGATTTGAAACGCCGGGCTGCAGCAGCACAAGCTGTTCGAAGTTACGGTTACTCAGCGCGAGCTCTCGAACCTGGTCGCCCGTGACGGTTCCCGATTGTTCGGCGGTCGTGGTTTGAATTGGAGTGTTCTCTGCCGTCACTTCGACAATTTGCGTCACCTGGCCAGTCGCCAGATGCACGTCGAGCGTGTGCGTCTCAGCTACGTTAAGCACCACGTCCTTCGCGACATACGACTGAAAGCCGGCCGCCTTAAACGTAACCGTGTAATGGCCTGCAGCGAGGTGAGTAATGTTAAAGCCGCCGCCGTTCGTGGTCGCAGAGGGAAGATCGGTCCCCGTGTCGTTGTTATGAACGAGGATGGTCGCGCCGGCGACAACAGCTCCGCTGGAATCGGTTACTGCGCCGGTAAGCGTTGCTGCCAATTCTTGCCCCAGAGACGCTGCCGACAGACTCAGCACCACTACGCAGACCGCCAGAAACAGTGAAGAATGCCTCCGCACGACTCTGCGATCACCCTCGATTGAGTCTTTACGCCTTCCGCATGTCAATTGTGTCATTACCCGCCTCCTAGACCGGCCTCCGCAATTCGCGACGACAATCGGCTACTAATCTAAACGAACTATGCTATATAGCACGCGATAGTTCACAGTCAAGAAGAAAAAAGCAGCCGGCCACAGAAAATTATTCCTTGGGGCGCAGCGGGTCGTCCGATTTGCTTGGCGAGGATGATTTTGGACGAAGCTGCGCCAAAATTGCATGCGGGCGCCTATTGACGACGGCATAACACTTGATCCGAATGACCTCTTCAACGGGCAAGTGCGGGCATCACCAAGGGTCCTGATTCCAAGCCGGACGTTCCTATTCCTTCTCAGATGCAGTTGCTGATCCTGCAAAAGGACCGTCAATGCTGCTCTTCGAGAATTAAGCTTTACATCAAACTCTCGATAAGCTATATAGCATATGGTGCCGCCAACGGCCGCCTCCAGGGCTTGCATATCCTGTGGCCCTTGCTGGTAGAGTTCGCCGAGCAATGCTTGGAAACAACAGATATGGCTGGCAATCATCGCAACGGGACCCCTGCATATAAAAGAATCCAGAGCCAGATTCGGGACCGGATCGCGTCCGCTCGTCTGAAACCGGGGGATGCGGTTGCGTCGGAGCGCGAACTGGCCAAAACTCACAAAGTGAGCCTTATGACCGCTCGCCATGCCTTAGCCGGCCTGGAACAGGAAGGAATCGTCGAGCGCCGCCTGGGGGCGGGCACTTTCGTCGCGATGCCCAAGATCCACTTCAACAAGTTGATGAGCTATACGGAGCAAATGTCGAGCCGCGGTCTAGCTCCGCGCTCCCGAGTGTTGGTGGCAAAGGCGATTGACGGGGAGCCGGAGGTCGCAGCCAGGCTCGGACTAACGGAAGCCACCCGATTAGTAAAAATCCAACGTCTTCGGCTCAGGGATGAAGAGCCGTTTGCGCTGGAAACCTGCTACCTGCCAGCTGCCGATTTTCCCGACCTGGCGTCGGCGCCTCTGGGAAGAAGTTCCCTGTTTGCGATTCTCGAACATGCTTATGGCGCGAAATTGGCATATGCAGACGAAGAAGTCGATGCTACGTCAGCGGATGCCAACATCGCGGAGTTGCTTAGTGTGCCCAGGGGAGCCTCCCTCCTGCGTATTCGCCAGACGATCTATTCGGCGAAGGGTAAAGCGACGATTTACGTAGTTGGTTTCTACCGCTCGGAAAGGCACACTCTGTTCATCCGGCGCCTCCGCTGATTCGTGGCAGACAAAGGCCCGCGAAAAGAGGCCACATCATGCTTCTCGCAGTCGCAATGATTCTTGCAAGTCTCGTAGCGCCGGCTGACGCACACGCTCAGGCAACGCCGCCGTCAAGTCCACCCTCCGGATTCATCAACGCCCTGATGCCGCAACCGGCGCATCTTTCACCGCAGGAAGGGCGGCTCACACTTACGCCCTCCTTTGCCGCCGCCACGGACCACTATCGAGACGCTCGCCTTGACGCGGCTATAGGACGCAGCCTTGATCGACTCAGAATTCGGACTGGAATTTCATTTCCCACATCTTCACCGGCCGCTGCAACATCCGGAGCGCTGATTGTTAGTGTCGACCGGCCTGGAGAATCCATCCAGTCGGTCGACGAAGACGAGTCCTACTCTCTTGAAGTCACTCCGTCGGCCGCGCGCCTTCACGCGGCGACGGTAGCCGGAGCAATGCACGGACTTGAAACACTCACACAGTTAGTGCAGTCGGATGCCACCGGCTATTTTCTTCCGGCATTGTCGATCCATGACACTCCACGTTTTCGCTGGCGCGGCCTGATGATTGATTGCGGACGCCACTTCATGCCGGTGGATGTGCTCCTGCGCACTCTCGACGGCATGGCCGCCGTCAAACTGAACGTCTTCCACTGGCATCTGAGCGAGGACCAGGGATTTCGCATCGAGAGTCGAGCTTTTCCCAGACTCACGGAGCTGGGTTCTGACGGACTGTTCTACAGCCAGGGGCAAGCCCGCGAGATTGTTGCCTATGCACACGATCGCGGCATCCGTGTAGTGCCCGAGTTCGATATGCCGGGGCACACCAGCGCATGGTTCGTCGGATATCCCGATCTGGCCAGCGCGCCAGGCCCTTTTCACATCGAGCGGGAGTTTGGCGTCTTCGATCCGGTGATGGATCCTACGCGAGAAAGCACTTACAAATTCCTCGATACCTTTGTCGCCGAGATGGCGGCCATCTTTCCCGACCACTTCATGCACATCGGAGGCGATGAGAACAACGGCGTGGAGTGGAAGGCGAATCCGCATATCCAGGCTTTCATGCATGAACACAATCTTCAGGATACTTCTGCGCTGCAAAATTATTTCAACCAGCGTCTGCTGAAAATCATCGAGAAGCACGGCAAACACATGATCGGCTGGGATGAGATTCTCACTCCCGACCTGCCCAAAGATATTGTCGTGCAAAGTTGGCGCGGCTTCGATTCGCTCGCCAATGGCGCCAGGAACGGATACAGCAGCATTCTCTCCGCCGGTTATTACTTAAATCTGATGAGCACTGCCGCGGAACATTACAGGGTTGATCCGCTGCCGCAGGGGAACAACCTGAATGCGGAGCAGCAAGCGCGTATTCTTGGTGGAGAAGCCTGCATGTGGGATGAGCAAACCACCGCGAAAGATATCGATTCCCGCATCTGGCCGCGCACAGCCGCCATCGCCGAGCGCCTGTGGTCGCCGCGTGAAGTCGATAGTGTCGATGATATGTACCGCCGCCTCGCTGCCGAATCGCTGAGACTGGAAGCTTTGGGCCTGACGCACATCTCTCAGGAAGCGGCGAGCCTGCGGCAGTTGACGGGAACAGAACAAACCGGTCCGCTTCAGGTACTGGCCTCCGTCCTCGAGCCAGTGACTTTCGACGAACGCGCGCAAATGCAGCACGCGAATCAACTCACGCCACTCAACCAGCTAGTAGACGCACTTCCTCCCGATCCGCCGTCGCGTCACAATTTTGAATTGCTCGTGCGCGCTTATCTACAGAGTCCCCGAACCCGATCGCAGGAAGCAGCCGAACTTACTACCGATTTCAACGCATGGATCGTGGCGCAGCCTGAGATTGTGCATCTGATGGCCGGTTCATCCACGCTTGCGCCGGCGGTATCGCGGGCCGCAGAACTAACGGAATTAGGCGCTACGGGGCTTGAAGCGATTTCTTACCTGTCATCCGGAACGCCGGCGACAGCAGGTTGGAAAAGCGGGAAACTAGAAGTTCTCGACAAAGCCGGTAAACCGGAGGCCCTTGTTCGTTTCACCGTGATTAAGCCCTTGCGTGACCTGGTGAATGCCGTTCCCGAGGCGCCCGGCAACTGAGTTTCCGAAGAAATTGCGGCAGGCCGACTCGACGAGCCAGCCTGCCGCAATCTTTATTTCCAAACATCACGTTCCAGCACCAAGTTTCCTAGTGGCCTAAGCCCACAGCCAGGGTTTTCACCATGGTGCCATTCGCATCGTCGTCTTTTAGCGCCCACACATAAGCGCCGCCCAGACCTCCGGGAACTTTGACGTTGATGTAGATCGTCTTCAGCGCAGCTTCAAGAGGATCATCATAAGTATAGAAAGTTCCACTACTTGGCTTGTAGAGCGACACTGCGACTCGCAACGGGTCGAAGTAATAACCGTATCCATTGGCCTTGAGCGTGGAAAGCGTCGAATAAGTGAGCAATCCGGGAGTTAGCAGCGTATCGCAACCCGGCGTGTTCCCGCTGAGGTCGGTACATATTCCTGTTCCATTCGCCAGAAGAACTGGAGAAGGAGCAGTCGAATTCTGGTACAAACCGTGATTCACATTCGGCGCGCCAGTCCAGCCCGCCGCGTATAGAGGCACACCCATGGTGTACTTTGAGGCTGGCACGCCGGCTTTGAGATACGCGTTTACGGTGTCGTCGATGTCGAGTTGTTGGCCAAACAACGGATCTTGACGGGAATCAAAGAGCGGCGAGGCTTCGTTGGTCTGTGTGACCCAGGATCCCGAATAGTTGTAGCCATCAATCGTAATGAAATCCACTTGCTTGGCTGCATTCTTCAGATCGATATTCACGTAATTCTGCGATCCCGCGGGCCCATCAAACGACAGGGTATATTGCTTTCCCGTGGTTTTGCTCAACGCGTTCAGTTGGTTGCGGAACTCCGTCAGCAGCGCCGTGAAATTCTGCTTGTCGGTTGCGGTGGGGAACTCCCAGTCAATGTTGAAGCCATCAAATAATCCCGGCGCCGTAATGCCCGGGGCAACGTTGCCGGTGACAAACATGTCGATACAGGAAGCGGCAAGTGCCTGGCGTCCGGCTGCGGTGCTCGCGGCGGTGACGAAAGCGGCCGTGTTGGTGGCCGATGCTCCACCTAAAGACATCAGAACTTTCATGTTGGGATGAAGTCCCTTGAGTTGCTGAATGGCCGCAAAATTTCCATAAAGCGGGCCGGTATAGGCGTTACCGTTCACGCTCGGCAAATATGGCGATTGATAATCCGCCCAGGTGTCGGCGATCTGGCAGGCGGGGGCTGGAGAAGTCGTTACGTTGCCGAAGGCGTAGAGCAGATGGGTCAGTTTACCGGCCACGCCATTCTGTTGCAGGTTCGCAATGTTGTAGCCAGCGTAGTAGATACTCCACTCTTCGAAGTATCCCCCCAGAATTTTTCCTGGGTTGGGTTTTTGGGCGAACGAGGGAGAAATACAGGCAGCGAGAATTAAAGCCGGAAGAGACACTCGCAACAATCGGGTCAGGAAATGGATCGACATGGTAAGGCCTCCACAGTTTCATAAACTACGAACCGGCGCAGTATAGAGCTATATAGCGGAAGTTGCAATGCCCACTTTTGGGGCAGGGCATCCTGGCAGCTAAACCATCAGGAATCAAAACGGAAAACAATAAAGGCAGGCTGATTTACTAACCAGCCTGCCTCAGCGATCATTCCTGGAGCCGGTCTCTACGGATTGAGATCTCCTGCCAGGGATTTGGTCAGGTCTCCGTTCGGGTCGTCGTCTTTCACCGCCCAAACGTAGCCGCCGCCCAAACCGTATTGCTTGATGTAGTTCACCTTGCACTGCACCGACTGAGCATTGTCGTAACTGAATGCAGTCTTGCTGGTTGCGTTGAACATACGGGTCGCGCAGCGGGTTGTGTCGTAGCTGGAGGTGAACCCGTTGTTGAGCAGGTTTACGATTGTTCCGTAGGTAGCCAGGCCGTCAACCAGCAGGACGTCGCATCCCGCGGCTGGCGCACCTTGGTTGTCACCCGTGGGGCAATTGCCTACTCCGTTGGCGTTGGGAACCGGCGAGGTTCCATCCGGCGTTAAAGCTCCGGTTGGATCTGTAACTCCGGTTGCATTCTGGTAGATGCCTCCATTCGCCGAGGTCAGACCTCCGGCCCAACCAGCACCATAAAGCGGGAAGCCCATAGTGTATTTGGCCGGCGCTGCTCCATGCGACAGGTAATACTGCACGGTGGCGTCGATCGTGTCGCCCTTGCCGTACAGAGGATTGGCGGTTTCGTCGTACAGCGGAGATGCGTCATTGGTGGCATTGGACCAGTCTCCGGCGTAGTTATACCCGTCAACATTCATGTAGTCCAAGACCGAACTCAGACCTGAGATGTTGATCGTGTCATAACCACCATCATTGCCCGAATCCTGGGCCGCGCCCGGGGTTGATGGACCGGCAGCCAGATCAGCCACTACCTGATACGTCTTGCCGGTTGTTTGCGACAACGTGTTCAGCTCGGTGCGGAACTCCGTCATCAACGCCGTAAAGTTAGCCGTATCGTTTGCGTTCGGGAATTCCCAATCGATGTCGAATCCATCGAAGAGAGTACCGGTTGAGACACCCGAGGCGATATTGCCCTGGATGAACATGTTGACGCACGAGCCGACAAACGCCTGGCGTTCAGCCTGCGTGCTGGCGGCGAGATCGAAGAGTTGGTTGAAGGTGGGTGGGTTCCATCCGCCGATAGAGATTAACACTTTCAGATTGGGATGCAGCTGCTTCAGTTGCACGAGCGCGCCGAAGTTCCCCTGGAGAGGAGCCACGGCCTGTGTAGCGCCGGGCACCTGCGGGACGACCTTCTGGTAATCGGCATACGTATCCGCAAGTGCGCAGTTTACGTTGCTGCCGTTCGCGATCGGTTTAGCGAAGGCATAGATGACGTGAGTCAGGACGCTGGCTACGCCGTTATTCTGCAAGTCCGCAACGTTCGCGTTAGCGTAGTAAGTTCCCCACTCTTCGTACCATCCGCCCATGAACAGGTTCGTTAGCGCAGTGGTTGTCACCTTGACGGACGAACTCGCCGCAGACGTGCCGGCAAAGTCGCTCGCTTCAACCGTATAAGTGTAAGTAGTTGAAGGCGACAAATTGGCCGCTGTGTACGACGTGGTCGTCGTAGTTCCAACCGCAGTCCCATTCTGCAGCACCGTATAGTTTGTAATGGTGCAGCCGCTGGGAGGAGTGACCGCGGTCCAACTCAGGTTGGTGCTGGAATCGGTTGTTCCGGAAGCCGCCAATCCTGTTGGAGCGCTGGGCTTGGTTGAGCACGAACTCCCCAGGGTTGTCACATTTAGTGTCGAGCTCGCCGCTGAGGTGCCGGCCGAATCCGTCGCTTCCACACTGAAGCCATAGGTAGTGGAGGGCGTGAGACCGGTTACTGCATCGGATGTTGTGGTGGGAGACGCGATCAAAGCGCTGTTCTGCAGGACTTTGTAGCTGACACTGCATCCTGCCGGTGGAGTAACTGAGTTCCAATTCAAGTTCGTGCTGGATTGTGTGGTTCCGGAAGCTGCCAATCCCGTTGGCACAGCCGGCGCAGCCGAGCAGGTGGAACAAGCTCCCGTTGCAGTCCAGGGTTCGCCGCTGCCTGCCCCGCCGTTGTTGGTTGCCGGGTTCTGGTTTTGCGTCCAGAAATTAGCGACATAGTTTTCTCCGCCAGTGCTCGCCGTATTACCGGTGTTATAGATTGTCGTGGCGTTCCACGCGGTGGCGCACGTGCCGCCGCTATTGGCTAACGTCGTCACGTTCACAGCGCCGCTTGCCGCGGAAGTGCCGGCAGCATCGGTCGCTTCCACCGTAAAGGTGTAAGAGGTTGATGCCATAAGACCGCCAACAACAAACGATGTGCCGGTTGCGGTTCCAATCGAAGTGCCGTTTTGCAATACCGTGTAACTGCTGATCGTGCAACCCGAGGGCGGAGTAGTCGCCGTCCAACTCAAGTTTGTTCCGGAGCTGGTTGTACCAGAGGCGGCCAATCCAGTCGGTGCGCTCGGTTTGGTTGCGCAGGAATTCGCCAGAGTCGTTACATTCACAGGTGAACTCGGTCCCGATGTACCGTTGGCATCCGTTGCTTCCACCGTGAAGGTGTAAGCGGTCGATGCAGTAAGACCGGTGACGGCAAATGTTGTGCCGGTTGCAGTTCCAATCGAGGTTCCGTTCTTCAATACCGTATAGCTGCTGATGGTGCAATTGGTGGGCGGAGTTACCGCGGTCCAGCTTAAGTTAGTGCTGGAGCTTGTCGTGCCAGACGCGCCCAGGCCGGTTGGCGCGCTCGGTGTGGTCGTACAACTGCCGCCGCTTCCTCCGGTTCCACTGAGAGCGGATGTCTGCGGACTATTTGTGGCATTGTCGGTCACTGTCAGCGTGCCGCTGGCCGCGCCTGAAGAAGTTGGATAGAAATAAACGTAGATCGGACAAGAGCCGTTGGCGGCCACAGACGATCCGCAATTGCTGGACACAACGAATGGGCCGCTTACGGTGACGTTGCTGATGCTCACGGCAGTGCTGCCGCTGTTCGACAGTGTGAAGGTAAACCAGGCGGTGCCTGTGCCGACCGTGGTGTTCCCAAAGTTGTTGCTCGACGGGCTTAGAGTGACTGACGCTTGCGCCAACAGCGAAACCGAGACAAAGACGCAGAGCAGGGAGGAGAAAAGTAAAGCACGCTTCATAGTAGCTCCTTGATTCGGGTGGGACGTGCCAGAACGATCCGCCCGCGGTTTGGTGATTGAGAGAAGAGTCCGGCTGCGCTGCGTCGGATCTTGCGTCGTGAGAGTCAGCTATATTCGATAACTCATGCAAGGTTTACAGCTTCCATACTGCTCTATAGCACTAACGCGAAGGAGCCTAAACCCGTCCATGAGGTTCAGTCCAAAAACTTTTTTCCTGTTGCGCAATCCGAACTACAACTGAATCCGAACGGCGCTAACTACTAGAAGGTGTGGGATGTGTAAAGGGAGGAACAAACTTTATCTTGAGTGTGAAAAAAGACGTTTAGGAAGCGATCTTGTTACGAAACCCGGAATTGACGCGGAAGAAGGGGCTATGGCCTACCGAGCTTAGTCCAATTGGACCGCAAGAATTGCCGACGGCTCTGGATCAGAGCTGCTTGTGAGATGAGATATCCTCTTTCATCTTGTTGAGCGATGACTATCGCCACGTGCCGCCGGTATTGATAGCTGCAGCAGCCGACATACAATGGCCGCCATTTCCTGCGTGTGCTCTTGTCAAATACTTGGTCAGTGAAATCGGGCTCCATCGTCGGAAGTTTGCGAGGCGTCCGGCATACTACGATCTTCTGCAGCGCGAGATGGTAAAAGCTTTTCTCGTATTGCACGATCCTCAGAGCTTCGGATGAGGGGGGCTCATCTGTAGGAACACAGTCTGACGGAAGGGGCATCATCGTAACGGTCGTGGGCCAAAAGTATTCACCCATGGCCTGCGTGACGCCAAATGATCCACACCATAACAAAACGCTGCCGAGTGTAATTATCACTAGCGCGATCCAAAGCCACTTTGACCGCATGCTCATCCCAGTGATTGGAAACCAGTACGGCTGCCTTAGACAAGTTCCGCCGGCAATACGCCAGGCACACATTCCGCCCTTGTGTGCAGCATTCTCGTTGTCTGGGCATGCAAATGCAAAGGGTGTGCCAGAGATCCAATCCCAATTTACTTCAAGCCAGCAGCTATTGCTTTCGTCAGAGATGCCTTGGCGTCGTCATCGTTCAGCGCCCACACATACGCGCCGCCAAGTTTGTGCTTCTTGATGTAGGCGGTCTTCGCCGCCGCCGCAGCGGGAGTGTCGTAGGTATAGAAGGTTCCGGTCGCGGAATTGTAAAGCGTAGCTCCGACTCTGACCGAATCGTACCAGGCGACGTACCCAGATTGATTGGTGATGTTCTCAATGGTCGAGTAAGTGGCGAACCCAGGGGTCAATATAGTGTCACAACCGGGGGAAGGATTCGCTTTGTCGTGATTTGGGCAAAGACCCGATCCGTCAGCCAAAAGAACCGGCGCCGCAGCGGTGGCATTCTGGTACAACCCATGGTTCGCGCCCGTAACACCCGTCCAGCCGACGGCATACAACGGCAGACCCATCGTGTATTTGGCCGCCGGCACGCCAGCCTTGAGATAGGCTCTTACTGTCACATCGATGTAACGCGAGTCCCCATACACAGGATCCGCAGGCGTGTCATACAACGAAGACGATTCGTTTGTCCGTTTTTCGTCGGCTGCAGCATAGTCATAACCGTCGATTGTGAGAAAGTCTACCTGCTCAGCCGCGGCCCTAAGATCGATGTTGGTATATTTCTTCGGGCTCGCCGGCGAATCAAACGTCAAGACATATTTCTTCCCCGTCGTTCTCGACAGCGTGTCCAGTTGCGTACGAAATTCTTTGAGCAGAGCGGTGAAGTTCTCTTTGTCGGCCGCGCCGGGAAACTCCCAATCAATATTGAAGCCGTCAAACAGTCCGGGGGCAGTAACCCCTGCGGCGACGTTTCCCTTAACAAACATGTCGATGCAGGAAGCGGCGAGGGCCGCGCGTGCCGCCGCGGTGGATGCGCCGGTGACGAAGCCCGCCACGTTTCCCGCTTGTCCACCCAAAGAGATCAACACTTTGAGATTAGGATGAAGTTGCTTGAGTTGTTGGATCGCGCCGAAATTTCCGTAGAGCGGCGCAGTGTAAGGCTTGCCGCTGACGCTGGGAATCGACGAATTCTGGTAGGCCGCCACCGGGTCGTCAATCGCGCACGCCGGCGGCGAAGTTGGAGTCACATTGCCAAAGGCATAAATCAAGTGCGTCAGCTCATCGGCGACGCCGTTCTTTTGCAGGTCCGCAATGTTGTAACCGCCGTACTTGACGCCCCACTCTTCGAAATAGCCTCCGAAAATCTTGCCATTATGGCGCGCTTGCGCAAACGACGGAGACACAAAGGAAGCAAGAGCCAGCAAGCCCATCAAAAACAGTCGGAGCGGGTACGGTACTAAATGTCTCGACATAGCAGACGCCCTCCACGATGCCCAAGGGTTGATCGGCAGAGTATAAATCTACGCAAGGGATCCATGCCGGCCCTCGGTATAAATCGGCCCTTCCTGGTCTTTCGCAAATCATTGCAAATTGGCACACGGGGCACGCGTTATCCCGTCACTCTCTTAGCGACGATTGCCGAGCTGGCGGTTGGACGTCGGTACGTCGGATGAAGCGTGGGTACGCGGAATCACGGGGCTGATCGCGGGCTGCAGAATTCTAGGGAGTTTCTCTATCCCTATGGGAAAAATGGTTCGCCCAAAGAGTGCTCCGGCTATCCCGGAAACGCAGCCTTTTTGGGCGTGAGCCGCACGATTTTTCGGCCGCCTGGAGAATGTTGAACCGGTTTAGGTCCGCATTTTTTTCCAAGCCTCAAAGCTCAGTCATCTAAGGCGCTTCTGAATTGCGTCATCAAAGACGATGTTGTTTTGTTCGAGTAAGCTCCCCAGAGCGCGATCGAGCGACAAGCGGGCTTTCATCCAATCGGAGCGCGCTGCAACTTCGGTGGAGCGCGCCTGTGCCAGATATGCCTGATCCTGCACGATCATAAAGTTTGTGCTCGCGCCCACTGAAAATTTGTCGATCTCCGCCTGCAAGAGCTGCTGCTGGTAATTGCGGCTCTCAACCGCCGCGGCATACGCCTGGTGAGCAGTCTCGACCGCGATCGCCGCATTTTCGATTTGCTGCCGGATGTCGTTCTCCAATTTAGCGGCGCGGCCCTGCGCCTGGCGCAATTGAAGCGAATCGCGCGCGGAGTCCGCCTGCGCAAGCCGGTTGCGCAATGGCAAGTTCAATTGGATTCCTCCCTGATAGATGGTTGAGAGAGCTAGCCCACCTTGCGTAAGTCCGGGAGGGGCCGTCACCATGCCCGTGCCGGGAGAACCGATAGTCTCGTATGGAACCAATGACGAACCGCGCGTTTGCACATTCGCATAGAGGTTGAGTTGCGGTCTCACATTGTTGCGTGCGGCTTTGGCGGAAATCTCATCGGCCTTTATCTGCAGCGATGCTTGCGCCAGATCGGGCCTATTGGTGAGGGCATCGACAGTAAGCGCGGCGACATCCAGTACCGGCGGTTCGTCGGGCACAAAAATGTGATCGGAGGGAATGATGGAGGCAAATTGCAGCGTAGAGTCGCCCAGGCGGCGGACCAGTTGTTCCCGCAGTATGACTTCTTCCTGGCGATACTCCCCTTCGGCCTGGATGAGATCGAGCCGGCTGGACGACAGAAGAGCTTGCACCCGTGTGAGTTCTACCGGAGCCAAGGTGCCCTCATCCACCTGGTTTTTGTCGTCGTCATAAAGCCGTTGCGCGGCGGCCAGCGATTCTTGTTTTACCCCGATGTTTTCGCCCAGTGAGACCAGGTCGTAATAAAGCCGTGAAACGCCATAAATTGTTTCCAGCAACTGTTGCTCGAATAGCAGTCGGGAGACTTTCTGGTCGAGCCTCGCAATGTGAATAAAACGAAGATTGACCTCTCGCCCGAAGCCCCGCAGCAGAGGTTGAGTTAGTGTGAGCGATGCGCTGGGCGAATAAAACGGATTGTACTGCGAGCTTTGGGCGTAGAGCACCTGTGAAGCGTTATCGACATAGGCCTCCAGTTGAGCGCCGGTAGAGAACCCCTGCTGGTAGTCAATCGCCGTGTTAACAAAGTCGAGCGGAGACGAACTGGCTCCACTTCCGCTTCCGCCGGACGTTGCGCTACCCATGCCGCTGGTATCGACGAGCGAGGCTTGATCGGAACGGCGAAGGAATCCGGCCAGGGCGGTAAGGGTCGGGTCGTAGAAAGGGATATTGGGCCCGGCGGAGTAACTTGAAGTCCCATTCGCCGAAAAACTTTCTGAAATGCCGTTGCCCGTCTGTGTCACTTGCGAAAGATCGGTTATCGACGTACTCGTAGGGGAACCATTCCCGGTGGTTGCGGTGATGAGCAATGGGCTCGTGGCCGCACCGACTCCCGGCGGTGTTTGCTGCACTGTAAAATCCAGTCCGCGCAGATTGCCTCCGCCGCGCGCGCGCGTTAGATCTGTATCGGCGAACAAGAGGTTGTAGCGGCTGATCTCTACGTCCAGATTGTTCTCGATTGCCAGAATGATGGCATCGTGTAATGACAAGTAAAGCTTGCCTTCGCGTACTCGACTGCCAAGCGGCAATGGAGAATCCAATAAGAGATCTGGAGCGTGTGGCGCGTGATATGGAGCGATCAAGCTGATCACGCGTGTATTGAATGCCGAGGGCGCCTCACTCTCGGGTCGCGCCGTGATGTCTTCGACCCTTTGCACGAAGGTGGACAGCTGAGATGGAGCCGGTGGTTGATCGCTTAGCGGGGACAAGTCGCGGAGATCGACGGTACTTTTATCTGGCTGAGGCAGAGGAGTATCCGGCGCAGCTCCCGGCTTTTGCTGTGCAGGTACTGGTTGCTGGCCCGGAGCTTGGGTTGCACCAGGGGTCGGCGGGTTCGGAGCAGTGTACGGAGGAGGCTGCTGGCTTTGTTGCGCCGATAGAGGAATGAAAGCCAGGGCGGAAGCAGCCAGCAACGTACGAATGGATCTGCTCCATCTCTCGGCCGGCCGCCTCATTGATTCGACCCTTTCTTCTGTTGCTTTTTGTCTTGCTTCTGCTCCTCTTTGCTTTTCTTCTGTTTGCTGCCCTGATCCTGTGTTCCCTGGCCCGGCTTGCCCTTTTGATTGGTGCTTTCACTCTTGGAATTTACGATCGACTGATCGCCATACTGATTCGGTCCCGAGTTGGGAACCTGGTTCGTCTGCGTTCCGCCCTGAGGCGCAGATTCCGCCTGCGACTGGCTCTGGCGCGGATTCACGTTGATTCCGTCCTGCACCTCATCGGTGACCGTGCTGACGATCCAGTCGCCTTCATTCAAGCCGTGCAGAATTTCGACAGACGGTCCGTAATCGCGGCCGATTTCGACGGGCACGATTTCAACTTTCTGATTGCGGACAATTGCCACTGAAGTTTTGTCTTTACGCACAACCACGGCGTCTCCGGGAATAGTGATCGGCGGCTCACCGCGAATTTGAATAAAACTTACCACCGCATACATCCCGGGATAGAAGCTGCCGTCGCGGTTATCGATATCAACTTCGGTGAGCATGGTGCGCGTGTTTTGATCGATGGAGTTTGCGGTACGAGCCACAGTGCCGGTGATTGGCTTTCCGACTCGCTCCTGCAGAAAAACCTGAGCTGGCATGCCCGCATGCAGGCTGTCAGCGTAACCTTCGGGGACCGAAACCAATATTCGAAGCGTGCCGATGCGCGCGATGCCGAACAGTGGACCGCCTTGCGCCTGCCCGGTGGATGGCGAAGCGGCCTGGCTGGGATTGCCGGAACTCCCGCTGGTGTTTGAGTTCGCAACGCTTGCGGAACCGCCGGTCGGCGTTTGCGATGATTCCATCGGAGCCGTGGATGCCGCTCCGCTCGTTCCCACCAGCGCTCCAATGTCGGAGTTCCGCTGCGTAATTACGCCGCTGAAAGGAGCGGTTACACGCTCATAACTCTGCAATGCGACCACGCGCCGGAGGTTTGCTCGATAGCTTTCCACGTTGCGTTCCGCGGATGAGACCACTGCCGATTGAGCGCGGTAATCCGCTTCGCGCTGGTCCCCATCCTGCCGCGAAAAAACACCCTTCGCCACCAGTGTCCGCCAACGGTCCCACGTGACACGATTGAGATTAAGTGTTGCCTGCTGCTGCGAAACCTGAGCTTCAGCCTGCCTCAGTTGCTCGCGCGCCTGATCCACCTGCTGGTCGAGGTCGGGCGCGTCAATCAGCGCCAATAATTGTCCTTCCTTTACACGGTCGCCGATGTCGACGAGGCGTTTGCGCAAATAGCCGTTCGCGCGCGCGTAGATATAGGCCTCGGTCAGCGACGCGGTCGTTCCCGGAACAGTGAGCTCTCCCGGAGCCTTGGTGCGCCTGACCTGTACGACTTCTACCTGGGGAGTTTCCTGTTCACGCTTTCTTGCAGCTTCCTTGGCTTGCTTCTCGCGGATGTGGCGCGGTATGTAACCAATGATGAAAATGACCACCAGGGCGAGTACTCCAGCTCCGGCCCACAAGAATATTTTCTTCCAGTCTCGCTGCTGGCTTCGCTTCTTCCTGTCGTTTTCCTCCTGCACCTCGCGGTCGTGCCGGACCATCTCATGCTTTTTATGCGCGGCCTGTCTGGCCTGCGATTCTTCACGCTCCCATTCGGCGCGAGTCATGCGGCGGTCAGGACTCTCCTGAACCTCCCGCAGGCGTTCATCCTCGGGGTAAATTCTCTGCCCTAGATCGTCTTTCTCTTCGCCCATGCTTTTCCGTTCAAGCCGGCTGCGGCTCTCCTCCTTGTTGGCCTTGCGCTCCCTGCGGCCCTCCCGCTTGTGACTGCCCTTGCTTTCCTTGCTCCGGCTGTCCCTGCCTTTGCGATGCTTGCTGCTCGCCTTCGTGGTACCCCTCGTCGATCTCTTTGTCGTAATCGCGGGGCGCTTCTTTGCTCAGCCACGAATACATAATCGGCACAACGAAAAGAGTACCGAGCGTTGCGAATAGCAACCCGCCGATTACGGCGCGGCCCAGGGGCGCGTTCTGCTCGCCGCCTTCGCCCAGCGCCAAAGCCATGGGAAACATGCCGATGATCATCGCCAGCGCTGTCATACAGACAGGACGCAGCCGCGTATAGCCCGCGCTGATAGCGGCTTCCAGACTATCCTTGCCGGCGACGCGCTCGTCATTGGCGAAAACCACTAGCAGAATGCTGTTCGCCGTGGCTACGCCAATGGTCATGATCGCGCCCATGAGAGAAGGAACATTGAAGGTCGTTCCGGTCAGAAACAGCACCCACAAAGCGCCCGCAAAGGCGACGGGGAGCGCCATCAAAATAAGCAACGGATCAAGCCAGCTCTGGAAGTTCACAGCCATCAGCAGATACACAAGAATGATGGCGAAGACGATCCCAACGCCCAGGCGGTTGAAGGATTCACTCATGGTCTGCACTTCACCGCGCAAAGCCAGAGTAGTGCCCGTGGGAAGATCCTTTTCGCTGTCGTCCATGATCTTGCGTATCGCGCTGGCCACGCCTCCCAGATCGCGCTGATCGGTAGACGCGTAAATGTCATACACGGGCTGGATGTTGTAGTGATTGATGATTACCGGAGTGATGTCGCGCTGGAAGTTGGCTACGTTGCCTAGCAATTGACTGGCATTGCCGGCGGGAGAAGTAAGCGGTGTCCGGGCGAGCGATGGCAACGAGTCGATGCGATATTGCGGAGTCTGCACGACGACCTGATAATTCACGCCGGTCTGCGGATTGAGCCACTCATTGGGCGCGGTCTGCCCCGTGCCGGATAACGAGATCAGCATGCTCTGCGCGACATCCTGCTGAGTCAGCCCGATCTGCCGCGACTTCAGGCGGTCAATATTTACGTCGATGGTGGGCAACGCGATCTGCTGATGAATGTGCGCATCGGCCACTCCCGGAATCGCCTGCACTTTCTTCAGCAATTGCTGGGCGCGTTCGTAATTGCCCTTGTCGCGGCCCGAGATCGCCAGGTCGATCGGCGCTGGCAGTCCGAAATCGAGAATTTGATTTGTGATGTTGGCCGGCGTGAAGAAGAAAGTAGCATCGGGAAATTTCTCATGTAGGTCCACGCGCAGCCTCCGCATGTAAAGCTCCGTATGCCGCTTACCTGGATTTAACGAGATGAGGATGTCGCCATCGGAATCGGAGGTGACGGCGCTGTCGGAGAACGCCAGATTGAATCCGCCATTCGGGATGCCGATGTTGTCGATGATCAGCTTGATTTCTTCGGGAGGAATGACTTTGCGGATTTCTCTTTCGACCGCCGCAAAGTATTGCTCCGAATCTTCGGGCCGCATGCCTTGCGGCGGATAAACGTGCAGACGCATCTGCCCGGAATCAACATAAGGGAAAAAGTCAGTGCCGATCATAAAGACCAGCGGCAATGACAAAAGAACAAATAATCCAAAGATGCCGATCGTCAGTCCGCGATTATCGAGAGTCCACTCAAGGGCGTGTTTGTAGTTTTCACGGCGGCGCTCGAACCATCGGTCAAACTTTGAGTGAACCCGCCATATCCAGTTCTCGTCTTCCTCCCGCCGAGCCGCTTCCGGATCCTGGTACAGATCGATCTCGCTGCCCAGCAGGTAATGCATCATGGTAGGAACCAACGTCCGCGAGAGGAAATACGAGGCCATCATGGCGAAGACGACCGCCATGGCAAGCGGTGTGAACAGGTAGCGGGCTGCCCCGGTCAGCAAAACGACCGGCGTGAAAACCATGCAGATAGAAAGGGTGGAAACGAATGCAGGAGCAGCGACTTGCTGCGCGCTATCGAGAATGGCTCGTACCAGAGGTTTCTTTTCACCCATGTTGCGGTGCGTGTTCTCAATTTCCACCGTCGCGTCGTCGACCAGAATTCCGACCGCCAACGCTAGCCCGCCGAGTGTCATTACGTTTATGGTTTGTCCGAGCGCGTATAAGATGACCAGCGATGTCGCAATAGACAATGGAATCGATGTGCAGACAATCAGCGTGGAACGCCAGGATCCCAGGAACAAGAGAATCATCAGGGCGGTAAGCCCTGCCGCGATTGCCGCCTCACGGACGACCTCGCTGATCGAATCGGAGACGAAGATTGATTGATCGAACAGCGGCGTAATTTCGAGGCCGCCGGGCAAGCCAGCTTTTACCACCGGCAGCATTGCTTTTACCCGTTTCACGATGTCCAGTGTCGAGGTTTCGCCGTTCTTAAGCACGGTCAGGAGTGCAGAACGCTTGCCATTCTCACGCACAATGTTTACTTGCGGGGCATAGCCGAGTCGCACCTGCGCCACATCTTTAATCAGCACAACCGCGCCATTTGCGGCGCGCACAGGAAGATCGTTCAGGGCCGAAACAACCGGCGGGGAAGAATTTAGTTTGACGATAAACTCCCGGTCTCCCATGCGGGCTACGCCTGCGGGCAGAATCAGGTTCTGCTGATTCAGCGCCGTGGAAATATCGCTGGCGGAAAGATGCTTGGCATAGAGCAGGTTGGGATCGATGTCGACCTGCACCTGCCGTACTTTGCCGCCATAAGGAAGAGGAATGGAAGCGCCCTTGACATTCGCCAGCCGCGGACGGATGAAGGACAATCCGAGATCATAAAGATCTTCTTCGGTCAGGCCCTGGCCTGAGAGCCCAAGTTGAACGATCGGCACGCTGGACGCGTCATACTTCAAAATATTGGGGGGGAAAGTTCCGGGCGGCAGCACTCGCAGTATCGTCTGCACGATCGCTGTGATCTGGGCCATGGCCAGCTCGACTTTAACGTTCGGCTGGAAGAAGACGCGGATAACGGAGACGCCCTGGTAACTCTCGGACTGCGTATGCTCGATATCGTTGACAGTGGTCGTAAGAGCGCGCTCACAGATAGTAACGATGCGGCCTTCCATATCCTCCGGCGGCAACCCGCTGTAGCTCCACACAATGGTGACAACAGGGATATTGATGTAAGGGTAGATATCTTTGGGCGCTTCAATGCTCGTGCCGATGCCCAACAGCAACATCAGCAGCGATAACACAACGAACGTGTAAGGACGCCGCAGCGCCAGTCGAACAATCCACATTTACTATCCGTTTCGTCGGGAAGGCACGAAGTTGGATTGGCGAGGACAGGAAATTTCAACGCGATGCAGACCTGCCGACACCAAATTGGCGAAGCTGAGATGCAGTGCCGGGCCTCAGAGTTGCGTTTTTTGCTATCTGGGGTAACCAATGAAGAGGAGGGAATGTGGGTCAATGACGACCGCGGTGACTCGTCGCCTTCTGCTTGACGCATCGAGATAGGGGGTGCGCGCGATTACCGGCGGGCCATGGAAATGCGCGCGGACTGGGAAGAGGGATGGCGGCCCAGAAGGAAAAACCGACGCAAGTCATCGAAAATGTGATCCGCGTGGTAAACCCGGCGGGAGGCAGTTGGTTTGATTGGTGAGTAATATCGCGCCAGATCCCGAGCCGAGGACAAGGATGCGAAGAAAGAAATCTTCCTCTTCCACCGCAAGAGAGCCCGGAGGCGCGCGCTTTGAAATGTGTCGTTCCGGTGCGCATTTTGCTGTTAACACTCCAACAACCGTCTTCCCAGTTGCAAGCATCGAAGACCCGGCATGAGAGAAGAACGAGGATTTTGCCGGCATTGTAAGGGCAACTTTTCAGGACTGGGGGCGCTTCTACTTCAATTCGGCCTGCTGGGGTTGATTTCGATTTCCTGCGGCGCTCAAAACCCTGAGCCTTCAGAGTTTCCAATTGCGACGGTAACGGTTGGCTGGACCTACTTGTATGCCGATCAAGGGATGGGTGAGCGCTCCAATCTCAATGGCTGGTTCGTACGGCCGTCGGTGACTGTTGGCAAAGGCTTCTCGGGGTTCGCCGACTTTACCAACTACTACGGCGCAAACCATAAGGGATCAATTAATTCACACGGGTTCACCTTCGGAGTAAGCAAAGAGGTTTTTCCTACGCCAAAATTCAAGCCCAGCGTATTCGCCGAGGCCGGCGATGTGCGTTCTTCGAATGCCGGATCGATTGTCAATGAATTCGCATTTGCGACCGGCGCCAGTTTTGCAATACCGATCCGAAGCTGGGTGTCGCCGGCCATTACGCCTGCGGAATGGGTGTTCCTTTATCCCAAGGGAGATCCCCGCAACGATTTCAATTCCAAAGTTGGTTTTAGTTTCCCCATCGGGAAACGACGATAAGGGTTTCTTGGGAGGCATCTCGATGACAGAAGACACATCCAAAGTGACGCGTAGGAAGTTTGCGGGCATGGGCACCGCTGCTTTGGCAGCAGCGGGGATGTTGTCAAAGGCAGCGGCGCGGCAAAACGACACCGGACAAAGCGGAACTCAACAAGGCAAGGCACCGCGATCCGCCGACCATCATCGGCCGAACGAAGAAGAACCTGGGCCAAAGAACGCGGCGCTCGACGCGGAGAATCCGAATTCGGTCTGGTCGCCCGAGACCGACAGCGGAACAGTTAAGCCATTTAAATACTCCTTCTCTCTTGCGCGCAAAAGAATTGAAAGCGGGGGATGGACTCGGCAGGTTACAGCTCGGGAACTCCCGATTTCGACAACGATTGCCGGTGTCGAAATGCGTTTGACGGCAGGCGGCGTGCGAGAGTTGCACTGGCACGTCACTGCCGAGTGGTCCATCATGTTGTACGGCAATGCTCGAATAACAGCCGTCGATAGAGAGGGCAGGAGTTTTGTGAGTGATGTCGGCGAAGGTGACCTGTGGCTCTTCCCTCCCGGCGTACCTCATTCCATTCAGGGCCTGGGTCCGGATGGCTGCAAATTTCTTCTCGTCTTCGATGACGGAAACTTCGACGAATTTCAGACCTTTCTGATCACCGATTGGTTAGCGCATACACCCAAGGAAGTACTGGCTAGAAACTTCAACGTACCGGCCGACACTTTCGATAACGTGCCCAAGAAAGAGCTGTTCATTTTTCAAACCGAACTACCCGGCGACTTGAAACAGGAGCAGAATCAGGCGGCCGAAGGAACGGGTACGGTGCCCCAACGCTTCGATTTCAAGCCAAGCCAGATGAAGCCCGCGAAGGTTACAGCGGGAGGCGAAGTGAAAATCATTGACTCCAAGAGTTTCCCAGTCAGTCCCATTGCAGCGGCAATCGTGAAATTGAAACCGGGTGGACTTCGCGAATTGCACTGGCATCCAAATCAGGATGAATGGCAGTACTACATCAGCGGCAAAGGACGCATGACGGTTTTCGAGGCGGGGACCCGGGCTCGCACAATGGATTTCGAAGAAGGCGACGTAGGCTACGTTTTACAGTCCAACCCGCACTATGTTGAAAATACCGGCGACACCGATTTGGTCTTTCTGGAAATGTTCAAGAGCGATCACTACGAAGATATTTCTCTGGCGGAATGGATGGCGCATACGCCGCATCTACTGGTCAACCAGCATCTGCGCGTTGGGCAAGCGATGCTCGATGCAATCTCGAAAGAAAAAACGATCATTACTCCGAAATGACCCGCAATGGTACCCCCATGCCCGTAGGATTACGGGGCCGGACTTCGCCGCGACTCCAGAGTGAAATAAATAGTGGCTCCTTTTTCAACCGTTCCTTCCGCCCAAACTTCACCGCCGTGCTTTTGAACGATGCGCCGCACAGTCGCCAGCCCGATTCCATTGCCGGGAAATTCGGCGACCGAGTGAAGCCGTTGGAACGGTTGGAATAAACGGCCCGCCGATCGTTGATCGAAGCCGCTTCCGTCGTCCTTGATGAAAAATACAACCCGGTCACTGATGATTTCCTGGCCGAATTCAATGCGCCCGTGCTCGTGATGCGACGTGTATTTCCACGCATTTCGCAACAAATTGTCCATCACGATCTGCATAAGCCGCGCATCCGCGTAGGTTTCGGCAGTCGCCGGGGCGACGAATTCTACCTTGCGCCCTGGAGACTCAAGACAAAGCTCTTCCATGATGGTTCGCGCGAACACGCTCAGATCGACCTTTTCCCGATGCATATTGCTCGTGGTGACGCGAGAAAGATTGAGCAGATCATCGATAAGTTGCGACATGCGCTTCGAGGCGGCCCGAATACTGTCCAGCGCCTCTTTCCCTTTTTCATCCAGCCGCGTCGCGCTGTTCTTTAGAAGTACATAGCTGAACCCGTTAACGGCATCGAGCGGCCCGCGCAGATCATGGGATACCGAATATGAGAATGCCTCTAGCTCGCGGTTCGCCGACACCAATTCGCGTGTGCGTTCCGAAACACGGCGCTCTAGCTCATCATGCGCCTTTTGCAGTTCGCCATCCCGGCGCTGGATTTCCCTTAGCATTTCGTTAAACGAATCGATTAAGGTCGCGAGTTCGTCGCCTGTACTGCTGGCGGGAACGCGCACTCGGTAGTCCTTATTCCGCGATACATTCTGGGCGGTTTCAGCCAGCGTAATGATAGGTTCGGCGACCGACCGGCGAAATCGCCAGGAGAGGAGAAAAGCCAGCATCAATGAGAGCAACAACACAGCCGCAGAGATGATGGCGTATCGCCGTAAGCGTTCATCGATTTCACGAAGATCCGCCCGAACATAAACAAAACCAACCAGCTTACCTTCGGATAATATTTTGCGAACTAGGATGGCATGCGTACTGCCGAATCGATACTCTTCCATTTCGGCAGGGCTCAGACCCGGAATATTTATAATCTCACCTTCTCCCTGGCGCTTGTACGTAGCAAAATTTCGGCCGTCGGCAGTCAGAATTCCGGCCGAAGCAATATGCGGAGCATTCTTAAGCGCAGAAAGAGTGTTGGAAGCCGACTGGGGATCATTGAATAGGAGCGATGACACACTGTTGGAGCCAATAATCTGCGCCTGCGCGGAAAGCGTACGCAGTAATCCCTGACGGAAAGTGATTTGGTCGTAGGCAAAGAAGGCGAAACTGGCAAGCAGAAGCGCAGTACCGCTCACCAGGATGTTCATCGTGGTGAGTCTGGTCGAAATCGAACGTCTGCGCCCTACGCTCATAGCGTTTAAGTTTGAGGCGGAACTTTCTCAATCACCTTGCTGGCCACCTTCAACAACTCAGAACTCAGTGTCAGGTGCGATTGCTCCGCCACACCGCGGTTCACTTCGAAACGAATCTTGTCCTGTTGTGTAACGAAGCCAATGACACCGCCGCGCTGAGCAAAATGGGCGATGTCGCTGACCGTAAGCATGCCTTGGCGCTGGGCGACGTTGAGAATCGCCACGAGGTGATGCTCTTCCGATACTCCGACAAACAGAATGCTGCACGGCTCCGATTCCTGGAGACTCGCGAGCCTCTTCACCATAATCTTTCGGCCATCGATGCTCTCACCCTCCACTGTTGAGTCGAGCACTGTTCCAAATGGATCCTTCCCAAGGACACAGATAGTCAGCGAATCCGCACTGCGACGATTCTCCTGCCATCGAACAAACTTGCCGAAGTTATAAAGGTAGGCCGCTTTGACTTCAGATTCCGTGGGACTGGCCTTCTGCGCCCCGGCCAGGATGGAACTCAGAACAAGGAGAACGAGGAAACTTATGGGCTGCAAAATCTGCAAGCGGATCATCCGCATTCCGCGATTTCTCAGTTCAGCAATCATTCGCTAGAAGGTCTTCAGGAACGGTTAGAACTGCGAGCCCGAAGTTTTCGGGTCAACGTGCCGACTTCCAGCCTAACTGGACATATACCGCTCGCCGGATTCCGATCGCCGCTTCCGATGGGTCGCCTGTGCCCCATTCGAAGTGGAAAGGCTGAAACAAGTCTTGCCCCACCAGTGAGAAATTCCATTCCTTAAGAAATTTCCAGCCGAGCCTGCCGTCCATCGTCTGGTAAGCCGCAATCTTTTGAGCGGGAAGAGCGCTTACGTAAAAGTAGCTCTGATCGAATTCGAATTTCTTTCCGAGATCAATGTGGGATTGGATCTTAACCTGGTGAGCCGGGCTCGACCCTTCATAGGTTCCGACGGACCCCGTTGAGCTTATGTCCGATCCGGGCGTATTCGCATGATAGTCAACTCCGGCAAAGGAATAGGATCCGGACAACTGCCACCAG
Organism: Candidatus Sulfotelmatobacter sp.; assembly: GCA_049584475.1. GTDB lineage: Bacteria > Acidobacteriota > Terriglobia > Terriglobales > Acidobacteriaceae > Sulfotelmatobacter. The sequence continues at coordinate 87,437 of JBAUXX010000046.1, read as the reverse complement.
GGCCGGGGTTTCCAGTTCGGTGCAATTTCAACCCCGTTCGTTGACCCGGCAATAGCGTTCTCATAAAAATAGGTAATCGTATTTCCTATCAGCATGGGCAAACTGAAGCTCTGCAAGTGGTCGTAGTCGTTATGAAAAACGTCGAGGTCGACATAGAAATTAGGCGCCAGTAATTGCCGGTAGCCTCCTTCGTAGCCGAGAACGGTCTCCGACTGGAAATGCGGATTGCCCAGCACCGCAACGTACAGCGGCGGATTCACGGAGATTTGTCCGGACAGATCAAAACCCTCTTCGATACGGGAAGGGGTCGTAACACCGCGAGTTACCGCGGTCCAAAAACTCTGATGTGGGTTTGCGTTCCACAGGGCGCGCAAAGTCGGCTGAACGTCGAACCCACTGAAGTTGTTGTCCTCAAGCTTTATCCCCGCCGTGAGCGAGGCCTTGTTGTTCAGGAAATGAATCTCATCCTGCACAAATCCGGTGTGAATGTAGTCGGTGTTGGTATTGGGCACGACGTTTACACCGACCCCTCGGGGAACAAAGTGGTTGGGGCTCCAGTGCAGCCCAAATCCATAGCTGATCTCATGCCGGTCTGCGATCTTCAAATGGTGAAGAAAATCAAGATCGATGGTGTTGCGTGTCTCACCATAAAGAACACCGCTGCGAATGGTGCGGTCGAAATAACCTTCCAAATAAATGTCGGACCCGTTTTCGAAGGTGTGCCGCCAACGGCCGACGATATCCCCGCCCGCAACCGAATTTATAAAGCTCGCAGACCCAGTTTCAGCGGGGGAAGTCCCGCCGTAAAGATCACCCTCCAGCATGTAGTTAGTACGAACGTCGCTGCGCCAATCCATCCGGAAGCCGCCACGTTCCTGGTTCCATCCATCGAAATTGTTGTGATTGGTGTGATATTCGGGCTCCCGAATAAAACCCTTTCCATACACCCGATAGCTCAGATCGCCAGCGCTGCCGCCATATTGGGCCTCAGCTATCAGTCGGTCTTGGTTTCCGCTCAGGACGGAAACCATAGCACCCTGAGTCTCGGACGCCGTCTTAGTAATGATATTGATTACGCCATCAGCGGAATTCGGTCCCCACACAGTTCCGCCGGGCCCGCGAATCACCTCGATGCGGTCAATGTCTTCTAATACCAGGTCCTGCACATCCCAATACACACCGGAGTAGAGCGGAGTATAGACACTCCGCCCGTCAATCAACACCGCAACCGCCTTCGAGAAATTTGTTTCCGTGCCTCGAATACCGACCGCCCAGCCATTGGATTCAATCCGTCCAACCTCGACGCCGGGTACCAGGCGCAGAGCTTCCGGAATGCTGGTCACGCCAGAACGCCTTATATCGTCGCCTGTGAGCACATAAATCGCCGCCGGAGTTTTCCAGACCTGTTCTGGCTCCTTGGAAACCGTAGTCACTTCCACGTTGCCCAGTTGCTCCAGTGTGAGATCCTTTAGCGGATTTTCCTGGGTCACGGAAGCCGCATGCGCGGCGTTTGCGCCGACTAACAGCGAAAACGCCAGAGCGTAAAAGAGAGGTTGTCTTCGTGAGGACGAATGCTTGGCGCTTCGTTTTTTCATTCGGCACTTGACCGGCGGTCGAGTACAGCGTCACGATCGACAAGGCGTTTGACCTCATTGACAAGATCTTCTGGTTGGACCTCAGCTTTGCGAAGCCACGCGTCCACAATTGCATTCTCTCCGGGCAAGGCGGAAAACCCGGACAACATTATTATCGGAATTCGAGGAGAAATAAGCTTCATTTCTTCGGCAACGGCGGTTCCGTTTTTGCCCGATAGCCAATAGTCCATTACCACAGCATCGACGTGCTGAGACTTGAAAACTTCCAAAGCCGCGTGCGCCGACCGAGCTTCAAGGACATGAAAGCCCGCCGACTCAAGCACAGCCCTCCTGAGTTGAAGTTGCAATTGCTCATCTTCCACGCAGAGAATTGTCTTCGGTCCCGCTGTCGCATTTGCGGATTGTGCGGACGACTGGGCGAGAACTGCCGAAATGGTAGCAAGAAGAACTTCGGGATCATGCCCCTTTTGCACGTGACTGTCGACTAGCCGCAACAGATTTTCAGGAAGCTGACCGACTGCTGAGACCGCAATCAACCGCAAGTGAGGATAACGTTCCCGCAACTTCGCCGCCAGTTCGTCCCCATTCATGCCGGGCATCAGATAATCCAGCAGCACTAGATCAACGTCGAGTCCCTCACTCAGCAAATGCAGAATCTCTGCGCCCGAACTAGCGGTTAGAACTGAGTATCCTGCGGTGGTGAGCAAACTTTTGCGCAGCTTGAGCGTATCGAGATCGTCATCAACGCACAATATCGGTTTTTCGCTCATTTCACAGGTGTCCAAGACGAAATAGACGCGATGTCAAAGCTCCGTATGATTTCAATTCCTATCAGTGTGAGATATACAGGGTTTCGGTTATTACTAGTAAGTAACAAACCGGCTTGCAGAGCGGTAGACGATAGTCTGGTTAAAAGATCCTGCTGCAGAGTTCTGACGCGAGATCGTAGTGTGAGCACATCGCTGAGAACAGCCCGCGCAACTATAATTAGCAAAGAGTAAAAATGGGGCCATTCGTCCCGGTGTCGTGGCGGACTCGAGAAATGTCAGTGCTAAAAAGAAATAACGTGAAAACCGTCGGCGAAGGTTCTCAGCCGATGATCTTCGCGCACGGCTACGGCTGTGATCAAAACATGTGGCGACTGGTAACCCCTGCATTTCGACAATATTACAACGTCGTTCTTTTTGATCATGTGGGCGCTGGCGACTCTGACCTCGGGGCTTTCAGCCCGACAAGATATGCGACTTTGGATGGCTACGCGACAGATATTTTGGAAATTTGCGCCGACTTGAACTTAACAAACGTCGTGTTTGTTGGGCACTCGGTGAGCGCGATGATCGGGGTGCTCGCTGCAATTCGTGAACCGGAACGCTTCGACCGGCTTGTCTTGATCGGACCCTCACCCTGCTACCTCAACGACGGCGACTATCACGGGGGCTTTAGCAAGAACGATATCGAAGGGTTGCTGGACTTTCTTGATCGCAATTACCTCGGCTGGTCTGCCACGATGGCGCCGGTTATTATGGGCAATCCAGACCGACCGGAACTTTCTGCGGAACTCGCCAATAGTTTTTGCCGGACCGATCCGGAGATTGCCAAACATTTCGCGCGGGTGACGTTCTTATCAGATAACCGTTCTGATCTAAGCAGGCTGAAAACCCCGGCAGTCATCTTGCAGTGCGCAGAAGATTCGATTGCGCCGCTACCCGTCGGGCACTATGTTCACGACCATTTGAAGAACAGTATTTTGGTCTTAATGAAAGCTACTGGTCACTGTCCACATCTCAGCGCACCGGACGAAACGATTTCTGCGATAAGAAAAAGCCTTGAATCGACAGGGAGAGGCAGCGGATTGTAGAAATGGACACACCGCTTATCGACGAAAATGTGCACGAGTTGTACGAAACTGCGCCGTGTGGCTATATTTCGACGCTCGCCGACGGAATGATTGTCAGGGTCAACCAAACCCTCCTAGATTGGACCGGCTACGTCCGAGAAAATCTAATTTCCGCCAAGCGGCTGCAAGATTTGTTGACCGTGCCTGGGAAGATTTTTTATGAGACCCAATTTGCTCCTTTATTGGAGATGCAGGGCGGAGTGAAGGAGGTAGCGTTTGATCTCGTTTGTCCAGATCGTCCTCCCCTCCCGGTTTTGGTTAACTCGATAAAGCAAGTGGGGCAGAACGGCAGTCACTCTTTAATACACTTTGCTTTCTTTGATGCCACCGATCGTACACGCTATGAGCGCGACCTGTTGCTGGCAAGGCGCGAGCTTGAAACAGAAGTTAAGAAGCGGACCGCGGAATTAGAGGGAGAGATCCAGGAACGAAAGCGTGCCGAAGACAGCCTCCGGGAGCTTACGACGACGCTCTTGAGGCTTCGGGATGACGAAAGGCGACGTTTGGCTCGTGAGCTGCACGACAGTGTCGGCCAGATGCTTGCAGCTTTACGCATGAATGCTGCTTTGATTGAGATGGAATCAAATTCACTGTCGCCGCAAGCTACTGCGGCCGTATCAGAAAGCGCACGATGGATTGAAGAGATCAGTTCGGAGATCCGCACAATTTCGCATCTTCTACATCCCCCTCTGCTTGATGAAGTCGGACTTAAATCGGCTCTAACGTGGTATGTAGAGGGCCTTGCCGAGCGAGCTGATATGAAAATAAATCTGGACATCTCTTCTGACATCGGAAGACTGACGGAGGAAAAGGAAGTGGCAATTTTCCGCATTGTTCAGGAATGCCTCACAAACGTACACCGTCATTCGGAAAGCCCGACAGCGGTCGTCCGAATTACGATTTCTGAAGAAACAATTAAGGTTGAAGTAGAAGATCAAGGTAGAGGAATCGGTGCTGAGAGACTCAACGAATTAAACACTGTCGGTGGCGGAGTTGGCCTCCGCGGCATGCGCGAGCGGGCGAGACAGTTTGGCGGAAGTCTGAAAATTACGTCTAACCTCAGTGGAACGCTGGTTACTGCAACATTCCCAACTTCTAGCCCCGATTCGCAACGTTTATCGTCGCGCCCTGCCAATTTCCCATCGCGTTGAGTGGTATCGTTCACTATGCACTTCGTTAATGCCAAGGCGAGGGTGCAGATTATTTCGTCTCAGAAACATGCACATCAGCTCCCCATCCCTTAGCCATCGCACGGGTTCGTGCGCGATATACACCAGAAAACAGATGGTGACAGTGACGAGTGGAAGGTAAGATGAGAGAGTTGAATCCTCGGGGACTCAAGACTGGCAATTTAGGTGCACATGATACTCCTAATGTCATTCGTATCGGCTGCGCAGGGTGGAACATTCCGCGCCTAGCTGTCGCTCAGTTTAAGCCTGAAGGTGTAACTCATCTTGAACGCTACTCTCGAATATTCAACTGTTGCGAAATCAATTCTTCATTTTATCGTCCACACAAGTACTCCACTTGGGAACGATGGTCCACATCAGTACCGGAAGACTTTCGGTTTTCAGTGAAAGTTCCGCGGACGATTACTCATGAAGCCAAGCTGAGATGCGAACCGAATGATTTGACGGCTTTTCTCAAACAGGTCAGATTCATGGGGCAAAAGCTCGGTTTACTTCTCGTCCAGCTGCCTCCACGTTGTATTTTCGACTATGCGATTGCAGCACGATTCTTCGGCCTCCTTCGCGATCGGCACGACGGGGATGTCGCATTGGAAGCCCGCCACGCGACGTGGTTCGATGTCGGCGCAGACGACCTACTAAAAGATTTCAAAATTGCCGGCGTTGCGGCGAATCCGGCATGCGTCCCCGCTGGCGAGCAGCCGAGCGGGTTCGAACAAGTCGCTTACTTTCGTCTTCATGGTTCTCCTCGACGTTATTATTCTTCGTATTCAGTCGAGTTTCTCAAAGCAACGGCGAGGCGGATCGCGGATCTAGCTAGGGAAGCACGGTCGTGGTGCATCTTCGATAACACAGCCGCCGGATTCGCGACATCCAACGCTCTCCAGCTGAATGAAGAGATTGGCAAAGGCGAACAATAAGACCGGAAGATATTGCGTCCGCTACTCGACCGACCTTGCGACGCAGCTAGATGAAGCTGTGGGCTGAAAGACACCAAGGCGTGCCGCCCAGTTAAGTGGGTGCACGGATGTCTTCCAGTTAGCTCTTCGCAGTGCTGGGACACTTCAGGTCAGGCGAAGGGTTCTCTCCACCCAAATCTCATCGTCCGCGATACAGCAACATGTCGGCGTTCCTACGCGACGTTGCCGATTGGCCACTCGCTTATCACCGCTGAATATAAAAAGAACACTCTTGTATCGGAACAACCCTTCGGCAATTGCCGCAGGAATCATTTGCAGGAAAAGAGGGAAATGACGTTATGTACCACCATATAAAAAAGCTGATGTACACAGTAAATGTTGGAACGCCTGATCCGCGGTTTGGCAATATGCTGCTGGAGCAATTCGGCGGCGCGAACGGCGAACTGGCTGCCGCCATGCAGTATTCCATCCAGGGTTTAAATTGCGACGATCTTGAACGCAAAGACCTGCTGATGGATATCGGCACCGAGGAACTTAGTCACCTCGAAGTAGTCGGCACGCTCGCGCGCATGCACTTGAAACCGCTTAAATTCGGCCGCGACGCTGCTGAAGTCGATCCACTCATCGCCATCGCCGGCGGAGGAGGGGTCAATCTCTTCAATTCGATGGGCGATGCCTGGACCGCGGACTATTTGAAAATCACCGGCGAACTCGATGTCGATCTGCGCAGCAATATTGCCGCGGAGGCTCGCGCCAAAATCGTCTACGAACGGCTCATTAACTTTACCGACGATCCGGGAACCATCGACACGCTGCAATTCCTGATGACCCGCGAGATCACCCATATGAAGGCGTTCACCGCTGCCCTCGAGAGCATGGGCAAGGATCCTTTTGTCATCGGTAAGATCGCTCCGACGCCGGTGCTGGTGGATCAATATTTCAATGACTCAACCGGCGTTGGCGACGAAGGCGAAACGGATGCGCGCGGTCCATGGAATGAAGGCGGTGATTGGGAAGTTGTCGACTCTCCGGCCCTGGAACAAGGCGTCGAAAATCTCAAAGACGATGGAGAGCTTAACAAGGAGGCTGCGGGACAAGCCAGGAAGTCGGGCGTCCGAAAGAAAGCCGCGGGAAACAAAGTGAAGTTGCGGAGATCTGCCTAGCCTTTGAGGACGTTGCAGAGGCCGAGATCTTTGTCGGCCTCTGCTATCCGCCGTAAAACAAGGTCCAATGAAAACTAGCGCCGATATTTGTCCGTCTTGGCTCCGTGAAATTACACTGACGGGGCGGCGTATCGCGCACATCGCCCCATGACATCGGATTCTACGACCGCAATTACCCTCTGCACCCGATGGTCCCCAAGCCTCGAAAGGGCCAAGCTTGTTTGAAGGGTAAGCGTGATGCGTATTCTGATTGCCGACGATCGCGCTGCAGTAAGGCTCGCGTTAGCGAAACTTATCCACTCGGTGCCGGACTTCGAGCTAATTTTCCGCATGCTCTTAGAGCGCGCTTCTTGATTTTGCAGCAACGTTGCGATTCGCAGGAATCGACCCCTCCGCCCGCAAGCTTGAAGAACCGGATATATCGTAAGTCAAATCGCTGTTTTGGAGGAAAAATGTCTGAAGGACTGAGAGATCTTTATACCGACGAACTGAAGGACCTTTACAACGCAGAAAATCAACTCATCAAGGCTTTGCCGAAAATGGCCAAGGCCGCATCGTCTGACGGATTGCGTCAGGGATTTGAAAAACATCTGGAACAGACCAAGGTTCATGTCCAGCGCCTAGAGCATGTCTTCGAAGGCTTGGGCGAAAGCCCCAAGGGCAAGACGTGCAAAGCAATGCAAGGCCTGGTGGAAGAAGGCGCGGAAGTTATGGAAGAGGACTTTGAAGGCAGTGTGATGGACGCTGCTCTCATCGGCGCGGCGCAGCGTGTCGAGCATTACGAAATCGCCGCCTACGGAACTGTTTGTGCCTTCGCCAAGGAACTCGGGGAGAAGGAACACCTTTCGTTGCTGGCGAAAACGCTTCAGGAAGAGAAAGAAACGGACCAGAAGCTCACCGAACTTTCCCAGGAAATTAACGCGCAGGCGAACCGGGAGGAAGACGAAAAGAATGACGTTGCAGGGAGCAAGAAGGCTAAACGGGTGGCATAGGAGCACTCGGCCACTGATTGGAAGCGTCCTCGGCAGGGTCAAATCACGCAGGCGCTTCCTTTTCGGTGCCCACCGATGCGCTGGTTTCGTAACCACTGGTCTCGGCAAAGAGATCAGATTAAATAAAGGAGTACAGAATGAAGCAGTCTGTCAAAACAGCATCTAACTTACTTACAGTCGCATTGCTGCTATGTCTGGCACCGATGCTCGCACGAGCACAGGATTCCTCCCCGAACCCGGCTCCCGATAACACCAAAGTGAACGACCGGGATCGGAATCAGGCGGAACCGACCGCCGATCAACAAAAGGAAAATCGGCCTGACCGTGACATCGCTCGGGATATTCGCCGGTCGATCATGCAGGATAAATCGTTATCGACGTACGCGCACAATGTGAAGATCGTCTCGCAAAACGGAATAGTGACGCTCAAAGGTCCTGTCCGCTCGGAGGACGAAAAGAACACGATCGAAGCGAAAGCCGCCGAAATCGTGGGTAAAGACAAGGTAACGAGTCAGCTCGAAATCAAACCCAAGCAGTAAGAAAACAGGAGATCACTAATGGCGGGAAAGAATACGGCAGTATTTGGCATTTACACGGACAGGTCGAGTGTGGACCGCGCCGTCGAGGCTCTTAAGACAGCCGGGTTTTCCAACAGCGACGTGTCCGTGCTCCTTCCGGAAAAACAAGACACCAAGGATTTTGCCCATGAGAAAAACACGAAGGCGCCGGAAGGCGCAACCACGGGCGCCGGAACGGGAGCCCTCTTAGGCGGGGGCTTGGGTTGGCTGGTCGGAATCGGCGCGCTGGCAATTCCGGGCTTGGGGCCGTTCATCGCGGCCGGTCCGATTATGGCGGCGCTGGCGGGAGCCAGCGTGGGCGGCGCGGTGGGCGGTCTCACCGGCGCTTTGATCGGCATGGGCATACCGGAATACGAGGCCAAGCGGTACGAAGGCCGCGTGAAAGACGGCGGAATTCTGCTTTCCGTTCACTCCGACAGCTCCGAAGAAACCAAGAAGGCCAAGGACATACTGCAACGCACGGGCGCTCAGGATATTTCCTCGACTGGCGAAGCTCACGGCGAAAAGACAGCCGTGCCGACCGAAAGAGTAGCGTAGTGTGCCGGCGGACCGGGCGGAGCGATTCGCCCGGCGACGCCAGATCACGGGCTGCGGTTTCCATAGTTTCCAACTCACCGTTGATTAATCCCTTGTCGCTATCTTACCTTGCGCGGAGGGAACTGATGCCAACGCTGCGGGAGGCGCGAAACATGCATGAAGAACAGGTGGAACGTCTTAGGAAGCTGCAAAGGGAGAAAGCCCGCTTCGGCCGATCGCCAGCAATTGATCGAACAAGAGATTGAGGCCGTGTCGAATAGCATCAGAGATCTCGATACGGAATTCAAACTTTGATGAATCGAGCACAGCTCAAACGCTAAATGTGTGCGTGCCATACTGACGCAAACAAAACAGATGCGCTCGAACGCCCCGACCTTGGTGGCAATTGGTTATCCGGTGTGCTTCGTCACAACCTGACTGCGGAAAGCAGCATCGAACTCACGCTACAGGGAAACTCTGCGGCGGAGGTAGCAAACGTGAAGAGATACACAAGAGCGGTCGTTGGTGGAATTTGCCTTGGAACCATCCTCTATTACAGCTGGCGCTGGTATCAGGGGTTTCGAAGAATACGCAATCTTCACGTTACGAGCGAAGATTTGAATTATTCGAATCGGTCGGCCGAAGAACTTGTTTCCGAGCACCTGGTTGATTTGAACGCTGCTGCCCGAGAGCAAATTGCCGAACTTGGAATGTCGACCGAGTCGCTGGAACGATTGCTGGAAAATCGCCCCTATCGTAATAAGCTCGAGCTTATATCCCGCATGGTCCTGTCCCAAGATGAATACTCTGCAATCAAAGACAGAGTGTCGGTTGCCGAAGCTCGTGAGCCGGTGAAGCTTGCGTGAGAGTTCCTGAGAATCGTGCCCTGGCTTCTATAGCGTTGGCTTTTTACGGAACTACCGCGCGATATTCTGGTTAATCGACACCGTGGTTATCCCGCTGGATTTTGCCGTTGAACAAATCCGAATTCTATCTTCGCTCGTACTAAATCATCTGAGGGTAAAAACCGCTCGCAATAAACACGCGGAGTATGCGCGAATGATGCGAACGAAGTTATCCATGCGGAGTATCTATGTTCAACAGCAATTCCCAAGGCCGAGATACCCTAAGAATTGCGTGGTATAGACGGCTGACGGTTTCAACGCTACGGTGAATCTGGCGAAGTACGACATGGGCTGAGTGTAAGGAGCAGATTGCCATGGAACTGATCTCGAACCACGATGCTCTGATAGGCGAGCTGAAAGCATGCGATCTGTGGGATCTGATGTTCTACAGGAAGTGCGAGCCGGACTTGGAGGATCACATTGCTTTCGCGACTCGCCAGATACGGCGGCGTCAAATCATCGACATTTTGTCGCTGGAGAATTTGTACCATACGAAGCCATTTGAAGAGACTATCTAGCACGGCTAAGCGACTTAGCATCAGCAATTTGGGGCCGGGCAACTTGCTTCGTGCCGGACTGTTCTCCTTTAGCTTGTGCCAGCAGATTCGCATTTAATGACTTGCCCGTCTGTTCTTTGGGCGCGCTACTTTCCTTCACATTTGAGCCACTTTAAGGGCTATTTGATTCAACTACTCGGTTGGGTGATCGTCAAGCGGTGTTCGCTCATTCCCGCCAATGCGCTGTAACCCACGCTCGCTGGTGTCCAAGGGCTATCCAAGGACGCGGCATCAGCAATCTGAGTCCACGCGAATCACGCCCAGTTTGTCGCGCGCTTTGGGGAAAGCCACGGTGACAGCGTCGCGCCCGGAGGATTTGGATTGATACAGGCATTGATCCGCGATCTTGAGCAACTCGTCCGATGCGGAAGCATGCTCCGGAAATCCTGCTATGCCAGCCGAGAGAGAAAGATGGCCAAGATTCTGCTTCTTGTACTGTAACCGAAGGCTCTTCACTTCGGCGCGCAACGCGTTCGCACGGAGAGCAGCGTCGTTTGCCGATGACTCAGGCAGGATGATGGCGAACTCTTCGCCACCATACCGACAGCATATGTCCGTGGAGCGAAAAAAAGTGCGGAACAGGTCGGCAAGGGCCTGAAGCACGACATCTCCTGCATCGTGGCCAAAAGTATCGTTGAATTTCTTGAAGTGATCGAGGTCGAGGAAAAGAACGGCGATAGCCTGCTTCTTGCGACTGGCGATCTGCAATTCCCTTTCCAGCGATTCCTCCAGAAAGCGCCGATTGAACAGGCGAGTGAGCGGATCACGAATCGACTGTTCGCGAAGAGTCTCGCGCAGTTGCAGGCTGGCCAGCGAAAGAGCGATCTGCGAGGCCGCACTACTCGCCAATTGCTCATGGGATATGCGAAGGCTCCTCGTCTCAGAACCATTTTCGAGCTGTGTGGCATCCTGGAATTCGAGATGCAAAATGCCAACCGTGTTTCCCTGTGCAACCATCGGCACGCATAAGCTTTCGACGGGTGACATCTCGGCCAAGTGTTGGCAGGCGATGCCATTGACCGGAGACTCACTCCAATATGGCTGGCCACGGCGAAGAGACCAGCAAGCGTCGGGAGGAAATGCAGGCACTAACCCGTCCGTCGTACCCCACCGAACTGCAGCTTCGATAAGGTCTCGCGACGACCTAAACAAATAAAGAGCTCCAGAAAGAGCTTCCGGTAAAAGCTTTTGCACGCAGTTGGTCACGACGATGCAGGCTTCCTGGACTGTTCCACTACACTGCAACAGAGCCCCCATTTCGTTGAGTGTTGTTATCTGCTCTGTACGAAGTTCCAACTCCTTCACGAGTCGATCCAATGCCTCGGCATGCTTCCGCTGTGCTTCTGCCGCCCGGATTTGTTCAGAAATGTCCTCATAGATCAGATAAGCGCCTCGTACGACATTGTTCACCAGTAGCGGGACGCCGTGCAGTGCCAGATCGAGGGATTCCCCGTCTTTACGTCGTAGTCGCACTGTCTTATGTAATGCCTTCCCGGCGAAGATCTGTGGGATCAGTTGTGCGGAGTCCGGGCCCGCTTCACCCGTGATCGCCATTTTCCCGAGATCAACCGAAGCAAGCTCGTGCCGACCGTACTGGAAGAGTTTCTCAAAGGCGGAATTTGCCAGGTCTACCCGCCCTTGCCGATCAAGAACGACGATCCCGAGTGGGCTATTTTGTATCAGTGAGTTTAAATAGGTGGTTTGTTCATTCAGATCGAGTGCTAAGCGCTCTCGCTCGCTGACCTCAGATCCCACGATGAGCCCCACTGCGGACAATACCAACATGAGCAGGGCGACTTTGGCAAACATCACTGCGCTTGGTGGAAATAAATGCATCGCGACTACGATTCCGAAATTCAGCGTCAGCAGGCCGGTGACGACTCGCCGGACTCCCTGACGCATCGCAATCCAGATGATCGGAATGAAACACAAATAGAAGTGGTCGTAGCGGCCATCCTCTGTTCCGAACATCATCCAGAGGACGGCTGCTATCGTCAATCCTTGGCCACAGGCTTCCGCGAGCGCACCTAGAGTAAACGTCGCTCCGCGGGAAGGGACTGTGGCTGCGTGACAGCGGGGTTCCGGCGACAGCCATTCACGCACATGCGGGAATACATGGACAAGAAGAAATGGTGCAATACCCACCAACCCGATGGCATCACCCAAGAACCACCCGAGAGCAGATGGCTTGTATTCCCCCCACTTAATACTGTGATCCGCAATTAGGCATGTGACGCCAATTATTGTTGCGGCTACAGCCGCTGCCACGCTGACCAAAACATAGCGGATTACATCTCTTCGGCGGCGCAGTTCCAGGTCAATCCGCGCAGGGCCACGCAGCACGTATGCCGCGGTTCCGTAACAAATAGCGACACCGGCGGCACCCACCGTGTTACTGACGGACAAGACTGACTCGGCATAAATAACCCTACCTGCAAAAGCATCGGTGAAACACACCAGAAGCGCATACCACGGGCTCACTCCTAGCATCAGCGCCATCACCAGACCGATGGCGGGAAACCAGGCAACGAACCCAATGCGAGAGAAGAAAATGACTTCGGGACGGTTTAACAGAAGGTACAGTAGCACGAATGATAGGGAAACCAGAGAGTGGCGAACGAGGGTTCGACGCGAATACATAGGTAGGGTCTCGGTTCCAGAGTGAATACTTTGCCGATGCGGATCGCCTTGGTTCCGCTAATGTATGTCGTAACTAATACAGGGAAACACGGCTAACTCAATCTCACGGTAGAATTCGCACTTCTTAACTTACCTAAGTAATTATAAGTTTGGACGTGCTCTAAGTCATATACTGAAACTCGGCTCACGAAACCTGAGTGCCTCTTCGGGCTGATAGCCTCTAGAAAATCGACGGAAAGCAGTGTCCGCCATCATCCCGCACCCGCTACCAAATATCTCACTAGCGCATCGGCTATGAGCCGACTTTGGATACACTGCCGCATAAGAATCCTCCGGCTTCATTTGCCACAAAAACGCAAGTTACTATTGTCACTTGATAAGTTACTTAGTTACTGAGAAAGTGCTTATAAGTTAACCCTTTCTAATCTTATTAGCAAACAAGCGTGGATTGTTCCTCGGAGTTGCTGCGAGTCTCTGGGAGGGGTAACTATCAATTGACAAAGGGGTTCCATGCCTAACGCGAACAGGTTTTGTCAGAAATTTCCCTACTCAATCCGGAGAATGTTTTTCGCCTTTGCCTTCCTGCTTGTTTTCGCGGGTACGAACGTCTTTGCTCAAATTTCTTTTCCTGGCCAAGCCGCGAGCACTCCCGCATTATCGAAAAACAGCCCTGCCATGGGACCCGTGCGCGCCGGAAGCCGTCCAGTTGCACCTTCACAAACACCCCACGTCCCGCCGGGGATGGCTAAACTACACCATCCGCAGACTTCCGTGGGGCATGCGGTAACGCCCCCATCCGGCTTAGCCCCGATTTTTCAGTCGACGCCCACCTACCTTTCCGGCGGACTAGACGCTTACTCATCGGCCGCGGGAGACGTAAACGGGGACGGCATCGCCGACGTCCTGGTGGTGAACCAGTGCGCGAGCAGTTCCAGCTGCACCGGCAGTGTTGGAGTGCTATTGGGCAACGGCGATGGCACTTTTCAGGCGGCCGTGAGCTATGCCGCCGGGGCCGACGCAGTGTCGATTGCTGCCGCTGACATAAACGGCGATGGCCATCTCGACATATTGGTTGCGAATCAATGCTCAACCACCAATAACTGTAATTCCGGTTCGGTCTCGGTGCTGCTCGGCAACGGCGACGGAACTTTCCAGGCGGCGGTTTCCTACGACGCTTCGGGAGCCAGCACTTTTTCGATAGCCGTCTCGGACGTGAACGGCGACGGCAAGCCCGATGTCGTCATGACGAATATATGCACTGCCAATAACAATTGTAATTCCGGTTCGGTGTCGGTTCTTCTTGGCAATGGCGACGGAACTTTCCAGACAGCCGTGCCCTACAACTCGGGAGGCGCCGATGCCTATGCGGTCGCCATAGCCGACCTCAACGGAGACGGCCACCCTGACTTGGTAGTGGCAAATAATTGTGCCTCCAGTAACAGCTGTGCGAACGGGACTGTCGCAGTTCTGTTAGGCAATGGCGACGGAACTTTCCAGGCGGCCATGGCTTACGGCAGCGGTGGCAATACTGCCCGGTCAGTAGCGATTGGAGATCTAAACGGAGACGGCCATCCTGATCTGGTAGTGGCTAATCAGTGCGGCGCCAGCAACAACTGCTGGGGCGGCACCGTGGGCGTATTGTTGGGCAACGGCGACGGAACTTTCCAGGCTGTTGCAACCTACGCATCGGGAGGGCAGACGCTTATGTCGGTCGCCACCTCTGATGTAAGCGGGGATGGCAAGGTGGACGTGGTTGTTGCCAACGAGTGCGACTCTAGCGCGGACTGCGGCACAGGTCTGATCGGCATTTTGCTGGGCAATGGCGACGGTACTTTGCAGACTGTCCAAAACTACACTGCCGGTGCACGGGCGACCGAGTCAGTGGTGGTCAAAGATCTAAACGGGGATGGCAAGCTGGACATTCTGGCGACGAGTCAATGCAGCGACGAGTTCTGCTCCGGCAGCTCGGTGAGCGTTCTCTTGGCCAACGGCAACGGAACCTTCCAGGCATCCCGCTCCGTCAGCCCTGGCGGTGTAAGCACTTTCTCACTGGCCGCCGCGGACCTGAATGGCGATGGTAAGGCCGACCTAATGGTGGCCAATGAGTGCGACATCAGCACGAACTGCAACGGCGGAACAGTCGGAATTCTCCGCGGAAACGGCGACGGAACATTCCTCGCGCCGGTAACTTATGGCTCAGGCGGCTCCGACCCTCTTTACTTGACCGCCGGAGATGTGAACGGCGACGGCAAGGTGGATGTGCTGGTCGCTAATCAGTGCTCGAGCCAGAACAGCTGTACGGGAAGCGTCGGCGTGCTCCTGGGCAATGGCGACGGAACCTTTCAGTCGGCCGTCGCTTACAGTTCGGCCGCTCTCTATGCGGTTGGCGTCGCCGTGGGAGATGTAAACGGAGACGGCAAGGCCGACCTCGTAGTGGTGAACGAATGTGACAGCAACAACACTTGCGACAATGGCGCCGTATCAGTCCTTTTGGGCAACGGCGACGGTACCTTTCAGCCGGCGGTCAATTACAATTCGGGAGGATCAAGCGCTCTTGCAGTTGCCGTAGGCGACGCGAACGGCGATGGCAAGCTCGATGTATTGGTCACAAATCAGTGTGCCAGCAACAACAACTGTAACAACGGTGCTGTGTCAATCTTGCTGGGCAACGGCGATGGAACGTTTCAGCCGGCAGTCAGCTACGGCACCGGGGCGACGTATGCCAGCTCGCTTCTCGTCGGAGATGTAAACAGAGACGGCAAGCTCGATCTGATGGTCGCCAACGAATGCCTTTCCACTTCCAGCTGCAACGACGGCTCAATCTCCCTACTATTGGGAAATGGTGACGGGACTTTTCAGGCGCCCTTCAATGTCATTGTGCCCTCGCCGCAAACGCTTTCCTCATTGTCACTCGCAGATTTCAATGGCGATGGATACCTGGATGTGGTTTCCGGCGGCGGAGGGTTCTTGCTGCTGGGTAACGGCGATGGCACCTTCCAGCCTTACCTCGCACTGGCAGGTGGAGGATATGGAACGGCGGTCGCCGATTTCAATGGCGATGGCAAACCCGATCTGGCCAGCGGCGGCATAACCATATTTATCAACCAAGCCTCCTCTTTCCACTTCCCGACAACGACCGCGGTCGCCGCATCGGCTAATCCAGCCAACGGCTTCGTTAACTTCACCGCTACTATTTCCCCCGCCGTCAATGGCGGCGCGGTAAGCGGAGATGTCACTTTCTACGATGGCGCAACTCAACTGGGCAGCGCAACCGTCACCAACAATGCCCAAGCCGTCCTCAGCAACGTGGGCCTTACTCTTGGAGTTCACTCCATCACCGCGGTTTATGCCGGATCGTCGTCTTACCTGCCCAGCACCTCCGCGGCCCTAATGGAGACCGAAAATCAGTGGGCCACAACCACAACGTTATCTTCTTCGCAGAACCCCTCAGCCTTCAATCAATCCGTTGCGTTCACAACCACGGTCACGCCTCTTGGCGGGACCTCCGCTACGGGCACTGTCGTGTTCATGGACGGAACCACTACACTGGGGACGGTCTCCCTCACTAACGGATCCGCCTCCTACACAACCTCTACACTGGCCGCGGGAATGCATTCGATTACCGCTGTCTATGGCGGTGCTTCGATCGACAGCGGCAGTACATCGTCGGCCGTCTCACAAGTCGTTTCCGGAGGAGCTACGGCCACAGCTCTGACGGGAAGTTCGACGTCCGCCATGCTGACCTTGACCGCTACCGTGAGCCCCGTCAGTGCTGGCACTCCCACGGGTACGGTTAAGTTTATGGATGGAACCACTTCGCTCGGCAGCTCCGCCTTGACGGCGAGCGGCAGCGCGACATACTCCACGTCAGCTCTCAGCGCGGGGACTCACAATATCACCGCGATCTACAGCGGAGATACCGCCTTCACCGCCAGTACGTCGAGCGCATTCGCGGTCTTGAGCAGCTTCAACCTCTCAGCGTCCACTCCGTCACCTTCTTCGGTTACGGCGGGACAGTCCTCTACCTCCACCATCAGCGTCAGTCCCATGAATGGCTTCGATCCCTCGGGAGTTACGTTTACTTGCAGCGTCACTCCCGCGGTAAGTCCTGCGGCTTCTTGCTCAGTGGCCACCATGACTGTTGCGAATGACGCTGGGACGGCGACGCTAACGGTCACCACCGTGGCGGGGACTTCCGCCAGCGCTTCCCACCCGGCCGGACCAGGCTCGCGTGCCATGATCCTCTTTGCGCTCCTGATTCCCGGGCTGCTAATTGGTACGGGCGTCAAACAACAAGGGAAGCTCCTCACTTGGACTCTCACTCTCGTAGTGTTGGGGGGCTGCCTGTTGCAATCCGCGTGTGGCGGAGGATCCCCGAAAACCGCCGCAACTGCGAACTCCGGAACCCCGGTCGGCGCCTACACAGCGACGATCACGGGATCCGCCAATGACCAGCGACACACGACCACCGCTTCAATCACGGTCAAATAACCCTGGAGCGGTAAGTAGTGAAATCCCGGGCAAGACCTTGATCGCAATACGGACTTTTTCTGCCGGATTGTGTTGCTAGAGATGGCCGAGAATCCGAAATGACATCAGCGAGGAAATTTGACACCATTCTTAAGTCACAGACAGCGGGGCCTTGGTGAGTCTTACGGAACAAGCTTACAGGCCGCTCTGTATTACTAACATTATTCGTTCTATCTAATTACTTTGACAACCGATGATCATAAGATTAACGATAACAGACCGCATCACCAAGGCGATACAGCATAGCCCGGAGAAATTCGACTCATGAGACCCAGCGATTGGATGCTCTTTCTTGGGATGAGCATTTTTACCTCTGCCAGCGGCGGCCTGCTAGTCGCTGTTCTTAGCGCCATGCGGGCTCGCAGGATATCCAAACCCCTCGACCCCTGCGAACTGCTCGGGCCTGATCAGCCGCATTCTCCCCGAACGGAGAAGACGCCGCCAAATCACGGCAACGCGCGATCGTGGCTTTCGCGTGGGCTGTAACTATGCAAAGGCACTCTGTTTGTATTGCCGTTCGCGAACGAAAATACCCCGGGAGGCAAAGTTATGAAACTAATGTTAATTGAAGACAGTAAGTTTATAAGATCGAGGATTGAGAAAGCTCTTCGTAAGGCTGGCCATGAAGTGGCAGCGGCATCGAACGGAGAGGAAGCGCTTCCGTTGGCCAAGCGACAGCTTCCGGACGCGATTCTCCTGGATCTTCTCCTCCCCAAAATGAGCGGTCTGGAAGTACTTCGAGCATTGAAAAGCGATAAATCGACTTGTGACATCCCAATAATCGTACTGACCAGCCTGTCCCAAAAGAACGCGGCAAGGCTGGAGAAAGATGGTGCAGCCGCTTTCATCGAGAAGACGGATCTTATGTTTAGCGACAAGCCCGCGGCCTCTTTCTTGGAAACAGTCGAGCGCGTCATACGGCGCCGCGAAGAACATTGTCCAAACCCAAGCTTGAGCGCGAGCGCGAGCAAATGATCGTTCGACAACGATTATGGGAACCCGCGCTGCGGTTCAATGGAAATCCGTTAGCCCGTCAGAAGATGAGATGGAAACTGCCATGTTGAAGTGTGTGGAAGAAAGCTCTATAGCAACCGCGTTGGTCCTCTCGAAGGACTCGACAGCAGTGAATCTTCTCCTTGGCTCTCTCAAGCCGTTCGCTATACGGCTGCGTATTTGCGCGGAGGCGGGATCTGCGATTGGACTCCTTAGCAGGAACAAGTTCGAGGCAATCATTGCTGACCTCGATTTAGGCGAACAAGCCTTGCGAGTGTTGAAGGAGGCGCGACTGTCCCCGGCAAATCGCACTGCAATCAGTTTCCTCATAACCTCAGAGGCCGCCTATGTGCGGATGCCTTCGTCCGCCTCATCGACCTTCGTCCTGACGCGTCCGCTCTCGCATGAATCCATCAGTCACACGATTAGAGCATCCTACGGACTGCTTGTTCGCGAGCGGCGGCGTTATTTTCGTTGCGCGATCACGGTGCCGGCTTTCGTGCAAGGTGAAAACACCGGGGAATTGTCATGCGTGACAGCGAATATCAGCGAGGGTGGAGTGGCTATTAACTTTGCTAACCCTCGGGATCAGGCGTTTGGAGAAATACGTTTCTCGCTGCCCGGAGACGACGGGCAATTTTTTGCGCAGACTAAAACTTCGTGGCGTGACGAAACTGGTCACATGGGATTGGAATTTATCTCACTTCCGCGGAAGTCAGAATTGCAGGAATGGCTTGCCCGCAAGCTCGAAGAGAGTTTGCCGGAAAGTGCTGCCCAGCTCTTCAGACGCGAAGGAAAAACCAAAACGGGAGCACTTTGATCCCGGCCAGCCGCTATTGCTGCGGCGGACGCCCCTGCCACGTGCCGAAGCTGCGTTGGTTGCATCCCCGCACCTGCCGAAATCATGCGCAAATCCCACACCCTGCGCCCGATCTACCGCAGCTTTTGGATCATGCTTCGCACAATCTTCGACACCTCGCGCCAGAAAATCCGAGCATTCACGTGCTGCCTGAACTGACACATCATGTGCTAATGACCGTTTCACTTCATCCTCCTCGCCCTTTCGAGCTGTTTCGCGTATCCTTGGTTCCAGCAGTTCATCCCTCTCAAGCGGGAGAGTGCATGGCTGATCTAGTAGCCGTACTAGAGCAGTTGAAACAGGAACGTGAACAAGTGGAAGGGCGGCTTCGAAAGTTGGAGGAAGCGATTGCTGTGCTGAGTAAAGTGATCACAGACGATTCAGGGTCACTTCTCGGCGGTAAACGTAGGCGGTACCAGCTGTCGGCGGCGGCCAGAGAGCGGATTTCCTCAGCGCAAAGAGCGCGGTGGGCGAAGGCGCGAGGAAACCAACTAAAATAACCAGCAGAATGAACCGGCGGGGGCTTATTAAATCCCTCGCCGAAAATGCTTACAGTTGGCAAGTTTCTCGGAGGCGCGGAATGCCGACAGGTCGGCAGTGCTGGGCGCGCTGCGAATGCTCGCTCGGTCTGCGGGCTTCATAATCGGGCTGCGGAACCGGTCACCCGGAATCGCGGCGGTCGCCGCTGAATCTCGGCCTGCATTCCGCTACCCGTCAGAAAAGCGCGACGCGAAGATGCAAAGTAAGCCGCTGGCGGCACTAGTTACGAGCGAGTCGGGTTATTGTGTTTTGTTTACAGGGAGGCAAGGGGCTCCAGTGTTAGTTTTCTGAGTTTACTCTCGCTGTTTTCAGACGCACAGGAAAAATCGGTTAGCAAGATCGTCCAATCAGGCCCCGCCAATACCGCGCTAGGTTATCCTGCTCCTTCGCGCGCTGAAGTTAATCACGCGATTGTTCTCGCGGGCAATTACTTAGAGCGTTCTTCTCCATGGAGTATTGCTCCGGTTAACGCCGCAGTCTTTTATAACCCGGATCGTCCCTGACTGGTTGGTCGGAAAACCGGAAGTAATCCGGACGGGCAGCGGCGAGGCTTCCCGCTGGGGAGACACAGCACACGCAAAGAAATGATCGGATGAATTCGAGTTTGCGATGCGAACTCTCCACGCGCCAGTTCCTAGAAACGTCCAAGTCTCTTTTCTCTTAAGAGTTGGGCATTCTCTCTTGAAAAATAGCGACGGTGTGGTCCCACGGACAGGCTGCACAATTCTAGATCTCACCGCCGCAAGCATACGGAATTCGATTGACCGAGAAATGCTGAAGGCCCTAACATGAAGCGGTCATGATTTCGTTGAAGCACAACCGTCACCACCATCATCACCATGCGATGAGCGTGTCGGCGGCGTTTTGCGGATAAAAGCCTAAAAGCACTAACAGGAAATATCCAAGCCCACTGACGCGAACCGCGCAGTGGGCTTTTTGTTTCTGCTGCAGGTCGCATGACGGCGATCCACACAGGAGAGTGCGATGGACATCGACTTCGACAAACTGCAGGGCCTGGCGCCCGCGGTGATTCAGGATGCCGGAACCGCGGAATTGCTAATGGTGGGTTTCATGAATCGCGAGGCACTGGCAGCGACCCTGCGGACGGGCTTCGTCACGTTCTACAGCCGCACCAGAAAAATGCTGTGGACCAAGGGAGAAACTTCCGGGAACCGGCTGGAGGTTGTCGCGGCGTGGACGGACTGCGATCGCGATTCCGTCTTGCTGCGCGTTCGCGTGTTGGGCGAGGGCAAGGTCTGCCATCAGGGCTCGAAATCCTGCTTCACTGAGGAGTTGCCGCTTGGGGCTGCATTGTCGAACTCTGGCGAAGAGGCACCGCGATGAAGCTTCGACTCGGCGTTCCCAAAGGAAGTCTGCAGGACGCGACCCTCAGCTTGTTCGCCCGCGCCGGATTGCGCGTCTACACCAGCGCACGCTCATACACCGCAACAACCGATGATCCGGAGATCGAATGCCTGCTCATCCGTGCCCAGGAAATGGCTCGCTATGTCGACCACGGTGCGCTGGATGCAGGTTTGACTGGTCTCGATTGGGTGCTCGAGAGCGGACTCGATGTAGTCCGCGTAACCGACCTGATCTATGCGAAACAGAGCATGGGCAAGGTGAGATGGGTGCTGGCCGTGCCCGAAAATTCAAGCTTTCAGAAACCTGAAGACCTCGAGGGCCGAATCATAGCCACCGAACTGGTGAGTTTTACCCGAAACTATTTTGCCAGGCGGAATGTACCCGTGCGGGTTGAATTTTCCTGGGGAGCAACTGAAGTGAAGCCGCCGCTGCTCGCGGATGCGATCGTCGAGGTCACGGAGACTGGTAGTTCTCTGCGCGCTAACCATTTGAGAATTCTCGAAACAGTTCTTGAGTCCAACACACAATTGGTAGCGAACCAGGAGGCTTGGGACGATCCGGAGCGGCGGAAAAAAATCGAAAACTTGGCTGTGATGCTCAGCGGAGCGATGGCCGCGCTGGGACGGGTCGGCCTGATGCTTAACGTGCGTAAACAAGATCTAGCCCATGTCCTTGGCTTGCTACCCGCGCTGCAGAATCCGACCGTCGCACCGTTGGCGGATGGCGAATGGGTCGCGGTCAATACTGTCATCGCAGAACAGGCCGCCTGGTCGTTGATTCCGAAGCTCAAACAAGCGAATGCGCAGGGGATCGTCGAGTATCCGCTGAACAAGGTGGTGATGTGATGCGCATTCTCGAAGGCATTAAGAAGGACCGATACGTACGGGCAATCGATCGGCGCGGCGAAAGCGATCTGGCCGAGGTAGCCCCGGCCATACGACGAATCGTGAACGATGTTCGGCGCAATGGCGAAAGGGCGTTGCGTCGTTATGCGATGCGGTGGGATGAGTTGGGCAAAAATGACCCTGTGCGCGTGACCGAAGCCGATATGCGCCAGGCTTGGCGGGAAAGTCCTACAGACTTTCAAGATGCCATCGCTCAGGCCTCGGGCAATATTCGTCAGTACTGCGAATGGCAGAAACCGCGAGAATGGCAGCGCGAGATTCAGCCCGGAGTTTGCGTAGGACAGTTGGTACGACCGCTGGAGTCGGTGGGATGCTACGTCCCCGGCGGCCGCTATCCGTTGCCTTCCACTTTGCTGATGACGGTGATTCCGGCACAGGTTGCGGGTGTGCCGCAGATTCGCGTGGTCTCTCCGCATCCAGCCCAGGCGACATTGGCCGCTGCAGCATTTCTTGGGGTACGCGAGTTTTATCGCATAGGCGGAGCACAGGCAATCGCTGCGCTTGCCTATGGAACGGAGAACATTCTACGCGTGAACAAGATCGTGGGTCCAGGTAACCGCTACGTGACCGCCGCCAAGAAGCTGGTTGCCTTCGATTGCGCGATCGAGTTCCTTGCTGGCCCCACCGAGGCCGTATTCATCAGCGAAAAAGGTGATCCGGTCTTTCTTGCTTCAGACTTGGTAGCACAGGCTGAACACGATCCCGACGCACTGGGCATCTTCATCACGACCTCGCGCACCCTGGCAAAGGCGGTGAAGATCGAGGTACGGAGGCGCACGCGGACAAATCCGATCGCCGCAAAATCACTTTCTCATCGCGGAGCCATTCTTCTGGTCGCTTCTCTCGACGAGGCGGTTGAGACCGCGAACCGCATCGCGCCCGAACATCTTACGTTGCCGGCAGTTCTCGCATCTGGCGTTCAAAATGCCGGCTCGATCTTTCTGGATGAGTTTACGCCCCAATCCACGGGAGATTACGTCTCCGGGCCGAATCACGTCCTGCCGACCGGAACGATGGCACGCGTGCGGGGAGGCCTGAGCGTTTTGGATTTCGTACGCATAATCTCTAGACAAGCCGTCTCGCGCGAAGGTATTCGCCGCATCGCACCACCAGCAATTGTGCTGGCCGAAGCCGAGGGCTTGCGCGGGCACGCTGAATCTCTGAGGGTGAGGTGCTCCCATGCTTGAGGCGCGCAGAGCGGTGAAATATCTCCACTCTTACCGGCCACCTCTGGCCGGTCGTCAGGGATTGCGTCTGGATTTCAACGAAAGTACGATTGGCTGCTCGCCGCGAGTGTTAGCTCGGCTGCGGTCGCTCGATGCTAAAACCTTGGCCCACTATCCCGAGCGCGAACCGCTGGAAGCGGAGGTGGCTGATTTTCTAGGCCTCACGACACCGCAGGTTTTGCTTACCAACGGCGTAGACGAAGCGATTCATCTGCTTTGTGCAACCTATCTCGATCCTGGCGACGAAGCGATCATCGTTGTGCCTACCTTTGCCATGTATGCGCTCTTCGCCCAGGCACAAGGAGCGACCGTAGTGCCGATTTTTGGCGGCGAGGACTTCGCCTTTGGTTTGGAAGAACTGTTCGCGCGCATTAGCCAGCGTACACGGATCATCGCCGTCGCGAACCCGAACAATCCTACTGGGGCAGCCGTTCCAGGAGAGTTGCTGATTCGAATCGCTCACGCCGCGCCGCAGGCAGCCGTTTTGGTAGACGAAGCTTATTTTGAGTTTTACGGGGAGACTGTTCTTAACAACCCAGCGCACCCAGCTAATCTTTTTGTGGGGCGAACGTTCTCCAAAGCTTATGGCTTGGCTGGCCTGCGCATCGGCATTCTCGCCGGAGATGCGGAGCAAATTGGAATGGTTCGCCGCGTCGCTTCGCCCTACAACATGAATGCGGTAGCGCTGGCCGTGTTACCGGAGGCTCTTCGAGACCAGCAATACGTCAAGGATTATGTCGCCGAAGTGCAGCGCGGTCGCGCAATGTTGGAGGAGGAACTGAGGACTCTCGGCCTGAAGTACTGGCCCAGCCGGGCTAACTTTGTGCTGGTCCGCATAGGTCCCGCGTACGCCGAGTTCATTCAAGGTTTGCGCGCGCGTGGAATCCTCGCGCGCGACAGGAATTCGGATCCGGGATGCGCTGGCTGCGTGCGGCTGACCATTGGCTCCCTCGAACATACGCGGGTTTTGACTGGCGCGCTCCGCGATGTGATCGCGACACTCAGAGAGTACCCGCAGGTGACGGTATGAGGAGAGCCAAGCTGCATCGCAAGACCGCGGAAACCGAGATTCGCATCGCTCTGACCATTGAGGGCCGTGGGAAGTACGAGGTCTCGACGGGAGTCCGTTTTCTTGATCACATGCTGGAGCTTTTCGCCCGGCACGGCGGATTCGATTTGCAACTCGCGGCGGCGGGCGACCTGGATGTCGATCAGCACCACACCGTGGAGGACATAGGAATCGCCTTGGGCGAAGCTTTTAATCGCGCCTTGGGAAATCGCCGTGGCATTCTCCGCGCCGGTTATTTTGTCATGCCGATGGATGAAACTCTCGGCTTGTCGGCGGTCGATTTCGGTGGAAGGCCGGCTGCCGTGGTCGACACCAAGGTCCGGGCATCGCGGGTGGGAGATTTGCAAGTAGAACTGGTGCACGACTTCTTTGAGGGTTTTGCGCGAGGCGCCCGCGCCAATGTTCATGCTCGAGTGCTTTACGGACGCTCCAGCCACCACAAGATCGAAGCGCTGTTCAAAGCTTTCGCACGAGCCCTTCGCGTAGCGTGCTCCCGCGATCGTCGACTGGGGCGGATGCTCCCCAGCACCAAGGGGATTTTATGATCGCCATCGTGAATTACGGCGCAGGCAATTTGAATTCCGTGAAGAAGGCATTTGATTATCTTGGGGCGGAAGTTATGGTGACAAACCGCCCGGAAACCGTGTCGGCTGCTGACAAGATCGTATTTCCCGGGGTCGGACATTTTTCCTCACTGCAAGCTCTGGACGAAGCGGGCTGGCGGGAGGCACTACTGCTCAGTTCTTCCGCCGGCAAACCATTTCTCGGGATCTGCCTGGGAATGCAGTGGCTTTTCGAAGGGAGTGAAGAGTGCATCGAGATAATCGGAGCCGGAATTTTTCCAGGAAAGTGCCGGCTGTTTCCTTCCTCCGTGAAGTCGCCGCATGTGGGCTGGAATTCATTGACAATTCGAGAAGGCTCGCGTTTGCTGAGGGGCATCGCAGCGAACTCCTTTGTCTATTACACCCATTCCTTTCATGCCCCGATGGTTTCCGAAACGACGGCAGCCAGCGAATACGGACTGCAGTTCACCGCTGTCGTCGAACGCCGCAACATCTTCGGCGTGCAGTTCCATCCGGAGAAATCGGGAGATGTGGGGCTCACGATTCTGAAGAATTTCTGTGAGGTCTGACATGCTGACCAAGCGCATTATTGCCTGCCTCGACATGGATGGGGGCCGCGTCGTAAAAGGCGTGCGCTTCAAGAATCTGCGCGACGCCGGCGATCCGGCAGAGTGTGCCACGGCTCATGCGCGAAGCGGCGCAGATGAAATCGTGCTCCTCGACATTACCGCGACCAGCGGGAACCGTCGCACCATGCTTGATGTTGTGCAAAGCACCGCGCGGTCGCTGTTTGTTCCGCTTACGGTGGGCGGAGGAATTCGTCGGGTCGAGGATGCCCTTGCGGTGTTCGATGCCGGCGCCGACAAGATCGCCATCAACTCGGCCGCGGTGCGCGACCCTGCATTGATCGGCCAGATTGCAGGTCGCTTTGGTTCGCAAGCAGTTGTTGTGGCCATCGATGCCAGAAAGATCGACGGAATCTCTGCCGAAAGAAGCTTTGAAGTGTTCGTCGCCGGAGGGCGTTTGCCCACTGGCGCGGATGCGATTCTGTGGGCGCGGGAAGCGGCTGCGTATGGAGCAGGCGAGATCCTGCTCACTTCAATGGATCGCGACGGCACTCAATCCGGGTTCGACTGTGAGTTGGTGCGTGCCGTGGCCGCAGCGGTTTCGATTCCTGTCATTGCCTCGGGCGGGGCTGGCTCAGCGCGCGACTTCATCGAAGTTTTTCGCGATGGCCATGCGGATGCTGCTCTGGCGGCATCCATCTTTCATTTCGGTCTCGAGAATATTGCGCAATTAAAGCAGGAGCTGCGCCAGGCTAACATCGCGGTGAGGTGGCCATGCTGATTCCTTCGATCGATCTGATGGGCGGCAAAATTGTGCAGCTCGTGCAGGGCGACAAAAAGGCGCTCGAGTTCGACAACTTCGAGTATTGGATCGAGCGCTTCTCCCACTATCCACTGGTCCAGGTGATCGATCTCGATGCCGCCCGAGGCGTTGGGAGTAACCGAGCGCTGGTTTACCAAATCGCGCGACGGCTCAACTGCCAGGTTGGCGGCGGGATTCGCAGCCTCGAATCCGCACGAGAAGTGTTGGATATGGGCGCAGGCAGGGTCATCCTCGGTTCCGCGTTGTTGGAAGGTGGCAGGATCAACACGAGGTTCGCGGTTGAGTTGGCAAGCGCGCTCGGCTCCGCTGCACTTGTCCTCGCCCTCGATTCCCGGGCTGGCCGGGTTGCGATCGACGGCTGGCGCACCGAAACCGATATGACGGCAGTCGATATGATCCGGGCGCTCGAACCATTCTGCGGTACTTTTCTCTACACCCACATCGACACGGAAGGGTTGATGGGAGGCATCCCGATGGACGTGGTAACTGCAATCCGGCATGCCACTTTGCGGCGGCTGATAGTGGCTGGCGGCATTACGACACAGCGGGAGATCGATAGCCTCGACTCTTTGCGGATGGACGCCGTTGTTGGGATGGCCCTGTACTGCGGCAGGATTGCAATACGGCTCCCCAGCGCAATGTTTACGCCCAGCCGGCACTCACAAGGTTAGGACACCAACTACATTTCCCGACAGCCCTCTGCACCGGCTGGTCTCTTCATCGTCTCCACCTCGAACTGTCTGGCTATTTCCGTCAGAGTTGCGCAACGCCAGCGTTACTCCGGGCCTGAAGTCGGTTTATGGGAAGTGATCGCGATTGCTCCCGGTTGACGCGCAAACGGGAAGACTGGAGGCTCTCGTGATCCCGAGGTGTAGACTCACTGTAGAAGCTTGGCCCGGAGATTCGCTAGTGTCCGAACGAAAAAATCACATATGGTGGCGCTCAAATGTATGAAAGCCATTTGCAGACATTCGCAGCTGCGCAGAAGATAACGTCGTACAAAACCCTGATGGGCAAGCGATTTGGCGAGTTCCCTCCGGTGGTGAGCATGAGGATGGGGGTGCTGATAAAGGGCCCTGCCATGATTGTGGAGCCATCAAAAGAGAATTCCACACTTTGAGCTGCGACGTAGAAGAGTGTCCGCTGTGGGGCGGGCCAAAAATTGAGTTGCGAATGTCCATTCATCGAGCAGGAATCGCAATAAACAATTGCTAGAGCCACAGCCAAGAGCGCATTCCCGCAAAAAAAGCGGCTGATCGGCCGTACGTCGGATTCCTACTCGGCTCAAAAACACCTGTTTCTGGGTCATCGAGCAGCGATCTCAGCAGCCCATGAATTCAAGTACTTGCAAGCCCGAATGACGCAGGGATTTTGGGCAGGCTTCATCCCATGGAATCAGGGGCGCTCTCTACGCCTCAGGCTCGCTAACGACCCGAGTATTCGCTTCTAGTTTTCCGCGATTAGATCTTCGAATCAAGAAAGTGCGCGGAGTGCTAAAAGAACTCGACAGTCTTCATAGTCTCCGCCAACTCTTTAAGTCGGTCGGGAGAGTTGGCGGCGAATGCGAATGAGAGCAGCTTGCCCTTGCGCACCGTGGTCCAGACGACCGCGCCTTTTTTGACTGTTCCTTCTTGCAGCCCGAACACCGAGACCGTGAACCTTTGGCCCGAGATGACCACCAATTTAGGCAAGGCGCTATCGTCCTTGCTGTGTGCAACCATCGCGTTCATCAGCCCCGCAGCCTTTGCGTCATTTGGCTCCGAAACCGCACTCCGTGGATAGGTCACGATGGTGATCGAGCTCCATGTGGGGAACGTCACTGTCTGTTCCGGACGACATTGCCAACAGCGCGCTAAGTACCCTTGCCATCCCGGATTGATCTTGGATATGCAATCCGAATTGCGCTGTCTTATCTCGCATTCCTTTAGGAGGCGTGTAGCGAAACGCAAGCCTAGCGCTGACATAGGCCTTCGCGGAGAACGGAGAATCAGGTTTGTTTTGGCCGACAGCAGAACAGCAGACTGTCGACAACATCCCTATCCGCAACAATGTCCCTGCCATGCGACATAACACGGTCGGAATATTGCAAGGAATTTCAGCTCGTTGCTGATCGGTCATTGATAGCATTCGTCTTGTGCCGGCTAATACGGCTCGTACCTGAAGGTTTTCCAGCACGGAAATAACGGCAGCCCGGAAAATGATCGTAAAGCTCGACCATTAAGACTGAGCCTCCCGTACACGAATAGATTTCTCCCAAAGATTGCCGATACCCTTTCAACCAAGTTACCCTGTGCCACAGCTCTACAGACTGTCTGCCGAGTCACGTGCCAGTCCAGGACTTTGCTGCGCTTCGGCGGCTATCTCTAGAACTGTGCCACTTCCAACCGCAAGAACATATTCCGCTTCGACTTCCCTTAAAACTCGTATTTTAGCTGACCGGGGATTGCGTGGACACACCTCAAAGTACTCATCTAGACTGTCTTCGACACCCTCCGTAATGCTCGCAGCACCAGAAGGCACTCCTTCGAGGAACATCTCCAGCAGTTGCCTGACCGATCTATGACGGGGCTCAGAGTTGGCGAGATTTTGGGATTGCGCTGGAGAGATGTAGATTTGAACTCCGGCGAAATTCGGGTCGAGCAAGCCTGCTATCGGGGCCTGATCGGCACGCCAAAAACCAAAAACAGCCGCCGTACTCTTCCCATGCCTGCGTCTCTCAAAGACCAACTAAAGCGCCTGCGCGAGAAAGTTGCGTCGGGAGAACACCTGGTTTTTCAAACCCGCAATGGTACCCCATTCGGCGACACCAACTTGCTCCATCAGCATTTGAAGCCGGTCGGACGCAAGCTGGGGATGTCCTGCCTCAACTGGCGCACTCTGCGCCGAATCACGCCACGCTCTTTCAGCAAGCGGGAGGAACGCTCAAAGAAAGCACAAGCGCAGTTGGGCCACTCGAAGATGTCCACTACCCTCGAAATTTACACAATCTCGATTCCGCAGGCGCAGCGCAAGGCAGTCGAAAATCTTTCGGATTTGGTGACCAATGGTGACGAGTTGGCCAAACTCGGAGGGAACCTGGCGCTCGCGACGGAGCGGATTCAATGAGATAAATGGTAGGCACGAGGAGACTCGAACTCCTGACCTCTACCGTGTCAAGGTAGCGCTCTAACCAACTGAGCTACGCGCCTACAGCGAACCGTTTCAATAATTTACAAAGTTTTGCTGACATTCTGCGACGGAATCACCTGTAAAACGTCATTTGTAACATCCAGTTTACCGCGTCTTAACGGTTTCGCAAAATCGCATTCGGCGAACAGTAGGCGGGAAACAATCGCAGCTTTTTCTTGCCGGTCATCTCAAAGTCCGCCGACCTTCGGGTCTCGGGGGTTTGACTCCCCCTCCCGGCACCAAATCCCAACCTGTTCATCTGCGATGCGACGTGGCAGAGATTGCCCCAAGTCCGTTTGCGATTTGCGTTTCGCAGGTTTTTGGAACCAAGGCATACGTTTCGCTTCTCTATGCGCGCTTAGCAACGCCGGACCGGGCGCGCTTGCTTTCGCGAATCTGTTCCGAAGTGAAGCCGCGTCCGCAAACAGAGCAGCGCCAGCCAGGAGAGGAAATTGCTGCCATACCTGCAACCTGCTGAGTGTCGGTGCGGTTGGCTCGAACGAGTTCGCTAGCGCATTCCGGACACTGTCGTTGAATCATGGCTTCACGCAGCCTAAGAGATTTGTTTTCGTCATCGCGCAGAGTTAACGGCCTGGCTGGAGATTGTGGGTAGGCCGTGCAGCCTGTGACGCGCTGACCGGAACCACACGAGGTTCCGGTCGGCCGCTACACAGGACTGGAATTAAAATCCCTAAACAGTTACCTCGCGTCTTCTTTTGCTTCGGCCATCTTTGCCTGTTGGCCTGCCTCTGACACGGCTTTCAGGAATGCATCCGCGCTACCCGGAGCAGCCACTTTTCCCGAAAGAATGCTGCGGAACATCATGTGCTTGCCGTAAATCGCGTGAGTCGAGTCGTTGTCTTGCTCAACGACTGCCCCTTCCAGCGTCAGGCCGGCGAACACGCCCTTCGATCGCGAGTAGGTCAGCATTTCGGTGTTCATCTTCCAGTCCGTCCCGGCGGAAGCGTGACGGCCGACCGGACCTGCTGCAACCGATCCTTCGCCGGTCAGTTCGAACTTGCTCGAGAGCAGATGCTGAAAGCCCTGATCGTTCATGACCAGCATGACCAGGTCAACGCCTTCAATACCGATCTGCAATCCCCAACTTCCTCCGCCAACGGAGACGAAAGCCGGTGCGCTCCAGCCTTCCGCCGTGCGGCAACTGCCCACACCACGCCCATGTTTGCCACCAAATACAAAGCCGCCCTTTATCAGATCTGGCACGACGAGAATGCACTTTGCGCCGCTCAATACTTCTTCCGGAATGCCTTTGTCCGGCGTCGACATGATCGCATGCAGGACAAGCACGGACCTTTGCATCCGGTCCACCGTATCTTCGCGGGCCGAACCCGCCCATGCATATGTTCCAAGCATACCCATGGCGCTCATCAACAGCAGTGACATTGTCTTTTTCATGAAAAGTTTTCCTTTTAGGAGTTTGCGGAACTAAGAGGGGAAAACTTCAGATGGCTGACTTAGTTCAGAAGACCTGAAAGAGAGAGAAGAAGTGCTCGTCTCCAGGTTCATGATCGCCCAAGCCCACGGCAATAGCTGATCTGAATTGCTCACTTCGCTGCCGACGAGTATTCGGTGCAATGTGAGCAATCCTGCACAGAATTCATTGGCCTTAGCCTGTCACCGTTAAGTGTTAGAGGCGCGCGCAACGCTTCCACTTACTGCGACCGCTTAACCAGGTGAATCAATGGCAAATATTTCTCGCCGGCTTCGCAAATGGTTTGGAACTATCGCAGCCTTCTTAGGGAAGCTGCTCGTCACAATCACACCGCAGACGCGGGAAGCCCGGACACAACGAATGTGCCCGTTCTGCGGGTTGATAACCTCGCAATCGAAGTCATCTTGCCTGGAGTGCGGGAAGTCGCTCGCGGGAGTCCGGATCGCGCATCAAGACGTAAAGTGAACCTGATCCGCGTCAATTCCCCCGCTTCTAATTGCGTTGGAAAATAGCACGAATGCTGCCGTTGGTGACAATCTTGAGAATTCGCAGAGTCGCTTGGCCGGAGTTTTCAGTGCGCGGGGCTTTGGCGGCCGCTAGCGCTCGGGTCAGATGAGTCTTGTCGGATGGATGCCCGGTCGTGAGCGTACACCTCTCTTTCGGCTTGGCCCTGCACATCGGGCAACGGACAGACAATATCTGCTTCAACGTGAGTTTCTCGGGATTCACCGCATTAGTATTCAACATCGCCAGTCCAAAATCGGCATTTTCATCGAGCCTCTTATGTTTTTTCCAGAGATACAACCAGGTTTATCGGAATGGCCAAGGTCGATTCGTGAGGACTCTTCGCACCACCTGACTGAAGGGTAGCCATTCCGTGCAGCTCATTAAGGAATATATAAAACCCGTCTCGTCCAATGACCTTCACGTGATCCCCCTGTTTCATGGCCAATCTCCTTCGCCTCGGTACCCGGAAACCACGGTGACAATTTCACCGCATGCGCTGTCTGCATTCATTTTCAAGCTCAGGGAATGTTCACCATACCTTCATCGTAGTCCTTCTCTCTGCTGTGTTTTGGATCGATGGGTGTGCAACCTTAGAGCAGGAATTAATCGAACAAACGACGAGGCCCAATGAGAGTCCGCTCAGAATTGGATTGTTCCATTCCGAATGACTACGGCTTTCCGGCGGCAAGCCGAGCAATACTGACCAGATATCTCGATCATCTGCGTCTACGATGTGCAACAGATATCCTTGACACCATGAGGGCACCGATGAAAAAGCACTACCTTCACCTCTCCACTTACCCCTGCGACAAGTGCGCGGGCCCGGTCGTCGCCGGCGTGCTCGCGGTTCGCGAGAATGAAATATCGAAAGAGACAGACATAACGCAAGCGGGAGCCATCTGCCTGACGTGCGGGCACCGGCAAGACACAGCAACCGAGCCGACGCGGGCCCGTCATCTGCTACCGATTGAATGGGAGCCAATGAGCCCGACCGCCGTGGGTTAGCTACAACGCTCTGGTGGCGTACTCAATCGTGCAGAACTACATTGAGCAGTGAGCTGTGAACCTGAAGCGCGCCTTCCGTGCCCCCGGCATAGTGAATAAAGCCGAGCTTCCTGAACCTGTTCATGAAAAAGCTGACACGCGAGCGGGTGGTCCCGACCATCTCGGCCAGTGTCTCCTGGCTGATTTTAGGAACCACGGTTTCGGGAATGCCCTCTTTGCCGAAATGAGCGAGCAATAGAAGGACCCGCGCCAGTCTTTTCTCGCTGGAGTTGAAAAGTTGATCGACCAGATCCTCTTCGTAACGGATATTGCGCGCCAGCAAGTAAGCCACGAACAGCTCGGATAAAGCGGGTTCGCGGTGCAGCGCATCGATCATAGTTTTCTTGTCTACCCGCAGAATTTCGCAGTCGGTCATTGCCGCCGCGGAGCCCATGCGCAGAAGCTGACCCGCCAGCGAACCCTCGCCGAAAAAGTTTTTCTCACTCACAATGCCGATGGTCGCTTCCTTGCCGATCTGCGAGACGACTGTGAGCCGCACTTTGCCTTTTTGCACATAGAAAACGGCGTCCGCATCGTCTCCCTGGGCGAATATCATTTCCTTTTTGGCAACAATCAGAATTTTTCTGCCGTCGCCGATGGTGGCGAGGAAGACTCCGGGGTCGAACCCGCGATCTCGCGTAGCTCCTGCCGCCAGCCTCATAACAGCGGATTATACGCGCAGCCACGCAGAGGACGGCCTGAGGCTGTCTCCTGAAGTGAGCCCTTTTGCTCAGTATTGAGGAGGGAAATGGGAGAGACTTAACTTTCCGAGAATCTGAGACTGCGGATTGTTAGCGCTGCCAGAAGTCAGTTTTCCATGACACAAAAGATTCAGGTCGGGACAATTCTGATGAAAGAATGGCCGCTGATGGCCACCCTTCTGGGTTTGGAAGTTGAGCCTTACCTGGCGCAATGGAAGCTGATCAAGGGAGTGGACGGCTCTGTTCTTGATGGAAAGATCCACACCGCAAGATGGAATTTCTTTTTCATGGCAACAGAAACCAGGTCGATGTTCTTGGGCACTCCCGGAGCGAAGAATCTCCAAAATGCCCTGAAGCGCATCCTGAGAAAAATCGGCGGTGACAGTTTTAATTGCCTCGAAGTCACCGGGATCGTTGCCAGGCGTTTTCTCGGAGTGCCTTACACTACCGTTTCAGCGCATTCGCGGCACATCCAGCAAGACAGCCAACTGGAAGACATTCAACGGCGGCAAGCCGGCCAGCGAGACCTTGCTTTGGCTCGGGTCTGATAGCGGCGGCACTTCGAGTGGGAAAAGAATCGTGCCTACGACAACGTCGGAGCGTCCCTGGTTTGTTTCTCTGAAAACGTGTTGCAGTTACATTTCCGCGGCGGCCAGGCGCCGGTCCCGATGTGGTTCTGTGCGGGGCAGACCGGTGCTAAGCTCACACTTTTCGCCCGGCTTCGCGCCACAAGTGGGGCAACGAATTGCCATCGCTTTTTCCGGCTTGGTCTTCATGACTACATAATGCGGGTTGATTTGATACCAGTCTGGTCAATTGTGACCACCGGGGCCGAATACGACCCTCCACGGCTGCAAACAAATGTTGAGGCCTATTTCTTGGCTCACACTTTCGCCATCAGAAGCGAGCAATTGTGAACATCGCTCCCGCCACTCCGAAGTGCACAATTGTTCTACACAACTCTTTTATTGGGTTCGTGGAGGCTCCGCTTCACGAACAAGACTTTGACAATTCACTAGAAATAAATTCTGAAAGAAAGAATGAGGAATCAATGAAGAATCTTTACGTTGGAAACCTTCCCCACAGCACGACCGAGCCCCAACTTCGAACCTTGTTCGAGGCGCATGGACCGGTCGAACGGGTCAGCATTGTTATGGATAAAGAAACGGGACGTTCGAAGGGCTTCGCGTTCGTCGAGATGACCGATGCCGGCCAAGCCGACAAAGCGTGCGCAGCCCTCAGCGGCAGCGATTTGGACGGACGCGCACTGCGAGTGAATGAAGCAAAAGCCAAATAAACTCGAGCCTATCCGCGCTACGTTCTCGCCGAGTTAAGGATAAATGTCGCTGCCTATCACAGTATTCCCGAAATCAGTCCTGGAAGTCGTCGCCCCGCGTCCCTTTGCACGGGACGGGGCGTTGCTGGACCGCGCGCGATCGCAAGCCAAACCATCGCTGCCAAGCCGAATCGCTGTGAT
This sequence comes from Candidatus Sulfotelmatobacter sp., assembly GCA_049584475.1. Lineage (GTDB taxonomy): Bacteria > Acidobacteriota > Terriglobia > Terriglobales > Acidobacteriaceae > Sulfotelmatobacter. Next base: position 52,698 of record JBAUXX010000046.1, on the reverse strand, counting down.
CGGAAATTATCTTCCGCGGCAATGCGGTATTGCCACATTCACCACAGACTTGTGCAGCGCGATATCCGCGGAATACGGGACGGCTCACTTGCTCGCGTTGCCGGTGAACGACACCGAACAGGGATATGACTATCCCGCGCGCGTGCGCTGGGCACTCGCCCAGAACGACGTTGCGTCTTATACAGAAGCCGCCGAGTTTCTGAACTTCAACAACATCGACATGGTCTGTCTTCAGCACGAGTACGGAATCTTCGGCGGTCCGGCCGGAAGCCATATCTTGCACCTGCTGCGCGGCCTGAAGATGCCCGTGGTGACAACGCTGCACACCGTTCTGCGCGAGCCCAATTCTGACCAACTGATGGTCATGGAGCAGATCGCTGAGCTTTCCGACCGCCTCATTGTCATGAGCCAGCTTTCGTCTCAGTTTTTGCAGGAAATCTTCAAAGTTCCCGGCAGCAAGATCGACATGGTTCCCCACGGCGTTCCGGACCTGCCTTTCCTGGATCCAAACTTTTTCAAGGACCGCTTCAGCGTAGAGGGAAAAGCCGTCCTGCTTACGTTCGGCCTGCTTTCGCCGAACAAGGGAATTGAAAATGTAATTCAGGCGCTTCCGGAAATTCTGTCAAAGCACTCGAATGTTGCCTACATCGTCGCCGGCGCGACCCACCCGCACGTCCTCCGACGGGAGGGCGACAAGTATCGCGATTATCTGCAGGCTCTGGCGAAAGAAGTGGGAGTGGAATCCAATGTGACCTTCCACAACCGCTTTGTCAGTCCCGAGGAGATGGTTCAGTTCATTGGCGCTGCGGACATCTACATCACTCCCTATCGCCACGAGGCGCAGGTTGTCTCTGGCACGCTGGCCTATGCGTTGGGCGCGGGCAAGGCAATTATCTCGACTCCATACTGGCACGCGATTGAGTTGCTGGATGATCGCCGCGGCGCTCTTGTGCCGTTCCAAAATCCCGGTGCGATTGCACAAAAGACAATCGAACTGCTGGATACTCCCGCAATGCGCCATGCCATGCGCAAGCGCGCCTATCTGTTCGCGCGTGAGATGGTCTGGAAACGAGTGGCTCAGGGCTACATGGAAAGTTTTGCCCGCGTGCGCAGCGATCGCCTGGAGAGTCCTCGCGTTCAGTTCTCAGCACGCATGATTCACAAATCCCTGGATCAACTGCCGGAACTGAAGCTGAATCACTTAAATCGGATGACGGATGATACCGGGATGCTGCAGCACTCGATCTTCACCATTCCCAACCGCAGTGAAGGCTATACCACGGACGACAATGCCCGCGCGCTGATTTTCACAGTGCTCCTTGCGCAACTGAAAGACAAAGACAACGACCCGGGAAAACCGGGCACACCAGACCTGGGTTCCCGATACATGTCGTTTCTGGAGCACGCATTCAATCCAGCGAAGGGCAGATTCAGAAATTTTCTAGGCTATGATCGCCGGTGGAATGAAGACGAAGGCTCCGAAGATTGCCATGGGCGCGCACTATGGGCCTTGGGCACGGTCCTGGGGCGGTCCGAAGATCAGGCATTGCGCGCCGCCGCTGGACGGCTGTTCGAGTTTTCTCTGCCCGTAGTGCTGGAATTTAATAGTCCCCGGGCGTGGGCCTACACACTACTCGGAATTCAGGAATACCTCACCTCCTATCCCGGAGACCGCGACGCGCAGAAAGTACGATCCGCGCTCGCCCGGCGCTTGCTGGAAATGTACGAGTCGATCCGAACGCCGGATTGGAAGTGGTTCGAAAACGTTGTAGCCTACGGCAACGCGAGATTGCCCCAGGCACTTCTCCTCGTCGGCTCCGCTTGCTCGGATGATCGCATGATTTCTGCCGGCCTCGAAGCACTGGATTGGCTGGCCCAAGCGCAGCGTTGCGAAATCAATCGGCACTTTGTACCCATTGGATCGCAGGGCTTCTATCGCCAGGGCGGCGAGAAGGCCCGCTTCGATCAGCAGCCACTTGAAGCCGCCGGTGCGGTTTCCGCGTGCCTGCAAGCGTACCGCGTTACTGGAGACAGCCGCTGGCGCAATGAAGCATGGTCGGCCTTCAACTGGTTCCTCGGCGACAACGATCTACAACTTTCTCTTTATGATCCCTTCACCGGCGGCTGCCGCGACGGCCTGCATCCTGACCGCGCCAACGAAAACCAGGGCGCGGAATCGACACTGTCGTTTCTGACCGCACTGCTGGAAATACGTTCGCTTCAAGAATCTGAACCGGGGGAAATCCCTTCATGACCGTCTCCGCACAAAAAACTGTGAGCCCGTTGAACGCTCGCTTTGAACCGCTTCTTCATCGGCATCCGGACAATCCAATCCTCTCCAGCAAAGATTGGCCGTATCCCATTAACAGTGTGTTCAACGCCGGCGCCACGTTGCTCGCGGATGGGACAACTTTGCTACTCTGCCGCGTGGAAGAGCGCCGAGGTTTGTCGCATCTGTGTGCCGCGCGTTCCAAGAACGGCGTGGATGGGTGGCAGATCGATCCCGAACCTACGTTGATGCCCAGTCCGAAGCATCCCGAAGAAATCTGGGGTATCGAAGATCCCCGCATCACGTTCGTGCCCGAATTGCAGCAATACGTGGTGACGTACACGTCTTATTCCCGCGGTGGCCCCGGCGTGTCTCTGGCGCTGACCAAAGATTTTCGAACCTTCGAGCGATACGGCGTAATCATGTCACCCGACGATAAAGACTCCGCGCTGCTGCCTCGAAGGATCGATGGCTACTGGGCGCTGATTCATCGCCCCATGACCGCGCTCGGATCCCATATGTGGATTTCTTACTCTCCCGATCTGCGCCATTGGGGCCGCCACAGGCTGATGCTGGAAGCGCGCCGCGGCGCATGGTGGGATGCCAACAAGATTGGGTTATCGCCGCCGCCAATCGAAACCGACAGAGGCTGGCTCGTGTTCTACCACGGAGTTCGGCACACGCCTTCGGGTTGTCTGTATCGCCTGGGCTTGGCACTCTTCGATCTCGAGAATCCCGAGAAGTGTTTGTTGCGCGGAGATTCGTGGATCTTTGGGCCGGAGGCAGAGTACGAACGCCACGGCGATGTTGACGACGTCGTTTTCCCCTGCGGATACACGATGGATGCCGACGGCGACACGATCAATGTGTATTACGGAGCCGCGGACTGTTCTATCGCCCTGGCTCGGGCCAGCGTGCGTTCTTTACTTGAATGGCTGGACGCTAATGGAAGTTCCGAACGCCGGCAGCGGACTAACGATTGATGAAGTGCGGATGGGATTGGCTAATTTCTCTTTGATCCCGTCCGCCGTCGCCGCAACCTTAATCATCACAGTGAGCTATCTTGCGGACGTGGGATTCCCATCTGTCATTATCTATTCTCCGGAGCGTGTAGACAGAGCGGCGAACGCTGATTCGCAGCCAGTGTTTAGGCCACAGAATGTGGCGGCGCCGCTTGAATTCGCGCGAGCTGTTTCGGCAACTCGACGCAACTGGATCCACATTCCTGCCGCTTGACGCTTTGGCCGGAGGTGACACGGGTCCTTTGCTGGCCGCCTTGCAGTCCCGGCAGAGCGTAAAATATTCGACTCGACACCCCCTGTAGGAACATGCATACTAATTGGTATGTCCGCTGTTGGAATCCCATCGCGAGGCACGCGGTCGACCTCCCGGAATGCAGAGCGCACACGAGGGCTCCTGTTGCAGGCTGCCTTCGAAGAGATTTACCGCTCTGGCTATAGGAGCGCTGACCTGGACGCCATTCTGGCTGCGGCAGGCGTCACGAAAGGCGCGCTGTACTATCACTTTGACGACAAAGAAGCTCTCGGGTATGCGGTGCTGGACGAGGTCATGTTGAGTGACCTGCATAAGAAGTGGGTGCTGCCTTTAAAGAACGCCCAAAACCCAATCGACGTTCTGGTTCGAATCGTTCACTCCGAATCGCTGAAGAGGGAAGACATTCGGCGTGGCTGTCCCTTGCTTAACTTGTCTCAAGAGATGTCGGGTCTCGATGAGGGATTCCGCAGAAGGACAGCCAGACTTTTTAGGGACTGGCACAACGCCGTGGCGGGGGCACTGCGTGAAGGGCAGAAGCGCGGCTTAGTGCGCAATGATATCGACGCGAATGAAACGGCTACGTTCCTGATTGCGACGTACGAGGGGTATGTAGTTCTGACGAAAAATTCGCAGGATCCACGGTTGATGCAATCGGGCCAAAGGAGAGTCAGCCGTCATCTCGAGTCACTACGCCCGGCACGACGCCGGAGCCGAGTGGCAAGCCGCGGATAGCGGCGGCCTTTTGTTAACCGTAAGACTCTTTCTGTTCACGCTGTGACGACCGGCAATCAATCGCGGAAGAAGGCGCCGGTGCCAATCCAGAATTCCGCGAGGGACTTGAGGTTCTTCTTGTACGTACGCGTAACGGTGTATTCCTTTCCACTTTTCACTCGAAGACCATATTCGCCTGTCGAGTAAGGCCTGATCTCTTCCACAAAAGACGTGTTCACCAGAATCGATCGATGTATCCGAATGAATCCCTGCGGCTCAAGTTTCTCGGCTACCGCTGAAATCGATTCGCGCAACAGATAGGAATTCCCGTTCTGTTCCAGCGATACACAATTTCCTTCAGCCTGAACCGCAACCAGGTCGCTGAGACTGATAAAAAGAATTTTCCCCTTTACCTTGATGGCAAGCCGCGGCGACGGCTGGCTCTGCTCCTGCATTCCAGGATGCCGCTCCTTTGTAGCAATTTGCAGTTGCGGAGACAGTCCCATCACGATTGCAACTCCCCTTCTTCGCGTCTTCCCTTCCTCGCGTCGTTAATTATTGACTGGCGCTAACGTTCCGTCCGACCACATGCCGGTAAGAACCATGAATACGTCGATCCCTTCCAGCGCGAACTGGGGATTCAGCATGACAGGAGACTTCGACAGATCCGATCCCCAAACCGCTTTGTCCATCAGCCGGGTATAGAACATCAAGTGCGCCATGTTGTGGTCGCCGGAGTCAGTAAGATACGCATCTTTCGACAGCATGTAGGTCAACGCGCCAGGCTCCAAGGCTGGCAACTCTTTCTTGGCGAATGCCGCGATGCCTTCCATGACCTGATCCTTCGATTTGCCCGCCAACACCATTTCGGTCCTCTTATAAGTCATCGGAAGAATAGAACGCACCGCGGGCGGGTTGTAACAGAGAGGACCTCGAATTTTTGGATTCCAAAATTGTGGATTGTCGAACGGAGCCATCCAGCCTCGCTCTACGGCGCAAACGAAACCATTCTTGCCTTCGACGGCGGTTTCATAGCCATGCGGCCCAAGAACTAAAATTGTTGCGTCGCGGGAGATGGAATCCGGAGCGGCGCTTCGTGCTAAAGCGATTTCGGCGTTTCGATCCGGCATCATGTACCGGTCAAGGGAGGCCATGCTGGGATACGGGGTTTGGGATTGCGCTTGCATTGAGGGCGCGCCCATCGCTGCGAGAAGAACGCAGCTTCCCAATGCGATTGTCTTGAGTGTCATTTCGATCATTCATTCCCCTCGCTGGCGCAGAATTAGCGCCACCCGATTTCATATGATGCGGCCATTCCGCCTGGATGTTGCACGTATCATACCAACTAGTATGTATTATTCATACCGATCAGTATGTAGATTCCAGATGTCAGCGCCGCGCTTATCCCCTTTTTCGTAGATACGTAAACGCCAGATTCTTTTTCTGGTAGATGCGCGCCGTTTCTGGCCGGCAATGCCATCACGCCTTCATTTCTAAGCGTGTCTATACGCCGGTAGTGGCTGTACGACCACATCTTATCCCTGTCGAACTGTAATTCATCCCTCAAATCTCCGCGCCAGTGGCGATAAGCATGCATTGGCCAATGCCAGTACAGGAGACAAACCGATGCAACTGAACTCAACCAAGCTTTTCCTGATGGTGCTGCTGGCTCTTCTGCTGCCCGGCCTACTGGTGGCGCAGAGCACAACCAACGGCGCTATCAGCGGAACAGTAACCGACGCCTCCGGCGCGATTCTGCCCGACATCACCGTAAATCTGAAGAGTACCGAGAAAGGCTTTACCAACTCGACAAAGACAAACGCACAAGGCTTTTACCAGTTCCCGCTGCTCGAGCCGGGGGGGTATGCCATCACGATTTCCGCTCCCAGCTTCAAAACGTCCTCTCTGACTACGACGGTGAATGTAGGCTCAACCTCAATCGTTAACGCGAAGCTGGAAGTGGGGTCGACGGGGACCACGGTGGAAGTGACGAGCGAGGCTGCATTGCTGCAAACGGAGAGCTCCGAAATTTCGACGACTTTCAATGCGCGCGAAATCTCGGAAGTGCCGAACCCGGGGAACGACCTGAGCTTTGTTGCCCAGACGGCCGCGGGTTCAGTGATGAACACGGGCATGGGCTTCGGGAACTTCGCCAGCTTTGGCGTCTCGGCGTCTTCGAATTTATTCACGCTTAACGGAATGTATGACAACGACCCGTTCCTTAACGTGAACAACTCCGGCGCTACGAACCTGCTGCTGGGTAACAACGAAGTGCAGGAAGCGACGGTCGTGACCAATGGTTACTCCGGCCAGTACGGCGGTTTCGCCGGCGCGAACGTGAACTACATCACCAAGTCCGGTTCCAACAACTGGCACGGCAACGCCAATTACTGGTGGGACGGCCGGGTCATGAATGCCAACAATTTCTTCAACGTCGGCAATGACACGCCACGGCCTTTCGTAAATGCGAACCAGTACGCTGCTTCATTTGGCGGACCGATCAAGAAAGACAAGGCGTTTTTCTTCTGGAACTATGAAGGCTTGCGGGTCATTTTGCCCACGAGCGAACAAGTCATCACCCCGACTCAGGGATTTGAGAATTTCATCACGGACAATCTCAACAGCATAGGCCTTTCGCAATCGGTGCCTTTCTACAATCAGATGTTTGGCCTTTACAACAACGCAATCGGCATCTCCCGTGCCGTGCCAGGCGTTCCGACCGCAAGCGATACGAGTGGCTGCCAAGGCCAGAGCTACGCCAACGCTGCCGGAACGTTCGGCGCCGGCGCCAGCCCTTGCGCGCAATCATGGCGCGGAACTGCATCTAACTTTACCCACGAGTATTTGACCTCCGGCCGGTTCGATTTCAACGTCACTAGCAATGACCGGATCTTTGTGCGCCTGCAAGAGGACAAAGGCGTTCAGGCAACCGCTACCGATCAGATCAATCCGCTTTTTAACGCGTACAGCACTCAGCCGGAGTATCAAGGGCAGGTCAGCTGGAACCGCGCTTTTGGAGTCAAAGCGGCCAACAACCTCGTCATTTCCGACCAGTATTACAGTGCGATCTTCTCGAACGCGAACCGCGCAGCTTCGCTGGCTGCATTTCCCAACGGCACGATGTTGGTTAACGACGGCTCTCTCACCATCCTGGGCGGCGATGACGTTGACTGGCCGCAGGGACGCAACGTGACCGGTTATCAAGTTGTCGATGATTATTCCTATAGCCTCGGCAGCCAGCACACCCTGAAATTGGGCGTGTATTTCCACCGCAACCTGGTGAGCGATCACGACTACGGCGCCAACACCGCTGGTATCGTCCTGCCGCTATCGCTAAACGCTTTTGCTTATGGTGGTTTTGGAACTACTCCCAACGACATCACCCTGTTGCAGCAGAGCTTCGAGACCGCTCCGGAACAAAATATTAAGCTCTACCAACTGGGCTGGTACCTTCAGGACGAGTGGAAGGTGAAGAGCAACCTGAAGCTTACTTTTGCCTTGCGAGCCGACCACAATTCCATCCCCACCTGCCAGGCTAACTGCTTTGCCAGGTTTTCGTCGCCGTTCACCGACATCGATCACGATCCTACCGTCCCTTACAACCAGGTCATCCAGACCGGACAGCACCAGGCGATGCAGAGCTTTACAACAATCGCCTGGCAGCCGCGCTTTGGTTTCTCCTACTCTCCGTTTGGGTCAGCGAAGACTGTGATCCGCGGCGGAGTAGGGTTGTTCATGGATACGTTCCCGGGCCAGGTTGCCGATGGCCTGTCCCAGAATTCTCCGGTCTACAATATTTTCCCGTTCAACATTGTCGGCAATCTTGCACCGACACAAGTGGCGGCCGGCGGACTGGCCGGATTTTCTGGCAACGTGTGGAACAGCGCCGCTGTCACAAACGCGGCAATACAGTCGGGATTCTCGCAGGGACTGAACGCAACTCAGATTGCCAACAACGCAGCAGCGAATGGCGGCCAATTTGCTCCGCCGGGGTTCACTAACGCGAATGCGATTCAGGCGCCGCGATACTGGGAGTGGAACCTTGAGCTGCAGCGCCAGGTTGGCAACAACACCTCAGTCACCGTCAACTATGTAGGCAACCACGGCTATCACGAGACTGGCCTTTTTAACAATGAAAACGCCTATTGTCCTTTGTCTGTTTGCCCGTCGGGATTTATAGGCCTCCCGGCGAGCGTGCCCGATTCGCGCTTCGGAGGGGTGGAACAAATCCAAACCGTGGCCGTCTCCAATTACAACGGTCTCTCGTTCACGGCGCAGCACCGTTTCAATCATGGGTTACAGATGCAGGTCAACTACACCTGGAGCCACGCCCTGGATGAGATTTCCAACGGCGGCTTCAATCAGTTCATCGCGGGTAACGCTGGCGTAGGCCGGCTTGGCAGTGTTACTTTCCCGATCAACGACAACAACCTTCGCCAATACAACTATGGCAATGCCGATTACGACACCCGGCACTATCTAAGTGCGAATTACGTCTACGAACTTCCGAAAGGGCCAACAGCCGCATTGAAGGGTTGGCAACTTTCCGGGACGCTTTTCGCCCGCAGCGGTTTACCTTATACGGTTCTGAACAGCGGCACGTCAGCAGGCTTGGGCGCCTTTAACTATCAGTCCCCGGCCTTCGCAAATTATGACGGGCCGTCGTCGACGCCGCACTGCAACAGCCCGAGTAGCGTTTCATCGGGGCCTTGCCTGTCGCCGTCGCTGTTTCCGGATATCGCAACGGGTGGAGTCAACGGACCGGGTGCGGGGCAATTGCTCTCCGGAACCATGAATCAACGCCGCAACCAATTCTTCGGTCCCCATTACTTCGACACCGATATGACGATCATGAAGTACACCCAGATACCGCGCTGGGAGTCGGCGAAGTTTGGAGTTGGTGCGCAGTTCTTCAACCTGTTCAACCACCCCAACTTCGAGAGCCCGGTGAATGACATCAACAGCGGAAGCTTCGGACATGTTCTGGATACGGTGAATACACCGACCAGCATTCTGGGGTCATTCCTGGGAGGAGACTCTTCAGCGCGGCTGGTTCAGCTGACGATGAAGCTCAACTTCTAATCGTTGCTTGGAAGTTGATCTCATGCAATGACAAAAAGAAGCCACGGCCCAGGTCGTGGCTTCTTTGTTGCGGTCACTCTTCATTGCGCACCGATCCTCTTGGTCTCGGCAGGTACCGAGCGACTGGTGTGCATGGAATCAAAGCGAAAGCCGATGGATGTCGAACTCTTCAGCTGCGATTCGTTCGCAGTTCCGCGCGAGGATTCTTCATTTCGATAAAACGGGCGGCGAGAACGGGGAACTGGCCTTAATAAAAATGATGGGTTGCGCCGACGAAATCCCTTTGCCTTCTTTTACTGTGATGAACTGGTTGGGCTTGATATTTGGGAGCATGTCTTTCTGTCCGCTGGGCCATACAATTTCCAGGCTTACAGTCTTGCCAGCTTCCGGTTTTCCCAAGCCGAAAGTGAGTGGCAGTTCGCTTTGCGACAGATAGCTGGAACCGGTCTTGACCATGCCAAACAGTCGCATGCCTTTGTTCGTTTTCAGCGTAACTTTCGCGCCGATGCCATCGCGGTTCGATCGCGTTCCTACAGTCTTAATGCGCAGCATGTCATTCTGGTTTCCGTTGTCGTTGCGCAACAGCCGTGCTGGGCCGTTGTTGGCGGTGATCAATAAGTCCAAGTCGCCATCGTTGTCGAAGTCTCCATAGGCAGCGCCGCGGCCTACGATTGCGCGTTGCAGCGCGGGACCCAGTTTCGCGGTCACCTCTTCAAATTTGCTTTTCCCAAGGTTGCGGAAGAGATGAGGCGGCTGCGCATACTTGACCTGTGGCTGCACCACGCTGATGTCGTCGGAAACGTGACCATTAACGGCGAGAATATCCGGCAGGCCATCAAGGTCATAGTCGAAAAAGAAGGTCCCGAAGGTCAGCGATTTCGTCGACACTCTTGCGATTCCCGTGGCCGGGGCTTCGTTTGTGAACAGGCCTGAACCGTCGTTGTGGTAGAGCGCCATGCCCTCATTGGTGAAGTTGCCGATTACCAGACTCTGCCATCCGGAGCTGTCGTAGTCGGCGGCATCTGTGCCCATCCCTGCGCGCACGGTGCCGGCTTCGCTGTAGGCGACGCCAGCGGCAACGCCGACATCGGTGAAGGTGCCGTTGTGGTTGTTGTGGTAGAGCTTGTTCGGTTCCGTGTCGTTGGAAACGAACAGGTCGAGCCAGCCATCGTTGTCGTAATCGAGCAATGCGATCCCCAGCGCTTTGCTCGTGGGGTCGTAAAGGCCGGCGCGACGCGTTACGTTCTCAAACGTTCCGTCACCCTTGTTGTGGAATAACGTGGAGCTTTGGCCTTTGTAGGCTTGCGGCGTGCAATAAGACTTGTTCTTGTTGTCCAGCGAACAGTATTGATCGGTGGCGATGGACCAATCGATGTAGTGAGCTACAAAGAGATCAAGCTTGCCATCGTTGTCATAATCGAACCAAACCGCGCTGGCGGAAAATCCTGGGTCAGCCACTCCCGCTTTCGCGGTAACGTCGGCAAACTTGCCGTTTCCAAGATTGTGGAAGAGATGGTTCGAACCTACGGTGGTGATGTAGATGTCTTCATAGCCGTCGTTGTCGTAGTCGGCGACAGCGCAGCCGAGTCCATACATCTCCACCGCAAGGCCGGCCTGACGCGTTACGTCGGTGAACGTGCCATCTTTATTGTTGTGGTAAAGGGCGGGGAAGGATTTGCCGGATTTGTGCTCCGGCCAATCCATGGAGTTGACGAGCAAAATATCCTGCCATCCGTCGTTGTCGTAGTCGAGAAAGCAAGCGCCGCTTCCCATTGTTTCCGGAAGATATTTTTTTCCGAAAGCGCCGCTGTTGTGTTTGAAGTGGATGCCGGCCTGCGCGGTTACATCCGTGAACTCGATTGGGCCGGATGGGCGGAAGGGCTTGGCGGTCGATTCCGACGCGAGGGCGGCCTGCGGCGCCGGTGGTATAGCTGCGGGAGCTGGCGACGCTGCAGGAGTCTCAGATGCAGGGGATTGTTTCTGTTGGCAACCTGCAGCGACAAGCGAGAGGACACCTAACAGCAAACGGAAAAAGATCCGGCCTGCTGGCAAAACGATCACTGCGCCACCACTAGTTTTGCGGCGTTCGCGCGGCGCGAATCCAGCCAAATCTCAACCAGCATTGCGGCTGGGCCCACTATGAAGAGCGCGTAAAAAGGCGCATAGACGCTCTGGTTAAGGCGAAGAATCATTTCCACCAGCGCCACCAGGAAGACGACAAGGCACTGGCCGCGTTTGGAACGGACGGTGGTCTTGGGGTCAGTAATCATGAAAAAAATAAACAGTTGATACATGGGACCGGTAATGGGCGCGATCTCCGATTGCCACGGACTGCCGGTCATCCAGCTTCTGAGAAATGCGAAGGCGATGAACGACACGACATAAATACCGGTAATGTGAAAGCGATGCAATCGCCAGATGATCGCCGAGCCTAATGCCCAGATGACCACCATCGGCCAGAGATAATTGCCCCACTGAATGCTCAGGCTGGCCACAGTATCGGCCGCCAGAAACAGCATCACCGAGATGCCGAAGTTCGACGGATTCCAGATGTGGCGGCCCTTGACCCGCAACACGTATTTCGACGTGATGGAAATCGCGCTGCACAGCGCATAAGGCCAGAAGGCTGGTGAGCGAATCAGAATTCCTACGCTGATACCAGTGATATAAGCGCTGGCGGGATGAATCCATTTGTGAAAGAAAATACGCCCGAGCACGAGCTCCAGCACAATACTGGTGACGATCGCGAGCAGAGTCTTCTGGTAGCTTTCGAGAATGCCGAACGTCAGGTGGCCCACCAGCAGAATGCAAGTGATGAAAGCGGGCGCGATGTAACGGTTGTCGAGCTTGAACAGAGGCGTTCTCGGCGTTGGCATCTGAGGCAGATTGCCTGGCACTTGAAGTGGAGCGACTGGCGCACTCGTCCGTGGGCTCATGCGGGCTCCTTTATTCTATGCAACTGATCGATGGCCGGCGCGTCGATGGTTTGCATTTTTCCCGAAGGCCAGCGGATCACGGCTCTATCAATATGCGGATTTTTGCCCAGGCCAAAATGCAGCCGCCGGTCATTCTGCGCGGCAAAGCCGCTGCCGCCGGACACTTCCTGCACCTGTTGCTGGCCGTTCCAAAACAGCGTGACTTGCGCCCCGATCGCGCTTCGGTTACTCGCCGTTCCTTCCAAATCGAATTCGATCCACTGATTTTCTGGCGCGACGGTGTTCTTGTAAAGAAGTAGTGGACCGTTCTGATTGGCAACGACTATGTCAAGCACGCCGCGATTCCACAAATCTACCAGGGCAACGGAGCGACCATCGTAAGTGTCCGTCGCGCCGACAGCCTGGGCTACATCGACGAACTTGCCCGCGCCGTCGTTCAGCCAGAGCCGCTTGCTTTGATAGCCGGACAAACTGCGCCCATCAAATGCAGGCCAGTTTTTGGCATCGCCGATGATCGTGCTGTTTCCTCCGGCCACTTTAGAGAAGTCATACCAGTAGCTGCGATTGCGGTCGAGAGAGATGTAGCCGTTCGTCAAATACAGGTCCAGAGTTCCGTCATTATTCAGATCGCCGAACTGCGCGCCAAAACTCCATCCGCCGAGTTCCACGCCAAAATCGCGCGCCAGATTTTGATATTGAATGGAATTGCCCGCTGTGCCTTCTTTGGGAACCCACAAGTTGTTTCCCTGGATGAGAATGCCATCTTCTGAAATGTTAGAAACGTAAACGGCGTACTTGCCCTGATTGAGAATATCGCCGAATGCCGCATTCATGCCGCTCTTGGGGGCAAAGCCTACGCCCGTTTGCTCTCCAACTTCGTGAAACCGCTTGCCGTCGTTGAAATAAAGTTCCGATACGCCGTAATCGTTCGAGACAAACAAATCAGGATGGCCGCTTCCACGCAAGTCTGCCGCGGCCGCAGCCAGGGCCCAGCGCCTGCTGTCGATACCAACCTTTGCGCTGACTTCTTCAAACTTGCCGTTGCCGAGATTGTGAAACAAATACTTGCGCCCGCCATTTTTGGCATATTCAAAACTGTCTGGCATGATGCGCGTGGTGTTGAGATGCCAGAGATCAATATCCTCGGCGTAATAGCCACCGACGAACAAATCCAGCAAGCCATCGCCATCATAGTCAAACCAGATCGCCGTGTTCGCATTAATCCAAGTTGGCATCCCAGCTTGCCCGGTCACGCGTGTGAAGCCGTGACCTTGATCGTTGTGGAACAACTCGGGGCGTCCCCACTTGATCAGGAACAAATCTTCGTATCCGTCGTTGTCGAAATCTCCCCACACCGCGCCGGTGGAAACTCCCGTGCCCTCTTGGTTGACATCGGCAACGCCCATTTCACTGGCGACATCTTTGAATGTGCCGTCATGCATGTTGTGATACAAAGCATTCTTGCTGCCGATCGCGGTATTGGTGACGTAGATATCGGGCCAGCCGTCGCGGTCGAAATCGACGATCGAAACGGATGCGCCCATCGAAGCGACCTCGGGCATGATCGGATCTAACTTTGGGTCGAGCTTGGGAGACTGATGGACAAAATCGATGCCTGCAGCATGGGAAACTTCCTGAAGATAAAATCCGTGACGCGACAATGCTGTCTTCGCATCGGTCTTTGCCCGGTCTGCCTCGCGCCGTGCGGAGACGCGCCGAATCACCAGCGGAGTTACTAAAAGTGCGCCGAAGAGAAGACCGAGAATAATCCTGGCGATTCGGTTGCCTGTCATCTGCCGGTGTCATCCCTCAGCGCGTTCTTGAAGACTTCAGGAGTTACGTAACGTGTGTGATAGTTTTTCCAGTCGTCGGGGTGCTGACGGTATACCCATTCATCTTCAAGGCTGCCGGGCCGCGTGGTGTATTCGTTCTTGGCGTGATAGGGCAGGGGCAGAACGGTTTTGGAAAATGTCGAATTATAGTCGCCGTCTTTGATCCAGCCGTCGCCGACAATAACAAAGTCGCGCACCCAGCCTGCGGGCGGAGGCGGCTGCTCGGCGAAGCGCAGTGACAGTTCATCGCCAGAATTAACGATCACATAACGGTCGTCAGTGTGATCGACAAGCTCGCGCACGTTTCCGTAACGTGTGTAGTAGCCGATCAGATCGCGCCAGCGCTGCTTGGTTCCTTCGATCTGGTTGTAGTCCGGAACCTCGGGCGCTCGCGCCGCGCCCGGCATGTGCATGACCGAATAACCGCGATAGTGCAGATCAGCCACACTCGGATGTAGCGTCTCAGTCTTCACCGCTGCATCGGGCGCTCCCTGCGCCCACTGAATGCAATCCCAATAGATTTCCAAATTTGTGCGCAGGCGAACTCGACGCGGAGTTCCAGGTCGAAAAACATTCGTCAGATTGAAGAGAATTGTTTTCTTTCGTCCCGCGGGAAAACCGAGATTGTCCTGGGCGATAACCCAGCCGCCGCGCCCATCTGGTACTTCCACACTCAACCCATGGGCGCGCCAGCGATTGCCCTGGGTGATAGCAACATTCACCGATGACTCTGTGTCGTGAATCGATCCCTGCGCAATCAAGTACAGCGGGCCGCTCTTCGGAGCGTCGTTGCCAAGATCAATCTCAAGATAATGATCGCGGGTGATGCCCTGATACTGTCCGCGCCCGAAGCTGGCCAGTGCCTTGCCGTCGAGCGTGTTGACGATATCGGTCACATCCTGGCCGGTGTCGTCGATGGCGTGCGCGATCTGGTGCGGAGTGCTGACGGTCGTGAATCCCAGCTTCAACGGCGGAATCACAAAACGCTCATCGACGAAAATCTCCGTGCCCACTGGATGATCGACGGTCATCAGCGCCAGATAATCGTAGTAATACACTTCCCATAGTTCCGCGGTGATGCGCAGATCATAGTAGCCGTCGTGCGGCACGAGCTGGTCGCGGCCAATTTTGTACCACTCGCCGGTCGCCGCGATTTGCGCCGACCCCAGAGTGTTGATGCGCAAGCCGATCGCCGACCCCCACGGCACTGCGTCCTTTACAAACTCCATCTGCTTTCCGTTGTAGGCAAAGAGGAATGGACACGATGCTTTCAGGCGCTGTTCGGTGATGATGTCCATGTCGGCCTTTACGCCAAACTCCGCGCGCACCGTGCCATTCGGCCAGACTACGCGCACCACCTCCGCCTCGGTTTGATCGCCCAAGCCGAAATGAAGCTGCGGTCCGGTGATTGGCTGTTTCTGAACCAGCAGACCGGAACGGATTTCTAATTCTCCGCCCACGCCGAACGGATTGATGCGCTGGTCGCCCACGGCTTGCACGGCGTGCGGACGCACGATTTGCCAATGATAATTCTTTGAGGGTTGATTAATTGCCTCTATCGCCGTGCCCTCAGGTGAAAGCCCAACCAGGTCGAGCTTGCCGTCACCTCTCAGATCGGCAACGTCCGAGACCAGGAAAGGTGAAATCGTCTGCTTCAGCAGCGCAAATTTTCCCTGCTCGTCGCCAAGCCACACAAGAGTACCGTTGGAACTCTTGGCCGAAAGTAAAGAAGCTGGAGACAAGATCAGATCAAGCGCGCCATTGTTATCGAGATCGGCTACTTGCAATCTCAAATCTCCTGCCAAATTGTTTACATCGGGCACTCGGGCAATCTCTGCGATGTCCCAGCTTTCGCCTTCGTTCTTATCAGAGATGCGAATAATTGCCCCATCGGCTTGCACCGCAATCAGATCAAGCACTCCGTCGTTGTTCGCATCGGCCACTGCAATTGCCTTGATTAGTGGCAGGCCGGCGGGCAGGCTGCGTTCACGGAACTGTCCCTGCCGCTCATTCATAAAAACATGCAGCTTAGACGAGCCATCGATGATGGCGGCATCGGGATTGCCGTCGCCGTCAAGATCGGCCCAGGCGAATCCGCGTACCCCGGAGATGCCGGCAAACGGATGGATCGCGAGAAATGTGCTGTCGCCGTTGTTGCGCAACACGGTGGGCAATCCCTCGCTGGCACCCATCACGATGTCGAGGTCGCCATCCGCTTCGATGTCGACCGCCCAGGCGCCTGTGTAGTTCGCGTTAACCACGGACCTCGCCAATTTGGTTTGGGCGGTTACATCAGTGAATGCGCTCGGGCTGTCTTGGCGAAACAAGCGCACTCCTCCTGCGCCCGCCAGCACGAGATCGGTTTTGAAATCGTAGTTGAAGTCGGCCTGCAGCACTCCGTCCGGCCCAGGTGCAACTTTGGATGGTCCGCCGGGAAAGGGAAGTGTCGCGCCGGAAGACAGGTGTACTTGCTGCCCATCGGCTTCGCCGATCACAGGCACGCCCGCGCTGCCAAGCAGAATCGCTCCAATCCAGTCCCAGTGGTGATTGCTAGCATCGGCTACAGGTTGCGCGGCGAACTTCAAGGCCAGATCTGCTGGCGATGGCTTGAACACAGGCGATTCCAGCCGCACAAAATGAGTGAAGGGCCGCGCCTCTTCGCCGGCGGGCGCCTTGATCGCGGAAAGACTTTGCCGGTACTCAGGCACACGCATCAATACGTTGCGCAGGAAAGTTGTCCTCGTCGCCGCCGCTCGGAAATCGGCAGCGGTCATTGCAGCCTGCACCGCCGCAAGTTGTTGTTGCACTTCTGGCGGCCACGAGGACGACCGGGAGCTGATCTCTGCCACAGCCGATTTCAAAGTAGGGGCATCGCCGCGCTTCGCAGCCACGCGGCTTAACTCCAGCAATGCCGCGAGATTGTCCGGTTGTGCCGCGAGAATCTTCTGCATCACCTGCTGAAATTCGGCTTCGCTGTTCGCATCGCCCTGCCGCTCAATCTCTTCTGCCAGCGCATACGCCGCCCGGAGGTTCTTCGGATTCAGGTCGACTGCCTTGCGCAAATCTGTAATCGCTTCCGCCGAATGGCCGCGGTCACTTTCGAGAATCCCCAGCAAGTCAGAGATTTGATCGTTCTGCGGGGCCAGATCGCGCGCCCGCTCGAGCCTTTGCGCGGCAAGATCGTAATTGCGCTGGCGCAACGCGAGAACTCCCCAATTCGCCCATCCCGCGGGTTCGGCGGGAACGAGCCGCGTGACCTCGGCCAGTTTGCTCTCGGCGTGGACATCGTCGCCCACCTCTAGCGCCGCCAATCCGATGTAGAAAGCCGAAACAACATCGTCATATAGCTTCGATCCCTTTTCGGGGAGAGTGGGCGTAGCGTGGCAGCCCAAGAACATGAAAACACTGCTAGCCAAAAGCAGAGAGCTCGCCACGCGCCGAAACTGTGCGGCACGCGCTACTCGTCGACCGGACATACAGTAACTATTAATTGCCATGATTGGCATTGCCTGCCATCGCCGCGGCGCCTGCCGTGTTGTTCGGCTTCCGCAATTGCGCTTGTCTCCGCCGCCGCACGCGAGATATTCCACGAAACCACAAGAATGCGACGATCAGAAATGGCAGCAGGTACAACAAGAGATCCCACCGCCCGAACCCCGGTGGAGTCACCATCACCTGAGCTATGGCCTCACTACTGCCTTGCGCACTCTGCATCACCAGCCGCACGCGCCACAATTCCTGCCGATCAAAATCGGCCATCGCGTTGTACTGTGTCTGCCCGTGCGATTTTACCCGTGTCGCCTCGTAAAACTTCTCCGGCAAACGCCCGGTAACTGGCTGCACGCCGATCTTGATTTTCAGATCATCGGGGACCGCACTCCCCGGGGCCGCTTCCACAAATACATAGAACGCTCCCGTACCCACGTCCGGATGAGTCCACAGAGCAACGGTGCAGGCTCCAACCTTCTTGTTCTCGATGATAGGAAACGGAGGGCCGTTGTGCGCGCTGGCTGCGGTTGCCAATGTCAGACAGAGCGCGAAAAGAAACCCGACCGAAATTTTCCCTGCATTGAAACAGCGATTTTGCATTTTCATCCAGCCCGCGCCGTCTATCCCGTCATAAACGTGGCGCGCATTTCCATTGGCTGAAACATCAGCCACATCGACCCGGCCCATAACACCAGGCAAACGGCCGCCCAGGGGAGAAAAGCCCGCAGTGGCCGCCCCGGAGAATCGTCTTCCGCCAGGTTGTAGATCACAGCCAAAGAACCGGCAAATCCCAGCGCCAGAAATCCGAGCTCAATCACTTGCACCACGTTTGCAGGGAAGCCCGTCAGAGTCCATCGCGGCTCACCCAGCAACGGCCGGCCCAGGGCCGCAACTGCACTCTGAGTCACCGGTATCACCGTATACAGCCCCGTAAGGAAATGAAAGGAGTAGTGAGCCAGCCACATGCCAAAGCCAAGAGGAACCAGGCCATAGGCATAGCGCACGGTCAGCGGCAACAAAGCGCGCCCACTTCTAGTCGTCGACTTGCTCACTCGTCCTGCATCAACCCACGCCCGCGTCACCCACGACGCCAGCCCCAACAGCAGAACCGGCTCCAATATCAGAAAGGCAGTGAAGATCAGGCCCAGCACCGGTGCTTCGTGATTCACGTGCAGCAGTTGCCCCAGCCAACGTTCCACTGCATAGACTGGACTCACCATGCCAAACGCATTCAGCAGCGCGCCAAAAGTGAACACGATGGCCAGCGCCGCCAAGTCTTTCCGGCGGGAAAAATATCCAATGCCCGAACGCAGAGGGTCGGTCATCAATTCGCTCGCCGGTATCCGGCTCAATATGCCGATGTTGTCGTGCGGGCAGGCATGAACGCAATCCAAACAAAAAGTGCAATCCATGTTGCCAACTTTGCTGGGTTGAAAGAGCGCCAGTTCGCAGCCGCGGATGGTGATCAGATCTGAAACCGCCTCGCGCCGGCCGCGAATGCAGTCCTTGGTGTGGCAACGGGTGCAAACATCCTGCTCGCGCACCTTCACTTCGAGCGGTGAAAGTGTGGAAGCTATGAAGTTGAACTGTCCAATGGGGCACACGAATTTGCAAAATGAAGCGTGCTTGAAAAATCCGTCAACTACCAGCACGCTCAGAAAGTAGGCGACAATCAGCCACGCCGTCCACCATGGCGAAGACCAGAGGTCGAACAATTCGTATAAGAAAAGGATGAGGACGAAAAGCCCGATCGAAGGCCACTTGTTGCGCAAAACGCGAGGCCAGGTAAAGCGAGGTTTTACGAAGCGCCGCGCCAGTTGACGCACCAGCATGAAGGGGCAGGCGAGACAGAAAAAATTCCCAGCGCCCAGCAATACAAGCACCAGCACGCCGCGAAAATGAAGCCAGCTCAGAGTTGTGGCCAGGTTTTTCGGCGCCAGAGTTGGCCCAAACAATCCGTGCAGGATCATCACGATGCTGATGATGAGCAGTGGAGCCTGAAGCAACGGACGGGAATAACGCCAGCGCAACAATCGGCCCACACCGGGCACTCGCAACAAATCAAAAGGAAGCTCCTCGGGAGTCTCCAGCGCCGGTATGGAAGATGAATTCAACACCTTGCCTAATTCGGTCGGACGTCTCTTACATCAAACTCCCGCTCCAACTTCTTTCCGTCTGGAAGAATGATGTGGAGAAGGATAATCCAGTCTCCCGCCATCTGAAGTTTCAACTGAGCCTGGTAGCGGCCCGGTTCTGTTTCTTTCGCGTCGCCGAATGCGGGGCTCATTCCCGCGTGCGTCATATCAGCCTCAACCCGAATGCGGGCACCGGTAATCGGCTTCGTAGACCGATCGGCTAGCTTAACTGTGACGGTCGCGGGTCCGACCCGAGGTGGTTGCGGCGAAAATTCGTAATCTACCGCGACCGCGGAAGGCGGCTCCCCCTGCCTGGAGCAGCCGACTAAAAGCAGAGTAACAGCACAGGTGAATCCGACGAGAACCAGACACTTCCTGGAGAGCAAGCAACCGGGGCATCCACGCTCTCGAGGGCCCACTCGCCGGCTTGCAAGCTCGCGGCTTGCAAAGCGGTGCCTGGAAAAGCGGGCAGACACTCCTTCATCAAAAACTTTCTGATCAAACGTTCTTCGATCAAGCTGCTTTTGCCGAGTCGTGGCGGCCCCACTCGCACGTGCAAGCTGTGTTCCCGTTCTCACTTTCGGGTGGGAACATGTGGTAGTACATGCCGATGACCATCGGAATGAACACGATTGAGTTGTAGAAAAGGTGCAACTCCACTCGCGGGAACACCAACTGCAGGATGCTGCACGGCACCGGCTTACCCCAGAAATTGTGATGAGTGGTGGCTTGATAGATCAGCAGGAAATGTTCGATGTGATGCCAGAATTGAATCCAAAATGCGATCATCCACCAGGTGTGGGAAACTCCGGTAAAACCCTTCCGGAAGATCCAAAGGCAGATCAGCATTACCAGGGCATAACCGTAATGCAGCGTTTCAGACTTGATCAGCCACGGATACCACAAACCAAGAATGCCGTTTGCCATCGGACGCGGCCAGTGCATGACATAAATCTGATAGGCCTGGACGAGATGTTCCGCCCAGTGCGCGAGCACGATCAACATAAAGATTTGCAACCCGCGCTCATGCCACCGCGTGTTGAGCTTCTCCGACAGACCAGAGCCCGCTGCGGGTCTCATTGCAATTTGGGGAACACTGGGATGCGAAACCGCCATTGGATTGACTCCTCCGGAACCAGCCAATAAAACTCGGGCTGTAATGATCACACGGGCCGAAAGACGGCTCAATAATACGTTCATATTATTCCAGGAGCAGCTAAACGGAGTTACCAGCCTGTGAGAGGAGTCCTCTGTTCGGCGAAGAAGTCATTGGCAGGAAATGGGTTGCGGGTCTTTACCGCTTATTTATTTTTGTGCGCTTCTTTCGCCGGGTATTCATCTACCCAGTCCAGGCTCTTGGATACTGCCTTTCTCCACAACCGGTACATCTCGTTGCGTCGCTTCTCCTTCATGCTTGGCTTCCAAGTATTATCCACCGACCAGTTCGCGCAAAGGTCCGTCACATCTTCAAAGAAACCCACAGCCAGGCCGGCCGCATAGGCTGCGCCAAGCGCTGTGGTTTCCCTCATCACTGGACGGATCACGGGTTTCGCAAGGATGTCGGACTGGAACTGCATGAGCAGGTCGTTTTCTATCATGCCGCCGTCGGTGCGCAATACGTCGAGCTTGATCCTGGAATCCTTCTCCATAGCCTCGACCACTTCCCGTGTCTGAAAGGCAGTAGCTTCCAGAACCGCGCGCGCGATGTGGCCTTTGTTGGCATAGCGGGTCAGACCGGTGATCACTCCGCGAGCGTTCGTCTTCCAGTGCGGCGCGAACAATCCGGAAAAAGCCGGAACGAAATACACGCCGCCGTTGTCTTCCACAGTGCGCGCCAACGTTTCAATGTCAGAACTCTTTTCGATCAATCCCAGATTGTCGCGCAGCCATTGCACCAGAGCCCCGGTAATGGCGACGCTTCCCTCCAGAGCGTAGTGCGCGGGTCGCTTGCCCAGCTTATAAGCTACGGTGGTGATGAGTCCGAACCGCGATCGTACGGCTGTTGGGCCAGTATTCAGGAGGAGAAAGCATCCGGTGCCGTAAGTGTTTTTTGCTTCACCGGCTCTGAAGCACGTTTGCCCAACCAACGCGGCCTGCTGATCGCCGAGATCACCGGCAATAGGTATACCCGCAAGTATGCCGGCGCTAACATCTCCGTAGATTTCGCTGCTGGAACAGATCTTCGGCAGCATCGCTTTGGGAATATTGAATGCTTTCAGCATGTCCTTGTCCCAAGCAAGCGTCTTGAGGTTCATCAATTGAGTGCGGCTTGCGTTTGTAACATCGGTTACGTGAACGCCGCCGTTCGGGCCACCCGTCAGGCGCCAAATCAGAAACGCATCGATGTTCCCAAAAATCACTTCCCCCGCGTCCGCGAGTTTGCGGACTCCAGTCACATTCTCAAGAATCCAGCGAATCTTCAGGCCGCTGAAATAAGTGGCCAGCGGCAGGCCAGTCTTGGCCCGGAAGCGATCCTGGCCTCCTTTTCTTGCATACTTTGCCACATCGTCGGCGACACGCGTGTCTTGCCAAACCACGGCGTTATAGACCGGTTTGCCGGTCCTGCGATTCCATACCACCGTGGTCTCGCGCTGATTTGTAATTCCCACCGCAGCCAGATCTTTCGCAGTCAGGTCTCCGGCATTCATCGCCTCGGCGATGACATCCCGCGTCCGGAGCCAGATCTCGTCCGGATCATGCTCGACCCAGCCTGCCTTTGGATAGATCTGCCGATGCTCTTTTTGAGCGATGGAGATGATGCGTCCAGATTTGTCGAACACGATGAAGCGCGTGCTCGTGGTGCCTTGATCGATTGCTCCAATGTATTTGGCCATGGAATGTGAGGGCCTGCCCGGCCGGTGAGCCGCAATTGTACAGGCTAGCCGGGCGACCGATCTTGCGGGACGATGAGATTACGAATCGGCCGGAGGCTTCATACGAAACATGCCGCCCTTTTTTGGGGCCGGTGGTTTTTCGGCAACAAGCTTGAGCGAGGGCGGATCCCCAGCCGGAAAGAACACTCCTCCGTCGAAGATTTCCTGCACAGCGTGCACCAGGTCGCGTGCCGCCTGACTCTTTATCACAAAGCCCGAGGCTCCCGCTCTCTTTACTTCGCTCATCAGTTCCCCTGGGTCGTGCATGGTGAAAATGAGGACTTTGGAATGAGTCTCCGTCCTGGTGAGTTGAGCCGCGACCTCAAGTCCGTCCTTGCCCGGCATGCTGATGTCAAGTATCACCAGGTCGGGGCGGAGCGATGCGACCTTGTCGATTGCCTCCAGACCGTCTCGAGCCTCCGCCACAATCTCCCATTCCGGATGACTTCGCAGAATAAGCCGCACGCCCTGGCGAACGACATCATGGTCGTCTACGACGAGGATGCGCTTAGGCATCCTCTCGCCTCCCATAATCCGCTGCATCGTTGCTTTCGTGCCGAATACCCCAGAACTGAGATGCGGTTGGCCCGCAGGCAGTTTCATATTCATGCGCTGGCCGAGATATTAGTGTTCGGCTCAATGTGCCGCAGCGGGAGACCATAGTGTCAGGAAAAAGCTCGACCCCGTAAAAGGAATGTCACGTCAGCGGATGAAGAAACAATATCGAGACGAGTGGTTTCCGAATATAAGGCGAATGCGGTAGTTCCCTGAAAGTTTCCCCCCGCCGCTTTCAATCGGCCTCACTGGAGTCTTTTATCCCGTCTTGACAGTTGGCTGTGAAAACACCAATACTTCCAACCTGTAGTAGCTGGCCTTGCAGTCACTCTTCACTCCACACGCAAGACTGGCGCGGGTTCTACTTTAATTTCTTCCAGGAGGTTTTTCCTATGCGCCGTTCCCCGCAAGTATTCCGCAAACTGCCATTCGTTTTCCTTTTCGCGGCCCTGCTGGTTCCATTCTCATTCGCATCCGGACCGTATCAGGTTGGCTCTGCCAACACCGTAACTGCCGATCCTCTTGTAACCAGGCCGGCCACCACGCCGTGCATCGTGACCTTGTTTACCGACGCACAGTTCTTCGACTTCAATAACGAGGATTTCTCCTACGCTCCTCCCACTGACTGCCCCGGACCCTGGGCCAAGGTCGTGCTCGAGTCCGACATCAGCGTTCAGGCCGGAGTTCAATATGACCGCACCGCCAACTACTGGCTCGGACCTTACAACATCTACTTTGGCACCACGGCGGAGCCCTCTGCGATTAGTCCCTCGTGGCACATAGAGAACGATTTGACCGATTACAGTTCCATCTTTACCACAGCGCAAAGCGGAGTGGCTAGCATCGGCAACACGCTGTGCTGCGGCCTCACGTCGATCATTTTTGCCTCGGCGCAACTTGAGTTCTATCCGCTGCCCGCTAACCGGCCCGCACCCGTCACCGCGAATGTCGTTCTGCCCCTGTCCGCTGGATCTACTGGCGGTACGGTCACGCTCAACACTAGCACCGACGCCCTTGCCGGAACATTCACCATGCCCACCAACATCACCGCTGCCTATCTCGACATTTGGTCGCAAGGCCAGTCGGGCGACGAATTCTGGTACACGTGCGTTCCCAGCGATGTTGCCACTGAGCTTGAAAGCTGCAGTAACACATCGTTCCGCGAAACTGAGGTCACCATCGATGGACAGCCCGCAGGCATCGCGCCCGTTTATCCGTGGATTTTCACCGGCGGTATCGACCCGTTCCTGTGGTTTCCGATTCCCGGTGTGCAAACTTTGAACATGGCTCCGTATCGCGTCAATCTCACTCCATTCGCCGGGTTACTGAGCAACGGCCAGCCTCACACCGTTTCTATCAGCGTTTTCAATGCGAACGGTTATTTCGAAGATACTGCGTCTCTTCTTCTCTATACCGACCCCAACGTCGAGCAAGTCACCGGCGGAATTATCAGCGATACGCTAACTGCCCCGTCGCCGGCAGTGACCGAAAACCTCAAAACCACGACGAGCGGAAACATATTTGGAAATGTGGGCGTGACATCGGATCGCAATTTCGTCATCTCTGGGAACGCAGTTACCTCCGCCGGCAACGTCGTGACAACGGTTTCCCAAAACATAAATTTCTCCAACCAGCAAACCTTCGCGATCACTGGCACCAAGTATCAGCAGGACATTACGCAAAAAACCCTGCTCGAGTCGTTGGCGACGCAGTCAATCGAAGGCAAGACTACTTCGGTAACTCGCCAAACGTATAACTGGCCGCTGGTCACAGATATTTCTGTCGTGGTGAACTCGGACGGCTCGGAAGATCAGACGACGAAGATTAACCAGCAATATCAGCTCAATGTTGCCGCAACTCCGGCCAACCAGGCGTCCTTTACCAGTTCGCTGTTCAACGCCGGAGCGCACGTAGACACGCTGGAATTCGATTCGTCCGGCAACTTCGTTGGGAACACGGGAATGACCAGCGGGCAGCGCTATTCGTACACCGACTCCACTGGTGCGAATTACAAGTGCGCCATCGCTGCCGCCAACAATGTGCTGACCAGCTTCAGCGGAGGCTGCGCGCAATAAATTGTTCGAAGATGTGCAATAGAAAAGTGCAATAGAAGAAGGGAGCGGATTCTCGCTCCCTTTTGCTTTACCCTGTGTTCCTCCGTGTAATCCTCAGTGCCCCTCTGTGTTTAAGATGTTGACTTTCGCCCGGCCAGGCTACAACCGCGCCAGCGTAATCGCCCCCTCTGACGCAGACGAAACCAATGCCGCATATTTCGCGAATACTCCAGTCGGGTACTTGGGCGGTAAAGCTTTCCAGTCCTTCATCCGCTGCCGCAAAACTTCGTTGTTGACTTCCACCTCCAGAACGCGTTCGTTCACATCAAAGCGAATCGTGTCCCCATCGCGCACCGCGGCAATCGGCCCGCCCAGCGCGGCCTCTGGAGAAACGTGTCCCGCCATCAGTCCTCTAGTCGCACCGCTAAAGCGTCCATCGGTCAGCAGCGCCACCGATTCGCCCAGTCCTTCGCCAACGATGGCCGCGGTCACTCCAAGCATCTCGCGCATGCCCGGACCGCCCTTCGGACCTTCATTGCGAATGACGACGACATCGCCTGCCTTGATCTTTTTTGCGACGACTGCGGCCATCGCATCTTCTTCAGACTCAAACACCCGCGCCGGCCCGCGCTGCGATAACCGCTCATGCCCGCTGATCTTCGCGACGCACCCTTCCGGCGCGATATTGCCTTTCAGAATAACGAGACCGCCGGTCGCCTTCAGCGGTTTTTCCAGAGAAACAATCACCTCCTGCCCTGGAGTCTCCACCGCGCTCTCACTCTCTTTCTGCATCGTTAGCCCCGTTACGGTCGTTGCCGATCCATGCAGATGTTTCGCTCGCATCAGTCGTTGCGCCAACAATCGAATCCCTCCAGCCCGGTGCATATCCGCCGCAACAAATCTCCCTGAAGGCTTCAAGTCGGCCAGCAGCGGCGTGCGTTCGCTGATCGTCTGGAAGTCATCGATCTCCAATTCGACCCCGGCTTCGCGCGCAATCGCCAGCAGATGCAGCACAGCATTTGTCGATCCTCCCGTCGCCGCAACTGACGCAATCGCATTCTCGAAAGCTGCTCGCGTCAAAATGTCGCGCGGAAGAATCCCGTTTCTCAGCACGTTCATCACAACCTTGCCGCAATCGAAAGCGATCTGATCTTTGCCTGCATCCATCGCTGGAACGCTGTTGAAGCCCATCGGCGACAGCCCGATCATCTCCATGACCGTCGACATCGTATTCGCCGTATATTGGCCGCCGCACGCTCCCGCGCCGGGGCAGGCCACGTTTTCCAGTTCGCGCAACTCTGCGTCGCTCATCTTTCCCGCGACGTTGGCGCCGATCGCCTCGTACACATCCTGAATCGTCACATCCTTTCCGCGAAAACTTCCCGGCGCAATTGTTCCCCCATAGAGCACAAGGCCGGGCAGGTTCATCCGGGCCAGAGCCATTGCAGCGGCCGGGATCGTTTTGTCGCATCCCACCACGCAGACAACTGCGTCAAACATCTGACCGCGGCAAACCAGTTCGATCGAATCGGCAATCAGCTCGCGGCTCACCAGCGAAGCTCGCATTCCCTCTGTGCCCATCGTTTCGCCATCGGAAATGGCGATGGTGTTGAATTCCATCGGCGTGCCGCCAGCGTCTCGAATGCCTTCCTTCACCTTGGCCGAAAGCCGTCGCAGGTGAAAATTGCACGGCATGGTTTCAATCCAGGTGTTGGCCACACCGATGAGCGGCTTGTTGAGATCGGCGTCGGTGTATCCGACGGCTTTGAACATGGAACGCGCGCCGGCACGGTCGCGCCCTTCGGTGATTCCGCGGCTGCGATGTTTGAGATCCATGGTTGAGAGATTACAACGGCTGAAGTCGCAACAAAAGCCTGGGTCTAAGAGATTCGGGCGAAGGACCAGAGGTTAGAGCTCTGCCTGATCCGCTCCGGCGGGAAAAACGGGAACCCCCATTGAAAAATCGATGTAAGGAGGACCATCTCAAATGCGAGTTCCCCAGTTTGCATGACGTTTGCCCAGGAACCGTCATGCCCAACATTCAATTCCGAAATCGTTTCTAATGCCTAGGCCCGGGCCGCTAAACCTTCTTCCGTGTTTCCGGCGACAGACGCTGGCGGATGCGGCAAGGTCCATGCGGCCGGAAGACCCGCATGGGCTGTTGACACCTGCAACACATCCACGATCGAGTACCACTCTCGCTCAAGCTGTCCGGCCTGCTTCGGTGTCACATCGAGCAGAAGAATTACCTGATGGCCGCCTTCGGCTTCGTCCGCGCGCACCGAAGGCATATCCAGCGCGCGCCGCGAAGCCGCGTTGAGAATTCGCATCAACGTTCCCTGCGTATTGCGATAACGAATGTAAAAAGCTTGCATTTCGTTCTCCCGTGGTCGTCCCTAATAAATCGATGCGACTGAATCTTGCTATTCCTCTTCGAACACCATCTCCGACAACGAAGCACCCGCCGGCACCATGGGAAACACATTCGCCTCAGGCGCGCAATCGAACACCAGCAACTCTGGCCCGCGCGAATGCAGAAATCCGTCGATCAGATCGCCCGTTGATTGCGAAACCGGGAACTCGCGCATGGCATCTTCATTCAAACGCCGAGCGGGAATCTTGTAGGCTTTCGCAATCTCCACAAAATCCGGATTGTCGCTCAGATCTGTTTCGGCATAGTTGCGTTGATAAAAAAGCTGTTGCCATTGCCGCACCATGCCCAGGTATTTGTTGTCGACAATCACCATCTTTACTGGAAGCCCAAGCCTGTAGACGGTAGCCAGTTCTTGAATGTTCATTTGAAACCCGCCATCGCCGGAAACGCAAAGCACGCAGGTATCCGGCTTGGCGAGCTGCACGCCGACTGCGGCGGGCAAAGCGAAGCCCATTGCTCCAAGCCCACCGGAAGTAATGAAGCCGCGCGGAGAAGAAGAACGGTAGCGTTGCGCCGCCCACATCTGATGTTGCCCCACGTCAGCGATCACCACGCTGTCCTGCGGCAGACGGCTGAATAGCTCATCAAGAAAACGAATCGTCGGCTGCGCCAGGCCGCGTGGATCGAGTTCCGCACGCTCCGGGCCGCAAGCGACGCAGCGCCATCCACTCCAATCGGGTAACGGCGCACCCCATTTCCCGCCGTCTTTGCGAGAAGCGGGGCTTTGGCCAAGCGCCGCATGAAACGCGGGAATCGTCTCGGCCAAATCTCCCAAGATTGGAATCTCGCACGCCCGTACTCGATCCAACTGCGCTGGATCGATTTCAAAGTGAACGATCTTGGCAAACGGCGCAAACCGCGACGGATCGCCGGTGACGCGATCATCCAATCTCGCCCCAAAGACGAGCAATAGGTCCGTCTCATGCAACGCCATGTTGGCCGCGCGCGTCCCGTGCATTCCCACCATGCCCAGGTAGTACGGTGCTTGGGGCGGAACCGCGCCCAATCCATGCACGGTGGCGAAAGCCGGAATATTCAAATCGTCGAGCAGTTGCCGTATTTCGGGAATCGCTCCCGATAACTTTGCCCCCGCACCCACTAAAGCAACGGGACGCTGCGCATTTTGCAGCATGGCAACAACCGCATCAAACCCAGCGGACTTGCCCGCGCCGCTTCCATTTGTCGAATGATTGCTGCCCGAATGTCCATTCGTGGAATGTGTTTTCGGCCGTTCAGTTCGTAGAGGCGGGATAAACTTCACCGCGCCGGAAAATTCTTTCTTGGCCTTCAGCATGTCGGTCGGAATGTCGATGACCACCGGTCCCGGCCGCCCGCTCTTCGCCCAATAGAACCCCTCCGCGATAACTTCCGCAATTTCGTCGATCGAACGCACCAGGCGGCTCCACTTGGTGAGCGAAAGCGTCACGCCGAAAACGTCGGTCTCCTGAAATGCGTCTGTGCCTATGAGCGCGCTGCGGACCTGACCTGTAATGCAAACCAGCGGCACAGAATCCATTTTAGCGTCAGCAATCCCGGTCACCAGATTCGTCGCGCCCGGACCGCTCGTCGCAATTGCAACGCCGGGCTTGCCCGTCACCCGCGCATAGCCCTCCGCCGCAAACACCGCGCCCTGTTCGTGCCGCGTCAAAATATGCCGCACCCCGCTGCCCTCGAGCGCGTCATACAGCGGCATAATCGCGCCGCCGGGATAACCGAATACCAGGTCCACCCCCTCGGCGCGCAGGCACTGCAACGTGATTTCTGCTCCTTTAAGCATTCACGGCCTGTTTGATCGCTTCCTTCGGCTCCTCGGGCTTCGGCGCTTCCGGTTTCTTCTTCATCTCGGTGGGCAGCCAGCTCATCATGCCGCGCAGCTGCGCGCCCACGATTTCAATCGGGTGCTGCTGCTCTTTCTCTCGCAGCGCCGCGAACTGGTAGCCGCCGTCTTTGTTTTCCTTGATCCACTCGCGGGCGAAGGTTCCGTTCTGAATGTCGGCCAGAGTTTTCTTCATTGCCGCGCGCGTCTCATCGCCCACAACTTTTTCGCCGCGAGTCAGGTCGCCGTACTCGGCAGTATTCGAAATCGAGTATCGCATCCGGCCCAAGCCGCCTTCGTAAATCAAATCCACAATCAGCTTCATCTCGTGCAGGCACTCGAAGTAGGCGATTTCCGGCGCGTAACCGGCTTCCACCAGCGTCTCGAACCCCTTCTTGATCAGAGAGGTCAAGCCGCCACACAGCACCGCCTGCTCGCCGAACAAGTCGCTCTCGGTTTCTTCTTTGAAGGTTGTTTGCAAAACCCCAGCGCGGGTCGAGCCGATTCCGTGGGCATAAGCCAGCGCCAGTTCGTGGGCGCGTCCGCTCGCATCCTGCTGAATGGCAATCAGCGACGGCACTCCGCGCCCTTCGTTGTACACGCGGCGCAGCAGATGGCCAGGACTCTTCGGAGCAATCATCACCACGTCGACGTCGTCGGGTGGAACGATCGTCTTGAAGTGAATACTGAATCCGTGGGAAAAGCTGAGAACTTTACCCGGATGCAGATAAGGCTTGATGAACTGCTCGTAGACCGCGGCCTGTGTCTCATCGGGTGTGAGCACGTGAATCCAGTCGGCGCGCTTGGCGGCCTCATCCGGAGCGACCACGATCATGCCGTCGGCACGGGCCTGCGCCGCGCTAGGACGATTCGGGTCCAACCCCACAATCACTTTGTACCCGCTGTCGCGCAAATTCTGCGCCTGCGCATGACCCTGGCTGCCATAGCCAAGAATCGCAATGGTCTTGCTCTTCAGCGCGGTAGGATTGGCGTCGCGCTCATAAAAAATCGTAGCCATCAGCGTGCTCCTCTCGTTCACAAGGGGAAGGAAAAAGCCCTTCGGGGATTATTCTCCTCAATACCGACCGGTCGGTCGGTATGTAAATGATGCTATCGTCTGGTCTTGGGGCTGTCAAGAGAGAAGTTTGGTCCGACGGAAGGGCGACTGTATCGACGGGAATCACTCCAATTCTTGCTAAACTTTCCTGCCAGTTGCTGAACATGCCTTGGAATACGCGTGAAATCAACGTCGAGGATTCCATTGGCTGCCCGGCCACTGTCCAGACGGACAATGATCCTCATCGCGCATTTCTCCTACATTTGTCAACGCGGGATGAACTCCTGTAACTCGCTTGTTTCCTGATTTGGAACTAGCATGGCTTCTATGCGAGTAACCCTCCCCCTACTCCGCATCGCTCCAGCCCGGGCCCCGATTCTCCGCTACGGCGTTGCCGTCCTTAGCACCACCCTGGCTCTGATTCCCACACTTCTGTTCGCGGATATCGCGGAAAGCCGCCTGGCCGTCTTTGGCGTGGCCGTCATGGTCAGCGCCTGGTATGGCGGCTGGAAACCCGGCCTGGTCGCCACTTCATTCGCGCTTACGGTCAGCGCCTACTTTTCCCTCGCAGGGGAACATACACCCGAGCAGTATCGCAGCGCCATTATCCGCCTGGCGTTGTTCGTCTCGATCGCACTTCTGATCTGTTGGCTTAATGCCGCACTGCGGTCCGCGCAAGAGGGGTTGCGGCGCTCCGAACTGAATTTCCGTTCGCTTGTCACCAACGCCCCCTACGGAATTTGCCGTTGCGATTCCCTGGGTCAGCTTCTCGACGCCAACCCTGCCATGCTCTCGATGCTCGGCTACGAGAATTTTTCCGAGATTGCCGGCCATCATCTTGGGGGCCTTTATGCGGATACCCAAGAATGGTTTGTGCTGGCCGATTACCTGAAATCGGCCACGCCATTCACTGGCCTGTCGGCTGACTGGAAGCGCAAAGACAGCACCACGACTGCCGTTCGCGTCTCCGGCCGCTCGGTGCCCAACGGTAAACAAGGCGTCGTCTTCGAGCTTTTTGCCGAGGACATCACCGAGCGCCGCGCCCTCGAAGGCCAGCTTCGCCAGTCGCAGAAAATGGAGGCTATCGGACGCCTCGCCGGAGGCATTGCTCACGACTTCAACAACCTGCTCATGGTGATTTCCGGCTATTCGGAATTTCTGCTGGACCGCCTCGGCGGCGAACCTGCTCTCCGCGGACCGGCCCAGGAGATTGCCGGCGCTGCCCAGCGGGCTTCATCGCTTACCCGCCAGCTTCTGGCCTTCAGCCGTAAGCAAATGCTGGCGCCACGCGTACTCGATCTGAACGCTATCGTCACGGAAAACCTGAAGATGCTGACCCGCATGATCGGCGAAGATATCGAGCTGATCATGATTCCGGCACAGGAGCTCGGAGCGCTGCGCGCCGACGCGGGGCAAATCGATCAGGTCATCATGAATCTTGCCGTCAACGCCCGTGACGCCATGCCCTCCGGCGGCAAACTCACACTGGAAACTTCCAACGTTACGCTGGACGAAGATTATGCGCGGTTGCACTCCCCGCTGCGAGCCGGCGACTACGTCCTGCTCGCCATCAGCGATACCGGCATGGGCATGGACGTGGAGACCCAATCGCACATCTTCGAGCCCTTTTTCACCACCAAGGGTCCGAAGGGCACCGGGTTGGGACTGTCGACGGTCTACGGAATCATCAAGCAGAGCGGTGGTTACATATTCGTTTGCAGCGAAGTGGGCAAGGGCACAACCTTCAAAATATATTTCCCTCGCGTTGCCGCAAGCAACGAAGCTGCCGCGCAAATCGTTGCCCAACCTGAGCTTGTAGCGACGGAGCCTGGCACCGAAACCATCCTGCTGGTCGAAGACGAAGCCAATCTGCGTTATCTGGCCCGTCAGTTTCTTGAGAAACAAGGCTATCGCGTCATAGAAGCCGCCGACGGCGCGGTAGCCCTGCAAATTGCCATTGCTCATGAAGGCGTCATTCATCTGCTTCTCACTGACGTGATCATGCCAGGCATTAACGGCCGCGAACTCGCCCAGCGCATGGCCGAAATTCGCCCGAACACAAGAGTGCTGTACATGTCCGGCTACACCGAAAACGTAATCGGACACAACGGCACGCTGGATACCGGCATTCGCCTGCTCCAGAAACCATTCACCCTGCGCGACCTGAAAGACAAAGTCCGTGAAGTGCTCGATGCAAGCCAAATTCCCCCGGAGGTTTCAATTTCCATGTCCGCTCATTCGATTTCTACGCAACAAAAGCATGCCTCGCAGGGACGCGAGTCGTTCCCACCGTCACGCGCCCAACGCTTCCAACTGCACCTGCCGCTGCGCTACCGCCGCCTTGGAGAAAAAGGCTGGCACGACGGCCAGACGGAAAATATCAGCCGCTCGGGCATGCTCTTCCAGGCCGACGAACCCTTGCAGCCCGCCGTGCAACTGGAGATTAACCTGGTGCTGCCTGCGGAAATTGCCGGCCTGTCCGCCACGGAAGTTGTCTGCCGCGGCGAAGTTGTCCGAGCCATTAGGCCCAACGGCGGCGCCGTGACTCCTGCTTTGGCTGCACGCATTCTTCAATATCACTTTCAGCATGGCGTTCATCTTCCGCAAGCGTAACGTTCTGTTTCCCTCGAGTCCTCTTAAGAAACAAGAGCCGCCCTTGCGGGCGGCTCTCGTGTTTTGTCAGCGAATCGGCCTAGGCGGCGCTGGTCGCGGGTTCCGGCATTTGCATCGGTTCGTCGAAGCTGCCGCCGTAGATCTTCGGCACCTTCGATCCCATGGGACGAAGGTAGGTGGCCAGTTCGCCGCGATGGTGAATGGAGTGGTTGTTCACGAATCCCAGATACATGACCGAAGGAAAATTGAATACGCCCATAAAGTTCAGTGGCGTGACCAGTTGTTGCGCGGTCAGAGCGGCAACGCGTGCCGAGGCGCTCTTGAAGTTGCTGTCGTACCAGGCAACCAGTTCGGAAATATTCGCAGGTTTTTGTGCCGGCTTTGCCATTGTGAAATTCATGTCGGCGACGCCGTTGAGGAATTGCACGTCGGTGTTGGCCAGGTGCCAGGCAAGTTCCCATGCGGTGCGGGCGTTGGGGTCGGGACGATAATCAGATTTCGAGTCGGGGATGGCGGCGATGACGTTCTTGGTGATTTCCAGTTCGCGGCCCAAGCCGTCGAGCATCATCTGCCGGTAGCCGAGGGCGAACTCCGGATGCATCTCTTGCGGCTGCTGTTCGGTCATAACTTTCTCCTCAATCGATTTTTCTCTGTGCCGGGGCGAGCCGAATTATACGCCCACAGGCTGTTTGCTGTGCACGGGCACCGGCGTGAGCCAATTGTGGCGGTCGGACTTTTCGCCACGCACGACAGCGTAGAACTCTTTCTGAATGGCGCGGGTAATCGGCCCCATTTCGCCCTTGCCCACGGCGATTTTGTCGACCGATCGAATCGGAGTAACTTCCGCGGCGGTGCCGGTGAAGAAAGCCTCGTCGGTAATGTAGAGCATTTCGCGGGGAATCATCTGCTCGACAACCGGGATGTTCAAGTCGCGCGCGATCTGCAATACGGAGTCGCGAGTGATACCGGGCAGCACGGAGTTGCCGAGCGGAGCGGTGATCAGCTTATCGCGATGCACGAGGAAGATATTCTCGCCGGAGCCTTCGCTGACGAATCCGTTTACGTCGAGCGCGATGCCTTCGACGTAGCCGTTGACGATGGCTTCCATCTTGATGAGCTGCGAGTTCATATAGTTCGCGCCGGCTTTGGCCATCGCGGGAAGGGTGTTGGGAGCCAGTCGCGTCCAGGAAGAAACGCAGACGTCGCAGCCTTCGGTTTCGCCGCCCAGATATTTTCCCCAGGGATAATTGATGATGTAGACCTCGGTGGGAGAATTGAACGGGTTTACTCCAGCTTCTCCGTAGCCGCGAAGAACGATGGGCCGAATGTAGCAGGGCCAGGTGTTGTTGTGGCCGACCATTTCCACCATGCCTTTAACGATTTCGTCGCGGGTGAAGGGAACGTCGATGCGATACACCTTCGCGGAATTGACAAGACGCTCGATGTGTTCGGTGGCGCGGAAGATCGCAGGGCCGGAGGGCAGCTTGTAGCAGCGAATGCCTTCAAAGACCGAGGAGCCGTAGTGAACCACATGCGACATGACATGGATGGTCGCGTCGTCCCAGTTAATGAGCTTGCCATTGTGCCAGATCTTATCGGTCTTCTCGATTGCCATGCGGACTCCTTGGTCGCTAAGTCGTTAAGACATTATAGCCGACGCCGCTTGGACCCGAAGGCTGCCAAATGGTTAGCTGATTCGCGATTTTAGCCGGCGCTGGTCAGCGTTCCTGCGCTCCAGTTCAGCCGTGCCGATGCTTTTCTGAGGCGACGACGCTGTGGGGAAATTTGCGGGCCACGGCTTCGAGGGCGTCGCGTTCCTTGCGGTGGGCCTCGATCTCTTCGACGGTGAGCGGAGGGTTGGCGAGGTTGCTTTCGTCGACCGGAGGCCCGGGAGGCGGCGGCAGGGGGCGAGCCGGCGGCTCCGCGTATTCGGGAATTTGTTTCACCATACTTGCATGGCCGGCGTCGAAGCGGACGCGGCGGGAATTCATGACTGCGATGTAAAGAGCTTTGATGATCACCTCGGCGCGCTGGAGGTCGATGGTGCCGCGGATAACGGCGTTGATGACCTCCATGAGCGAGGACTGGATGGCTTCCTCGTTTTCGAGAAGCGCGACGGGGTGCAGGCGCGATTTCGGCGGAGTGGAAACGCCGCGAAACATGCGTTGATGGAAGTAGCAAAACTCCTCGCCGCGAAGGGCGGGAGAGCCGCAGCGGACTCCGGTGACCTTGATGTGGGTGCAGACCTTAACGTTGGGGTGTACTGGCATATCGATATCCTCTGGGGGGGATACATACCTTTCCGCTAACATCTTTGTTTCTGCGGGAGTAAGGACGGGAGATATCCCCAATTGCTGGCAAAATATTGGAAACTCGGGACTTGCTAGTAAAGTACTGCGGATGATGGACCTGATCTCGGCGGAAGTGGTGGTTTTCGTTCCCATATTGGGAATAACTGCTTTCGTTTCTTTGAGATAAGTGCTGTTGTCATTTTACTATTGGGGTGCGATTGTGACCTGTGGAAAACGTGAGTCAGGTGGTGGGAGGAGTAGGAGTTAAGAATATTTTGTGGGGGCTTGACAGGGGGTAGTTAGAGGCAGGGATCCCCGCCTTAGAGTCTTTGAATCAGGGGTTCCCTTCTACTCCTGGCCCGACTAACAATTGCGGTCGAGAGAGGGCATTTTGCTTCTTCTTCACAATATTTACGAGTGTGTTTCTTGGGAAGTTTTAGAGAGGGTTTCATGCCGATCTTCACAAGTTTCTCTGCTCGAACTCGTCGCGTCCGACAGGCTCGAATGCAAAGAATTGACATCTACTTAACGTATAGCCAGTTAGACGAATCGCCATCTGGACCATATATCTGGTATCCAACCTCCAAATCATCGGGCTGAGGAGCCGTCGCGTGGATGTTGTCTGCTCGCCCCTGGACTCGATAAATAATTTGCGGCCAAAAATTGCTGTCGAACTTGAGTTGGATGTTTTCGGGAGTCCACTGCTGTATGCATTTGGAGTCGACATACACATAGTTATTTGGATCGCTGTCACCAAGCAGTCGATCAGGACCAGCCCGCCCCCCTTGTGCATAGGGGCCCGTATCCGGAATGTCTCTCATGCGCACCCGAATACGTAAACTTCTTCCGCCCCCGGGGCCGATGTTCGTTCCCACTATCTCACCCGTACTACTAAACATCTTAGGTGCGGACTGAATCACGGGAGTGTGATACGGAACTAAGGCTTGCGGTGCGACTAGCTTCCTCGCCGCAGTCTGCGTGTTTTGGGGGAGAGCCTGTTGAGACACGGCAGGGACGATACGTCCGCACAGTCTCAGCAGGTCTGCGACTTGTTCAACACTAACCGGGTGCTGAGGATGTGCATTGTTGTAGTCCGTGATCGTTGTCATCATGTCTACTCTTACATGTGTCTGTAGTTCGTTAATATTCTCTTTCAATCCGTTTATTTCGTTTGTGTGGTCTTCGTCTAATTGCAGTTCCACCAAGACTCCGATAGTTATTCCGAATAACGCGAGTCCGCCGAATAACCATTGCCATAATCGCTTTTCGGTTACGTTTTCGACCTCCTTCGTTGCCAAGTAGAACCCCGCCCATCCCATAAGAGACGGGACGATAAGGTCAGCCGCGATTTTCCCAACAAGTGTCCACGAGTGGTTGAGTAGGTAATGTAATGCCGTGACTCCCGCGACGATGACCAATGCTATAGCGGCATAGCCGGCGCGCCGCCCAAGAAATGCAGTGGCGGCGGTAACCACAATGGCGAGGAATACAGCGATGGCCACAACGTTGAGCGCGCTGATTAGCAAATGCACCGGGGCACCTCCGCGTTTGATCTCCGAATGTGCGATATTCGGGAGAGTACACCCCCGGCGCGGGAACGGCACAGAGGTG
This sequence comes from Candidatus Sulfotelmatobacter sp., assembly GCA_049584475.1. GTDB lineage: Bacteria > Acidobacteriota > Terriglobia > Terriglobales > Acidobacteriaceae > Sulfotelmatobacter. The sequence continues at coordinate 15,665 of JBAUXX010000046.1, read as the reverse complement.
TTATCTCGCGATGCACCAATCAGAAATATTCTTATCCGAATCGTCCGAGGCTGGCAGCGAGGTTGTAGAGGGGAGCGCTACACTCTCGAATGCACCCCGTGTTTTGTTCAGATCTGAATGCGGAATTGTTGACGGCGGCGGTGCTGCCGGGCCCATTGCATAGGTCCTTCGTTGGGAGTCCTCGGCAGAGCCGAGGACTCCGCTGCCTCAGGATGACAACGCGATTGTGAGGGCTAGAGGAAAAGCAGGTTCCTCCACTGCGCGTCGCTTCGCTCCGACTCCGGTCGGAATGACAGTCCCCAAAGGAATCTGTGTGGTGGTGTCTCTTTTGCCCATCGGGGCTTGATCTCATTTTTACTTTCTACCCACAAGTTGCTTGCGCCCCTTCGGCGAGTGCAGGGCAGGCTGCGTAGCAAAAGCGCGACACTACCGCCCTCCTGCGGCGTCCATCGTAGGCTGCGCCGCCAACCTGTCCCGCGAACTTCCGCGTACCTGTTCGCTCGCACCACAGGGGCTGAAGCCCGAAGAGAACGTCGTCTGACGCCGGGCTGAAGCCCGGCTCTTCCACGGTAGTTCCACATGCTCGGTGAGGCGCTGCCCGGCAGTTATTTGGGATTTATTACGAGATCGGGAAGACGAAATCCCTTCCCCTTCGACACGCTCGGGGCAGGCTTTGGCGATTCCCGCTTTAGGGTATTTCCCTTTTCGGTCCGGAGGTACATGACCTTAGTTCACGTTGAGCCGGTTGAAGAATTGCTGGACAATCGGTCCACGGGCCAAATGGCTTCGCGGGAGAGAATGGCGTGTCCTACTGTCGAGTGTGCGCTCTAGTTTTGTTCCTCATCTGTGGAACTATGCTGGCGTCGGCCCGCGATCTGGCGCTGGTGTCGAACAAAATGAACAATGTGAACAGCGTCACGCCGGCGGATCTGGTGAAGATATGCAAGGCGCAGACGAATCGCCTGCCGGATGGAAAGACAGTGACGTTTGTGATGCGCGCGGCATCGACGCCGGAAATGAAGATGGTGCTGGAAAAAGTTTATGGGATGTCGGGCGTCGAAGTGACTGAACTTGTTGCGGCGGCCAATCGCGGACGCACCGGCCATCCAGCAATTGTAGTGGTCGCTACTGACGACGATTTGATCAATACGGTGGCGTCCATTCCCGGAGCTGTGGGCATCGTCGATGTGTACTCGATCAACAGCAGCGTGGCGGTGGTTAAGATTGGCGGGAGGTTGCCGCTGGAACCGGGGTATTTGCTGCACGGAAACTAGGGCTACGGCTGCCGAACGGCATTTCTGCCAGGGAATATTGTAGAACCTGCAACGCTGCCTTCTCTCACCCAGATGGACCATGAAGACTCTTGCCAAGATGTTCGAGGAGCAGCTTTCCGATGCCGAACGCAAGCCGGGCATCGAGTCCCGCCGCTATCCGCGGCTCGCCATTGATGTGCGCATTGAGGTGAGAATGTTTCAATCCGGCGAGTTTCGCACTTGCTGGGGCCGGTCCACGGAAATGGGGCGCGATGGAATTGGAGCTACGCTTACCGCCAAGCTGCAACTGGGCGAGATTGTCACTCTGGAAATACCTTTGCCGCTGACGCCCTACCCGCTGAAAATCCGGGCGATTGTGCGCTACTGCGATGGACTGCGCTATGGATTCGAGTTCCTCACCCTGACCGAAGCGCAGCGGGAGACGGTTCACCGGGTCTGCGAGATATTGGACGCGAAAGCGTAGAAGCAGTCGCGGGAATCCTCGTCATGAGCGATAGAAGTTTTCCTATCGCTCAAATATCGACTTAAATGTGAGCGATAGCCGCGAGCCGCTAACGCTCCCTGGCCATCAATGGTTCTTTTATTTAGTTCGCCGGCTTGCTGAACGCTTTTGAATAAACTCCGCTCTGGTTCTCTCCCATTCCCCGCCGAAGCGCAATTACCCCAGTAACTTTCCCGTCATCCCGCCGCGTTCTACTATCCGTTTGGACTGCGATTTCAAGGGGGGAATTCGCAATGAGGGCACGTGTCGCCCGGCCAGCTTCGGGCGAAGTTGTGCGCGCTGAACGGCTACGAAGCGCTCTTGAGGCAGGAGTGCCGCCAGCCTTTGTTTCCCGGGATAATTCCGCGTGGGAAACGGATCTCCTGTGGAAGAACCGGGAGAGTGCGGAAGCTCGCTGCAATTATCTCGAACAAATATTTCACACTGCGCCGGACGGGATGACGGTCCTGGATGGCCGCAATCGCGCCGTGTGCGTGAACCAGGCCTTCCAGACGATGTTCGGATATGCCCCCGCCGATCTGCTGGGAAATTCAATCGACACCTTGATCGTACCCAAGGAGCGGCAAGCGGAAGCGCGTTGGATTGCCGAGAGCGTGAGCCGTGGCGAGAGCGTCACGATAGAGACGGAACGCCGGCGGCAAGACGGCAGTTGTATCGAGGTATCGATCCGCAGCGCTCCTTTAATTGCAGGGGAAAAATGCATCGGCTCTTATTTCATTTATCAGGATCTATCGCGCCATGACGGGGCGGAGCTGCATTCGGCACATTCGGAGGAGCGTTACCGCTCGCTGGTGCAGAGTTCGGCGTATGGCATTTACCGGTCGAGCCTCGAGGGAAAATTTCTGGATGTGAACCCGGCGTTGATTGCGATGCTGGGGTATGAATCGGCGGAGGAGTTGCTGCGGCTTGATCCGCAGGATGTTTTTGTGAACGGCGACGAGCAGGCGAGGCTCATCGAGGAATTCCGGCGCAGTGGAAGCGTTAATGCCATCGAGGTGAGATGGAAACGGAAGAATGGAACTACGATCACGGTGGCGGTGAGCGGGAAAGCCAGCGGCGGCGTGGGAGCGGCAGATGTGATGGAGTCGATTGCCGAGGATGTGACCGGACGGCGGGCGCTGGAAGAGCAGTTCCGGCAGGCGCAGAAGATGGAAGCGGTGGGACGGCTGGCGGGTGGCGTGGCGCACGACTTTAATAATCTGCTCATGGTGATCAGCGGATATGCAGAGGTGATTCTGGAGAGCATGGATGCGGGGAACCCACTGCACACCAAGGCGAGAGCGATTCAGCAGGCGTCGGACCGGGCCACTGCGCTGACCCGGCAACTGCTGGCTTTCAGCCGCAAGCAATTGCTGGAGCTCAAGGTCGTGGATGTAAACGCGATCATTGAAGACATGGAGCGGCTGTTGCGTCCGCTGATTGGCGAGAATATCGCGCTGCTGACGGACCTGGCGGACGACGACATTCACACACGCGCGGATGCCGGACAACTGGAGCAGGTGCTGATGAACCTGGTAGTGAACTCCAAGGACGCGATGCCCGGCGGAGGACGCGTCACGATCAAGACGCAAGTCATCACGTTGGACGATTCACGGCACGGCGACAAAGCGTTCATCCGGCCGGGCGAGTACGTAATGATCTCGGTTTCCGACGACGGAATTGGGATGGATAAGGAGACGCAGTCGCGCATCTTCGAGCCGTTTTTTACGACCAAAGAAAACGGCAAGGGAACGGGACTGGGATTGTCGACGGTGTATGGCATCGTAAAGCAGAGCGCGGGCTATGTGATGGTGGAAAGCGAACCGGCGTGCGGGACGACGTTCATCATTTATTTGCCGCGAGTGGCAGAGGCAGTGGAAAGCCGCAGTGCGGCGCCGTTGGGCCAGGCTCCAGAGGGAGGATCGGAAACGGTGCTGCTGGTGGAGGATGAAGAGTCGGTGCGGCAGTTAGTGAGAGAGACGCTGCAAGGCAAAGGCTATCAAGTGCTCGAGGCGGGGAACGGCGAATCGGGGTTGGTGGCGGCCGCCCGGTATGAGGGAACGATCGATCTGGTGATCAGCGATGTGGTGATGCCGGGCATGGGCGGGCGCGAACTGGTGCAGCGGTTGTTGGAATCGCGGCCCACGATGAAGGTGCTTTATCTGTCTGGCTATACCGAAGATGCGGTTGCGAGTGGCGATGCCGGCGAGAGCGATAAAACCTTTCTGCAAAAACCGTTTACGCTGCAGAATTTATCGCGCACGGTGCGGGAAGTGCTGGGGTAGGAAGTCGCGGCGAGCAAACGGTTTTTGGGAGATGAAAATGGGGCGCGATGCAATTTGATCGCGCCCCATTTTCGTTTTGTGGATGCGTGTTAGTTGCTGTTGAGTTTCTTCTTCAGCGCAGGATGGAAGCCTGTCTTGGGCCGTGCCATCGCGGCGTGGACCAAGGCTGCGGAGGAACCGACTCCACTCTGACCGAGGAAGCTTCCGGTTCCAATCTGCCCCGAATCGGTTTCGATGACCAGAACGGACGAAGCACTGGCAACGTAATAGTTGTAGTTCGAAGTGCCGCTATTGCTGTCCTGCAAGGTCATGGTCCCGCGGCCGCCGCTTGCCGCAGCAACCGTGCCGGTGAGAGCCTCCCCCGCATGGAGAGAGCCTTCATCGTTCTCGTCAATGGTTCCAGTGATGCTGCTGCTGGCGGTGAAAGCGGTGCTGGCGGTGAAAGCGGCGATGTTATCGACTTCACCGGCGCTCAGGTTAGAGGCCGACAAATTAAAGGCGTAGCCGCCCGACGTCGAGAAGGTTGTGGCGGATTGTGCCAGAGCAGTACCGCTGGTGATCCCGGTAGCGTCCATCTCCAGCATGAGCAGACCGCCGCTGGAGGGATAAATGACGAACTGGCTGGCGGGATTGAAGCCGCTGACAGCGAGCACGGATCGTCCGCCGCTGAGGGCGGTATATGTGCCGCTAAAACTTACCTGCGACAGCAGAGTGCCAGCATCATTACTGTCCTCCGAGCCGCTAATAGTGACTCCATCCGAATTAAACGTCAGAAGACCCCCCACCGCCAGAGGGTTCGCGTTTATATCAAGTCCACCCATCGTGAATACCGTTGCGCCGGACGGTAACGAAGCTTGTTGCGTAAAGATGTCGCCGGTGAGGAACACTACGCCATCGGTCTCAATGAATTTCGCGTGAGTCTGATCAATCGGGAAAACATCGAAGGTTTGCGCACCGAAAGGCCCATTAATTGTTGCCGTTCCCGGAGTGCTTCCTGATGCAGCCGTTATGGTGCCGGTCAGAGACTGGCCTCCAGCCAAACTCAGGGCATCATTCACGTCCTGCACTCCAGTGGCGTTGCCGCTTCCATCCACGGTGAAAGCTCCGGCCTGCGCGGCTGGAGAACCGTTCCCATCGATCCCGCTAAAAAGGAAAGCGTAGGAATTGCTATCCAGCGAGGTAGACGAGCTTTGCAAATCAATCGTGCCGCTGCCCGATCCGCCCGAGTCGAAACGAGTGATCAATCCGTGGGAGGTGGAAGAGAGGACAAAATCGAAACCGATCTTTCCCAAAGAACCGGCGGTCAATGTTGCGGTGCCGCGGCCATCGGACCCGACCGCGTAGCTGCCGCCGTTAATCGCAAAATTGCCCAATATTTGGGCGACAAAATCGCTGTAGTCGAGCGATCCGCTAGTGATTCCGCCGCTGCCGTTAGCTGCGAACGTGCCGGCAATGGCAAAGAAGTCTCCGCTGCTGTCCGTGCCCGTGGTGGAGAAAGTGTAGGTGCCATTCAATTCGCTATTCGTCGAGGATGTGCCGGTGATCGTACCGTTGCCGGTACTGTTGCCGCTTCCTCCGCATCCGGCCAAAACGCCGAGCACGGACAGCGAAGCCAGCAAGACAATGCTACTGCGTAAAGACATAAACCTTCCCCCTGAACCTGATAAGGACATTTTTGGAATGCGCATCATGAGCTTGCGCTGACATTAGCACGAACTGCGTCCGCTGCTTTTAAACCCGAACCACAAGAATAAGTAGCGCATACCGCGCGGAATTTATCGTTCTTCCATCGGTCGCCATTGCTATGTGAACTTCCTGCCGGTTTTGCCGATTTAGTTTTTGGACTAACATGATGGGAGCAAAGCACGCGGGTTTTGGTTGTATCCAATTTAGAGTCGCAAGTACCAGACAAGCAGGCGCGCATTGACAAATCGTTACAATCTTTGGCGGAGCAGGTTTACTCGGATTTGGTTTACCGAGATGGTCAGCGGGGGCGGAAGCCACCCACGAATCGCGCGTGCCGCGGTATGGACCACGGTGTTCCTATTTGTTTGCGGCGGGTTTGGCGCGGTCGCACAACGAACGGCTCGGTCTTCGGAACCTGCGCCGGATTCTCCGCCTGTGGTTATCGATACCGAGTCATTGCCCGGCGCGCATCCCAAAGCTGCCTATGAGGTGAAGCTGCTCGCTCATGGCGGCGCGGCCCCTTACCAGTGGAAAGTGGATACCGGAGATTTGCCGCCGGGATTGAAGCTGGAAGACGAGGGCACGCTGCACGGATCACCGACTCGCTCGGGAAAATTTCATTTCACGATCTCCGCGCGCGATGGCAGCCGTCCGCAGCAGGTCATTCAGCGGGAGTACACGCTGAACGTGGCGGCGGCGATCTCCATGGAGTGGAAGACGCTGCCGCATGTTACGGGAAGCAGGATCGACGGAAGCGTGACGGTCACGAATACGACCGAAGACGATTTGGACTTCACGTTTGTAGTGGAGGCGATCGCCGACAACGGACGAGCGACTGCGATTGGTTATCAGCGCTTTCCTTTGAAAAAGGGCACGATAGATTTTGAACTCCCCTTCGGCGAGACCCTCCCGCATGGAGCGTATCTGGTGAATGTGGATGGCGTGGGAGAAATTGCCGACAAGAACGAAATTCACCGCACGCGCTTGCAGACGCCGAACCCTTTGCAGGTGGTGGCTGGGCCGTAAGTACGGATTGAGACTCTCGCCTCATCTTCGAATCAATTATCCTCCCATCAATGCCCGAATTCTGTGACGTTGCCGTGCCCGTGCCGCTGGACATGGTCTTCACCTACCGTGTTCCCGTGGACGCTGTGCCAGTGGTGGGCGGGCGCGTGCTGGTTCCATTTCGCCAGCAGCGCATGACGGGCATTGTCATGGAATTGCACGACCGAGAGCCTGCCGTTGTAACCAAAAAGTTGCTGGCTGTTCTTGATATAGCGCCCGTGCTCGACGATCAGTTGTTGCGGCTGGGACGCTGGATTGCCGATTACTATCTGGCGCCGCTGGGCGAAGTCTTCCGCACGATGCTGCCGCTGAATGCGGAGTTCAAACGGGCGATCAGCTATCGCATCACGGACGCAGGGCAGACGGCCCTGCATCTGGCAAGCACGTCGGGATCGCCGGGGCGGTCGAAGCGAACTCCGGAGGAGCAGGCCGCAGAATTTCGCGTGCTCGACTATCTGGCGAACCGGCTGCCGGAAGAGATGTCGGCATTCGCAGAAACCGATTCCAGCGGCACGAACGGGAAGGGCACGGCTTTAGCCGTGCCGTTGGCGGCTGTTAAAGATGAGGCTTTAGCCCCCGAGGGAGCCGTTCGCGAGGAATCGTTGCGCTCCGCAACCCGCGTCACAAAAGCACTTCTTGGGGGGATGGTGCGTAAGAAGTGGCTGGCGCGCGAAGACGTTTCCGCCGTGGTCGATGCTGCGCGCACGATTAGGATTGCGGTACTCCGTTCCGCGGATGCCGTAAGCAAACTCAACGGCAATCAGCGCCAACTCATCGACACCCTTGCCGCCAGTGGAGGCCGGGTTCCCATCGACGCGCTGCAATCGCTCGACGTTCCGCGCACCACGCTCGGTACTCTGGTTCGCCGTGGCTTGGTCGAGATCGTCGAAGAGCCTGCCGGCTTTGCTGTTTCGCGCAGCAAGCCGCGGCCCTCGCCGTTTGGTTTTGAATTCAACACGGCGCAGAAGGCGGCCCTCGCGCGATTGATTGCGAGTGTGGCGTCCCGCAAATTTTCCGGAATACTCTTACACGGGGTGACAGGTTCGGGCAAGACCGCGGTGTATCTCGCGGCCATGCGAGCCGTGCTCGAGGCCGGCCGTTCCGCCATTCTGCTGGTACCGGAGATCGGACTTACTCCCGCGGTCGCCGCCGACCTGCACCAGATATTTGCCGACGAAGTAGCCATCTTGCACTCCGCACTTTCCGACAAGGAGCGGGCGGAGCAGTGGCATCGCATCAGGCGCGGGGAAGCTCGCATGGTGGTCGGAACGCGCTCGGCGGTTTTTGCGCCGGTGAGCGATCTGGCGCTCGTCATCGTTGACGAAGAGCACGATTCTTCCTACAAGCAGGAAGAGACGCCGCGCTATCACGCTCGCGACATCGCTGTCATGCGCGCGAAGATGGCGGACGCCACCGTCGTGCTGGGATCGGCGACACCTTCGCTGGAATCTTATTTCAACGCGAAGAAAAATAAATACGCTTTGATCGAATTGCCCGACCGCGTGGAGCGGCGTCCGCTGCCGGAAGTGGAGATTGTCGACATGCGGCTGGAGTTTCAGGAAACCGGGCACGAGCAGGTGATCTCGCGCAAGCTGGCCGCTGAAATCGCGGAGCGGCTGGAGCGGCACGAGCAGATCATGGTTCTGCTCAACCGCCGGGGATACTCGCCCGTCGCCTTGTGCCGCTCGTGCGGGAAAAAACTTGAGTGCCGCAACTGCGCCATCTCGCTGACGCATCACAAACGCGAACATAAAATGGTCTGCCATTACTGCGGCTTTCTTGCGCCGGTGCCGAAGACGTGCGTTCACTGCGGAAGCGAATACGTTTATTTTCTGGGGACCGGTTCGGAGAAGCTCGAAGAATTGCTGCACGGCATGTTTCCGCATGCACGCATCGCTCGCCTCGACCGCGACACGGTTCGAGGTCATGAAGATTTTGAACGCACCTTGAATGCGCTCAACGAAGGCGAACTCGATTTGCTGGTGGGCACGCAGATGATTGCCAAGGGCCACGACATACACGGTGTCACCCTGGTCGGGGTGATTGGCGCCGATGCCGCGCTGGGCCTGCCCGATTTTCGCGCCGCCGAGCGCACGTTCCAGCTACTTACGCAGGTCGCCGGGCGCGCGGGGCGCGGGCAGGCTCCGGGGAAAGTGATTTTGCAAACGTTTTTTCAGGATCACTATGCGGTGCAGTATGCGGCGCATCATGATTTCGCCGGGTTTTATGAAAAAGAGTTGCGCTTCCGCAGTTGGACACACTATCCGCCATATTCGGCGCTGGCCAATGTGCTGGTGCGCAGCCCAAAGCTCGACGAGGCCCTGCAATGGTCCGGCGCAATTGGAAAATGGTTCGACGGCACCAAGCATGAAGGCGTCCGCGTGCTCGGTCCGGCAGCGGCGCCGATTGCGCGCGCCAAGAGCGATTACCGCTATCACTTCATATTGAAATCTCCCAGCCGCGAGAAACTCAACACGACGCTTCGCGCCATGCTGGCGCATGCGGCGGAGAAGAAAATCCCACGCACGCAGGTGATCGTGGATGTGGATGCATTGTGGTTGATGTGAGGAGCTTCTAGCTGCTAGCTTCTAGCTGCTAGCTACTAGCTTCTAGCTAAATCTGTGGGACATGTACTAATGGCGGCTGATCGCGTGGCCTTATTAGCTCTTCATAACCATGCGGCCTCCACGGAGAATGTTTGTGGAGGCTTCTCCTTTGCGAAAAACATTTGTCGCGCTGACTGCTGTCGTCTCCATGGTGCTGGTGTTGTCGAGTTGCGGTGGTGGAACGGCGGGAATGTCCTCCAATTCCGGAGGAACCACTGGAGGCGGCGGCACGGGAAGTGGGACCGGAAGTGGGACCGGGAGTGGCGGCTCTAGTGGCGGCGATACCAGCAGCAGTGTTTGCAGCGGAATTTCCACGGGCCAAGGGGCAAGTTTGAATGGCTTCCGGCCGTTCCCGGCAAGCAGTGCATGGAATCAGGATATTTCAAGCGCGTCAGTCGATCCCAATTCTGCCGCGATTATCAATTTCATTGGTCCGAGCATTGGTCTGCATCCCGATTTCGGTTCCGGCTTGTACAACGGATCGTCCATGGGAATTCCGTACGTTGTGGTCGATGGGTCGCAGAGCATGGCGAATATCGATTTCACCGCCTATGGGGATGAGAGCGATCCCGGGCCGATGCCGGTTCCGGCGACGGCTCCGATTGAAGGCTATCCGAATCCGGGCAGCGGCGACCGGCATGTGCTGGTACTCGACAACAGCACCTGCTTTTTGTATGAGCTGTACAGCTCCTACCCTAATAACGATGGAAGTTGGAATGCCGGTTCGGCCGCGGTGTGGGATTTGGCAAACGGCGAGCAGCGGCCCTGGACGTGGACTTCCGCCGATGCGGCAGGGCTGGCGATTTTTCCGGGGCTGGTGCGTTATGACGAGGTTGCGGCCGGAGCGATTCAACACGCCATCCGCTTTACGCTGCCTCAGACTTCGGCAGGGATGGCGCCACCGGCGTCGCACTGGGCTGCGACTTCCTCGGACGCGTCGGCTCCGCCGATGGGAATGCGGTTGCGATTGCAGGCGAACTACGACATTTCGGGATTCTCAACCAACGTTCAGGTCATCCTGACGGCACTGAAAAAGTACGGATTGATCCTGGCCGATAACGGCAGCGCCATGTATTTGAGCGGCGCTCCCGATGACCGCTGGGACAATGACGATCTGCATAATCTGTCGTCGGTGCCGGCGTCGGCGTTTGAAGTCGTGCAGATGAATCCGATCTACACTGCCGCGAACGTGCCGCAAGGAGCGGCGCCGGTGATCGGCAGCTTTACCGCAAGTCCTGCGAGCGTGAGCGCCGGCGCGCAGACCACGCTGAACTGGCAAGTGAGTGGGGCTTCGTACTACGTGATTTCTCCGCAGATCGGAGCAGTAAGCGGGACCAGCGCTGTCGTTTCACCCATGCAGACGACAACCTATACGCTCTATGCGACGAACCAGTACGGTCGAAGTACCGCAACGGTGACGGTTAATGTTCAGTGATGGACGGTTTGGTTTAGGTTCACGATTTTTGCGCCCGAATGACGCGAGGAATGGATTGGAGGTCTGTGGTGACGTGAACGTTGGCCCACTCACGTAGAAGCTCGCGCACTCTTTCGGCGATGGTTCCGCTGACTTCCATTATTAACCAACCGGCGGGCTTGAGCGCGGTATGGGCTTGCGGGATGAGGCGCGCGATGACTTCGATTCCGGTGGGCCCGGCGAAGACTGCATTGGGAGGTTCGAATTTGCGGACCTCGAGCTGAACCTGGTCTTCTTCGGATTCGCCGACGTAGGGCGGGTTCGAGACGATGAGGTCGAAGGTTTGCGGGATTAGTCCTTCGAGCAAATCCGTCCGGTGAAAGTGAATGCGGTTTTCGAGTTGATGGCGGGCCGCGTTGGCCCGGGCGATTTGGAGAGCCGCGGAAGAAATGTCGGTGGCGTGAATTTCGGCATCAGGGAATTCTTTGGCCAGCGCGACTGCTATGCAGCCGGATCCGGTGCCGATGTCGGCGACGCGGACTTCGGACTTCGGACTTCGGACGTCGGGCGTCCGGTTTTCCGTGCTGGTTTTGGGGCCCGAGGTCTGCGGTCCGAGGTCGGCTTTGCAGAGTTCCAGCACGACTTCGATTACATGCTCGGTTTCGGGACGGGGGATCAGGACGGCTGGGGTGACGATGAAATCCATGCTCCAGAATTCCTGATGGCCGGTGACGTACTGCGTGGGGACGCCGCGGGCGCGCTCGGCGAGCGCGGATTCGTAGCGAGTGGCTTCGTCGGCAGTGAGTTCGCGTTCGGGATGGGCGTGGAGATAAGCGCGATCGCATTTCAGCGTGAACATAAGGAGCGACTCGGCGTTCAGGCGCGGCGAGGGGACCTTTTGCCCGGTGAAGCGGGCGATGGCTGAGGTTAGGGCCTGCTTGAGTTGCACGTCTCCATTTCAACACAGAGAGCCGCAAGCGACGCGACGCATCCGCTATGCGTAGCGCGCTCGGGGAAACTCGAACTCCGGATTCCGGCGGGCGATCTCCGCATTGAGGACTGTGGCGAATGCAACCCAGGCGGCATAAGGAATAAATGCGTTCGCGGCGGCGCGATCGACTTTTCGCGCGGCCACCATGTAAGACGCGATCGTTCCTTCCAAAGCCAGCACGTCGGCGAGAGCCAGCGTGGGGCGGTGTTGGCCAAAGAAAAGCTTCGACCATTTTGCATTGGCCGCGAGCTGCGAAATCCACAAACGAAGCGCCTTCTTGCGTTCGCGGGACGGAGCGGCGCTCCAGATGCGCCAGCCCGACCATGCGATCAAGGCATAGAGCACCGTCCAGGCGATAGGAAAGACCTGGTCAGGCGGGGTGAAAGAAGGCTTGTCGAGTTCGCGATACCAGGAATCGCGGCCGCCCTTCTTGCTGTACCGTGCGCCATACCAGGCCGCACCGGCTGTGATGACGCCAAAGCCCGCAAGGGCGATCAGAGAGCGTGATTTCTCGTTGGACATAACGTGAGGTTGGGTGTCTGATATGGCATCGCAGGTTGCCGTCCGGGTAAGAGATGATGAGCCGGGAGGCTTAGGGAAAAATCAGATATATAATTTGAGAGGGTTTCAAACGAAAAGGCGTGCGCTACATAAGTTGTAGCGGACATAAAAACGACCCGATGCGCTGGTACCACTACGTAGCCTACTTTTTCGGGGGCGCATTCCTCGCGAATGCTCTGCCCCATCTCGGCAACGGGATCTCGGGGCACCCCTTCCAGAGCCCCTTTGCATCACCGCCTGGGGTAGGCTTGTCCTCCGCGATGGTCAATGTCCTATGGGGCCTGTTCAACCTCGCTGTCGGATACCTGCTTGTCTGTCGTGTGGGCAGCTTCGATCTGCGCAAGACCCAGCATGCGCTCGTCCTCGGGGCGGGCATCGTCGTCATGTCGCTCCTGGATGCCCACGCGTTCGCACGGCTCCATGGCGGCCTGTGATCTTGCTCTTCTACTACCGCCCATTGGACATCTCGGATTAAATCCTGATTACAACAGTTTGGTTTCGTGCGACGATTCCCAGGCCAGGCCTAGCGCCACCCGAGAAGAACCGCAGTATACGCAGGCACGGTGACCTGGCCCTTGGTCCGGGGCGGAACAGCTTCGAATCGTACTTCACTCTGCGATGCGATGGACGGAGCGGAAAGGCGTCGTTCCTCGGTGACCCGATGCGCCAGTTCCCCAGGCAACTTGACCGACAACGAAGCCGAGCCCTTGTTGATGAGGGCCAGCAGCTTCTCATGGTCCCGCTGGGCGTAATAGCATGTGACATTTTGTGAGGTGGCCAAGGTGCACGCCAGAAACTCAGCACCTGCGAACCGATCTGCGAACTGCATGCCAAAGTACAGGGGCCGTAACTCCGTTGAGAGGTTCGGGCCTATCGCAATCGGGGTATAGTAGCCGTCGCCGCCGCCATGCAGATTGACGCCGCAATATCCCGCGCAAGCACAATGCAGCATGTAATCCGATCCCCACAACGCTGAGGCAAACGCGTCGCTCACCTCTGGCTTACCGCCCCCAAAACAGGAGTTTCCTTCAGTCATCCGGTACGGCAGATTCGAGACCGCAACTGCCTGATGAATTTGTTCGATCTGGTGTTCCAACCGCTCGCTCGGCCCAAGAAGCATGGCCGCATTCATGCGTGGATCCTGCGCCGGGCCCATGGCGTAGAAATGACTGGATAGAAAAATCGCGTCGTTGTCTTTATGCTCGGCGAAACGGAGCAACCAGTCCAGATTTGTGGCCACATCCGGCCCCGCAAACTGTGCCCCGGGAACGGAGCTGCGCACCGCCTCGACAAACTCCCGATACTCCTTGAAATACGCATCGAAGTTGTACGAAGCGTCGCGAAACTGCGGCATCGCGTGGAACTGGTCATCTTCATTGCCGATCTGGAAACACAACAGGCGATCTCCCATGATCTTCGCCACCAACGCCGCTTCGTCTCGCGCGCGCTCCGGTGTGCCTGATCCGAAGCAGAGACCATAGATAAGTCTCCAGTTGGTGGCATCCAGGAAGCCTTTCAGATTGCGGATGGCCTCGGGTGTAATCGCACCGCCCTTGTTTTCACGCACCCTGGGATCGGTTAATTTCCATTCCCAATAGCTCTTACCCTTCTCGACGCCTGCCCGCTGTCGAGGAGAATCGAAATCGCCGTTGAGCCCCTTCCAGCGGGTCACGTCGCTCAGGTGTCCTCCGGCCCGCAGGATTCCATGAGAGCTGAGCTTTTTGTAGGCATCAACGAGGGTGACATTGCCCGCGGAAAAGTATGCGGGATTGTAGAGCTGAGGCTGCTCGAAGCTGATTCCGGTGTAATCTTTCGGCATCGACGCCAGCTTCTTGCCTGAAATAGTCAGCTCCGCCATCGAAGGCTCATCCATGAAGGCGAATACGGCAGGAGGGGCACTCGCCATGCCAGCGATCACGAGAGCGTGTTTTAGAAATGAGCGTCTCTGCAAGTTGGGCCTCGTAGATTGCAGTTTATAGCTTCGGGCCGTTCGCCGCGGCGGGAGTCGGAAATGGTGATTTCATTCCTTTGGGGGGAGGGGGAGGAGTATTAGGAAGGTAAACAAATTCCCGAAATGCCACAGCGATAGCGATGCGATGAATACTACAAGCAAGAAAATAATTTCGATCCGCCGCAACTTCGTAACTTTCAACAGCGCTGGCATGTCCCGCCGCCATAAGCTACGATTGTCTCATCGTTACGCGGGCCAGTTTGCCGCCGGTTGGGGTTCTTTCGTGGGAACATTCGGGGAAAAATTTCGCGAGGAACGCGAGCGGCGCGGCTTTACGCTCGATGACATTTCCAACGTCACCAAGATCAACTCGCGGATGTTGCAGGCCATCGAGCAGGAGCAGTTCGATGTGCTCCCCGGCGGTGTCTTCAATAAGGGATTCATTCGCGCCTACGCCAAGGTCCTTGGATTCAACCCCGAAGACGCAATCACCGGATACCTCGGGGCTCTGCGCCAGGCCCAGCTCGATGCGCAAACTCTGGCCTGGGATCAGCCGCTCCCCTCGCGAACCACCGCTGGAGCAATTCAGCAAGCGATGCCGAAAGCTCCCTTGGCGGATGCGTCAAGAGTGGTCGAAAAGAGCGCGCCTCTGGCGGGTTTTAAATGGACAACCATAAAGCCGGTCGCAGGTCCCGTAATCTCGCAGCCATCCGCTTCGATACCGTCGCCCCTGGAAGAGTCGCCGCAGCCTCCAACTTCGCATGTGTCAGCCAAGCCGGAACCGTTAGTCCCGCCACCGCCGGCCGCACCAGAAATCGCCCAGCCCGCGGCCATTCAACCGCCTCCGCTGTGGATTCCGCCATCGCCAGTCTCACGACCCACGATGTCTGCGTCGTCGTCCTCGGAAATGTCGGCCGCGACCACTCCGGTCGAATCGTCACACGCTCCGTCCCCTTCGCCAGCAACTCCCTCGTTCGTGCGCGAAGAGACGCAACATCCTCCGGCCGCTCCGATCGCGCAGCAGCAATCCAGTCTGCGAATTTTGATTGATGAGCCCGCTGCAGAGCCAAGGCCACCAAACAATCCTTTGCCCGAACCGCGAAAGAAATACGCAGCAGCTGCTGGAGTTCTTCCCCCGCAAAGAACCGCCGCCGCTTCCTGGAAAATTCCAGCGCTGATCTTAGCCTTCGCTGCAATCGTGATCGTAGCGCTTCTGGCAAACCGGAATCCCCGTCATGTCACGGTTCAGAATCCGGAACCGGCGCCGTCAAGCCCGGCTCCTGCGCCACAAGCCAGCTCAGCAACGAACGCGGCCAGGCAATCGTTGCCCAGCCCGGCAGCAGCGCCTGCG
>JBAUXX010000045.1:0-101506 GCA_049584475.1 Candidatus Sulfotelmatobacter sp. | reverse complement strand
GGCCAGCACCGTAAGGCCATTCGCTACGAGTTTCCTTGCCACCTGAAATCCGACTCCTTGATTCGCCACGGTGATCAGCGCGATTCGTTTGTTTTGCATAGTCATTTCCTTTTTCTGATCGATGAATAGTCAAGCCGCTGCGTGGTCAAGTTTGGCAAGCCCGAACCACAATCCGCATTTAGTGAGAGCGCTATTTACTGTCAATCACGCGTTAGCCGCGCAGGCCGACAGCCTCCTTAGCGTGTTGGAAATAGTGCGCCGCCTTCAGATCGGTAATGAGCCCAGGCTGAATCGGCCGCCATCCCAGCCGTTCCTGCGTCAGAGCGCTCGAAGCCGGAGCATCTATGCCAAAGAAGCGAGCGATCCAGCCGAAATGATCGGCTGCTTCCTCGCGGGACTTGCTGACGACCGGTAGGTTCTGGCCTCGTCCGATTGCCTCGGCGATCTCTCGAGTTGGTACGCCCTCGTCGGCGACGCCGTGATACGTGGCTCCAGTGCTAGCTTTCTCGAGTATGAGCCTGTAGAGATGAGCAGCATCCAGCCGATGTACCGCGGGCCAGCGGTTGAGCCCGTCGCCGATATACGCGGAAACGCCTTTTTCACGTGCGATGCTGATCAACTGCGGCACAAAACCGTGATCTCCGTTGCCGTGGACCGATGGGGGAAGCCGCAGCACGGATGCGCGAACTCCGCGTGAGGCCAGCGCAAGCGCCGCGTCCTCGGATTTGCGGGGGAAATTGGGATCGTGCGCATCCTCTTCTGTTGCAAGTGGGCCTCGACGTTGAGCGAGCAAGCTCCCGGAGGTGACGATTAACGGGCGATCAGAGTTCGTGAGCGCACCACCGAGCGTCTCGATGGCACGCCTATCCGCCTCGGCGGCAGGCCCATAGTTTGAGAAATCGTGGATAAAAGCGGTGTGGATTACTCCGTCGGCTGCCGCGGCGCCTCTGCGAAGGCTTTCGAGATCTTCGAGCGAACCGCGATGTACGTCGGCTCCGGCAGCGACAAGTGACTTGGCGCCCGCATCTGAGCGCGCGAGGCCGAGCACCTGATGACCTGCGGTGATGAGTTCTTCAACAATGGCAGAACCGATAAAGCCTGTAGCTCCGGTAACAAAAATACGCATATTCTTACCCTCCTAAGCTATTTGTGGTTCGGTCCATAAGGACGTCGATGACGAAGCGCTCCCTCTACTTGCGAGCCGACTCAAAACCTTCGTACTAATCAATCGCCATTCGCGGGTTGAAGCGGGCAGACCATCGATCTCGATCAGTTCGTGCAGCCAGTCCTCGGCTGCGAGCCCTGCCTGTTCTGACCCAAATAACTGGCTGACGGCATTGAAAAATGCTGACAACTCTCGTTCCGCCATCGTCGCGAGGTCGAAGCAATGAGAGTTAGAATTTCTTGATGGTTTATGACGAGCGAGTGGATTCATTTTCCTCACCTCTCGAAGCTGGAAGAACATGAAACCTCTATTGACAGCCCGTCCAGTTCCGACTAAAACGGAGAGTGTCTCCGAATCACTAGATAAGATAACCGGAGGCTGTCTCCGGTTGCAATTTTTTATGCCAAAAAAAAGTCAGAAAATTGCTCCGCGACAACCGCGCACCGACGCGCAGCGCAACCGCGAGCGCATTCTGGAGGTGGCGAAAGAGGCATTTACCCGGTCTGGCGCGAATGCCAGCCTCGACGACATCGCGAAAGAGGC
Organism: Candidatus Sulfotelmatobacter sp.; assembly: GCA_049584475.1. GTDB lineage: Bacteria > Acidobacteriota > Terriglobia > Terriglobales > Acidobacteriaceae > Sulfotelmatobacter. Next base: position 99,798 of record JBAUXX010000045.1, on the reverse strand, counting down.
GGGGGTTGGAGCGGGGACTCTGTATCGCCACTTTCCTACGCGGGACGTGCTGATCGAGGCGGTCTATCGAACCGAAGTGGAAAAGGTGGCCGCAGCCGAGAAGAAGTTTTCCGAAAGCCTTCCTCCCATCGAGGCCTTGCGCGCATGGATGTTACTGTTCGTCGACTACATTGCGACCAAGCAGATCATCGGCCCCGCTCTAAATTCGCTGGTCGGAGGGCCTTCGAAGCTATATGAAGGTTCACGCGCTCAGGTTCAAGGGGCGATTGATTCGCTGGTGAAGCGCGCGGTTAAGAGCGGTGACATTCGTAGAGATCTGGAACCATTCGATCTGCTCCGGGCACTGATCGGCGTCTCCCATGTCGCGTCCGGTCCTGACTGGCAGCAAAGCGCCAGGAGACTCGTGGACATTCTTATCACCGGTTCCCGGCCTATGGCGCGATAATTCTCTGAGAACTGCAGATGACGCAGTCGGACGTTAGTTTTTTTTGCGACGCTGCTTGCCTGACCTTAGTCCAAAAGAGAGAGCGGTTGGCTGCATTGGGCGGCATCGTTCTAGGCGGAAAGGGAAAACATATGCAGAAGGGTAAATCCTCAGTGGAGCAGAATCATTCACTCGCAAAAAGCGCTGGGGAATTTCTGATCGGAGGCGATCTACGGATTACGCGTCTGGGATTCGGTGCGATGCGAATCACTGGAGACGGAATTTGGGGCGAGCCTTCGGATCGGGCGGAGGCCGTCCGCGTTCTTCGGCGCGCTGTCGAGTTAGGAATCAATTTCATCGACACCGCGGATTCCTACGGTCCCGGCGTGAGTGAAGAAATCATAGCGGAGGCACTGTACCCATATCCGTCAGGCCTGGTGATCGCGACCAAGGGCGGCTTTATGCGGCCAGGTCCCAATCAATGGGTTGAAAACGGGAAGCCGCAACACCTGAGGTCCGCGTGCGAAGGCAGCCTGCGCCGCTTGCGCCTGGACCGGATTGATCTTTATCAGTTGCATCGAATCGATCCGAAGGTGCCGGCCGAAGATCAACTCGGCGCCCTGAAAGATTTGCAGGCGCAAGGGAAAATCAAACACATCGGCTTATCGGAAGTGAGCGTGCGGCAAATTCAGCATGCACGAAAGATTGTTCCGATTGTGAGCGTCCAGAATCGTTACAGCATTACCGACCGTGGATCGGAAGATGTTCTGGAGTATTGCGAAGAACAGAAAATGGGCTTTATTCCGTGGTTCCCGCTGGCGGCCGGTCGTGTCTCCGGCTCTGAGAGCCCGGTCAGTCGGATAGCAGCGCAATGGAGGGTCACGCCATCCCAGGTGGCTCTGGCATGGCTGCTGGCCCGATCTCCAGTGATTCTTCCGATCCCGGGAACCTCCAAGGTCGAACATCTCGAAGAAAATGTGGCGGCTGGGGAGTTGAAGATTGAAGCACACAAATGGAAGGAACTGGACCGCATGGAGCGTGCCAGCTAGGAGAGAGCGGCTACACTTTTGATCCGAGTCGCGATCGCCAGATCTGTAGGAGCGTATCCGTTCATTTCCTGGGGATCGAGAGGCGTTCGGTTTTGAGCGTGCTGAATCTTCTTCGTGGTCCCTTCATCCAAAGCAGGATGCATCCCGCTTTAACAAGTGGCGTCTACCTTAATAGATGGGATTTGATGGATGTTTGAGAGCATTCTCTGTCAGGTAACGGAATATGATCCGGACGTACTTGAGTCCCTGATCGGGCTCGCGGTCGAAATTGCGCGCGAAGGCCGAGAGGGAAGACGCATTGGCACGATATTCACTCTCGGGGATGAGAATGCCGTCCTTTCGAGATCCAGACCGTTGATCCTGGATCCATTGCTGGGCCATCCTGAGGCTTCGCGACGTGTCACCAACCCCAATCTCCGCGGAACGATCAAGGAATTGGCGCAACTGGATGGCGGATTCGTCGTGAGTCGCGACGGAATTGTGCTTTCCGCGTGCCGTTATCTTGATGCCGTGGCCGCGCAAGTGGACGTGCCGCTCGGACTCGGCAGCCGTCACATCGCCGCCGCCAACATGAGCACCGCTACCAACGCAGTGGGAATTGTCGTCTCGGAAAGTTCAGTGGTGCGGCTTTTCTGTCACGGACATCTGGTGGGCGAGATCATCCCCGAGGTTTGGATGATGGATCACGCTCACCTGCGTGGAACTGTGAAGAGAGAACAACTCGGCGAACTGACGATTCTGACACCAAGTCTGCAACCAGCCTCGATCGCGAAGTAAGCGTTACTACACTGAAATACGGAATGAAGCCATGACGTCTCTACGGGAATTCAGATGTGAAGTCTGTGGTCTGGTGACGACTAGCCCCGTCCACTGGTTCGTGATTCGATGTGGAGATTCCGAGTTGACCGTACACCGGTGGAATTCTGAAGTCGCTAATGCGGCCGGAGCCCGGCATTACTGCGGTGAAGCTCATGCCGAGGTGTACATAAGCCGCTGGTTTGAATCTGTGTGCGCGCCACCGAAGCCAAGTTTTAGCTAGCGACTACCCGGAGCACCCCGGCTCCGGTAGAGTGGAAGCATCGTTCCGCAGCCAGTTGGGCCAACCTTCGCATGGCCGACTTTGCGTGTTCGATCAGCACACTTCTGCTTGGTAGTGTTAGTTCGCAGGCCCTACTCTGAAGGTCCGGCAAACAACAGCAGATTCCCATCCGGGTCTTTGACGACGAAATTCTTGGCGCCCCAAGGCTGCTTTTTCAGTTTCTGTTGAAAGTTAACTCCAGCAGACTGAAACTCAAGAAACAGCAGCTTGATCTCGTCCGCTGTAGCGACCGTCATGGATGCCGACAACAGTTCTTCCCGATCGCGGACCCCCGACTCGATTACTGTTCGCTCGACACACCTGAGATTGAGATGCGCCGCGTCGCGAACCACCTGCGCATAGTAGGAAGGTTTGCCGTAACTGAATACCAGCGAAAAGCCTAACTTCTCGCGGAAAAACTCGCATGATCTCTCGATGTCGGCGACGAACAGTTGCGGCTCGGCAGAGACAATCGTTGCTTTTGCGGCCGATGATTTCACGCTGAGCAGCGTGGACGAAAGTCCAGTTTTCAGAGCCTGCCAACTATCGAAGCCATGCTGTCTCGCGACCATTTCCTGCGCATCGCCGAGCTTAAAACTTGCCGCAAGAATATCGGCGTCGGACATGTTCACGAAACGAGGTATCAACGCGCGCATTTGTGCGGCGACGGGATAGTGGTGTTCGCGATGCCATCGCAATATGAGCTTGGCTTGCTTTTTGAGGTTTTCTAGATTGGGCATGTAGACCTCCACGATGAGATCGTAGGTGGGCGTTGCCCTTCGGCGAAGTGCCGTTGCTTCCTACATGCGCAGATCGCAGTATCTGTGAGGGTGTCAGCAGTTGTCAATGGAGGCGGCCGCCGCGCCACACATTGCTGGGCCCTGTTTTCCATTTTGGCAGATCACGGGAAGCAGGAACAATCCCAATGCCACTGGCCGGAAACCGATCGAGCATCCGTGAGAGATCCGCGAGTCGGGAAGGGATCGGCCATTGTCAGAGGTCGCGGTGCCGGAAAGAACAACATCATAGCATCGCCAGCGTTTTCATTAACGTCTGGTCGGAGTTGGTATTTCGAGCCTAAGAAGAAGCCGGCCCCGCTTTAATCTTGTGCTGAATGCCCCACAGCCAAGCAAACAAGACCACTGCAAGCAGATTCAAATGGACTAGACGGAATGTCAGCAGGATGTAAAGCGGTGTCAGCAGTATCAAGCCGGCAGGGATCAACAGGGCGCGGTCCCGCTGCCATTGAATCTCGCCGCAAGCGATGAGATTGAGCACCGTGAACAGAGGAATCGCCAGCAAAATCATATCGTGGGCAAACGCGTGATAGCTGACCAGCACACTGACTAACGTGGCCAGCGCGAATTGCAACTCCATCTTTTGGCCCAAGTATTTCCGCGAAACCCCTATCGTCCACACAAGCAGAGCAAGCGAAAGAATGACCGTTACAACATGCATCCCGCCCAGCAACTCCGCGGGTACCGGCCAGCCCTCAATCAATCCCCGAAGGTTGGGCATGATGGACGGCAGCATGGCGTCATGCACCATCACTCGCTCCTGGTGAAGCACATATCCCGGATAACGCTCAGCTTGATCCCAGCCCACGATTAACACGGAAAGTGCTCCCAAACATAAACAGGTAGCCAGAAATCCCAGGAGCACACGGGTTCTCTTCCATCCCAGCCAAATCACCAGCACAATCGGAAGAACAAGATGGTAGCGAAAGCTGGCAAGCCCCAGCCAGCAGCCGGCCAGAAAATTAGCATCCCGCTTCAGCGCGACGAATGCGAGGGTCTGCAATAGGAGCAACAGAATAACGTCTTGACCCTGCAGCAGGCAGGAGAAAACCGGGAAAAAAGCCAGCAAACCCAGAACCCACACGATGAGCGGCTTTTTTTGCAGAACGGGGATTTGCGGACGCAGCCATCGCACCACTAGGGCCAGCATCCCCAAACCCAGCAAATCCCAGAGGACATAGGCTTGCAGGTAAGGCAAATAAGTCAGCGGAACGAAGATCAGGGTTTCGAATGGCGGATGGTTGTACGGCAAATTGCCGTGCCGAGTGACGACTCCGGAAGCAAAAGCGCGCTGAATGCGGTATTGCAGCGCGTTATCGTACAACTGATGTGCCAGACCGTGGCGGGTGATCAATCCAGCGGAATAGAAGATGGTGAAATCCGGATAGCCTTTGCCTATGATTTCTCGCTCACGCCAAAACAAGAGTGCATGAATGAGCAATGTTCCAGCCAACAGGGCGTAGGCAACTTTCTCGATAGTCCTATGGTTCATGCTTTGCGCTTGTTGCTGCAGTCGCAAGGAGAGAGATGAACCTGGATTATAGCTTCGACTCGAACACTCTGCGGGAAGTGAGAGATTTTTTTGGGCTCTTTCCGAACCTGATTCCTATGGTTCCTCTCGTGGAAGAGCTATGGTTCCGTTCACCTTCACCGTGTTGCCATCGTCTTTTTTTCTGGCCATCGCTGGTCGCAAGGGTTGGATGACTAAGGCGAAGTTGGTTGTTACTCCGCCCTTGTCGATCAAGCAGGGCAGAGCGAAATTGACGTAACGGGAATGGGTGTGAATATAACCGGTCTCAACCGTCGTGAGTTCGTACTGGAATGTTTCACGGGGGGCGTCAGGAGGGAGTGCCGCCGCGGCAAACGGCCCTACACTGCCCACGCCAGACATCATGGTGCTAGGGGACACAACCGACAAAATCGTGGACAGAATCGTGGACAGAGTTTGCCCTTGCACCTGGGCTGAAGCTTCATTCAGCGTTCCATCGCTGGCGAAGGTTGCATCAATCTGAGATGTTCCAATCCAGGGGCGCGGAGCGTTGTAATAATAGACACGAGAATAGTCGACAACCGTTTCAGCAGTGGAATCGTTGGACAATTCGACAACATCACCGGAACCCGCTAAGGCGTCTTCATTCGCGGCGAGCGGCTGGTAGTCCGGAAGATCCGCTATCTTATTCCATGCGTCATCAATAACCCTGGCCTGAAGGGGATCAGTGGACCGAGGTTGGCTCAGCAACGTTCTGAGGTTTTGAAGATCGTTGGAGTTGATCTGACTCAACGAGAGGACTTTCGTGACATTGAAACGCACCACGGATTCCGGCGGCCTCGCATTGGTGTTTTGGGCGTCAACCGCTCCCTCATCGGCGAAACTGAAGACGGACGTTTTCTTTAGCGCGAGCGCGTAGACGGGTTGGAGCCAGGATGTTTCTTGTTTACACTTTGCAACTTTGATGTAGAAAGGGACGCCACGTACTGCGGTGTTGTGTTTATTTTTGTCGCTCAACGATAACGATAAGGGATCTCGAGTCACCCTCACCGTGGAGAGGCAGCCGCACATCGCGAGAGTTCCAATCAGTACGAAGTTGAGCGTCGAACGCATAACTACCCTCATAAATTCAGAGTCTGGTCGTGAAGTCTTTCGTTCCAGCATCCGGGCCGCGAAAGACCAGTTCACTTTTTGAAGCCGCAACAGCGAACGGATTTTGCGAGAGGAAGGCAATGGCGATGTGCTCAAATTTCAGATTGTGACGCGTCCAGGGCAGAAAGAATTGACGCGCCGTTAGGACTGCCCCAGCCAGTGCAGGGGCTCCATCCCGGGCTCGCGCTGTAGGCGCCATTGTTGCCGGCAGTAATGTTGTAAAAAGCGGAGGTTGCCGGGTCCCTGTTGTAGAGAAGCGGGTTGAGATTGCCGGCCCGTTTCGCCCGTATCTGGTTGATGAGAGCCACGAGGCCGGCCCACAGAGGCGCGACCGCACTCGTTCCGCCAAGCACCGCCATCTGGCCGTCGAGGTAAATGTCATAGCCGGTAAGGGGATCGGCGTTGCCGGCTACATCGGGCACACCGCGTCCCACAAAATTGCCGGGATTCATCGATGGAGGTACTCCTGCGCTGGCTTGGTAGGTTGGTTTGGGAAAGAAATCACTGACGCCTCCACCGGTGGCGCCTTGCTGCTTGGACATCTCGTTCCAGACGACTTCCTGAGAGATTTTGCCGTCGGCTGTTTTGAGACTGGTTCCTCCGCAGGCCAGCACGAAGGGACTTGAGGCGGGGAAGTCGACGTGCTCGAGACCATCCTGGAGCCCGTCGGTTGATCCGTTATCGCCGGAGGCGACACACACCGTCACACCCAGGCGTACAGCATCCTGCAGCAGGTTGTTGTATTCCGTCAGAGATTGCTGGCTCCATGTGGATTCGGGACCTCCCCAACTGATGGAAATGATCCCAGGGTTGTAGCGAGTGTCGTGGACGGCTGCGGCAATCGCATTGTAAAAGCCCTGGTCAGTGTTGGGAGCGAAATACACCGCGATGGTCGCCCGGGGAGCGACGGCACCCGCGACTGCGATATCCAGCATGACCTCAGCGTCTGGACTACTTACAGTTCCTGCCGGAGCATTGCTTGAGCCATCGACTGCCACGGCGACAACTCTGGGAACGGGCAGTTTCAAAATATCCAGGAAGTAATGAGTGATGTCCTCGGATCTGAAACCTCCCCCGAGTTCCACGATTGCGATGCATTGGCCGGCGCCGTCGGCCTGTTTGGGAAAACCGTAGATGCCGGCAACCTGCGCCGGAGTGAAAGTGCCTTCCGGTTGCGCAGTCCGTACATGCATAGGGTGGGGAGGTAAATGCATCCGGAAATGCGGCCGGGCTTGGGGCCGGTTGTCCAGTCCCATTACTGCTTTCACGATGGAGCTAAGTTCCGCCGGAATTTGGATGGGCCCAATGCGCCCGCGATAGCATTTTCCCGATTGTTCGTACCGTTTCAACTCAACTTGGAATGCCCTGGCGAAACTCGCAACCGTGCCCGCCAGCATCACTGTACGTTTCGCTAAACTTACCCCCACGATCGTCAGGTTGTATTCGTGCGCGAACTCCTCGATTCTTTGCAAATCTTGCGAGCTTGCTCCATACGCGTCGAGGAACTCCTGGTGGGAGAGGTGTCTGTGTCGGCAAGGAGCCTTGTCTAACGAAAGCTCCGAGCTTTTAGTGATGCCGGTAGTCGCAGTTTCCACTTCGGTATGGGCACGCAAGAGCACCGTAACCTGGAGAGTTTCCTCCGAGTTGGCGGCGCCCGCTGGCTGGGCGCCGATGAGAGGCACACGTTCGCTTCCCGGCAGAAAGGTGTAATCCTTGTACTTTGGCATGGGATCGGTTCAATCCTCGGGAATGGGATGATGAATGATTGGCGAGTCGAAGACGATATCTCTGCGGCCCCTTCGTGAGGTATTAGACTGCATTCCGCGGGGCGCTGCCTTCTCTGCGATTGCTGAATTCTGCGGGCTCAGAGAGATTGCAGTTTGCTCATTTCGTACTGACGCATCGCGAGCGCTTATGGATCGGCGTAGCGTCCGAGAGCCAAGCGCAGCGAGTCGGGGATCGGTTCGGGCAATGTGTGATCTCCAGCTCGCCGCATGCAGGCAATCCGTTGCTTCCCTCGAGCGACCAGTTCAAGGTTTGCCGCGGTGTCGACGCGAAAATATTCGAACTTCATGGTTATGTAATGCCGCGTCAGGTCATCGATGAACATCCGGACGAGGACCTCGTCGAAGGCCCACACTTCGGCGAAATAATCGCAACTGCAATGCGCCGTGACCAGGCATAGATCCCGGGACAGGTCAGCCAGCAATTCCGGCGTGTGTTCGCGGAGAAATGCCTCGCGGCACCGGCCTTGCCACCGGAGATAATTAACGTAGTAGACATTCCCCACCAAATTAGTCTCTTCAAAGGAAACAATGTGACGGTATTCATAAGGCTGCGGCATCGGCTACCTTTGCAAGGCGTTTTCCGCGGAATCGCTATACGACTCCAACAGGCGACGAGCCCCGCGCTGCGTGAGGAAGGCCACGGCGAGAGCCGTGCGGCGTCTGCTTGATCTAAGCTGTGCGACCAACGTAGTGACAGTCCATGGCCCAGCGGTCAATTGCAACCAGCCATTCTTTTCCACGGAGGTGAAGAGCAAAGGAGTGTCCCGTGGCGCTCCTGCTTTTTTCAAGGATTCCAGAGCTGACCAAACGCGACTGGCGGCTGCATCCTGGTCTTCGGCCCCTTCCGCCGCCAGCACACCAACCAGAGAAAAGTGCTGCGCCCCCAGCAAGCTTCGCCACACCGGTACCGGTCTGTTCTCGACGATTTCGGCATCGCAGCCGAGACCTGTCGGCCCTGAGACTGCCAGAGTGGCTCCATCGCAGTGCGAACTGGAGACTGCAATGCCGCGCAATTCCGGTTTTCCGTCGCTTCTCCGCAGTGGAGATGCGTTACTTCCCGTGAGAAGGTGGATGGCATGATTGCCGTTGTCGGCGCTGGAGCGATAGAAGACGGACCTAACTCCACACTCCGGCCAGCGCGCGTGCAGACAACGTTCCACGTACGGGCCGAACAGCGGTTCGGGCCATGCATCGGGGAGTGGCAGAGGCTCCACGCTTCGAAGATGCAGCCCCTCCCAGGTTTCGCGGAGCGTCTGGTCCGCCGATCTCAGTTCCAAGTCGTAAACAAATCGATCCTTATCTCGCACCCGTTCGACGGCGCGAAGAGTGTAAGGAGGAGGCGCTTCGGTGGAGTGGACCGCGATGCGGTCGACCCCAACGGGCAGTACCCGGCGATGCGGTATGCAAGCTTGAATGGCGTGAATGGCCGCGTCGCGCACACCCGGATGGCCGAGAATAAACGTTCCCGGCAGATATCGAGCAAACCAAGGATCGGCCTGGCTGGGTACGATTTCCGCCACGCAGCTACTTGCAGTCAGCTCTGTGTAATGAGAGAGGCATTGAAATCGGGGTCCCTGGAACAGGCTTTTTCCATAAAGATCGCGAATTGGATCGAGCGGCAGGGGCGAGCCGATACGGTGGTCATCGAAAAGCGATGCAGGTCGATGGTCCTCGAAGGAGCACACAGCTCGAAAGTGATCCACGGAGAATCCCGTGTCGCCGTTGCGCAGGGCAACCTGGACTCGGCCGCGGGATTCGGCAAGCGCCACGGCACGCACGACCGTCGCGCCATCGCTACCGACGATGATGGGGCGAGTGAATTCCACTCGCTCGAATACGGGAGGAGATTGAGCTCCGGCCACTGCCATCGCCGCCTGGGCCATCTGTTCGAGGCCCATTACCGCGGGGAATATCTGCTGTTGATGCAGTTCGTGATCCTTGAGGTAGGGATCGGTCTCAGCGGACAAATGCGCCCCGGAAACTATCTCAACCTGAGGATAGAAAACCCGTGTCTGCTCCAGGAATCGTAAATGCGGCAGGGTCTGAGGTTTCAACTGCAAGGTGGAGGAGCGCCCGAACCTGCTGCTGGCTACCACCGCGACGCCGGGCAGCTGGCTGCGAAGCAGGCGCAGCAGGAACTTTGTGCCCGATTCAGGGGGAATCATAGAAATTCCCTGGTTTCGCAGCGTAGTGAGGTTGGCGATCTTTGCTCCCATGCCTACGCCTGACCACGCCGACCATTCAACCGCCAGGCAGCGGCATTGTGGATGTTCCTTCTGCCACTGCTCGGTCAAGTAAGTCATCCACTCATTCGCTAGTGCGTAGTCGGCTTCGCCTTGGAAGCCAGTGCGGGCGATGATGGAGCCAAACGTAATCAACAGCCGTAAGCGATTGGCGTCGAGAATTGAAAGCAAAGTTTGCAGCCCAGTGACCTTTGGTGCGAGCGTGCGCTGGCAGGCGTCCAGATCGAGAGTGCGGATTGGTTGTGGCGTGTTGGCGCCGGCCGCGTGGAGCACAGCCGTGATCGGCCCCAGTGCTGACTCCGCTTGCTTGATTGCTCGGTGAAGGGAGTCGGGGTTGGATACGTCCGCCGAGCAGTAATGGAAATCCGCCCCTGCCGTTTGAAGTCTCTCCAGGTTGACTCTTAGCTCGGAATCGCTGTCTGGCTTCGAGCGTCCGAGCAGCAACAAGCGGACACCGGTGGCCTTGGCCAGGGTCAAAGCACATTCGGCGGCAATGCCTTTTCCACCGCCTGTAACCAACAGCACATCGTCCCGCGTAAGGTCGGCGTCACTACGTCCGGGTTCGGGAGAAGCAGGACATAAATCATCGAGCGGAGCAGCGCATAAATAAGGTTGCAGGCGCCGTCCGCCCTCTTCATAGAAGACCTCATGGTAGCCCTGCGGGGCACGCGCTTCCCGGAGGATCCACTCGCACGCTTGGGGATGACCGAAGGGGACACGGACGACGCAGGTGGTTACATGGGGGGCCTCGAGATACAGGGAGCGTGCGAAGGACGCGCCCACGGGGCAGGACTGCACTACTACCAAACGCGATGCCGCGTCTCGGAGAACAGCTTGTGCGCCCTCGATCAGAAGGCGAGGAATGGAGTTGTCGGGTTTCGGCGGAAGGCAAAGGAACACACCACCGAAGCCGGACGTTGCGACTTCACGGGACAAAGTCTCGGCCAGAGGATGGCCGGGTGACGCTAACACCTTGCCGGGGCCTGCAATCTGGTTTTCATAGTGCGGGAATGGAGATTCCATCAGTTCGACCGTGAACGCGCGCAACCATGAGTCAAGTCCAGCGGGAAACTCCGCGGCCTCTGGCGATCCCTTCGCACCCCTCAATGTTCCCAAGGCATTGGCGATTTCGGAGACACTGGCATCGGCGTAGTCCATGACTTCAACTGGAGGAGCAGTTGCCATCGTCTTGGCTGCCTGAACCACGATCTGTCCCACCGTGATGGAGTTGAGATGAAGATCACTCAATAGGCGGTGATCGTCATGCACCGACGTCGCCGGAAGTTCCGCACGTTCCGCTACGAGTCGCCGAACTACTTCCAAAGGAGTTTCCGCCGGGAGCGAAGGAGTTGGCTCGCTTGCGTCATCGTCGGGAACGCGCGAAGCCGATGAACCCAAATGCGGCTCGAGCGGGGCGGGTGCTTGTTCACAGGGATTCGCGATGAACTTGGGATATCGATCAGGATCGATCGGACGCACGAAGCGCGTTGCAAAGAGCGGGTGGAGATCAATGGCGACGCCGTGAATGAAGAGTGCGCCGATGGTCTGCAGCAACGGGCGCAGCGATGGGCCTCCGGCATCGACACTCACCACACGAGGTGCTCCAATCTCAGTGAGCATTCTGGAAAGAATTCGACCCGGCCCAATCTCAATCCACAGAGTCACGCCTCTCTGGCTGGCCGCACGGAACGCATCAGAGAACCGAACTGCCTGGGTGACTTGATTGCAAAGAAGTTCCTCCATGCTGGACAGTGGCTCCAGGATTCCCCCTGTGACAGTGGAGGCCACCGGACGAAGCATGGGCCGGAAAGATTCGCGTTGTAGAACCTCGCGTAACGCGGGCATAACGGGTTCCATCAGAGGAGAATGGAACGCACATGCGACTGGCAGGACGATCGACCGGATACCGCGGATGCGCGCCGCTTCAAGAATCTCCGCGACTCCTGTCTTAGTACCAGAAACTACGGTTGTCGCCGGTCCATTGATCGCGGAAATCACGACATCCGAGTTCTCCAGCAGAGAAGCCACTTCGGAGCCGGGGGCATCCAAACTGGCCATGGCTCCGTTAGGCCGAGCCAGTGTTGCCATAAGGTGTCCGCGAGAACGCGCGATACGAAACAGCGTTTGCTCATCAAAGGCGCCGGCCCAATGTAAGGCGACAAGTTCGCCAAGGCTGTGTCCGATTGCGATTTCGGCTTCGATACCCATCGTGCGCAGGATCCGCAGTGCGGCAACCGACCAGCCCACGATGGCCGGTTGCGCAACCGCGGTGGAGCTCTGATCGCCGGTGGTGGGAATTGCGCCTTGTTCGTAGAGTTCTTGAGTCTGCGGGAATCGCCGCCGGAAAAGGCCTCCATCCAGACTGAAGGGCACGCCTTGACCGGGGAAGGCGAAACCGATTTTCCGGAGGTCCGCGCGCGCGTTCATACTGAGGGCGACGTTGCCCTCAAGGACCTCGGATGCCGCTCCATTCAGAAGGCCATTCAGTTTCTCCAACGAGACTGCCAACTCGGTGGGACTCGAAGCGACGACGGCGGCTCTCGCTTCATCAGGCTCAAGATGCTCGGCCAAATGGACAGCCAGATCGCCCAATTCCCCAAGAGATAAGCGCGGAGCAACCGCGGCCACGGCCTGAACCTGGCGGCGCAAGCTCTCTCGGTCCGGTCCGGAGAACAGGAAGAGCTCGCAATCTTGAACGGAAGCCGCGATGTTGCGAGTGCGTTGCCCCAGGTCGTTGAGACGCTCGCCCGCCACGCCTTCCAGTGCGACGTGGACGTTGATGCCGCCAAATCCCATGGCACTTACGCCCGCACGCAGCTCGCCTCCGGCAGGCCAAGGTTCAGCAGCGCGAAGGGTGCGCAGCGCCGGAGTTTCACTCACAAGTTCGGGATGGACAGCAGATGAGCCGGTAGTGGGAGGCAGGATTTGTGCTTCGAGGGCGCAAACGGCTTTGATCAGTCCGGCCAGGCCGGCGGCTGCTTTTGTATGGCCAATGTTCGCTTTGACCGATCCAATCGCTGCCGGCAAGGTGGCTCCAGCTTCGCGCCGCGCCACCGAGAGGGAGCGCAATTCTGTCGCATCGCCGACAGTTGTTCCCGTCCCGTGGCCTTCGAAGTATTCCACAGTGTCGATTCCGATTGCAGCCTTGCGATAGGCACGTTGCAAGGCCAACAATTGGCCCGCAACTTCCGGACGGGTGATTCCTCCGCTGCCGTCTGAAGAAAGCCCCCAGCCACGAATGAGCGCATAGATGTGCCGGCTCCGGGCGATGGCATCGGAGTGCCGCATCAGAACCACGAAGCCGCAGCCTTCCCCAGGAATAAAGCCGGCCGAGCGTGAGTCGAAGACGCGCATCTCATTCTCCGCGAGAGCACCCACCTTGGCGAAGCCTACGAGTTCAAAAGGGTCAAGGCTGACATCGACGCCACCCGCGAGAGCCACATCCAGCTCGCCGAGACTGAGGGCGGAGCAGGCATGCGCAACCGCCAGCAACGACGACGCGCAGGCTCCATCGACGGTGTACCCCGAACCCTTCAAGTCGAAGTAGTTGCAGATGCGGCCGGCGATGGTATTTGAGAGCCCACCCGCGAGAGTCTCTTCCGTAATGGGAGCAAATGGTGCCTTGTAATTTTCTTCCAGAGCTTCAAGAAAAGTTCTGCGATGTTGGGCATCCCATCCCTCGTTGGCTAGCGCGGTCTGCAGAACCCGGGCCATGTAGGGCCAGCGCAGTCGAATCTGATTAGCTCGGGAGATCTCGCCCGTTAGAGTGTTGCCGATCATTACACCCGTCTTTTCACTCGGCAAGCCGGAGCCTTCGTCGAAGCCAGCGTCGGACAATGCCTGCGACGCGACGTCGAGCGCAAGCCAGTGAGCAATATCCACCGAGCGGTAGGCGGTGCCGGAGATCTTGAAGCGGACCCGATCGAATTCATATCCTTCGATAACCGCAGCCTGGAATGCGTAAGTGCGATCTGGGGCGCTGCGATCGGAGGAAAAATAATCCTCGAATCGCAGTCGCTCCGGAGGTATGCGACGAAACGCTCGCCGCTGGGAAAGAACGTTGTGCCAAAGCTCCGTGGGAGTGTTTGCTTCGGGATACCGGCACGCCATGCCGACAATTGCAATCGGTTCCATCGGACCTCACTTGTGTAGCTCAGAGACGAGAGCGCGTAGCTGGATCGTGGATTACAAACTGCGAGACGGTGGGCAGACAGCCGGCGAATCGAAGACGATCGATCAGAGAGAATCGGCGTCGGCGAAGAACATTATTTATTCCTCGCCTCATAAATCGTGACCAGCTTGACGATCCCGTCATTCGTGGCTTTTTGCAGGTCGCGAATATCGTCGATCATCATCGATTGCTGATCCAGGGTTCGCGACAGGGTTTGCGACAGAATTGGCAGAAGTATGTCGCGGAATTGTTCGCGCCAGAACTCGACGGACTGCTCTCCAGCCGACGCCGGCTTCCCATTCCTCTTTGTCTTTAAGAAAGTGAATACCTCCCGCAAGACCAACAAGGCGAGAAGCCCGCCAATACCAACGTCTTTCCATTCAGGCAAGGGAATCCTCCCGACGACGTGTCACGACAACCACGACGTACATCCCATCGGTGGTGATCATCGGACCAAAGGTAATGTCGGCCAGGAACTCCTTGCCATTTTTCTTTCTGGCGCTGAGCTGCAGACCGGAACCCATCACGCGCGTATGAGGCTCCTCCATATAGTCTGCGCGGTGTTTTACGTGTACCTCTCGCAGCGTCTCGGCGATGAGGATTTCCACCGGCTGGCCAATCAGTTCGGTCTGCTCGTAGCCAAACAGGAGTTCCGTTTGACGATTGACCAGATAGATAAGGCCGTTCTGGTCCGCGATGATAAAAGCAACGGGAAGGCACTCGGCGAATTTAGCGAGAATCTCCGCTTTCAGCGCAGCTCGCACTGTAACTTGTCCGAAGGTGTTCATAATATTCACGGCGACGACTTATGGTTCCTCGGACCGATACCGACTGCAGCGCCGGAAGCGAGAACCCAGCGGTACTGACGTTCTTCCACTCAATCACAGAAAACTTCCCTCGTGGCGGCGCACCACCATGACCACGACATACAGACCTTCGGTGGTCACTAAGGGGCCCAGGCTGATCTCCGCGGGAAACTCAGTGCCGTTCTTCCTTCTGCCGCTCAAGAGCAATCCGGTACCCATTTCCCGGGTGTGTGGTTCTTCGAGATATGCGACCCGATGCTTGACATGGGCTTCACGCAGGGCCTCCGGCACAAGAAGTTCTACGGTTTGTCCGATCATTTCGCTCTGATCGTATCCAAACAGAAGTTCGGCTTGGCGGTTCACCATATAGATTGCATTCTTGGGATCAACCACAAGAAATGCCACCGGGATGGCCTCGATGAATTTCCCGAGCACCGCCGCTTTCTGCAAGACTCGTTCTGTTATCTCTTCTAAGGCACTCATAGCTTGGGTACTGCTACCCTCGACTCTTTCGTGTTGGCACAGGGATGGCAGAGGGGACATTGTGTGACTACGCGGATGCTAAATCGCGTCCGGGAAGTTCGACTTCTCCGTGCTTGCGAAATTTCTTCGAGCGTAAGCATCTCTTTTTCTCGGCGATCCGAGCGAGCTGAAAGTGCCCAATGCTCGATGCCGTCGAAGCACTGCAGATTTAGCCGGCGAAAAACAACTCGCTGTCTGGCTCATTCGGATAGATACATTCGAATGGCAGCTCGCCACGCTTCGTACGCTGGCTCTGCGCCCTCGACCGCGTGGCTGAGCATGAGATCGGAAAGAGCAGCGGCCTCGATTGCCGATAAACCGGCGAACAATCGGCAGGCTTCGTCCGCATGCTCTGTAGGATTCCCGGCGCGGCTGCGTGTCTTGGCGGCGAAAACTGCTCCTTGAGCGAGATGCGGCCACCACGGTCCAGCGGCATGGCGAAGCAGGCTCATTTTTTCCGGATCGGCGCCGCCTGCATAGGTGCAGGCCAACCCAATGCCACTCCAAATGTCCCCGCGGCAGGAATCGGAAAATCCTTCTACGAAGTCGACGATGACTTCCGGATCAGCGCCGCCAACAAACCAGATGCTGCGCCCCAGACCCTGATGGAAAGCCCGCTGCGCATAACCCTTCAACCTGCGCGGATGTGACTTTCCACCCGAGTAGCGTGGCCAATGGAAAAAGCCCTCATGAAACCCCCATCCATCGATTGCCAGCCAACGAAGCAATGGGTCGAGATTCGAAAATCTGCGGCCGAACCCCACGCTCAGGCGTGCCATCGACCAGCCGACCCCCACGATGGCCATATACGTATGAGGTTCGGCCGGCCCAGCGAGGAATCTCGATGTGCGCGTTTGCCTCCAGGGCGTCACTTGATCCAGCAAATCCAAGGCCATCGCGGCTCCTTCATATCCGAACCCGCGGAACTCAGCGCCAATCGTATCGAGTTGTATTGCCAGAGCGTCCAGCGGGCCATCCGCGAGCGCTGCGTGGTAACCCTGCAAGAAAGTTTCCCCGATATGTTCCAGCCTGTCACGCACGCTCTCCCGAGGAATATGGAATCCTCGACGGAGTAGGTTGACTTCCTCCGGGCGAATGGAGAGTAGCGATCCCAGGATTGAGGGCATGAGAAGTTTTGTAAAAGATGGGAGACGGTTATTGTCTGGGTTGGGCTGGGTACGACTCCGTAAGGTCAGCTGACTGCTTGTCACTGACTTAATAACTTCTGTTTCTCCCATCCCCAACTTCGAGAGAGTGCGAATACTCGAACTTAGCGCTTGCATGCTCGAGATTCGCACCGAAGTCGAGAGCGAGAAACAGCGTAATCGCTCCACTCGCATCCCGTGCCAGGTAGCAGCGGCAGTCTCCGTTCTCTAGATTCTGTCGCTCCCGTTCGTGAAGGAAGTGCAGGTCAACATGGGCTTTGATTGCGGCCGCTTCCAGGCGCAGCAACTGACGTTTCACCATAGTCCTCCGTTAGCTGTTTCCGCTGTTCTAGCGATGGCGCCATAGTTGCCGCGAAAGTAAAGTAACGGCCGTCCCTGTCCTGTGACGATCGCTTCGACTTGGGCAACGAAAACAGTGTGGTCGCCCGCCGGATAGATTTCCTGAAGGCGGCACTCCAGGCATGCGAGTGATCCGTCCAGGAGCGGAGTTCCACGTGTCGTTCGGGAGAAGTGTGCTCCAGCACCGGATTCCCGGCATCGAACGACTGCGGGCCGAGCGTAGAACTCCGAAATCGCTCTTTGATTTTCGGTCAGTATATTAGCCCCGAAGTGACGCCGCATTTGCAGATATTCGTGTGTACGGTTCTCTCGATTGATACATACCAGCACGAGGGGAGGTTCTACCGAGACGGTCGTGAAAGCATTGGCAGTCATGCCGTGAACGTCTCCTTCGAGCTCCACGGTGATGACCGTTACTCCAGTCGCAAAGCACCCGCGCGCTCTGCGGAAACCCACTGAAGTAACGGGCACCATTCCGTGGTCTGATAAAACTGCTGGCGCTGCCATCTTCTGTCTGTTCACTCTTAAGCGGAGACTTTCTGAATTGCTGCCGGCGCGGAATGAGCAGGAATCACGACTGGAGATACGGCCGGGCTGGGACGTTGAAGGTAGACAGCCAGCCCGCGCATGGCTGACACCAGAGTCAGCGCAAAGAAGAAGCCGAACACAACGTGCAAAATAACCAACAAACCATAGAATGCGGCTACGGCAAGTCCAAATGTTATTTGGCTGCGCCTTGCGAAAGGCGTCGTGGCCGGGTCGGTGATCATGTAAAAACTGAATAAGATGAAAGCCACGCCCGACATGGGGCCCAGCGCCGAGATCAAAGATGTTCCGAAAATCACGTTGCGAAGAGCAGCCTGTGCAACGAATCCCGCCCACCAGGCCGCGATTAGCGGCAAGCGTCCGGTGAAACGCCAGTTCACGAGAGTGCCTGAAATGCAAATCAGACACGGAAGGATCACCGAGCCTGCGGGAGGCAGATTTTCGGTGAAGTGATAGGGAGGTGCAATGCCCACCCAGGGAAAAAGCAGCAGCGTAACCGTAATTCCAAAGTTGGAGGGATTCAGAAAGTGGCGCAAACGTCCTGCAACAGAAAGACGAAGCGTTGCTTTGGAAACGATCGCAACCGCCGAGGCTAACATGATGGGCAACAAGCGGTCGCTGGAGTACAACAGCATGGCCACGGCGAGGGCTGTAATGTGGGCAGGCAAGAGGGAATTGCACAACTGTTTCCAACCCTCGAGAAAGCAAGGTCGCTTGCCCACGCTGACCGCATCCATCCACTCCACCAACAATTCGAGCACATAGGCGGTCGCCAGTGACGCGATGGGTTGCGCCCAGGACTGTTCGAATCCGAAGACAGTGTGCCCCAGTACATTGAAAACGGTGATGGCTACGGCAAAGCGGCGAAGCCCGCCTAGGCGACGCGCCTGACCCCAGGAATCATTGGTGTTCATTCGGTGTTGTCCCCAGGAAAACGGTATGCCAGCCAGGGGCCAGCGTGGTTTCGTAGTGTTGAATGGATCCGTCGCGATCTCGCCAGGCAAAGGAAACCGGCAGGTCTTGCCTCCCGATTGTGCCTAGGCCAAAATGCAGATCAGGGCTGCTCTTACCTGAGTGTCCGTTGCCGCCATCGACCTGTTGTACCAACCTTCGACCATCGGGAAGGCGAACGGTCACTCGAGCGCCGATCGCGGGATAGCCAGGAATGCCGCCTCCGGGATGACCATTGCTGATTCTTATTCGCATGGGATGGACGGGAAGAAGCAAGTGCAGTCCCAAGAATTCTCCGGTCGACGCGCTCGTGTTGTGAAAAAAGAATGATTCTCCCCATTGATTGGCGAGGGCAAAATCCAGCCGGCCATCGCCGTCAACATCAGCCGTAGCCACTCCGCGGCTCACCTGCGGATCTCCCAGTCCGATCTCGCTGGCGATGTCAAAGTATCTTCCCGAACCTGCGCGGACAAAAAAGTGATCATGATTTTGGCCGCTGATGTCGGCGCCGGGCACAAACTGCGGCCAATGCTCTGGATTACGGACCATCAAGTCGTTGGCCAGGGCCAGTTCGTGCAACTCCGGCCAGCGATTGATTTTTCCCTGCAAGAATCCGTTGGCCTGAACGATCGCTGGCGTGCCGCTGTTGTCGAAGTCGCCAAACCGTACATCCCAGGCCCATCCGCTGCGGGCGAGTCCCAAACTCTCCCCTTGCTCACGATACGGCGCATAACCGGATAACATCGCTCTGCTACTCCCGGTACTCATGAACACCAGGTTTCCTTCCTCAAGCGCGTAGGTGTCGCTGATGTTGCTCACCATGAAATCGGGAATTCCGTCACCATTGAGGTCGGCGCAATCCACTCCCATGCCTTTGAACGAATCCTGGCCCACCACCTTCGACTTTGGAGTGGTCCATCCGCGGTGTCCGTGCAAAGGCCGGAATAGCAAATGCCCGGGCGTGGACAAGTTATGCAGCAACCTGTCCGGGCCGAAGTCATTGGCAATGTAAATCTCTGGCAATAGATCGCCATCGACATCGCACGCAGCCAGGGCGAGTGTCCATCCATTTCCGAGAGTTTCACTCATTTTTACAAGTTCAAAATTGACCGCGGGATTTTCGCCTGACGATGCCGACTTCCACAGCAGAATAGGCTTGTTGCCACCATTGCCGGCACGTGACATCGAGTTCTGCATTTCTACCGGACCCGCTCTGCCCAAAACTATGGACCCGTCGGCAAAGTAGTTTCCGAATAGAAGATCGGCGTGTCCGTCACCATCAAGATCGGCGGTCAATCCGGCGTTCGTGTACCAGCGCTGGCCCCCTGGGACCAATTCCTGAGGGGCGAAGCTGGCAGCGCTGAGCGGCGTACTGGCCTTGCCTTGGCGGCGCAGAAACGCAATGGGAGTTCGCCCCCAATAGTAGACAACCAGATCCCGCAGGCCATCCTCGTTGAGATCAGCCATCATGCAACCCATGGGGGCCATCGTTACGGAGTCGAACGTCAATGGATGCGGGTCCAATATGAAGGGCTGGAACCGCGGACCCGTCCCAGGCACTGGAGTCACAACCACCTGGTCGCTTCTGGGGTCTACCAGGCATGCGTCGTTTGGCAATCCGTCTCCGTCCAGGTCGCCTAAGGCGACGCCCGCACCAACGGATGAAATCCAACCTGCAAGCCCATGCAAGCGAGGATTGACGGAGCGGTAGGATCGGGATCCCTCGTAGAGTCTTGGGAATGGCTTCCGCTCGAAGCGAAAATGGTTTGCCAAGTCCGTTGTTTCCTCTCTGGAGAGTCGTGGTAGCCGTGCGCACCACCACAGAGCCACGACCATTCCCCAAAGTAAAACCGTTTTGATCCAGGGTCTCATGTGCGACATTCAGAAGCAGCGCAGGCTTCGTCTCTAAATCCCGGAGAGAAGCGGATACAAAGTTGTCGATCAGACGGCTGTTGGGAAAACTATGAAGCCGTCGCGATTGCTGGCCGAAACGTTAATGAAAACTAAACTCGTGGCGCTTCGTTCGGTCCTTAGACAGGCTGCCGCCATCGGCGTCCCAGATTCTTTGCCTCAAACCTGCAACGCGTAGGAGGAGTATTACTCGCGATTGCTAATCGGAACAATCCTCCCGCGATTCAAAAAAGGGCCAGCCATCGACGGAGATGCTCATTGGGACTACGCGCGGGGCGAAGCATGCAAGCCGGATGAGAGCTCCTTCGTCCATTTGCAAACCGACTTGCGCCCGTATTCACGTTGTGAAGTTTTCACGACAGGCTCGCGACTTACCACAATGTTCGGCGCACGACATAGTCTGGTCAACAGACCTAGACCGGGAGCCCAGGACCTGAATCAGTTCTGAATCGCTGGGGGGATTGCTCATCCGTGAAGATGTGCCGTATAGAAGATAAATCGATCGTGGGGTTCCGAGTTAGTTAAAAGATATAGTCACAACGATAGTCGAGGGGAGGCGGCAGCCCGTCTGCCGGACTACCATCATGTTACAAGACTGCGACGGCCGATGGTTCGCCATCCAAGTTCGCCCGAACGCCGAACATACGGCGTTGGCCGGGCTGCGGAGCAAAGGATACGAAGCATATCTACCCACGTTCCACTGCACTCGGCAATGGTCCGATCGTACAAAGAAACTCAGGCTCCCGTTGTTTGCCGGCTACCTGTTTTGCAGATTCTGTTCTGCTCTCACTGCGCCCATTGTAACGACTCTTGGGGTAGTTCGGATTCTAGGTATCGGCAAGACGCCAATTCCCGTCGAAGATAGTGAAATAGTTTCCCTGCAAGCCATCGAGGCCGCTGTGGGTGTCCGCTCCTATCCCTGGCCCAGGTTGGAGTTAGGCAGCCAGGTCTGCATTTGTGCCGGACCGCTGCGTGGATTAGTAGGGGTACTGCAGTCGGTGAAAGGTGAAAGCACACTCATCGTGTCGGTTTCGTTGCTGCAACGTGCAGTTGCAGTCGAGGTCCAGGCGAACTGGATTACTGCGGAAGAAACTCGAGCTCTTTCGAGGGCTCCAGGTTAGGGATGACGAATCTTTCGTGCAGATAGAGCGCTCGAATGTTGAGGATGTTCGGATTTCGTAACATTGATGGGAGCCCACCCGCGCGGGTAGTTGAATGATTTGTAAATCTGACTCATAACTAGTTGTTGCTTACCATCAATAAACCTGTCACCCCGATGAGGTTGCGATGCCCCCGACGCAGCACGTGTTGGTCATCTTTGGACTGGACCGTCTCTTCAATGAGATCGTGGCGGCGGCGATGTCCCAACATGGCTGGCGAGTGCCGGAGTTCGAACAAGATCACTCCCACTCGGATCGTGTCGCAGACGTGGTATTGGTCTTTGCCTACGGCGAATCTGAATCCATTCTTCAAGCCGTAGGCAGTGCTCGCGCAGAGTTTCCACGCGCTAAGATCGTGCTTTTAGGAACGGAGATTAGCGACCGCGACGTCATTCGTTACATCGAGGCGGGAGTGAACGCATATGTTCTCAGCACTCAAGCCCTGGCCGATCTCGTGAGCGCCATTCAAATGGTTCACAATAACCAGACGCCCGCTTCCGGCCGCGTGACCCATCTGGTCCTGGGCAATATCGGACGACTCACTCGGCAGCGGGATAGTGAGCCTGAGGCCCGGTTGACCCAGCGCGAGGCGGAAATTCTGCAGCTCGTAGGCGCCGGATTCGGCAATAAAGAGATTGCGAGCCAT
This sequence comes from Candidatus Sulfotelmatobacter sp., assembly GCA_049584475.1. Classification (GTDB taxonomy): domain Bacteria; phylum Acidobacteriota; class Terriglobia; order Terriglobales; family Acidobacteriaceae; genus Sulfotelmatobacter. The sequence goes on along the minus strand of JBAUXX010000045.1, from coordinate 77,561 downwards.
CTAGGCATCGCCGCCAATACGGTGAAAAACCATGTTCATCACATTTTGGAAAAACTGAAAGTGAAAAGCCGCCACGAAGCTTCATGGGTAAGTTCCCGTTTGCGTCGCGGTTTTCCGATTGCAGGCTAGGCCGTTTTCTTGGCTGCCAGGTGGTGTTGTTATTCGGTGGTTATTTCGGAATTTGCTCGTCTACGCCAAGCTATTTGGCGGCTTTCGACCGACTTCTCCATCCGGGAGGATAAATAAATACCTAGGGGTCCATATGTCTGGCGAACCACTTCCCAAGATAGTCGTACTATCCGAGTATCGTTATCGGGCCGAGTCTCTCGCCTTTACTCTTTCCGAGCAACTGAATCTGCAGGCTACTGCCGTAACAGATGCCGCGCTGGATCTGCTCACGGGCTTCGAGGTCGTCCTTATTGATCTCGACATGGGGGTCGAAACCGCGTTGCGTCTAACGCAGACAATCACGTCTAAACAGAGCGAAGTCAAAGTGCTGCTGTTAGGCTTAGTGGAGTCAGAGGAAGGAGTCCTCCGGCTCGCGGGAGTGGGAGCTGGCGGATACGTTCCAGCCGGTGCAACTCTGGATGATCTTGTTTCCGTCGTGCGATCGGTGCAGAGAGGCGAATTCGCGTGCCGGCCAGATATCACCTATGCTCTGTTTTCACACCTGGCCCAATTGGCGAGTAGTGATAATCAGCATCTTCTCGGCGCCTCGGTGCTCACCACGCGGGAACGACAGATTTTTCATCTGTTATCGCAACGCCTTATGAACAAGGAAATTGCCGAACGATTGTATCTTTCGGAACACACCGTCAAGAATCACGTCCACCACATCCTGAAAAAGCTTGGCATGCGCAATAGAAGCTTTGCAGCTCGATGGCCGCCTTCTCTTCGTTCGTCGGGCGATTCCGGGACGACGGCGACGTTTCAATAGCTGCGCTTCGCGTCCACAAGTGTACTTTTGTCCGCAGTATCCGCTCGCCCCTACTTAGGCCGATCGGGCCTGGGATCCGCACGGTCGCCTGGCCTGACCGGGTAACCTCAGCGGATCCGTGCGGTTGGTCGCAGCGTCAATGCGACCACCTAGCCCGCCGGAAATGTAAGCGACCACCGCCGACTGGCGATCATGGACATCAAGTTTCCGAAAAATATTGGAAAGATGGAACTTGATCGTGTTCTCGCTGATGTTGAGGGCTTCTGCGGCTTGTTTGTTCGACAGGCGCTGCTCTAAAAGATGTATAATGCGCCGTTCTCGCTTGGTGACGGACTCCCGCCGCAGTCGCGGCGTCCTCTCCGTACTTGCCCCAGACTGTTCCAGGGTTTCGGACTGGAACCAGACCTTGCCGTCCAGGACCGCGCGAATTGCTCTCACAATTTTTGTCCTGACTTCCGCGTAACTCACAAACCCCTGGATCCCTTCCCTGGTCAGAAGGAGCATTTGGTGACGGGACGGCTTATGGCCGATCAGCAAAATCTTTGAGGCGGGGAATAGGTGTCTCACCTGCTGGAGGCACGTAGCCAAAGAAACCAGCAAAGTACCGACGTCGATGACGAAAACGGCAACCGGCTTCCGGGGCACGTTCAAGCGTGTAAGCAAACCTGAGTCGAAACGCACGATGATGTGCTTTTCTCGCAGCAGGTGCTGCAGATATGGCACAGCCAGCGGGTTTTGCTCGATGAGGCCTACGGGAGGCCTGAATAATAGCATTCCCTAGGAGCATCATTCCGCAAGAGACATTTTTCAACGTTTCTGAAGTACAGGCCGGGGGGTTGAATTCGTACCTTCCGCTGGAGGAGGAAGGACATGATTCAGTTGCGTTTTTCTCCTGAAAGGCACTTGGCCTTAAGGCCGAAAAGAAGCGACGTTCAATACGCTGAACTTTTCGGTACGGCTTGAAGCACCCCCACCCTATTTGACGCCAGAATCAGGAGACGGGGGTGACTGTTCGTTTTGATTGTTTGTTCAGCTCTTCGCGAAGCTGCACTCGACTCCGGTACAGTCTAGCCTTCACGGCAGAAACGGTCAGATTCAGGGCGCCTGCCGTTTGGTCCACTGAGAATCCCTTTACTGCCCGCATCCAGAAGGTAGGCCACAAACTCGGTCCCAGCTTTCCGGACGCCTTAATCAAATGCTCCCAAAACTCAGTCATCGTGCGAAGTTCTTCAGGGTTCGGTGCCGAATCACGGATATCTCCCACCAAACTCCCGACCTTATGCGGATCCAGGGAGATCAGATCTCGCGTCTTCCGTTGTTTGCGGAGCTTCATGCACGATTCGTTTATGGTGACGCGAAACAACCACGTCGATAGCTTTGAGTTACCCTGAAATTGGTCTAGTTTGTTAAACAGCTTGAGAAACGCGTCCTGCACGGCTTCCTGGGCATCCTCATGGTTACGGGTTACACGCTCGGCAACGCACAACAGTTGGTGTTCATGAAGTCGTACCAATTCCTCGAAAGCCGCGATGTTTCCAGATTTGATGGCGTGCACCAGTGCAGGCTCGTCGCCATGCGTTGCAGGAACTGCGAGTTGTGGGGTCCCAATAAATGTTCCAGATGATGAGGAGGACGTTCCCTCCTTATTCCGCCGCTTGATCGATGTTCGATCTCCTCTGTTTCCCGGGCTGCCATCTTGCCGCTTTTGCGGAAAGATGGCCGGGGCATCTACCTTCTTCGTTGCGCGCGTTAGCCAGCCGCTCTGGTACTTGCGACTCGTATCTCCTCTTCTATTGTCAGATATCTGATCCATATAGTTGGCTCGAATTCCTGCGAGCATTGATATAGGTTGACGGAAGATACTGTCTTCTCCCGCAATGCTCGATCATCGTGATCCGACACAATCAGCGGATCGATAACGCTGTATAACAACTTGAATTCAGGGAGCTGAGTGGTGGAACAAGAACATGTGCGACGGAACACATAGCTTCTTCACTCCACGTTGAAGTGGCTAAGAAATGTGCCGAAGGATAATTCGCCCACAACGCTCCGCTGCTCGTGATCCGAAATTACCGCGCTCCCATCTCTGGGATACGACTCCATCTGTAGTCGGAGCCTGCTGCGGCCAAATCAAGATTTCGGGATGACGCTTCAGAACAGAGCATCTCGTGTGGTACGCCGAACTGGTTCCCAGCAGAGTCCGCGAGAATGAAGTATTGAAGCCAGTCGGAGTCTGAATCCATTGGCTCTCTTTTCGCGAGCTCGAGGGGTTGTGCCTGCTGCGAGGCCTTGAGGGGCACGGCCGCAGGCCGTGCCTTGCCCAAAGCGGTTCATGGAAACCAACTCGAGAGATGCCAATGCTAGCGCGCCTTGCGGTCTGGGGCTTCTCCTGACTTGCGGCTTCGGCACTCTGGACCCGGAGCGTCGTACCGGAGAGATGAATAAGGATCCTGCCCTAAGCGATAGTCCGTTTTTGAACCGGGCGGGGACTGGTTCAACATTGTCGCCGCGAGTAAAGCTTTAGACCTTGGGAAGTGTGAGGAGCCATGAGCCAAGAAGCCGAGAGTGTTGCCACTGTTTGTATGCCGACGCCGGTTAGAGGAGCGGGGAGAGTGGACTTGGAAGATCGTAAGCCCAAACGGTCATATACCATCGAACTCCATTCCCGAGCTGTGGAGAGGGTAATCAGCGCCATTCGCGGGCGGTTGGACGAGACGATCTCTCTCAGAGAAATGGCAGCCATCGCCTACATGAGCCGTTACCATTTCATCCGGACCTTTCGGCAAGTCACGGGTGTTCCGCCGCGCCGTTTTCTCAGTGCGTTGCGCGTCGAAGCTGCCACTCGCATGCTCCTGAACAGCAACAATTCCGTTACTGATATTTGTCTGGATGTGGGTTACAGCAGCCTGGGCACTTTTATCCGTCGTTTCTCCGCGGTGCTCGGTATTTCTCCCATGCGTTTGCGCATGTTGCGTAAGTCAACCACAAAGGATCTTTTGGGACCAATGGCGAATGGAGCGAGCGACAAAGCAACATATGCGCAACCGATCGTTATGGGTCGTGTGCTGGCGCCTCCTTCATTCTCGGGACCAATCTTCATCGGTCTGTTCTCAAGTGCGATCCCCGAAGGTGTCCCGGTGGCGTGCTCCATCAACCTACAATCCGGCTCCTATCTGGTTACGTCCGTGCCGCCTGGCCGCTACCACGTGCTCGCATTAGGACTGCCTTGGCCCGATGACATGAACGATTACTTTAAGTATGAAACCGCATTACGAGGCGGAGAGCTTATCACAGTGACTGGCAGCCTGGCGGAATGCCCGGACATCAGCCTGAGGGCCGCTGTTTCTACTGATCCTCCTATCTTACTTAATCTTCCCCGGCTTCTCAGAAGGTATCAAGATCCCGGTAAGTCTGCCGAAGAGCTGGCCGAGAAAGCGTCCTAGCCTTCTTACAATAAGAAGGTGGAATCTTTTCCTGAACCTCAATTCATAAGTCATAAAGCTGTTCGCCATTCGATGACTGTTCGCCATTCGATGACGGGATTCTTTCGGGACATCATCGAAGGACCTCAACTTCCGCGAATGTAAATCGGATAACTTCTGGGAGAGTCGGGAAGCGCCCGCGGCCCTGCATCTTTTAGAGAGGCCATCGCATAAAAATAGGTTCGTGCGAATCAGTACTTACTGGGGCACGCGACTTTGATAGTGAAAAAAAACGGAGCAATCGAGGAGAAGAACACCGAATCCATTCCGCTTAAGCTCAACCCACTAGAAGCCGGGCACATCGCGGCCGGCCGGCTCGGGAGGCTTTATTCGCGCGCATGATCCGCGTGGAAAGCTTCGTTTCTTTAACAGGTCGCAGGGAGCGAAATCCGATGGCTGCAATAACGGCGCTTGCCGATGAAGTAAAAACGGTGAACGAATTTCTGGCCGATCTTGGACAATTCATGGAACAACATCACCCCAAGAATACCAGGATTATCAAGGCGATCATTCAAGGCGCCGCGTCGCGGAAGGCATTGCAGGGCTTCGCCAAGGAAATCGCCTGCTATTCCGCAATGACGTTGCGGCCATTTGCGGCAATGGTCTCCAACGCTCCGGACGAGGCTTCGTATCAACTGGCGCTGGAGAATTTCGCCAGTGAAGCCGGACTCTTGAATACACCACCTCACCCGGCGCTCTTTCGCGACTTTGCCCTCGGCATCGGCGTCGGCGAAGAGGAACTCAACCAGCACATGCCCCTGCCTTCCTCGCTTGGAGCCATGTACACGCTGGAGCGTTTTCTTCGAGGTCCCTTCGACGAAGCCATCGCCGGTTTCTGTTTTGCCATCGAGACTCCGGCGGCCGAGTGGGGAAAGCTGGTCTATAAGAGCTTCAAGAACAACTACAAACTGGATGAGAAAGCCATCATGTTTTGGACGCTTCACTTTGCTCAGGACAAAGAGGGCGCGGGCATTGAAAACCTTCATGCCGAGAACGCGCGCCGACTGATGGAGCGCTTCGCCTCCACTAAGGAGCAGCAGGCACGGATGAGAAAAGCGTTCACCCATTCGGTGCTCATCTTCGAGAGCCTCTGGACCGGGATGGATGTGTTTCTGGAGGCCGGTTACGAGCGGTAAGGCCGGTGAACCCGTACCCCCTCTTATCGCAGCCACTCGCTGTGGAGAAGTGTTGTTATGGAATTCCACTACACCTGGCAATTCTGGAGAAACTTCGCTCCTCTCCTTGGTCTTCTCCACCGCAGCGGTTTCTTTGAGCCGGCCGTATATCTCTCCATAATGAGCATTCCTGCCTTCGCTTTATTTGCCTGGATAGTTCCACGAGCAAAACCGGAAATCTCCGCCACCTCCACGAGCAAGGTCACACAAGGCTTGCTCTACTGCCTCTATTTCTTCATGTGTTGGATGGCGATGAATTCATTTGCCGCTGGGTTCAAAACCATGATTGTCGAGGCGCTGGCATATCAGGAACGCAAGTGGTTTGAAGGCTATCTTCCCGCCGTTCACTTTTTTGCTGCAAGCGCCTTTTTGGCCGACATCGCCCTCGTCGGCAAGCCCATCGTGGGCCGCTTCCGGCTGCTCGCTGCTGGTTATCTCCAATTCGCTCTCCTCGCGGGCTACGGTGCGGCTATCCATCGCGTGTGGCACGAAGACACGGAAGGAACCGTCGGCGGCATTATCCTCCTTGTCTTCTTTGTTTATCGCAACTATGCACTAGCGCAGCGTCTGTACAACCCTCCCGCAACTCAACATGTTGCCGATGGCGCCGTTACGTCAGCGGCTCCGACGATCCACTTTCCCAGGACGACTTTGTATGCACTTACAGCTTGGGTAGTCGTGCTGTCTCTCTTTTTCGCCACACACGATCAGCGCCGTGACGATTCTTCCGTCACAAAGAGCGTGGGGACAGGATGTGCCAGTGCTGCCGATGTTGAGACTCCACTCGTCGTTCCGGACATGGTGCGCATTCCCGCTGGTGAGTTTCTGATGGGGAGTAACGGTCCCAGCAGCGACGAACATCCTATTCATTCAGTTTTCCTGGATGAGTACTACGTTGGCAAGTTCGAGGTAACCAACGCCCAATACAAGGCGTTCTGCGAGGACACTGCGCGGTCCTGTCCCCAACCGCGCTGGGACCAACATTCCAATCGAAGCACAAGCGACGACCTGACCGCTAAGCCTACATATCCGGTTGTTGGTGTCAGTTGGGATGATGCTTTGGCTTATTGCGAATGGCTGAGCCGCATTACCGGAAAAAAATATCGATTGCCGACGGAGGCCGAGTGGGAAAAGGCAGCTCGCGGCGGCCTCGACGGCAAGAAGTATCCCTGGGGTGACGAGCCCTATGACGCGAACATGCGCTATCGCGCAAATGCGGGGTCCGAAGCGGAGAACGAGCACATTCGCAAGAACGATGGTTTCCTCTATACCGCGCCGGTCGGCTCCTTTCCGCCGAACGGTTACGGCCTCTACGACATGGCAGGCAATGTGTGGGAATGGTGCGCTGATTTTTACGACGGAACCTACTATGCCCGGTCTCCTTACAAGAACCCGCAGGGCCCGGAGCGCGGCGAGCAACGCGTGATTCGCGGGGGCTCGTGGTTCGGTGGTCCGGAACACATGGAGAACGCAGCCAGGTTGTGGAATTACTCGTCGATCCGCTATGCCAGCACGGGGTTTCGCGTCGTTATGACGCCGTAATGGACCAACTCTGCACCAAGGATTTTTGGCCCGGAGGGACCAATGAAGCGTCGTGGACTCGTATTGCAGTTTGCAGGGCGCGTACTCCCAGGGCTCGTGTTCGCGCTTCTTTTATGCGCGATGCCGGTCCTGGCATTGGCACAGGGTACGAGCGGCGCCATCCTTGGTGCAGTCACGGACCAGGATGGCGCCGCGATTCCCGGCACGAATATCGTCGTAAGAAATGTTCTGACCAACTCATTGCGCTCGATGTCCACGGACAGCGCGGGCCGCTTCCGGATCGAAGAACTTCCTCTGGGTGAATACGAAGTCCAGGCGGAACATGACAAATTCAAGAAGATGACGCACAGTGGCATCGTGCTCACCCTCGGTCGGGATGCGGTTGTAAATTTCATTTTGAACGTGGGAGCCGTCACCGAGAAACTTACGGTCGCGGGCGATGTGTCCCTGGTAAACACCACCAATCCGCAGATTTCTTCCCTGGTTAGCCAGCGGACCATCACCGAGCTTCCCTTGAACGGACGCGACCTGTTTCAATTGGCCGCCCTGCAGAACGGAGTGGTCAACGTGGGCAGCCTGGTAAAAGATCCCATCGATGCCGGGACAGGCGCCGTAAAGATGGCGATCAACGGTGGTCGAATCACCTTCAATAGCTTTCTATTCGATGGAGCCTCCGTGAATGAAGCCGAGAACACCACGCCGGGATCTGCGGCGGGAGGCTTCGCAGGAGTCGAGGCGGTACAGGAATTCCAATTGATTACGCACAATTACAGTGCGGAATTTGGCGGCGCCGGCGGCGGCATCATTAATCTGGTGAGCAAGCCTGGGACTAACTTCCTGCATGGCAGCGGATTCGAATTTCTGCGCAACTCGGCTCTGGACGCCCGCAACTTCTTTGATCAGCAGAGCGTGCCGCCTTTTCGAAGAAACCAGTTTGGCGGCAGCACAGGCGGGCCCATTCAGAGAGACCGAACCTTTTTATTCGTGGCTTACGAGGGATTGCGCCAGGAACTGGCGCAGACTCAAAGGTTTTTTGTACCAACCGATGCAGCCCGATTGACAGCGAGCGCAGCTTCGGTCCCGTACGCTAATTTGTATCCTCAGCCGAACGCGGGCGATGCCGGCGGGGGCCTGGGTGTTTTCATTCGCAACCAGACCGGCCAAACCCGCGAGGACTATCTTACAGTCCGAGCCGATCACAAGTTCTCTCCGCGAGACGCCTTTTTTGCCCGATACACATTGGATGACTCCTCCGACGTTGAGCCCGACCACGTGATTTCTAACACTGTGCTCGACGCTCGCAACCAGTACACGGGCTTGAGCGAGACGCATCTTTTCTCCTCCAGGCTCCTGAATGTCGCACGCTTTGCATACGACCGGTCACGAGTTTTCGGAGACCTGCAAGACGTCGAACCGGTTCCGCTTTCCCTGGTGTGGGTGCCGGGAGAAACCGTGCTGGGAGCCTTTGCCAATGTGGGTGGCCTTTCGCCGCTGTCCGACCGGAACATCGTGCCCCGCTTCCTAATCGTGAACAACTTTGAAGGATCCGACCAAATCGATTACACGCGCGGTTCGCATAGCATCAAGTTCGGCTCTACGACTCGCCGCATCCAGCTCAACGCACAATCCACGACTATTGCGGCAGGGACGTTTATCTTCGGTTCCTATCAGGCGTTTCTGCAAGGTCAACCGGAACTCTTTGCCGCGCCGTTGGCGAGTGCCAACAACGCCTATCGCGGGATCCGCAGCACGCTGTTCGCCGGCTATGCCCAGGACGACTGGAGAGTCCGGCGCAACCTTACCCTCAATCTCGGCCTGCGCTACGAACCCATGACCAGCCCGAGCGAGGCCACTAACAAGGTGGCGAACCTCCGCGACCCGCTTCACGATTCGGCCACCACCGTGGGCCCTCCGTTTTTCAAGAACAATACGCTGACGAACCTTGCCCCGAGGATGGGGCTTGCCTGGGACATCAGGGGCGACGGCAAGACGAGCATACGCGTAGGTTACGGCCTTTTCTTTGCGCAAGCCTTTCCTTATGCCTATCGCCTGCAGATGTCCAATCAGTTGCCCTATTTCGGCATTGGGATTGCATTTGCACCGTCGTTCCCCAACGCTTTTGGCGAACTGGCAAACGTTCCCGGACTAATCGCCGCGAACACCTACCAGTACGACCCTCCTCCCACCTACATTCAGCAATGGAGCCTGAGCTTGCAGCATGAATTCATCGGAGGGATAACTGCTACTGTCTCTTACGTCGGTTCGCGAGGTGAACACCTGCCGACCAACGGCAATGTAAACACAGCTTCGGACTTCACAATCCTGCCCGACGGACAAAAGCAGTTCCCAGTGGGAGTCACGAATCCGCTGCGCAACCCGGCCTTTGGACCGATCATTGAGGTTCGAGACACCGGCGATTCTTATTACCATGCATTGGAAGCCGGGGTGGAACGGCGCATTGCTCGCGGCCTGCAGTTCCAAATCGCATACACGTTCTCCAAATCGATTGATACCTCATCCGATTCCGCCGGCTATTTTCTACTGGCGTCTGCGCAATACCCGCAGGACGTCTACAACCTGCGTGCCGACCGCGGGTTATCGGTGTTCGACGTACGCAACAATTTCGCGGCGAACATGACCTATCAGTTGCCGTACAAGGCGAAGGCTGAGGCGGCCGGAGCGCGCCGGATAGCGGATTTGTTATTGGGAGGTTGGGAGCTGAACAGCATAGTCACCGCTCATTCCGGAACGCCCTTCAATCCCACAATCAGCTTCAATAATTCCAATGACGGGAACCCAAACGAAGTGGAGAGGCCGAACTGGGCTCCGGGGTTCAATCCCCGGAATGCAGTCACTGGCAATCCCAATCAGTATTTCAACCCCAACGCGTTTGTCCTTGCTCCGCCCGGCCAATATGGCACCGTGGGCCGAAATGTTCTGACTGGTCCTGGGCTTTTCACGTTTGATCTTTCCCTGGTGAAATCGAGCAAAATCGGAGAGCGCGTCTCGGTTCAGTTCCGGGCGGAAGCTTTCAATATTCTGAATCATGTGAATTTTGCGCTTCCCGGCGATGTAACGGTGTTTACCTCCGGCGGGGTCGTTCCGCCCGATGCGGGGCAGATTACGCAGACTTCAACGCCGTCGCGGCAACTGCAATTCGGTTTGAGATTTGTGTTCTGAATAGCTTGTTCGTGGTTAATGCGGATCTTCGGTTTGCAACTTGGGATCGAGGAGCCGCGGTGCAGGGAGGACTCCATGGTTGTAGACAGCGATGCCCATATCAGCGAACCGCTTGAGGCCTTTGAACAATATCTCGAAGAGCCGTATCTCTCACGCCGCCCGCGCATCGTCGAAGATACGTTAGGTTTCACTCGGATCATTCTTGAAGGGCGACTCTATCCGGAGCCTCGCCTCAAACAGATTCGCGGGAAGCATAGTCACGGCGCGAACGACGACGTTCCTGTGAACACGGAAGAACACGATCGGACTCGTGGCATCGTCGGCTGCCGTGGGCAGATCGGGGGGCTCCACTCAGGCGCGGCGGACGCGAAAGCGCGGCTCGATGATTTGGACCGAGAAGGCATCGACGTGCAACTCGTCCTCGGAAACCTCGGTTTGGTGGTCTCGGCGCTGCCCGATAAAGACTTCGCGGTGGCCTTGAGCCGGGCGTGCAATTCCTATTACTCCGACTTCTGCAGCGTCGACAGGCAGCGGCTGAAATGCATGGCCGCACTGCCTCTGCAGGATATTCCTGCGTCGATCGCGGAGATGAAACGCGCGGTCCAGATGTTGGGCCACTCGGGAATCGTCCTGCCGACCAACGTCAACGGTAAGAACCTGGATGACCCTTCCTTCTATCCGATCTATGAGGCGGCGCAGGAGTTGGGCGTTCCGGTCGCGATCCACTGGGGTAACTCAACCTACATTAGGGGCGCGGGCACCGAGCGTTTCGATTCCCACGTCATGACTCACCTGATCGGGCATCCATTCGAACAGATGATCGCCGTGGCTTGCATCGTATGCGGCGGAATCGTCGAACTATTTCCACGTCTCCGTTTTGCTTTTCTGGAAGCAGGTTGCGGCTGGCTGCCATATTGGTTGCAGCGCCTGCACGAACACTATGAGCGTCGTGCCGTCGAAATGCCCTTAATGAAGCGCGAGCCTCTGGAGTATATCGTCAGCGGCAGTTGTTACTTCGGGACTGAGCCGGATGAAACAATGTTGCCCGAGGTGCTTCGCCTGATCGGCGATGACTACATTCTCTACGGTTCTGACTATCCCCACACAGATAGCAAATTCCCAAACTCCACGAAGTGGCTTAGGGACAGGCCGGATCTGTCGGAGCCGGCCAAAGAGAAGATTCTAGGCCGAAACGGAATGCGGTTCCTGGGGCTGGAAACGCAGCGGACACAAGGCACCCTCACCCCAGCGGTGCTCGCCAGCATTGTGTAGCGAACCGAGGGTGAGGCACTGCCGCCGCGCCCGCTCCTTACTTGTAATATCTCTTGCTTCGCTCAATCGCTGCGCCGTATGCCTTGCGGTGCTCCTGTTGGATGTAGGTTTCCGGGTCCGGAGCATAGTCCTTCCAATAGTCGCCGGCTACGTTGATTCCGGGTATGGCGGGGATCCAGTCTTCACGGAGAAGTTCGTCAGGATCGCCGTATTTTGCCGCGACCGCTCTGACGCCCGGATCGTCGAGGACCGTCAGATGTCCTTTATCCACCAGTCTGACCTCACGCCCGTTCTTGAACTTGCAGGTGTAGGTGCAAAAGTCAAGGTGTACGTGAAAATGATAAAAGGGAAGCGGCGGATTCTGGCGGAGAGCCCAGGCAAAATCCAGGATCTGTCCGATGCCCAGGTGCATGATGCCGGAACGATCTCGCTCGGCCATGAACGTGCTCCGGGCGGTCGCTGAATCGAGCACATTGAAAGGGCGCGAGATTTTGGGATGGGTGCCGATCGCAGCTTCGACGAACCAATCGACTCCGGGGCCCGGATAATGCGGGAACCGCACGCGCTTATTCCGGTCGATGAAATCTCTCCACTTTTCGCCGAACTCGCCTCCGCCTTCCATTCGCGTGACCTTGTTGTGCTCCAGGTAGATCTTGATGTGAGCGTAGGGTCCGAGGTGGTCGGCAGTGCCGGCCATTACGCCGCTGACGTCGGACTTGGGCAAAACGATCCCCAGAGGATATCCGCACAGATGGCTTGAGATCAGAGGATCCTTCAGCGCGCCGTGATAATAGTGGTGCGTCCCGAATCCGTCAGTTGGATAATCCGGATAGTTTCCATCCATGATTTGCCAGTATTCAGGGAGCCAGGTGAAGGTGATGTCGGTACCTTGCGGATCGGTGATCGTGGACGACTCAGCTTGCAAAAGAGTTTGCCAGGCCGCACGGTCAAGCGCCTCAATGATCTCCTCGGGATACAACACGGCCGGGCTCGCCAGTTGTTCGCGCGTGGGCCAATCCATGGAGAAGTTGTGGCAGCGCAGCCTAAGGTTGTTCTCTTCCCAGAAAATCTGACCAATGACTTTGTCGTATCCCTTTTTTTTTGCGACCTGCTGTGTCCACTCGGGTCCGCCCAGCATCCACAGCGCCGGCTCGCTATCAACGAGAACTTTCATTACCTGTTCCGTACGATATAGCCGCCTGTTGCCTTGCTGCTCGAAGATATCCACCTGGCACTTGTTTTCGTCGCGGAGCACACGGGTGAATGCCTCGACCACGAGAGGGTCTACGTCGCTGTCAGTGACGAACAGAATCTTCTCGCCACCCTTTATTCCGTAACCTGGGCGCTGGTCGCCGGTGTAGGGCATGGGTCTCTGGGCGATGTGCCGGGCATAGGGAAGCAGTTGCTCGAGTTCCGTAACATCCGGCACCTCGGGATAGCGCGGTGAGGGATGCGTGAGAGCGACAGCGGTTTCCGGTCCGCTGTCAGCCGCCGGAGGCTCGGATGACGCTGGCATAACCGTCGAAGGTCTTGACATGCTTTGTTTCCTTTCGCGATCTCAATTACCGGGTATGTAGCGACGCTGACGACGGAATCTCATAGCCACACGATTGCGTCAGTTCCAGCGTTTTCGCTCACCACTCTCTGCATTAGGCGAACACGCCCCGGTCTCGCCTTCCAGATCAGCGCGCCTGAGATCAACATCAGCATGGCGGAGAGTGCGAAATTCGTCTCGTAAGCCTTGGTCAAATCAAAGAGGTGACCGCCAAGCCAGGTACCCATTGCACCACCGGCAAACGCGCCCAGCATGATGACTCCGAGGATGCAGCCAAAATGCCGGCCTTGGAACAAATCTGCAGCGGAGCTCACCAGCGCAGGCAGCGCCATGCCATAGCTCAAACCGTAAGAAATAGCAAATGCATACACGACTGCCGGACTGACTGCGAATCCGGCAAAGTTCAGCAGCGCGATACAGAGCAGGAAAAGTGCGATGCTTAAAGTCAGTGTCTTTTCCCGTCCAATGCGGTCAGATAGGAGGCCCCCCGCGAATTTCCCCACAACATTGAATAATCCGTGGAGGCCCACAACGGACGCCGCGAACACTGCGCTGTAGTTTTTATCGACGAGATACGCCACCAATTGCACTGAGATCAGAAAGAAACCCGCGGCAAACATTGCCATTACGAGAGTGAGTACCCAGAAGCGAAACGTGCGGATGGCTCTGCCGCTGGTCCACTCTGTACCAACCCAGCTCTGGTCGAGAATTACGACCCGGCTGCGCCGGACGACACCCCTCCTCTGAACGATCCCACCATCGACTTCGACGATCACGTTGACTTCACGCCGCTTGGGCCGCAGTTTATTTTCGGCGGACAGACCAAGTTCTTCCGGCCGAACATAAATGAATCGCCAGATCAAGACGGCGGGGACGATCAGGACAGCCGAGCCGAGCGCCATGTACGTGCCTCGCCACCCAATTCGCCCGATGAGGTGCTGAAGCAGGGGCAGGATCAAAATATGCCCCACCCCCGAGCCACAGGCGACAATGCCAATGGCAGTTCCACGTCGACGGACGAACCAGTTCGAAATGATCGTCGTCAGTGGCACGATTTGAAGCAGGGAACTCCCCAGCGCCGCGACCACGCCGAAGGCAATATAGAAGTGCCAGAGAGTCGTCGCTCGACTCAGAGAGATCAACGCCGCGGCGGTCGTCGCCGCGCCGATGAGCATGACCCGCCGTGGGCCGAATCGGTCCACGACGCCTCCGGCGAAGGGCGAAGCAGCGCCCACTAGCACCAGGTAGATCGCCAGAGAAAGAGAGAGCTGACCCCGGCTCCAATGGAAATCGCGGAGCACAGCCACAAAGAAGAGGGAAAAAGAAGTGATTAGCGGAGAGACCATTGCGTATACGAGGAAGCAGGCGCCAGTCACTACCCATCCGTAATAGAAGGGCAAGGCCGCCCACGTGCCAACCGGAACCCCACGTTGGTTGGTCGTTGCCGATGGTGGCGTCACTGATTGCACCGAAACTCCTTCCGGCTCTTACGGTGGAATGAAACCAAGTCGCCGCCGAGGTCGCCGACGGTTACGCCAAGTTTTCAGGCGAGACCAAAAAAGCGTGCAGCATTGTCACCGAGAATCTTGTTCTTCATCTCTTCGGAGAGATCCTGCCGGTCGCGTATGGTCCGCACGGTGTTGGGGAAAGATCCATCGGTGTGCGGATAGTCGGAAGAGAAAACAATCGAGTCGGGTCCCGCGGTCGACACCACAGTCGGAATCAAGGATTCGTCGGGCGAGCATCCAAAGAAACAATTTCCTCGCTTGAGGTACTCGCTTGGCTTGTCCTTCATCTGCGGTACTTCGAGGCTACGACACCGGTACTCTTCGTCCAGTCGCCACATCCAGTACGTCACCCACCCGCAGCCCGATTCGAGAAATCCAAACCGCAGCTTCGGAAACCGCTCCAGGATTCCTCCGCAAACTATCGAGGTCAGCGCCAGCATTTGCTCGAACGGATGCCCCACCACGTGGTTGTAGAAATGTTTCTGGAAGCGTTCCGTACCGGCGCCGGGCAGGTAGGTGCCGTTGCCCCAGTGGATGCCGACAGCCAAGTTGAGGGCTTGCGCCTCAGCATAGAACGGGTAAAAATCTGAGTGGTCGAGGTTCTTGCCCGGCAGGGATGGCGGAATACTTACCCCGACCACACCCAGATCTTTGACGGTTCTACGCATTTCCGCGATGGCCGCGGGAACGTCTTGCAGAGGCACCACCGAAACGGCTTTGAACTTGTCGGGAGCAGAAGAGCAAAACTCCGCGACATAGTCGTTGCAGCCGCGACAAAATGCCAGGGCAAAACCGGGATCATGCAGGGTGCAGGCGGCAAAGCATAAGCTGCCGAAGACGATCTGGATATCGATGCCTTCCTGCGCCAGGTCAGCAACCCGCGCCTTGGGATCGGTTACTCCCGGCCGGCCCATGGCCATCGCGACGCCCTCGATCAGGCCCGTCTCGCCCTCGTCTCCATGTTGGTGGTGATCGCCTTGGCCGTGAACGTGACCCGCGTGAGCGTTGTGATCGAGGGAGCTACCTTCGTTGCTCTGGCCGCGCAATTTGTCGTGCGCTTCGTAGGCGGTAATTGAAGGATCGGGGTAGAGGCGGCCTTCCATCAGCACCCGGATGATGCCCCACTGGTCACGAAAAACGCGTGGGCTGCGATATTTGTAAGGCTCGGGCAAATACCGGTCAAAGTGTTCGAGCGGCTCGAAGACGTGTGTATCCGTGTCAATCACGAGAGAGTTCGTCATGCCTCTTCTCCTTGTTGTTCGACGCACAAATGCATTGCCGCTGTTCGTGTCACATAATCACGCCGGGGGGCCCGTAGAAAATTAGCAGGATCGTAGTGTCTTTCACGATGTCATACTCGTATTCGGTGCGCGCAGAGACAAAGCTAAAAGAGCCGGCGCTGAAGGTCTCTCCGTCGAACCTGATCTCACCATCCAGCAGATATTCAACTCGGTCCGCGGCATGGCTGTGTTTCTGAATCTGATGGCCGGCCGGAAATTTGACCAGGTATATGAATGGTCCCGTCTTGGGATCCTGACCCAGGAACTTGTAATAGATCTGCTCAACGTCTTTGAACTGATCGGGAATTTTTCCTACTCCCGGATACTCTTTCTTGCGGCTGACCTGCTGAAATGGCACCTTGTTGGTGTCGACTAGCAGCTTCATTACGGGCGACCTTCCTTTCCCGACCGC
This sequence comes from Candidatus Sulfotelmatobacter sp., assembly GCA_049584475.1. Classification (GTDB taxonomy): domain Bacteria; phylum Acidobacteriota; class Terriglobia; order Terriglobales; family Acidobacteriaceae; genus Sulfotelmatobacter. The sequence continues at coordinate 61,218 of JBAUXX010000045.1, read as the reverse complement.
TCGGTGCGCGGGATGATCTGAGACGATCATGGTTCAAATGAGCTAGCTAATTCTTCTCCGATCTTGCCAATGTCCGAAGAGAGCGATCCGTACCTCCCATATCTCAGCACGGCTGAACAGGTTTGCCCCGGGTAGCAACGAGCACTTTACCGCCGCAAGGTACAGGATCGAGGTGCGATAAGCCCGCGCTCGTCGCGTTCTTTCTAGAAAGTGAGCGGCAATGCCGCCGGCCCTCGTTGGTGCAACCCACTCGGCGCCCATTTCAGCTGTGCAACAGGCACGGCCAGACCGAGGCCCGGCATCCGGCGAAGCACCGTCATAATGGCGACCTCGCCTTCGAGCCGGGCCAGGGGAATCCCAAAGCAGCCATGGATTCCGAGCCCGAATGAGAGATGGCGGTTGTCGCGGCGGGTGATGTCCAGATCGTCCGGGGCATCGAAGCGATGCGGGTCGCGGTTCCCGCTTGCCAGGAGCAGCAGCACCACCTCGCCCTTGCCGATTCGGACTCCTCCCACCTCAACATCCGTAGTCGCGAGTCGCGCCCGCATCTGTTGCGGAGAATCGTAGCGCAGCAATTCCTCAATCGCACTGCCGATGAGCAGCGGTTCGGCTCTGAGCTTCTGCAACTGGCCGGGGTGAGTCAGAAGCGCCAGAATCCCGTTGCCTATCAAGTGCGAAGTCGTCGAGTGTCCCGCGAATATAAGCTGAAAGGTCAGTGACACCAACTCCAGGTCAGTGAGGCGGCCGTCTTCGCCGCCGTGCGCAAGAGCACTCAGCAGATCGTTGCCGGGATTGCATCGCTTCTGTTCCAGGAGGGTCTTCACATACGAGATGAAACCTGAAATCTCAGGCCCAAGGTCTTCTGCACTCTGCGGGCTGCGGTCGAACTTCATCAGTAGCTCCGACCAGCGTCGAATGTTGCCGCGATCCTCCGGCGGCACGCCGAGGAGTTGCATGATCACAGCGGCCGGCAACGGAAATCCGTAGTCCGCGACGAGATCCATGGTTCGCCGGCCGGTGGTGCGGGCCCGCGTCTCCACGGCATCAAGCAGTTCGTCAGATAGTGCCTGGATGTAGGGGCGCAGATCGGAGACCAGGGGGCGGGCAAAGGCTTTCTCCACCAGAGCTCGGAGCCGCGTGTGATCCGGCGGGTCGCTACTGGACATGATGAGGCCGAACAGGGACATCACATCCCTCGCTCTGGGAGAAAGCTGCGGCAAATTGCCAGTCTGAGAGACCATGGCGCGGTTGGAGAAGTGAGCGTGATCCAGCAGGATCGCCGCAATGTCTTCGTAACGAGTAACTAGCCAGGCCAGGCGTCCGTCGGGGAGGTGTATCCGGTGCAAAGGTGCCTGCGTTCGCAGTTCGGCATAGCGGACGTACGGGTCTGCGGGACCGGAAAGATCCGACAGGCGAAGTTCCGTCTCACGCGCAGCCACGCTTCCTTCGTTTTCAGGGTCCATGTAGTCGCTCCCGCTTGCAGAAAGTTGGCGCCGAAGAGTCTCTTACTGATTCAAAATCTGCACGTCGAAATAGATACTGGTTTGGGCCACGACTTTGTGCGTCGCGGTCTCGTTCGCCAGTTGAATCGTAAGTTCCTCGCCATTCGCCGTAGGTGGAGTTGGAGTAAGAGTCCGGGGAGGCGGTCCCAGAAGAATGTGCGTGCCATTGCTTAGTACCGCGGCCCTCAACGCATACGTGTCATCCCTCGCAATAGCCTTATCGACCACATATAGGTCCGGAGCGCACGCGAGCGATTCGGAGTCGAGAAAGTCCGGAACCTTGGCCAATTTGATTACCTCCTGGAAGTTGGGAGCCGCAGCAATTCGGTGTATGAGAAATGCCTCCTGCGCTGACCCCACGACTTGGTAGGTCAACCGGGGTGGGTAATTGTCGCTGGGCGAAAAATGACGAAATAGAATCTTGCGTGTCACTCGAACAACGACTCCTTGCAAGCCCCCAATTGGTGATTCCCACTTTTTCCTAAAGAAATTCGCATGGAACGAAGTGCGTTTGCCGGTGTCCAATTCGTCCAAAATAAAGTACTCCGGATCAATCACGGTTAATTCGTCGCCATACTGTTTTCGGTACGCCTGATATGCTTTTTGTGCGGCGGGATCCTCGAGCACGCCTTCCAGAGTCACCTCATATTGGTGGTTAGAATCGTGGAACAACGCAATGTGGTGGAAGTACATGGTGTTGGTTCCGAAAACTACGAACGAATGGGTGGATGACGTTTCCTTTGGCGTTCCAATGGCCTGCGGCGCGGCAACCGGACCCGACACGATAAGCTGACCGTTCATCCCGTCGTGCACCTGACAGGAATAAGTGATCCCGTTGGGATCTGTCTCAGCAAGAAACGTGATTGGTCTGGAGCGCTGTCCCGGCTGAAGATAACCGGTATTGAACTGGGCTTTTCCGCGAGTGCTCGTCGCCGTGTGCTGCATATCGTCATCGTTGATCCAGACAACTGAGTCGCCCGAAGCGATCTTGAGGGGCAAGTCGTCGTTGTAATGAAAATGTTGAATGTGCACCTCCCACAGCTTGGACGCGGGTGAGGAGGATACGGGCGAGGTTTTTGGGGCCGTTGTGAGGTTCGCTCCTCTCTTCTGAGAGTCGAGTTGTCGTTGATTCGGGCTCACTTCTTGCGATTGGCCTATACGGCTTCCCAGTAAAAGAAGAGCCAGCAAGACATAAGTCCATCGGGCGAATTTAGAGGCGCCAGCAACATCAAATAGGCCTGGCAAAGTAAACGACATCTCACATACCTCCATTGCGGGTTCCGGGCGGCTGACTGTTCAAACGCGAGGGCAAGTGGCCGAAAAGATGGTCTGTCCGCCACGCTGGGCTGCGATCCTGCTGCGGGCGGGGCATTCTGTGGCGACGGCTCCAGAATGGGGAGCTCGGCCATCGGCGCTCTATCGCGTAGTACCGGCGCCTTTGCTCCAAATATTCTGAGTAGGCTGTTTGTATGTACTGGTTATGAGCGGCAAACTCATCTGCGTGGCCAAGGCGGAAGTGCTGGTGAATGGCCAGAGCGCCGCGAATGCCCGAATCGAGGGCTCGCGCAATTCCGCTTGACGATAAAGGGTCATAGCTGGCGGCCGCATCGCCAACCGCCATCCAGTCAGGTCCATATACCGGGTTCAGGTACGCTGAAAAAGCGGGAAAGACTCGCGGGGAATCGGTGGCCCGGCCATTCTTGAGCCTATTCCAAGTATGGGGCGAGTTTCGCAGCTGCGCCCAGAAGTTTTCGGGATTGGCCCAGCCATGTGCCCGGACAAGGTCGGGATCGGTCATTAGCGCAACGACGGCTCGTGCACCGGGCAACCGCGCCGAATACCACCATCCGGACTCAAAGGCCTCGACCAGCGTGAATGTATTGCCCGGCGCATGTTCGCGAAGTTCAATCCCCGCGCTTACTCCGACCATTCGATCTATCATTTGCCGTCTCGCCCGTGCGCAGCGAGCCACTGTTGCCGTGACGCCTGTCGCATCCACCAGAAACGGCGTTTCTATCTGCACATAGACTTGTCTGCCTTTCGCTTCAACTTTCCAGCCGCCCTTGGCCTGCGGATAGCAACGGGCTGCTGCGTTCCGCAAAATGACTACGCCTGCTTCTTCGGAATGTGCGGCCAGAGTTTCGTCGAACCGAAGTCGGTCAAGATGCCATCCGTTGCCGTACGGGGTAGAGATGAAATCCATGGTTGTTAGATCGCCACTGCCCCAGCATGCCGAGTTGCCAAACGAAGTTAGGTGTTTGCCGCTCTTGAAACTGTCCCAGACTCCAAGATAGTGCAAGAGACTTTGCGTTCCGGGGGATAAGGTTTCGCCGACCCGCGGCGCATCGTATGTTGACTTTTCTATTACCGCTACCGACAAGGAAGTGTGGCGGCGCAGTACGAGAGAAAGAGCTAGCCCCGACGGCCCGCCGCCTATCACCACCACGTCAAACGACTTGTAACCACTTCCCAAGCGGCTTTCCCCGACTGCTTCTACTTACTTAGTCCCAAGCGCTGTGCCCTGAGCTAAGAGCGTTGTATTGCGCTCGGTCTCGACAAAATATGGGTAGTCCTTTGTGCCCTTGTTGACGATGAAGCCAAGGTCCGGCCACGAAGCGACCATCTGAGCAAAGCTGTTGACACCTCTCAAAAAAGTGACCGATTGACCGGCAGCTGTTGGCGTGAATCCCTGCTGGGGCTGGGATTGGGTATTCAGGCTAAGACCGTTGCTGGCGTTAAAGATTGCAGGTGCATTCGAGACATAGGCGTCCAATACCTGGTTCCCAGGATCCAGGTCACCAGCAACTACATGCATGGGGCTCTGCGGCGGCCACCAGTATACGTAGTAAGTAGGTGGTGCCTGAATGCCGCCGTGATTTTGGTTCACAGCAGGATGTGTAACATTTGGCGTCTCGGCCGTGCATACATAAAGGTCAGACTGCCAGGGAATCGCCATTCGCTTGGTGAGATCGCCGGGCTCACTGCCATCGCCTTGCTGCGGATCGCTCGTGAGAGACAGCCCATTGTCGGCATAATGCGCACACAGACTCTGATTGCTCCCCTGCCAATGGGCAACCTGGATAGAGAAAGGTTTGGAATAAAGCTTCGGGCTTCGAACTATCCAGGTGGTCTCAATACCGGGCGAAAAAGGACCACCCACACAATTTCCGATCACTTCACGGTCGAGAGCGATCACGTCACCCGTTATCTCCGGCGGAGGCTCGCTCGTGAACTTTCCGATCGACCACTGATGCAGTAGGAAGTATTGGGTCGGGGTTAGCGTAAGGAACTTATAGATGAGAGCGCTTGTTACCGAGTTATCGCCAGAGTTAAGTGGCAGAAGCGGAACACCGTCTGCGCTAAACAAGCAGTTGGGTCCGTTCGCTACTTGATCGATGAATTTGTGACTTTCGGGCGGCACCGGAACCCGAAAAAAACTGAAGTAGCGTTCTCGATTCGCGCGGTTCGACAAGCTCGGATCGGAAGTGGCAAATGCGGGTCTGCCAAACTCGAGCATCGAGGGTACGTGAGCCACCCAACGATAGGCTCCGAGACGCACTATGATCGGTTCGATATCCCGTTGGTAGTTTGCTTCATAGTCTGGGTTGAAGCCTGCGAAAGGGTCATAGCGATCGCTGTTAGCGTTATCGAGGTGTTTCGACGAATCATAAATTCTGGGGTCAGCCTTCAGGAAGCGAATCGCGATGTCGAACATCGTGTCGTCGAGCGTAATGATGTTCACGAGTTCGGGAGCATACTTCGGGCTCGCTACCAGAACCCAGGCTGGCTCAAGATCTACGGTGTTTCCACTTTCCATTTCCAGGGCCGCCATTACAACGCCATCAGAAATGTCATCCCACCACCCGCTGGCACCCTGGAAGGCAGTGATTGACGTCAGTCCTGCCGAGGTCCCAAAGCCCCCAATCACGAGTAGTCGACCGTCTGCATCCATTATTATTTCGCCCAGAGAATCGATTGCCGGATGGATGGTGGCGGGAGGAAATGAACCTTGCTTGTATCCCGCCGGGATGTTGTAACGTGAAATGAGCTGGCGATCTCCCGGTTTCGCCACCGAGCGGGGACCAGGATCGATCATCAGTTTTCGGCGTTTCTCCGGATCGGTCTCGTCAGCATTGTTAAGCGCTACATGTTGGGCCTGATAGCTGTTCGACTCCCCAAATTCCAAATTTCCCAAGAGATCGGAAAAGGTAAACCAAATGGGCTTCTTGTTGGCTACATGCACCGTCCAACGGATTGCCCTGATGCCGTCGTCGCCCAACGCGACTTCGGTGGCGCCGCTCTCGTCGTGCCGAAAAATTTTGAACCGAGCCGCCTGCCGCAAGATCGCTCCGGCTTCGTCTTTGAACGTGCGCTGGTATTGGACCTGGCCATTTTGGACTCTTACATTTCCACCGGAATCGCATTCCATGGGCAATCCGCCAGTCTTCTCGGGACCAACGTAAAAGCCGGTGGGACTATTTCCTACCCGAGCGATGCCTAGTTTGGGATGAATCCGATAAGTAGTACTCAAAGGGACCTCCGCTCAAGTTTGTTATCTACCAATTGTCGGACGCGCAATGGTCCCTCAGACGGTTAGTTGTCGATTCGGCGTTCATCAGAACTGCATCTGCATAAGTCATGACGTTAATGTCCCATGAAGGTGGCTGCGGGCTGCGAGCAGCGCTTCTCAGGCAAAAACAAATATGAGTGTTCTCGCCAAGTGTCTTGTACCTGCCTTTCGAAGAAATCCTCGGAAAACCAGCATGCGCACATATCGGCGAACGATCATGGCTTACTAGCGCAGGACAAATCTTCTCCCATGTTGCTCATTGAGCTAGGGACAAGCATCGAGAAATAGCAATTGAAGAGAAGATAAGTCGCAAGCGACAGAGCATACTTTGGTGCATAAGGAGTGACGAACTCCTTTCTTGATGTTTTCAATGTAAGGCAGTGGATCCGTGGACTGTTGACGTTCAGGCTTTCCGCCGCCGAAAAATCGCCGCCGGGAAAGCGGCCTGATGCGCACAAGGGCGAACCAAGCTGGTTGCTGCCCGGCCCTGCGTTACTTGGAGAAGGAGTCCCAACGATGAGTGCGAAGAATGTGGCAACACTCCGTGCAGCACATGACAGCTGGAACAAGCGCGACTTCGACGGCGTTATCCGCAACGACGTCGAGAACCTCACCTACATCGATCACGCTCTTGGCACGATGACGAACCGGGAACAGTTCAAACAATGGGCTCAAGCGTGGGCCACAGCTTTCTCGGATGGAAGCATCACTAATCCCCAATATATTGACGCCGGCGACATTGTAGTTGCCGAGTTCACGGCAGAAGGCACCAACGATGGACCATTGCATGCACTGAAACCTACTGGCCGCAAAGTATCTCTCTCGTTCTGCGAAGTCTGCCACTTCGATGGTCAAGGAAGGATCGTTTCGGGGGAATGCTACTACGATCGATTCACGCTCCTAATGCAACTTGGTCATGTTCAGCCGCCCTCCTAAAATCCGCCCGTGAACCCTCTTGCCACTCGAAAAGGCGTGCCCCCGCGCGCCTTTTCGACCCTCCTCAAAGGGGCGGAAGAGGCATCGCACTAATGCTCCAAGCTCAGTTGCTTTTCGCGCGACACGGGAGATTCTTCAGAGACTCAACGGGGCCTGCAGATATTGGCTGTAAGAGTATTCACGCACAATCCGGGATTTCCCTTGGTGTAGAATCAGCCTTGTCTTCGCTCCGAGACAGCCGCAACTGACAAGTGCTTAGTTCCCATGGAACTCGACCTGATCGGCCGAACTCTCTCCCACTACCGCATCTCCGCCGCGATCGGAGCGGGTGGCATGGGAGAGGTATATCGAGCTACCGACACCAAGCTTGATCGCGAAGTGGCCATCAAAGTTTTGCCCGAGTCACTCGCTCAGGACCCGAATCGATTGGCCCGCTTCGAACGCGAAGCCAAGGTTCTTGCGTCGCTCAACCATCCCAACATCGCGCACATTTACGGCATCGAAGAGCGCGCGCTGGTAATGGAACTGGTTCCAGGGGAGACACTCACAGGACCCCAGCCGTTGCCGCTTGCCCTGGATTATGCCCGGCAGATAGCGGAGGCGCTTGAAGCCGCGCACGAAAAAGGAATCGTGCATCGCGATCTCAAGCCGGCCAACGTGATGATCACGCCCACAGGTCTGGTGAAAGTCCTTGATTTCGGTTTGGCGACGGTGCTCGAGGGTTCGATCCCAAGCGGCGGCGACCCCAGCAATGCACCGACGCTCACGATGGGGTCCACGCAATCCGGCATCATCGTGGGCACTGCAGCTTACATGAGTCCCGAGCAAGCCGCAGGCAAGCCGGTAGACAGGCGCGCGGATATCTGGTCTTATGGCGCCGTGTTGTGGGAGATGTTGACCGGCGAACCGCTGTTCAAGGGTGAGACCATTTCCCACACGTTGGCGGATGTGTTGCGGGCTCCGATCGACTTCGACAACCTACCTAAAGATACTCCCCGTACGGTGCGCGACTTACTGAAACGTTGCCTCGACCGTGACGTCAAAAGACGTCTGCGCGACATCGGCGAAGCGCGCATCGCCATCGAAAATGCTGAAAAAGAGCCGGAGGCGGCGGTTAGCGCAGCGGCAATCACGCCGCTCTCGAGAAGGTTGCCCTGGATAGCCGTCGGACTTGTGACTGCCGCGGCGGCGGTTTCGCTGTGGGCGCCGTGGCGGGCAAGCCAGCCCTTGGATCGTCCGCTGGTGCGGCTCGATGTCGACTTGGGTTCCGATGTATCGCTGCCCCCTTTCACCGTGTTGGGAACCAGCGTTGCTATCTCGCCCGACGGGACCCGATTGGCATACGCATCTGGCGCGCCGAAGAAGCTGTTCGTCCGGCGGTTGGATGAATCAAAAGCCACTGAGCTTCCAGGAACTGATGGGGCCGAAGGAACGTTCTTTTCGCCCGACGGGCAGTGGCTGGGATTCGAAGCCGATGGCCAGTTGAAAAAAGTCTCGGTGGGAGGCGGCGCGCCGATCCCGCTGTGTGACGTGATCAACTTCGTCGGTGCGAGCTGGGGCGAAGACGGCAGTATCGTCTTGAGCAGCGCTGTAAATCGCGGACTGCTGCGAATTTCTTCCGGCGGAGGAGAGCCTGAGACGATAGCGCCCCTGGGCAATGGAGAAGCGGCCCTGGCCCGGCCTCAGATTCTCCCCGGAGATAAAGCTGTCTTATTTACGACCTCTACTCGAAGATCGGAGGACGAGGATCGATTCGACATCGAGGTGCTGACCCTGGCAGATCACCATCGGAAGATAGTGGCCCGCGGCGGCTCAACCGCCCGTTACCTGGCTACAGCGAAGGGGATCGGCCATTTGATCTATACCAACAGGGCCACATTGTTCGCCATCCCTTTTGATCTGGACAAACTGGAAACTCGCGGAACTGCGATCCCAGTCTTGGATGATGTCGGGTATTTCGCCCTGCTCGGGGGTGGCGGTTTGGATTTCTCTCGCAATGGCACTCTCGTCTACCGCAGGGCGAGCGCCAGCCTCCCTGCACCCGTGTCGACGTTGCGCTGGGTCGATTCTGCAGGTAAGAGAGAACCGCTGCGCCTGAAGCCGGGCGCTTATTCCGAGCCAAGTTTGTCGCCGGACGGCAAGCGTGTCGCGTTCTTGTTTGCGGATAGCGGGCGTCCGGACATTTGGGTCTACGACTTGCAGCGGGACGCCCTGACGCGTTTGACCTTCAGCGGAGAGTTCAATGAGTCCCCAATCTGGAGTCCAGACAGCCGGTACGTTGTTTTCGCTAGTGTTGGTCGCGGTATCTTCTGGACCCGCTCGGATGGAGGCGGCCAACCGCAGGCGCTGATAACGAGGAAGAATTATCTGGTTCCGACTTCCTTCACACCCGATGGAAAACGGTTAGCCTATTATGAGTTCGAAGGCAACCCGCATCTCTGGACCGTGCCACTGGAGGAACAGGGTGGTGAATTAAAGGCCGGGCAGCCCGAGCAACTTCTCAAGACCAGTTACTCCGAAGTGACACCGATGTTTTCGCCCGACGGGCAATGGCTGGCGTATGCATCGAACGAATCGGGAAAGAATGAAGTGTATGTTCGAGGGCTCCTACCGCAATCCTCGGGACAAGGTGGAGAGTGGCAGGTTTCAACGGGCGGCGGCACGCTGCCACGCTGGTCCCGGAGCGGGCACGAGTTGTTTTACCAATCTAAGGGCCAGATCATGGCTGCGAACTACACCGTTAAAGGTGACATTTTCATAGCCGACAATCCTCATGTGTGGATCGCCAAACTCGGCGGGACTGCATGGGATCTGGCGCCCGATGGCAAGCGCCTGGCAGTGCTAACGCCTGTAGATTCCACGGAAGCGCCTAAACCCGAACACGAAGTTGTGTTTCTCCTTAACTTTTTCGACGAACTGCGCCGACGTGTGCCCGCGGGAAAATGACATAGCATTACTGAGGCGCACTGGCCCTACTCTTGAAGCTAGGTTCGCAACCGAACCCATTTTTCTCCGACACTCTTCCTCATCATTCGGTACTGCTGTTAGAACTGCACGTGCATTTCCGTCTGTTGGACGACGGCCTAATGAGCAAATCAGGAGAAGATTGGCGTCGTGGAGTTAGATATCCTCTCCTATTTGGTTTGCAAAAAGTCGGGCGAAATGAGATTGCTAATCCTCGGTGGAACCATATTTCTAGGGCGTCATTTGGTTGAGGCGGCGCTGGCGCACGGGCATCAAGTCACCGTCTTTAATCGTGGTCGTCACTATCCCTCTGCCTTTCCAGAGGTTGAACGGCTACAAGGCGACCGCCGGGGAGATCTTGAAGTGCTGCAAGGGAGATCATGGGACGCCGTCGTTGACACCTCCGGTCATGTCCCGCGAGTCGTCGAAAAATCAGCACGAATGCTGGCGGATGCCGTGGAACACTACACATTCATTTCGAGTGTCTTTGCCTATAAGGGTTTTCCCACAGAACCCGGCTTGGACGAGAATTCTCCATTGAATTTGGCTGCCGATCCGACTGCCGAACATGTGACACCTGAGACTCTCGGCCCGCTTAAAGCACTCTGCGAGCGTGCATTGGACGCAGAAATACCAGGGCGCGCGCTGATCGTCCGCGCCGGCTTCATCTTCGGCCCATACGATCCAACGGACCGGTCCGGTTACTGGGTCTACCGCGTTGCGGAAGGAGGAGAAGTTCTTGCGCCGGGAGATCCGAATCGGCAATTGCAGATAGTTGATGTTCGAGACTTAGCCGAATGGATTCTCACTTGTATGCTTAGTCGCCGCACTGGTATCTATAACGCGACCGGTCCTTCTTACCCATCTACCCTAACTCTGGGGCGATTGTTGCAGGTGTGTCAGACAGAGGGAAGGAGTGATGTGCGATTCACATGGGTTCCAGATGAGTTTCTTCGCGCGGCGGGCATTCGTCCCGGCATGGACCTTCCTTTCTGGATGCCGGGGGGCGTGGCTGGAGTTAACTGTAACAAGGTCATAGGTGCCGGCGTTACATTTCGCCCCCTCGAAAGTACTATAAGGGATACTTTGACATGGTATAGTGTTATCCGGTCTTCCGCACAGTTGCGATCCGGGATTACTCGCGATCATGAGTTGCAGCTGTTGCGCACTTGGCACACCGAATCAAGAGCGACCGACACGTCTAAGTAGTTCGGAGAGCTATCATGACCTCGCCCAATAGTCAGGTTCCGCGGTTGTTTCGAGTCGCATTGCCCGTCACAGATATCGAAAAGGCATCTTCTTTCTATGCTCGTGTGCTTGCCACACCGGGCGAACGGGTCTCGAAAGATCGCCATTACTTCGACTGTGGTGGAACGATCCTCGCGTGCGTGGAACCCGGACCGCAACAAGGCACTGCCAGCACTCCGAATCAAGAGCATCTTTTCTTCGTCGTTTCCGACATAGAAGGCGTCTTCCAGCGTGTGAAAGAAGCGGGATGCCAATACCTTGACGAGAAGGTCGTGACTCAGCATTGGGGTGAGCGCGCGTTCTTTGCCGAGGATCCGTTCGGAAACCCGTTGGGTTTCATTGACGAGGCGACTCTCTTTACCGGTTCGCGTCCCCGTACCTAGAGCTGCATGTAGAGGGTAGTGACTACGTTGCGTCGTAAAGTGCCTGACTTCTCGTCCTTACTGAGACTCGTCACGGTACTCGTGTAGGTGTAGCGGAACCTTTGGGCGGTCATCCTCCCGGATGACCGATCTCAACGGCTAATCGTGGTATCCGCGATCAGGACCGCCCAGCGATACCGTTCCTTGCTCATTAACGCAAGCAGAAGTTAACTTCCATTTTGTTCCTTGCAAATGTAGAACCCTGGATTCTGAGCAAATGAGCAATATGAGAGAAGATCAGCCGAAAGCAGCGGAGCATAATCAGGGCGTTTGGTACCCGTTCTCAGATTGTCGTTCGCAGAATCAGACCAAGGTCGAATAGTGACGGATTGTGCGTGCGAGGTTTGAAGCAGGACACCCCGAGACATGTTCCGTATCGACGGGATCTCTCGATTTAAGGAGTTAAGTTCTATGGCAGCAAAAGTTGAATCGGCGGTATTGCTCAAGAACAAGAACATTGCCCGCAGTCTGCTCGCAGCGTGGAACCGCAAAGGTGAGACGCATATTCCAGAAGGGATTGCCGCTCCGAACCTTGTCACGCGTTTCCCTCAACCCAGCGCAGTTACTAAAGCCGACGCAGCTAAAGCCGACGTGGTTAAGGCCAATGCGGCTAAGGCCGACGCAGTTAAAGCGGCAGCTCTACCCCGCGACGCTTTCCCCGATCAACAATTTCAAGAAGAGATCGTGCTTGCCGAGAACGATCTGGTGTTCCTGGCTTGGAGCGTCACGGGAACGAACACCGGCCCGCTCTATGGACGGGCGCCGACGGGCAAGCAGGTCACAGTCTACGGGGCGGATGTTCTCCGGTTAACCGACGGGAAAATAGTTGAACATTGGAACTACCATTCGAAAGCCCGTCTCACCGCGCTGGCCAAATTGGGTTTACTCGATAAACCGATGCAGACGACACTGCGTGACAGTGGTTTGTTGTCCAGTGTCGCTCCCGATTAATCGAGTTGCCCAATCGGACCTCCGATTGGCCGCTTCTGGGCTGCGGCGAAGCGCCGTGCACAGCAGGCGTCTCACTTGTTGTAACCCACGATACTTAGTTAAGGAGGCAACGCCATGCAGTATTCACCAAATCCGCAACCCAACGAAGCCGAGGCTTCGCAACAGAACAGAGAAGTTGTGCGCCAGGTTATGAAGGCGTTTAATACCGCTGATGTCAGCATTCTCGACGAGGTCATCAGCCCCCAGATCGTGCAACACTCGAGTCACCCGATTCCTGCAAACGGAGACCCGATAGGAGCGCTCAAAAAAGAGATCCAGCTTCCGCACGCAGCCTACCCGGACGGTACATTTGCCGAGGGTGTGACTATTTCGGAGGGCGACATGATCTTCTATGCCTGGGATTTCGCAGGCACTAACACTGGCGCCATCTTAGGACGGCCGGCGTCGGGCAAGCGTCTAACCCTTCATGCGGGCGAGGTCGCGCGGATTAAAGACGGTAAGATCGTCGAGCATTGGGATGAGTGGCTCAAGCCTCGTTTGGAAGCTATGCTGTGGGCCGGCCAGCTAGACGATACGCTGCTCACGCAATTGACGAAGGCAGGGTTGGTCTAAACACGGTTTGTCGCATTTGATCCCAGCACCCGCATCGTTAGTGCGAAGATGCGAGTTTTGTACTACCGCATAGAGAATTACTTCAGGATGGTTGTAGGAGGGGAGAATCCTTGGCGATTACCTCTCCTAACTTCCTTCCATTACACAGATCAAATTCGAGGAGACCTTATAGCCTGACCGACGCTCTCTCAAAACTTGCCTAAGCCCTGCCGATAGCGGAGGTGGTTAATGCAATCCCGCACGTACATGAGCTGGCCCATGACCAGTGCCCAACTGTTTTTGGTATGCACCTGCTGATAACGCACGGGTGCAGTGGATTCTCCTACGTAAAGCCCTGCTCGATTCCTCAATTCGGTCTCCCTTGAGAGATCAATACTGAGGACTGGGAGAAATCAGATTTTCCCGAGTAGCCGGTCGCGTAGCCGGACTGCTAACTTATGTAAATAGAGGAATGGGCGGAGAGAGTGGGATTCGAACGTACTAACGAACGTACTTTAAATACTTTAGGCGGTACGGGTGGCACCGTAAGTCATTGAAGGTACGTCGAGTGAACTCTTACTGGACCTACATTGGCCCTGCGCCTCGTCATTAATGGTCGACTTGGATCGGATTCTTTCCTTCTTCGTCTCGCTTGACGATCAGATTGCGCGAATCAGCCGCATGAAGGCGTCGATCTTCTTCGTAATTCGCGCCCGGTCGGGACCGAGGTTCTGCTCCAGGCAAATTCCGCTAAAGAACGTGACGATCAAGCCAGCGAGGGAATCGTTATCGTCACGAGATCCACGCGCTGCAGCTAGATTTTCGATGAGCAGTTGATGGGCTTTCATTACGCTCGCGACCATGATCTGGCGGGCTTTTGGGGGGAGATCTGCGAACTCGCGCATTGAGTTCACCGAGAAGCAGCCCTTCTGGCCCCAACTTCCATAGCAGACCTTGAGAAAACTCTCAACATTGGTCCAACCGAGAGGCTGTTTCGTCAGGTGTCCGCGTGCCATCAGGACTTCGAAATACCTGCGCAGGCTCTCGACGAACAGGTCTTCTTTGTCCTTGAATTCCGTATACAAGCCAGATTTGCGTACGCCGGTGGCCTGTTCAAGGTCCTGAACACTCGTCTCAGCGAGGCCATGCTTCCAGAAGACTGGGATTGCTTTATCTAGGACAGCCTCTCGGGTGAACAGTTTTCGTCGTCCCATTGCAACATTATCGGTCAAGTTCGACCGCGAGGCTTGCAAATAAAGGACCGAATGGTCCATTATTGCCAAGAGAGAGATTGTCCCGGAGGCCCCATGGCGCCCAGCCGTAAACAACAGGTCATCGATCTGCTGAAGTCGCTTGAGACTAAAGATTCAATCCCATTCGCGTATGTCAATCCGAACAAGTACATTCAGCACAACCTAAAGGTGGGACCTGGTCCTGAAGGTGTCGCCGCCCTCATCAAGAACATGCCGCCCGATGCGTCCGTCAATACGATCCGCGTCTTTGAAGATGGGGACTATGTCTTCGCTCACACCGAATACAACTTCTTCGGACCACGCATCGGATTTGACATCTTCCGCTACGAAGATTCCCTGATCGTCGAGCATTGGGACAATTTGCAGGAGACCGCGACCGAACTCAGCCCGAGTGGTCACACGATGATCGACGGCCCCACCGCGGTGTCTGATCTCGACCAGACACCGGCGAATAAAGCTCTCATGCAACGCTACATCGACGACCTTCTCGCAGGCCGTCGCGAGACCTTTCCGAGCTACTTCAACGGAATCGCATACATTCAGCACAATCCATGGGTCGCCGACACCATCCCGGGACTGATTGCGGGCTTACAGGCTCTTGCCGCCAAGGGGCAGGCGGTTGTATACAAAAGCGTGCACAAGATACTCGGCGAGGGTAATTTCATCCTGGTCGTTGCCGAGGCTACGTTTGGTGGCGTGCCCACTGCCATTTATGACCTCTTCCGCATTGAAAAGGGTAAAATCGCCGAGCACTGGGATACGCTCCAAGAAATTCCACCTCGCGATCAATGGAAAAATAGCAACGGTAAGTTCTAGCGCAGTGCGAGGCAGAACATATGCTTCAAGGCATGTTTGGAAAAAGATTGGCGGAGCATTTTTCTCTGCTGGAGTCTTCCTCACTTGTGTTTGGTCCCAAGGGAAACTCTCAGGTTGCGTTGACCCGTATGCGAATGCCGAACGGCTTTCCTGGACCCACTCCGCACATCCCACCAGAAAAGGCTTTTTCGATATCCGTGCACCTGCGCCGTCCCGACAGCATTAACGGCTGGGGAACGTGGCTGGACGGACGCTTTCATCGTGTCACCGAATGGGATGCCGGCGGGATTCAGATATTCGATATGGAGTCGGAGCCGGTCGCAATGCGAACTTCAGGTTTCGACTCGGTTCACGTCTATATACCCCGGTCAGTTATCAATCGATTCAGTGACGAGAACGAGCAAAAGCGCATTCGCAACTTGCTTTGCACCCCGGGAACCAAGGATGACGTAGTTCTTCATTGGGCCCGGATGATGTTGCAGTTTTCTGATCGTCCGCTCCAGCTTCCACGCTTAGTTATCGACGAAATGATCATGATGTTCTGCGCTCATCTGAGCCGCACCTACCAGGGCCGGAGCCAGCCGCCGGAGGTTGTTACCGGGGGGTTGACGATCTGGCAACAGGATCGAGCGATCGAGGTGTTGAACGAACATCTGGATGGTGATCTGGCGCTTGCCGATCTTGCAAGAGAGTGTGCGCTATCGGCGAGTCGTTTCATGCGCGCATTCAAAAGGTCGTTTGGTGTTCCCGTCCGGCGCTACTTGATCCATAAGCGAGTTGAAGCCGCAAAGTCTCTCTTGTTGCACTCGAACGACTCTTTACTAACAATCGCATTGGAAGTCGGATTCACTGACCAGCCGGCTTTCAATCGAAGCTTCCGTGAGATTGTTGGAACTTCGCCAGGACGGTGGCGAAGAGCAAACGCACCGATGCCGAAGTCGTTCAACCTCTGCGCGCCTGAAGAAGAGTAAAGGTCGTCTCCGCGTTTCCCACCCGCTAAAGCCCAACAGAAACGCCAAACTGCGCCACTTTCAATCAAGACTTCAATCAAGACAACGATTGAAACTTCCAAAACAATGGCAGGCGTGGTTGGTCACAAAGGCGTCCTCTGACACAGCTTTGTCTCGTGACATAGAGTCAGGATCGCAAGCAATGCGAATTTTCCGACCTGCCGCTTGTACGCAGTTCTTGTAAACGTTCTTGTGGACGACGACACATGAGTTCTTCCAGATCGATAGGAGACGAAAATGGGAAAAACATATGCGGTCGCGATAACCAAACCCGGGACTTAGCTCGAACACCAACACGAGGTCCTCTCCGTGCAGCATCGCAGAGGCTGCGTGCCTCAGCAGTCGGCAATTCTCGCGCCGCAGCTTCCTGCGCACGTGTTTCGTCGCCATGTCCTTGAAGCCGTTGATCAGTCTTGAGGCAGGAGGCAGCAGTATGTCCGGCAAGCAAAGCATTCACCGCGTGAACGGCGTCGATATCAATATGTTCGAAGTGGGGCGAGGAACCCCCACCCTGCTGTTTCTTCACTATTGGGGTGGTTCGATCCGTAGCTGGCGCCCTGTCATGGAGGATCTGTCCGAGAGCCAACGCTGCATAGCGATTGACTTTCGCGGCTGGGGCCAGTCGAGTAGGAGCACCACGGATTATCGACTCAATACACTCGCCGACGACGTGATCGGTGTCATTGACGACCTGGGGCTGCACGATTTCAGTATCGTTGGCCATTCGATGGGCGGCAAGGTAGCCCAGCTGGTTGCTGCACGCCAACCGGCAGGCCTGCTGATATTGATCTTGATGGCACCCGCGCCGCCGAGCCCTATCGACCTTTCGGAAGGACAGCGCCAAGCTATGGTTGCCTCATACCAGACCCGCGAAGCCATGTTGGGTGTCATTTCAGGGATTCCACTATCCGTCGCGCGCCGCGAGCAGATCGTCGAGGATGCGTTGAGCGGGTCACCCGGCGCGAAGCGAGCCTGGCCTGAGCAAGGCACACGAGAAGACATAAGAGATCAAGTGTCCAAAATCAACGTGCCTGTGCGTGTAATAGTCGGTAGCGCCGACGTCGTCTAAACCGAGGCCTCTCTGCGCGCTGCCTTCGGGAAGGTGATTCGAGGCGCTAAGTTCATCGTCCTTCCGGGCGTTAGCCATATGGCCCCACTGGAGGCGACCGCCGCGGTGGTCGCTGCAATCCGCTCGGCACAGCTTGCCTGATTCCGCAGGTAATTCGAATCGGCCTCATGATTGGTCGAAATCGAAGGATATATCAAGGATCGCCGATATCAGGGTTAAGGCCGTCACTCGCGTTCCCGCCCACTAAAACCAAACAGAAACGCCAAACTGCGGCACTTTCAATCAAGACAAGGATTGAAACTTCCAAAACAATGGGAGCGCCGTAATTGGTCACAAAGGCGTCTTTTGACGCAGCTCTGTCTCGCGACATAGAGCCAGGATTGCGAGCAACGACGAATTTTCGACCCGCCGCTGGTCCGCAATTCTTGTGAACGTTTTTGTGAACAACGCCACATGACTTCTTCCAGATTGATAGGAGACGAAGATGGGAAAAACATATAGGGCGGTCGAAATAACCAAACCCGGGGCTTTTCGCCTCGTCGAGAAGCCTGTCGTCGGCCCGGGCGAGGAACAAGTACGTATCCGGGTAGAGGCTTGCGGGGTATGTCACTCAGACGCGGGCACCGTTGAGGGACAACTGCCCGGCGTCGTGTATCCGCGTGTGCCGGGCCATGAAGTAATTGGCCGCATCGAGGAAGTTGGCCAGCAAGTTACCACCTGGAAGGTCGGCCAGCGTGTAGGAGTCGGGTTCTTTGGAGGTGAAGACGGAACCTGCGAGACCTGTCGCCGCGGCGACATGGCATATTGCCAGAACCCCATTATCACTGGCGTGACGAGCGATGGCGGCTATGCGGAAATGATGATCGCAGAGGCACGCGCACTGGCTCTCATACCTGAAGAGCTCAAATCAGAAGATGCGGCCCCGTTGGTCTGCGCAGGCATCACGACATTCAGTGCGCTCCGCAACAACGGACGTGCTGGCGATACCGTTGCTATCCAGGGTATTGGTGGGTTAGGACATCTTGGCGTGCAGTACGCCAAGATGATGGGTTTTCGCACCGTTGCAATCGGCTTCGGTCCAGACAAAGAACATCTCGCGCCCAAACTGGGAGCTCACGTTTACATCGACGCCAAAGCTGAGGATGCGGGAGCCGCGCTGCAGAAACTGGGAGGCGCCGACGTCATCCTGGCGACCGCCCCCAGCGGAGCCGCAATCGCCAGCCTGCTTCCCGGCCTCTCAGTTCGCGGAAAGCTGGTGGTAGTTGGTGTTTCGGGTGATCCGATTCCCATCAACGGAGTTCCGCTCATCTTTGGCGGCCGCTCGGTCATTGGAAGCCTGACGGGAAGAGCGATCGAGACCCAGGACACCCTTGACTTCAGCGTCCTCACTGACGTTCGGCCCATGATCGAAATCCTTCCATTGGAGAAGGCCGAAGAAGCTTATCGGCGCATGATGTCCGGCGCCGCGCGATTCCGCATGGTTCTCACGATGGCCTAAGAATCCCTACTCCGCCGCAAAGCGGCGTCGACACACCGATGTGCGAAGGAGACGCAGATGAATCAGTTCCAGGAAATCTTCGATAAGCAGAAAGCCTATTTCGATTCGGACGCGACCAAGTCTTACGAGTGGCGCATTGATCAGCTGACACGCCTTGAGAACTTGTGTAATGAGAACGCCGAGGCTCTTGAGGCTGCGATGAGCAGCGACTTCAAGACCGCCAGCCAGGAAAAAGTCTTCGAGATTATGGCGCCAGTTGGAACCGCCGCCTTCGCGAAGCAAGAGCTGAAAGAGTGGATGAAGCCTGTAGATGTCGTCGTGCCGAAAGCCCTTCGGGAGAGCGGACATACTGCCCAGGTCTATCGAGAACCGTACGGTGTCACCTTGGTGATTGGTCCGTTCAATGGACCATTGACCCTGCTTTTCGACCCGGCGTGCCAAGTTCTTGCGGCGGGCAATCCGTGCATTCTCAAACTCTCCGAGGGTTTGCCCGCCACCAGCAAGGTCTTACTGGATCTCATTCCGAAATACTTCGATCCTCGGGCCGTTACTGCCGTCACGGGAAGTAAGGATGAGGTGACGGAACTGCTCAAGCTGCCCTTCGACTTCATTTTCTTCACCGGCAGCGTAAAGGTTGGCAAGATCGTCATGGCAGCGGCCGCAAAAAATCTGACTCCGGTTCTTCTCGAACTCGGGGGCCAGAACCCGGCCTTTGTCGACGCGACCGCCAATATCCCCGACGCAGCCAAAAAGATTGTCTGGGGGGCTACGGCCTGGGGCGGCCAGTGGTGCACCTCGCCCGGATACGCCTACGTGCACGAATCCATCGCCGAGGAGTTTGTTGCTGAGTGCAAGAAGGCGATGGTCGAGTTGTACGGGACCGACCCGAAGAGCAGACCGGACGACTACTCCCGCATCATTAGCCCCCAGGCGACTGAACGTTTGGCAGGACTGATCGATCAAAAGAAGGTTGTCATAGGCGGGGGTTCCGACCCGGACGCACGCTATCTCGATCCCACGGTCATCTATCCAGTGACTTGGGACGACCCGATCATGGAGGACGAGATCTTTGGGCCGCTTCTTCCAATCCTCACATACAAGGACATGGATGCGGCCATTCGCGAGGTGAAGAAGCATCCGAAACCCCTTTCCGGCTTCCTCTTCAGCCGAGATCAGAAGGCGATCGATCACTTTCTCGCGAGCTTGTCCTTCGGCGGGGGCGCGATCAATCAGGTGAACATCCACCTGTTTATCGAAACCATGCCCTTTGGCGGGGTCGGATATTCCGGCATCGGTCACTACTACGGCAAGGCTGGGTTTGACGCTCTCACGCATGCGAAATCGGTTCTCATTTCGCCGCCCGACGTGGCCATTGAGCACTTGTTCCCGCCGTATACGGAGGAGAAGGTCAAAGCGCTCAGCCAGTGGTTTGAATACTAAGGCCCAATATCCCCGACAAAAGCGACCCAAAGGAGCACAGAGATGAAAGGGAAGGCGAAAGACTACGTATCGACCGCCCAACACTTCTTCACTGCCTACGACGCCCACGATGTCGACGGCATGCTAGCTCTCTGCGCAGATGGCGCGCTCGGACGATATGCCCCGTACGGCCGCGAGAGCGTCGCGCCAATCCGTGGTGGCATCGATGTTATCTGGCGCGCGTTTCCGAATGCCGTTCCGAACTTTCGAGTCAAAGTGATCGAACTGATCCCTGCCGAGGGGAACATAGTGGTGATCCAAGCCGAGATGAGCGGGCCCATACCTGCCGAAGTGCATGGGTTTGCAAAGAAGGGCCAGGACGTACACATCCCGCACTGCTACATTCTGCGTTTCGACACGGACTTCAAAATCACACGGCTCGACGCTTACTGGGACAACACCGTCCTCAACAGTATCAAGGCGAGCGGCGTGTGACTGAGCGAGCCAATTGCAAGATCTCTGATTTGCGGCGGCATTGCTGAATGCTTGAGGAGGAGGTCTGCCCTAGCGCACCCCGCTGACAAGGAGAACGAAACCCGCAACAGCTACTAAACGAAGGAAGGTTCGCCATGGCTATGGTTTTCGCCGGCATCAAAGTTCCCGATACGGCTCTGGTCCGCGATGCGATTGACCTATCGCGGAGTTCATTAGAGCCATTTCTTTTCAACCACGTCATGCGCTCATGGCTTTTTGCGGTTGTGCTTTCCGACGGTGCTGAACACCCACCAGATTCGGAGCTTTTGGCTGTTGCGGCAGTTTTTCACGATATGGGTTTGACCGATCGCTACACCACTGAAAATCGCTTTGAGGTAGACGGCGCAAACGCGGCTCGCGCCTTTCTGAGTGATCGTGGCATCTCGACGCGGCAGATTCAACTCGTATGGGACGCTATCGCACTTCACACTACTCCCACACTCGCTCTCCACAAGGAGCCCGAGGTCGTAATGACCCATTCAGGGATAGCCGTCGATGTCCTAGGCGCCGGTCTAGATCGAATCCCCGAAGATAAGCAGCGTGCGATCCTGTCGGAGTTTCCCCGGTTGGCCTTTAAGGATCAATTCAAGGGATGCCTTTGCAGCTTCGTTCGTCACAAGCCGATGACCGCGATTGACAATATTCTGCGAGATTTCGGCATTCGTTACGTCGAGGGTTTCGCGCTACCGAATTTCGCCAACCTCGTCGCAAATGCACCGTTTTCCGAGTAGCTGACCGGCGGGTCGCGCGTCCTGGAGCAACGCTAACCTGAATCCTCACTTGCCGCGTCGCACCACCCTTTCACGCGCTGACACCTTCTTGTTTGCCCTCTTTTTCGTGGGCTTGATTCGGAGTGCATCTATGGGCTCCCGACGCGTAGAAACAGCCATCAACCACGCCTCAAACCCAAATTCGAGCCCGCTTGCCGGTTTGATCTCGCCTAACACTTGAGCGGCTTCTAGCGTCGCGGCTCCATGTAGGAACGCCCAAAGCGCGACGGATGCCTGCGCAGTTCGGTCGGACCCCGCAATTCGTTGCACCTGCTCGACAGTGAATGCCCAGAGGCTTAGGTGTGAGGTCGCATCGTGGCCTGGCGCGTGGAGACTCATCATCGCCTCGTAGAGGTGAGGATTGTCCCTTGCGAACTTGAGGTAAGCAGATGACATCTTGCGAATTGCGGTAACCGGTTCGCGCCCGTCGGCTGCCTTCCTCAGCGCCAGCTCCAGTTGCCGGGCAGCTTCGTTTGCCAAGGCAGCTTCCAGTGCCCGGCGATCTGAAAAGTAACGGTAGATTGCGTTGGGCGCAAGGTCGAGGGAAGCGGCGATATTCCGTAGCGATAAGTCGCGGATACCCCCGTGAACGAGTTCCTTAACCGCAGCAGAAAGGATGGCTTGGCGGTCTGTTTTTGACGGATACGGCATAAAGAACACTGTACACCTTGACACGCCTCCCGCCAAGATGTACGCTGTACATGTTGAAGATGGACAGTAGTCATCTTAGGAGAAATGCAATGGCGAACAGCAAAGATGTCGTGGTCACGGGGGTCTCGACCGGAATCGGTTGGGGAACCACAAAGGTGCTTGTTTCAAAGGGATTTCGCGTGTTCGGGTCTGTACGCAAGCAGGCTGACGCCAATCGTTTGCAAAAAGAGTTCGGGGACGGCTTCGTGCCTCTCATTATGGACATTACGGACGCAGATGCTGTACATCAAGCGGCCCAGAAGGTCGGCTCCATGACAGGCGACAGGAACCTGGTGGGCCTGGTGAACAATGCAGGAATCGTGGTCAGTGGGCCGCTGCTTTATCTGAGGCCCAGCGAGTACAGGCGGCAGTTGGAGGTCAACATGGTCTCCCCGCTTGTCGTAATCCAGGCTTTCGCGCCTCTGTTGGGAACGGATAAGAAGAGGCAGGGGCCCGCTGGGCGAATTGTGAACATTACCTCTAGCGTGGCAAAAGTTGCTATCCCGCTTCTCGGCGCTTATAGCGCCTCCAAATTTGGTCTTGAAGGAATGTCGGACGCGCTGCGGCGAGAACTGATGTTATTTGGCATCGACGTCGTGATCATTGAACCGGGCACTGTCAATACAGCGATGTACGACAAGGGCGAAAAACAAGATCTGAGTGAGTTCAAGCAGACCGAATATTGGGATGCTGTGCAGAACTTCCAGAAGTTCATCGTCGCCGAAGCACGTACCAATGGCTTATCCCCTGTGCGCCTCGGCGAAGCCGTCCATGTCGCACTCAGCACGGCGAAACCGAAGGCACGCTACGCGGTCATTCCTCAACGCTTCAAGAACTGGACTTTGCCCAGACTTCTTCCTGCGAGGATGCTCGACGCCGAACTCGCGAAGCAGATGAAACTCACAAAGCTGTAATCAGCCTCGAACGGGTGGGTTCTCACTTCTCCGGAGCCAATGTTGACGAGAGATCTTCAGATTTGATGGACATGGCTTTTGCAATTCTCTTGAAGTCTACCGCAGTGATCCGGAAAGCCCCTCTGCGAACGTTAAGCCCCAATTCTCCCTTGGGTAAATGTCAGTTCTTGCAGAAGCGGCCGGACGGGCGCTTGTCTACTCTTGAAAAACTTCGTCCGGCGGCGATATGGACGAAAGCCTGAAGACTGCTCAGCTTCGTAGGGCAATTCGTGAAGGATGCGTCCGGCAGCGGTGAAAGCCTGCAGGACAGGTCCGCTTCCCATCAATTCGCGTGGCGAGTAGAAGACGATGAGGTCGCCGGCCTTCAATCGGCGCACATTGTTGAGCAAGCCGGCGATCGGGAGATGGAGCGCGATGATCTCCGAGGCCGCACGCCGCACGCTCGCAAGATCGGACAAGTCGCACACGACCGATACCGCGTGCTGGCCCTTCTGCTCGACGATTTTCTGCACCTCGGCGAGTTTTCCTCGGTCGCGGCCAACCAGGACGACCGTGCCCTGCTTGGCTAGCTCAAATGCCGTACAGCGCCCTATGCCGGAGGTTGGGCCGGTGATGATGTACGCCTTGCGATCTGTAGCGATGGTTTGCGCCATATTTTTCTCCTATTAGTTGCGTGTCTAGTCAGTCATTAGTCGGTTTAAAAAAAATTCAGCATATTGCCCGCCAGAGAGCATCGAACCCGGCCTTGCAGTGCTTCTTCGCGTTGGCCGGGTCCTGAAGCATGTAGTCCATCGTCGCTTCCGCCAGCGAGCTTATGATCGCGGAGACGAACCCCATCGGAACGTCGCGCATCGGTCCATTCGAGCGACACCGTTCCATCAGATCGGCGATCTTTGTCATGGTCTTATGGCCCGCAACACGGGTGGCCGGCTTGATTTCGTCGGAAACGCCGAGTTGTGCAAGCGCGCGTCTCTTGTCGGGATTGGATACCGCCCAGCGCATCCAATTGGACCAGATGTGAAAGAACTGGTCGCGAAGCTCGGCCTTTGCCGGGAGCCCCTCCAGGGCAGCAGACGCCATCTCGATTTTCAGTTCAAGATAGAGCTGATTGAAGAGGTCCGTCTTGGTTTCGAAGTAAGTGAAAAGCGATCCATTCGCAACGCCAGCCTCCTTCGCGATGCCAGCTGTCGGCGCGCTCAGGCCCTGCATAACGATAATCCGCGTCGCCGCCTCCAGAATCGCGCTTCTCTTCTCATCGCTCTTCGGCCTCGACATGAGATAACACTATAGATAAGCGTCTGGACAGTCACCTATTATCCGCTGGTTCTTCGCGGCTGTTTTCGACTGATGAACTAGTCAGTCGGCACTTATTGGTCCGACCAGACACTGATTCTGAATCAGTTGATCTCAGCCCTATTGGATCTTTGTGTGAATGCCCGAAACCGCATGTTGATCATTCTAACGCTGAAAATGAGTGGAGAGAGTGGGGTGCGGTCAGGGCAAAAACTCCTGTAACATATTTATTATAAATAAGTTGGCGGAGAGAGTGGGATTCGAACCCACGTTACCCTTTCGAGTAAACACGCTTTCCAAGCGTGCGCCTTCAGCCACTCGGCCATCTCTCCGATGAAAATTGGCGGGAAACTTAGGTGCCTTTCAATTCTATGGTGCAATCGGATGAACCGCAACTTTGAGACGAAATAAACAAATCCCGGTAGAGAGGACAACACAGAAAGCGGGTGGGGAAGGTTGAGGTTGCGGCCTAGGAAAGCTTGTCGGGATTTGGTGTTGGAGTCAGCGTGGGTGTTCCTGGCGAGATAGATCCGGAACCGGAAGCGCCGGCAGCCGCAGCGGCTGCCTGTCCGTTGGTTGCGGCGGGAAGCGGCGGAACTTTTGTGCCATCGACCACGTGATGATTCAAGCAGTAAAGCGCCAACTCCAGGCGATCGGCAACTCCGAGTTTGTCGTAGACTTTGCGCAAATAATTTTTCACCACTTGCTCGGTAGTGCCCACGCGAGTCGCGATTTCCTTGTTCTTCATGCCCTGCGTCACGCAGGAAACGATCAGAGCTTCTTTCGGAGTGAGTTGAACTTTGGGGCGCGAGCCCGTAGGGCGCAAGCTCTGGCTGCGGTAGGCTTCCATCACCCAACGGATTCCCTGACTATCGAGCCAGCTTTCGCCGGCTGCCACCTTGCGCAAACAGTCGACGAGAAGTTCCGGTTCAACTTCGCGTGAGACGATTCCGTGCGCTCCTCGGCGGAACAGTTCCAGCGTCACTTCTTCGTTCGAATCCGGAGTGACAACTACCAACCGGACTTCGGGCGACTGTTTGACGATGTCTGCAACCGCGTCTGCGGCGTTGGGAGCCAGCGCCGATTCGAAGATTAGAACGTCGGCGGAAAATTTCTTGGATGCAGAAAATGTTTGAGCCAGAGTTTCAGCCTGCGCCACGACCCGAATGTCATCTTCGAGGGCGAAAATCTTGCGCAGTCCGGCGCGGAAGATGGCTTGCGTATCGGCCAGGATCACGCGAATGATTCCCTTGCCTTCTCCACCGGCCTCGTGTTGTTGTTCCACGTTGACTGAAATGCTCGCCATTCAGTTCCTTCGTTCTGTTTCTTTGGTTCTCAACTCAACACATCTCAACTCAAATCCTTCTTCGTCTCTAAGCTCGCTCGAAACGGTACTCATCGATTACGACTCCTACGCCGCGCCGGCCGCGATCTTCAAAGCTGCGCACCACTCGTCCGCGGCAATCGATCTGAACGCCGGTTGAAGATCCCACGACATCTCCGGGAAGCAGAATAGTGAAATCGACGAGCGAACCCACGGGAACGTCATTGTCCATGGCAAAGAGCACGCCGTTGGCGGAGATGTTCTGCGTCTCCGCTTCATAGGCCTGGCTCTGCGCTTTCACCGCAACGGGCAGGTGCAAGGGAAAGCGCGGCGCACTCTGCATCTCTTCGTAGTGCTTGCCATTCGCGTGATCCTGAAGCGTCGGATCTTTTTCGGTTTCCGTCGGCACGTCTCGCAACAACCTTCCTTCTGGGAGCGCCGCAGGCGCGCTCCGAGCTATCACGGAACTCAAGGGGAGCGTACACCCCGGAATCAAGGGTGCAAAGTTACCGAAGTCATGGAACGATGGGGTCTAAACGCTTTGAGATGAAGGGATTAGGGGAAATTCTTGAGTCATGCCCGAAGCTTGTGTTTTGCGAGTGTCCGATTTGATCCAGCGACGGAATCGTGCGGCTAGAAACGCGTCACTTCGGTGAAATTAAAATCGGAGATCTTCATCGCAGGGACAACCATGTCCATGGATTCTTCTCCGCAGGCGCGCACGGGTAGACCCATTGCCGTGACATTCGAGAGCATGTGGATCAGGCTCTCGTTGAAACGGAAATTTCGTATGCCGTGTTTTACACGACCATTCTCCACGTAGAACGTGCCGTCGCGCGTCATGCCGGTGAGGATCTTTTCGTAGGGCTCGACTTCGCGGATGTACCACAGGCGCGTGACGAGGACGCCACGCTCGGTGGATGCGATCATCTGTTCGAGAGTTTGCGGGTTTTGAGACGACGCAAAAACAATGTTGCCCGGCATCTCACCGATCTCGTTGGGCAGCAGAAATCCGTGGCCGGTAGCTTCGATCGGCCCCACTCTATCCTTGTATTCGGAATGCTTCATGCGTGCGGCAGTCGCCCGGGAGTAAGCAACGCGATTCACCACTCCATTTTCAACCAGCGGCATCTTGAGACGAGCCATGCCTTCGCCATCGAACGGAGAGCCCGTTTGTAGACGATGATTCACATCATCCCAGATGGTGATATTTTCTCCGAATATCTTTTCGCCGATTCGTCCGGTGAGGAAAGAACGCTGATCGAGAATTGCCGTTCCCGAGTAGTCCCAGAACATGAAGCCGACGATGTCGAGCACAGCCGACGGTTCCAGGATAACGGTATATTTGCCAGCGGGGACTTCTTTGGGATGGGTTGAATCCAGAGCTTTCTTCGCCGCAATTTCCGCCAACTCAAGCGGATTAAGATTCGCAGCATCGGGTGAATTCGCTTTCTGCCAGCCCGAAGAGTCAGCCGCAATGATGGTGATCGAAATCTCTGCTGCGGTTTGCTCGTGCCACTTGTTCAGTCCGCGGGAATTGAAGATTCCTTCTACCCACTCATTGCTCGAGTACGTTCCAGCGGTGGTGAGTTTATGTTGATCGGCGACGCCGACGATGCTCTTGACGCCTTGCGCACGGAGTTCTGGAGTAATCGCCGCAGTTGCGGCGAAGTGCCGCGAAGGTGTGGCGCTGGCGCTCGCATTGGCGTCAGCTTCACGCGGGTCGGGCATGGGGAGAAGGTCGGGATCAGAATGCTGAACCTTGGCGAGATTCTCGGAGGACTCAACTACTTTTCGCAGGCTTTCATCGTCAAATTTGTTAGTAGAGGCGCGGGCCGTGCGCCCGCCAAATGCGGTCCGTACCGAGAGCGTGTGATTTTCTTCCGCGACATTTTGGTGAATCGTGTTGTTGGCGAAGCGTGTGAGCGAAAACTTGCCGCCCGACAGGAAGACCTCAACTTCGTCTGCAGTAGACAGCTTCTTGACCCGATCGAAAATGTCGCCGGCTTTTTCTTGCGTCAGCATGATGAATATGAATAAGGTCAGCTATTCTTAAAGGCTGAACCGACTCTGATCTTGCGGAATCTCGACGGCGCTGCTCCGTGCCCGGTGCCCATGACTTGCTGCGGTTGCCCTTTGCCGCAGTTCGGCGTGCCCCACAGAGTCCATTCGTCGCGTGAACAGATCGCGTCGAGCGAATTCCAGAATTCGGTTGTGATGCCGGAATACGACGGATTCTTGACCATGCGCAGGCGCTTTCCGTTCTTGATCTCCCAGCCGATCTCACAGCCAAACTGGAAGTTGTAGCGCTTATCGTCGATCGACCACGACCGATTGGTTTGCATCAGAATGCCGTGATCGGTAGATGAGACGAGATCCTCAAGGCTCAGCGGCTTTTCGCCGGGCAACAGGCTGATGTTCGTCATGCGAATCATCGGCAGCCGATTCCATCCTTCGGCCCGCAATGTGCCGCCAGAGCGGCTCTCGCCGATGGTGTGCGCGGTCTCGCGCGAGCTTAGATAGCCGGTAAACAATCCATTCGTGATGATCTGTGTACACTGGGCCGGAACGCCTTCATCGTCGTAACCGAACGTGCCGAGGCCGGGACCGTGCTCCTGGCGCGCGTCGGCAACTACATTTACCAGGTCGCTGCCGTAGCGCAAGTGCCGCAGCTTGTCGAGCGTGAGAAACGATGTGCCGGCAAAGTTGGCTTCCATGCCGAGTACGCGATCCAGTTCAATGGGATGCCCGACGGATTCGTGAATCTGCAAGCCGAGCTGCGAGCTGTCGAGAATAATGTCGAAAGTGCCTTCCGGACACTGATCTGCGCGGTGCAGGGCCACCGCTTCTTCCGCAATGCGGCGGGCATTTTCGAGCAGCTTCAATTCTTCAATCAACTCGTAGCCCTTGTTCTGCCACTGTCCGCCGTAAGAATTGGGATACGAACGCTTTTGAATTTCATTGCCGGCAAACGCATAGGCAGCGTAGCCGGCGCCGGTCGAGTATTTTGTTTGGTGAATATCTGAGCCTTCCGACGATACGAACCACGACTCTTCGCGATTGAAGTTCAGGTTCGTCTCGGCCAGGGTAACTCCTGCAACTCCACGCAATTCGGAATCGATATTGAGCA
Organism: Candidatus Sulfotelmatobacter sp.; assembly: GCA_049584475.1. Lineage (GTDB taxonomy): Bacteria > Acidobacteriota > Terriglobia > Terriglobales > Acidobacteriaceae > Sulfotelmatobacter. The sequence continues at coordinate 32,314 of JBAUXX010000045.1, read as the reverse complement.
GCAGATCGATATTTTGGTCCACGGAAATGGTAAATGGATCGATCTGGTAGGGCGTGGCCCACTCAGCGGTGACGCTCTTCTCCGGAGCCATCTGAACATCGTGCAGCTTTACCCGAGCCGAAGCCCGCGCGATTTCAACCGCATGAGCAGCTGTGGCCTCGACGGCAGCGCGGCTAAGATTTTCGGATGCTGCAAATCCCCACGCGCCGTCAGCCAGCACGCGGACGCTCATGCCCACCGACTCCGCATCCGACGCGCTGCCAACTTTGCCATTCTTGGTGGTTAATGCGCGGCTGCGTTGCGCCACGATGCGCGCATCGGCGTAAGTTGCGCCTCGCAACGCAGCAGTGTTCAAAGCCCAGTTGGCGATAAATTGCATCTGAAATTTCAATCTAACATACGTCTTGCAATGTGGCGCCGGCATCCTGCCGGCTCAGACGATGCCCGGAAAATCGCCGACGGGACGGCGGCGCTACGCGCTAATTATGGAGAGACGTGGGCTGCATCAAGCGCTTGCCTGATCGCCTGAAGTTCTTTGAGAAGGCCTCGCATCTTGGTCGAGTCCAGCGCGTTGGCGCCGTCGGACTTCGCTTCCTTGGGATTATCGTGCACTTCGAGGAATACTCCATCTACTCCGGCGGCGACGGCGGCACGCGCCAGCACGGGAATGAATTCAGGCTGCCCTCCGCTCACCGCCGGACCTTTATCGTCGGCTTGCGCCGAAGGCAACTGTACGGAATGCGTAGCATCGAACACTACCGGCGCGAATTTCCGCATGATGGCCAGAGAACGCATGTCGACCACAAGATTGTTGTACCCGAAACTTGCGCCGCGTTCCGTGAGAAAGACTTGTGTGTTGCCCGCATCGCGGCATTTGTCTACGGCATGACGCATGTCCCAGGGCGCAACGAACTGTCCTTTCTTGATGTTCACAGCGCGGCCGCTCAATGCCGCGGCAACTACCAGATCGGTCTGGCGGCTCAGGAATGCGGGAATCTGCAACACGTCGGCGACTTCAGCCACTTTACTCACGTCCGCTGCTTCGTGTAGGTCGGTCAGAATGGGCAAGCCAAGATGGTCTTTAATTGTTTGAAGAACACGCAAGCCTTCTTTGAGTCCCGGCCCGCGGAAGCTGCGAATCGACGTGCGGTTGGCCTTGTCGTAGCTGGCCTTAAAGATGAAAGGAATCTGCAGCGAGCGCGCCACGCCTTTGATGATCTCCGCCATGCGCATGGCGTGCTCTTCGCTCTCGATCACGCACGGGCCGGCGATGAGAAAAAGATCGCCGGAGCCGATGTGAATGTCGCCGACTTGGAAGGAAGGATTCAGTTCAAAGCCTTTTCATCGCAGAGCCCGCCGAAATCGCAGAGAAAATCTCAAGCAAATCCCTTCGAGTCCTGGGTTTCTCAGCGTTCTCGGCGATCTCTGCGTTAAATGCCTTTCGCCTACCGCCGCGCGACTCTTTCCGGGCGGTGAAACATTTCGACCGCAGCAGAATTCTTTTCTTCACGCCGCTGTTGTCCATATGCGTAAGCCGCGCCTATGAACGAACTGAACAGCGGATGCGGCTCCAGCGGCTTCGATTTGAACTCAGGGTGAAACTGGCAGCCGATGAAATGCGGATGATCGGGCAATTCCACCATTTCGACGTAGGTGCCGTCCGGAGTCGAACCGGAAATGCGCAAGCCCGCCGCGACCATCGGTTCTTCGTATTCGCGATTGAACTCATAGCGGTGGCGATGACGTTCGCTGATCTCCAGCGTGCCGTAAATCCGCTGCGCTAGCGTATTGGGCTCGATCTTGCAAGTCCAGGCTCCCAGTCGCATGGTGCCCCCGAGTTCTTCCACACCGCGCAGCTCCCGCAACTTGTAAATCACGCGATGTGCGGTCGCAGGGTCGAATTCGCTGGAATTCGCTTCTTCGAGTCCAACCACGTTGCGCGCAAATTCGATGCAGGCCGTCTGCATTCCCAGACAGATTCCGAAGTAGGGAACTTTCTTCTCGCGGGCATAGCGAATCGCGACCAGCATTCCTTCGATGCCGCGCTTGCCAAAACCGCCGGGGACAAGAATGCCGTCATAGCCCTCGAGCTGATCTTCGTAATTCTTGTCGTTCTCTAAGCCTTCAGCTTCGATCCAGTTCAATTGCAATTTCAGGTTATGCGCCAGCGATCCGTGAATCAGCGCTTCCTTCAGCGACTTGTACGAATCTTCATACTCTACATACTTGCCGACGATCCCGATCGTAACCGTGTCTTTCGGGTTGTAAACGCGATGGACAATGTCTTCCCACTTGGAGAGATCGCGATCTTTCGCCTCGATGTGCAGGTATCGCAGCGCCAGCGTGTCCACGCCTTCATTGGCAAACACCAGCGGCACTTCATAAATCGATGCCACGTCTTTCGCCGTGATAACCGCCTCTTCCTCCACGTTGCAGAACAGCGCGATCTTCGACTTAATGTCCTTGGCCAGGAAACGATCGGTGCGGCAAAGCAAGATATCAGGCTGAATTCCAATGCTGAGCAGTTCTTTCACCGAATGCTGCGTTGGTTTAGTTTTGAGTTCTTGGGCCGCAGCGATGAACGGCACGAGCGTGACATGGACAAACAACGTGTGCTCGCGGCCCAGTTCCTGACGCATCTGACGGATGGCTTCCATGAACGGCAGCGACTCGATATCGCCGACCGTGCCGCCAACTTCAACAATCGCGACATCGACGTCCTGAGCGACTTTCTTCATCGCCGCTTTAATTTCGTTCGTCACGTGCGGAATCACCTGAACCGTTTTGCCCAGGTAATCGCCGCGCCGCTCCTTGGCGATGATCTGTTCGTAAAGACGGCCAGTCGTCCAATTGTTGTCGCGAGAAAGTTTGGCGTGGGTGAAGCGCTCGTAGTGACCGAGGTCGAGATCGGTTTCCGCGCCGTCGTCGGTGACAAAGACTTCGCCGTGCTGGAACGGCGACATCGTGCCGGGATCGACATTCAGGTAGGGATCAAACTTCATCAGGTTGACCTTCAGGCCCCGGCTTTCGAGCAGGCAGCCGATGCATGCCGCGGCAAGTCCCTTGCCCAACGAAGACACAACTCCGCCTGTCACAAAGATGTACTTTGCTGGCATCTCTTCCTCGCTCCAGATTGTGTTTGAAAAATTGTGCAGGTGGGGTGCACGATCAATTATGGCAGAAAAGGCTGTGGAAAGAAACGAAGGAAATTCAGGAATTATTTCGAGAGCTATTCATCCCAAAGCAAGGGCAGTTAGTCCGACCGGCAAGGTTGCAGAGTGTCACGGCGTTTGACTATCCCCCGCATTCCGGCGAGAATAAATGCGGTAACTTCCTCGGCTTTTGTTCCAGTCGACGTGTGGGCCTGTGGCGCAGCTGGGAGCGCGCTTCCATGGCATGGAAGAGGTCGTCGGTTCGATCCCGACCAGGTCCACCAAATCTCCAGCGTTTCAAGATACGTCCCTTTGGCGTTACTCTCAAAACGCTCTAACTTCTTCCAAATTGAGAAAGCGCATTCTCTTATCGTGGAGCAGCGGCAAAGACAGCGCGTGGAGTCTCCACGTCCTCCGCCAGCGTGCCGAGTATGAGGTTGTGGGGCTGCTGACTACGTTCAACGAAGTGGCCGACCGGGTAGCCATGCACGCCGTCCGACGCGGTCTTGTCGAGCGGCAAGCCGCAGCCGCGAGGCTTCCGCTCTGGGCTGTGCCGCTGCCCTGGCCGTGCTCCAATGAACAGTATGAGTCGCTGATGGCTCAAGTCTGTGCGAAAGCTGTTTCCGAAGGGATCGAAGGAGTTGCCTTTGGCGATTTGTTCCTCGAAGATGTCCGCGCCTATCGGGAGAAGCAGCTGAAAGACACAGGGTTGCAGCCAATATTTCCAGTGTGGGGACTGCCGACTCACGCGTTGGCGCGGGAGATGATCGCGTCCGGCACGCGAGCGAAGCTGACTTGCGTCGACACTGAGAAACTGGATCGATCCTTCGCTGGCCGTGAGTTCGATCAAGCGCTTCTTTCGGCTTTGCCCGATGGAATAGACCCATGTGGCGAGCGCGGCGAGTTCCACTCATTCGTGTATGCCGGGCCCATGCTCAACGCCGCCCTCCCTGTTTCGGTAGGGGCGATGGTGGTCCGCGATCAGTTTGTCTTTGCGGATCTGATTTTGGACCAAAGTCTGACGTAAAGCGAAGAAGAAAAAGCCGCCAGCCTTTTGGCTGGCGGCTGAGGTCCGACGTCCGGATTAGTTGCTCGAGTACAACAGCACCCCCTCGGCGCTCTTCTCTGCATCCACGGGACGATAGAACAGCTTGTTGTCTTCGAGGAAGACCTCGATGAAGGCCGGACGCATCGTGATTGTGCCCTGAATCAGCGCCTCCGACAGCGGGTCTTCAATATACTTCTGCAACGCACGCCGTAACGGACGCGCGCCGTAGGTGCGGTCGGTCAGGGTTTGGTTGAGGATCCACTTCTTGGCTTCATCGGCAACCGTGACGGTGATCGCTTTCTGCGCCAGGTTGGCATTGAGTTGGTTGACCATGAGTTCGAGAATCTGAATCAGGTCGGTTTCGCTCAACGCGTTGAACAGAATGATCTCGTCCAACCGGTTCAGGAACTCAGGATTGAAAGTGCGCTTGACCTCGTTCTTGACCAGTTCCTCGATCTTTTCGGAGACCATGTCTTCTTTCGACGACTGAAAGCCGAACCCCTCGCGCTTCTGCAAGTGCCGCGCGCCGATGTTCGAGGTCATGATGATGATGACGTTCTTAAAATCGACCGTATTGCCCAAGCCGTCGGTCAATTGGCCGTCTTCAAATACTTGCAGCAGGATGTTGAACACGTCGGGATGTGCCTTCTCGATTTCGTCGAGCAGCACGACGGAGTAAGGCGCGCGTTTCACGCGTTCAGTAAGCTGTCCGCCCTCTTCGTAACCTACATATCCCGGAGGCGAGCCGATCAGCTTCGATACGGAATGCTTCTCCATGAACTCCGACATGTCGAAGCGGACCAAAGCTTTTTCGGTACCGAACATGAATTGTGCGAGCGTCCGGGCGACTTCGGTTTTGCCCACGCCGGTGGGACCCAGGAAAAGGAACGATCCAATTGGCCGGTTCGGGTTCTTCAATCCCGCGCGCGAACGCCGGATCGCCCGAGCCAGCGCGCTGATCGATTTATCCTGCGAGATGATGCGCTTGTGCAGTTCTTCTTCAATGCGGAGCAGCTTCTGCGTTTCTTCCTCTTTAATAGAAGTGATGGGAACGCCGGTCCAGCGCGAGACTACATCTTCGATATCTTCGCGGCCAACAACGCCGGTGGAAGATTCGTCGAGATGATATTTCTCGCGCAGCGCCCGCAGGTTCTCGCGCTCCTTACGTTCTTCGTCCGAATAGAATCGCGCCTTCTCGAACTCGTGGTTCGCGATGGCGTTTTCCATGCGGTGAACGATGAACTTGATGCGCTTCTGCACTTCGGTGATTTCTTCGGGCAGAGAAGTCTGCCGCAGCTTTACGCGTGCACCAGCTTCATCCACCAAGTCGATGGCCTTGTCCGGCAGGAACCGATCAGGAATGTAGCGATTGGAATGCGAAACCGCGAAGTTGATGGCGTCGTCGGTGTAGGTGACGGCGTGGAATTTTTCGTAGCGGTCTTTGATTCCGAACAGGATCTTGGTGGCATCAACTTCATTCGGGGGCGGAACTTTCACCGCTTGAAAGCGCCGTTCCAAAGAACGGTCCTTCTCAATCGATTTCCGGTATTCGCCCGGAGTTGTCGCGCCAATGCATTGAATTTCCCCGCGCGATAAAGCCGGCTTTAAAATGTTGGCGGCATCGAGCGATCCTTCCGCCGAGCCCGCGCCCACCAGCGTGTGCAATTCGTCGATGAAGATCACGGAGTTCTGCGATTCCATCAACTCCTTCATGATGGTCTTCAGCCGCTCTTCAAACTGTCCGCGATACTTCGTTCCGGCAACAATTAAAGACAAGTCGAGAGCAAGAATGCGTTTGTCGGCCAGGAACGAAGGCACCTCGCCGTCGGCGATTCTCTGTGCCAAACCTTCCACAATAGCCGTCTTGCCCACGCCGGGTTCCCCGATGAGCACCGGATTATTCTTGGTGCGCCGGCAAAGAATCTGAATCACGCGATCAACTTCGCCCTCTCGTCCGACAAGCGGATCGAGTTGATTGTCCATGGCCGCCTGCGTCAGATCGCGGGAAAACTCGCTCAGCAGGGAAGACTCGCGCTGGCGTTGCGGCTGCGCTTTTTCCTGGCTGCTTCGCGCCAACTCCTCACGAATGGTGGACAGCCGTAAACCGCGTTCGTGCAGAATCTCCGCGGCAAAGCACTTTTCTTCGCGCAGCAGTCCGAGCAGCAAATGTTCCGTCCCAATGTGGCGATGAGAAAGCCTCTCGGCTTCTTCGGCCGCATACGCCAAAACGCGCTTGCATTCGTTGCTCAACGGAAGATCGACCGAGGTCGAAACCTTCTCCCGGATCGTGGTATGCCCTTCAATCTGTTTGCGGATCGATTCCACCGAGGCATGCGAACGCAGAAATCGATTGGTCAGGGCCTTGTCTTCGCGCAACAGTCCCAGCAGAAGATGCTCGGTCTCGATATAAGGAGACCCGAACTGGCTGGCTTCGTAGCGCGCAAAAAATATGACGCGCCTGGCTTTCTCCGTATAGCGTTCAAACATAATGCCCTACCCCCTGAAACCTTCCGGCCGAGAGGTCTTCGCCCCACTCGGCCTACCTGAATCCTAATGCCGTTCCTTCATCGTCGAAAGGCATCCACCATAGAAACTATGCAATCAAGCGGCCACCAGTTCCAGGTGCCCACAACCTTCTTATAACGTTACTGAAGGAACCTGTCGAGGCTCTTTCGGGCCATTGTTTTCGTTTTTTGCAACTCCTGCTCGCCTAACTCTTTGCACATTTTCTTCCTTATGTTTCTCTCTCCCTGCCCTTATGACACCGGCAATGATTGCGGCGGAATCTCCTCCATACGCCCGCGCTGCAAGCGCAACACCCGATTGCACCGGCGTGCGAATGACAAATTGTGCGTGGCTATGAGCGAGGTGAGTTGATGCTCTTGATGTAGTCGCGCAATCAATGCGAATACCGATTCGGCTGTCTGCGTGTCCAGGTCTCCGGTCGGCTCATCGGCCAGCAAAAGCTTTGGACCGGTAATGAGCGCCCGGGCTAAAGCTACGCGCTGTTGTTCTCCGCCGGAAAGTTCTCCCGATCGGTGGTGCGCACGCTGTTCCAGTCCGACCTCTCGCAGCCAACGCAAGGCTTCCGGTTCCACCTGCCGCCAACTCTGTCCCCGGAGAAGCAACGGCATGCCCACGTTTTCCGCCGCCGTAAATTCCGGCAGCAGATAATGAAACTGCCAGACGAATCCCAGATCGCGATTGCGAAATTTTGCCGCTTCGTCCGGCGATAGAGAGGTCAACTGCAAGTGAGCGCAGTATACGTCTCCCTCCGAAGCCCGATCAAGAGCGCTCAAGATGTGCAATAAGGTACTCTTGCCCGCTCCTGACTCGCCCACGATCGCCAGCATCTCACCCCGCTTCGCCTCGAATGATAAGTTTTCAAAGAGCACCAGATCCGATTCACCGGACCGGAAAGCCTTCCGCAACCGTTCCACGCGCAACATGGGTCCGGCTTGCGTCGGAGCTTCCTGTTGACTTAGATGCAACCTGGCCCTCTTTCGTTCCAATCGGAAAATTCCGCGTTCAGCATAACGGTTCCTAAATTACAGAAGCGACAATATCGACATCGTTGCGGCCCCGCAACTTCCCAATATTTCTTGCTGTTCGCAATAGATCCGCCTTGCGGATACCGCCTGCCAAAAACTGTATACCCTTTCTAAATAAGGCGATGTGACCGAGGTCACGAACGCCCTCAGTGACTAGTGCGCAAGGAATCCCATTCGTTTCCTGCGGCCACCGCTATCGCCTGCCGGTTCACTCATACCTAAGGGTTTCCGCCGGCAAAATCCTTGATGCTGACCACGAAGGATAGAGCGTCGCAACAAAAGACACTCCCACGGACACCAGGGCCACCAGCGCGCCGTCAGCCCACCGCGGCGCAAACGGCACGTAATCAATGGAATACACTTCCGGCGACAGCGAGATCAAATGATAGTGGCCGCCGGCGTAAGAGATGGCATATCCCAGCACCAGTCCGATTGCCGTGCCTGTCAGCCCGATTAAGACTCCCTGCGCAATAAAAACGTTCCGCACCTGTGCTGCGCGCGTGCCCATCGACATGAGCACGGCAATGTCTTTGGTTTTTTCCATGACCAGCATGATCAGCGATATCAAAATGTTCAGCGCGGCCACGAAAACAATCAGGCCGATGGTTATGAAGGTGACCAGTCGCTCCAGCCGCAAGGCATGAAACAGAGCCTTGTTCTGCTCCATCCAATTCGTGGTCATAAAGCCTTTGCCCGCCGCGTCTTCAATTTCGCGCCCGATCTGCTCCGCCTGGTAAATGTCGTCGATCCTGAATTCAATCACCGAGATCAAGTCGCCTAAGCCAAAAAGCTGCTGCGCATCCGACAGCCGCGCAAAGGCCCATGAAGAGTCGTAATCGAAAAAGCCTGAATTAAAGATTCCGACGACGCGAAATCGGTTGTACTTGGGCACCATGCCAAATGGCGTCAATTCTCCCTGTGGGCTCGTTACAAGCACGACAGAACCTACGTTCGCGCCAAGATTGTCGGCCATGTCCTTGCCGAGGACGATCGGCGGCATCGCTGCAACCCGCGCGTGCACGCCCTCGAGCGAATCCGGAGACTGCTCACCCTGTGTAGAGCGGGCACTCCTGCCCGCTGCCTTTGACTCTCCTGTCGAGGCGGCTTGCCCCTGAGGTCCAGAGGAACCACCCTCCGCCGCAGGCGGATTTTCGTCCAACTCCTCAGCAGATCCCTCCTTGACCGAACTCAGCAAATCGCCCACACGGCGTTCGTACTTCGGAATCATCCCCTTCAGCACCGCGCCCCGCGCCCGTGGCCCGCGCGAGATCAGCACCTGCTCAAAAATAGCCGGTGCTGCCGCCACCACATGCGGTTCCTTCGACAGCCGATCCATTAGCTCGGGCCAATCGCGAATGCCATCGTCCGCAATGCGCTGCAAGCTGATGTGCGAAGTCGATCCCAATAGCCGCTGCTGCAAGTCCTGCCGGAAGCCGTTGTTGATCGCGAGCGCGACTACGAGCGAAGCCACGCCCGCCGCGACTCCGGCAACCGAAATTCCGGTGATAACGCCAATAAACGCCTGGCGTCGTTTGGCGCGCAGGTAGCGGGTCGCGATGAAGAGTTCAAAGCGCATGAAGGAAGCTCGCAGCTGTCAGCTCTCAGCCACGACTACGGATTATACGGTGCATCCTCTGCTAGAATTCTGCCGTGAAAAGACGAACCTTGTTGCAAACTCTTCCCGCCGTCACACTTCTTCCCGCGGCGCTTTGGGCCGCTGCTCAGCAAGACAATGCCAATTCCTCGCAAGGCTCGACAGCGGTCTACGAACTCCGCATCTACCACGCCGCCCCGGGGAAATTGGGCGATTTGCTGGCCCGTTTCCGTGACCACACCGTAAAACTGTTCGAGCGCCACGGAATTCACAGCGTCGCGTATTGGACTCCCGTGGACGAGCCGCAGAAAAGTGACACTCTCGTCTACATTCTTCGTCATCCTAGCCGCGAAGCGGCAACTGCCAACTGGAAGTCCTTCCAAGACGACGCGGAGTGGAAAAGCGTCCGCGACAAATCCGAAGCGAACGGCAAGCTCGTGGAAAAAGTTGATTCTACTTTCATGGCGCTCACCGACTTTTCGCCGCGATTACTTTAGGAGAGCGCGATCGCTAAGTGCACGTTAAACTTAAAAAGGAACAGAGCAGTTCAATCTGTACGGTCAGACCGAGAGTCCTTTTTTCATGACCGAAGACCAGTTGGTCAATGACTTTGCAATAGGTGCTTTCGCGACGTTGCTGACGAGGACTATATCTCCGCGCGAATGGCTTTTCGCGCTGCCCTCGTAACGCCCTCTCTGTGGTCGAGCCAACAGGCAATCGAAAAATACCTGAAGTGCATACTTCTGCTCAATCGCATCCCGGGCAAACATATAAAGCACAATCTGAGCGCCGCCCTTGAGGCAATCAACGGTTCGGGCACGCTCACCCTCGATCTAACACGCCTTACCACAGAATTTATCCACTACATCGACGAGTACGGCAAATTCAGATACTTCGAGGTTTCAAATGTCGCCTTCGGAGGCAACCTCACCAGATTGGACAGGACCGTCTGGGAGCTTCGTCGATTTTGCACCCTTGACCAATCCCACCGGCAGATTGTTCTCCGAAACGGAGCGACCCCACCCAAAGTGCGAATCCGTGGAGGCTATCTGGAGGAAGTGGTTACGGACAGGAAAAGCTTAGCGAGGGAGCCGCTGCTCTGGAGCAATGCGTTCTTCGGACTGCGGCCTAGACGGACGGTAAAGATACACAAATGGATGACCGCGAGAAATGCCCCGCTCTATCTGAACCACAAATCCTCAACGAGGTCCTAAAATATGTTTATCTACCACGCGGCATTGTCGAAGGATATCGATTGCACGCATTCAGCACCCCATAGGCCGAGACCAATGCAGCAAATCTCTCAATCAGCTCTGAGCCGAAAGACGTAGCCTCGTTCAATCTCGGCGAGCATGGTGTCAATCTCGCCCGTCGGAAGGTTGTACTGCGCGGCTCTGCGGACGGCGGCGAGCTTCCTGGCCAAGTCGCCTGAGCTTTCCTCCCGACGAGCGACGTCTATCGCTTGCTGGAGCCATTCGGCGACCGATATCTCGCGTGCTCGTGCCATGAGTTCGATCTCGTGGTACTCATCATCGCGCAGAATTACGCGCAGCTTCTTGGCCATAGGTTGAGTTTATCTGACTGCCTCGAGACGGGCGAGGCTCCTTGGGTCAGATACTAAGGCGTTTTATCTTCCCTCACTACTGGCAACTCCACAAAACTCGCGTCATCCCCCGCGTGATAAATGCGCTGCGTAGCTTTGCGGAAGTCTCCCGGCTTGGCCCAGAAAATGTTTGGTACAAACGTCTGCGGATTGCGGTCGTAGAGCGGGAACCAGCTTGATTGGATCTGCACCATCACGCGATGGCCGGGAAGAAAGACATGATTAGCCGTGGGCAATGCGAAGCGATAGAGCAGAGGCTTTTCGGCGATGATCGCCTTTGGGGTTTCCAGACTCTCGCGATAGCGTCCACGAAAAATGTCGGCGGAGATCATCAGTTGATACCCGCCCATGTGCGGCTGCTCGGCCACTTCGTCGGGATAAACGTCGATGACTTTCACGACCCAATCGGAATCCGTGCCGCTGGTCGAAGCGACAAGATTCGCCACCGGTTGTCCGCTGATCTTCAGCGGCGCGGTGAGCACATCGGAGACGAACGCAATCACGTCGGGGCGGCCCGAAGCTTCGCGCTGATCGTCCACCAGCCACTCTGACCAGGTTAATTCACTCGTATAACCCATCGGTTGAATCGGGCGCGCGCGGTACGGCACTGGCTTTGCCGGATCGGAGATGTATTCGTCGAATGCGGCTTCGCCGGATTGAGGGCGATCGAAGCTCAACTTCAATCCGCCATGCAGATATAACGGCTTCGGCTCGAGAGAGCAACCGCTGGCGCATCCGGCCGGCCACCCAGGCAAGCGCCGCCACTCGTCGGTTCCGGTTTCATAGGCAATGACCGGTGCGACATCGGCTTTGGGAGCTTCGTCCTTCAAATAGTGGTCGAGAAATGGCCGCAGAATGTGTTGCCGGAAATAAAGTCCTGTATCGCTGTGAAAATTTATTACCCCGAGCTTGCTGCCGTCGCCGATTTCCTGGCCGTGATACCACGGACCCAGCACCAGAAAAACTTTATCGTTATTCGTGTCCTTGGGCTTGATCGCCTTGTAAACCGCGGCCGCGCCGTAAATATCTTCCTGATCCCACAAGCTCGCCACCAGCATGGTTGGAACTTTCAGCGGCTGCGCCGCCAGAATGCGATCCATAGCCTGGTCCTGCCACCACGCGTCATAACTCGGATGCGCGAGCATTTTATTCCAGAACCCCACCTGTTCCACGCCGCGCCGCCGTCCAAGTTCTCCCGCCGATCCCGCTTCCATGTACACGTCATAGTCGTCGAAGTGATTCGTCCACCATGTGACATCGTTCGAACGCGTGCCTTCCTGGTCGTAGATGTATCCGATGTTCTGCTCGCGAAATGCGCCGTAATGAAACCAGTCGTCGCCCATCCAGCCGTCGACCATGGGATTCATAGGCACGGCCACTTTCAGCGCCGGGTGCGGATTCACCAGCGCCATCAAGGTAGTGAAGCCGTCATACGAGATGCCGAGGATGCCAACCTTACCGTTGCTTTCGGGAACATTCTTCACCAGCCAATCGATCGTGTCGTAGGTGTCGGTAGAGTGATCGACGGGCGTCGGATTCAACGGCCCGCGCAGTGGACGGTTCATTACGTAGTCGCCCTCGGAGCCGTACTTTCCGCGCACATCCTGAACCACGCGAATGTATCCGCCTTCGACGATTACGTCGGTGGGATTGTCGTAGCCTTCGAGTATCGGGCCGAGATGGGAGCTCTGCGCGTGGCCGAGTTGCTCCTTGGCGCTATAAGGGGTGCGTGTCAGCAGGATCGGCGCGTTCTTTGCTCCTTTGGGAATGACAATCACTGTGTTCAGTTTCACGCCGTCGCGCATCGGAATCATCACGTCGCGCTTGACGAAATCGAAACTGCTGGTAGCGGGAGTGAGAGTCGCAGGCGTTTCGTTCGGCAAGCCGGTAGACGTAGCCTGCGCATTCGCGGAAGCAGGGAACGCAGCAATGAAAATTGCGGCAATGAAAGCTTGTGAAAGAGCGAAAAGTGGGCGCAGGCGCATTGATCGGAATCCTCGGAATATGCCAGTTTTATATGGATATGAAGCGCGAGAATTATAGCGGAGTGCTACTGGCAAACGTTCTGTAATTCTTTATATGGCTTCTCCGCTACGGTTGGATACTGGATCTTCCTCGCGTCCATCAATTGATCCAGCAATGTGCCGCCATTGACCGATCCAGCGGCGGGATCGATTTCGTAAACGGGATCGCTCTCCGCTTCTTGTAGCGTTACCAGCGTGAATCCTTTTTTCTTCAGCAGATCGAGAGCGCCGGGAAGAATCGTACTGCTGAATGCACCCAAATGCATCAACAGAACGTGATTGATATCGTGCCCGAAAAGCATCTTCGCCAGTTCTCGATCAAGGTCGATGTATTTTGAGGCTGTGTCTAAGTAACTCGCCCGCAGCCATTCAATCGACTTCTGATCATTCTTTGCCGAGCAACGGGCGTAGGCGCTGTTCCACAAATAGTCTTCCCAATCCAGCGTGACTTGCGCGATTTTGTAGCCGTGAGCCTTCAGGTAGTCGCGGACAGCGTTGCGTTTTTCCAGCGTGTCGCCTTCGCGCAGGAAGGGGTAACGCAGCCAGTGCCAGTCGCTTTCCGACGAAGCTGACGTGGAACCTGCCGACGGCTGCAATAGTTCCAGCACCGGCTCGTTCTCCGCAATCTCGCGCTCGAATGCCTCGGGCGTGTTCTGATTTAGGTCCAGGTGCGAATAGGTGTGATTGCCCACGGGTTCGTCAGCCGCCCACAGCTTCAACGCTTCTGCTCCATCGTCGCTGCCCTCGAGTTTCTTAGCATTGACAAATCCGTATGCTGCGGGGACGTGCCGCTGCTGCAAGATGGCCAAAGTATTTTTGGTGATCTCGACGCGAGTCACACCCGGCGGCAATTCGCCGTTTTGCGGCAGATCGTCGAAGGTGATGGCAAGCTTTTGCGCGGCGCAGAGAATGGGCATGCAAATAAAGAGAAGCCAGATAAAATAGCGGACAACTCGCGCACGATTTTTCATGACGACAGTCTACCGGATCAGTCGATGTATACCTTGATTGCTTTGCACGGCACCCGGCCATGCACAAGCACGGGTTTCTATGGCACATTAGAAGTCCATGCCAGCACCCGACCCCAGAGCCGGACGCGCCGCGTTCACTCATCCAGCATTCACGCTGTTCCAGATCGCGCGCTTTCTCATCGTCTCGGCGATGGAGATGCAGGCGGTTGCGGTCGGCTGGCAAGTCTACGAAATTACCAAACGGCCGCTCGATCTCGGTCTGGTGGGCCTCGCGCAATTTTTCCCGGCCATCGTATTGTTTCCGATCTCCGGCCACGCCTCCGATCGCTATGAACGGCGCAATGTTCTCACTGTTTGCTACGCCGGGTTTGCACTGTGTTTCGCTCTGCTGCTGGTGTTGGCGCGGCGGGGAGTTCCGTCGGTTACGCCCATCTATGTGGTGCTGATCCTGCTCGGCATATTCCGTTCATTCAACGGAACGGCCAGCCGGTCCATACTTCCGCAGCTTGTGCCCGAAGCACATTTCCCCAACGCCGTTGCCTGGAATGCGACAACGTTCCAGGCGGCGACTATTCTTGGCCCGTCATTCGGCGGCCTTCTTTATGCTGCGGCGCACGGGCCTTCCGCCGTTTATGCGGCTGCGACGCTCACCGCCATTGGCGCGTTCGTGTCAACCTTCCGCATCAAGCCGGAATTGAAAGCGCGGCCGCGTGAGCCCATGACGTTCAAGACTGTGTTCGCCGGATTGGATTTTATTTGGCGCAAGAAGCTGATCCTGGGCGCGATTTCTCTCGACCTGTTTGCCGTCTTGCTCGGCGGAGCGGTTGCGCTACTTCCGGTGTATGCGCGGGAAATTCTGCACACCGGCCCGTGGGGATTGGGACTGCTGCGCACCGCTCCCGGCGTGGGCGCCGCGATTATGGCTGTAGCGTTGGCGCATCGTCCGCTGCGCCGGCGGGCTGGGCCGACTTTGCTTTGGGCTGTGGCGGGCTTCGGAGTCCTCACAATTATTTTCGGCGTGTCACGAAGTCTCACGCTCTCACTGATCGCGCTCCTGCTGCTGGGAGCGAGCGACATGATCAGCGTGATCATTCGCGCGACGCTGACGCAACTCGCGACTCCCGACGAAATGCGCGGCCGCGTCACCGCCGTCGATATGATTTTTATCGGCACGTCCAACGAATTTGGCCAGTTCGAAAGCGGTCTAACCGCGCAATGGTTCGGCACAGTTCCGGCGGTAGTCCTGGGAGGGATCGGAACACTCGTGGTGATTGGGATCTGGACTTGGCTATTCCCGGAGTTGCGCCACGCCGGAGAACTTACGTCGATTAAGAGTTTGCAGTTGGAAGAAGAAACCGAAGAGCGCGTGATCTAACGCGTTGCAATCGCCCTAGCGCACTTGCTGCACAATCAGGATCATACCGGGACGGAGCACTGCGACGTTGCGGTTGTCGCGCTTGAGGGCGGCGACGGTAGTGTTGTAGGCGTTCGCGATCGAGTATAGCGTCTCACCAATCTTCACTTTGTGATGCACCACAGCTTCAGTTTCTTCACGATTGCTTTTTTCAACGGCTGGTGATTTTGTGACTCCGTGTTTCTTGCTTGAAGGAGTCGAATGCGCGGTCGCCACTTCCGCTCCTGCTGCATTGGGCGCGACAGGAAGATGGACCGCCAGTACTCTGCGCCCACGCAGGCTGTCGCCCCGTATGCCGTTCCAGCGCCGCACCATTTGCGCGGGCACGCCGAAGTTGTCAGCTACGGTTTCAACGGTGTCACCCTTATGAACTTTATAGCGTGTGATGCGGCGGGCGTAAGTCTGAGCATCGCCGACAGGATGTTTGCCCGGAGCCAAAGGGATGACCAGCTTGGCATCGGCCTCGAGCGCACTGTCGCTTTCGAGATGATTCACTTCGGCGATCGATTTCGCAGTGGTGCGGTAAGTGTGGGCCAACGAGGCCAGCGTCTCTCCGGAGCGCACCACGTGATAACGCCACCACAAGCGATCCGCCGAGGGAATTGCCGCGATCGAAGATTCGTATTCGTCTTTCGTTCCGGCGGGCAAATGAAGCTCGAAGTTTCCTTCTCGCGGCGTGCTCAGGCGCAACAATCGCGGATTCAGATCCTGCAACTGCTCGGCGGTCGATCCTACGCAATCGGCTACCAGATGCAGGTCCACCGGATAATTGATGGTCACGGCGTCATAAGGAGTTGGGCGATCCAAAGCAAGGCTCGACAGCCCGTATTGCGCCGGATTCTTGGCCATGATGGTCACGGCCAGAATGATGGGAACGTAGTTGCGGGTTTCTTTCGGCAGAACGTTGCGCCGATAGAGCTCCCAGAAATCTGCATAGCCAGTGCGCTTCACCGCGGCTTGAACTGTGCCGGGGCCGGAGTTGTATGCAGCCATTGCGAGATACCAGTCGCCAAACTGGTTATACAGATCTTTCAAATGGTGCGCGGCGGCCCACGTGGATTTTTCCGGATCCTGCCGGTCATCGAGATAAACGTTGTGTTGCAGGCCATAGCCGCGGCCACGAGCTCCCATAAACTGCCAGATACCGCGAGCCCCGGCGCGTGAAACAGCCAGCGGATGGAATCCGGATTCGGCCTGCGCCAGATAAATCAGATCTTGCGGGATGCCTTCTTCTTTAAAGATCGACACAATCATGTCGTGGTAGCGGCCCGAGCGAATCAGCGCACGCTCAAAAACTCCACGGCCCCGATTGGAAAAGTAGCTGATGTAGCCGGCGACCTGGTCGGTCATCATCAGCGGCAGGTCGGAGTGGATGGCTTTGAGTTCCGCTTGCGCCTTGGCCTTCACGTTCGGATCGGCGGCGGGCGTGAGTCCGTTCGTCTCGTCGATTGGCGCAGGCTCCGACTTTTGCTGTGCGTCGGCGTCCGGCTCCGCTTCTCCCAGGCCGAGTCTGTTCACGCCTTCAACGATGCGATCGAATTCTTTTTGCAGGCGGTCGTCGGAGCGGATATCGAGGTTGCTTTCGAGCAACGCGTTTACGGCACGATCAAAATTTTCTTTCGCGTCTTCGGTCTTTCCCGCCTGGAAGTTGTCTAGTCCCGCCTGATATTCCTTTTCGGCGTGGGCAATAAGGTCCGCGACGGGATCAACCGATGCTGCCGTTGCCGGCGGCTGTTGCGTGACCGGCTGGTCTTCTTGTTGTTGCGGTTGGTTTGCCTTTTCCCGGGCCGGTTGCGAGTTCTCCTCGGCCTGCGGATGGGCGATCGCGCTAGGGCCGGAAGCTCCCGCAGGCCGCGCCTTTGCCGTTCCAGAACTTAAGGAGGGAGCAGTCGCCGGCGGCAGCAGCGGAGCAGGCTTCTGCGCAGTTTGGCAGGCGGAGCCTGCCAAAGTAAGCAGCATCAGCGCCGCAGCTCCCACATAGCTGTTGGCAACTCGCATGTTTATCGATGAGATATCGCGTTCCCGCACCGTAAGCCCAGGGAATGTAGCAAAAATCGTACCCGTCGCGCCGCTTACGGTCAACTTTCCAAAGGCCCATGCCGCAATTACTTTCGGAATCAAAACGGCAGTTACTTTGCGCGCTCTTAATTCAGACGGCGGTGAGCTGCAAAAGGTTTGACCGCTAACGACGTTTTCGGTTCTGGCCGCATATTCTCCACCAATGCGTTGAAAGATGAAAGGCTTTTCTCCGTGTCTCAGTGCCGCGGCAGTCGATGCGGCGCCTGTTCAGACGCGCCAGTAGTCAGGGCGCCAGTTCTGAATCGATTTCTTGATATCGGCGCGCGCGAGCTTTTCATTGAGCGCCCGCTCGGCCAGTTTCGAAACCTCGCCGTCAGAGGCGAAGCGCAAAGCTACCAGCTGAGCTTCTGTAAGTTCAGGAATACGTGAGCGCAATGGCTCCGCCAGAAGCGCCGCCAGGCGCAGACGTTCCTCCAGACAAATCACGCGATCCTGTACCTTGACCGCGTACGTTCGTACCTTCATCACGGCAACCGCTCCGGCCGTCAACAGCAAGAACAGGCCCGCTGTGTGCAGCCCAGGATGGCGAATGAAGTGTACGACCGACCAGATCGCGGCAAATGCAAAGATAGGAAACGCAAAGAAATGAAACAGAGGATCGAACCGCGAGTGATTGGCAAAAGTCTGAGGCTTTTTCTCGGCCATGGGGGAGGGCCTCCTGGGAAATGACGTGCCAGTGTAGCAGAGGAGAGAATCGTCTGGGATGAGAGAATGAATCCAAGGAAAATATGAAAGCCATTCAAGTCAAGCAACCCGGTGGGCCCCAAGCGATGGAGTTGGCGGAGTTGCCGATTCCGCAGCCTAAGGCGAACGAAGCGGTGGTGAAGTTGGCCGCCGCAGGTGTGAACTTTATCGATGTGTATTTTCGCGAAGGGCGTTACAAGGCTCCGCTGCCGCTGGTGTTGGGACAGGAAGGCGCCGGTGAAGTGACAGCGGTGGGCGCCGAGGTGAGCGATGTGAAGGTTGGCGATCGCGTAGCGTGGTGCGGATTGCTGGGTTCTTACGCGGAATACGCCGCAGTAGCAGCAAATCGGCTGGTGCTAATTCCCGAAGGCGTGACCGATCAGCAGGCTGCGTCGGCCATGTTGCAGGGCATGACGGCACATTATTTGTCGCACGACACCTTTCCGCTCAAGCGCGGCGATACGGCCCTGGTCCATGCGGCGGCTGGCGGTGTTGGCTTGCTGCTGACGCAGATGGCGCACAACATCGGCGCCCGAGTGATTGCCACGGTCTCGACCGAAGAAAAAGCCAAGCTGGCGAGAGCGGCTGGAGCGGATGAAATCATTCTGTATACTCAATCCGATTTTGAAGTGGAAACGAAACGCCTGACTGGCGGCAAAGGCGTGGAGGTCGTATACGATTCGGTGGGCAAGACGACGTTTGAGAAGGGACTAAACGTCTTACGGCCGCGCGGCATGATGGTGCTGTTTGGCGGGTCGAGCGGCGCGGTGCCTCCGTTTGATTTGATCGCGTTGTCGCATAAGGGCTCGCTGTACGTCACCCGTCCTACTTTGGCGAATTACATTGCCAGCCGCGAAGAATTGGTGGCCCGGTCAGCTGCGGTATTCGCCATGATTATGTCAGGTAAACTCAAGCTACGGATCGAGTACACCTATCCGCTGACTGAAGCGCAACGCGCTCACAGAGACTTAGAAGGCAGGAAGACGACGGGGAAGTTGCTGCTGATTCCCTGAAACTGATCTCTTGAGACAAAAGAGCGAATAGAAAAGCCATTCATGAAAGCGATCCGAGTCGAGCGCACGGGCGGCCCCGAAGTCATGCAATCAGTGGACCTGCCCGATCCGCAGCCCAAAGCGAATGAAGCAGTGGTGAAGGTGGCCGCCGCGGGAGTCAACTCCATTGACGCCCACTTCCGCGACGGAAGTTACAAGATGCCGCTGCCGTTCGTGCCCGGACAGGAGGGGGCTGGAGTAGTGACGACGATTGGCGCGGGCGTTAAGTCCGTGAAAGTGGGAGATCGCGTTGCCTGGAGCGGCACGTTGGGTTCCTATGCGGAATACGTCGCCGGATCGGCCGATTCGCTGGTCCCAGTTCCTGCATTGGTGAGCGATCAGGATGCAGCGGCTTCGATGTTGCAAGGCATGACCGCACACTATCTTTGCCATGATGCGTACAAGCTAAAGCCCGGCGACACGGCGCTGGTACACGCGGCCGCAGGAGGTGTGGGATTGCTCCTGGTGCAGATGGCGAAGAACCTCGGCGCGCGTGTGATCGGAACCGTTTCGAGCGAGGAGAAAGCCCGCTTCGCGCGCGAAGTCGGCGCCGACGATGTCATCATCTTCACGAAAACCGATTTTGAAGCAGAGACGAAGCGGCTGACCGATGGCAAAGGCGTGGACGTGGTTTACGACGGGGTAGGGAAGGCGACATTCGAAAAAGGTCTGAATGTGTTGCGTTTGCGCGGAATGCTCGTGTTGTTCGGAGCGTCGAGCGGTCCCGTGCCTCCGGTCGACCCGACGACGCTTTCCGACAAAGGCTCCCTGTATATGGCGCGAACGACGCTGGCGCACTTTACCGCTACTCGCGACGAGTTGGTGGCGCGATCAGGCGAAGTATTCGCCATGATCGCTACAGGCCAGTTGAAGCCGAAAGTTGCGAAGACGTATGCGCTGGCAGAAGCGCAGCAGGCGCACAGAGATTTGGAAGCACGCAAGGTGACGGGGAAGCTGATCTTGATTCCGTAAGGGCGCATTCGACGCGGAAGCGTTCGCCCGCGAACGGCCGGCAGAAACTCAATCCGTCGTCAGCGCCTGCGAGTGTAACTACGCACATACTCGGGAACTCTGTGCTTCGTGTCGAGCCGCGCATCATCGATCGGCGTGTCCACCGTCATTTCCAGAGGCACGACTCCCGCCCACGTCGGAAACGAATAATCTTCTTCGTCGTCGATCGGCGGACCGATGCGGACTTTCGCCGAAAACTCTTCAATCGGTACACGTAGAACCGATGTCGCCTTGAGCTCGCGCTCGTTTGGCTGCCGGGCGTCGTCCCAGCGGCCGGGAATGATGTGCTCGGAGAGCAGACGCAGGGCCTCGAGCTTTTCTGCGGTGTCGTCGACGAGCGTGGCTTTTCCAAAAATCACGACCGAGCGATAGTTCATGGAATGATTGAAAACCGAGCGCGCCAGCACCAATCCATCCAGTAATGTCACCGTGATGCAAACTGGAACGCCGTCTTTCATCTGCCGCAACATGCGGCTGGCGGCGGAGCCGTGAATGTAAAGACTCTCACCTTTGCGGCCATAGGAAGTGGGAATCACGAATGGCTGGCCGTCGACGACGAAGCCCACGTGACAGAGAAATCCTTCATCGAGAATGCGGTATGCAACTTCGCGGTCGTAAACGCCGCGCTCCGCCTCGCGAATGACACGAGTGCGCGGCGTGGGCGTAAAAGGTTGGGACATGGAGACAAACTCCGGGCAAGCGCCAAGGATGGGTGAAGGGAAAGTTTAACACTGGCTTCGAAATTAGCTTGCGGCCAATCCCAAACGTCTTTCACCACAGAGTCACAGAGCCGCAGAGCCGCAGAGAAATACAAATGAAAGAGCGAGTCTCTGTGTCTCTGTGATGAAGCGTTTCGGTGGTAGTTTTGGCTCCGAATCTCACCAATAAAATTTCATAGCGAACTGAAACTGCCGCGGATCATAGGCAGAGGTGGCCTGTCCGGCGTTGGTAAACAGCGGGCTCACTGCCGCGACATTGTACCGGTTGGCGATGTTAAACACGTCGGCAATCAGTTCCAGATTGTAGCGTTCGCCAAAGTAAATGCGCTTCGACACGCGTAGATCGTTGAACAGCGTCCAAGGTGTGATTCCGGCATTTCTCCCCAGATCGCCGTCGAGCGAGAGCAACGTTCCGTTGAAATCTGCCGGGCACGGTTCCTGAAAAACTCCGGTAGGAGAGTATTTCGAGTTCACCACCGGAAATCCGAGCGCTGTGCAAGCAGGATTGGCGGATATGTTTGGCCCGCCAGTTAGCGATGAAAGCTGTAGGTTGTCGTCGCTGCTGGTGATGATGTTAAAAGGGCGACCGCTGGCGATGTCGATAATCGGAGCAAAGGTCCAATCGCTGAAGAATTTCCTCGCAAAGCCGTTTCCCAGTTCGCCCGTCTGGTAAACGCCGCTGAAGACAAAACGATGGCGTTGATCGAAAGTTGAATTCGAGCGGTCGAGCGCCGGATAGTAGCTGTCCTGCGGTGTGAGCGTCGATTGCAAATCCGTCGAATCGTCAATGGCGTGCGACCAGGTGTAAGATGCGAGAAATTCGTAATGGCTGTTGAAGCGCTTACGCAAATTGGTGGTGAAGCCGTGGTAGATGGAGCTGCCATTGGAATAGTTTGCGTCCATATCGCCGAAGGGAATGCAGCCGCTCAGTGTGGCCGGATCGCAGTTCGTATTGAATCCTTGGCCCGCCAATCCTTGAAGAATCTGCTCCGCCAAGCCCACGCAGGCGGCGCCACCGGGCACCGAGGATGAATAGAATGCTGCAATGGATGGATTCAACCCGCTTGGCCGGAAGAAATTCATCAGCGACGAATCGACGTATGGTCCTTTTGCGCCGACTCCGCAGCCGTTTACCGTGAAGGGACTGCTTGGCGTCTGGCCCGCCGCGACCGCGGCTCCGTAGTTGTCGAACATTAAATCGCCGCGAACTGTGTTGGCGTTGATGGGCCGGTTCAAGTGGCGTCCGCCGTTGAAGTTATAGGCCAGAGTAAGTGCGAAGCCTCCTCCCAGGTCGCGTTCAATGCTTACGTTCGCCTGCTGAGAATAGGCGTAAACAAAATTCTTCGACTGCGGATAGCCAAATGGCTGGAAGCCAAGAGCAAGCGGCGTCGCCGGATTTAGATAGTTCTGATTGAGAAAGATCGACTGCGGGAAATTCAATGCCTGAAATTGCTGCTGATTGGGCAAGTATCCTAAAGCATTGGTGACTGCGGGATTGATGGCAACGGCGCACGGATTGGCCAGGCTCGGAACGTTGATGGGCAATCCTTGAAAGATCGGAATGGCATTCAGGTTGCCCGGATTGCCGGGGCCGCTGCATCCGCCCGTTCCCGCAAAAGCTAACTGCCCGCTGGTCGAGCCGTCGGAGGCGTCGCCAAGGAAATACAAACCCAGCAGCGGATGATCGTAGAAAATTCCGTACGATGTGCGGATGACGGTCTTGCCGTCGCCCTTGGGATCCCACGCAAGTCCGAGTCGCGGCTGCACATTATTCGTGTCGGTTTGAATTCCTTTCTGCAGCCCGAGCGATCTGTATCCGGCCTCAGCCAGAGCGCCCGGTGGTCTGAACTGCGGCGGAAACTCCACGTCGTAGCGCACGCCGTAGTTCAAAGTGATATTGGGGCGAATCTTCCAGGAATCCTGCCAGAACACACCCAGCGGTTTGTTGGAAAATGAATCGGTGGGACTGCCGAAGCCCTGAATAAAATCGCCCGGCAATCCAGCGCCATAAGCCTGAACCGGATTGAGCACAGGAAAAGGCGACGGGAATGCGGCTATGGATCCGAAGTCGTATACGCCACCGTAGTTGACGGTGAAGGTTGCGTGGATTGGAAGATAGTTGAAGTCCCCGCCGAACTTTGTGTTGTGGCTTCCGATGGTCCAGGAGAAATTGTCGGTGAACTGGTAACGCTGCTCGGTGCGCTGAATGTAAGAGTAGGGTTCGCGTCCGAAATAGGCGTAGCCGGGGATGTTGATTGCGGGGTCCGCGCCGCCGGGAATCTGCGTGTTGTAGAAATACGAAAGGCCGCGGCGCGCGTACTGGAAGCGAAACTCATTCACCTTCGTACTGCCGATGGTCCAGGTGTCTTGCGCCACGCCACTCACATCGCGATAGGTCTGTTCCGAGGTGCGGGAGTATGCGTTTTGTCCGAAGGGCTGATCTTCGCCGCTGCCTTCCAGTCCTGTCGTTGTGCTGGGGCTGACGTTGACTCGCAGCGTTAGACGATTGTTGCTGTTCACGTTGTGATCGATGCGCAGCGAATAAAGGCTGGTTCCTTCGAAGACAGGGAAGTTGCCGGCCTGCGAGCCGATGGTCTGGTACGTCGCGGGAACAAAGCATGGCGGTGCGCTACAACTCGTGGCGAAGCCGCTGATACCGGGGAAGCCGGTGAGTCCGGTTGGCCAGACTCCACTAAGCGCCATACCTGCGGACGCTCCGAGGAGGAATTCATAATTCGGAACGCTCGAGGCGATCGCTCCGAAGACGGCGGGATTGGTGGCGGCTAACTGCGCCAGGCCGGTTCCCAGGAACGCGGCCTGATCCGGTGTCACCGAGATAGTGCCGAATGGAAGCGGAATCAGTCCACCCGCGGTAGTGGAAGTGTCGAAATTTTGTAAGCCGTAGTACCCAATGTTGCTGGCCGGGGCGATGTCGGAAAATCCCGTCTCATGCCGCCGCGTGATCTCGTAAGAAAAATAAAAATAGGTCTTATCTTTCTTGATCGGCCCACCGAAAGCGGCGCCGCCCTGTACCCGTGTGTACGCGGGATTGGAAACCGTGCTGAACGGATTGACCGCCTGAAAGTTTCGGTTGCGCAGGTAGCCGAAAACATCGCCGTGAAAATCGTTCGACCCCGAGCGCGTGATGATATTGACCACGCCTCCGGCGGCGCGTCCATATTCTGCCGCGTAGTTGTTGGTGATGATCTGAAATTCCTGCACAGCTTCTTGCGACACGGTGGAACGCACGCCGTTGGTTGAGTTATCGGTCGCGTCCGCGCCATCGACATTGACCAGATTCGATCTCCCGCGCTGGCCGCTCATATTTAATCCAGATGTAGGCGCAGCTCCCAGGCTCGGCGCATTATCCCGAACCACTTGCGAATCGGTCAGAGTGAAGTTGATGTAGTTGCGGCCGTTGATGGGAAGATTGTCGATGCGCCGCTGGCCAATGGTGTCGGTGGTCGAACTGCGTGAAGTCTCGATTAATTCAGCTTGAGAAGAAACAGTGACAACTTCTTTGCCGCTGGCCACAGTCAGGGCGATCGGCAGATCAGCCAACTGGCCAACCGTGATGGCGACGCCAGTGTTTTCGACCTTCGTGAAACCCTGAGCCTCAATCGTAACCGTGTAAATTCCCGGAGGCAGCAGCCGTACCGTATATCCGCCCTGCCCATCAGGCGTTGCAGTTCGTCCCACGCCCTTGGCAACATCGCTTGCCATGACCGTGGCGTTAGTGACTACGTTTCCCGCGGGATCCTTAACGCTGACCCGAAGATCGCCGGTCGCGACCCCGCCTTGGGCCCAGGCCATGGTCGAGACCAGGAATATCAGGAGAGCTGCCAGAAAAAGAATTGTTATCTTCATTGCCGGGACGAGCCCCAGCCGAACACCCTTGCGAATGTTCCGGATGCACTTCATAGGATTCTCCTCTGGACTCGCGGCGGCGAGCAAATGGTTGAAGCAAAACAGCGGCAGATTGCCGGTGTCGACACAATAGGTTTGCGGAACCGATGCCCGAAAGGTTGTACATCACTGGATAGACGGAAAACAAGCCGGAGTGGTGCGTCAGTTAACTCCAGAATAACGGCATGCCGGATCTTGAAACACAAGACCAGGAAATATGCGGCAAGTCAACGCGAAATACGCACGGGGACCGTCGGATTTTGAAGGCGCCCCAGCAGCATAGCTGTGCTACTCAGTCTCTCGTAACGGTCGACCACGCGCACCGCGCCGAAATCTAAATGAGGCCACGCCAACGCCAGGTAGATCCGCGCCAGCGCAATCGTCGCATTGCGGCGGACCAGCACCGCGTCATTTACTAATTGCTGCGCCGCGTCGGCGACCTGTACCTCTCCCCCGGCGAGGGCAGCTTCCCCAGCTTGCACTAACAATCCGGCATTGCTGGCAGCAACTTGAATGTAGGCCGCCATGGCGCGCAGGCGTTCACGCCTTACTTCGCGGAACCGGGCGGGAGGCAAACGCCGCCGCAGGTACTCATCCTCAGCAGGGTTGATCAAATTACGGAACGCCTCAAGATCGATTGGATAAACCGAAACGGCGATCTTGGCCTCTCTGGTTTGCAGGCTTCGGACGACGGAAAGGCGCACGATAATACCGAGTGCAAACACCGCGGCAATTACGAGAACGATGGCCAGATTCATTGTTGGAGTAAACGCTCCAGTTCCCGGTTCCAGATCGCCAGATTATTCTCCGGCAACGGAACCGCAGACTCCGTGGGCTTCTCTTGCGGGATGAGAAGGAAGTAGAACCAAATCAGAATGCAGACCTGGTAGGTGGCCATGATCAGGAAATCAAGTAGATAGCTCTTCTGCCCGAACAGCCAGTCCGCCATCAGTCCCCAATAGGCGAGATAGACCGAGGCAGAAATGCCAAGGCCAAGGGTAATCCCGAATACTGACCGGTCCCATCTCAAGCGGAACCGGGCCGCGAAGACAAAAAGAAAAACAACCAGCCCACACTGAACGACACTCACGCTGCGCCCCAGAATTCGAGTTGCAGAAATGAGCCAGAAACTTGAAGGATTCGCGAACGCGGCGATGATCGAGCCCGTGAATACGAGAATGACGCCTACTGCGCTAATGAGTACCTTCGCAAACTTGCCGAGTGGAGGGTAGCTGCGGAGCAGGTGTGTAAAAACCTCACCGATGACGACAAATTTTATGAACACTTCGAGTATTAAGAATGAAAGGTAGGCCCGCCAGTACGTAATGTCTGAGAACGACGCGGGATTGACGTCAATCGCATAGATTAGCGCTCCTCCCGCGGCCTCGAAAATCGCATAACAGAAGAAAGCAGGGAACTCCTTATGCACTCCCCGCTTCCACATCAGGAAAGCGAGGAGCGAAAGGAAGATAGCAGGCGCGACCGACAGGTAATGCCACAAAAGTGAGTGCGGCTGCAACATGGCTGTAACTTGGCAATATAGCCCAGCCGACCACCGCTGACAACACCGGGGTGCGATCTATCCGCTTTTTGTAACACCGCGACTGCAAATCTACGGGCGGCAGGAAGTCTGCCCGGAACAGTTGCCGCCGCCAGCCTGACCATCGGCATGGGCTACGGTCGGGATCACTAGTGTATTCAAGAAAAGAACGGCTGCGAACAGAGCGAGTAGTGTGCGTTTCATAATCATTTTTCTCCTTGTTTGAAAAAACGAAGCGTGATACTTTCATAGCTCCCCCCGGTTCTGAAAGAGTACTTCAGGGCTTTACCTTGTTCGGAATTCGTAACAAAATTCCACCCCTTCTCGTGTTAAATGCCCGCAAGCCACGCGGGGCGCGCCTTTCGCGCACTCGCTGCAGGAAAAAGGCGACTAGGATCAACCCACGCTCGATTCCCATATTGGGAAATCCAGAGGAATCCGCCTCGGGGAAGGCTGCGTAGGCAACTGAGAGATGCTCGTCATACCCTTTTACCCATTTCCTCTTGGTGTTGCGTTTCCCCTCGTGATATTTTTGTTTCGGTAAGACAGCGGTAGAAATCCCTCGCGGCAATCGATTGCCGGAAATCTGATCCGTCCATGACGTTGAAGTCAGCCCTGCAGGATCTGCGAGAAAACACCCTAACGGCGGTGTGCGGCGCTTTGGGCAGGCTTACATATCTGGCGTCTTTGCGACGCGAGCACAATACCTATCGTCATTGGGGTCTGTCTCAGGTTCACGGTGCTGAGTCATCCGAGCGCGCCATGAAGACGGCTCACGCGGAAGCCCTGGCCGAAGTCCTCAGGACACCTTTGCCTTCTTTGATCGAGGACCTTCGCGAATCGACTGTGGACAATGGAATTGAAACCGGAGCCTATGCCGAGGAGTTACGCGACCATTTAGACGATTTGCTGCCAGAAGAGAGGAAAAATTCCCCGGCAGCGAGCCACCTTAGTGCAGTGTTGCTTGCCCTTTCGAGCCTTGAGAAGCAGGAGAAACCGAAGAAGATTCGAGCGCGCGCCACTCGGTCAGCTTCATAGCCACTCCGACTACCTGCCCGATGACCTCCGCTTCCTGCGGGTGCCGCAACACGCGCACCGGAACCGGCGACAGCGGATGCGGCTGTAATACCAGATCTTCCCGGCGCATACTGCACCAGCAGCAGGTGTGGCCGTCACGGGTTTCCACAAAGTAGATTGGACGCTCGTATTCCGATCTCCACATGCCTTCCATGACTTTATTTCGCGCCTCATCCACCTGAACGAAGCTGCCCGGCGGAAGTATGGGATGCATGGTGAAATCCTGATTGCCCACGTAACCGTAAGTAAAGTCGCTATTGGCGAACTGCGCCAGGTAAGCGAACGGGACCAGTCCCCACTGTTCCACCATGCGTCCCAGGTTGGTGGTGCGGCGTTCGTCGAAACCGGGATCCATGCGCAAAGGCACCTGCACGGAAGACAAGCCAGACAGGGCATTTGAAACGTGCGACTTCGGCGGCGCCACTAAGCCCAGGTCCGCAGCCATATTATTCATGTCGACTCCGTACCAGGAAAGCAATTCGCGCAGATCGCGGCGGTAGATCACCGAGAGCGTGTAGAGCCTGAAGATACTGGGCAAAATGCCCTTTGTCTCGATGTCGGACAAACGGCTGGGCGGGACAGAAAACTCCTCATTACGGTACTTGTCCGCAATACGTGCGCTGGATAGTTCAACGTCGCGCATCGTCAGACCAAGCTTTTCGCGCAGGGTACGAAGGCTTTTTCCGGCTGGGAGCATCAGTAAACGCCTCCAAAAGTTGCCGCCATCATATCAAACGTGGAATGACTTTTGTCCATTCTTGCAACTGTTTTTTGCGAAGCGAGCTTGTTACGATTTCCGAACACACGGATCCCCCTTATTTTATTGGCAATTGCCGCTTCTTTCCGTGGCAAGGCTCAAGTCTGTGACGGGTGCCTCTTCGCCTCTCATTTCGCAGCCTTGTCCGGATTTTGTAACAGGTCGGTGAGAACTCAGCGATTCTTCCTGCCAACGAAGGTTTAAGCGGCAGCAGAGCCGATGACCGGCAATGACATTTGTCACTCCAAATCCGTGATGGATGGCACTGGTGCGCATGTCTGCGCCCGGCGATGATGCCATTACTGGCTAAGAAATCGTGAGTCTCGCAGGAAGTCGCGATGAAGGGAAAGGCCAGAGCGGGAGCGAAAACCATGGCAGCCATTACAACCCTCGAAAAGCCGTTCGCAGTCTCCACGGACGCGGCTCCGACAGTCGCAAGTCTGGAATCCGTAACCAAAAACTACGGGCAGATTCGCGCGTTGCGCGGTGTCGACTTCGACGTTCGGTCCGGTGAGGTGGTCGCATTGCTCGGACCCAATGGTGCCGGCAAAACCACCGCAGTCAAACTTCTCCTCGGACTGACGCAGGCGAATTCCGGCAAGGTGCGAGTCTTCGGCGGCGACCCCACCAATCCCGCCAACCGCATGCGCACAGGCGCAATGCTGCAAGTGGGGAAAGTTCCGGAGACGTTGCGTGTGCGCGAGCACATTGATCTGTTCTCTTCTTATTATCAGAATCCATTGCCGCTGGCCGAAGTGCTCGCGGCCGCGGGCCTTGAAAAAATCAGCGATCGCAAGTTCGGCGATCTCTCTGGCGGGCAGAGACAGCGTGTCTTATTCGGCCTGGCCATTTGTGGCAATCCGGACTTGCTTTTCCTTGACGAGCCTACCGTCGGTCTCGACGTGGAATCGCGCCGCGGGCTCTGGGACGAGATTCGTTCTATGGTGCAGCGCGGCAAAACGGTGCTTTTGACCACTCACTATTTAGAGGAGGCCGATGCGCTCGCCGACCGCATCGCGGTCATCAATCAGGGAGCCATCGTGGCGGCGGGAACTCCGGATGAAATTAAAGCTAAAACCAGCGGCAAGCGCATTCGCTGCGTCACCGCCCTCTCGCTGGTCGTGGTTCGGCGCATTCCTGGCGTCGCCGAAGTTCGCGAAGATCGCGATGCGCTGGAAATTCACACCAGCCGCGCTGAACCGGTTATCCGCGAATTGCTGGCGAAGGACGCAACGCTTTCGGGACTCGAAGTTACCAGCGCCGGCCTCGAAGAAGCGTTCCTCGCTCTGACGCAAGACAGCAACAAAAACAAAAATCAGCCAAATTGATTCGCCATTTACACGCAGACACGCGGAGGAAAATGCAATGAGCAGCCCAGCGGCAGTTTTGAGCAACACCCAAATCGGACGTTCACCCGCCCACACGGCCACCATTTATGTGAAAGAAGCGAAGTACGAATTTCTGAAGAATCTTCGCCTGCGGCTCTACACCGCATCGGTGCTGAGCTTTCCTCTGATGTTTTATGTGCTCTTCGGCCTCGTGCTGAATTCAAAAGAAGCCATCGCCGGAACGGCGGTTCCCACGTATCTCATCGCCACGTACGGCACCTTCGGCGTGATGGGCGCTTCGCTTTTCGGCACTGCCGCCGGGTTGGCTTCCGATCGCGGCCTCGGGTGGCTTCAGGTCAAGCGCGCCAGTCCCATGCCGCCCTTTGCCTACTTCGCCGCCAAGGTTGTGGTGAGCATGATCTTCAGCGCAATCGTTGTGTTGCTGCTGATAGTACTCGGCGTGGCTTTCGGCGGAGTGCGCTTTCCTCTCGGCGAAATGAGTAGCCTGGTGGCGACGCTGGTTGTGGGATCGATCCCATTTTCAGCCATGGGTCTCGCCATCGGCTATTTCGCCGGACCGCAGTCGGCCCCCGCGACCATCAACCTGATTTATCTGCCTATGTCGTTTTGCAGCGGGCTCTGGGTGCCGTTCATGTTTCTGCCGAAAGTTGTGAAGCAGATCGCGTTGGCCCTGCCGCCCTATCACTTGTCGCAACTCGCGCTCGGCGTTGTCGGTGCGGGCAAGCATGAAGGCATTGCGGCTCATTGGGAAGTATTGGCCGCCTTTACTCTGATCTGCCTCGGCGTAGCGCGCATCGGCTTCCAGCGTGACCAGGACAAACTCTACGGCTAGATCGCTCGAAGATCAGGAGTATTGATTATGACCTCGAATTCAAAGAACGCGAACTTGAGAAAATCGATGGCCTGGACCGCCATATTGATCGTGCTCGGTCTGCTGGCTCTGATCGGTGGGGTGAAAACTCTGGTGTTGCTGCTTCCCGCCGCTGCCTTCGTTTGGTATCAGGCGCGTCCCGTTGTCCATGGTGGCCGAAATTGACTTCAGGGGCGACAATAGAAGGTAGGAGCGACAATAGAAAAATGCCGCTGATGGGTCGTAATCTCGTTCAACCCGGAGAGAGGACCAGTCGTTTCAGGGTCAGGCCCTGGCGCGAGGTGCTAAGTGACAAAGATCATGGCTGGAGCCCCTTGCTCTGGATCATTTATCTCGGCTTCTTCTTCATCGATCCCATACTGAGTCATCACGGTTTACGCTTGTGGTTGCTCGACGGAGCCGGCGCCCTGGTCTTTCTTGCCCTTTATCTGGGATTGTTTTTCCTTGAGCATCCCTATCCGCTGCTCCACATCTGTGGCATGGTGGCGCTCGGACTCCTGTTCCAGCCAATCAACTCCGGCGCCTGCACCTTCTTTATCTTTGCCGCGTCCATGTTGCCGTTCTCCGTCAAGACTCAGACCGGCGCCATCGTGGGCTTAGCTATGATCGGGAGCATCGGCGCACTGGATGGCCTGCTCCTGCACCTCAATGGCTGGCAACTCTTCTATTCCGGGGTCTTTCCCGTACTGATCGGCGCGGGAAATACGTTTTTCGCCGATCGCAATCGCATGAACCGCAAGCTTCGCAAAGCGAATGAAGAGATCGAGCATTTAGCCACAGTCGCCGAACGCGAACGCATTGCCCGAGACCTGCACGACGTGCTCGGGCACACATTATCGGTCATCACGCTAAAGTCCGAACTAGCGGGCAAGCTGATCGATCGCGATCCGCAACGCGCGGGAAAAGAAATTCGCGAAGTGGAAGAAATCTCACGCCAGGCATTGTCGGAAGTTCGCGATGCCATCCGCGGATATCGCTCGAAGGGTTTAGCCGCTGAACTCGCGCAAGCCAAGTCGACTCTTGAGACTGCCGGAGTGACCGTGCAGTGTGATGCAGCGGACACTATGAAAATTCCGGCCATGCAGGAGAGCGTGCTGTCCCTCGTTGTCCGCGAGGCCGTAACGAATGTTGTTCGCCATGCACAGGCGCATTCGTGCAGCCTGCGCCTCGAGCAACAAAACGGCTCCTGCTTATTGGAGATTCACGACGACGGCCGCGGCAGCTTTACCGCAGAAGGCAACGGCCTGCGCGGCATGCGGGAGCGCGTGGAAATGCTCGGCGGCACTCTGAATCGCGAGAGCAGTTCAGGCACGCGCCTGACGATCACTTTGCCCATGAAACAAGTAGCTGTCCGAGACGATAGGGGCGCGCGGTAAGCTCTTAGTACTTACCTCCGCCTCTGCGTTACCCTGTGCTCCTCTGTGTGCTCTGTGTTAAAAGGTTTTTCTCAACTCTATCGCGGAACCAATGAACCCGACGATCAAAGAGTCCCGCAAGACAATTCGCGTAGTCCTCGCTGAAGATCAAAACATGGTCCTCGGCGCGCTGGCCGCCCTACTCGAAATGGAAGGCGACATCTCCGTCATCGCCAAAGCGCACAACGGCAAAGAAGCGCTCGATGCTGTCCTCGCGGAAAAGCCCGACGTTTTTATCACCGACATTGAAATGCCGCTGATGAGCGGCCTCGACGTAGCCGCCGAATTAAAAAAGCGCCGCACCGGAACGCGCGTCGTCATCGTCACCACCTTCGCCCGCGCTGGATATCTGCGCCGCGCCCTGGAAGCTGGAGCCTCGGGTTATCTTTTAAAAGACATGCGCGCCGAAGAACTCGCCGACGCCGTCCGCCGCGTCCACCAGGGCTTGCGCGTCATCCACCCCGAACTCGCGACCGAAGCCTGGGCCGAGATGGACC
>JBAUXX010000044.1:0-16612 GCA_049584475.1 Candidatus Sulfotelmatobacter sp. | reverse complement strand
GTGCCGCCCCCTACGCCAACTCCCGCTGCTGTCGATCCGGCCGCCGATGTGCGGAGCTTCACTCGAGTCGCGGAAATTACGCGAAAGCTTTATCAGCAGTCAACTGCACAGGCAGTGTTGAGCACTGCCGCGAAAGAGATTGGATCGCACTGGGAGGCGCTGCGCTGCGTTGCTACGACGGGCAAACCCGGCCAGCCGCCGACGGCCATTCAGGAATACTGTGTCGAGGAAGTAGAGAAGGCGAGTCCGGCTGCACTGATGGAAGCGATTGCCTGTTTGCAAGTTGCTTGTACCGGAAACGAACCACTTGTTCTGACGGACACGCAGAAGGCATCGCAGCTTCAATCCGCGCGCAAAGCGATAGAGGAATTGGGAGCCGTTTCAATTCTGGCAATTCCGCTCGGTGACGGGAAAGAGTCGGTCGGCATGCTGATCCTCATGCACGGGAAGACGCGTTCATGGCCGCAATCCGATGTGCTGGTATTGAAGACTGTAGCCGAGCAGATGGTGATCGCGCTCAACAACGCCGGGCTGCGGCGGTTGGTCAAGAATCTTTCAGTCACGGACGAAAAATCCGGTCTGCTCAAGCGGGCTTCCTACATTGATTTGTTGCTGGCCGAGAGCCGGCGCGCGCTGCAGAACTCAGTTCCTATTTCTGTGCTGCTCATGCAAATGGGAAAGACCGCGACTTTACTAAAAGAACACGGCGAAGCGGAACTTGAAGCTGCCATGGAAAAAGCGGGCCAGTTGCTGGCCGCGAACATCCGCTCGAATGATTTGGCTTTTCGCTACGGAACGACCTCGATCGCAATCATTCTGGGCGAGACGGCGGAAAAAGAAGCCGCAAAGGCGGTGGAGAAGTTGCGCAAAGTCATCTCCGAAGTACGATTGCCGGGCAAGGACGGCGGCACGGCGCTCGCGGTGCAGTTCTCCGCAGGACTTGCCGAAGCCGTGATCCGTCCGGAATATGATGTCGTTGACATTGTCACTGAAGTGATCAACCGGGCCGAGCAGGCGCTGGCACTGTCACAGGCTCAGGGTGCTGGCAAGGCTGTAGTGCTGGGACCCGCGCTGGCTGCGGGGGCGGTAGCGTAGTTTTTTTTATTAAAATCTGCACCAATATTCAAATTCTGCTTCATAATTCCTTATTGTGCTTTGGTATCTGCGGAAGGCCCTCTTCGCCGCATCGCCCCTGGCCGTCGGTTTATGTGTCTTGGCAGCGGCCCAAATTCCTCACAGGGCCGCGCCGAATTCTGCATCGGTGCCATTCTACCGCGTCTCTTTCCAGCGTGGTGATCCCGTAGGGGGCGTATCCGGTTCACAGATCAGCTCCGTGCCATCTGAATGCAGTGGCGACGGGACAGCATTTCTCTACGTGCTTCTACCCGCTGTACGGAAAGGTCCAACGGTCCTATCTTCTTCCCGGGTACCGGACGGACCTCCCATAGAGCTGCTCGTATCTATTGCTCGTTCCGGCGAGGCTCACGAATTCCGGCTCGATCAAATCACCGATCTTTACGATGTACATCAAAAAGGCTACTACGCGTCGGAGTCGAACGTAGGTGTGCTCGTGATCGCCGCAACTGAGGACAAGTGGGGTCCTCGGGAATTTGTAACCTCTGACGGAACGAAGCACGAAGTGAACCGAAGCCTGGCCGAACATCACGACCACCTTCTGATTTTTGACCGAGCGGGAAACTATAAGCGCAGAGTGCAAATCGACGACACTCTGGCCATAAACCGTATCGGCATGTTTCCCTCCGGCGTCTTTCTCGCTCTCGGATTCGACCGGCAAGACCACTCCCCGAAGCTGGCGATGTTGCAAGAGGACGGTACGCTCCTCAAGTTCCTCGAAATTCCCAAGGACGATGCGCCGAAATCGATGCTCGGAACACAAGACGGGGGTGGCAGAGGCCCAGCCGTCTTCGTTGCTCCTGCG
The DNA here is from genome assembly GCA_049584475.1 of Candidatus Sulfotelmatobacter sp. Taxonomy (GTDB): domain Bacteria; phylum Acidobacteriota; class Terriglobia; order Terriglobales; family Acidobacteriaceae; genus Sulfotelmatobacter. The sequence goes on along the minus strand of JBAUXX010000044.1, from coordinate 14,673 downwards.
CAGCTTGTGCCCGACGGTGATTCCATCGTCATCGTCCAGAACAAAAGTAAGTTTCCGCTGCTTGAGGTAAACGAAGCCGGAGCCGTTCGAGTGATCAAGCCCGACCTGCCCGAAGGTGTTCAGATCGACAAGCTCATTCCAAGCGACGGTAATTTGTATGCTCGCGTGAATGAACAGGGTTCAATCTATGAACTGAACGCGCAAACCGGGAAGACATTAAGACACCTTCAAATTGGTGATCACGAGCCCGATGTCGACGTGGTCTGTGTGCATGACGGAAAATTTCTCTCGTTCGAGCATGAAGGGGGAGAGTTGGTGCCTCTTGTCGGCACGGCCGAACCAGCGACCGATGTTTCCCCGACCGATCCGAGGATGAGAACCTCCCATCCTCCCTCGAACGCCGATAACCGGTAGCATCTGCAGCTGCTTCAGCTTCCACTGCTCTGCCCATCTTCCTGACTGAACTGCTACACTGACAAGTTTGGTAACGCTGTCGGACACACTCTGCTCGGAGCACGTCTAGAAAATCATGCTGAAACCCGGGGACATTGCCATCGTAAGCGGGGCGCGCACGCCCTTTGGCCGCTATTGCGGCAAATTGAAGGACCTCACCGCGCAGGAACTCGGAGCGATCGCAGCCAAGGGAGCCATCGAGCGGGCAGGGATTGACGCTAAGGAATTTGATCACGCCGTGTTTGGTAATGCGCAGCAGACTTCCGGCGACGCGTTGTATGGCGCGCGGCACGTGGGATTGCGCGCAGGATTGCCGATTGAAACTCCGGCGCTGACCGTGAACCGGCTGTGCGGGTCGGGGATGCAATCGATCGTGAATGCGGCGCAGATGATTCAATTGGAAGAAGCGAAGATCGTTCTGGCCGGCGGCATGGAGGCGATGTCGCAGGCTCCGTTTGTGATTCGCGGGCGCGATGGATTTACTCTGGCGCCCGGCGGCAAGCTGGAAGATTCGCTGATGGTGGCGCTGCTCGACAGCTATTGCGGCCTGTACATGGCTAACACTGCGGAGTTGTATGGCGAGCAGCAGGGCATCACGCGGCAGGCGCAGGATGAATTCGCGCTGCGCTCGCAACAGAAGGCGGATGAGGCCTATAAGGCTGGACGCATTCAGGAAGAGTTGGTTGCGGTGCCGCTGCGGAATTCCAAGGGCGAGGCCACGGGTGAAATCTTTCCCGAGGACGATCACCGGCGTCCGCAGACCACGATGGAAGGCTTGGCGAAGTTGAAGGCGGCGTTTGGGAAAAATGGAACCGTCACTGCGGGCAACGCGAGCGGCATTGTGGATGGCGCGGCGGCGGTGGTGCTGATGTCGCTGGAGGAGGCGCGCAAGCGGGGAATCCAGCCGCTGGGGCGCATTGTGAGCTGGGGCGTCGCGGGAGTAGAGCCGAAGTTGATGGGGCGCGGTCCGGTGCCGGCGACCAAGGTGGCGCTGCAAAAAGCTGGGCTGAATCTGGATTACATCGATTTGATCGAAGTGAATGAAGCGTTCGCGGCGCAGTATTTGGCAGTAGAGAAGGAGTTGGGTCTAGACCGCGAAAAAGTGAATGTGAACGGCGGAGCGATTGCGCTGGGGCATCCGCTGGGCGCGACCGGGACGCGGCTGGTGATTACCCTGCTGTATGAATTGCGTCGGCGGAAGAAAAAGTATGGTCTGGCCACGGCTTGCATCGGCGGCGGGCAGGGGATTGCCATGATTGTGGAGAGCTTGAGTTGATAGTTACGGTTGTAGATGGGGGCGTTGGCGGCACCGCTCAAGTGCTGAGCGCCGTTGCACAACTCCTGTGGCCCCTTGTTGCTCTGGTTTTGGCGTACTGGCTCCTACCTGAGTTGAAGCAGATTTTCCGTCGGATAAGCGAGTCAAAGAACCTCAAGGTAAAGTGGGGCGATAAGGAACTTAGCATTCAAGAAGCCGCAGATAATCTTCAGAAGGTTGTTGGATCGCTGATGGATGCAGAAGCTGCGAGGGCTTCTGGACGGCCTATAGACGCTGCGCCATTCGCTTCAACCTCGCCTGCGACACGTGTATCACCAGAAAGGAAATCCGTGTTACCGCCGGACAGGCAACTGGATGACGCCGCACGAACAACACTTTCTTCACGGAAACGCATTCTGTGGGTCGATGACAGACCAGAGGGCAACGCGTTTGAAATGGCGAGACTGAAAGAGCGAGGCATCGAGATTGATGAAGCCTTAAGTACGGAAGAGGCTCTTAGACTCTTTGAGGCGGACAAATACTCTCTGGTGGTTACCGACATGTATCGAAAGGAACTGGGCACTAAGAATGCAGACGCTGGCATTGATCTTCTACAAGAGCTGCGAACAATAGATCCTAATGTGGTTGTGATTTGCTATTGCGCAACTGTCAGTAAAAGACAATACGGCTCCTCCTTCCTGAAATCTGGCGGCAGGGCGATAACGTCCTCATCGGTTGAGTTGTTTGAATTATTGAGTCAGTACTTGCCGCGGGACTGACGAACATACCTGGCGTCGTTATCTAGATCCGCGAGGAGACAAGATGGAAATTAAAAAGGTCGGCGTACTCGGTTGCGGTTTGATGGGCTCCGGCATTGCGCAGGTTTGCGCTACGGCGGGATTCGATGTGACTGTGCTTGAAGTCGAGCAGAAGTATCTCGACAAGGGGTTTGCCGGGATTGAGAAATCTTTGGCGAAGTTTGCCGAGCGGCCGGTGGAAAAGGGCGGGATCACGGCGCAGCAGAGGGATGAGATTCGCGCGCGGCTCAAGGGGACGACTAACAAAGCTGACCTCGCCGATTGCGACATTGTCATTGAGGCCATCATTGAGAATGTGGACGAGAAGAAGAAGATGTATGCGTCGCTTGACGCGATTGTGAAGAAAGACGCGATCTTCGCTTCGAATACTTCGTCGATTTCGGTGACCGAATTATTGACTTCCGTGAAACGCCCGGAGCGGTTTATCGGGCTGCACTTTTTTAATCCCGTGCCGCTGATGAAGTTGGTGGAAGTGGTGCGCACGATCGCCACCGCCGACGATGTGTACCAGACGGCTTACGAGTTCGGAAAAAAGCTGGGCAAGGTTCCAGTGCGCACGTCGGATAAGACGGGATTCATCGTGAACCGGCTGCTGGTGCCCTATCTGCTGGATGCGATCCGCGCGTATGAAGAGGGCGTGGGATCGATTGACGATATCGATAATGCGATGAAGCTGGGCTGCGGCTATCCGATGGGGCCGTTTACGCTGCTGGATTTTGTCGGGCTGGACACGACTTATTACATCACGCATGTGATGTATGACGAATTCAAGGAGCGGCGGTTCGCGTCGCCTCCGCTGCTGAAGCGGATGGTGATGGCGGGGTGGTACGGGCGGAAGACGGGCAAGGGCTTCTATGATTATTCGGACCCGGAGAAGCCGAAGGCGAACAGGCTTTAGCCACGGATTTGCGCGGATTTACACGGATAAATCTTTGGCTTGGATTCGATTAGCGTTTGTAGACTTCGCGACGATGGCCGATGCGAACGACTATAACAACCAGACGATCGTCTTCCAATTTGCAGATGATGCGATAGTCGCCGACCCGGTACTTCCAATAGTCGCTCAAAGTCCCATGAAGGCGTTCACCGATCAATCGAGGATTCTCGAGACTTGCGACTCGTTGGTGGAGAAACTTGGAGATGCGAAGCGCCACGCCTTTATCTAGCCGTTCGAATTCCCGCTGGGCGGCAGAATCGAATTCAATCGTCCAATTCTTCTGGGTTAAGGCCATGCTGTCGCATCACTTCTTCGAGCGGGATTGTACGAGTGCGCCCGGCGCGGAGGTCAGCGAGCCGTTTTTCCGCGATATAAATATCTTCAAGGTCTTCCAGGTGCTTCAGGATGGCTTCGCGGGCGTAGTAAGTCTTGGTGCGACCGGTGCGCTTGGCGAGGCGCGCGAGGCGCTTTTCGATTTTTTCGGGGAGGCGGATGGCAAGCATGGAATGGCTCCTGCTATACAATTATAGCAGGCTGCCTTCGGGCTGAAGCGGCTGCGGATGGCGAAGTGTTACGGGCATGGCATTTTGCGATCACTCGTCCTCCGGGGGGAGGCCGAATTTGATCAAGCTGGAATTATCCTAAGGCGGAGGGAAAATTTTGGAAGGCGAAGGCCCCACGCAGTCGCGTCGTTTCATCTTGGCCCAATGCCTAATCGGTATCTCGCTGACACTTTTCTTGACCTATCTGGGGATGGCGATTAGCGATCGACCGGCGACCCCGCAGCTAGTGCGGTGGGCGATCTCGCCTGGATTCGTCCTAGGGATGAGATTTGCTTCAGGGGATGGGTTCCTGGGGGCGATGGGCAGCTTTGGCCGCATCGCTATTACAGCGAACATGATCTACTACGGTTTCCTCAGCTTCCTTGTGTTCAGAAAGACCAACTGGCCGAGGCTCCCGAGGAATCCCAACCATCGTTTTTGGATGGAGCGTTAGTCTCGACCATTTGTGAAGGGCAACTACATGACTTTCGAAAACATTCTTCTCGAAAAGAAAAACTCTATCGCTTACGTCACCGTCAACCGGCCCAAGGTGCTCAACGCCCTCAACATGGCCACCATGGAAGAGTTGCGGGCGGCATTTCATGACATCAAGAACGATGCCGCAATTCGCGTCGTCATCTTTACCGGCGCGGGCGAGAAGGCTTTTATTGCCGGAGCTGATATCAGCGAGTTGGCCAAGCAGGACGCCGTGACCGGTAAGGAGTATACGCATCGCGGGCAGAACGTTCTCAACTTGATTGAGAATTTGGGGAAGCCGGTGATTGCCTGCATTAATGGCTTCGCGCTTGGCGGTGGATGTGAGATTGCCATGGCTTGCACTTTTCGTCTGGCCAGCGAGAATGCGAAGCTAGGGCAGCCCGAGGTGAAGTTGGGGATTATCCCGGGCTATGGCGGGACGCAGCGGTTGCCGCGGCTGGTGGGCAAAGGGATTGCGATGCAGATGGTGCTGGCGGGCGAAATGATTACGGCACAGGAGGCGCATCGGATCGGGCTGGTGAATGAGGTGACGGCTGCGACGGAGCTGATTCCGCGAGCCGAGGCCATTGCGGCGAAGATTGTGGCGAACGCGCCGTTGGCCGTGCAGTATGCGATGGAGGCCGTCAACAAAGGGATGGAGATGACTCTGTCGGAGGGGCTCTACCTGGAAGCTGTGTTGTTCGCCGTTGCTTGTTCCAGCGAAGATAAGAAGGAAGGGACTACGGCGTTTTTGGAAAAGCGTGCGGCGAAGTTTCAGGGGAAGTGAAACCTTTGCCACGGGTTTACGCGGATTTTACAGATTAAAAACAATTCACCACAGAGACACAGAGGCGTAGAGAAAAATCTTACCGATGAAAAGCGCAGTCATAACCGCTCAGACAAAGAGTGAAGAAGACTTCAAGCTCCTGACAAGATTGCTCGAGATGGTGGGCCTTCGCAGCGAAGACGAAGAAGATTACAAGACTTATCGCGTGCGACCCTTTTTTCCCACCGAATCGATCTTGCAAGTAGTCCACGTCGTGAATCCACGCGCTCAGCCAGACTTGGAGTTAACCGTTTTGGATCCTGATTCGGCCGTCGAGATTATCCAAAGGATGGATCTTCAGATTATCGAGGATCATTCCGGTCCTGAACCAACGCATTCGAATCGGAGATTTGTTGTGCGGTTTCCCGGTGGGACGCTCATTTCCTTTCTTGGAATCCGAACGACGAAAAGTTCGGAGCCGGGGCATTTCGGGAGCGCGGGCGACCTAAATGCAAAAGAGAAGGTTTTCGGCATTGTGGTCTCGCGCTTCAATTCGTTCATAACGGAGCGACTGTTGTCCGGAACGCTCGACGGATTGCTGCGGTGCGGTGCGAAGGTCGCTAAGGGTTACGACATCGTCCGCGTGCCGGGGGCGTTTGAGATTCCTTCTGCTGCCCGCACTTTAGCCGAGACTGGAAAATACGATGCCATCATCTGTATCGGATGCCTTCTGCGAGGCGACACCGCTCATTACGATGTGATCGTCAACGAAGTCACGCGCGGGATTGGGCAATCGGCGCAGGAGACTGGAGTGCCGCATGCTTTTGGTGTGCTGACTTGCGAGACGCTGGAGCAAGCGATCGACCGAGCCGGGCTGAAGATGGGCAACAAAGGATTCGAAGCCGCTCTGGCAGCTGTGGAGATGGCATCGCTGAAGGAAGCAATCAGCAATCAGCACTCAGCAGTCAGCAAGAAGCAGATTCCTCCGGCCCGCTCCGCGGGCCGTCGGAATGACACGTCATCAAACAAGCCCTCAAAGAAGAAACGCCACAAATAAGCTTCCTCCGGTAAACTGGCAACTGACCTCTAGCCACTGACAACTTCTTTCTTATGGGTACTCGCCGCAAATCTCGCGAACTCGCGTTGCAAATGCTTTTCCAGGCCGACATGGGAAAGCAGGACGCCGAACATGTGCGGCATACGTTTTGGGCGGAGCACGCTTCCGCCAGCGACGAGGTTCGCGGATTCGCCGATGACTTGTTCCGCGTTGCTACCGATAGGCTTCCGGAAATTGACGTGTTGATCGAGCGCCACGCAGAACACTGGCGTATGGAGCGCATGGCAGCCGTCGATCGGAACTTATTGCGGGCATCCGTGGCGGAGCTGATGGCTTATCCCGACACTCCGCGGGCCGTGGTGATCAATGAAGCCCTGGAGATTGCGCGGCGATTCTCTTCACCCGAGTCGGTGCACTTTGTGAACGGTGTGCTGGATAGTGTGGGGAAAGAATTGGAGAAGCCTGCGTAGACGGTGGTTCTCAGTTGCCAGTGCTCGGTTCTCAGGTGCGCCAGGATTCTTTTTCCAGATACATTGCCAGCCTTCGGAACTAAGAACCGAGAACTGCGAACTTCCTACGGTTTCACTCCCACGAAATTCAGATTGCAGGCTATCGTAGCCGGCCCGCTGGAACAGAATGGATTGTTCACGTCTGGCAGATCGGGGAAGGTGATCTGCGTCAGATCGGTGCGCAACGTAGTGCTCACTTCGTGCAATTCCCCGTCGCTGGCCGCCACGTAAATCAAAGTTCCATCCACCGTCATCGAAGCAGCCACAGGAGAAACAGAATTCCCGCTTGTGCTGACCAATGGAATGCCGCTGGTCGAGTTAGTGTTGAAACTGTACGCCAGTATGTCGCTGCGGTCGCTGGCGACGATGTAGGCGGTGGAAGCGTCCGGCGAAACGAAAAATGCTACGGGATTGAATGTGCCCTGGCCGAGATCAATGTGCTGAGGGGCGAAAGACGCCAAGGTCGTTGGATTCGACGCGAGGGCGATTGCCTGTGGGCACGGTGCTGCGAAACTAGTCTGCGAAGCCGCTGTCGCGATCAGGTCGAGTCCCGTATTGTCGAGTCCCATCAACAGATCCAAACCCAGCGGCAAGCCCTGCGTGCCAGTAAGAGCAATGGCCGCCGGAGAAGGCGGATTACCTGCGGGCAGGTCTTGAAGGAATAGTGGTGTCGCCGGAAGAGTTATCACGAGCGGAGTGCTGCTATTGTCGCAAGTGTTATACGTGGCTATGGTCGATGTAGCGCTACCGCCGCTGATAAACGCGAATGCTCCCGTGGCGGAAAAAGTCACTCCTGTAGCAACCGCCGTCAGCGGGATCGTCTGCAATGTTTGCAGAGGAGAATAAACGTAAAGACACGCGGGCGCCGGCGGCGAAAGATTGCAACTGGGGCCGGCTGGTCCCACGATGAACGCCTTCAGGCCGTCAGGCGAAATTGCTGCGGCACTCGCTCCAGAGATATTCAGAACGGTCAAGGAAGGCGAAGTGGTGCCGCTGGAGGTGATGTATACCTGATTCGGAGAGTGTAGGGTGTCGGAAAAAACCCCTAAGTTTCCGTTTTCCGAAATTGCCAGGACCTTTCCACTCACACCGCTTAAACCAGCGAATGGGCTGTTCGCAGTGCCGATGTTGGCGGGAACCATAATGAAGGAGCCGAAGTCGCCGCCGACGAGAGCCTTGTCTCCCGCGGGATCAAAGAGCAGGGAATTGGGAGGTAAGGGAAGTTGCGTAGGACTTCCCGACACGTTGCTCGAAGTAGAGACGCTGTAGATATTGTCACTACAGTAGAAATTGGCAGCGCAGTCCAGGCTGGTGGCGAGCACGCTCGTCGAGACCGATGCTCCGCTGACCAAGCCGGAAATTGCCGTTACCGGGTAAACCGGCACGGGCTGCAGAATTGGGGGCGCTCCGGGCAGGGTCTGCGGAAATCCGATGTTGCAGCTCGGCGGGATGCACGCCGCAGTGACAGATCCGGCCCCAGGCTGCGGAGTCGAGACGGCGCAAGTTGTCTCGTCCGCGCATCCCGTCGCAGCGGTGCCCGCGAGCACAGCTCCCGGTTGCGAGGAACTCCAGGTCAAAGCGGGTTTAGGGACGATGCAGCCCTGCACATCCACAGCGGTTGCGATCACATTCTGAGAAGTGCTCTTGACTGTGGCAAAACTGGTTTCCCCGGATCCGATGTTTCCCAACTCCAGCGCCACGCACTGTACCGGGCAAGTTTCGGCGTAATAAGGCTGGCTCGAGACATTGGAGGCAGCGGCGTAGACAGCGGTAAAGCCAGGAGTGTTTGGTGTAACGGTAGCCTGGTTCGTGGGAAGATTCGTCGTTGTATCGGTGACTACGGGCGCTACTCCCACTACGGTCGAACTGGCTTCTGTCCAGGTGAACGGCCCAACCGACGAGGTGATGTCAAGGCCCTTGCTGAAGGCATTTGCCTGCAAGGTCATGGTTTGATTCGCCGAGAGGCACGACTGTTTTGTAAAGCCCGGAGGAACGCACGCGAGCGGAACAGTTTGTTGCCCGGGGCAGGCGGGCGGCGTCGAATTAACGGGCGGTACGAGACTGATCCGAACTTGATCGACCGGCGGATGAACATACACCAGAGTCGGCAGGCTGGTGGCGCCCAGCGCGGCAGCCGTCACCTGGACGACACCATAGTTCTGCGGCGTGCAGGTGACAAAAGCGGAATCCCACACGCCCGCGCAGGCTACGCCGTTCGGAGCAATGTTGAGAATATTCGTGTCGCTGGACTGATACGTGAAAGTGGCGTTGACATTCGATCCGCTGTCGTTTTGGGCGCTGGCTATGAAGTTGAGAGTGTTGCCGAGTTGCAGGCTGGCGCTGGTCGCCGGGGTCAGCGTGATCTTTCCCGGGAACGGCGACACCGGAACGGACTTATGGCCGCCGCAGGCTCCGAGCAGGGAAAATAGAAAAACCACAGTCACGGCCGCAAACAATCGAACCGCTTCAGCCGCTGAACGCCGGCGCAACCTATGCATTCATCCTCCTCGCCCCGCGCCTGGGAAAACGCAGGACGAGCGCTCGATCAAATTTGAAAACCAAAGTATTTAGAAAGCCTGTAGTGTAGAGGGTCGCGCCGGAATCATCAAGTTTGGGCCTGCCTCCGTCGACAATGCCGTGGTATTGTTGACTTGCGCGACTTGATTTTGGTGGGATGCAAAAACACGGGTTGACGATGTTTGCATCTGCTTGCTATAGTTGTTGGGTTCCGCGAGTTCATCCAGGCTTGTTGTAGTGCTGCGGTTTGTGCGTGAAGTTGTGCGCAGAAAATTTGCAGCTTGAGCTTTTTGAGAAACGCGTTTCCGGAGCAGGATTTAAGGTAGAGTCCGGAGACTTCCTCGCTGAAACGTGCCTGCGCTGCCTTTCGCCTTGCGAAAGGATATGCAGGACAGGGCTGGCGAAACGGAGCGTCCCCGCAGTTTGGCCGGGCGTCACCGTCGGCAGCGTAAATCTGAGTAGGAATCCAGAATCTCTCTGGCTTTTGTGCGCGGCGGGAAACCATGTTTCAGTTAAACATGGTCAGCCGAAAGGTTGAGCCTGTGCCGAATGCGCGTCGGGAACAGATGTATGTGGCTGCCTGCCGGCCGTGTGGAATTCACGGACCGATATGCGGAGGCGGTAATAGTTAAGGAGCGGCGAGAGTGCCTACCTTCAATCAGTTAGTACGGCAAGGGCGGGAGCGGACGCGCTATAAAACCGCGAGTCCGGCATTGCAGGGGTGTCCGCAGAAGCGCGGTGTGTGTACCCGCGTGTATACGCAGACGCCGAAGAAGCCGAACTCTGCGCTGCGCAAAGTCGCGCGTGTGCGTTTGACGAATGGAATCGAAGTGACGACTTATATTCCCGGCGTCGGCCACAACCTGCAGGAGCACTCGATTGTGCTGATCCGCGGCGGCCGCGTGAAGGATTTGCCGGGCGTGCGCTATCACGTGATTCGCGGAACGTTGGATGCGGTGGGCGTCGCGGGCCGTATGCAGGGACGTTCGAAGTATGGAGCGAAGAGACCGAAGAAAGGATAAGGCAAGGTTTCAGGGTTTCAATGTTTCAAAGTTCCAAGGTCTGCGCCTGCAACGGTGTCACCTTGAAACCTTGAAACCTTGAAACTTTGGAACCTGGCGAAGGAAGCCAGGGAGCTGAATCGATGCCAAGAAAAGGACATGTCTCCAAGCGGACCGTCGCGGCCGATGCCGTTTATGGCTCGGACCTGGTGACGAAGTTTATTAACTCGATGATGTGGCAGGGCAAGCGCTCGACCGCCGAAGGAATTTTTTATGAGGCGCTGCAGCGCGTGGAGGCCAAGGGCGGCGACACGGCGATCAAGCTGTTCACCAAGGCCGTGGAGAATGCCAAGCCGCTGCTCGAAGTAAAAAGCCGCCGCGTAGGCGGCGCGAACTACCAGGTCCCCATCGAAGTGAATGCGGACCGCCGTACGTCGCTCGCGATCCGCTGGCTGATTACCTATGCGCGCGGACGCGGCGAAAAGGGAATGGTCGACAAGTTGTCGAACGAGTTGTTGGACGCCGCCACGGGTAAAGGCGCGGCGATCAAGAAGAAAGAAGACGTTCACCGGATGGCGGAGGCCAATAAGGCGTTTGCGCATTACCGGTGGTAAAAAGAAGCTTCTAGCCTCTAGCTGCTGACTAGGTCAAAAGCTGGCAGGTTGGGTTTCGCTAGGAGCCAGAAGCTAGTAGCCAGAAGCTGATTTCAAGAGCCCAGAAAGAGTTGAGACAGAGTCGTGCCTAGAACAGTCCCATTAGAGCGTTGCAGGAACATCGGCATCATGGCCCACATCGATGCCGGTAAGACCACTACGACGGAGCGCATCCTGTTTTATACGGGACGCACGCACCGCATCGGAGAGGTCCATGAAGGCACTGCGACCATGGATTGGATGGAGCAGGAGCAGGAGCGCGGCATTACGATTACGTCCGCCGCGACCACCTGCACCTGGCGCGACATTCGCATCAACATTATCGATACACCTGGCCACGTGGATTTCACGGCTGAGGTGGAGCGATCGCTGCGCGTGCTCGACGGCGCAGTCGCGGTATTCGACGCGGTGCACGGAGTGCAGCCGCAGTCGGAAAAAGTCTGGCGGCAGGCGGATAAATACGGCGTGCCGAGAATTTGCTTCATCAACAAGATCGATAAGATGGGTGCCGATTTCGAGCATGCCGTCGATACCATCCGCAAGCGCCTCAGCGCCAAGCCCGTTGCCATTCAGATTCCCATTGGACAGGAAGACAAGTTCAAGGGCGTGGTTGATCTGATCAACATGAAGGCCATCGTCTGGGTCGATGAGACGATGGGCGCGGAATACATCACCGAAGAGATCCCAGAAAATCTGAAGAAGAAGGCCGAAGCCTTCCACGCGCAACTGGTCGAGACCGTTGCCGAGAATGACGACGAGATTCTGCACAAATTTCTCGAGGGCGAAGTCATAACCGCCGACGAACTGCGCGCATCTCTGCGCAAATCGACCATTGCTCTGAAAGTATTCCCGGTTGTTGTAGGAACGTCTTTCAAGAATAAAGGCGTGCAGCCGCTGCTGGACGCGGTTGTCGACTATCTGCCCTCGCCTCTCGACGTTCCGGAGACGCATGGAACGAATCCCCACAATGGCGAACAGATTTTCCGTAAGGCCGACGACAAAGAACCTTTTTCGGCGCTGGCGTTCAAGATTATGGCCGATCCGTTTGTCGGTCAGTTGACATTCATTCGTGTCTACTCGGGGTCGCTCAAGACTGGCGATTCGGTACTGAACGTCCGTACCACTAAAACCGAGCGCATTGGCCGATTGCTGAAGATGCACGCCAATAAGCGCGAAGAGATCAGCGAGATTCTCGCGGGCGATATCTGTGCCGCAGTTGGCCTTAAGAACGTTGGTACCGGCGACACGATCTGCGATGACGATCACGCGATAGCGCTCGAATCCATCACCTTTGCGGTCCCCGTGATTTCGGTTGCGGTTGAGCCCAAGACCAAGGCTGATCAGGAAAAAATGGGCATGGCGCTGGCTCGGCTGGCCCAGGAAGATCCTACGTTCAAGGTTCACACCGATCCCGACAGCGGACAGACCATCATCAGCGGCATGGGCGAGTTGCATCTGGAAATCATCGTCGACCGCATGATGCGCGAGTACAAAGTCGAAGCCAACGTCGGCAAGCCGCAGGTGGCTTATCGCGAGACCATCCGCAGGCACTCCGAAGCGGAAGGCAAATACATTCGCCAGACCGGCGGCAAGGGTCAATATGGTCACGCCAAGATTTATCTCGACCCGCAACCGCCGGGGACTGGCTACGAGTTCGTCAACGACATTACGGGCGGGTCGGTGCCGAAGGAATTCATTAAGCCGATCGATCAGGGTATTCGCGAGGCTTTGGAAGGCGGTATTCTCGCCGGCTATCCCATGGTTGACGTGAAGGCTACGCTTTACGACGGCAGCTATCATGACGTCGATTCGAACGAAATGGCCTTTAAGATTGCCGGATCGATGGCGTTCAAAGAAGCGGCACGCAAGGCTTCTCCGGTGCTGCTCGAGCCGGTGATGGCGGTCGAAGTTGTGACTCCGGAAGATTACGCGGGAACGATCATGGGCGATCTGAGTTCGCGCCGCGGGCGCATCGAAGGCATGGAGCACCGCGCCGGTTCGCAGGTCATCAAGGCCATCGTTCCGCTGGCTGAAATGTTTGGCTATGCGACCCATATGCGTTCGTCGACGCAGGGCCGCGCGGAATACTCGATGCACTTTGCCCGCTATGAGGAGGCTCCGAGATCGGTCTCGGAGGAAATCATCGCCAAGGTGCAGGGGACCACGAAGTGACTGCACGCCCCGCGGTTCGTAGTTGATCGAAGATTCTGGATTGCGGACGGTCGGCGGGCAGAGTTTGAACCGGTGTTCGGCGTCGGCGGTTCCTGGCCTAGGTTGTTACGCAAGGCGGATGGTTATCTGCTAACGGAAGTTTGGTGTGAGCAGTCATCGCCGGCGCAGTATAGGGTGAAGGATTTTTGGAGCTGGCATCGGAATTTCGAACTCTTTCGAGCGCGGTTTCAGGACGAGTTCGAACGGTTTGAAGATTGGCTTCGATTCGAGGGGTTGATCGAGAAAGAACAATTTCTCGGAGCGTATTACGAGAAGCCCGAAGATGGAAGCGAACAGGATTTGGTTTTGAGCTAGAAGCTAAGAGCTAGGAGCTAGAGGCTAAGGAAATGGCGAAAGAGAAATTTGATCGTACTAAGCCGCACTGCAATGTGGGAACGATTGGTCACATCGATCATGGCAAGACCACTTTGACCGCGGCTATCACCAAGGTTTTGTCGAAGCACAATCCGAAGAACACGTTCCGGTCGTTCGACTCGATCGATAACGCTCCGGAAGAAAAAGCGCGCGGTATCACGATTGCGACGGCGCACGTGGAGTATGAGACGGCGAACCGGCACTACGCGCACGTGGATTGCCCGGGCCACGCCGACTACATCAAGAACATGATTACCGGCGCAGCGCAGATGGATGGCGGCATTCTGGTGGTGGCGGCGACCGATGGTCCAATGCCGCAGACGCGCGAGCACGTGCTGTTGGCGCGGCAGGTGGGCGTGCCGTATCTGGTCGTCGCGCTGAATAAAGTTGACGCGGTCGACGATCCCGAGTTGCTGGAACTGGTCGAGCTCGAAGTGCGCGAGCTGCTGAAGAGCTACAAGTTCCCCGGCGACGATGTGCCGGTGGTGCGGGTGTCGGCTCTGGGCGCGCTGAACGGGGAAGAGAAGGCGGAGAAGCAGGTGGACGAGCTGATGGCGGCGGTGGACAAGTATGTGCCGCAGCCGGCGCGCGAGCTGGACAAGCCGTTTCTGATGCCGATTGAAGATATTTTTTCGATTCAGGGACGCGGCACGGTGGTCACGGGACGTATCGAGCGCGGCAAGGTGAAAGTGGGCGAGGAAGTGGAAATCGTCGGCTTCCGCGACACGCGCAAGACGGTCGTGACCGGCGTGGAAATGTTCAAGAAGCAGTTGGACGAAGGAATGGCGGGCGACAACGCCGGGCTTCTGCTGCGCGGCATTGCGAAAGAAGATGTGGAGCGCGGCATGGTGCTGGCCAAGACGGGATCGATCACGCCGCACACGAAGTTCAAAGCCGAGGTCTACATCCTGACGAAAGAAGAAGGCGGGCGGCATACGCCGTTCTTTAAGGGATACCGTCCGCAGTTTTACTTGCGCACGACGGACGTGACGGGCGTGGCGGAGTTGCCGGCGGGCACCGAGATGGTGATGCCTGGAGATAACGTCAGCCTGGTAATCGAGTTGATTACGCCGGTGGCCATGGAAAAGGGCCTGCGCTTCGC
>JBAUXX010000043.1:0-41021 GCA_049584475.1 Candidatus Sulfotelmatobacter sp. | reverse complement strand
CGTTGCCGGATTGATTAGCTCCTGCAAAAGCCCAGAAACTACTGGCGAGCGCCACCGATGAGGACGCTATCTGATCAACTGATCCAACTTGGTAGGAGTTTCCACGCCACGACTGCGTAGGCATGTTGGCGATTTGTCCTATTTGGTTGCCGTTCTTATCGAACGTGACGGCTGGGCCCACTACTGGAGGTGTGGGGCATTGCGTGGGCGAGATATGGTTCAAAATCACGCTTCCGCCTGCGATCGCCATCGCAGGCGTGTAACTTTGGGCCATCCACCGCACGTTGGCTGACTGGTCGTAAGCGATCGAGTTGATCTGCGTGCACGTGAGAATGCCCTGCTGCACACTGCTGAGAAATGTTCCCACATAGCTGCCGTCTTCGCTTTGTAGCACGGGCGTGACCGTCGGGCTGCCGGCTGGCAGGGCAGGCGCGTTTAGGACAGAATCAGATATGATCCCGGCGCTCGATACCATGGTTAGACGCTGAGTCTCGGCTGCGCTGTCTGCTTCCCACCACAAAAGCCCGATGCCCTGATCGGCGTTTGTAATCACCTTCCCCAGATCGTTAATGCCGCGATCCACGCCGTCTGCAACTCCCACCAACGGACCGACGCCACTGTTATAGGAGAAGCCAGGAACCGACGTAGTCGACCAGTCGCGAAGTGATATCTTGCTTGAGCTGCCATCCGTTCCCACTCGCAACATGCGGAAATGCCAATTCGTCGAGCCGGAACTCTCGGTGCGCGTGCATGGCTCGCCATTCTGCCCGCCGTCCGCAACGGACGTTGCCATGGTTTGTACGTACGCGTAAGGAACGTACAGATAGCCATCCCCAGCAATGATGACCTGACCAAACCATGCTGAACTCGGTGCTGGAGAGGTGACACCCTCAATGACATTTAAGCCCTGTTCAATGCTAATCGCGTCCCCGAGGCACTCTGTGCCAGTAAGGCTGGAGGTGTTTTGTTCCACTTGTACCTGGAATTTCGGAGAGCCGGTTGTTGGATCGAGAGCGAAAACGGCGCCGCTATCGATCGTGAAGATCGTGCCGTCGGTATGAATCGTAACTTGCGGATTCAGCCCTGGCGCGTTGGTCGGCAGATATGGCGGCGAGGCTACGCCGGTCATCCCGTCGAATCTTTGAATAGAAGGCTGGGTTTCAGCCTGATTCTCTCCGTGAAATCCCTGATTCACTACAACAAAGCCGCCTTGAAAGTCGGGCTGAAGGGCGTTGCATCCCGTGTTGCCGAACTCATCGACATTCGTTCCAATGCTGACCGTCCAGGCGACGGTCCCGTCGCTGGCAGTCGCCTGTACGCTGCAATCATTTTGCAAGGCGAACACATCCGCGATTCCCGTCGCGCTGGGCACGGCTGGAACAATCTGCTTGACGCCGGAAGCGTCTCCAGGATCTGACCAAAGGACCGTGCCATTCGCAAACGTCGCAGCCGAAGAGACCGCGACATCAGCGGAAGCAGTCCCGGCAGTGATGGTCGCATATCCGGAGCCAACCGCCGTGATAATGGGAGGGTCGTCGGGAGAAAGCGTAACGACAGTGTTGTCGCTTGAACTCCAGGTCAATCCGGTGGCTTCCTGATTGGTGGAGTTCAAGGCTTGAATTGAGCGTGTGTCGCCAACGAGCATGCTTATGACGTTGGGAACGAGAGTCACCAAGGTACTCCCGCCACCCCCGCTGCCGATGCCTCCAGGAATCGTAAAGGTAATGGCATTACTCCACACGCCGCTTTGCTGAACTTTGACAATACCGCTCACCGCGCTCGATGCCACACTTGCGATAACTTGAGTATCGCTCCATCCCACTATGCTTCCGGAGGTGCTTCCTACCCAAACAGTACCATTTCCCTGAGCGCTACCGAAGCCACTGCCGGTAACCGTCACGACGGTACCCGCGGAGCCTGAGTTGGGGTTGATGCTCTGGATGTGAGGTACCTCCACGGTGAACGGAACGGAGTTGCTCCAAACGCCGTTTTGCAAAATTTGGGCATTCCCCGAAATTGCTCCCGAAGAAACCGTCGCCACAACCTGGGTGTCGCTCCAACTGTTTACAATTCCAGCGGCCGTTCCCAGCCACACACTGCCGTTTCCTTGCGACGCGCCAAAACCAGAGCCGGTCACCGTGACTTGAGTGCCTGGCACGCCACTTCCGGGCGAAACACCGAGGACGGTGGCTCCATTAACAGTGAAAGAAACACTGTTCGACGATAAGCTATTCTGTTGGACCTGCACGATGCCGGATGTTGATCCCGTATTTACCGTCGCGACGATCTGACCATCGCTCCAACTTACTACTGAGCCCGGCGCGCTACCGATCATCACCGCGCCGCTGCCTTCAATTGTTCCGAAACCGGAGCCGGTGACCGTGACCTGGGTTCCTGCCACACCATTGGTTGGAGAAACTGTCTGAATTGCTGGCGTTGGCTGGACCGTCGGTGAAACCACAGTTACGGGTGTGCTGGCGCTCACACTGCTGAGAGTTGCACCGATGTTGCTGCTGCCGGTGCTGACCGGAACGACGAGTCCTGCACTAACGCCGGGCGGAAAGACCGTTGCCACGGCCGTGTTGGAGCTGCTCCAGGCGACATTGCTGGTGATGTCGCCGCTGCTTCCGTCAGAAAATGCCCCGGTTGCCGCGAGGGTCAACTGCTGAGAAGAATCTAGAGTGATCGATGGATTAGCGGGTGAGAGCGAGATCGAAACCAAACTTCCGCCTGCCACATTCAGCGTCGTTGACGCAGAGAGAGACCCGGATGTCGCCTGAATTGTCGCAAGACCCTGCGACAGGGCCGATGCTGAACCGCCGGTCATTGCCGCGATGGCAGACACGGAAGAAGTCCAGGTTGCGCTTGCGGTAACGTCCTGCGTGCTGCCGTCGCTGAAGATCGCGGTGGCGGTGAATTGCTGCGTGCTGCCAACAACTGTGAGTACATTCTGGGGACTGACGGCGATCGCAACGGGTACAGCGACCATGATCGTAGCCGACCCGTTCACTCCCCCTGCCGCTGCAGTTATGGTGGCGGAACCGGCGGATACGCCGTTTGCGATACCCGGATTTGTGGCGTCATCGCTAACGGCAACGTTCGTGGCCGAAGAACTCCACAGCGCGGAGGCGAGCGACTGGGTGCTCCCGTCGCTGAAATAACCTGTAGCGACAAGCTGTTGTTGACCGCCGATGCGGACTTCACCGGTGGTCTGGATTGAAATGCTGTTCAAGCCGGCGAGCTGGCTTGACATGTAAAGGTCAGATGTAATTAACGGATTTGTGCCATCGGTGCCGCCGGCGAGAAGAACGGTGCCATCGCTGAGAAGCGTCGCGGTGTATCGTTGACGGGCGCTTGCCATGCTTCCCGTTACAGCCGTGAACGCCTGACTCCCAGGGTCATACAGCTCAGCCGTGTTCAGAGCGGTGCTGGTTCCAGGGGAATCAGTATTGCCTCCCGAGATCAGAACGGTACCCCCATTCAGCAAGAGTGCGCGGTGCAGAATTCTGGCGGCGGTCATCGACGAAGTCAGCGCGGTGAAAGTGTTGGCTATCGGATCGTAGATTTCAGCAGAATTCAGCGACCCGGTTCCCGGAACATCGCCGCCCGTTATTAACACTTGTCCGGAATTCAAAAGGGTCGCTGCGTGCCCCTCGCGAGGGGTCGTCATAGCGGCGGACAGCGGTGTAAATTGCTTCGTCGCGGGGTTAAAGATTTCAGCGCTGCTATAGGCGGCGGTTGGCGTTAGATCGGCTTCGCCGCCGGCGATAAGAACCAGCCCACCCTGCAACACGGTTGCGGTGTGTCCGTAGCGTGGGATAGCGGTATTGCCGAGAGAGATGAACGACTGCGTCGCCGGATCGTAGAGTTCTGCTGTCGGAATTATGCCCGAAGCTGGATCGTATCCCCCCACAATTAGAACTTGCCCGTTATTCAGCAGGGTCGCCGTATGACCCGCTCTCGCAGTGTTCAAGGAGGCCGCCGGAACTGTAAATGTCCCTCCGGAGTAAATTTCGGTTGAGTTCAAGGCGGTTTGATTATTTCCTAATCCTCCAACGATTAACACCGTGCCATCATTCAGCAGCGTTGCAGAATGCAAAGTGCGTGCTGTGCTCATCGAACCTGTAGCCGCGAAGGTTTCGCCGGTCGGACTGTAGAGTTCGACGCTGTTGACTGCGCCGCCCGCGCTCGTCCCTCCCGCGATCAATACCTGGCCGTTCGTCAACTCGGTCGCTGTCTGGGCGTAGCGTGCCGTCGTCATCTGGCCCGTGGTTGCGACAATGGCAGACGCAAGGCTGACGGTAAAGGCATTAGAGCTCACCGCCCAGAGCCCATTATTTTCGACATCGATTTCTCCGGAACCCGTAGTTGTGCCGGCGGGAATAATTGCCACAATTTGGGTATCCGACCAACTGACGATCGCCAAGGCAGGGAAGCTATCACGATAGAGAACCTTGCTGTTTGAATACTGTGTGGGGCCGAAGTGCGTGCCCGTGATGGTTAGTTGTGTTCCAGCGAGTCCGCTCGGCGGGCTCACGCCGGTAATGGCGGGCTGGCCCGTGACTGTGAAATTCAAAGTGGTGCTAGACCCTGCGCTCGTCACGATCTGTAGAGTCGCGGCACCCGGCGTGAAATTCGCCGGGATAGTTGCGCAAGCTAACGTGTTATTCCACAAATCGGTGGTGAGGGCCGTGCTATTTATGAGAAATGAGCTACCGCTGACTTGGCTCGCGCCAAACCCACTTCCATTGACACATTGATCGGTTCCGACGGCCACGAGACTGCTGGAGACGCTAGTGATTTGCGGCGCAACAGCTACGGTAAAAGTTACCCCTCCACTTGCGATCCCGCCCGCGGTCACAACAACATTTCCGTTTGTCGCGCCATTTGGTACCGGCACGATTATCGTGCCGGAGTTCCAGTTGGAGGGAGTAGCGGTCGTACCGTTAAAGGTTACGGACCCCTGTGTCGAACCAAAGCTCGTTCCAGTTATCGTAACCGGCGTTCCTGCCGCACCTGAATTCGGCGAAAGATTCAAGATATTCGGCACCACTGTGAACGTAGCGCCATTACTCGGTCCGCCATTTACCGTCACGATCGCGTTTCCAGTGGCGGCCCCCGACGGAACCGTTACCGAGATCGACGTTGCACTCCATGTCGCAGGGCTGCCGGGTGAGCCCCCGAAAGTCACGGTGCTTCCATTCTGGGCGGCGCCGAATCCTGTCCCTTGGATCGTCACAGAGGCACCCACAACTCCCGATGACGCTGATAGGCTGGTGATGTGCGGTAGAGCGGTGCCGGTCCCGGTCAGACTCACTGTTTGAGGGCTATTGTTTCCCCCGTCCGTAACTGTCAGCGTCCCTGTGCGCGCGCCGATCGCAGTTGGAGTGAAGGTGACATTCGCAGTGCAGGACGCTCCAGATGTCAGGGAGCTGCCGCAGTTATTGGTTTGGGTATAGTCTCCCGATATCGCAAGCGCGGATATGCTCAGCGAAGTCGCCAGGTTGTTCGTGATACTCACGGACTTGCTTGCACTGGAGATCGCGAGTGCTTCAGAGCCAAAGGCCAGAGTTGCCGGTGAGACCAGGATCTGGACTACGCCGTTCCCCGTGAGAGAAACTGTTTGCGGGCTATTGTTGGCGTCGTCGGTGATTGTCAGGCTGCCGGTGCGAGCACCCGTGGTCGTCGGCGTAAATGTCACGCTTGCTGTGCACGACGCTCCAGCGGCTAACGAGCTGCCGCAATTGTTGGACTGCGCATAATCCCCCGACGAGCCAATCGAGGAGATACTGAGCGCCGTCGCTAAATTGTTGGTAATCGTCACCGTTTTTACCGCGTTCGTGATTCCAACCGGTTCAACTCCAAACGCCAGAGTCGTCGGTGAAACTGTGACCTGCGGCACGCCGGTGCCCGTCAGCGAAACTGTTTGCGGGCTGTTGTTGGCGCTGTCGGTCACTGACAAGGTGCCAGAGCGCGCACCGGTGGTCGTCGCTGTAAATGTGACGGTCGCCGTGCAGGATGCTCCGGCTCCAAGGGAACTGCCGCAATTGTTGGTCTGGGCGTAGTCTCCCGTCGCAACGAGGGAGGAAATGCTTAAGGCTGCCGCGAGGTTATTGGTGATCGTCACCGTCTTTGCGGCGCTCGTAATTCCGACCGGCCCGACCCCAAAGGCGAGCGTCGCCGGCGCTGTGAACGCCTGCGCCACACCTGTGCCAGTCAGCGATACTGTCTGCGGGCTGTTGCCCGCGTTATCGGTGACGGTGAGCGCCCCCGTGCGGGTGCCGGTCGCAGTGGGCGTTAAAGTCACGCTTACCGTGCAACTGGTGCCGGCCGCCAGCGATGTTCCGCATGTATTCGTTTCCGCATAATCTCCCGAGCCGCTGATGGAGGCAATCGTGAGAGCGACGCTTTGCGAGTTCCTGAGGGTAACGGTCTTCGCGGTGCTTGTTACGGCGATGGGCTGGTTGCCGAAAGAAAGACTGCTCGGCAAAAG
Organism: Candidatus Sulfotelmatobacter sp.; assembly: GCA_049584475.1. Classification (GTDB taxonomy): domain Bacteria; phylum Acidobacteriota; class Terriglobia; order Terriglobales; family Acidobacteriaceae; genus Sulfotelmatobacter. The sequence continues at coordinate 34,528 of JBAUXX010000043.1, read as the reverse complement.
GGTCACGCTTTGCGCCGCACACAGCGTGCTGGCAAGGAATACAAGGGCGTAGATAGCGACAAAACTGGCTTGATCCTTACGGGAACGGGGGCGCATGGAGGTGCCATTTTGCGAGGACGAGCGCGAGGCAAAACGCCCCCAGGGATAGAGTCGTTTGAAAAATGTACTGACTGAAGAAGCGACGCTACTCACAAAGTGCATCATTTCCTTACCCTCGCACCTTCGATTCGCAATGCTGAAATATTTGACACCGCACATGGCCCGATGACGCTGAAGGGCGAAACGGAGGTGACGCCCAAGCGCGTAGATACCCTTTGAACCTAGGATTGTCGCTATTGGTGCAGCCGATGCCGGACACACATAGTCCCAGGCGCGTTAGCCCAAACCGGACTCCGCAAGCTTTTAATCGGCTTTCTTAGAGGAAGATTCAGCGATAAAGAACGGAAGTTCCGACCCCCTCGGATCTTCTTACGCTGAATTCGGACTAATGTCTAATTGAAGTTGGACCAATGTGTCAATTGATAATTTCTCTGTTACGAATACCGAACAAGCTTGGTTGTGGAGCGGCTGTACATTAGCCGGTTCTAGGATTTCCGCATTACGCCGCCGCCTCGGGCTTGTGTTTCTTGTTACGATTCACGAACACTTTTGGCCCAGTGGATTGCCGGAACCAGTTACCAGCAGGTTAAATAAATAAGCGCTCTGATCACGATAGAACACGTACTCGGCTCAGTGTTAGCACGCATACCATACGTCTTATGTCTGGGTACATAACCGTCGAAACATCCGCAAACAGCCGTCGTCGCTCACCATCTATCCGGTGGTCGGGCTGGAGGAAGTGCAGCACGTGCAGACTCATGTCATCGGGGAAGACGGATCGCAACTCCGGCGCGTGGCGGGCGCGGACGCCAGCATGCGTTGGTCGTTCCAATTAGCTCACAATTTCCTGGGCGACAAGCCGATCATCATCGAGTACTCGTACCGCACGATGGCTCTCCATTCCCGAGCCCTGGACCGACCTTGAAAACGGAGGCACGGATATCTTGACGACGAAACGGCGGGCGTACGAACGGGCCAGCTTCAACGCGCCGCTCTCGTCCTACCTGCAGTTCGAGGTGACGGTCCAGCAAGGAAGCCTGCCGCCCGACTTTCACAGAGTTGGTTACAGTCTCCAGCTCGGTCTTTCATTTTCTGATCCGGGGAGCGTGGAGCATTAGCTGCCTATGCATGGCAACGTTCAGCAACTCGGCGTACGAAATCACCCTTGGCGTTATGTCAATGCCGTCTGGCGCGAAGCGGCACCTCACAGAAGCAGCCTTGCGGAGGCTACCTAAAAAGCGGGCCTCTTCTGGTGTGAGTTCTAAGAGCGTCCTGCCAAATGAGTGCAGAAACCCTTTCTCGTGGTGACTGCACTCTCTAGCAGCGCTGCCCAACGATCTTGAAGTTCTTCATCAGTGACGCCGGCCGCGAGGGGCAGCAGCGGCATGGCCTTCTCGAAATCCTTGCTGCCAATGGGAGTGTGCCTAGACTCTGCCCATTTCGTGAAGATCGCTTCTAGGTTGCGGTGCGAGTAAAATCTGACAATACTTCCAAAGTCCCCCAGCGTCCCGCCGATTTCCCTCGAAATCTTGCTCAAATTCTCTTTGCTAAAGGCCAGCCACTTTTCCTCTTGTTTGTTTTTCGTCTCGATGTAAGTCCCCGAGTGTCCGAGAGCGCCAGCTACGGAGTTGCTGATGAACACGTCCACGAGGAAATCCCACTGCTTGCGCTGGATTATAGTCATTCTCACCTCTCATTCGGAAGCGGACATTCGAGAAACTATCTGGAAGGTTTCGGGTTTTATTCAGCAATCGCCATCCTAAGACGCACTGTCCAAGGCCACTGCTGGAGCGTTGGCCCGATATGTTGCGTGACGAGCGTGGGGGCACGATGCGGTCAATTTGATCCGTGCGGGTCCATGATTTTACGGCGGGGACTCAAAACCTCTAAGCGGATTTGACGGAAATCCAGGAAAAAGAGTCACCCCCGAATTGTTCTCAGTTCACAAATTACTGTGTATTCCAGACCGAAGCCAACAGTCGATTAGAACGTCAACAAGAATCTTGCGCCTTCAATTGGTGAAAGATATCACTAAGTCAGACGGGGCATATAGGGTGTAAACAAGCCCTAGAGGATTGTTTTGAGCCAGTAGAGCAAGACGAGCCTCGAGCAAAGCCTGGCCAGCGGACTCCTTTGCCAGAAAAGCTTCCAGGAATCGCTTTGCCATCTCCGTCGCAAGTTGCTCCCAAACCAGAATCTCGGTGCCGATAACACCGGATGCGCCGCGGTCATCCACCAACTTCTTCAAAAAGGGAGAAAGAGCGTCGGGGGTATAACCCACCGTCCCGCAGCCATTCAGAAAGACCAGCGGAGAACATTGCCACTTTGTGCCCCAGTGAAGCGCATCAGGCTTGATCTTTCCCGGCTCCGAGTCAGTAGGACGCTGAAAATGCAGCTCTGGAATTTTTAGTTCCGATCCCTCGCCGCCGAAGGCGTGACAATACAGGTAAACGATGGCCAGATCCTTCTGTTTGAGCCTCTCGATAACCTGGTCCCGCCGATAGCTAGGTTCCGCCCATGCGACTTTGTAGGTTCCCGCTAGAGTCTCAAGGTCGCGCATGTGTTTTTCCTGCAATGCCAATGTTCCGTTTGCCCCTACCGCCATCTGCAGTTGTCCGCTCACGCTGATGCGATTGGGCATTGTTTGACCGTTGCCTCCCGGTTCCACCTGTTGCGGCGGAACCTCAATGATATGACGGAAGCCCCAGAAATGTAGAGGACACACGACGGTTTCAGGCAACAGCGTTTTTCCATCCGAGTTCTTTATCGACTTTTCGGGATAGCCATGCAACAGACAGTCGGGACTCTCAAAGCATTCGCCCGTTCGTTGGTTGCCTTGAGGGTCCGGCATCCGGGCGGGGCAAAAGCTGAAACCGACTTTGTTGCCGCTAGCATCTTCTTCTTTGTCAGGATCGTACATTCTGTCGTATAAAACGCCCCAGGGGATTACTTTTTCGCGGAGAATGTGCGCCACTCGAATATTGGTACCTTCTGGGGCGAGCAGATCTGCAAGCTCATCGCGTCGATCTCCCGGCAGCAGCTTGTCAAACAACTGCCAACCCGTTTGAGCGATTCCTCGTATCCGTTCGCCGAGCTTCTCCGGAGTGGTTGCGTTCGAACCCTCGTTGGAATCGCCGAAGAGATAAGCTTTATCGCCGTTTGAAAAGGTCTTTGACGATGCTTTTTCCAGTGCGCCCCGGATGTTCTTTACGTACGTGCTTACATCGTTATCTGCCAGGATGTTTACATCGTGGAAACCGGCACCTTTTATGGTGATGACGGATTGGCCGTTCAATTCATTTGCGACAATGCTGATTTGAGATCGGGATTTGTCTAGCTGCTTTTCAGCTATTTCGTTCACAGACCCAACGGTGTATTCGAGTCTGGCGAGAAATCCCATATTTCCGACGGATTTCGCTGGCAGACCCAATGCGGAGGAAAGAAGTTTTCGACGCTCAACGACAGTGACTTTCGTATCTTCGCTGAATATTACGGCTGCCATACGGAATGACTGTACGATTTGCTGATTGTGGTAGAGGCACAGGCGCAACTGTGCCATTCCCTCGTGGGAAGTAGGCACGACCGGAAAATAAATTCTCTCGCTCGGCCCCGTGCGCGGCAGCCAGAGTTCCCGGACTGGGCTGCCGATTACCTCAAAATCGATGCCGGTTACTCCAATTTCGACCCATGCCCCCGGCATGTCAGGCGTCCAGCGAAAGACTTCTTCGAGGATACCGGTCGCGCCGCTGACGACGATGCGCACGTCACGCGGGCCAATATCAACGCCAACTTGATAGATTTTCCCCTCCATCAGGCTGGTACCCTCCTGTTTGATCTTAACAAGTTGCCCTTCGCGGTCTTCCTGCCAGAATGCTGAGTTGAGGTATCTCGCCGATTGTGACGCTCGCGGAAGCGCTGCCACCTCCCGAGTCCCGCCTTTCATCGCTTTCTTGACGGCGAGCGAGCGTTCGGTCGAGACAACGTTCGGAATGTATTTTTCAATAATGTACCAGGGATCAGCCGCGCCCTTTGGGGTGCGGGCTTTCATCGCTTTCCTGAGGGTGAGTAAGCGCTCCTCGCGGTCAACGTCAGGAATATATCTCTCAGTGGCAGTCCGGCTGGGCTTGGCAGCGACGGCAAAGTCCTGAATGACTAAAGGACGACGTTTGCCGGGATGAGTTCGAATAATCGACCGTATGTTCTTCAAGTGACTGGCAAGCGGGAGGAGGCCTCCATGCTCATGGAATTGAAACTCGTAATTCTTCCAACCTCTGTCGAGGCTGCGAAACTCATTCGCGAAATCGTCCGCCCGTCTTAGGGATAGCGGGCGCAGGGGCCTCATCGCACCACGGTTTAGAACAGCACTCAATTCCGGGTAAACTCCGGGCAACCGAGGCCTGGAAACTGTTCGCGCGATTTGGAGCATTTTTATGGCTATGGTAGAGACCCGAAGGCTTTCCTCGCGGCCGGCTCCGGCGAACAAACTTACGGACGAATTGATCTTGGAGCGAAGGCCAGCCTGAAATAATGTGCGATTCAGGGCTTCATCGAGAGGGAAATCGTGAATTAAGTCCGAATAAAAAGATCGGTAGAACATTCGCGCGCGCGCCAACTTAAGGCGCTCGACGACGATGGCCGGGCCGCCCACGCTCAGCAGCGCCGCCGCAAAGCGGACCGCGTTGTCGAAGTCGCCTTGCCGGTCGCAATGAAAGACAACGAGCCTAGTCTGCCACGCGAAACAACATCGCGCGAGCCATGCGACCGTACCCTCCGCGGACGCGTCCGCGAATGAGAGGCGATCGCGGTGCGCCGCGAACTCCCTCCATGACGAGAAATGCAGGACATCGAGGGTCGGTTTTGCCGAAACTGCTTTTCGTCCTAAGGAAGACAGCGTGGGGACGGCTTGAACCTCAACAGCCCCGTGAATGTCTTTCTGGGTCATCCGTCCAAACAAGCCATAAATTAGTCTCGGCGCAGAGAACGTGGCGATAGGGGAAACTTGAACGATCCGCAAAGGCAAGGTGAATGAAATCGCTTCGGCGTGAGGACGTACCGCACTGACCCGGACCACCGGTACTCCAAAATCAAGAGCCTGCTCCCAACGCAAAACTGCTAAGTCAGCGTCCGCGATATCGACGGTGACGCGGCGGAGGAGCCGCGCCTCGGGTGCCGCTGGCGCATGTCGTTTTGACCACTCTGCGCTAGCAGCTGGTGGCAGAAAGCCGCCAAGCTGTGGCTTGTGCGGCCAGTTGCGCACACTAAGGGCGGGAATGACAACGTCCCAAGACTTAGCAGCGAGGCTTGCGCGCAGTTTTACGTCGCCATCCGGAAGGCGCCGCACTTGCACGGCCAAGTCGTCGCGCTCAAAGTCAATTCTTGACATTTCCGCCGCCGGTGCCGCTGAGCTTGTCAGTCATTGTGGTCCAGTCAAAAGAACCCATCACGCTGCCTGACACTTGATGCAATCCCAGTCCCCACAGAGTCGCGGTGATGTAGTCTTTGAGGCTGCCCCAGGCTGGAGCTGGTATCCAAAGCAGAAGGACGCCGGTAAGCGTCGATACAGCTCCAACAACAAGAGTGAAAACCATCTCGTTGCGCTTGATGCGGGCATCCAAGGTCGTCACCGATACCTGTATCCGGCGGGCGCGCTGTGGCAGCATTGCGAAGCCCTCCTGTCCGCTTGACCCTGGTGAACTGACCGAAGGCAAAAGCAATGCATCTGGGGGAGCAACGTACTGGCCGCTTGCGCCCCCCATTGCCACGCCAAGGCCCGACAATTTTTGCTCGACGCTCTCAATCTCAACTCTGGATTTCTGATACACCGCTAGCGCAGAGACGACCTCGCGCCGGGTAAGACTGGCAGACGCGGCATCCACCAGCTTTGCGACCTGATTCAGCAGCGCGCTCGAATCTTCCTTCTTTGCAAGACTGCTGGCCTCGACCTTTTCCAAGTCGATGGCGACGCGCCGCCGCAAGGCCTCCAGCAGTTTGCCCAGGTACAGGCTGTAAGCATCCACATAACAAGAGATTGCCGTTTCCGGATCAGTGGCTGAGCGTGCCTGCGCGGTCTTGGCCTGCACTTGCGCCACCAGCGTATCCCATTCGGGCTGTGGAATCCGCTTCAGATCGGGTGATTGGGATGGCAACTGGTCTTCGAGCTGTGCGGCCATGATGGTGGCGTATGCGAGGCGAGCTTTGTCGACCGCAGCCCCGGCCTCGACAGAACGGTCTTTCTGGGCCAGGTCGCCTGCCTGAGATAGCACGTCCAGAACCTCAGTCTGAATGCGGCCAGCGTAGGTCTCGGATGAGGCACCCTTTTGCTGGGTGGCCTCGTCAGTGATCGACTTGATCCGAGTCACGATGTCGTTGCGAATAGCAGCGGCGAGGGCGCTGGAGATAGCGGTCAACTCGTCGCGAAGCGCTTTCAGCTGATCGCTAGAACTTGGTTCGGAGAAGCGTAATTCAACGTCTAGCAGGCGCTGGCGCAGCGGAGCGGCCACCTGTGGAGGGCGGACACTGTCAAATCGCCTGCGCAGATTGATCCAGTCGCGAAAGAGATTGAGCTTCTCCTCAATTTCTTTTTCCGTACTGTCGGTGGCATCGACGGCGTTTCGATCCCACTTTTCGTAAAGCGCTGCCAATCTTACCAAGAACGATTGCAAGACGCGCTCCTCGGCTTCCGTGGCATCGGAGATCTGACTGCCAAATGCGTCGACTTCGCTCGATAGCTCCGCGATCTGGCGTTGCGCCAGCAACCGCGGCCGATCCGTTTTGGCCCAGCGACGAAGTCCCCACGAGACAGCTACGCCAACTATGATGAAAAAGGCCGCGACCCACGATCTATTGCGGACGTAGACAGTAAAGTCCTGGCTTGCTGGCTTAAAGTCGCCGCTGCTGATCACCATCGTGCCGGTGTACTCGCCCGGAGCGTCCACGTTGAGAATTGTAACTAGCAACTCCAGCGGTGATTGGCCATTCAGCTGGAATGTTGAACCTACGTCAGCCTGATTTCCACTTGCGTCCACTGACTTGACACTGACGCCGTCGTAGTGGGCCTGAGTTTTGACCTTATCTGAATCTTTAAGTCCAAAAGCTTTGACGAATGGCCGATCAAGCGTAACTTTTTCCGAGTGGGTCCCGGCCAATGCCACACGTACGACCGGGTTAGCTACCCAACATGAATCTGCGCGGACAGTATCGATAGGCGTGATGTTCGCCGGAACAGTCACATCGGCGCGGGTAATCGTGAGCACGAAAGAATGGCGCTTCTTCTCGTAGATCAGATCGATCGAGCCTGAATAGGTTCCCGTGACTGGGAGTTGCGCCTTTATAACAAGTGGACGCTCCTGCAGTCCGGGGATATTCACCTCCGCGGTTGCTCCGGGCTTTCCGTCGACTTGCCAATTGGGCTTCACCACGTCCCCATCGGGCCGCAAGAGGTCCCCAACCACGACGCGAACCTTACTTGCCGCAACAGTGTTCATGGCCTGAAGCGACAATTGCAACGATAGCGACGAAGATTCAACCGTAACCTTGACGACGTCTTTCTCATCCGCGCGCTGAATCCTAAGCGACGGTTCGTCGGCGGCGCTCAAGCTGAGAGCTGTAGAAAACAGAACCAGAATCAACTTTCCGATGGCGATGGTCCGGCGACGCGAAATTGTCGATCTCATTGTTATTCCTCTAGTAACTCTACGGACTCTTGCCGGAAACAAGCCGATCTCTCGGTCAACTAGAACTGCTTCGCTAGGTTGAATCCCGCATGAAGACCGCCGCCCCGTCCGCCGGCGAAATACGCTTGGAGGAGCGTCATGCGCAGGATACGAAGGTTTACACGAAACCAGCGTCCTGCCGCAGGTGGGCGAAGGAAACATCGCCAAGCGTATTTCCGACGTTACCGGCGTCGTAGAAGAGCAGGAGTGCGAATGGGTCGTAGACAGGCAGGGAATATTCTGCCTGTACGAACATCGCGTCCGGCGCGCGGAAGCGGTAGTTCTCGAAGCCGCGAAGGCTGACAAGCGAGTCGATGTCTTGTCCGCCGAGCGTGGGTAGCATGTAAAACGGGATCACATCATTCGCATCGGCGGTCGTGGTAACAAGGTGAGACTTGAGGTTGAGCGTCCCGAAATCGCAGAGCGAGTCATGCTTGATTTCGAAGACGTATCCGTACTTTTTCCATTCTGCCTCCTTTTTCTTCTTTTCGTCGTTTTTCTCTTTCGCATCGGCTCCTGGATTTAAAACGATGCGAGGGTTGGCCGGTGGACCTCCGCAGTAATGTTGGAGAACGCGGTAGAACGTGCGAGGCCAGAAGCCCTTTACGTCTGTTGAGACGACATAGCCCTCCGTGGTGGCTCCCAGTTCGATGGAGAGATTGGCGCTCGCGACAAGTTGCTGAAACGAGGCGCCGCTGCCAGACCCCGCGTCGTACCAATGGTAGACAAACTCCGCTTCGGGCGAGATGGCATCGCGATGCAAGAGATGGAGAGGACCGGTCTCTTGATCACCCTTCACCGTTGGTTCAGATACATGGCGAGCCCGGGTGATGAATCCAACATGGGAATGTACGTAAGTGGGCTGAGCGTTGAGGCCAGGCAGAGCCCCGGCGGGGAAATTGGCGATGAGCACGCTGGATTGCGAATCAGTTGGAAGGACGGGGTGCCCGCCTTCAATTCCGCCAGAGACTATGAAGGCATCGATGAGTGGCAGCCTGGCCTGCACGCCGCCGTAGGTCTGATCCAAGCGAAATGTGTATTTGACATCCGGCGTAGCCGAGCCCAGGCCGTAAAAGTTGATAGTGCGAGCGACGCTGTGTGTGCCTTCGACATGGATACCAAGGACGGATTCGGTGCAGAAGAGAAAAAACTTATGGCAAGGTTTCTTGATGGGAGGCAGCTCGGGCTTCGGAGGGCTTTCTAGGCGGTTGTCTGGTTTATAGATGCCCGGCAACCAGTCAGCTGATCCACCTACAATCCATGAGCCATTGGTGGAAACAGCTGCACCTAATTTCGGAACCAACAGGGACTTATACCCGCCTGGATCGGGCCTCTTCTCTTCCTTTGTGTCCGGATCCAAAGGAGATGGAAATAGCTCTCGATCTCGCATGTCGGGGACAATCCAGGGAGCAAAGGGAGAAACGAAGTGCGTCGGTTTTTCGATCGCCGCACCGAGGGCAAAACCATTGCCGGGTGGTACGCTCCCCATCGTGAGGTGTCCGTGAACATATGGCATATCCTCAGAAAAGACGGCCTCCATGCAATCTGTGGCCTGAAACACATTCACGAAAAAGTACTTGCATGAATACTCGACAGCTTGAGCGGAGGCGGCAGTCGCGGAGGTGAGCGCACAGCCGAACAAGAGCATCAGGACGAGGCGCATCCGGAGGCGCGTCACGCGCCACCTCCAGCGGCTGTTTTCGCGACAGCCATGAAGTCGACAGCCTCCTGTGCTGTCTGGATATTCGCGACGTCAGCAGGAGGGGTGATGCCGCGCTGTTCTAGGGAGTAGTTCATCGCGCGCACCATTGCGAGCATCAGGTCGCTGGGCTTGGAGGGTGGCTCGTCTTGCGCAGAAGCCTGTATTTGGAGGGCGCTCGGCCCCGAAGAAGCTATCGGAGCCGGAAGCTGAACGTCCGGTCGGGGAGTGTCGAGAGTGAGCAGGTTCTCGAATGTCGGGGCTTGCGCTTCTCGCCAGTTGAAGGGATTTTGAGCGTTAGGGCCGCAGAAGAGCTTACGGACGGTTGCGACGATGGAGCAATGCTCATAGTTTCTGTCGCTGATAACCGTGTTCGGCGCAATTTGGGGAGAGACAAAGACAGTGGGAACGCGAACGCCGAGCCGGCGAAAGTCGAAGCCCGGGCTGGTGGAGGGAGGAACGTCCGGAAGGCCGGCGTTGGCAGGCGATGGCGCGAGAGTGGGCGGAACCACATGATCGACGATGCCACCATGCTCATCATAAGTGATAAGAAAGAGAGTATCGTCCCAGTCGGGACTGTCGCAGAGGCAGGAGTAGACGGCGCTGATCAGAGCCTCGCCTTCGTCGACGGCGAAATCGGGATGCTGGCTATTCGCATAGATGCCATTGTTTACGTCATCGTCGAAAGCGGGCTCGATGAAGGTGTATTCCGGCAGGTAGCCTTTCACAGCATCCGTTTCAAAATCCGCGAAGTCGAAGAAGTGGTCCTGCTTATTTTGCTGGAGATAGCGGTTGACCATGAGGATGGAAGATCCGTAGGTGTAGATGCGGTAGTTGGCGGGGTTCGGAGGCACGTCCATGTCCTCAAAGATCGTACGGATAACGAAGGGCGCAGCGACTGCATCCTGCGTAAGCGAGCCTTCGGACTGGGCCGCGTGAGTGAAGAGGCGGTTGGGAATGGTGGGTCCGGGAACCGATGAAAACCAGCGGTCACAGACGGCGTACTGCTGTGCAAGTGTAGAGAGTACCGGAAGCGTGTTCGGAGTGAAGCACTTCATGATGTTCGGTGCTTGACCCTTGTCTTTGCTGATGAGGAGATAATCCTCCACGAAGCCTTTCATGGTTGGTGTACCAGTGCCGTTGAGGTTCTCGAAAATCTGCATGTTGACATTGATCCACTCGTGCCCAGGGTCGGGATCAAGGTCGTGAACGGTCCGCGCGTCCGGGCTGACTTGAACCTGAGGTCCTTCGGAGGTGAGAGGATTGGTCCACGAAGGATCCAGACCATTCACACCAGGTAGGAATCCAAGCATGTGAGCGAAGGACCGGTTCTCTAACATGAGCACAACGAGATGTTTGATCGGATGCGACATGCGACTTCTCCTAGAACTTAGCGTAGGTTATTGCGCAGTTTGCAGGATCGTAGAGTCGTTGGCTATTCCCCCGTCGTCTGCGATCTGAGGGTGCTCGACTTGCGTGTCTGCCTGCTGCGCGTGAAAGAAAACCTGTGCAAAGTTCTGCGCGCCACCTTCGATTCCTTCGGCAATACGTAGTAGGAATTCATCATAAGTCCCATCAGCTGTTGGATACGATTCCTCGGTATCTTCGCAAGCTGTCATTACGAGTCTGGAAGCGCTCCTGAGCGATGGGATAAATCCGCCGGAATTACACTGCCCTAGTATGTAGATCTGTCGGCTACAGGGGATCCCAGAGCATAGACCACTGAAATAGCTAGCTGTAACGGTCGCGCAGTCGTTCCAGCACCACAAAGTGCAGCCGGATCCTTGGTAATCTGGTCCTCCGTGATTCGAAGCCACAAATATGAACACATCTTGAGCTGTGGCCTGCGTCGCAATTGATGACAGCGCCGACTGTAAAGTCACAACATCACCAGGTGCTACAGTTGCTGATTGCTGTTCAAAGCTGAAAGTGCGGCTGCCATCGCCGTAAAGGACGGACATTCGCGTGATAGCCGCACCTTGGAGATTGATTATGCAGTTACCCAGCCTTTGCAGGTCATTGACAAACCGCGGTGAATCGTAGGCTGGAACTGCTCCACATCCAGCAAAGAGAAGAGCGTAAACTGCCAAATTGCTACTCCTTTCAAACGCTTGCATCAAGCGTCTTGCGCTTTACTGTGCTTAATCGTCGAACGACGTCCCATCACTCGGTGACGCACAAACTGCACTATTCAGTGCCAGCACCTTTCGAGCTACGAGTCCGCTTTGAACGCTTATCACGACTAGTGTTCTTTTCTGCACCGCGGTTCGTTATGTCGTGGGGGAACACCTGCTTGAGACGTTTCAGTTTGGATTGGCCCAGCGTGGTCGGCGGGGCAGTTGCCTCGATGATCGTAAGTCGTTTACTGTTGTGCACGAACACGTATTGGCAGGCATGCTCCCAGTTCGCGCCAGGGTTCCGATCGACGAAAAACAAAAAGCGAACTGGATCCTCACGATCGCTGATGGCCTCGATCGCTCGTGGACCAAGAGGTCCTTTGATCGTTACCACCGCACCTGGATCGTTCAAGTTTGTCGTGATGCGATGGTAGGTCGGTTTCGGGCCTGTCTCTGCCATTGTCCTAATCTGCTCGGACCTTTGACGATGTGCCCATTCCGCGATGACACTTTCCGCCTCAGCTCTGGAAAGCCTCATTTCGATCCACCTCCAGAAAACAGGGAGGTGATGAAATTGATGTTAAACGTCAATCCCACAAATCCTCCAGTGTGAAACACCTGCTGTGTTGCGGGTGCGGCTGAAGAGGTAGGATCGACATATCCAGAAGGAAGCAGCGCCGTGACCTTCGCGAGGTTGACACCTCCTACGAGCTGAACATTTCGGCGAACCTCTATGGCTCCCCCGAAAAAGAAACTTGTCGCAGGCGATGACAATGAAAATCCAACCGAAGGTGCGGGTATGAAATCCCGACGACTCCAAGTTCTCTCCGCGTCGATCGGCAAAATGTAGGCAGAAAACATGATTATTGGATTGACGAGGAGATCCCCATTCGTCTGCTGGGTTGTATACGTTGTCGTTCCCCCCGATGGCGGATTGGCAACACGCGTAAACGTTGGATTTCGCAGAAAACTGACAGCGACCCCCGTCGAGACGTTATAGAAATATCTCGGATGCACCTGTGGAAGAGTGAGGCTTAGCGCTTGAAAGGTCTGATCCGGATACGGAACGGTGCCGTTCTCTGTCGTGACAATGACCGGTTGGCCGATGGGAGTACCCTTCGGGTCCAGTGTGGCCGGAGATGTCGTCTGTTTGCTTACGGGCAATGGAGGATGAAAAAGTCCATTGACAGTAACCGTCGGAATCGTATCTCCATTGAGTTTATTGGGCCATGTGAGATAAAACTGGCTCGGAAGCGGGCCGTTGCTGGCGATGGTAGTCGCAGTGTTCGTCAGGCTAGGCCGGACAGGAGCAGCATTAAGGGTCAGTCCCGCTTGTACCGTTAAATTAATGCTGATCGCTAGGATCCGAGGAAGGTCCGTGCCTGAGTTTACATCGCCGGTGTACACCGCGACCGAAACCAGATCGCCGGCCATCAACGGATGTTGGTCGTCGAAGATGGAACACTTCTGCTTAAAGTGAGCCTGATTTAGATCAGGCTGCAAAATGAAGGGCTGACTGGGATTATCGGATACATATTCGAGGGAAAAGCACAGGATTCGTGCCTGAGGAGGAGCGGTCTTTGGTACTGATCCGGAGGTATAAACGACACCCGCCAATCCGGATCCTGATCCGGAGGATGGCGAGGATGGGCTTGAGGAGCTAGTAGTACTCTGGTTCTTTTGGGCGTTCGCAACAGCGGAGAACGCCACAAGGAGAATTAGCGAGGACAGCAAGCTACGATGACTGGTCATAGGTAGTACTTTCTCCATATTTGTGAATAGCGCAAATGACGAAACCGTATTTCCCCAACCTACTGTAGCGGCGGCTTAGAAGAAGTAAGCTGCTACCGAGTGTTCACCATGTCTCTTCCTGCACACAGAGGTGCTTGCAAGTTGCAGATCAGTTCGCGCCTGTGTAGCTGCGTGAATGAATGTATGCCCGTACCGCTGTTGCTCTAGGTCGACTCCTAATATCCTTACTGGTCTATTCCCGTGCTCGCCTTCTTGGCGAGATACGCACCCTGTCCGACACCAAACATCGCAAGAACCGTCCCATCAACGTCCGGTAGTGAAACTGATACGCGCGCTTCAAGTGCGCCAAGGAAGTGATATGCAACAATGCCGTAACTGGCCACCGCGATCAACGTCATCACTAACATCTGGAAATCACCAAAATCGAAGTTTCCCTGGTCATCTTTCAGAAGATCGGCTAGCGACGTCGTCGACGCTTTCGTGCTATTCCGTTTGCCGTCCGGCAAGAGTCTGGCAGCGGTTATTCCCGTTGCAGGAACTGAAGCCGGCACTCCACCTGGCGCCGGTGACACTGGTGCAACGGCTGGGACCGCCACTGCCGGCGTTGCACCTGCGGCGGGTGCTACTGGCGCAGAACCTGGGGCTGCTGCGGACTGGTTCGCAACCTTATTCGCTGTAATACCCTTTGCACCCGCAAAAGTCAGTCCACTTAATCCTGAGAGTGCCAATAGCGCCGAGGGTGTCGTGATCGAACCAATAAGGTGGTAGCCTGATGTCCACCGCAGAGCGAAAGTCGCGATGTAAGCGGAGACCCAAAGCGTAAACCAGAGCGATATCTGGGTTGTCGAGTTGCTCCATCGGCCATCCTGACCGATGAAAAGCAATTCGCGTACGCTCCGAGAAAATATCGTTAAGAGGAAAACTAGTAAGGGGAAGGAAAATAGCGCTACAGCCGGTTCCCAAGACTTTACCTGCAAAACTTGGGCTTGTATGTCCTGCAGAGTGACCAACTCAGCAGTGCCATTCTTCGACACGGTCACTGTAGCAATAACCTGATCGCCGGGTTTCCAATTTGTCAGACCGTCTTTGAGTGATTGACCCTGTACCTGAATCTCCACAGCCGGACCCGGATCGCAAGATTCTGACCCCATTGCGGTCGCAGCAGCGTTTGATCGGTCTGCAAGCTGCAACTCTGATTTGTCTGCACTATATCCACGTATTACGCCGCAGTACCGGCGGGCCGAGACGGCGTTTGCACTGTCACTGTTGGACTTGTTTTGATCCGAATGTGCACTTGCAGCATCTGGGGTGACACTAGCTGTCGGATTTGTACTTGGCGGCGTGCTTGTTTGGGGGCTTTTTTTCTGATCATTTTGTCCGGTTTGAAAGGCCAGCGACGTTTGAGCCTGAATTAGCGTTAGGAACAGTATCAGCCAGCAACGCATCGTCGCTTCCTCCTATATCGACAGGACGTCGCCCACGGTGCAAATTCGGCTCAGCCCGGCCACCAAGTTCTCTGAAAGCTCTCGACCTTTCAGACAACAGTTTGCCGTAGGCGAGCGAGTTCGCTCGGCAGGGCTATCCTAAGTTCGGGGAAGTCGGCGAAGTAGAAGCCCCCTCGGACGTGCGGTGTAGGTCTACACCACACTCTTCCGCTCGCCGAAATTGACGCTGAACATACGCTATACATCCGTGAATGTCAACAAAAAGATACGGTACAAGAAGATACGGTATTCGATGCCTCGGATGAGGCCTATCAACCCTCGAGCGAGAGCCCGATCTCGATAACTTGTCAGAAGACGAATTGCTCTGCGTAACAGAAAAACCTGGAGGCCTGACTCGCCCTTTAAGCTTAGGCGTATATTTGGTCAACATCGGAGGCTCCTAATCCTGTGATCTTTTGGCTCAAAAGGCAGTTGATGGCGCTTCGGGATTCCTTGGACCAAAAGTACTTGTGGCAGAAAGCCACGCGAACACTCTCTCACTGGTCATTCCAAGGCCGGAGAACATTAAGAGCTTCACTTCGTAATGGCTGGTGGGCTGTATATTGTTCTCTTCCGCTGTTGGTCGTTACGGTGGTTGGTGCAACATTCGCGCATCACATTGTGGACTTTTGGCCTTTTTACATCTTGATCCTTCTTGTGGGCCTCCTTGTCCGCTATAAAGAGGACTTCGCCAAGTATGGTTCCATCTGCGCAGCTCTCGTGGCCTTCGCCTACGTGATTTACCAAAGCAAGCAATCAACAACGGTAATCGCTCCATTCGCCGTGCATTCGGCAGGCAACGCACAGCTTCCTTTTAGTGGAGAAACGGTCGCCAATGTTGTACGCGACGGTCTGGAAGCAGTCGGCAAAGTTGCGATGCAAGAACCGGGCCGATTTCCATGTGCAAACAACCCCGTGCCTTCAGATATATCCCGAGCCCTAAGCCCTAAGGACGCATCCCTGGGCATCGATCTGCAGCCTGTTTTTCCTATCTTGGAAGTAACGACCGCTGTTCCGATCCCCGAGCCAGTGACTCTGGAGGTGAAAGGAGTTTCATTGAATGCGCTCTTGTCCGTTGCGCGATCGGTGCTCCGCACGGAGCGTGTGATCTCTGGTGATTTGATCGGGGACGGATCAGGATCATTCTTTATGATCGCCCGCTCGAAGAATGGCGATGGCCCATGGACTGTCGGTCCGTACGCGACCACGAAGCAAGGCCTACAAGACGCGAGCTGCCAGCTGGCCGAGTACATCTTGAAAGACATCAATCCGAACCTGCTTGGCGAAGCCTACATCAACAGCAGCCGCACCACCGATGTTGTTGTACTTTACAACGAACAAGTTTCTGCCGACATACAAAACAGCCACGACGCGCTCATGTTGGACGGCGCAGCCAGAATGCAGATGAAGAACTATAGCGCCGCTATCAGCAAGTTTCGGGAGGCTCTGCACGCCAACAAAGATGACCCTAGAACGCTTGAATCTCTCGGACTGGCCTATGCGGGAGCGGGTGATTACGACAACGCCTTCAAACAATTCGATCTGGCGTTGAAGTGCCCGCCATTTGTCCTGCCATGCTCTCTGCGTGCAAGAAACTACTATGACCGCGGGGTAGCCTTTTTCCTCAAGCAGGACTACAACGGTTCCGTCAACGCTTTCCAACAGGCCCTTAAGGCCAGACCCGAATACTGCGCGGCGGCTTTTTATCTTGGCGAAGCGTTTCAAGAAAGTAAGCGCTATGCGGAGGCGATCGAGGCATATCAGACAGCGCTGAAAGCCAAACCTGCCCATCCATCAGATGTTGCCATCATTCAGTTGCAACTGGGTAACGCTCTTGACTTGAATCGACAACCAGACAAGGCCGTAGCCGCTTACCAGCAAACTGAAGCCTACTTCTTCTTAGCAACGGCCTTCAATCCCGAGAATCTTGGCGCGTATTATTCGTTTGCGCTCATCAATCTGAGGATTGGGACAGTGCAGGCGGAGAATCACTTGGAGGTTGCAGGCAAGAAGGATAACGGTGCTGCCGTATTCGCTCAAGGTGTACGCACTCTTGATATCATCCTGAGCAAGAACTCAGAGTACCCGGAAGCGCGGACCTATCTGGCAAAGGCCCATATGCTCCTCGGAAGCGCCTTGTTCGAAACTAACAAGGATGACCCGGCGATTCGCGAACTGAGCGAGGCTATCTCCGAGATCGAGCAAATGTCAAAGTCTCAGGCTCTACAAGATCAAGTGGTGCTTACTCTTGGCACCGCGCTCGTTCTGCGGGGTAACATCCAGCTTCGTAATCATCGGGACACTCTGGCCACTACCGACTCGAAGGAAGCTGTTGAAACACTGAGCAAGATTCCAGCGTCAAGCCCGCAAAGCGGGGAGGCACGGCAGTGGCTCGCGAGAGCGCTTACACTCGACGCGCATGTGCAAACCAACGCAACACGATATCAGAATGCTATCGAGGAGCTGAATGTCGCGCTGAAACTGTGTGTATCATACCCCGAAGCGTCCCGCGCTTTGGCGATGGCTTATACGGATCTCGGGACCAAGCTTATTAAGTCTGGCAAACAGATTGACAAAGCACAAAAGGACTTCACTGAAGCAATCAAGCAGTTGAAGAGTGTCATGGGACAAGAATCTAGTGCAACCTCGTTGCTGGGTCAGGCCTATTTAGGGAGCGCCGCGGCTTTCGAACTTGAAAACCAGCACGAGGAGGCAAAGGCAGCTTGCGACGATGCGCTTGATACTTTTCGCCAAATCCCAGAGGCGAAAAGTCTGCTTCCGGGAGTGGAACGTCAATGCGCCGTCATCGCGAAAGGGCGCTAGTTTAAACATCGGTTATGACGCTGACAAAATCGTCTATGCCGACCAATAGCGGCGAGTTCCTGCAACGATGAAGTCTGAGTGTTTCCGGTCCACGACCTCGTGCCGCTCCGATAGATGCGGAAGCAGCGATTGCCTACGAAACCCCTTAAATTCTTGGAAGCACGGAGTACATGAGCCGCCTATACCAGACCTCATCGCACCTAAGATCGTGGCCACTCTGGTCTCGTGCTGGGCCTTCATTCTCTGGAGAGCCGCAGCGGAGTACTTCTGCGGGTCTTGATCGATCAAACTGTGATGTGTTGGGCGCAGTATGATTAGATTGTGGGTCTCGGTTCGCTGATCATCAGATTGATCTGGGTCGTACCGTGGTCGTGCTAGAGAGGCTGCACGGATGTGACACATTTCGCCGAGCAGCGCACCCGACTCGCGCCGAATGATCGGGGTATCGGATCCGGTAAACGCGCATACGCCGCCTGACGCGGCAAAGAGCATTTTAACTGCCCGATCGGTTGGTGTCTTGCGCATGGCGTTTCGCAGCGTCCGCTACCGAGTGGAGCGCCGAGGTGGGGCACTTGACATTGACAGATGTTGACTGCATATTATCAGCTTGCCGGGTTGGCCCGTCTTCCCTCCAGATCCTCTGCACAGGGCCGTACGAAAAGGCAAGAATGTCGACAACTCCCGCGCCGCCACCCGGGTGCTGGAACCGGAGTCGTTGGTGGCGGAATCCGAGGGGGCAGGTGTACCGGGGTGCCCTATTGTTTTCATGCGACCATGACTTCTGCTTCCGATACCTATAGTCTTGCCCGTTTGCAGGCTGCCGTCGCTTGCAACCAAGGCCTTCAGTAATGGACGACATGCCTAACCTGATGAGCTCTTCTCATACTTGTGAAGTGAAGATGCCGCACGCACTTACTATCGGAGCGTTGGAGGAAGTCCTCTTTGAGGACTTTCGTACTTCCGGACCAGACCCAGCGTCTCTGCTGCTTGACCTCTCAGCATGTCAGTTCATCGAGCTTGTTGCTTTGCTTCACTTGGTAGCGCTGACAGCCGACAGGACTCGTCGAGGTTTCACGACCCAATTTGCCTTACCTAAGTCAAAGGATGTGAGAGATTTCATGCGGGTATGGGAGTTTCCTAATGCTATTCGCGACGCAACCGGGGTTCCGTTATCAAAACTTGTTATGAAGGAGGACCTCGCATACTTCGGCGAGAATTCTGAATTCGCTGCTCTGAGGTATGCGCAGTTCTACGGCTATGAAGGCGGCCTTCAGCGGATGCTTTCCACAAAATTCTTCGCGATCACGAGCTTTCTGACTGCACTGCCATCCCAACCTCGGTTTGCGCTATCTGAGAGTAGCAGGTGGCAAGAGACGCTCGTCAGATCAGTTCTAACCCGCTACCTACGCGGGCCAGACAACTACGTTGCGAGTCGAATTGTTTTCGAAGCAGCGACCAATGCTGTGCGGCATCCCGGTGCTGGGATTATCCAGACGGCATCGACATTCTTTATTCCGCGCCGGGCCGTTACTGTCAGAGGCATCCTCTCTTCCTTAGCGCTGAGGGACGGCATTTTGACAGTCGAAACTGCCGAGGGCACAGTTCAGTTGCTCTGCAGTGAACGAACTACATTTTTCCATCAAATGCTTGTATCGGGGACGCGAGCTAGGCGAAAGCGTATGTCGGGAGAAGAGCTCGTCGCCGGGCAAATGGTGGCCGTTCGTACCGGCGTGAAATCACAAACCAACGCACTCAGCGCGATAGAAGTCACTCTTCTAGCGGATGAGGCCGCCTCAAGCGAGTCCGTCAGCACAACTGAACAAGAGTCGACGAGCGACGCTGGATATTTGACAATCGTGTTCTGGGATGACGGCCAGAGTATTGTCGACACTCTTAAGGAAGCAATTGTATCCGGAAAGAGCATACGGTCAATTGAAGTTCCGGATCTTTATGCAGATTTTGAAATGCTGCAATGTGATCACAAAGGGGGGATACGGAGCCGAACGGTGGTCAACTCGAGTTATGTGCCCGATGCGACCACTCCTGAGGATTTGCTATTACTGGCCGCTACGTTTCCCGGCATCACCCGCGATGTCAGCGGTTCTGGCCGGGACCGCGTTACCACTCCTCCCACAAATCCCGTTCTGGATTCGCCGGGGATGGGACTATACGTACTTCTGAACACAGTCATCGATGTGTTCGGAGGAAGCGTTTTTTTTCGAACGAAGCGTTTGGGCATGAGCGTCAAAAAGGCTGCTTTAAGTCCCGACGGAACATCTGTTAAGTATGTTGCTAGGATAAGGGAATTTGGCCACCATACCCCTCGTTTGTTAGGAAATATGGTGGTCGTTCGTTTGCCAGTTCGGGAGCAGGAGTCGTGAAACGCGTCGCTCTATTACCGGTGCACTTGGGGCTTGCCAGCTCTGCTTTGACGACGGACAAGGTAGCGCATTTCTATCTATGGCTCGCTGAGCTTATCGAGGGGGATCGCTGCCGATTTGCGAAAGAGGAGACTCGTATTGCCTTAGCTCTTGACAATTCAGCAATCGAAATCAACTCGCCCCAAATTCTGAATAGATTTGTTGAACACGTCAAGAAACGATCGAAATCCGCGAATTTAATCATTGCTGATCTGGCAACATCGCAAAGCGGCCTCCTGCGCGGAGGGATCTTAATCCACTTGGCCCATGCAATTCAGATGGTCTTGGATCAACCCTCCAAGGTGAGATTCGTCGTTATTCTTCCGGAGTTGCCCCCCCGAGAGGAACTGTTCCGTATTATGTTGGACCGCTTCATCCTGAGAAAACGAGTCGTTTTGGTCGGTGCCAACGGTGATGCAGTCGGCCAGACGCCATCCTTTGATTCGACGAAATACTCAGCTCATTTTGCGCGTCTGGCAGATGATCCTGCTACACGCTTCAAGACAAAGCTCATACGCCGGCTGGGTCATTTCAAGATGAAAGTCGACGGCGAACACCGTGCTTGCCGTCGGTACTTCTATGACGCGAGCTACTGCATTAAAGAGCTTGCGGAATTGTGTGCCAAGCAGATCGATTCCTTATACGGTAAGGGAGGACAGCCGCTAATCCTGTGCGAGCAACCCGTTTCCGGTTGGTTGCGAGATGCATTGTTAGTCCTTGCGAATGAACGGGATGTTCCGCTTGTTAACACTCAAGAGTTTCTTAGTGCGCCGACCAAATACGCCAATGGAGGAATTCCTCTGTTGGTTGTACCGGCGGTATATTCAGGACAATCTCTGGTACGACTGTTAAAAGAGCTTCGTGAGCGGGATGAAAATGTCCGCTTGAACATCCTTGCTGTCTTGTCAGAGGACGGCGACAAAGACAAGACGCGGAAAATCAATGCGGGTGGGCGCACATGGGTGATCTCGTATTTCGCTAAGGTAAATCAGCACGAATACGCAATCGGTGAGTGCCAGATGTGCAAGCTGGGCTTGCCTGAAACTGAACCGTTGCAGGGTGACCGCACTGCGATGTTAACTACGTACGATATGTGGAATATGGTCTGGGAAGCAGGATGGAAAGACGAGGAAGACGTCCCACGGTACCGAAAGTCACTGGGGAAGGTTCCGCGACTCCCGGAATTGATCGAACAGAATGGAACTTGGCTAGCTAGCAAATTCCGCCAAGTTATCCGAATGAGCGACAATATTCTGACTTCTGATCTGGTTGTCCTTTGTCCGGATGAAAAGGGCTCCAGGGTTTTTACAGAATTTCTTCATGCGGTGTTTGGAGTAACCGTGATACGTATTCCTCGGGAGATCCTGAATCTCTTTAGAACCCACAAGCTAAATACGAGGAAGCTCGATGCAATCGCAAGTCTACAGCCAGATTGGCAGATTAGAATCTCTACGATCCACTCGGGCCGCCTGGTTTTAATGGATGAATTCAACGCCTCTGGGGGAACGCGACAACGGTTGAAGGATTTTGCTCGTCACTTCGGCCAAGAAGTGTATTGCTATTTCAGCATTGTCGATTGGAATCCCAAAGCGTCACGAATAAGTGAAGTCGAGACGTATGCACTATACGAGTGCCAGATGATAGACAAATCTCGTGTCAGCGCAACGCCGGGTGAGAAATGAAGCGGCTGCCGCTCCGAGAACCTTCCGTGAATAGTTGTAGGGTTCTGGCACATTATCTAGAACAAAAGTTGCACAGCTCGGAGAGAGAATACTTGCTCAATGACTTTTGGTGGAAGGCAAAGGATCTTCCGCCAGAGGTCGGTCGTGATTACCTTTTGCAAGTGCTCAGAACAATTCTGCCTGAACGTGGGTCCCATTTGCTCGACTGGTTTGGAAAAGCCGCGGTATCAACGAGAGAGGCCGTCGATATCGCCATCGTGACTGTCATAAAAGAAGAATTGACCGCTGCGAAGATTGCGTTCGGCATAGAAGAGGACAAAGCGGAGGACAAGCGAGTCCATGGCTTTCGCTACTGGGAGGCGACTGCACTGGATGCTAGCGGAAGGAACCTGCGCGTGGTTGTCACCATGGTCGGCGAGGCGCGGAATCTTCCCTGTGCTATCGCATGCGGTCGCCTGTTTGATGCGTACAAAGTCGGCGCCTGCATTTTGGTAGGAATTGCAGCTGGACTTGCAGGCAAGGTCTCTCTAGGCGACGTCGTTGCTGCGAACCTTGTCCTAGACTACGAGGGAGCCCGGATGGAGCAGAAGGGACCTGCGAAGCGCCCGCAGCCCTATCCGCTGGAAACCGGCATCAGCAGAGATCTCGTTCATTTTGACCCAAAGCGCGAGTGGCAAGCACACTTCGCTCTGTGTCTCTCCCGGCTGAAAGATAGCGGGGTCGTGCCAACGTTCGATGCGCAATGGGTTCCGAAATATCACACTGGAGTGATCCTAGCGGGAGAAAAGCTCTTGGCGGACGGCCGGTTGCCAAAAATGCAAATGGAATATCACGAGCAAGTGCGAGCACTAGAGATGGAGGGAAGCGGCTTTGCACGCGCCTGCAATGAGTACGCCGTACCTTGGCTTGTGTTCCGGGGCGTCTCAGACTTCGGCAACCCAAACAAGCCAAATACGGAAAACTGGAAAACGACTGCGGCACTTTCGGCGGCCACGGCTGCTATAGCGTTCTTGCAGAAAGACTACCGCCCAGGCACGTTCTAGCGCTTGAGGTTTACACGACTTCCACGAGCACGTCAGCCGTGTGGCACGAATCGGCCTGATCGTGCCGACGCCAGGTTGCAGGGCTTTTCTGATCAAAGCGATCCGTGGGCCCGTCGTATACAAGACCTCCAACCGGCACCAAACCTAAAGACTCAACTCTCGGACGACATTCTGGGCAGTGCACAACGTGCGTCTGAAGCTCGGCAGCGAAAACGAGCGAACGGAGCGCCCAAGTCAGTTGCGAATCGTCAAGTTGTGCGATCGCGTAGCATTGCAACTGGTTGCGACTAGTTCCATTACTTGATTCCATACTTCCTCATTGAAATGGTTGGAGTGTCTTCTGATGGTTTGGCGAGGGTGTTGTCGTTCGCTGGCACGCCAGAAACACGCGGGGATCGTACCACATCCGCTAATTTCGTCAATCAATACGCTTGTATCAACTTGATTCTAGCACCAAAGGGGGGCTGCTATTCGGAGATTCGACCACGCGGTGAAAACGGACCAGCTTCGAGGTCGATTGCTAATGACAAGCAATCCAAGGCGCACGTCCGAGGTCTGATGCACCTGGTCTTCAGATGCGCAGAGCGATGGTGCCTGATTGAAATGGGCAAGAACCCCATCGCACTAGTTCGTGTGAAAGATTGCACCAAACGATTGAAGCGCCCGCGAGTGCTCAAGGTTGAGCAGTTCTGCGCGATGCTACCGCACCTGAAACAACCTTACAGGACGATGGTGATCGTAGCGCAGTGCCTGGGGCTCAGAGTCAGCGAGATTGTGGCTTTGAAGTGGGGCGACTTCGATTTCAACGACCGGGTATTGCTCGTTCAGAGAAGCGCGGTGTCAAGACCGAATACTCACACGATTTTGTTCCGCTCGATGATGATCTGGCAAAAGTGTTGCTCAACTGGAAACAGCAGAGCTGCTACCAACGGGATGAGGATTGGGTTTTCCCAAATCCCGCCACGGAGAAGCCTTACTGGCAAGAAGAAATCCAGAAGAAGCACATCAAATCCGCTGCAGAAGCGGCTGGCTTGGGCACCGGAATCGGCTGGCATACATTCCGACACACATCTCGGACGCTCCCCGATGAAACCGGAGCGCCGATGAAGGTGCAGCAGGAGCTAATGCGGCACGCCAGTATTCAGACGACCATGAACGTTTATGGGCATGCTCTATCGAGCACAAAGCGCCAAGCGAACAGCAAGGTAGTTCAGATGGTGCTCAAGCCGACAGCCTCGGTGCAGTAAATGAAAAAGGAGCCGACGTTGCGGCTCCCTGATCAATTGCGTTTTTCTTATTGGGGGTTTTTGGGGGTTTCTCGGTTTAACCCAAATTCCCGTAAGCTTATGATTCCTTTGGTTGCGGGGGGTGGATTTGAACCGCTCCGGCATATTGATAACACGTAACTTGTTGATTTCACTACTGCCAGGAATGCCTAGAATGCATACACTCCCATAGAAACAGGACATGGACAGGACACGGCAAACGCCGTTCTACGCGGCAACAATCTGCTCGAAGTCCTCAATCGTAGGGACGCCGCCGGAGTGATCTTCGCGGTTAGTCCATCCGTAGGCAAATACCTCCGCCTGTGCTTTCGGTACATCTGCATCTCCATCAAGGCTTGGACGACCAGAGGACTTTGAAACCACGATCAAGTCGAGTAAAGGCCATTCGTTCTTCTGACAATACTTTTTTATCAGTTGTAACGCCCCGGAGACCGGAAGCGACATAAGCCCGAGATGTAATCCTAGCTCCTCGTAGGTAAGGAGTTGGTGATGGGCCGCTGCAAATGTAAGGAGCGGCCATGCTTGGAACGCTCGGCAAGATTGCGATTGTTTTCCCGCCATAAAGTTTTTTGTCTCCACTCCAAGGGGTTCTTCTCTATTGAGGACTATACACCTGAACTTCGCACCGGAGCATCCCGCAGCGGCTCTGTCTGGATTGCACTACGGAATCCGAATCCACGTTGCATTCTGGGAGCCGTGGACCCTGACGCAGCTTAGTTTCTTCGCTGTTCCCATGCTTTCGATGAGCACGGCGTAGCCGAGAAAGTCCCGACCGCATAGGCGATTGGATGTCTCTTGCAGCCATCGCACGTCTAGCAAATGTTCCCGCCGATTTTCTTGATGCACGGCATGGTTGAAAATATGGTTGACCTTCCACTCCATGATTGCCAAAGGCTCGTTGTGCGGAACGTCTGACTTCCACAGGGTCATTCGGGCCGAAGGCCAAATAACCAAGTCCTTGCGGACGGTCTGCCGCCTTCCACGGTGTTCATCGTCGGGCGGTAGCTGGCGCACTGCGACTTCGATTCCAAGCTGTGTTAGCTCACTCAGGATCGTTCCAGGAACGCATTGCTTCGCCAGATGCCCTAGCGCGTAGAGGTTGACCATCTCGTTCTCGCGTCCGCACCATTCCAGCGAACAGATGTCCTCGTAGAACGAGCGAAGAGATTGCTCGACAATCGAATCCAGGTCAGAACTTTGCATCGCGGAGAATCTGTAGAAACGTGGCCTTGAGGTCTTTGGGAGTTCCTACTGAGGACCCATGATTGATTCTAACGGATAGAACTTCGGTTCAGCGGTTTCATGGGGACACTTAACCAACCGAATGTCCTCTTCATTCGCGAAGAGTTTTGTCACAGGGCCGTTCCCGTCCGGGAAGTAGACCTGCCAATGACTCGTCCGTTCTTCGCCGTTTACAACCGCCCCTCGCGTGCCGTTAACCCTGCCCAGCCGTTTCGTCGCGACCTCTTCGACAACGTCGTCGACGTGAATCATTTTGTCTCCTTTTTCCCAGCGGTCGATTCGTGCAAATCCATTTTGCCTCCCGTGATCCAACCTTGTCGATAAATCACCAAAGTTCTGAACAATATCACTACCTAAGATTCCTGCCAAACATTTTTTGGTGGTAGGGAGCCGGAAGGCTCTTTTCTGTGCATAGGGAGATCTGCTAGATTTTCCGACAACTTAAGGGGCAGGTAAAAAGAAACCCGCTGGGGCCACGAGAATCCTTAGCGGGTTTCCTTTTGATTCTGCAAACCCCAAGTGGCGTTGGGCTTTTGACGTGTTTGCGCCCATTCGCGCAAACGCTCCAGTCCCTTCCCGTCCGCCTTCTCGCGCTCAACCCAATCTTTTAGTTTGTCGCGCTCGATGCTCACGGCAATAAGCCATTCATCCTGATGGCTCGTAAAACGATAAAAATCATGGAACGACTCCGCTGCGATTTCTGAGAGGGGAGTCTTGGCAAATACTTTCAAAGAATACTGATAGCACGCCCAGCCAACAGCGTCCACGCATTGGAGTGCTGGAAGCTCCTCGTCGTTGCGGAATGAATAGTTAACATAGGTTCTCTTAATGCCTTTTTGTTTGACTCCCTCCTCGGCTTGCGCCATTACGGTCTCGATTTCTTGCCGAGGTTGCTTCTGAGCCCTTGGGTCCATCCAATGATAGAGGTACTCGTATGAGGTTTCCACGCCTCGGCTAATGGCCCAGCCGTCGAGCAACGAAATCAAGTTGCGAATAGCCCAGGTATAGTGAAACCGTCCTGCCAGTTCCCGAAACTCTTGTGGCATGATTTCTTCGTAATCTATTTTGTTGATGGCGAGAGAAAAAGCCTTGACGCCGTATTTTTTGGCAATAGTGCGAACTCTTCGCAACACCCGTAGTTTCTTTGGCTCGTCCCAGTCTCCAAATCCTTCCTTTTCATTCCCTGCAAGGCAGGGGGAAGTGTGAAAAGACTTGAACTGCTCGTTATCTTTGAAGGTATTCCACTCTCGTTCTAGGGCTGCTGTTCGGAGCGCTGGAACAATCAGTCCGGTAGCGATAGCGACTTTTTGCTTGGGATCAGTGCCTCTCAAACCATTATAGCGAACAAAAGACGAATATGCTAACCTGTGGGCGTTATGCCAGCCGACGAAGATTCCCCGATGACCCGCGCAGACGCAGAGAAACTTCAGCGAGACCTCGCCATGCTCAGTCCTTCCCATGTGGAGAACACGTACCACGAATCGTATGCTGACTGTGCGCTCCAACGGGACCGTCTCCCCAGCCCCAGGACTATTCAAAGATTCTTGTGCGTCTGGAAAGTTCTCTGCCGTTGGAAACGGCGGTAAGGGATGTGCTTTTAGCGCTTCATGGAACAAGGGCAGCCCTCTGGGCGAATCGGATGTCATCTCTTCCGAATGACACCAGGACTCAAGCCATTACCGGGGCTGCCCATCCCCGAATGCTGGCATGGTATGGCGACGTTGCCAATGGCCAAGAAGTCCCATGACCATGAGCCGTTCGGCTATTCGGCTTTTCGCACTCAAAGAAAAACCCCGGCGCGGTGAGCGCACGGGGGCCGGTAGGGTTTCAGGGGTACTCTTACCCGGAGAATCCTAGGCGCGAGATGCGGAACTGTCAATAAGGCATTCCGTTAGGCAATCGGTCTCGTCCTGTGGGAAACTGTGGAAATGATAAAGCCCCATCTCGTAATCTTGTCTGACGAAGGGGACCCTGTGCTGAAGGGGCGCTGCTCATCGTGTGAGGATGTCATTTTCTCGTTGAGTCGCAGTACACAATCTGCGCTGGCTCTGATCCATGAGATGTTCGCTGAGCATTATCGCAAGGTCCACATAGGCGAGGAAGAGCTCTGACTGCTGTTCTATCAAAGTTTGCCCTTGCCGACAGTTATCGGGTAGGCTCCTCTTGCTGTGCTGGCGTGCGTGCGTGAACTTGCCGGACGTGAATATCAAACATCTGGCGTAGCTGTTGCTTTTCGCTGAGGGTATTACCGATGAGATTGAAGCGGGCTGTACAAATAGAGCATTTTGCCTTCAGGAAATGATCGTCCGGCTTAGACAATATAAACAGCCCAGGAATCTCCACAGCACCATGATGCCACAAGGCGCTAAACTAAAAGCGATGCCTCTGGAAATCAATGCTGACCCACCTGCCCAATATTAGGCCGATCTTCCCGCCATTGTACGCCGCAAGTTACCCCCGTAATCTTCACTTTCTCTTGCCAATGGGCAGAGGCTAGAAGGTGAGGTTAGAAAATGATATTCCCCAGTGAAGAACCCACACAAAGCGAAGCGATATTGGAAGATGATCTGGAACTCGCTCGCAGACTAGCTGCCACCTGTATCGCGCACCATTACGGTCACAAGAGCATCGACTATACGCGAAAAACTTATGTTGATTCCTCGAAGCCGATTGGAGATGCATGGATTGACCTTGCTCGTCTTGTGAAGGAAAGAATGGAACGCATGATGCAGAGTATGGGTGAAATCCCGCCTATAACCACCCGCACTCAATAGGAATAAACATGGCAAATAGAAGGAGGATTTCACGATGAGTACGATTGCACTTTACGGAGAAAACGGAAGCAAACGTCAAGCGGTTATCGTTCAGAGCCGAAATGATGTATCGCACATGCAAGGAATAGGCTCTATGCCGGGGATGGCAATGGCCCGCTTAATCGACGGCACGCCCCTTAACTTTGTAGATGAAACCACATTTAAGAACGTGCTTACTGGCGAGTTGCTATCGCGGGTTCCGCCAAAACGGTAGGAGGTCCTGCCAGCCTTCGCGGTAGTGTCCTATCACTGCGTTGATGGCTTTTTCTTTTGGGCAGCGAGTTGAGCTTCTCCGGCGAGACTTTCCCTTTCCGCTAGCGGTATGTCCTCAGGATAGTCTTCGAGGTCGGGCCGTAAAGGGTCTGACGGGTAGGCTACTGGTGCGTGGTGTTTTGGACGAATGCGTTTGTGCTTGACCTCAAAAAGACCGTTTAGCTCCCGTACTAGTTGGCCAAAAACCTCTGGATCTTTTTCCTCTTGGATTCGGTTGCACAGCCGATCCATCTGTTCACGTTCTTCGGGAGTCATGTCCCATAAGTATATGCAACGGTATGAGGATGAGTCTGCCCCATAGCGTACACTTATCTGGGTCATGCTTCCCCCGGAAGATATGGCTAGGATCAAGGCCGACATCGCTAAGCTGGATAGATCACGCGATAGCTGCACCGATTCTGGAATCCGCGAACAGATTGAACTGTGGATCGAGCAACAGAAAAAGAAGCTGGTGGGGAAATGATGCCATCGGTTCAATCGTTCCGCTCTGCCTCCAGGTCATTCGCCAGCAGTCCGGCACACGCCGCTAGAACGTTGCTTCGATTGGGATGTTTACGGAACGTCACTCGGAGCGGACGGATTGGGCACCTGAACATTGCTAAACTTCGACTCGATTGTCCACGTTTTGCCAGTCGTATCTTGGAAAGTCAGCACCCCAGAAGGACGAGCGTCTAGGATCGTTTTTGGTGAAAGAGTGCGAAACAGGAAATACATCCATCCGCTAGATTCCCCACCTGTTTCTATTGGATGGGGGCCTGATTGTAGCGGCCACCACATGTCTCCATCCAAGACCACTGGCGATCCGCCCAGACCGTTGGGATCAATCTTTATGTGTCCATCGATTGGCGGCGCGAGCATACGTTCACCGTTAATCAACCTTCCGTCGTCGAATCTTAGGGCGAAGTTCCAGTTGAGACTGGACGTTGGTTCCCCAAAATAGGGATCTGTCGTTCGTGGGGGGCAGCACCGAACTGTAAATGTTGTGTTTGCCTTAAGAAGAATTAACTATTCGGAGGGCGTGGATGATTTTGTATTTTATTTAGCGGACCGGTCGGATACAAGCGTAGCATTTGCGCAGGGAGAACAAAGTGTGATTCCATCTGGATTCCATACGACTCTCGTCGAAAAGCCGTCGGGCGGATGGATGTCTCCGTGGCAGTCCGTGTATAGAGAGCTGGGCGAAGAACTGTACCAACGACAGGACGCCGGTTCTCAGAGAGGAAAGATTGAATTTGATCCGCGCGGAGCCGATTGTCCGGCGGTTCATTGGTTTAAAGGACGGGAAGGGAAAGTCATCAATGACGTTGTGTCCTTCGGTTTCGATTTAATAGACGGCAGTTACCAGTTCAGTATCCTGATGGTGTCCAAGATCCCTCCTTCTGGGATGAGAACGGAATGAAGGCTAAGCTCAATTATGAATACAAGCACCCAGGCCGGACAGCAATTGCGGTCTCAACGATGGACCGAGAAGGAATTGGAAAGATTTTACGAAATCCGATGTGCGCGCACACCTCAGTGTTTGCCTTGATTCCCTCGTTGCAGCGACTTCAACACATTGAACCGAGGCGAGTTGACCTCCCCTCGATTGAGCTGATGAGCGACTGGGGGAACGCAAGCGCGTTTTAGTGCGTTCGATATCTTCCGGTCAATAGAGGCGCATTAAGGGTCTGTAAGAAAAGTCCGAGGACAACGGTCAGTGATAAGGACAACTTCATCTTTGTGACGGTCGGCTACAGGCCACGAACATACTGTCAAACTGTCGCGAGAGTTCAGTCAGTACCTCGTCTACCATGGCCTGGATGGCACGGAGCGGATGATCTCTCTGCACCCGCGCTTCTGGGAACAAATAATTGAAGATAGAATTCTGCTGCTCATCGTCTTCGCGCATGCCTTTTCATAAGGCACAAGAATGTGCGTCGGGGTACTTTTTCAGCAGCCTGCTAGAGTGCTCGGTTTTTCGTGCCGTCCGAGTTTTGCGCAATAGGCCAACTAAAGTGCCATTGACGTTGTTAGGCTCACCGTGGAGAATTGCACCGCCTTTTGAAACAAAGTTGTATAGCATTTAGCCTGTTGAGGGCCCCTTTCCCTCCTTCAAGTCTCTTCAGCGTGGAGGTCCGCAATGATTTCGAAAGCATTCGGCCGCTTCTCAAAGCACTTACTCAGTCTTAAGTTATTATCGCGGCTTACACTTCGTCTGTGCTTACTCGCGATAATCTTCGCTTCCAGTTCCGTTCCGTTGATGGGCCAAACCACTTATGATTGGGCCGAGTTCCATACGACCAACATGCAACGGCGGAATCCCTCTGAGACCGTGCTCAACGTCAATAATGTTGGAGGCCTCGAGCTAGCGTGGAGCTTTAAAACTGGCAGCTTTGTATTTTCGTCGCCTGCCGTGTTCGATGGTGTGGCTTACGTCGGGTCGAACGATGGAAACTTCTACGCAGTCAATGCAATCTCCGGGGCTAAGCTGTGGGTTTATGCCACTGGTGACGCCGTGTTCTCTTCCCCAGCCGTAGCGAATGGGGTGGTTTACGTCGGATCGGACAACGGAAACGTCTACGCGCTGAATGCTAATACGGGATCCGAGCTGTGGGTTTATGCCACTGGAACGGTGTATTCTTCGGTGTATTCTTCCCCAGCCGTAGCGAATGGGGTGGTCTACGTCGGATCGGACGATTATAACGTCTACGCGCTGAACGCAAATACAGGAGCCAAGCTGTGGAGTTACCCTACAGGTTTCGTCGTCGATTCTTCACCCGCCATCGCGAATGGGGTGGTTTACGTCGGATCGGACGATTATAACGTCTACGCGCTGAGCGCAAGCACCGGGGCCGAGCTTTGGGCTTACACTACCGGTAATGCAGTAAATTCTTCGCCAGCCGTTGCAAATGGCGTGGTTTATGTCGGATCGTTCGATGGAAACGTCTACGCATTGAACGCAAACACCGGGGTCAAGCTCTGGAGCTATACCACCGGCAACCAGGTGACTTCTTCTCCTGCCGTATCCAACGGGGTGGTTTACGTTGCCTCGTGGGACGGCAACCTTTATGCGCTTAACGCCACTACAGGAGTTAAGCTGTGGAGTTATCCCACCGATTTCACTACGTTTTCTTCCCCAGCCGTAGCGAATGGGGTGGTTTACGTCGGGTCGTACAACGGCAACCTCTATGCACTGAACGCAAATACCGGCGCCAAGCTATGGAGTTATACTACTGGCAGCTCCGTGATCTCTTCCCCAGCCGTAGCGAATGGGGTGGTTTACGTCGGGTCCGACGATCAAACACTTTACTCTTTCTCTCTTCCTACAACTCAGAGTTCTACTATGACCTCTCTGTCATCTAGCCTGAACCCATCGGTCTTTGGTCAGGCAATCACATTTGACTCTCAGGTTAGGCCCCTCAGTGGCACTGGTGTTCCAACTGGAACCGTGACATTTGCCGAATCCGGTACTACTCTAGCGGTTGTCACATTGAATGGGGGCACGGCCAAGTTGCCAATTTCCACCCTGCCGACCGGCCTGAATCCGATTACGGCGGTTTATAGCGGAGATCCAAACTATGCTCCGAGCGTCTCGCCGGTTTTGGACGAACAGGTTAATCTGGCAACGAGTGTCGCAGTACTTGCGTCAAGTCCTAACCCATCTCAAGTCAACCAACCAGTGACTTTCACCGTGACGGTAACGGGTCAGTATGGAGGCACGCCGACCGGCACAGTCACCTTTCACGAAAAGAGTATCGTTCTGGGCACGGCTGAGCTAGTAAACGCTCAGGGAACTCTTGCGCACACGTTTACGACGGCGAGAACAGTCACTATTACCGCGACATATGCCGGTGATATGAACTACTTGCCGAGCACGTCCATCAATCTGACACAGATAGTTGGCTACTCCTCCCTCGCAAAAGAAGCAGCTGATCTGGCACGAAGCCTTCTGGGAGCGGAATACGGGTATGGAGGGAAGGGTTACGATTTTGATGCGTCTCTCTATGTTAACAGCTCAACAATATTTGGCGGATATGACTATTACAGAGCCGACTGTACCACAGGAAAACAATTAGGACTGCTTTTTGGAAAGGGGGTAGATTGTTCAGGACTAGTGCTCTGGTCATACAACACCGCTTTTGGCGCCACGACGCCATTCGAACAACTGGACTACCCGATCACATATCCCGGATCGGACGGACTCTACTTGAATAACACAAACGACGTCGCCGAGGCCGATTTACAACCTGGTGATCTATTATTTTTTGACTATGACAATCGATCAGATACTTTAACCGGCCGACCCTTAGCTGGTCATGTTGCCATGTATGTGGGCGAAGACGATGTTGTGGAGGCCTATACTTGCGATCCGAAGTATAAGAGCGGCGACTACGTCATCCTTTCCAGCAAGAATACGCGAGCTAAGCTAGATCCAATCACAGGCCAAGTACTAAAGCGTTGCCCAGCGACCTTCCCTCAAGCTGCTTGTTTTATCGGCTACCGAAGAGTTAAGCAGCCTGACATTCGCCTAATGGTGGAGGCTCAGTCTACTGTGACTTTGTCCGTGACGGATCCGGACGGATTCACCATCACAGCAGATACGGTTGAATTCACCGAACGCGAGGTTCTCCGAGAAATCCCTGGCATTCTCTACTATCTGGAGAATACGGATGGCGATGACATGGTGATCTCCCCGGTAGTGAAAAAGGGAACTTACCTGATAAAGGTATTCCCGAAGCCGGGAACTGCACCCTCTCACACCTACAGCCTAGAGGTGAACGCTGCAGGTCGCACCCTGGTTTTGGCACAAAGTGTGCCGCTGAGCAGCATTCCAACTCAAGGCTACAGCCTGGAATTCAACGGCGCTCCACTCCATGCTCGTCCTCCAGTTGCCGCGCAACAACAACCATATTGTTCTAAATGAAATGGAGCCTCAATGGCTGAAAGTCTTTTGACATGCAACCGGGGAGCCAAGCCACGAGTCAGGATTCGATGACAAAGCTCGAGAGCATCTGATTGTAGGTGTTAATAATTTGGTTATCTGATGGAGAAGTTGCAGCCTTGTCAAATTGCAAAACCAACTCGATCACGTAAACATATTGTGAACTGCTCTGAGTCAAGAGAGTCGCGTAGGACAGTTCTCCACCGCCATTGGTAATTGCCCCTAAGCCTAGAACAGACAAATCGCTTTGCTGCTCTTCGTTCTGAGTAATCGCCTGAACGGGCGTATCCGCGATTTGTGGGTGGAGATACGCTTCGGCAAGGGCGCCTGCAATCTTTCCTTGCGGAATAGTTGTAAGCGAAATTGCTGGGTTGGACAGCGTCATCCATCTCGACAGTGTCGGAGAGCCAAGCCTGTCTGCGACCGAAACTACAATCGTTACTTCTTCGCAACAATCCCCATCCACCGTGCGTGGAAAATAGAAATCTGTCACACATGGAATCGCAAAGAGAGTTGATGCTCTAACACGGCATTGCGCGATGCCTCCAGGAAGGGAATCCTCGGGATATGACATCTTAAATCTATACTCGTCGGAAGTGACAGACCGCCAGCCCGAGGGCACTTGTTGCTCAGATGAGGACGAAGTATTTGAAGCATCATTGACTTGCACTTCTTCGACCGTGGAAGAAGTGGGACGAGAATGCCCGGCCACCGGCGTGGTGTTTGCACTATGCGAAAGAGCCGCAGGTCGGTGCATAAAGAACCACGAAAAACCTGCCGCAAGAAAGGTTAGAATGAGTACCGCCATTATGATGCTGGTTTTCATCGACGGACTGTCTATTAGATATCTTCTCAAAAAAGATCTCACTCTAAGTGTAAGTCACCGCCATCAGGTGTCAAAACGCCGCCGCTGAACAAGTGCAATCCACGAGCTAGCCAGGCCGTCGTTTGTCATTCCTTACCGTTCGCCAATCCTTCGCCAGAGCATGGATTGACCGATAAATGAGACACTTACGATAACTACACGCAGCCGAAAAGAGGCTGCGCGTGTGACCTGAACCCCTCTTTCCGAACACAACTGAGTATGATTTCGTCGAAGGAAAGGGGAAGGTGGCATGTCGAGGAGCAATCACACGGAGGCGCAGATGATCGGGGCGCTGAA
>JBAUXX010000042.1:0-5124 GCA_049584475.1 Candidatus Sulfotelmatobacter sp. | reverse complement strand
GAGTGTCGAAGCATACGATCTACGCCTGGAAGGCGAAGTACGGTGGCATGGATGTGAGCGAGGCGCAGGAAGCGAAGCAGTTGCGGGATGAGAACACGAAGCTGAAAAAGCTGGTGGTGGATCTGAGTCTGGACAAAGAGATGCTGAAGGCTCTGATCGCAAAAAACGGATGGAGCTCGTAAACCAGCGGGCGGACGCGGACTGGCTGCGGAGCAAGTACGCAGCGAGCCAGCGCCGGGTTTGCGGGCTGATGGGGTTGGCGGTAGCGAGTTACTGCTACCGGTCGCAGCGAACAGATAAGCCGCTGCGCACGCGACTGGTGGAGTTGGCGCGGGAGAAGCCGCGCTTCGGGTATCGGCGGCTGCATGTTCTGTTGGGCCGTTCGGGGGAGCATGTGAACCACAAGCGGGTGCATCGCGTGTATCGAGAGGCCGGACTGATGATCCGGCGGAAGAAGCGCAAGCATTGTGTGCGCGAGGGAAAGCCGCTGGTGGCGCGGACTTCGGCCAACCAGGAATGGGCGCTGGATTTTGTACACGACGCAGTGGAGTGTGGACGGGCGATCCGGGTGCTGAGTGTGGTGGATGCGTATACGCGGGAGTGTTTGGCTTTGGAAGTAGATACCAGTTTTGCCAGCCGGAGAGTCACACGCGTGTTGGATGCGATCATCACCCAGCGGGGGATGGCGGGAGCGATCCGCTGCGACAACGGGCCGGAATTCACCAGCCGGCATTTTCTTGCGTGGGCAATGGAGCGGCAGATCGAGGTGATCCACATTCAGCCGGGCAAGCCGACGCAGAATGCGCGCGTGGAAAGTTTTCACGGACGGTTGCGGGATGAGTGTTTGACGGTGAGCTGGTTTCAGAACCTGTTCGATGCGCGACGCAAGATCGCGGCGTGGCGGATGGAGTACAACGAAGAACGTCCACACAGCAGCCTGGGATACAAAACACCGAAGGAGTTTGCGACGCAGGCAGCCGACTTCTACACAGCTGAGCGAGAGGCAAGGGACTCAGACGGAAGGTGTTACGAAACCCACTGGAAAATCGGTAACAAGGATGCGAAGATGCCCTGCAAGCGAGGTCATTCATGGCCTATATCGAGGGCGAGCAGCGCGGTCAACACACCTTGTTTCCTACCACGTTGGACGAACTGATTTCAGAAGATCATGTCTGCCGTGTGATCGAGGCGTTTGTGGGCCGGCTTGACATGGCGAAGCTGGGATTTGTTCGCTCCGAACCGGCTGAGACTGGACGTCCTGGTTACGACCCGCGCGAGCTGTTGAAGCTGTATTTGTACGGGTATCTGTGGCAGATTCGGTCCTCGCGCCGGTTGGAAACCGAGTGCCAGCGCAATGTGGAAGTGATGTGGCTGCTAGGGCGACTGGTTCCCGATTACAAATCGATTGCTGAGTTCCGGCGGATGCATCGTGAAGCGGTAGCCGAAGCGGGAGCGGAACTTGTGCGTTTCGCGCGCTCTGTGGGATTGGTCCGTGGGGAGTGGGTAGCGATCGATGGTTCGAAGTTCCAGTCGGTGAGTAGTGTGGATCGGGTCCGCGAGCGGGAGGCGCTGAAGCGTTACCTGGATCAGGTGGAGCGAGCCGACGAAGAAAACGAAGTAGTGATTGATGCGAGCGCGGTGGCCGACGCTCTGGAAAAACTAAAGAGCGACCCGGAGCCAGAGGCAGCCTTTATGAAGATTGGACGGCAACTGACGCCTGGCTACAACGTGCAAACCGCCGTCGATGCGAAACATGCGCTGATCGTGGCTCACAAAGTCACCACCGATGCGAACGATCAACGCATGCTGTTGCCCATGGCGGAAGCGGCAAAGCAGGCGGTGGGTTCACCGGCCTCTCTGAACGTGATCGCGGATGGCGGCTACTCCAACGGCGAGCAGTCGGAAACCTGCGAGTCCCAAGGTATCGTGCCCTACGTGCCACCCAAGCGCACGGTCAACAACCACGGTGATGGCAAACTATTCGACCGCACTGAGTTCGTCTATGACGAAGCTACAGATACTTTCCGCTGCCCGGCAGGCCAGACGCTTTGGCGTAAGCAGTTCTCTAAAAAGGATCGCACCGTGACGTATACGCCCCGACGAAAAGTCTGTGGCCCGTGCGCACTCAAAGCCCGTTGCACTCTAGGCCCGCGGCGCTACGTTTCTCGGCACCTGCATGAGGGAGCCCTTCAGCGCATGCAGCAACGAACCACACCGGAGGTCATGAGGCTGCGAGCAGCGACCGTGGAGCTTCCTTTCGCCGCGCTAAAGTATCGTATCTTCGGACACCCACGCTTTTTGTTGCGCGGCCTCGCCGGGGCGCAGACGGAGATCAGCTTGGCGACGCTGGTTTACAACCTGAAACGAATGCTGAATATCTTGGGTGGACTCCAGCTCCGATCAGCGCTTGCTTCCTAGAATCGAGAACCTCGGTCGAATCGTTTCGAGCCAAATGCAAAAATCAATCTCAAAAACAAGCCCCAACGTATAACCAAATCGTGCCGCGTTTC
Organism: Candidatus Sulfotelmatobacter sp.; assembly: GCA_049584475.1. Lineage (GTDB taxonomy): Bacteria > Acidobacteriota > Terriglobia > Terriglobales > Acidobacteriaceae > Sulfotelmatobacter. Next base: position 2,614 of record JBAUXX010000042.1, on the reverse strand, counting down.
GTAACACCTTCAGACGCCGTCCCTTGCCCCTCGCGCTCCCCCATCCCGGCTCAAACCGGAGTGGGAGCAGCAGAAAGTTGTCGTATTCTTACGTGAACGAAAGCAGGGGGCAGGTCACGAGCCCAAGTACCTAGCCCTCTCAACCGAACCAGCTCGCTTTACATAAAGGAATCACGAACGCTCACAATCAATTGATCACCAAATCCGTTCGCCATGTTTCCCTTCGCGAATCCATTGCGACGTTACGGGCGATTTTTCCGTCGAAATTGAAACGAAAAGATTATTAATGCCAGCCCAACTGCTATCACCAGGTAAACTGAAAATCCTAAATAGTCAGGCTCAGTGATAGATCCGATGTGAAAACGCGCAGTATAGTGGATTACAAACAGCCCTAATACCAAACCGTACGCTCCAAATACACCGATCGCAGGCCTGAGGTCATGTTCTCTCTTGAATCGTCTGCGTACCCAATACATTGGCACGTAGAGGCCAAACTGGATAAAAACCAAAACAGCGGCGGCGAAAGTAGAGCTTAGGGTTGGGATATCAAACGCCGCATGAAGACTCAGTCCGACAATTACGCCGATAGAGAGTAGCAGCGGAGCACCGACTAGCAACCATCGTGAGAAGCTTTCTTCTCTCACTATGGGCATCCTGGATATCTCCAATTTTTATATATTTCTTGCATCTCATCTACTCCAGTGCGAGTAATATAATATCCTCCCACGACACCAGCACCCGCCACTTCAGCGCCAGCCACGCACCCTGCGCCAAAGGTTTCGCCGCCAGTAGTCACACATAACGCAGCACCACCTGCAATTCCTGAACCCATAGCGCCAATCCCAATCCCTGTATATGCAACCGTTTCAACAACATGATACCCCTCCGCGACCGCCTCCAAGCCACTCAGAGGATCGTCCGAATCAGATGTATCATTCGAAGCTCCTCCCCCACTGCAGTCGCACACGCGGCCCGCCATAGGAGCAGGAACTCCGGGCGGATTGAGATCCCAATCGAAAGCCGCATGCTGGCGTTCTATGGCAGCGCGCTCGTCGGGGGAACGAACGCAGTCAACACCACAATCCGGGATCCCTTTCTTTCAGCGCGCACGCTACCTTCCAGCCGGCGATAACCGTCGGGAATTTTCTCGTTTGTTGGCGCTGTCGGATTTTTTGGCATACTCTCCTCCCGCTACCTGATTTAAGTGACGTGACGAAACGTCCCGTTTCAAGCCCTTTTGTTCTGCCCACTAGTTACAAGGCAAGCTTTAGGCAGTTGAGCCGCCCTGCGCCACCTGCAGTATTTATGTGAACTTTAAGCACGTCGCATTCCAGAGCGAGTCCAACTGGCGAAGTGCAGGTCACACCAGATGACCCCGGGCGAGAAGTGTTTGATTGAGCGTCACTTGAAAGGAAGCAGACGAACGCTGAGACAAGCGGAGGGGCTGAGAGCCAAAGAACCCCTTGAGCAAGACGATATCCGAACGAATAGTCGAACTATCCATTTGGATAGTCGCCAAGGCAATGTTAGCCAATGACAGGGTGATTAAGTCGCTAGTTTCTGCTGCTTTCGGGCGAGCTTTGACTCCGTGTCGTCGGCAATTCAGAAGTGACCACCAAGAGCAGTTCCTCAATTCCTGGTGATAAATCGGCACAGCACCGACAACCCCGACATCTGTTCAGATCACGAGTGACGGCGTGCCTGGAGACCAGCTCGCGGCAGCCGGCGTCAGTTCAACTTGACGTATAACGACCTATCCGCCGAATTGGAATCGTCGCGGGGAGAAGCCCGTTCTGAAAATTGGTGCACTTCGGGCAAGAGTCCAAAACCGCTTAAGCTAGCCAACACACGTTGTGAATGATAAAGGACGTTATCATTCTACTGAACAGTTGTTGGGTTTTGACTAAAGATGCTTTTATGTGCGGGCCTTAATTAGATTAACGATCTAACATCGTCCAGCGCGGCGTTTCAAAAGCAGGTACCACATCGGATCAACTGGCAAGAGGAGAAAGGTATTGAAACGAGAGCCGGTGAATCCTCATCTACCTGTTCAACGCGCGTCGATTGAAATCTTCAAAGTAGGCGACCCACCGCAAGAGCTCCTCCTTTGAAAGTGCTTCTGCGAGGACAATCTCCAAGTGACCGGATCGCAGGCCATCGGCACGAATGTCTTCCACGATGTGAGCGAGATCCTCTTTGCGAAAGCCGAGGCCAACGAGTTCTATGAGCGCGCCAATCTGGTCCTCGCGTAATGCAACGATGCGTCTTTCCAGTTGCTCTTTTTCCTCAGAACTCCACTGGAGGTCATTCTTGGTAATATCCTTTCGAGAGATTCGCAGGCGAGGGCGGTCTTGTCCCTTGAAGAAGTTTCTATCTTTATTTCTTGGCATTGGAAGTGATTGAGGATTGTTGCGGGCTTTTTATCGACATGCCCAGGTCGTTCATACGTTTTTTGCGATCAGCGCCTTCAGCATCTCTTTGTCCAGGCTCAGATCCACCACCAGCTTTTTCAGCTTCGTGTTCTCATCCCGCAACTGCTTCGCTTCCTGCGCCTCGCTCACATCCATGCCACCGTACTTCGCCTTCCAGGCGTAGATCGTATGCTTCGACACTC
>JBAUXX010000041.1:0-15844 GCA_049584475.1 Candidatus Sulfotelmatobacter sp. | reverse complement strand
GCCCGAACCCGGTCCGCTCACTCGCACATCCAAGCTGCGGACGCCATGATCGCGCGCCATGTTGGCGGCGTTCGAGGCGGCCTGCTGCGCCGCGAATGGCGTGCCTTTGCGCGATCCGCGGAAACCGAGCGATCCGGAACTTTTCCACGACAGAACGTTGCCGTTCATGTCGGTAATGGTCACGATCGTGTTGTTGAACGAGGCCTGCACATGCACCAATCCGTGGGGAACGTGCTTGCGCTCCTTCTTCTTGAAGGTTTTCTTCTTGCCTTTTTTGTCCGGTGCGGCTGCGCCGCCCGCTGCTGCTGGTTTTGCCATAAGCTTCTAGCTCCTAGCTTTTAGCCTCTAGCCAGGAGCTAGAAGCTAGTAGCTGTTCTTAAGTTTTTGCCGTCGCCTTCTTCTTTTGCGCGACCGTTCCCTTGCGCGGACCTTTGCGGGTGCGGGCATTGGTGTGTGTGCGCTGGCCGCGTACCGGCAAGTTACGGCGATGGCGGAATCCGCGGTACGAGCCAATTTCGATCAGGCGCTTGATGTTCAGCGAAACTTCCTTGCGCAGATCGCCTTCGACCATGCCTTGCTCTTCAATGACCGTGCGGATGCGGTTGACCTCTTCTTCGCTCAGGTCCTGAACCTTCTTCGTGGCTTCAACTTTAGCCGCGTCCAGAATCTGCCCGGCGCGGGGATGGCCGATGCCATAGATATAGGTCAGCGCGATGTGAATGTACTTCTGCCGCGGAAGATCGACGCCTGCGATACGTGCCATAGTTCTTTAAGTCTCCGATGAAGCTGTGAGCGATGAGCTGTGAGCAACCGTTCAGTGACCGCTCGAAGCTCACTGCTCAAAGCTGCTTTCTTACCCCTGGCGCTGTTTATGTTTAGAGTTGACGCAGATCACCCGCACTACTCCCTTGCGGTGGATGACCTTGCACTTGTCGCAAATCTTTTTGACCGATGCTCGTACTTTCATAAATACAGTTTCCAGTTGTCAGTAGCCAGTTCCCAGTAAGACCTTCCGGCAAATTCTGACGTTATTTATATCTGTAAACAATTCTTCCGCGATTCAGGTCGTAGGGTGAAAGCTCCACCGCGACTTTATCGCCGGGCAGAATGCGAATGAAGTTCTTGCGCATCTTGCCCGAAACGTGGGCCAGCACCTGATGTTTATTTTCCAGCTCCACACGGAACATGGCGTTGGGCAGCGGTTCCAGGACGACTGCCATGACTTCAATCGCGTCTTCTTTACTCATGCACCCCTTAGTTGCGAGCTGTGAGCGACGAGCTGTGAGCGAACCAAAAGCACTCTCAACCTCGTGCCAATTTTAATTTTCGGACTCGGCAGCTTGCTCAATGCTCACGACTCGAAGCTCACGACTCGAAGCTCACAGCTCACTGCGTCAAAATCATCGGCCCGTTTTTCGTTACCGCCACGCAATGCTCGAAGTGGGCGCTGAAGCTGCCGTCGACCGTTACCGCTGTCCATTTGTCGCCCAGGACGCGGGTTTCCGGCTTGCCGAAGTTCACCATCGGCTCAATCGCCAGCACCATGCCTTCGCGCAATTTCGTGCCGTGGCCGCGCGCTCCAAAGTTCGGTACTTGCGGCTCTTCGTGCAACCGCGTTCCAATGCCGTGGCCTACGAACTCACGCACGACGCTGAACCCTGCGGCTTCGACATGTTCCTGCACCGCCGCGCCCACATCGCCGATGGAGTTGCCGATGCGCACCTGCTCGATTCCGCGGTACAGCGATTCTTCGGTCACGGCCAGAAGCTTCTGCAACTCCGGCTTCACTTCGCCGCCTACGGGAACCGTGATCGCCGCATCGCCGTAATAGCCATCGAGCACCACTCCGCAGTCGATGGAAACGATGTCGCCCTGCTTCAGCAACCTCTTCTCCGACGGGATGCCGTGAACAATTTCCTCGTTCACCGAAGTGCAGAGCACGCACGGATAATCGTAATAACCCTTGAACGCCGGCTTGGCACCCAACTCTTTAATCTTTTTCTCGGCGGCAACTTCCAAATCCATGGTGGTTGCGCCCGGGGCCACCAGCGTCCGCACATGATCGAGAACCTGGCGTACGATGCGGCCGCTCTGCCGCATCTTTTCAATCTCTCCCGGTGATTTGCACACGATCGCCATCCTTATCGGTTATGGTCTTCGATGATCCGGTAGATCTGCTCCGTGACTTCATCCATGGGCAAATCACCGTTAATCGAAAATAGCCTGCCTGTGCGCTGATAATAGTCCGCAACAGGACGAGTTTGCTCTTCATAAGCCGCCCATCGCGGCTGAATGACTTCCAAACGGTCGTCGTTGCGGGTCACCAGCTTCGACCCGTCGCAGTCGCAAACTTCATCGACGCGGGGCGGCTGGAAGTGGACGTTATAAATCCGTCCACAGGTAGGGCAAGAACGGCGTCCAGTGATCCGGAGCAACAATTGATTATAATCCACGTCCAGCCGGATCACAATCGGCCATGCCCGCGTGGGCCGCGAATTGTCAAAGAGCGTCTTTTCGAGCAGCGCGTCCAGCCATCCCGCCTGCGCCGCCGTCCGGGGAAATCCATCCAGCACGTAACCGCGTTCGCAGTCCGGCTGGCTCAACCGCTCCCCGACCATGTTGCACACCAGATCGTCGGAAACCAGCTCGCCCCGCGCCATGACGGCCTTGGCGGCCAAACCCAGAGCAGTGCCGTCAGCAATATTCTGACGCAGGATGTCTCCGGTGGACACCTGGGGAATGAGGTAATGCTCCATGACGCGCTTGGCCTGAGTGCCTTTCCCGGCACCCGGCGGTCCAAACAGCGCCACGGGCCCTACGACACGCGAGGTCTCCTGCCCCATCGGCTGGCCCCCAAGCCTCCCGATCTCAGTTTCCCCGGCTACATGGCCGAGATGCAGCAACCTCGTACAAATATCATTACGACCAGTTTCTGCGTCCACGGATTCTACCGCTCCGCGGTGTGAAACCATCGTAGTGACGCATAATCAGTTGCGCCTCGATCTGCGTCACCGTATCCATCGCCACACCGATTACGATCAGCAGCGACGTCCCGCCAAAATAGAAGTTCACACCTAGCCCGTTGGTCATCCATGTGGGCAGGTTCTCGAAGAATCTTCCCACCGGGCCGTAAAGATGGTTGAGGTGAATGCCGGCAATCATCCACTCCGGAATAAACGAAATGATGATCAGATAGAGCGCGCCCACCAGCGTGATGCGCGTAAGAACTTCGTTGATGAAATCCGCGGTGCGCTTGCCCGGGCGGATGCCAGGAATGAAACCGCCATACTTGCGCATGTTGTCCGCGACTTCGCTGGGATTGAAAATGATCGATACGTAAAAATATGCGAAGAATATGATTCCCACCGCGTACAGCAGGGTATAAAGCGGCTCGCCCCAGCCCAGCCAACGGATCAGATCGCCGAAATAACGATTGTTGCGCAAGCCGTAGCCGACGGTCTGGGGCAGCGTCAAAATTGATGACGCAAAAATCACCGGCATCACGCCGCCGGCATTTACGCGCAGCGGCAGATGCGTCGACTGCCCGCCCATCACCTTGCGCCCGACCACACGTTTGGCGTATTGCACCGGGAGTCGCCGCTCGCTGCGCTCGACCCACACAATGAATCCAACAACGGCGATCATGAAGGCAACCAGAAACACCATCAGGGGGAAGGTCATCGCACCCCAGGTTGCGTTCTTTGCCTTGTCAATCAAATCGTAAATACCGCGCGGGAGGCCGACGACAATACCGGCAAAAATCAACAGCGACATGCCGTTACCCACGCCGCGTTCCGTGATCTGCTCGCCCAGCCACATGATGAATGCGCTGCCCGTAGTGAGGGTCAGCATGGTCATAAGAATGAAGCCGGCGCCGGGGTGGATCACGAAGTCGCCTTGTTTCTGCAAACCGTAGGCAATGCCGAACGACTGCACCGCGCTCAAGACTACGGTAATGTAGCGCGTCCACTGGGTGATTTTCTTGCGCCCGAGTTCGCCTTCCTTTTGCAGCTTGGCCAGCGGCTCATAGACCACGGTCAGCAACTGCAAGATGATTGACGCTGTGATATAGGGCATGATGCCCAAAGCGAAAATCGTCAAGCGGCGCAACTGGCCGCCGGAAAACAGGTCGACGAATCCGAGGAAGGATCCGCGATTTTGTTCGAAAAATTGTTGCAGCCGGTCGGCATTTACACCCGGCGTGGGAATATGCCCGCCAAGGCGATAAACCGCCAGCAGACCCAGCGTAAACAGGATGCGCCGGCGCAGGTCGGGAATACGAAAGATGTTGGCAAATTTCTCGAACATTACTGCCCTGCCTTCACGGATAAGACCTCGAACTTGCCGCCCGCCGCCGTGATTTTTTCCTGCGCCGACTTGGAGAATTTGTGCGCGTGCACCGTGATCGCAGACTTCAGTTCGCCGTCACCTAGAATCTTAACCGGATGCTTGGCCTTGATGACTCCGGCTTTTTTCAGAACCTCAGGCGTAATCGGCTCGCTCTGCAAAGACTCTTCCAACTGCGTCAATCTTTCGAGGCTGACAATATTGAATTCCTTGCGGAAAATGTTGGTGAAGCCGCGCTTGGGCATGCGCCGGTGCAGCGGCATCTGGCCGCCTTCAAAGCCGCGAATCATGCGCGAACCGGTACGCGAGCGCTGTCCTTTGTGACCGCGGGTGGAAGTCTTGCCCATGCCCGAGCCCATACCCCGGCCCACGCGCTTGCGTTTTTCCGTAGCCTTTTTCGGCGCTCGAATGTTGGATAAGTTCATAAATAAGCCTTGAGTCCCGAGCTGTGAGTCGTGAGCTTCGAGCAATCCTGGTTGCTCACAGCTCGCTGCTCAACGCTCAGAGCTTTTACTGCACTACCTCGACCAAATGCGGCACCTTCGCCACCATGCCCCGGATCGCCGCATTGTTCGGACGCTCGATGATCTGATTCAGCCGGGTAAATCCCAGGCCCTTGATCACCAGCTTCTGTTTCACGGGAGCGCAAATGGCGGAGCGCACCCACTTGAGTTGAACCGTTCCGCCATCGGAATTTGTCTTCTTCGCCGTCATTTGAACCTCAGTGGCCGGTGGTCAGTGACTGGTGGCCAGTCGGATCTTTAATTGTTCGTGCTGCTGGCCACTGCCAACTGATCACTGGCCACTGCCTTACAGCTCTTGCGCCGTCTTGCCGCGCATCGCAGCTACGGTTTCGCGGCTCTTCAACTGCTTGAGCGCGTCGAAGGTCGCCTTGATCACATTGTGGGGGTTGGTTGTGCCGATTGATTTCGTCAGCACATTCTGCACGCCCGCCGAAGTCATCACCGCGCGCACCGCGCCGCCGGCAATCACGCCCGTGCCTTCCGGAGCCGGCTTTAACAGCACCCTGCCGGAACCGTAGCGGCCCAGTGCCAGATGCGGGATGCTGGTCTGGGTGAGATTGACGCGTACCAGATTCTTCTTCGCCGATTCGATTCCTTTGCGAATCGCCTGCGGAACTTCTTTGGCTTTACCCGAGCCGTAACCGACGACTGCCGCCGAAGGATCTCCCACGACCACCAGCGCCGCGAAGGAAAGATTCTTGCCGCCCTTGACCACCTTGGTCACGCGGTTGATGGCGACCACCTGGTCCTTGAGCTGAAACGAATTCGCATCGAGCTTCTTAACTATCGTTGGCATTTATAAACCTAGCTTCTAGCTCCTAGCTTCTAGCTCCTAGCTGCCCAATCCGAATGGGTTAGCTAGCAGCTAGGAGCTAGTAGCTGCTTTTCAGAACTGCAATCCACCTTCGCGTGCGGCATCGGCCAGAGCCTTTACGCGCCCGTGATAAATGTAGCCGCCCCGGTCGAACACAACTTTTGTCACGCCCTTGGCTTTGGCCCGCTCGGCAATCGTCTTGCCGACGGTCTTGGCCGCAGCCACGTTTCCGCCGGTACGGCGGTCTTCCTTCTTGCCTTCGGCGGTACTGGCCGACACTAGCGTCTTGCCGTGCAAGTCGTCGATGACCTGGACATAAATGTGGTTCAGCGAACGGTATACGTTAAGCCGCGGCCGCTCCGCCGTGCCCTGCATCTTTTTGCGGATGCGGTCGTGAACGTGTCCGCGTTTGTGGTTCTTCGAAATCTTCGTCAGCATCTTTGTAGTCCCTAACCTTTTGCTGCAACTACCGGTTTTTACTTCGCGCCGGTCTTGCCCACCTTCTTCTTCAATCTCTCGCCGGCATAGCGCACGCCTTTGTTCTTGTACGGATCGGGCGGACGCAGCGAGCGCATCTCTGCCGCAACCTGACCCACTTTTTGCCGGTCGATACCGGTGAGTGCGATCTTGGTCTGCTTGGGGTCGACGGTGGCATCCACTCCGGTGGGCAACGGATATTCAATCGGATGCGAGTAGCCGAGGCTGAACACCACCATGTTCTTGCCTTTGAGTTCGGCGCGATATCCGATGCCCACGATTTCCAGTTCGCGCGTCCAGCCCTTGGTGACGCCTTCGACCGCATTGTTCACCAGTGCGCGCGCCAGTCCATGCACAGCGGCTTGCGAGTCGTTCTCGCGGACGGCGAGAATGTGACCGTCTTTCTGCTCGACCGTAATACCTGCCGGCAGCGGAGTGTCGAGATGGCCCTTCGGCCCCTGCACGGCGACCGTATTGCCTTCGATTTTGACCGTCACCCCTTTAGGGATCGGGATCGGCTTTTTTCCAATTCGTGACATAAGTTCTCTTTAGCTATGAGCTGCGAGTCCTGAGCTGCCGAGCTACGAGCAATCCGATCTCGCTCGTGTGGCTCACAGCTCGCCGCTCAAAGCTCTTCTACCAAATCTGGCACAGCAACTCGCCGCCTACGCCTTCGCGGCGCGCCTGGCGGCCGGTCATCACTCCGCGCGGCGTGGTCAGGATGTTGATGCCCAGCCCGCCCAGCACACGGGGAATCTCGCTGCGGCGCACGTACACGCGGCAACCGGGACGCGACACGCGCTCCACGCGCGAAATAGCAGCCTCATTGTTGGCGCCATACTTCAAATACACGCGGATCACCTTGTGGCCCTCTTCTTCGGCAGGCTTAAAGTTGGAAATGTAACCCTCTTCCTTCAGGATGCGGGCGATCTCCAGCTTCAGCCGGGACGCCGGAATATCCACTTTCTGATGCCGGGCCTGTAGCGCATTGCGCACCCGGGTCAGCATGTCTGCCACTGGATCGGTCAACCTCATCGTGTCCTTCTCCTCAAGCCACCCGTTCGCTCCGCGCTCGGCGGAGAACCTGCGGCAGCGTTGCTACTTCAGTCTTTGGTCCTTAGTCGTTGGTCGTTTGCTTTCATTACTTCGTCCTGATGGTCTTGGCCAACGACCAATGACCAGCGACCAACGACTGTTACCAGGACGATTTCGCCACTCCTGGAATCTCCCCGCGCAGTGCCAAACCACGGAAGCACAACCGGCAGATACCAAACTTACGCAGGAAAGCCCGCGGCCGTCCGCACAGTTTGCAGCGGTTATGCCGGCGCGTGGAAAACTTGGGCCTTGGTTCTTTCTTGTCCCGCGCCTGTTGGAACTTTTCCTCGATCTTCGCGTCCTTCACTCGTTTAGCAGTAGTCATGTAATCCTTAAAGTCTCTCTTCTTCGTAAACCTTGAAACGTTGCAATCTTGAAACTCTGACGCCCGAGTTACTGCGTCCGAAATGGCATGCCCAAGTGCTTCAGCAGCGACCGCGCCTGATTATCGTTGGCCGCCGTGGTCACAATGGTGACATTCATGCCCTTCTGGTTGTTAACCTTCTCGTACTGAATCTCGGGGAAAATCAACTGATCATGCAGCCCCAGCGTGTAGTTGCCGCGGCCGTCGAACGACTTGGTGGAAACACCGCGAAAGTCGCGTACTCGCGGAAGAACTACGCTCACCAGGCGATCGAAAAATTCGTACATGCGGTCGCCGCGCAACGTGACCATCGCGCCAATGGCCTGCCCTTCGCGGACCTTGAATGCGGCAATCGACTTACGCGCTCGCGTGACGACAGGCTTTTGTCCCGTAATCTGGCCCAGCTCGTTCACCGCAGGGTCGAGCACCTTGGCGTTCTGCGTCGCCTCGCCCACGCCCATGTTGACGACGATTTTATTCAGCCGCGGAACCGCCATCGCGTTCTTCAGCTCCAGCTCTTTCAACAGAGCCGGAGCGACTTCCTTTTCGAATCTCGTCCGCAGGCGAGGACGTTCCTTGGCGCTGTGCCGCGCCTGCTCGGGAGCCTTCTGCTCCTGCGCGGATTCTTTCGCCGACTTCTTGCCTTCTTTATCTTTTGCCATCGCGCCTCTTCAACTTCCTCTCACGGTTTCGGATTGTCGGCCTTAAGTCGGCCTCTACCGGTTCGTGAATGTTCTGCCAACCCGCAGAGATCCTTCGCAAAGAACGCTCAGGATGACGCCAGCGGGCTCCCGCTTCGCTCACGCCCGCTAACCGGCGTCACTTGTCCAGCGTCGTTCCGCACTTCTTGCATACCCGCACCTTGCGGTCGCCGCGCACTTCGTGTCCAATGCGCACCGGGCCGCAGGTTCCGCAGACCAACTGCACGTTTGACAGCGCGATCCGGCTTTCCTGCTCCGCGATGCCGCCCTTGATGTTGCGCTGCGGATTCGGGCGCACATGCTTTTTCACCATCATGACGTGTTCCACCAGCAGCTTGTTATCGCCGGGAAACACGCGCAGCACGCGCCCTTCCTTGCCCTTGTCCCGCCCGGTGATAACCTTCACCGTATCGTTGCGGCGGATATCGACTCGCTTATGTTCTCGACTCACTATTCGCATAAAGTCAAAGTTTCAAGGTGTCAAAGTTTCAACGTTTCAAAATCAACCAACTCGTTCAAGATTTCCAACCGTTCAAGGCACCTTGAAACCTTGAAACTCTAAAACCTTGAAACTCGCTCCTACAGCACTTCAGGCGCTAAAGACACGATCTTCAAAAACTTCTTCTCGCGCAGCTCGCGGGCCACGGGACCAAAGACGCGCGTTCCCACGGGCTCGCCCGCATCGTTGATCAACACCGCCGCATTCTGATCGAAGCGAATGTAGGTGCCGTCGCGCCGGCGGTATTCCTTGCGCGTTCTGACAATCACCGCCTTCACCACGGTTCCCTTTTTCGCCTGGCCTTCAGGCGCGGCTTCCTTTACCGCAGCCGTGATTATGTCGCCCAGGCTGGCGTTTAACCCGGTCGAACCGCCCAGCGGCAGAATCATCTGCAGCTTGCGGGCGCCGGAGTTATCGGCGACCTCGAGCATCGATCTCATCATCACAGCCATGGCGTCTGTCTCCCTGGAATTGAGTAATTGAGAAATTTGGTAATTGAGAATTGAGAAATTGAACCCAAATCCCAAGCTGTCTTTGCTTTTCAATTACTCAATTACTAAATTCCCCAATTCTCCAATTCTCACTAGCTCGCGACTTCCTTGACCGTTGCCGTCTCCGGCGCCAGCGCCGACTTGCGGATAATGTCCTTTAACTGCCAGCGCTTCAACTTCGAAAGCGGCCTCGTCTCCACGATCCGCACGAAGTCTCCGGTATGCGCTTCATTCTTCTCGTCGTGCGCATAAAATTTCTTATTGCGGGCAATCACGCGTCCATAAAACGGATGCGCCTTTTTGCGCGTGACCTTGACCACAATGGTCTTCTGCATCTTGCTGGCGACCACTTCGCCGACGACTTCCTTGCGCCGGCCCTGTACCGCGTTCTTCGTTGTTTCAGCCATTATCGTTTCTCCGTCGCCGTGGCTCGCTGGCGCTCACCCATCAGCGTCTTCACGCGGGCAATGTCCTTGCGCAGGCCGCGCATCTTCTTCAGGCTCTCGGTCTGGCCCATGTTCATTTGAAACTTCAGCTTGAAAAGCTGGTCGGCGAGTTCGCTCTCCTGATGGCGAAGCTCCTCGTCGGTCAGGTTCCTGATTTTGTCTACCTTCATAAGATCCTCAGCTTTGAGCTGTGAGCTTCGAGTTGTGAGCAATCAATTCCGTCGCCCAGCCGGGGCTTGCTCAAAGCTCATAACTCACCGCTCGCAGCTCTAGTGCTTCCCTTCGCGCTTGACCAAGGCCGTACGTAGCGGCAGCTTGTGCGAGGCTAAACGCATCGCCTCGGTCGCATCTGCCAGCGCTACGCCTTCCATCTCAAACAAAATTTTTCCCGGACGCACTACGGCGACCCAATGATCCGGCGCGCCCTTGCCCTTGCCCATACGAGTTTCAGCCGGCTTCTTGGTGACCGGCTTGTCGGGAAACAAGCGGATCCAAATCTTGCCGCCACGCTTGACGAAGCGGGTCATGGCCACGCGGCTGGCTTCAATCTGCCGGTCGGTGATCCATCCCGGCTCCAGCACCTTCAGCCCGAAATCGCCGAAAGCCAGTTGCGAGCCGCGCCACGCCTTGCCCGTCATGCGGCCGCGCTGCTGCTTGCGATACTTCACTTTCTTTGGCATCAACATAAAAGTCAGTTCTTAGCTTTTAGCTCCTAGCTTTTAGCTAAACCCAAAACCCCTAGAATCCGCCGCCTGCCGTTTGCGGCTCGCGCTTTTTCTGCGCCAGGATTTCGCCTTTGTAGACCCAGCACTTCACTCCGATCACGCCATAGGTTGTGCGCGCTTCCGTGAAGCCGTAGTCGATGTCGGCGCGTAGCGTATGCAACGGCAAACGGCCCTGCAAATACCATTCAGAGCGCGCGATTTCGTTTCCGTTCAAGCGTCCGCTCACGCGAACCTTGATTCCTTTGCAGCCAAAGCGCAGCGCCGAATCGACGGCCTTGCGCATCGCCCGGCGGAAGCCTACGCGCTTTTCCAGTTGTAGCGCGATCGACTCCGACACCAGTTGCGCATCCAGTTCCGGCTTATGCACTTCCTGGATGTCGACAAAGATGTCTTTGCCCTTGGTGCGGCCCTGCAACTCGGCCTTGAGTTTGTCGATCTCCGCGCCCTTGCGTCCTATGATGATTCCGGGACGCGCGGTCTTGATGATGATGCGCAGCTTGTTGCCCGGCCGCTCGATTTCGATCGAACTGACGCCCGCCGATTTGAGCTTGTCCTTCAGTTCGGTCTTCAGCTTGACGTCTTCGTGCAACTGCTTGTCATAATCGCGCTCGGCGAACCAGCGCGACTTCCACGGCTTGGTGTAGCCCAAGCGAAAACCGTAAGGATGGACTTTTTGTCCCATTGCTTCTCCTAAATCAAAACTCACACTTGTCATTCCGAACACACGCAAATCGCGGGTGAGGAATCTGCTTTCGATCTACTTCGCGGCCGCTTTCTTTTTTCCCGCCGTCTTCTTTTTTGCAGAAGCCCTGCTTCCGGCCTTCGTCGGTGGCACCCGCCGCCGAACCCTTGCTCCGTCTGTCGTATCTCCACCCACGGCATGCACAACGGCTTCGCCATTTCGCCCGCGTTCCGCCAGGATCAACTCGATATGCGCAATGCGCCGCTGATAGCGGTAAGCCCGACCTTGCGGCGCCGGACGGATACGCTTCATGCGCGGCCCGTCATTGGCGATCGCGTTCTTTACATACAGATTGTCGATCTCGACGTCGATGCCTTTTTCCGTGGCCAGGAAATTTGCGTTGTCGAGCGCCGACTGCAACAGCTTGCCTACGTGCGACGCCACCCGCTTCTTGGTGAACAACAGAGTGTTCCGCGCCTCTTCCACACGCTTGCCCTTAATCAGCTCCAGCACCAGCCGGGCCTTCTGCGGCGAAACATGCAGGTAACGTAATTCAGCTCGAAATTCCATAATAGCTTCTGGCTCCTAGCTTCTAGCTCCTAGCAAAACCAGGAACCAAAAACCCACAAACAAGGACCCACCACTTGCCGCTCCAATCAGTACCTAGCTAGCAGCTAGAAGCTAGTAGCTAGAAGCTGCTCCTACGCCTTCGGTGCCGCCGGAGCCACAGCTCCCGGACCGCCCGGAATACCGGCCGGCTTGGCTGCAACTTCGGTCGCCGCCTTCATCGAATGTCCTTTGAAGGTGCGGGTAAAGCTGAATTCGCCCAGCTTGTGCCCTACCATATTCTCGGTGACATACACGGGAATAAACTTTTTGCCGTTATGCACCGCGATGGTGTGCCCCACCATCTCGGGGACAACCGTCGAGCGCCGCGACCAGGTGCGCAACACTTTTTTTTCGTTGCGCGAATTCATGCCTTCCACCCGGGCCAGCAGGAAGTTGTCCACAAACGCGCCTTTTTTCGTTGAACGTGCCATAAAGTCAGCTTCTAGCTGTTAACTCCTAGCTCTTAGCTAAACCACAAAACCTTAAACCGATAAAGCCTTGTCATTCCGAGCGAAGCGAGGAATCTGGGTTTCGCTTGCCCCTACTTGCTTCTACGGTTCACAATGAACTTATCCGTACGCTTGTTGTTCCGCGTCTTGTACCCGCGCGTTGGCTGTCCCCACGGCGTCACCGGATGCCTTCCGCCTGAAGTTTTGCCTTCGCCGCCGCCATGCGGATGGTCGACCGGATTCATCGAAACGCCGCGATTGTGCGGACGCTTGCCCAGCCATCGCGACCGTCCGGCCTTGCCGATGGTGACATTCTCATGGTCGATGTTGCCGACCTGTCCAATGGTCGCCATGCAATCCTGCGAAATCTTGCGCGTCTCGCCCGAAGGCAGCTTGACCAGCGCATACTCTTCTTCTTTTGCGATGAGTTGCGCCGCGCCACCCGCCGACCGCACCATCTGTCCACCCTTGCCCGGCTTCAGTTCCAGATTATGAATCTGTGTGCCAGGAGGAATATTGCGCAGCGGCAAAGCATTCCCTACCAGAATGTCCGCATCCGGACCGCTAACAACTTTTTGCCCAACCTTCAACCCTTCCGGCTGAATAATGTAACGCTTCTCGCCGTCCGCGTAGGCCAGCAGCGCAATGCGCGGCGAACGGTTGGGATCATACTCAATGCTCACCACGGTCGCCGGAATGCCGGCCTTGTCGCGCTTGAAATCGATAATGCGCAGCTTGCGCTTGTGTCCACCGCCGATGAATCGCATCGTCATATCGCCCGAGTTGCGGCGCCCGCCGGTGCGGTTCTTTTTCTCCAGCAGCGGCTTATGCGGATGCTTGGTCGTAATATCGTCGTTGACGATCGTCGTGCGGTAGCGCAACGTCTGCGTCGTCGGTCTGTAAGTCTTAATTGGCATAATCAGCCTTTAGCTCTTAGCCGTTAGCCCTTAGCTTCCCATTCGCCGGTTTGGCTGAATGCTGAATGCTGAGTGCTGACTGCTTTATTACAAATTCTGCGCGTACTCCGGCATCTTCTCGCCCGCCCGCAGCCGCACGTATGCTTTCTTCCAGTCCGGGCGGTAGCCGGCGAACTTGCCCCGCCGCCGTTCTTTTCCCGGATAGGTTGCGGTGCGCACCGAGAACACTTTTACTTTGAAAATCGCCTGCACTGCCTGCTTGATCTCGGTCTTGGTCGCCTGCGGCGCCACCTGGAACACCAGCGTGTTCTGGAGTTCCTTGATGGCCAGCCCTTTTTCCGTAATGACGGGACGGCGAATAATCTGATATGCGGATTTCATTTTTCTACGCTACCTCCGCCGCTTTTTCATGCCGCGTCCGCCGACGCGGAGCGCTCGCCGCCTTCTTCGTCACTTCGTCGGGCTCCGATTTGCGGTGCCGCTTCGATACCGAACTCTTCAGCGAGACCTGCAGCTTTTCAATCGCCGGCTGCGAGAAAATCACGCGGTCATAACGCAGCAGATGATACGGATGCACATCGTTACCGCGAACCAGTTCCAGTCCTTCGATATTGCGCGCGCTCAATTCCAGATTCTTATTCTCATGCGCCGCCGCTTCGACGATCAACACCGTGGCATCGACCTTCAAGGCATCCAAACTCTTGCGGAAGGCCTTAGTCTTTGGATCCTTCACGTCGAACGTATTGACGACAATCAATTTGCCGTCGGCCAGCTTCGCTGCCAATGCCGAGCGCAGCGCGCCCAGCAGCTTCTTGCGCGGAAACGTGTAGTCATAGGAGCGCGGCTGCGGACCATGGACCGTGCCACCATGCCGCCACAGTGGCGACCGGATCGAACCGATACGCGCTCGCCCTGTGCCTTTCTGCTTCCACAACTTCTTGCCCGATCCGGAAACTTCCCAGCGGGCCTTCGTCGCGTGCGTTCCGGCGCGCTTGCTGGCGCGGTAGTGCTTCACCGCTTCCCAGAGCAGGTCTTCGTTGACCGCGCCGAAAATCTCGTCGGCCAAGTCGAGCGTTCCGACCTTCTCGCCGCTCAAATTATGTATGTCGATAGTCGCCATTGTTTTAAGTCCTGAGTTCTGAGTTCTGAGTCTTGAGCCATTCCTCGCAGCTCAGGACTCGTAGCTCGCGACTCTTACGCCTTCTTCGCCGCCCTCTTGGCCGCCTTCAACGGATCGACTGTCGCCGAACCCGCAAATCCACGGCGCTCTCGCGGCGGCTTCTTCGCCTTGGAAATAACCAGATATCCGCCCTGCGGACCCGGCACACTGCCTTCGACGACCAGCAGATTCTCTTCCTTATCCACACCAAGAACCCGCAGATTGCGCTGCGTCACCCGCGCATGGCCCATGTGTCCCGACATGCGCATGCCCTTGAATACGCGCGACGGAAACGCAGAGGAGCCGATCGATCCAGTGATCTGAAACATCGAACCGTGCGACTTGGGACCGCCGGCAAACTTATGCCGCTTTACGACGCCCTGAAAGCCGCGCCCCTTGCTGACACCTACGACATCAACGAAGCGCTCGCCCTCAAAAATCTCAACCAGAATTCTGTCGCCAACTTTCACCGTGACATCGGCATCGGCCGCGCCATCGGTTTCGAGTGGCACTTCGCGCATGAACTTCACCGGCGGAAGATTGTTCTTGGCCAGATGTCCCTGCGCCGGCTTGGTCAGCCGCGACTCTTTCACAAATTCCACCAGGCCAATCTGCGCCGCCTCGTATCCATCGCGCGTAGCCGATTTGTGCTGCGTGATGACGCAAGGCCCAGCCTGCAACACGGTCACCGGACGCACATCGCCCTTGGAATCGAACAACTGCGTCATCCCGACTTTTTTACCCAAAATGCCAGTAACTCGCGTTGCCATTTCAATCTCCATCCAGCTTGGGTCTTTATCGATCCAATTCGATAAAGCCTATTGGCTGGCAGCTCAAAGCTCACAACTCAAAGCTCACGGCTACTTATGTTCTTTCCCGAACGCCTTGATCTCCACGTCCACGCCCGCCGGCAGATCGAGTTTCATCAGCGCATCCACCGTTTGCTGCGTCGGCTCCAAAATATCGAGCAGGCGCTTGTGCGTGCGAATCTCAAACTGCTCCCGCGACTTCTTATCCACGTGCGGCGAACGCAGCACGCAGTACTTGTTCTTCATGGTGGGCAAAGGAATCGGCCCGGCAATCTGCGCGCCCGTGCGCTTGGCCGTGTCCACAATCTCGCCCGTCGACTGATCGAGAATGCGATAGTCGTAAGCCTTCAACCGTATGCGAATTCTTTCTTTTCCAATCACTTTTTCACGCTTTCAACTTCCCGGCCCTCCGGGAAGAAATATCTGGCGGCAAGATGCAAGCCGCGAATTAGTTTTTAGCTTTGAGCTTTGAGCTTCGAGCTTCGAGCTTCGAGCAAACCGGAGCGATTTTGTTTTTCACTCGCGACTCGCAGCTCAGGACTCGCGACTCCTTACTGCACAATCTCGGCAATCGTACCCGCACCCACGGTATGCCCGCCTTCGCGAATGGCGAAGCGCAGGCCCTTTTCCATGGCCACCGGCGTAATCAACTCGATTACCAGGCTGACGTTATCTCCAGGCATCACCATCTCGGTGCCCGCCGGCAACTCCGCCACGCCCGTCACGTCCGTCGTGC
>JBAUXX010000040.1:0-202675 GCA_049584475.1 Candidatus Sulfotelmatobacter sp. | reverse complement strand
TGGACGGCCACAGAATGGATCGATTATCTTGCAGCCAGGGAATCGGCCAGCGATGTGGCGACGCTGCGACAATACACGCACACCGGAAGGCCGCTGGGATCGGAGGAATTTGTCGCCCACTTGGAGCGCTCGACTTTGCGGGCTCTGGTTCCACGGAAGCCAGGACGCCCGAAAAAGTGTGAGCAGGATGCCCGGCAGCATACCTTCACCTTCGCCGCCTAGCAGAAACAATAGTGCCAGTCCCGTCTGTCCTCGCATTTGCCCGCATTTGTCCCTCCCACGATGTGCCCTTTGGCGTTTCTGCCAACGGCACCTTTTCAAGTGTTACGGCTACCCAGTTCACAACCATAATCATGCCCGACGGTTCGGCGCCTCCTGTGCGCGGCCAGACATTTACCGCGACGGGACAATCCGTCGGCCATGGCACGCTTCAGAACAGCGTCGGCGATATCTCTGCTACGAGGTGAAACGTGAGAGTTTTCGTTATCGTAATTCTGGGCCTCGCCTTATCGGGGGCTGCCTACGGCCAAGGCGTGAATGACCCTGAACAACGAGTAAGACAAGTAATCAATACAGGCATGATTCAAGGATGGGACCAAAAAGTGCTCGTCCACCTAGGCGACGCCGGTGCCGTTTTAGCGACCAAGGTTCTCGCGGATAGAAACCTAACCCCGAAAACCATTGGCAGCGCGCTCATCGTCGTCGAGAATTCCTTCGCAGAACCGAAACTCGTCGAGGTCACAGCCGACAGGGAACCACGAACCTCTCTGCTCCTCCTCAGGTATTTGGAACTCTCGACGAGCGACGCCGAATCGAGGAAGGCTATCGTCGACACGCGCAAATATGTAAAGGATCGTTACGCCGCCTTCCTAAAAGCTACCGAGCGATGAAATCATGCGCGGGGCTGGCTGGCCCATCCTTGGTTTCCTATCCAACTAGGACAAACCGGCACCACGGGATCCGCCCAAGCGAAACATAAGTCGACGACCGGCGCCTCGCCCGTCGCCCGAACGCTGCCGTTTGGTGATATCTTCGTATCTCTACTAGCAACTCGCAACGTTGGAGGCATCATTCTATGGCTCAAGTAAAGATCACCGTCAGACCGAACGGCCCGTTCCGCGTCGAGGCTCCCGAGGGCACGGTCGAGTTGGTGGATGCAAACGGAACTCCGTACGACTTAACCGGTAAGGCGGCGTTTTCGCTGTGCCGCTGCGGCGGATCGGTCAACAAACCCTTCTGCGACGGAACCCACAGCAAGCTCGGATTCCAGGCTGCGGAACTGGCAGTCAAGCAGGCCGATGCCCCACCGCAGCCGCCGAAATAATCTCGCTAAGTTCAACGGCAGCAAGCCGCGAAGCGGCGCAACCGTTGGGTAGGTAGGGTGCCAAAAAAAGACCGAGCCCTGAAAGGGCGAAAGAAGCGGGCGTCCCGGTAGCCGAAATTGTCAAGCCGTCCGAGACTGTGGAAATCGGCCTCACTACAGGCTTTCCGCGAGGATTCCCGAAATGGGAAACGCGCCCCGATTCTTCTAAACGCAACACCGGCTGAGTCTTATCTCACTCGCTGCGACGCGCGATGAATCTGAAATGTTCTACGTAGAACACTTTTGCGATTTGCGCGCCGCGTTCTGCGTAAAAATATTCTTTCTCGCAACCCAGATGCAGAGCCTACATGAACAAACGAGATAAAGAACTTGGCATGAATCGCGCCATCACGCGGCGCGACTTTCTCAACGGAGTCGCCGTCACCGCCGGCGCAACTCTGATGCCGTGGGATTTGTTTGCCGCAGAACATTCGAACTCAACTACATACTATCCGCCCGCGCTGACAGGTCTGCGCGGCAGTCACGTCGGAGCGTTCGACGCGGCGCACGCGCTGCGCGACGGCACCTTCTGGGACACGGCGGGCAAGCCCGTCGACACTGGCGAAACCTATGACCTCATTGTCGTCGGCGGAGGCATCAGCGGTCTGGCCGCGGCGCACTTCTACCGCAAGGCTGCGGGCGAAAATGCTCGCGTTCTTATTCTCGAAAATCACGACGACTTTGGCGGTCACGCCAAGCGCAACGAGTTCACCGTGAACAACGCCTTCCGTCTGGGTTTTGGCGGAACGTTCTCCATCGAAAGCCCTGCGCCTTACAGCGCGGTGGCGAAGGGCATGATCGAAGAGTTAGGCATCGACGTGCCGTCGTACTCGAAGTACGTGAACAAGAATCTTTATCGTTCGTTCGGGCTGCGCCCGAAAATATTCTTCGACAAAGAAACGTTCGGCAAAGACAAGCTGGTGATCAACCCGCGTCTGCGCGGCAGCAATGAGAGCGAAGACGCTGCCGCAGACTCGCCAGAGTTGCTAAAACAATTTCTCGCCGAGGCTCCCATCGCAGAGCAGGCCAAACGCGACTTGCAGCGCCTGCATACGGAACACAAAGATTATTATCCCGGCCTGACCTCGGACGAAAAGAAGGCCAAGCTGGCGCGCATCAGCTATGCCAATTACCTGAAAGATGTTTGTGGCGCACATGAAGACATCGTGAAGATGTATCAGGCGCTGCCGCAACCGCTGTTCGGCGTCGGCATCGACGCGGTCGCGGCGCAGGATGCGTGGGGATTCGATCTGCTCGGGTTCGATGGCCTCAATCTCGACCCTGCCCCGGGCAAGGGAATGAATCGCGACGCTATCCCCAACAAAGAAGCCGATAAGTATTTCTTCCACTTTCCCGACGGCAACGCCACCATCGCGCGGCTGCTGGTGCGGAAATTAATTCCCGCGGCGATCTCGGGAAGCACGTGGTCCGACGTGATTTTGGCCAAGGCAGATTACAACAAGCTGGATGAGGCGAGTTCGCCGGTGCGCATTCGGCTGAACAGTACGGCGGTGCGGGTCAGGCACGTGGGCGATGCGACGAGCGCCAAGGAAGTGGAAGTGACTTATGCGCGCAAAGGAAAGGTCTACACGACGCGAGCGAAGAACGCGATTCTCGCCTGCTGGCACGTGGTCATCCCCTACATCTGCGATGAGCTTCCAGCCAAGCAGAAGGAGGCGCTGGCCTCGGCGCAGAAAGTTCCGCTGCTCTATACCAACGTTGCAATTCGCAACTGGAGTTCGTTCCAGAAAGTTGGCGCTAACGCCATCTACGCGCCGGGCATGTATCACACGCAAGTGAATCTCGACCTGCCGGTGAGCATCGGCGGATACGAGTGCGCGCGCAAACCGGAGCAGCCGATTGTCATCCACATGATGAAGACGCCTTGCCATCCGGGGATTCCGGCGCGCGCCCAGCACAGCGCGGGCCGCATGGAACTTTTCACCACCGAGTTCAAGACGATGGAGCGCAACATCCGCGAGCAGTTGGCGCGCACCGCGGGCGCCGGCGGCTTCGATCCCGCGCGTGACATTGCGGCCATCACCGTGAACCGCTGGCCGCACGGCTACGCTTACGAATACAACTCGCTTTGGGATCCGTTCTGGCTGGAAGGCGGCGAGACTCCGTGTGAAGTTGCGCGCAAACCTTACGGGCGGATCGCGATTGCCAACGCCGACGCTGGCGCATACGCCTACACAGATTGCGCGATCGATCAGGCCTGGCGCGCGGTCGGCGAGATCGCCAAGAGCTAACATCTGATGGTGTCGCCAGCTGCGGTCGAGCTCCGCTCGACCCGACAGTCCCTTTCCGACACACAATTGCTAAACAAAGGCATCTTTTTGATTTGTCCATAAATGGAGGTACAATAGTCCATAAATGGAGTGACTATGGCGACAGTACGTATTCCTGACCTGGGGTTGGCTTTGCGAAAAGTTCCTGACTTGACTGACCTTGCGACCCGCCAGCGGCTCAGTCCAGCGGCGATTGAGGCGTTCTTTAAGATCGTCGATAACTGGGAATTGACGAGCGAAGACGGAATGACATTGCTGGGCGGGACTTCCAACGGCCGGTACTACAGCTTGAAGAGAAGCCGCAAAGGGCTTCTGACGCAGGACGAACTCACGCGCATCTCTCTGCTGATTGGAATATTCAAGGCGCTCAACATTCTGTTCCAGCGCAAACTGGCGAGCCAGTGGATCGCCAGGCCCAACACGAATCCGATGTTCAAAGGTGCGGCGCCATTGTCCGCGCTGCAACACGGAATTCCCCAGATGATCAACGTACGGCGGTTGCTCGACAGCCGCCGCGGCGGACGGTGAAGGCACTACGCGCTTACCGGGCACTTCCGCAATCGACCGGCGCGACACTCATCGACTGATCCCCGCTCAGTTTGCCGATGGTGGCGCGTCCGTTCTGGCTCGCCTCACGGAAGACGAAAAACTCCTCGCGGGAATCTTCGAATTGGATGACGCAACGAACGACCGTCTGCTGGCGGAATCCGAATTGCTGCCGGGAGTCGACGCGCGCGAACTGGTGTTCGGCATCCCTTCTTACAGAATCATCAACGCCGCGTTCTGCCATCCTGCGCCGGGAGGATCGCGATTCAATTCCGAAGATCGCGGCGCATGGTATGCGGCGTTTGACGTGGAGACTTCGCAGACGGAAGTGGCGTATCACCGGCAACTGTGGCTTCAGGAGACGGCATGGAACGAAGAAGACGTTGCCACCTACGTAGATTTCCTGGCCGATTTTCGCACGGAGTTTCACGATATTCGTAGCCTGAAGAAACACACCCGCTGGTTGTCTCCCGAGAGCTATGTTGCCTCGCAGGCGTTGGCCGCCCAACTGCTGGATCTGGGATCGGCGGGAATTATTTATCCGAGCGTGCGGCTCAAAGGTGGAACGTGCATCGCTTGTTTCCGGCCAGTCCTGGCCACGAATGTGCGGAAAGCAAAGACCTATGAACTGAAATTTGCCGACTCGAACAGTGCGCCGCGACTCCGACGAATAAAGAGCCCTTTGCGCGACGCTTCCCGCTGAGAAGCGATGCGACTACAGATTACGTGTCAGAGCTTGCAGGTCGGCGGGTTGGAACTGCACGAACGCAGCGGCGGCGGCCGCCTTTAGATCGTCGTAGGTCCTGGGGCCATCCACGTCGCCGGCTTTGCGCAACTGGGCAAGCTCGGGCGCGGGGATGACCCCGAGCACGTCCAGAGGAAACCATAGCCGGAGACGCAGCTTTACCAGGACGAGCAGAGAATAGAGGCGGATGCTGATGGCCGCGTGCTGCAGTTCGGCAGCCAGGGCGGCACGCTGATTTCGATTTCCAAGCTGGCCGAAATGCTGGTTTTCGTCCGGAAACTCGCGCCGCACGATGGCGTTGCCGAATTCGATGAGAACTCTCGAATTGTGGGACATACGACGGACTAGTTCCAGATATAAGCGCATGCGCTGGCGCTGAGCTTCACGGCAGGCGCGGGGAGTCGAGTTCCAGCGCAGGGCAAAATCAGCGGCGGGGTCGAGAAGCGAATCGACCAGGGATAAGTCCACAGGGTGAAGAAAGTGGACCATGTCGTTGAGGTTGCGGCGAGGAAAGCGAGTCCAGGCGCAGCGCAGCATGTAGATACATGTCAGCGCGCCCCAGGCAATCATTAGCCAGATAAGAATCTGGGAAAACATAGCTAACGCATCCTACGTAACGCTTCTTTGTATTCTTTCAAAACACCGGGGGAAGGAGCCGACATCCTGGAACCGGAAGTTTCAGTCTCTTCCGGTACGCTAAAAAACCAAATCCAAATCAATACCGCGAAAGAGTATGCCACAAGTGTGGTCACACTCCACAAAAATATGAATCTTGTTCCAAAATCCGAATACTTGGTGGTTGTCAGCAGAGCAATTGTGGCATATAGGCCGAATCCCGTGGCTATGCCAAACGGATATTGCCGCCAGCGAAGTCCGAGCAGTGGAACCAAGGTCACCAAGCCAGCGAAGATGAATACCTGGACGAGCCTTACCGCAATTTCGCCAACAAGGATGTAGAAAGTCACGCGCGGGCCAAGCTGTATCGGGGCGGAGTTCGCGCGGGCTAGGCTCACGCCGATTCCCGCAATAAGGGCAGTTGGAAAGATAAGGCGGGTCCACCAATGGCGGGTCAGGTTCCCGAGAACCGAGCGAAGCACTTCGTACATCACGAGAATTCCGAGAACATCGTAACCAGCCTCGCTAATCCAGTAAGTCACGTAGTACGGGTGCGAGTAGTTACGAGTCAAGAACCGAGCTGCGCCTGCGGCTACAGCAAACGCAACATAGACAAAAAAATATGGGCACACGTTGTATGCGTGCCTCCGGAGCAATACGCAGAGCAGGAGCGCCAGAAGCCCCAACGGGATGTACCACAGGAGCGTGCTCATAGCCGGGAGCAAGCTTATCTCAACTGCCCCCGGCTTTCGAGCGTAATTCTTCTAAGCCGTTGTGCGCCTGACGGACGGCTTTATAGTTTTTCCCGGAGGTGGTATGTTGCCCGGCCCATCGGCCAACTGGACGACTGTTATCGTGAGCGGTTTCTTTTTCACAGGAGGCGGGATAGTTCCGGGACCATCGGCGAAAGCTACAGAAGCGAATGACATTAGCAACAGCGCGACTGCAAGAATTTGTTTCATCGGTAGTTCTCCTTGGGTGGGGGAATTCCCCGCAGATAGTTTATCTGGGAGATGCAAAAAGTTGGTTTCTTTCCGGCCAATCACGAGTTCATCCGATCCACCGAAGATAATGACTCTATGTGGGCGGGAAGGCGGGCTTTGGTTGCCGGCGCGTTAATGGATAGTCTTGGTCTTGCGCGACATGTAATCCATCAGCAAATACTGGCCCAGCGTATAAGGCGTGGTGAAGTAGGCTTTGCCGCGGCACATTTCGGTTACTTTCTGCACGAACTGCACCAGGCCGTAATCCGACGCGAGCATGAAGGTGTTGATCAGCACTCCGGCGCGCTTGCACTTCGAGACTTCTTCCAGCGTCTGGCTGACCACCAGCGGATCGAGGCCGAAGGCATTTTTGTAGATGCGTCCGTCTTCGAGGGTGAGGGCGGAGGGTTTGCCGTCGGTGATCATGACGATCTGCTTCATGTCCTTGCGTTGGCGCTGCAAGATTCTTTGCGCCATGCGCAGGCCTTCGCGGGTGTTGGTGTAGTAGGGCCCGACTTTGACGCGGGCCAGTTGCGAGAGCGGAATTTCTTCGGCGGAGTCGTGGAAGAGAACGAGCGAGAGCGAGTCGCCGGGATATTGCGTGCGGATGAGATGCGACAGGGCCATCGCGACTTTTTTGGCGGGCGTGAAGCGGTCTTCGCCGTAGAGAATCATCGAGTGCGAGCAGTCGAGCATGAGAACCGTGGCGCAGGAAGATTGGTATTCGCACTGGTGCACTTGCAGGTCGCGGTATTCGATATTCAAAGGCAGCGTTAAGCCTTCTCGCTGGATGGCGCTGGAGAGTGTGGCGGTGATGTCGAGGTTGAGGGTGTCGCCGAACTCATACGTCTTCGCGGACCCGCTGGTCTCGATGCCTGTGGCGAGGTCGCGCGTGTCGTGGCGTCCGAAGCTGGATTTGCCGAGCGAGCCGAGCAGGTTGCGCATGGCGTTGAAGCCGAGAAAGTCGAGGCTCTTGTCGGTGATTTCGAATTTCGCGTGTTGCTGGGCTTCGCCGGTTTGTCCGCCCACGCTGGACTGGCGAGACGGATCGTGCGGCTCATCGATTGAGATCAAGTCTTCCTGCTGCATGCGCTCGATTAGTTTTTGGATCAGCTCTTCCATCTGGCCGTTCATAGCCATTTCGAGCATGCGTTCGCGCATTTCTTCGTCGAACTGGTCGGCGTTCATCAGCGCCTCTTCGATGGCGCGCTTGAGCTGGTCTAGGGTTTGTTCGCCCTCTCCCGGCATCTCATACCACATGTCGCTATTGAAGCCGCTTTGCAATAGATAGTCGGAGAGCGCGCTGAGCAGGTCTTCCATGCTCATTTCGCCGGCGGGGTCGGGGACGTATTTGGAGTAGCGGATGCGTTTCATGAAGGCAGCTTCTAGCTCCTAGCTGCTAGCTATTAGCTTGGCCGGTTTGGCTAGAAGCTAGGAGCTAGAGGCTAGAAGCTGGGTTAGTTGAACTGTCTCTTCTGCCGGTACGGACGTTCTTCCGGATCGAAACCTTTTTCGCGCTCGCGCGGTTCTTGTTTTTTCTCTCCGGCTTTGAAGACGCGCTCTTCGCTGCGGCCGATGCGCTTGTGCGCGTGTAGGCCCTCGAGGATGAATTCGGCGGCGGAGACTTGCTGCTCCGGGCTGTCGCTGCGCGAGACCTTCAGCGGGCCGAGTTTGTCGACTAATCCTTGAATCTCTTTCAGATTTTCGAGCGCGTCGTTCGCGGAGATGGAATCCGAAAGTTGGATTTCGCCGCCTAGGTCGAACCATTGGATGACCTGCTGCATGTTCGCGCCGGTGAAGTATTGGTCGTAGGTTTTGGCGATGGCGGTGCGGATGAGTTCGCGGCCCACGTGGTCAGCGCCTTTCATTTCGCCTTCGTACTCGAGTTCGAGCTTGCCGGTGATAGCGGGCAGCGCGGCGTAGACATCGCTGATGCGTGGAACGACGTAGGCTTCATTGTTGCGGATGGCGCGGCGCTCGGCGTTGGAGATGACGTTTTCCATGGCGCTGATGGGCAGGCGCTGGCTGACGCCGGAGCGCTTGTCGATCTTTTTATCTTCGCGGGCGGCGAAGGCGATGCGCTCGATGACTTCCTGCACGTAAGCGGGAAGATGCATGGCGCTGGCGTCGCGGCGCGTCCAGGCTTCCTGCGCGGTGATGGCGATACCTTCTTCGACCGTCGCGGGATAGTGCGTACGAATCTCCGAGCCGATGCGGTCTTTGAGCGGGGTGATGATTTTTCCGCGGGCGGTGTAGTCTTCGGGATTCGCGCTGAAGACCAGAGCGACGTCGAGCGGCAGGCGAATGGGGTAGCCCTTAATCTGCACGTCGCCTTCCTGCATGATGTTGAACAGGCCAACCTGAATTTTTCCGGCGAGGTCGGGAAGTTCGTTGATGGCGAAGATGCCGCGATTGGCGCGGGGAAGCAGGCCGTAGTGGACGGTGAACTCGCTGGAGAGTTCGTGACCGCCGCGGGCGGCCTTGATGGGGTCGATGTCGCCGATTAAGTCCGCAATGGTTACGTCGGGCGTGGCGAGTTTTTCTACGTAGCGTTCGTCGGGCGCAAGATAGGCGATGGGAGATTCGTCGCCGAGGCGCGTGACTTCTTCGCGGCAGCGGGGGCAGATGGGCGCGTAGGGATTGTCGTGAATCTCGCAGCCGGCGAGATAAGGCATGAAAGGATCGAGAAGGGCGGTGAGAGCGCGCAGGATGCGGCTTTTGGCCTGGCCGCGCAGGCCGAGCAGAATGAAATTGTGGCGCGAGAGAATCGCGTTGACGATCTGCGGGACAACTGTGTCTTCATAGCCGACGATGCCGGGGAAGATAGCTTCGTCCGGGCAATTGCGGAGGCGCACGGCTAAATTCTCTCGCAGTTCGTCTTTGACGCTGCGGGTTTGCAAACGCTGTTCGGAGAAAGGACTGCTGCGCAGTTCGCCAAGTGTGCGCGGGAGACTCATGAGGAAACTCCTGGGGACGAATACTTTTTTCGATTATACGCGGGAGGACTGTCCTTGGTCGTTGGTCGATAGTCGTTGGCAAAACAAGTTGCCGCGACGCCGTACGGCGATGCATAAATCTCATGCGCGAGAGGCGAACAACTAAGGCCCAACGACGATTTTCAGTGGACGTGCCCGTTGCCGCCGGAGGTGCTGCGGGCGCGGGAGGCGCGGCGGATTTTGGGCAGGATATTCTGGAGATACTCTGCGAGAGCGGTGATACGGACGCGCTCGGAGCGCAACTCCAGCAGTTTTTGTTTGAAGTCCAGATCGAGGGGAAGCGAGCCGGCGAGATAGAACGACAAAATCGTGTTGTGTGCAGCCGACAGATCCTGCACTGCTCCAGCCATGGTGAGAATTTCGGCGTGCAATTGTACGGCGCGGTCCGTTTCTTCTCTGGTTGGGACGCCGGGTTCGTCCGCGATCGGCAGAATTTCTCCGCGCAGGAAAGTGCGTTCCTGATTGAGTTGCAGCACTTCGAAACGATTGCGGCCTTCGGTGACGATATCGAGGCGGCCGTCGGGATATTCCTTGGTGATGCTGACGATCTCCGCGGTGCAGCCGATTTCGGCGAGGCCTTGTTCCTGGGCGCGAACGATACCAAACGGAACGTTGTTGGCGAGACATTCGCCGACCATCTCTTTGTAGCGCGGTTCGAAGATATGCAAGGGCAGCGGCGTTCCGGGGAAGAGAACGACATCGAGCGGAAACAGAGGAAGCAGGGAAGCCACGCGATCTCCGGTGAACACTGCAAGTGGGCAGGCTTGTTGAATTGTACGACAGTGAGGGTTTCCCCCAGGGCTTGGGGTGACGCAGGCAAAAATCCCAAACACAGGGAGCACAGGGGGAACATAGAGGAATCCAAGCCCGGCTTGACTTTGTCGACCAGCGAAGGATACAACGCGGCATGGAACTCAACGGCAAAGTTGTTGCGGTCACGGGCGCTTCGATGGGCATCGGCGAGGCGATCGCGAAGAGTTTCGCGGCTCGCGGAGCCTGCGTGATCTTGCTCTCGCGCGAGTCGGGGCGCGTCGAAGCTGCACGCGAGCGGGTCGGCTATTCGGAGCGGACGCTGGCTCTCACCTGCGACGTGCGGCACCGGGAAGATATTGACCGCGCGCTGGGGCTGATTATCCATCACTTTCAGCGGATCGATGTATGGGTGAATAATGCGGGGCATGGGCTGCTCGACACTGTCGCGGAAATGCAGATGTCGGCGTGCCGCGATCTGTTCGATACAAATTTCTTTGGCGCAGTGGCGGCGATGCAGGCGGTGATTCCGTTAATGAGGCAGCAGGGCGGCGGGACGATCATTAATATTTCCAGCGTGGCGGGACACATCCCCCTGCCGTTTCATGCGTCTTATAGCGCCAGCAAGTTTGCCCTGAACGCTCTGGGCAAGGCGGCGGGAGTGGAGTTGAAGCAGGACAGCATTCATGTGCTGACGGTTTGTCCGGGATACGTGCGGACTGATTTCGGCAAGAATGCGGTGAAGGGAGAAAATTCGCGAACGGTCAGGCCGGGATCGGTTCGGGGCATCACTGCGGAACGTGTGGCGGAGGCGACGATGCAGGGTTATCTGAAGAAGAAGAGGGAAGTGATTGTGCCCTGGGCAATGCACTTGCCGGTGAAGTTGTATCAGTTGTTTCCGGGATTGGTGGAGTGGCAGATGGCGAAGATGGGGCGGAAGGTGGAGTGATAGCCGGCGAGATTTCATTTTGAGCTTTCGCTGATTGGTCGGGCAGTTGCAACGCTTCAGGCAGAATGCATAGGTCCTTCGCGCCCACACTGGGAAAACCTTAAGACAACACTTCAGGAGAACATTTTGCTCTCACGACGCCATTTTATCCAACAGACCGGTCTGATTGCTGGTTCCGCATTCGCTGGCAAATCCATGCTTGCGCGGGTCTCCGCGGACCCTGACGATGCTTCTCCCGCCGATCCGAAGTTGCTGGAGCGCGCGAGGGTGCTGCTACAACAGGCTCCGTTCATCGACACGCACAACGATCTGCCGTCGATGCTGCTGGAGACCAGTGCGGGCGATCTTTCGAAGCTCGACATGAGCAAGGTTCAGCCGGCTCTTTGCGCGGATATTCCGCGGCTGCGCGAAGGATGCGTGGGCGCGCAGTACTGGTCGGTCTATGTGGATTCCGGCACCCAAAAGACGCATACCTCGCTGCACGAGGCGCTGCGCGAGTTCGATGTGGCGCTGCGCCTGATCCACAGCCGGGAGGAATTCGAGCAGGCGCGGACAGCCGATGACATCGAGCGCATTCACAAGTCGGGACGCGTCGCCTGCCTGCTGGGCGTAGAGGGCGGGCACATGATCGAGAACTCCCCGGCGGCGCTGCGTATTTTCTACGAGCTGGGCGCGCGTTACATGACCCTCACGCATTGGGACAACATCGACTGGGCCGACTCGGCGACCGACCGCGTGCAGCATTACGGGTTGACCGAATTCGGGCGGCGCGTGGTGAGAGAAATGAACCGGCTCGGCATGTTTGCGGATATTTCGCATGTGAGCGCCGACACGATGCGCGATACGCTGCATGTCTCGCGCGCTCCCGTCATTTTTTCGCATTCGAATGCATTCGCCATCGATCCGCACCCGCGCTGCGTTCCCGACGATGTGTTGCGCATGGTGCCGGGCAATGGCGGCGTGGTTCATGTGAACTTTATCTGGGAGTTCGTTTCGCGGAAATATCCGGAGTGGGAGGCGAAACGCACGGCGGCACTTGATGCCTTGCATGCCCGATTGGATACGGACGAAGCGATAACGAAAGGAATGGCCGACTGGGACAAAGCCAATGCGGCTCCGCGCGGAACGATCTCCGATGTGGCCGATCACATCGATCACATCCGTGATGTCGCAGGCATCGATCACATTGGAATTGGGGCGGATTTTTACGATGTCGATCCGAATTCGATGGTGGCCGGTTTGGAGAATGTCACGCGTTATCCGTTCCTGTTTGCCGAACTTCTGCGGAGAGGATATTCCGATGACGATGTGATGAAGATTGCCGGACGAAATCATTTGCGAGCCATGCGACAGATGGAGAAAGTTGCAGCGCAGTTGCAGAAGTCGGAGATGCCGCTGATTACCGAAGGATTGAAGGGAAGCGCGTAGCTGAGGCGACGACGATATGGGATCCAGCTTGACGATGGAGGAAGCGCCAACCGAATGAAATTGAGGCCAGTACCAGATTGGGTCGGCGGAGTTGCAGTGATCCTGAATCCATTTATTCCGCCACTTGTTGCACTATTCTTATGGCTTCGAAAAATGGGTAGACACGAGCGTGGCATTCATCGCGGCGTTAAGTCAGTACCTGGATGGTCGTCGAATTGGTGAGTGATTGCGATCTTCCGCCAAACCGTTTAGCCGCTGAGGTCGCTTAGCATCGTTTCCATTTCCGATTGTGCATGCAAATTGCCGGTGCGGCGGGCGGAGGCGATGCCGTCGTGCAGCATTTTCTTCGCGTCTTCGATTCTGTCGGCGCGGCTCAGGGTTTGCGCGGCCATGAAGTATCCGGCACTGTAATCGGGGTTCTTCTGCAACAGGATGGAAAACTCCGCCAGCGCGCGATCGAAGTCGCCCTGGTTGGAATATTCCATGGCGAGGCCGTAGCGGGCGAGGGTGTCGTTCGGATTCTGGGTGAGAATGTCGTTAAGAGTGGCGATGCGGTCCATGGGGTAGTTCTCGGTCCTCAGTTGTCAGTCGGAACGAGATTACTACAAACTTCATCGTTGCGATTGCGCATTCCAGTAGCGGCGAATTTGGCGAATGACTACAATTGCCGGTTCCGGAATATTCCAGGGATTTTGCCGGCCACTGCGGACTGCATTATGGCTTGTCCTTTTTTCATGCCGATCGAGAAGTTGGAGAATGGCGCATGGCCGCACCCGTCGCGGCTGCCGCTGGGGTGTGGATGGAGCGGGCATTGCACTGCGCCGGGACATGAGGGCGAGCTTTTGCAACCGGAGGAATTGCATCGCTGTAATTTGGGCTATGCGGATTCCTGCCGGCGCATGCCGCAGGATCGCGTGTGGGATGCAGTGCGATTCGCGGTGCGGGCGAGTACTTTGCGCGCATCCGACGGCGTCGAACTATTGCGCCGGATTGAAGTGCAATACGTTTGCGAACGGAAACACCGTCCTGTGGAACATGGCACGCTGGAATTTGATACCGTTTCTCAGACATGGCTGAGCATGCACGGAGATGCCCGCGTGCAACGAATGGCGGAGTGCTTCCTGCAGGTGAATCGCGAGAAGCGAATTACGCGCGCGGGCAGTGCGAGTGCGGCGGATTAATTGATAGCGCAGGCGAACAGCAGATTCCTCGCTTTGCTCGGAATGACAAATTTATTTAGGGAATGACTCACGTACTCGAGACGGCGCACGAGAAGCGCGGTAACCAAGAACAAGAAAGAGAACAAAGGGAACAAAGAGAACTATGACGGATAACCTGTCCCCGCGGCCGGTGTGCGATTCGCAGTCGGAGATGTCGGAGATTGTTCTTCCCAACGACACGAATCCGCTGGGCGCGCTGCTTGGTGGGCGCTTGATGCATTGGATCGACCTGGCGGGAGCGATGGCGGCGCACCGGCATGCTCGCAACTACGTGGTCACGGCGTCGGTCGATCACATCGATTTCCTGGTACCGGTACGTGTGGGCGATCTGGTGATTCTGCGGTCGTCGGTGAACCGCGTGTTTCATTCGTCCATGGAAGTTGGCGTGAAGGTGTTCGTGGAGAATTACATCGCCGATACAGCGAAGCACGTCAGCTCCGCATACCTGACATTCGTTGCGATTGACGGCGCGGGACATCATTTGAAAGTTGCTGCTGTGATTCCTGAGAGCGAAGAACAACAGCGACGCTATGACGACGCGGGACGGCGGCGCGAGATTCGGCGGGCGGAGTTGGATCGGCGCAGGAAAGTGGCGCGCTAACCCTGCGGCGAGTGTTGTCGCGATACGCGCGAGATCCTTCGCTGCGCCTGAAAAGCGGCTCCACTCAGGATGACTCCAGTCGGTAGTCGTGTCCTTGTATAATTGAGAGTGACTTTCCATCCTGCATCATTCTGGAGTGTGACCCTTTGAATGCACATGTTCCCCATCAGCACGGCCCGGCACCTGCGGCTCCGCAACCGTTGCCTGGCGTCGATGCCATTATTGCGGTCGGTTCCGGCAAGGGAGGCGTGGGCAAGACTACGCTGGCGGTGAATCTTGCCGTTTCTCTGGCGAAGCTGGGGCATAAGGTTGGTCTGCTCGATGCCGATGTGTATGGGCCGAATGTTCCGCTGATGCTGGGAGTGAATTCGCAGCCGCGCATGATAGGCGAGAACCGCATTGAGCCGCTGGAAGCGTTCGGGGTGAAGGTGATCTCGGTGGGACTACTCAATCCGGGAGACAAGCCGATCATCTGGCGCGGGCCGATGCTGCATCAGATCATCCGGCAATTTCTGGGGTTGGTGGAGTGGGGACGGCTGGATTATTTGATTGTCGATATGCCGCCGGGCACGGGCGATATCGCGTTGTCGCTGGTGCAGACGGTGCCGCTGACGGGCGCGATTGTGGTTTCAACGCCGTCGGATGTGTCGTTGCAGGACGCGCGCAAAGCCATTGAAATGTTCCGGCAGATGAAGGTCGATCTGGTGGGTGTGGCGGAGAATATGAGTTTCTTCGTGTGTCCGC
The DNA here is from genome assembly GCA_049584475.1 of Candidatus Sulfotelmatobacter sp. Lineage (GTDB taxonomy): Bacteria > Acidobacteriota > Terriglobia > Terriglobales > Acidobacteriaceae > Sulfotelmatobacter. The sequence goes on along the minus strand of JBAUXX010000040.1, from coordinate 187,444 downwards.
ATTGCCAGAAGGAAGTGGATATTTTTTCTCGTGGCGGCGCGGAGACCATGGCGCAGCGCTTCGGTGTGGCGTTTTTGGGGAGCATTGAGCTTGATCCTGAGGTGCGCAAGGCAGGAGATGGTGGCACGCCGATTGTGATGCAGGGCGAGAGTTCGCCACATGCCAAGTCGATGTATGCGTTTGCGCGCAAAGTTGTGACGCGGGTGGATGAGATTAAGGCTAATGCACCGGCGGCAGTGATTTCGATTCAGTAAGAGTCAAAGGCTTTAACACAGGGTATACAGGGGAAAACACAGAGGTTCACCGTTTAGAGCGACCGCTAGGGAGCTTGAGCTGCTTCCGGGCCCGACTGAAGGTGTGGCCCTTGGCGACGCCGCTTGAATCGCCCTCTTCGATTGCCTTGCGCCGCGTCGTCAGCTTCTCTTGCTTCTCCCCTTTTGAGAAAAAAGTATCCAAATACAATTCGACACCCAAATCACCAAGTTGCTTCAGCAACTGCGGTGAAAATGTCGGGCCGCCGCCGAAACTGGATGAAAAATGACCGCACCACAGGAAAATGTGGGCATTTCTCTTGTACTGTTGGAGAGGGTCGTTTCGCGAACGAAAAGCTGAAAGTAGCACCTCAAGTCCTTCCTCCAGCGAAGGCCAAGCCGTCTTACCGACGGGCCACACTTCGTACTCCCACATTCCTTCATCCCACACGGACTTTCCCCCCGGTCGCGGATTTCCGTTAATTCTGACCTGGGTCGGTTTAAGACCGAGCTTAGCTGTAACCTCCGTTGGGTCGAGGTTTACCGCACTTATTCTGAGAGCTGCTGAATACTCATGCATGCTTTGATTATCGCAGTGTCCTTACAAGCCGCCTAGGTTGAAATCGCGACAAACGCCAACGCTCCGCCGGTTCGCGTTCGCCAAGAATCAACTCCGTCATCATCTCGCCAATCGCCGGCCCATGCTTGAAACCATGCCCTGACCCGCCGCCGAGTAGCCAGACGTTCTCCATGCGCCGATGGCGATCGAGGATGAAATCACTGTCGGGGGTTTGTTCGTATTGGCAGACGCGGCTTTCGATCAGCGGCGCGTTTTTCAACGCGGGGAAGCGGAAGGCGATGTATTTGCGGATGGAGCGTAGCGTTCCTTCGCTGACGATTCTTTCGCCCGAAGTCGGATCGAAGGCGGGTCCGCGTGTGTCGTCGGCGACTTTGAAGCCGCGACGGTCGTTGCCCGGGATGCCGTAAATGAAGCGGTCGCAATGATGATGGTCGGCCCAGACAGGCATGTGGATGTCGGTGAAGCGCGCATCTCCGGCGGGCGTGCCGAAGAAGAAGACATCCTGCTTTGTAGGGCTAATCAGATTGCCGATGGTTTGGGGAAACAGTTTGCCCAGCCACGGGCCGCAGGCGAAGACATATCCATCTGCTTTAAGGCGCGAGCCGTCGGACAACCGCAAGCTGCGCAGAGGTGTTGTTTCCAGCCCGTCCGGCAGGACTTGTGCCTGGCGATATTCACCGCCTTGCGCCACGAACGCATCCACGACGGCGTGACAACTGGCGCGAGCGTCGAGGTATCCGCATTCCGGCTCGAAGATGCCCCAGCGGATGCCGTCAAAATTAATCTGCGGCCAGCGCTTCTTCATCTTCGCAACAGAAAGCTCCTCGAACTTCATTCGCGCTCGCTTCAGCATCTCGATTGAGCCGCGCTCGAAAGCTTCATCGCGGTCGGAGGCTATCCAGAGCACGCCGCTGCGATGAAGAAACGTTTTCTTCCACCGGCGTTCATATTTCTGCCAGAGTTTCAGAGCGCGCGCGGCCAGCTCTGTGTAAGGCTGATGTGGGCCGTACGTGCCGCGCATGATGCGCGTCTCACCACCGGAGGACGACCGCGAATTGCCCGGACCCCATGCATCGACGAGTGTGACGTGGGCGCCACGTTCCAGAAGATGGAGAGCGGTCCAGCCGCCAAAGGCTCCGGCGCCGATGACCGCGATGTAAGGTTTGGAGATGCCCATACTCGGTGAGTTACAGGTTGCCACGACGGCGAACTGATTCGTCTGCGCCTCGGCGCACTCGTATCTTATGCTCCGTAACGACCACAAAGCATCCCGGCCACGTGCTGATGTTTTCGAATCGGAAAACCTGCTCAGTGCGTCTTACTAAGCTCCGGCGATTGGGCTGGCGCAGGCGGATCAGGGCAATACCATAGTGAGTCCCGGGCAAAAACTTGCGTTCGTCGGAGAAATCGAGGTCCTGCGTGACTAGGAAACGCCCTTCACTCTGGGTTACGTCCCAAATACCATTATCGTCGGCCCCGGAGAGCCCTTCTTCCTGTGTGGTGTGAACGTCGTGACCCCAGAGAGCGCAACGAGGTGCGGTCTCGGCGGGAAGATTTTCGTCGAGCTTAATCCTCATCGAATGTCAGGAACCGCAGGAACCGGGAGGTCTTCTTCGGCGGAAGCGGCAGCGAAGGAAATCGCCGCTCGAACATCTTCCTCTTTAAGAGTCGGGAAACTGGTTAGGAGGTCGTCAACGGAATCCCCATCCGCAAGACTTGCTAGCACCGTTTTGAGGGTGACCCGGGTTCCTTTGAATACAGGCTCTCCCCCGCAAACGTTGGCTTCGCGGACGATGCGATCACTGAACGGGTAACGCAGGCGGTCTCTATCGGTCATGGGGGCCTCGCACGTCTTGGATAATCTTATCAAGATTGTCAGTCGGCGGTTGGGCGCTTGACACTCCTCGCTCTCGTTCCTAGAATCCGAACGGTACACGGAAGTGTGCGCCGAAAGCTAAGTTTCTGCATCTAATGTAGTTAGATGAAGCGCCATCAAGGAAGTTCTCTCCTTGTATATATTGCAAATAGGTATATTGCGATCGCCGGATTGATTCTAAACTGGTAACGACTTACATGCCCTCTGAACCCAACATCGGCAACCGGGAACGCGAGATTTTGACTGCCATCGTGGAGACGTTTATTTCCACGGGCGAGCCGGTCGGGTCGCGCACGCTTGCCCGATCGAACCGGGAGGGGCTGAGTCCGGCGAGCATTCGCAACGTGATGGCCGACTTGTCGGATTCGGGATATCTGGAGCAGCCGCATGCTTCGGCGGGGCGCGTGCCGACTCCCGAGGCCTATCGCTATTATGTCGAGCAACTCACTGGCAGCGCCCGACTCGCGCCGCAGGACCTGGCGCCGCGGGAAGAGGCCATGATTTCCGAGTCGCTGGCCGGCATCAGCGATGTGCAGGAGTTTATGGAACGGACCTCGCGCGTGCTCTCGCTGATTTCGCGGAACGTTGGAGTGGCTGTCGCGACAACAAGCGGACCGAACAATGCATTGGAGCACGTTTATTTCTCACGCCTGGGTGACCAGAAAGTGCTGGCCGTGGTGGTCACGAAGTCGGGATTAGTGCGTGACCGGGTGTTGCGGTTGGATCTGTCGCAGAATGATTTGGATCTGGCGGCCCGCTACATCAATGAGAATTTTCGCGGCTGGACGATGGAATCGTTACGCACGGAACTGGCCCGCCGCATCGAGCAGGAGCGAAGCGAGGCCGATCGGCTGATGCATTCGATCGAGCAACTCTACAAGCAGGGAGCGTTGGCGGCCGAGCGCGGTGCGCAGGTGGTATTCGTCGAAGGCGCGGCCAATCTGGTGACCGACGAGCAGGATCGTCAGCGTTTGCAGGAGATGTTGAAGACGCTGGAAGAGAAAGAGAAAGTTGTGCAACTGCTGGGGGCATATTTGGATGTGAAGCAGGAAGCCGTGCGCGTGGTGATTGGGCTCGATCAGGCTCTGCCTTCGATGCAGAACTTTGTGCTGATTGGCGCGCCGGCACGCTCCGGCAATGATGTGATGGGATCGCTGGCGGTGATCGGTCCTACGCGCATGGATTATCAGCACACGATTACGGCTGTTTCTTATATCGCAAGATTGTTTGACAAGATTTTGAATGAACCGGAGTAACTGAAACGGCTATGGCGAAAGCAGACAGGAAAGAAGAAATGTCAGGACTGGACTTGGAGCACGAACTGCCACCGGCGGATGGGGATGACCGCACGGAAGGGAATGGGCCTTCGGGCGAATCTACGGTGGCCGCCGGTTCCGCGCTGGAGACCGAGTTGCAGAAAGTAAAAGCAGAACGGGATACGCTGCTTGACCGGCTGGCGCGCGCGCAGGCGGAGTTTGAAAACGCGCGCCGCCGCGCCAGCAAAGAGCAGCAGGATTATCGCGATTACGCGACGATGGATGCGATCAAGACGCTGCTTCCGGCGATGGACAGCTTTCAGCGGGCGATGCAAGTGCAATCCGAGCCGGGCGATTTTCGCAGCGGGGTGGAGCTGATCTACAAGCAGCTTCAGGATGCATTGGCCAAGCTGGGAGTGAACCCGATTGCGGCTGAAGGCGAGGCATTCGATCCGCGTTTCCACGAGGCGATTGAGATGGTCGAGACGAAGGATGCGCCGGATCACGAAGTGATTGAAGAACTCCAGCGCGGCTACAAATTTAGAGACCGGCTACTGCGGCCCGCGATGGTGAAGGTGGCGAGCAATCCTCGTTCGAAGTGATGAAACTAATTCCTTAAATTTCTTGCGCAGGTTTCCCGAAGGGAAGGGCATATTCTGACGACGAACGCAAAACGCGATTACTACGAAGTGCTGGGCGTATCCCGCACGGTCACCGAAGTTGAACTGAAGAGTGCGTACCGCAAGCTGGCCTTGCAGCATCATCCGGACCGGAATCCCAATAATCCAGATGCCGAGGACAAGTTCAAAGAGGTCAGCGAAGCCTATGCGATCCTCGCCGACTCGGAAAAGCGCGCGGTCTACGACCGGTATGGCCATGCGGGATTGGGCGGAGGTGGACAGGGCGGAGGATTCGATGGCGCGGGTTTCCAGGATCTCGGCGACATTTTCAGCGAATTTTTTGGCGTCAACGACATGTTTGGCGGCGGTGGAGGACGCAAGCGCAGCCGCGTGCAGCGTGGCGCGGATTTGCGCGAGGACCTGACGCTGGAATTTGAAGAAGCATTTTTCGGCACGGAGACCACCGTGACCGTGCGGCGTCACGAAGCCTGTGAAACCTGTCACGGCTCCGGCGCGGCAGCGGGAAAAGGTCCATCCACGTGCAAGTCTTGTGCCGGGCGCGGGCAGGTTCGCTATCAGCAGGGCTTCTTCAGCATCGCCCGCACTTGTCCCGCTTGCCAGGGGACGGGCAATGTCATCACCGACCCCTGCACCAAGTGCAAGGGCGAGGGCCGCGTGTTGAAGCAGCGAACGGTTGATGCCAAGGTTCCCGCGGGCGTTGAGGACGGGACGCGCATTCGCTTTTCCGGCGCGGGCGAGGTCGGCCAGTTCGGCGGTCCGGCCGGCGATCTCTACGTGGTGCTTCACGTGAAAGAGCATCCCTTTTTCGAGCGCGAGGGAAACGATCTGCATTGCGTCGTTCCGCTTTCTGTTGCGCAGGCCGCCATGGGAGCCGAGATTCGCGTTCCCACCATGGAAGGCGACCAGGCGCTGAAAATTCCCGACGGCACGCAGCCGGGGACGACGTTCCGCCTCAAGAACAAAGGCGTGCCCGTACTCAACGGTCATGGCAAAGGCGACCTATACGTTGAAGTGCGGGTGCAGATTCCAACGAAGCTAAACAAGCGCCAGAAAGAATTGTTGCAGGAACTTGAGACCACAGTGCAGGTGGATAATCAGCCATTGATGCGCTCGCTCATAGGCAGAGTAAAAGAAATCTTCGGATAATGTTGTGCGCTGCCGCTCGCCAGCGGTGACTCCAGAAAATGACTCGCCGCCGATGGATTGCCGATGAAGTCTCCGGAGACCGGGCGGCGTTGACCGGCGAACATGCGGATCACCTGACTCGCGTTCTGCGCGCGCGTGTGGGAGAGCAATTCGACATCGTTGCGGACGCGGTCGTCCGGTGCGGCACGGTTGCGGAGATTTCCGATGGGCGAGTCGAGTTCGATCTGGCGGAAGAAATCTTGCAAGCCTCTGCTGGGGAATCTGCCGCAAGGATCGCGCTTCTTCTCGCCGTCTTCAAGTTCGACCGTATGGAGTGGGCAATCGAGAAATGCACCGAGCTCGGCGTCGCGCGGATTCTGCCGGTGATCTGTCAGCGCACCGAGGCACATCTTGCGGCGGCATCCACAAAGCGCACCGAACGTTGGCGGCGCATCGCTGTGCAAGCTAGCGAACAATCGCGGCGGGCAACTCCTCCGGAAATTCCCGATCCGCTGAAATTTGCCGATGCTGTGCGCCTCCCCGGTCCAGTGCGAATTGCCTTGCTTGAATCGGAGAAGCAAGTCCTGTTGCGCGACGCTCTTCCGGCTCAGTCCTCGGGCGAAGTCGTGCTGGCCGTTGGCCCTGAGGGCGGCTGGACCGAGAGCGAAGTGCGGCTCTTCCAAACCGCTGGGTGGATTCCCGCTTCACTCGGCGGAACGATTCTCCGCGCCGAAACTGCGGCGATCGCCGCCACGGCGATTGTCACTGCACAACTCGCCTGGCCCTCTTTTCCTCACCCAGCTTGGTGATATGCTGGGCCGCAGATGTCCTCTTCAAAGTCTCATCCGCGCAACATTTCGTTCGTTCCCGATGATCGCCAGCGAGAAGCCATCGAGCACCTGCATGGCCCAGTGCTGGTCGTAGCCGGAGCCGGTACCGGAAAGACCTCCGTCCTCACGAACCGTATTGCGCGACTGGTCCGGGAAGGCATCGCACAGCCCAGCGAAATTCTGGCTCTTACCTACACCAGGAACGCCGCGGCGGAAATGCGGGATCGCGTCAAGACTCTGCTCGATGGCAGGAAAATCCACACGGCTACGTTTCACGATTATTGCAACGAGTTGCTCCATCGGACAGGGAATAACTTCGGCGTGCTGGATGAAACCGACCTGTGGATCTATCTGCGCCGGCGGATTCGTGAACTTCGCCTGGAATATTTTGTACGCGCCGCTAACGTGGGACAGTTTCTGAGAGACTTGCTGGATTTTGTCAGCCGTTGCCAGGACGAACTGGTGACTGCGGAAAAGTATGCGCAATATATCGAGCGGGTGGCGCGGGGAGAGTTTTCCATTCCTCGAGTGGAGAAGTCCACGAAGGATCTCGACGACGCAGAGGTTCTGGGGCGCTGCCGCGAGATTGCGCGCGTCTTTTCCACCCTGGAGCGCTGGCTGCGCGAGGAAAATTACGGCACGTTCGGCCACATGATTACCCGCACTCACGCATTGTTGCACGACAACGCCGACCTGCTCCAAGCCGAACGGGCCCGCGTTCGTTTTATTCTGGTTGACGAATTTCAGGATGCCAACTTCGCGCAGGTAAAAATCCTTGCCGCGCTGGCGGGTGAAGAAGCGAACGTGTTTGCCGTGGGCGATCCCGACCAGTCCATCTACCGCTTCCGTGGCGCATCGAGTGCGGCGTTCGATCTGTTTCACCGCCAGTTTCCGTCGGCGAAGATGGTGGTGCTGGACAAGAATCGCCGTTCGACGACTCCCATCCTGCGCTGCGCATTCTCTTTGATCGACAGGAACCCGCCGGCGTTCTTAAAAAATCGGGTCGCGAGAAATGGGAGTGCGGTTTTCGCTTACCAGAGGTCGCCTCTCCAATCGGCCCGTGAAGAACAAGCCATAATCGACGGACAGCCATTGCGCAGCATTCCAGTATCGGCGGTCACCTTTGCCGGCCGTGATGCCGAAGGTCCGGAGGTGGTGGCCACCATTCGCGACGTGCGACGCAAGCTGGGATGCAAATGGAGCGATTTCGGCATTCTCTATCGCCAGCATAGCCATCGCGATGACGTTCTCCGTGAACTCATCGAGGCTGAGATTCCTTTTTCTATCGAGAACCTGGATGTCTCCGATACGCCCGAGGTGCGCAATCTCCTCGCCGCGCTGAATTCGGTCGTTTCCATGAGCGAGGATGCCAGCTTGTTTCGAGTTGCAGCTTTGCCGCAGTTCGAAGTCGACCCTGAACAGTTGCGGTCGGAGATGCGTACGCTGGCCAGGAATGCGAAGGAAGGCCAATCGGTCCCATTAGCGACAGTGCTGGACAAAATACAAGGTGGTGCTGCCGTGCTGGCCGCCGTGCGGCAGGCGCGGGAAGAAATCCGCCAGAGAAACGGCAAGGGGCGCCAGGCGATCGAGATCATTGCCGCGACGTTTCAACTCGACCGCTCCGCACCGGTGGTACAGGCCTTCCTTAAGTTCATCGACGCGTGGGGTGAAAAGGCCACGACCAAGACGGGCGAACTCCAGGAGCTAGTCGAATATCTCGCGTATTTTCGCGAAGCCAACGGCGTTATACCACTAGAGGCGGATGAAAACGCAAACGCGGTTCGTTTGATGACCGTACATTCCGCCAAGGGATTGGAATTTCCTCACGTGTTTGTTCTGCGGGCCAGCACTCCTTCGTTTCCCAATTCCTACAAGGAAACATTGGTGGAGTTTCCCAACGATTTGCGGGACGAAGATTCCGCCTCGGAAGACGATCCCAAAACGTTACATGAGCAAGAGGAGCGGCGGCTGTTTTATGTCGCGATGACGCGTGCCTGCGATTCCCTCTATATCTATGCTCCACAAGGGCGGGGGAAAAAAGACAAAACACCTCCCGGCTACGTGCGCGACCTCCTGCTTGATCGAAACTTGCAGCCGTGGCTCAATCCGTCGCAGCCCCGGGGGTCACAGGCGGCGCTGGAGATGTTCGGCGCCGCATCTCCCGCATACCCTCAAGCTTCGCGCACGGAAGAATGGATCGGTCTTCCGGCCACCGAAAATCTGCACATGCGTCTCAGTGCGTCTGCGGTCGACACCTACGAACGCTGCGGCCTGCAATTCAAACTGGATCGCGACTGGAAGCTGGCCACCGAACCTGCCGCCGCCATGCAATACGGAGCGACCGTGCACCGGATACTGCGTACCTATTACGATTCAGTGCGGTTGGGCCGTCCAAAGACCGAAGACGAACTTGTCGCTCTATTTTGCGCTGACCTGGAAGCCGCCGGGATTGCGGAGCAATATCAGCATGACTTGTATCGCGATCAGGGCATTGAGCAGTTAAAGGAATTTCTCGCTGCCGCACGAACCGCCCCGGCTTCGGATGTTCTTCACACCGAAGAGTGGTTCGACATTCGTGTGGGCGAGATCGTCGTCGCCGGCCGCATCGATCGCATCGACCGAACTCCGGACGGAAAAGTAAGGGTCGTTGATTACAAAACCGGGAGAGCTCGGGATCAGGATAGCGCCGATGAAAGCTTGCAGCTATCCATCTATGCGATGGCGGCACAGCGAAAGTGGAATTACGACGTGGAGGCGCTCGTCTTCCACAACCTCGACGGGAATGTCGCGGTCGCCACGACACGTAGCAGCGCGCAATTGCTGGCGGCGTGTGAGCGAATTGCGAAAGCTGCGGAGGGAATTGCCGGTGGAGTGTTCAAGGCAAAAACAGGCTTTCACTGTTCTTTTTGCGCCTATCGCAATCTTTGTCCAGCCAAGGAGAAACGGATTCCTGTGGTCGCCGCGACTGCGGGGAAGCGTTCGGATTGAACGCGAGAAGAGAATTCATCGATGGCAAAACTGCGATACAAAAACTTAGGGGACGCATCTCGCGTCCCCTGTTTTACTTCGCACTGAAACAGCTTAGTGCTTCTTTTTCTTCTTTGCCTTTTTCTTGGTTGCCATTGGTTTCTATTCTCCCTTCCATTTTCATGGAAAAATTTGCAACGGTGTTTTGTTGCAACTACTTGATGTATAGAGTCATTGAAAAATGAAGTCAAGAAAAAAATCGCATCGCATGAGCATTCAGTGGTGGTACCAAAGTCACTGCGATGCGACGACGCGCAGAAAGAAAATGCTTCGCGTCGCGATTTGTAATCGTTAACGCGCAGCTCAAGCATTTCATTTTGTCTGCAACAAGTCATGCCGCGATTTTCGTTGAGAGATCTCCGGCGACACGGATTGGTGAGTGTTGGTTTGTGCCCCGCTCAGGCGACGCGACCGTTTCTCTTCTCTCGCATCTATAATGAAAGTCTCATACTGTTCGCCAGGAGCTTGATTCATGGCCTCTTTTGACGATGTGGTGATTATTTCCGGGTGTCGCACTCCGGTAGGAAAATTTCAGGGCAGCCTCTCCGATTTCAGCGCAACTCGACTCGGCGCCATCGCCGTTCGCGAAGCGGTGAAGCGCGCAGGCGTCGATCCCGCGCAAGTGGATGAATGCATCATGGGAAATGTTGTCTCCGCGGGACTCGGACAAAATCCTGCGCGTCAGGCTGCAATCTATGGCGGACTCGCTCCGACCACAGGTGCCATGACAATCAACAAAGTTTGCGGCTCAGGATTGAAAGCCGTCGCTCTCGCAGCGCAAGCGGTGCAAACCGGGAACGCTTCGATCGTCGTCGCCGGTGGCATGGAGTCGATGACCAACGCTCCTTATCTTCTGCCGCAAGCGCGCAAAGGATATCGCCTGGGTAATGCTCAGATTGTCGATTCCATGGTGCATGACGGTCTCTGGGATATTTACAACGACTACCACATGGGAATCACCGGCGAGAACGTCGCCGAAAAATACGGCATCACTCGCGAAGAACAGGACGAGTTTGCCGTGAACTCCCACCGCAAGGCCGTGGCCGCGATCAAAGAATGCCGCATCAAGTCGCAGATTGTTCCCGTCGAGATTCCGTCAAAGAAAAAGGGCGCGGCTCCCACGATCTTCGATAAAGATGAATCGCCGCGCGAAGACACGACAATTGAAGTGCTGCGTTCTCTGAAGCCCGCATTCAAGAAGGACGGCACCGTAACCGCGGGCAATGCTCCCGGAGTGAATGACGGCGCGGCTGCATTAGTTGTCACCAATGCGAAGCGCGCTGCGGAACTTGGTGCGAAGCCAATGGTTCGAATCGTCGCCCAGGCAACCAGCGGGATCGATCCCGCCTGGGTGATGATGGCTCCGGTTGGCGCGGTGCGTAAGATTTGGGAGAAGACGGGATGGAAGAATGACGATGTCGATCTTTACGAACTGAATGAAGCGTTTTCTGTACAGGCTCTCGGAGTGATGCGCGAACTCGGCCTCGACCCGAACAAAGTGAATGTCAACGGCGGAGCCGTCGCGATAGGACATCCGATTGGCGCAAGCGGCGCTCGTGTGCTCGTGACTTTGATTTATGAAATGATTCGGCGCGATGTGAAGCGTGGAATTGCGGCCCTTTGCCTGGGCGGTGGCAATGCAGTCGCGATGGCGGTGGAGCGCTGAATTATTGATTTGTCATTCCGAGCGGAGCGAGAAATCCTACCCGTGAGTAAAGGCCAAATGCTCTAGGTCTCTTGGGAGGGGTCATCCTTTTGCCGTAGCTACCGGTAGTGCCACCGTAAACACCGCTCCTCCGCCCGCAGCATTCTCCGCTTCCACGCTTCCGCTGTGCTCCTTCATCACTGCCTTGCAGATGCTCAGACCCAGGCCTGTGCCGCGTCCCGGACGCTTCGTCGTATAAAAGGGATCGAAGATGCTGGGCAGCGTCTCCGGCGGAATGCCGTGGCCATCGTCCTGAAAGCTCACCCACACCGTATTAGTCGTTTTGCCCAGGCGAATGCGAATCGTTCCGCGATCGCGCGCTTCGCGAATGGCTTGTTCCGCATTCAAAATCAGATTTAAGAAGACCTGCATCAACTGGTGCGGATCGCCCAACGCATGAGGCAGGTTTGGCTCGCGCAGAAAATCCACAGTGATGTTGTTCTTGCGCAGCGAATAGGCGTGCAGGTTCAGTGTCCGTTCGACAACGTCTGCAAGATTAATCGAACTCTTCCCCGGCGCGGGAGGGCGTGAAAAATAGGTCAGGTTCTGCACGATCTCCGCGGCCCGCCGCGCTTGCTGCTGCAGCATCACCAACTGCTTGCGCACGGATTCATTGGTCTCGTTATCCTGCAGGAGTTCGCTTACGCCCAATATGCTGGTCAGTGGATTGTTCAGTTCATGCGCCACGCCGCCGATCATCTGTCCCATCGCCGCCAAGCGCTCGCTTTGCACCACCTGCTGTTCCAGCTTTTTCTCAACGGTAATGTCGCGCACGGAAATAATCACGCCGCTGAGTTTCGCTTCGGCATCGAAAAGCTGGCTGGCCGAGGCGCGCATGGTGCGCCAGCTTCCATCGCGATGGCGCGCTCCATACTCGGCCGAGGCAAATATCTGAACGCTCGACGCCACATCGTGATAAAGAGCAGCTAGCTCCGGCGAATGATCTTCCAGGTCTGAGATTTTTTTCTTCAGTAAGTCTTCCGGCTGATAACCCAGCAGGTCTTTAATGCGTGAACTCACGAAGGTGTAGCGTTCATCCAGATCGACAACTAGAATCAAATCAGGAAAACTTTCCAGCAACCGCTGCCGGAATTCTTCTTGCTGCAACAACTGCCGCTCCATCGCCCGTTGCTCCGTAATGTCGACCAGCGTTCCCTGGTACCGGATGACTTTGCCGGAAGCGTCCCACACGGCGCGCGACGAATCGAGGAATGTGGCCGGCGCGCCGTCCTTGCGGCGCAGCTTCACCTCGCGCGTGCGCACGCCGCCGCGGTCGTCCGTGGCCCTCCCCAATACCGGCAACTGCCCTTCGTCGGTGTTCAACGCTCCCGCATTTACCGCCAGTAAGTCTTCTTTCTGCGCATACCCCAGCATCGCCACCAGCGCCGGATTCGCATCCAGCAGTTGCCCTTCCGGAGTACTGAAGTAAACGCCTTCCTGCAAAGTTTCAAACAGCTCGGTGAAGCGTAATTCTTTTTCGCGCTGATCCGTCACATCGCGGCCCAGCATGCTGAGTCCGACAACTTCGTCACCTTTAACGATGGCGTTCAGCACACACTCAAAATAAAGCGGCCGGGCAGAGTTCTTGAGCCGCAACTTGACTGTGCCCGACCAGTGCCTCTTGCCCAGAAAATAGCCCAGCCCACGCTCCGCCTCCTGTCGCTTCGGTTCCTCGACAAAGTCGTAGATCCTGTGGCCTACCAAATCCGCATACGCCACGCCCGTGAGTTCGGTCACTCGCTTGTTCACAGTACGCAGGGTTCCGTCGAGTGAGATCGCGCACGCCGCATCCTCGAAAGAGTCAATCAACTCCTTGAAGCTGCGCTGCGAACGCATGATGACCTGGCTCAACTGATCCAGTTGCTCTTCCGACGGCGCCGCGCCCACATGCTCCTGCAATCCCTGCAACAGCAACTTCAAGTCGGCGACTTCGCGGCGACGGCCGTAAGCGTAGACCGCGAACAACAGCGAGAGCGCCAGCACGCCAATGGGGATTGCCCGCAGCTGGTACGGAATTCCTTCCAGCCGCTCCCACAGCAGGCCGGCTAAAGCGACCGCCAGCAAAATAAGGAAACCTAACGCCCATCGCCAAAGCTGCGATTCTTCGCGTTCAAAGCTGCTGGGAGGCCGGCGCGGATCGGATGGACGAGGGGAGTTCGGGATCATGAGGAGGGCCGATGTTCGTTGCCGATATTCCTTAACAATTTTCCTTAAAGACGTTCCTTGATCCTATGACACGCGCACCACGCGAACAACCCGGCATATGTTGGAGAACTTGGTACGCGGAATCCATTCCCGCTTCTGGATCGTTGCGGTCCGTCATTTCCACAGGCGCACCCGGTGACATTCATCACAGCCGAATGCCACTGCCATTTTCTAAAATCAGCGCTCGGATTCGTGTCCTTCGCCACTCATGCTCTATAAAACTCTCAGCGCCGCGGTCTATGGTATCGATGCCAACATCATCCAGGTGGAAGTCGATTGCTCGGGCATCAAGTGCGATCAGGATCACTTCCACACCGTCGGCCTTCCTGATGCCGCCGTGCGCGAGAGCCGCGACCGGGTTCGCGCCGCGCTCAAGAATTGCGGATATGACATTCCTCCAACTCATATCACGATCAACCTCGCGCCCGCTGACATTAAGAAGGAAGGTTCGGGATTCGACTTGCCCATGGCTCTCGGTATCGTGGGCGCGTACGGCGGCCTGACGAAAAAAGAAGTCAACGATTGCCTTTTCGTCGGCGAACTTTCTCTCGACGGCGGCATTCGCGGCGTGCGCGGCGCTCTACCGATTGCTATTGAAGCCCGCGGCCGCAAGATTTCCCGCATGGTCGTTCCCGAAGCCAATGCCAAGGAAGCTGCGATGGTCGGCGGAGTGGAAGTCTTTCCCGTGAAATCGCTGCTTGACGTAATCCACTTCATCAACTCCGGCAACGGCATTCAGCCTATGAAGGCCGACGGCGACTCTCTGCTGCGCGAGTCGCAGCAATTCTTCGTCGACTTCAAAGACGTTCGCGGCCAGCTCACGGCTAAGCGCGCCATCGAAATCGCCTGCGCCGGAGGCCACAACATCCTGATGATCGGTCCGCCCGGCTCGGGTAAAACCATGTTGGCCAAGCGCATGCCGACGATCCTGCCGCCGCTCACGTTTGAAGAGGCGCTGGAGACTACCAAGATTCACAGCGTGGCGGGAGTACTCGATCAAGGAACGGGGCTGGTTGGCAAGCGTCCATATCGCTCGCCGCACCACACCATTTCAGACGCTGGCCTCATCGGCGGCGGTGTCATTCCTCGTCCCGGCGAGGTTTCGCTCGCGCACAACGGATTGTTATTCCTCGACGAATTACCGGAATTCCCCCGCAACGTGCTCGAAGTCCTGCGCCAGCCGCTGGAAGATGGGACGGTCGCCATCGCCCGCGCCTCCATGTCGCTGACCTTCCCTGCGCGTTTCATGCTGGCCGCCGCCATGAATCCCTGTCCTTGCGGCTTCCACAACGACCGCTCGCGCGAATGCCACTGCACCACGCCCATGATCCAGCGCTACATCTCGAAAATTTCCGGCCCGCTGATGGACCGCATCGACATTCACATCGATGTCCCGGCGGTGAACTACAAAGAAATGCGTTCGACGCACGAGCCGGAAGATTCGGCAAAGATCCGTGAGCGCGTGATGCGCACCCGGCAAATGCAACTGACTCGCTTTTCCAATTCGCGAGAGCGCCTCTACTGCAACGCGCAAATGTCCTCCCGCCACATCCGCGCCTACTGCGAACTCTCCGCCGATTGCGAGCGCCTGCTGGAGCGCGCGATGACCCAGCAAGGCCTAAGCGCCCGCGCCCACGACCGCATCCTGAAAGTGGCTAGAACGATTGCCGATTTAGAGGGCACGCCGCAGATCGAGCCCAAGCATATCGCCGAGGCGATTCAGTATCGGAGTCTGGATCGGACGTATTGGACGTAGGAGGGCGTCATGAACCGGCAGCGCGGCGCGGCTTTCGTGGCTAATGAAACGTGGATATGACTGCGGAATGGTCAGCCATTGAAGCTATCGGACCTTTTTGCCTTCGCCCTGGCGAAGACCTTCCGGGCAAGAAGCAGGAATCCGGCGAGAGCGACCACATCGAAGATTATTTTTCCGACAATATCGATTCTCGACCAGCTAGTAATGGTCCAATACGGAATCAACATGCAAGCGAGCGTCGCACCAAAGGCGGCCGCGAAACCATGCACCTCGGTCCATGCCGGGCGTGATGTCCACCGATAGAACAGTGCGAATGCCATCATGGCCCATGCGGCTCCCGCGATGATTGCAACCCAAAACGGTTGCAGCGGTTTGGGAGTGAATTGCTGGCCGACGAGCCAGAACCAGGCTGAACCCATGACAAACGCCGTCAATCCGGCCAGCCACGCTGGGATTGTTCTCCGCCGGTCTTCGACCGAAGGCCGGCCAAAACCACGGACGAGGTAAGCGAGCCCGATCAGCCCGACGATCAGCAAGAGGCCCAGTGCAATCATTGCCCAGGAGGGATGATAGGGAGCCGCATGTAACCGTGGCCGCGCCTGCTGTGTCCAGCCGTACCACGCGATGCGACATCCGACTAGAAACGCAATGCAAGCGACGATGGCCCCACGCTTGCGCAGCCACGGCAGTCTGCTGTACTCGGGAAAGAACAGTTCCGTGACCTGCACCGGGACCACTGCCACCCACACACTCTCGTACCCGAGCATGAACAGAAAGTAAATGAGGTTCACTCCCCACACACGGCCATAGTCGGGGTGAGAGCCTGGAAACGGTAGCGGAGCCAGCGAGGTTTGCTGGATGATGAACTCCTCAGCAATCGACAGTGCTAGTCCGAGGAAAAGAAGGCTTGTGCCACCTGCGCGCCATCGCCGCACCAGCTCACGGCAGAACAACGAGCCCACACCCCACACCATGACCTCCGGAAGGAAAACAAAGAGGAAGCTCGCACGAGTCGAGCCGCTCAGCACTTCCGCAATAAACGGTGCCAGAAGGAGCAGAGTCCATATCGGGGCAGCAAACCGCTGCCGCCGGTCGGGGTGCATTTCGTTGAGTGTTGTAGCGCTCATGGCTTCTTTCTCCGATGATCGGTCTCATTACGGCTGGCTGCTGCCTTTCGCAAAATCGCCTTCAGGCCCCAGTCAAGCCTCCCACTTCGAATCTCTTTCTCCAGTCCATTCACCCAGCCCAGTTCGGCCTTCAGCATCGTCAGCAGATATTCGCTCTCAATCAGATTGATTCGCGCAACGTGGGGCGATGCGGATTCCAGCCTGGCGGTAAGCTGCCCGACCTCGGCTTGGAGTCTCTGGATACGCTCCTTGGCGCGCTCGGCTGCCTCTTCGGGATGCAGGTGAACCAGAAAACTCATGGCCGCCAAAAATTCGGATGATTCACGGCGGGGCAGGGTGATCATCGAGCGAAGAGTGTTCATGAACTTAGTCAGGCCCGTGGGTGTAATGCGGTAAATTGTGCGCTCGGGTCGCTTGCCTTCCCGGCTTGTTGTCCGCACAGCGATTAGGCCGGCCCGCAGCAGGCGAGTGATCGCGTGATACAGAGATCCGCGCTTGAGCGCAAGGATCTCCTCCTTGTGCCGAAGGCGAAGCAGCCGCTGCATCTGGTAAGGATGCATGGGCCCTTCGTGCAGGAATGCAAGAATGGCAACGTCCCAGATACCAAGTTCGGGTGTCATATAGTTCATATGAAGTATATCATATGAACTATAATCGAGAGAACGTGCTTTCCCCTCAGCTGCGATCAGCCTGAGTTCGGCCTGATCCCATCGCCGGCAAGAAATTAAGAAGGTTGGTAAGAATTGTTTGTCGGTATCAATAACCTAGAATTGTGCGGACTATTCCAGGGCCAGAAGTCCGCTTCTCGGAAGTCTGCACCGCTGACAGGCGCCCCGATTCCTCCCCGGAGACGGACTAAACGGACGCAACTGCTATAAACAGGAGATTGCTCACCATGCATCTTATTCTTGAGGCCGACCTCCGCGAATCCTCACATCCCCCGGGCCTTCAGCATCGTATCCAAATCCTCCGCATGAATCGCCCGAATAATCGCATCCTCGCGGCTCAAGTCCCCCTGCACCACCAACTGCGCCAGCGACTCCTCCAGCGTAAACGACCCTGCCTTCCGCGTGATGGTGATCTCCTGATGCAGATGCTGCAACGAATTCTTGCGAATATGCTGCCGAGCGCCATAACTCACCATCAGTAGCTCAGCCGCCGGAACTCTGCCGCCACTGCGCCGAGGCAATAAAGTCTGAGTCACAATCGCAGCCAAAGCCATCGCCATTTCGGCACGAATGGAATGCTGCCGCTCCGGCGGAAAAGAATCGGCGATCCGGGAGATAGTCGATACGACATCGGTCGTATGCAAAGTCGTAAAGACCAGATGCCCAGTCTCCGCCGCCGACAAAGCAATCCGCGCCGTCTCCGGATCGCGCATCTCGCCCACCACAATCACATCCGGCGCCTGCCGCAACGCCGCTCGCAAAGCGGTAGGGAAGTCGGGAGCGTCCGATCCAATCTCCACCTGCTCGATGATGCTGTGATTGTGAACATGCTCGTACTCAATTGGATCTTCAATCGTCACAATGTGTCGCGCGTCTTTCTCGTTGATTTCATTCACCAGTGCTGCCAAAGTCGTAGTCTTGCCCGATCCCGTTGCTCCGCCGATAATCACCAGTCCACGCTGTAACTGCGCCAGCGCGGCTACTCCCGGCGGCAGATGCAATTCCGCCAGCGCCGGCACCTTGGCAGGCAACGCCCGCACCGCTGCCGCGGGACGTCCGCGCTCGTTATGCAGGTTGATACGAAATCGACCCAGCCCCGGCACCCGGTAAGCAGCATCCGCAATCCGAAGCTGCCGGTATTGCACCAAGGCATGCGGCGGAAGCGCCGGGAGTACCGCGGCTTCAATATCGGGTCCGGTCAATGCTTGCTCGCCAATGGCGTGGAGCTTTCCTTCCACCCGGATGGCCGGTACCGCATCCGGTACCAGCAGCAAGTCGCTGCCACCATCCGCCGCAAGCTTCAGCAGCCACAGCCGCAGTTTGACCGCAGGCGACGATTCCATTTCCGCTGGCTTTTGTTCCCCGGCTTGGTCCTTATTATCCGTTTCCATTGCACTCACTTTCGCGTTGACTGTCCCGTTGTCTCAACAAATAACCCATAAGTATAAGGAACGACTGAGGTTAGTATGCTTGTATGGCATTTCCGCCCGCCATGCAAGAGTCCGATTATTGCACTCCTTGGTTCCTGTTTTGGCCCCCGACCGCAGAATTACCTTGACCAAATCGCCAGCAAACAGCTAGATTAGCTCGGTTCCAAGGACATCCGGAAGCTCTCGGTCCTAATTTTATGCCGTACCCAGCCGAGGCCAAATCCAGAAAATTGAGCATCTTAGATGTCCGCTGGCGCATCTATTTAGGTGATACTTTTTAGCGCCATATCCTTACAACCTAATTGGAATCAGTTAGTTGAGTCGGGCTCTTTGATTTTGGCGGCCTGCGGATTGCTTTTTAGGACTGAGGCGAACGCTATATTTATAAGGAAGGGGAAATAAAGCACATGCGCTCTGATCGTGTTTTTGATGCTTTACAAACTCTGCGGAACCGGTATATGCTCTGTCAGCTTGCCTCCAAGGCCACGCGGAAGTTCCATCGGCCCAGTACCAGAATCCCGGAAACGATGAACGACGTTTTGTCACGGATTGCAGGCTCGGAGCGACAGGCGGTTTTGTCGGAACCAGAAAACTTTGCTGAGGCACAACGGCGGGCTGCATAAACAGCCCCGCCTTCCTGCCTGGTGTTGTCTTCCCTGTGTAACCCTCCTTTTGAAAATCTCCCGCGAACACTAACGAATACGTGAGTGCACGGGTTTAGGTGAATCATGACCATCGCTGAACTCAAAGAAAAGAACATTACCGAGCTGACCAAGATCGCAAGGACCTTGGATTTGCCCGGCGCCAGCGGACTGCGCAAGCAGGACCTCATCTTCAAAATCCTGCAGGCCCAGAGCGAAAAAGAAGGCCACATTTTTGCCGAAGGCGTCCTCGAAATCCTGCCCGATGGCTACGGTTTCCTGCGCTCGCCGGACTATAACTATCTTCCCGGCCCCGACGACATCTATGTCTCGCCTTCGCAAATCCGCAAATTCGATCTCAAGACCGGCGACACCATCAGCGGCCAGGTTCGCCCTCCGCACGAAGGCGAAAAATATTTTGCTCTGGTAAAGATCGAAGCCGTCAACTTCGAATCGCCCGACGAAGCGCGCAACAAGATTCTGTTCGATAACCTGACGCCGCTGTACCCGCAGGAGCGCCTGAAGCTCGAAACGACCCGCGAAAACGCCAGCGCCCGCGTCATGGATTTACTGACGCCTCTTGGCAAAGGCCAGCGCGGTCTGATCGTTTCGCCGCCGCGCGCCGGCAAGACCATGCTGTTGCAGAACGTCGCCAACTCGATCACCACGAATCATCCTGAAGTAGTGTTGATGGTGCTGCTGATCGACGAGCGCCCGGAAGAAGTCACCGACATGCAGCGCTCAGTTAAGGGCGAGGTTATCTCCTCGACCTTCGACGAACCCGCCGCCCGCCACGTCCAGGTCGCCGAAATGGTGATCGAAAAAGCAAAAAGATTAGTCGAGCACAAGCGCGACGTGGTGATCCTGCTCGATTCCATCACGCGCCTGGCGCGCGCCTATAACACTATCGTTCCGCCCTCGGGCAAAGTGCTCTCCGGCGGCGTGGATTCCAACGCCTTGCAGCGTCCGAAGCGCTTCTTCGGCTCGGCCCGCAACATCGAAGAAGGCGGTTCGCTGACGATCATTGCCACGGCTCTGATCGACACCGGTTCCCGCATGGACGACGTGATCTTTGAAGAATTCAAAGGCACGGGCAACAGCGAAATCATCCTCGAGCGTAAGCTGGTCGATAAGCGCGTCTTCCCCGCCATCGACATTCAACGCTCAGGCACGCGCAAAGAAGAACTGCTGATTCCGAAAGAAGACCTCTCGCGCATCTGGGTCCTACGCAAAGTCCTGAATCCGCTGTCTCCCGTGGAAGCGATGGAACTGCTGATCGACAAACTCAGCAAGACCAAAGCCAACGGCGAGTTCCTGTCAAACATGAGCGCGCTGTAAAAAGCCTGGAATCCGAAGAAACGAGGGTGCCCCATTTCTCGCGTTCTATGCGAGAAGTGGGGCTTTTGACTTTTGAGGGATACGGCTATGCAGCAATCAACGTCAAGTAGGGTATGGCGATTCATTGTCAACTATGAACCGATTCGGTTTCTGACGGGATCGCACCACGCCGCGAGAAGGCACCCAGACCAATAACTCCGATGGCGAGCATGATCCCGGAGCAAACCCTGATAGATCGCGAGGAGTGAAGCCGCGACCAGATTGTGAACAGGGGAACCAGAACATATGTCAGGCTTGCGACAATTGCCCAAGCCCGCGCGGAGGGCTTTCGCTTCCAGACAGTCCACGAAGCCACGCCGTAAATCATTGCGAGAGCCGAGAACACCCCGGGGACCAAGAGGGTACGGGCCGCTAGAAAAGCGTCGCGTCGGTGAATTGCCCGCAGAATGCTAGGGCAGGCTATCGAAAGGCACAGCAGAAAGGAGACGACGAAACTCCACCAAATGGTTCTTGAGGCCCCTAGATGTTTGACCGAATAATTGAGAGCAACTAGCGAGGAAATGAACCAGACGACTTCAATGATAGTATTCATGAGACCGCCTTCTGATTCATATCTAGTCGACAAAGGTTCACTTCATTCCCCTAGCATCCTATAGGGATTGTTGACGTGAACAGGGCGATTACACTTAGAGCCATCAATTTTCAACGCCGATCTATCCTCATCATCCGCCTAAGTTCCGGGTTGTCCATCGTTCGGATAATTGAAGAAGAGCTGATTGCCGTCGGGATCATCGACCACCAGAAGCCGGTAGCCCCAGGAACCCTCCTTGACGGGAACGCCCTTGGCCTCGAGTTCGGCGCGTAGCGCGTCCAACGCAGCGACCGCGGCCTCGTGCGTCTGCGGCTCAACGTTCAGGGAAATGAACATCAGCCCCTTGCCAACCTTCTCTGGCCAATGGTTCGACAAAATAAGCGCGCAGCCCTGACGGTCCACTTGCGCGACGTACGCTTTGCCGTCTTCGTCGTAGCGCCAGGGGCTCGTGAAGCCAAGTCGGTTCACGTAAAAGAGCAGCGAGGCATCAACATCCGCTACATGCAGGACGGGGCGTGCGAACCAGTCTGTCATAGGCTACATGTCCTCGAAATGAAGGATAGCTTCTTTCTGGATCAGTTTCAAAACACGGCGTCACCGTTGACGGCAGAACTCGTTTTGACCAGTGTGCGAAAAGCTGTGGAACAGGGCTCGCCTACGGCGTTGAGCTAGCATGAATCTTCGCAATCTATTTTGAGACAGACCCAACCGGCACTTGACGCAATTCGAAAGGCTGCAGGCGTGATCCATCGGGCTTTGAAAAATACCCTTGCATCGTCTGGCAGCCATCGGAGAATTTTCCTTTAAAAATTCCTGTGACTTGATCTTCGGGATAGCGTTCTTCAAGCACAAAGTTGCCCAGGCTATCAACGCTACCCCTCAACCATAGCTTCTTGCCGACCCGCTGATATTCCTCAGTCCCCGACAAGGTAGCGTTCTTTCCGGCCAGGTGGACCTTCACGGGTATGCCAGCTCCCACGGTACCTGCATAGTCGTTGCGGCGCTCAATACAAGCAGCTTCTGGCCGCGGCGAAACATCGACGATGGCAAAGTTGCCGCCCTGCAAGACGATTTTGAAAAAAAGCCGCGCACCGCCTCCTCGAACATTCCCCGAAAATACCTGGAAGAGAAATTCCTTCTGATCGGCCGCCACCGGAAACAGGTCCCAATACTCCGTGGTCATGTTCCTGTCGAAATGTATGTCGAAGATACCGGGAGAGCCCGAAAATGGCACAAAGCCTTCGGGCGTCAGGACCATCGGCGCTTCAGTATTTCCGTCTGTATCGGTGACGCGAAACAGGCCACTGGTTGACCAGCGAATCGCCGCAATTGCGCCCATGGATTTCGCGCGGAATCCCAGTGCCAGCACATAGGGGCGATCGGGATAGAATGCCGGCTGCTCGCGCGCCATTGTCTCTCGGCCCTTGGATACCATTTCCGGGGAGTCCGCAGGTCCCCAGGCGACATGCACAAGCGAGATCTCCGTCTCGTTGGCAGTCCACTGAACCGGAGGAGGGAACACCAGATTTGTTTCGACGACCTTCGACAAGGAATCGGCTGGCCCAGACTGCGCCTGCACCGAGACCGCAAGAATTATGACCAGTATCCAAAGGGAACTACATGATCGGATTCGCTGCATGGGACTTGGCCTCCATCTATCATTTGGAAGGCACGCGGGTTTCCGAAGCTAATTCAAGCCAAATACATGAAGTTGCAGCTGGGGATGCGTGTCCTCGCTGACACATACGTGTTGGCAATGACACGTGGGCTCAAGGTTCGATTGGCGAAAAGGCGATTCCGCTCTACACAAAAATGATGCGATCAAAGCATTCGTCAGCTATTTTGCACTGCCCTGAAAAATGTGAAATAAATCCTGGCCCAGGTGACCTCCATCACCGACTTCCACAGACCCACTATCCGATGATGAGCGATGCGCTTCGCCGAAACTCAAAAAAAGCAGTCAGCTAAGTCCTTATTCTGGAAGAATTTACGAGTAAGTCCCTGGCGCTCAGGAATTTGCGGAGATGGACCCCGGGTCAGGGCCACTCAACTCCTTTGCCATCAAGAATTTAACCAAAAACGTCTTTCATTTTTGTGGTATGACCGCTTGGGATTTCCGGCCCGCCTCGGTCAGCAAGTACACGCCAAGAATGGTCATCACTGGCTCAATCGGATGCCGGTATCTCTGATTCGGAAACACCACATAATAAATCGCGGGATACAACAGGATCATCCAGAACAACAGCCACACCCCCGGACACCTCCGCCGCAACGCCCGCCCCAATCCCCAAAACATCAACACCGACGATGCCAGGAAGAGCGAGTTCTTCACCTGCGCCAACCACCAAACCTGCGCCAGGCGCGGCGGTCCCGCCCAGAAATAAATAAACCGCTTCACACAAAGCCAGGCAAAACGCGGATAATCCGCCTCGATGTAATCGAGTGCCTGCCGTCGCCGCATTGCAACATAAGCCAACTCGCCCATGGCCACGTATTGCCGCATCGCATAAACATCCTGCGTGGGGTGCAGGTACTGCATCCACGTTCCATCCGCGCCGTTGCCATTTCCCAATCGAAGCTCTGCGCCGAAATTATCGCGAATGAAAATAAACTTCCCGAAGGTCTGATAGTCGCGCACCAGCCACGGCGTAATGCCCGCGAAAAAAATAACCGAAGCAACAACAATTCCAATCAGCGATCGTTTCCCGCGTTGCGCACGGTGGTACCAAATCCACAATCCTACCGCTGGCAAGAACGAAAGCAGCACGGTGCTGTTGAGCGCCGCAATTCCCCACAGCAATCCGAATTCGACCCACGGCAGAATGCCGTCGCGCTCTTCGATCGTGAGCGCCAGCCACAAAATCACTGCCATCAACAGAGCCGAAAGGCTCGTCTCCCACACCCAGCGCGTACACCAGTACATGACATACGGCAGCAGGGCCCAAGTCCAAGCCGCGCCGACGGCAACCTTCTCCGAAAAAATGCGCTTCGCAATCAGAAAAATCGGCACGCAAGTCAGCGCAGAAAAAATGCTGTTGATACTCAGCAGCACAAACGCCGATGCCCGCGAATAAATCCCAAAAACGTGAAACACGCCGGCAATCAAATACGGATAAAGCGGAGGCTCCCACGCCGTCGGCCCCGTCGCGGCATCAAATGGATCGCTGAATCCGCGCCCCGAAGCAATCGCCGCGCCAATCCGTCCCATCTCCCAGCCAAATCCGAAATTGTTGTCAGTGGCTTTGAACTTATAAGTGTGCCCCACCACAATCCACCCCACGCGCAGAAAAAGCGCGATGCCCACAATCCAACCCTGCGACACACGGATATGAAACCACCAATTCGCGAGCCAGCTAAAAGATCGTTCGTGAACAACCATCGTGCTCTTGGAGTTCATGAGTGAATAGATAATACAAGGCTGAATGTCGAATGATGAGTTCAGGCTTTCAGATGGCGTTGCGTTTCAACGCTACAATAAAACATCCGCCTTTTTGCTAATCTGTAATCGCCCCATCGAATGCCATCCACTCCCACGCAACCCACTGTCGCCATCGCCGGAGGCGGCCTCGCCGGACTCGCCGCCGCGTGCGCCCTTGCCGACTCCGGCTTCCGCGTTACCGTTTTCGAAAAGCGTCCCTTCCTCGGCGGACGCGCTTCCTCCTACGAGCACCCCGGTACCGGCGAAGTCATCGACAACTGCCAGCACGTCCTATTTCGTTCCTGCACCAACCTCATCGAGTTCTACCAGCGCATCGGCGTCGCGCAACACATCCGCTGGTATGACACTATGACGTTCGTCGAACCCGGCGGCCGTTCCACTATGATGAAATCGTCTCCGTTCCCCGCACCGTTGCACACCGCGCCATCATTTCTGCGTTTTCCGTTTCTGATCGCCGCCGACAAACTGGCCATCGCCCGCGCCATGATCCCGCTCACTCTCACCGAGCAAAAAGATGACGGCCGCTCCTTCCAGCAATGGCTCGACCAACACGGCCAGACGCAAGGCGCGATTGAAAATTTCTGGAAGCCGATCCTCATCAGCGCCCTCAGCGAAGACTTGGACCGCGTTTCGATCTCCTCCGCCGCGCAAGTTGTTCGCGTCTCCATGCAGTCTCCCGCCGCCCGCCACATGGGCGTACCCACCATTCCGCTCACCGAACTCTACAACGCCGCCGGCGACTACATCCGCGCCCGCGGAGGCGAACTCCACTTCCGCCGTTCCGTCGAAAATTTTCAGCCGGAAACTAACTCAGTAAAAATCCAATCCGCCGGAACGCAAGAGTCCTTCGACTACGCGATCCTCGCGCTCCCCTTCGACGCACTCGATCGCATCCTTCCCAACGAACCCGAAAGCGCTTCACTGGGGGAAGTTATCATCCACTTCGAAACCTCGCCGATCACCGGCATCCATCTCTGGTTCGACCGCCAAATAAGTGATCTCGACCACGCCGTCCTCCTCAACCGAACGATTCAGTGGATGTTTCACAAATCGCGGCTGCAGCAACGTGGAAGAGCGACCCTTGAGGGCCGCATTAGCGTCGACGAATCAAACGGGGCGTTAGCCCCCGAGGCCAGCTACATCGAACTCGTCGTCAGCTCTTCAAAATCGCTGATCGAAAAATCGCGCAGCGAAATCGTCGACCTCGCTCTCGCCGAAGTCCGTGAATTTTTCCCCGCCGCCCGCGAAGCGACTCTTGTCAAATCCGCGGTAGTCAAGGAAGTCCACGCCACCTACTCCCCGCGCCCCGGCATCGATGCGCACCGTCCCGCCGCTCCTACTGCGTGGCCCCGCGTCTTCCTCGCCGGCGACTGGACCGCCACGGGATGGCCCGCCACCATGGAAGGTGCAGTCCGCAGCGGATATCTCGCCGCCCAATCGCTCACCCGCGCCGCGAACCGTCCGGCAAAGTTCCTATCCCCGGATCTCCCCGCCTCCGGACTGATGCGTCTGTTCCACAAATAATCTTTGTCATGCCGAACAGAGCTAAAGACCCAGTGATTCTGCCTGCGTGGAGGTGGAGCATTCACGAGCAAGTATCACGTGCATCGGGTTGCTACGAATTATTTCACCAAGTCGGCAATGCAATCGCACGGGCAACGGGATATGAAAACGTGACGGCGGAAGAAGCAAGACCACGCTCATTGAGAAGAACAATCCCGCCTGGAAGGATTTGGCGGCGGGTTGGAGGTGAGACAGCGGTGATGACGGTGACAGCACCAGCAGATTCCTCACCGGGCTTTCAGCCCGATTCGGAATGACAACGCCATTGGATGGTCTGAACACTAAGCGTACGAAACCTTGGTCATTCCGAATCGAGCCGAAGGCTCGGTGAGGAATTTGCTCTTGCCTGCGTCGCGCGACGCCGCATTACCCTGCCAGCAACGCCACTCCTCCGGCCACCAGCAAGGCGGCGATCCACCGTCGCCGGTCGACGCGTTCGTGCAAAAAGATTTTCGCGGCGAAGGCGTTGCCGATGAACGTCAGGGACGCGGCGGCGGGCCCGACCAAACTTACATCTCCCCAGGATAAAGCGAAGAGCAGGCTGAAGAAGGCAACCGCCATCGCGCCCACGCCCAGCACAAAATTGCGGTTCCCAAGGACGCGCGCAACCACGGTCCACAGCCCAGCACGGCGGCGCAACCGCCCGACGTCTCCCACTTGTTTCATCGCATGGGAAATAAGAACGTCTCCCACTACCGAAGCGAGAGCAATCACCAGAATCGCGGACCAGGTGTAGAGGTGCTTCACGGCTTGGCCCCACTCGAAACCGTTTCGTTGTCTTCTATTGGCGAAGGCGCATGCTCGGTCAGGGCCGGACCTCCGGCCACAAAGCCCACTCCACCGGTAATCAACGCAATGCCCGCCCAGCGCAGCGGACTAACTTGTTCATGCAGAGCGAACCTGGCCACGAGCGCCAGCAGCACGTAACCGAGCGAAGTCGCCGGCAAAACGTAAGTAAGATCCGCCCACGAAAGTGCCGAAGTGTACGAAGCGAAGAAGGCCAGCAAAAGCAGAATCCCCGCCGCCACCCAGGGATTGGCAAGAGCGTAAATCACACTTTGCAAATGATGGAGGGAGATGTTGCCGGTCTGCTTCATGCCGTGCGAGAGCAACGCGTCACCCGCCGAGGCGAACACCGTGACTCCAGCCAGCACCAGATACTTGCGAAAGTTCAATAGAAATCCGAAAACATGGTGCAGTTAAAACGATCTAGTTAAACGGCTCAGCAAGAAAGGCTTGTCATCCCGAGCGAAGCGAGGGATCTGGGTTTCTGCCTGCCAGCGCCACATTTTTTGCGGGACAGCAGAAACCCAGATCCCTCGCTTCGCTCGGGATGACAACCAGCTTAGGAAGCCCCTTATGCCTTAGCCGGCTCCGCTGCAGCTGCTGCGTCATTATGCTGCTTGACCATCTTGTTGCGGCTCGCGCGCAGCTTCAAAAACGACTTCGCCTCTTTGTAGAGCCGCTTGCGATCCGCGCTGTTGAACGCCGCCTTGCGTAAGATGCGGAACGCGGCCTTGGGGCGGAAATAATACTCGTCGTAGAAACGGTGCACGGCGCTGATAATGTCATCCGCAGGGAGCCCAGGATATTGAATGTGCGCCAGTTGGTGTCCGCCCTCATCGACCATCTTATTGTCGCCGACGATGTATCCCTTTTTCACGGCGTCGTCATAAAGCTCGGTGCCGGGATAACCGTGGGCCACGGAAACCTGAATGGTTTCCACATCGAGTTCCTTGGCGAAGGCGATCGTGTTGTTGATGGTCTCGTGCGTTTCACCGGGTAGGCCCATGATGAAGTCGCCGTGAATTACCAGTCCCAGCTTGTGGCAATCCTTGGTGAACTGCCGTGCGCGTTCAATCGTTGCGCCCTTCTTGATGTTCTTTAATATCTGTTGGTCGCCGGACTCGTAACCCACGATGAGCAGACGGCATCCCGCTTCCTTCATCGCCTTCAGCGTTTCAAAATCGGTGGTGACGCGCGACGTACACGACCAGGTCAAACCAAGGGGCTTGAGCTTAGCGCACAACTCAATGGTTCGTCCCTTCTGAATATTGAAGGTGTCGTCGTCAAAGAAAAATTCCTTCACCTCCGGCCACAGCGCCTTTACTTTGGACATTTCGGCGGCCACGTCGTCAGCGGAGCGTTTGCGCCAGGCATGTCCGCTCAACGTCTGCGGCCACAGGCAGAACGTGCACAGCGCCGGACATCCGCGCGTTGTGTAGAGCGACACATACGGATAAAGCAGGAACGGCACGTTGTACTTTGTGACATCGAGATCGCGCTTGTAAACGTCGGTCACGTGCGGCAGAGCGTCGAGATCCTGAATCTGCGGCTGGTCGGGATTGTGGACGATTTCACCATTTTTCAAGAACGACGCGCCGAGAATTTCCTCCAGCGGCTTGCCCTTGGCGAAGTCGGTTACCGCGTAATCGAATTCTTTTCGAACTATAAAATCAATAGCGGGGCAGTCGCGCAAAGATTTTTCCGGCAACACCGTTACGTGCGGCCCGACGAAAGCAATCTTGATGTTCGGATTCACGGCTTTAATAGCCTGCGACAACCGGATGTCGCCGGGAAAGCCGGGCGTTGACGTGAACAAAACCAAGAACTCATAGTCTCGGGCGATCTGAATCGTCTCTTCCGCCGACACATGATGCGAAGGCGCATCGAGCAATCGCGCGCCTTCCAGCATCCCGGCCGGATAAGCGAGCCATACGGGGTACCAAAATGACTCGATTTCGCGGGTTGCAGGCCAGCGCGAGCCCGCGCCTCCGTCAAAATTCTCAAAGGAAGGGGGATTCAGGAACAGTGTTTTTAGGGGCATATTGGGTAGTCACTATTTTATCATTTCCGCGCGTACCTCTGTTGCGTGCGCGGATACCGCTAGTTGCCGGCCAGGGCCCATTTTTCCAGGTCGCCAGTGGCACGAAGCAGGCCCAGTTGGCTGCGCTCAAGTTCGAGGGTGATGTCCTGCAGCGAGATAAATTTTTCGCTCGCCTGGGTGCGGGCGTCGTCGAGGTCGTGGAGCGTGGCGGTGCCTGCGTCCATGCGAGTGGGAACGGCGGCAAGATTTTTTTCTGCGATTTGGTATTCGAGATCCGCGACGTCGCGGGCGGCCTGCATCTGGGCGACGGAACGCTGAAGGCGAAGAGTTTCTTCGGAGACCTGGTTGTGCGCAGCCTCGGCTTGTTTCCCGGCTTTAAGGGCATCCGATTCGGCTTCTTCCACGCGAGCGTGCTGGGCCAAATTGAGAAAGGGAAAATGGATCACGATGCCGACGGAAGCGTTATTCGGTTGAAAGCTGTGCGGCTGATAAAACTTTTGATAGTTATTGTAGGTGGCGAGGTTGGCATACTGCGCGGCGAAGTCGATGCTGGGCCACAAAGATTTTTTTTCTCCCCGGAGACGCAGGTATTGTGCGCGCGCATGTTCGACAGCGGCCTGCAAGGCGGGATTGGATTCGAGGGCCTTACTGCGCGCTTCTTCCTCTTGTTTTGGATCTTCTGTCTTGATGTCTGGCAAGCCGGGCAGGGAAGCGGGATCGGTCTCGATGGTGTTAGCGGCTAATCCGGTAAGGCCGGACAGATGTTCGCGGGCGACATCGGCGGATCCCTTGGCTTCGGCCATGCGCAGGCGAACCCGGGCCACGGACAGACGAGCCTTGGCGCCTTCGATTTCGCTGTCGACACCTTCTTTGACCCGCTGGTCGACGGCCTGCTGCATCTTTTCGGAATCGACGACGATTTCCCGCAAATAGCTGAGGCGCTTTTCCCACTTTGCCAACTCGGCGTAATTAATGACGGCATCCTCGATGATCTGATTGCGCTGATCTTTGGTGTGCAAAGCGCCCACCGCATAATCGGCGCGGGCGGCGTGAATAAAACTCTTCAGCGCAGGGTTGATGAGCGCGGATTGCGCGGTTACGTTGAACAGGGAAGGCGCGGCGCCTTCGAGCGAGAGCGGAAATCCATCGGACCAGCCTAAGCCCGCGCCGGCGATCAGTTGAGGTATGTAGTTGTTGCGCAGTTCGTGGTAGGAGGCGAAGGCGCGCTGTTGGTCGGCCTGGGCAATGCCGGCTGAAGTTCCGTGAGAGAGCGCGAGTTGCACGACGCGCTTGAGAGAGACGGATTCGGCATGAGCTGCGGTGACAGACAACGCTAACGTCAGCGAAAAAAGAACGCGGACGAACTTAGGCCGCGATTGGTTCTTCATCTTGTTTTTCTTGTTCATGGCGTCCCCAATGGGATGATCAGGAATGATTCTACGGACAATGGGATGCGAGAGCATCTTAACTAGGAGGGTGACGCGGGTTAGTGAGAGACCGTACGGCCCCGAGTTCTCCGAGGTTGGCGCAGACCTTGATCTGACGCGGAGAGATCAATCCCGCAAGACGCGGGCGGGATTGGTTCGGGCCGCGCGCCAGGCGGGCAACAGGCAAGCTGAAAGTGCGGTCATCGTCATCACTGCCAGGGCTGCAGCGAATATCCACGGATCGCGCGGGTTTACGTTGTAGAGAAGCTTTCCGAGTAATCGCGTCAGAGCGAAGGCCGTGACCGTGCCGAGGATGAGACCTCCCGCGGTTAACCGCAGGCCCCGCGAAATGATCAGGCGAACGAGGCTCGCCGCGCCGGCGCCAAGAGCCATGCGCAATCCCAGTTCGCGCGAGCGCTGGGCCACGGCATAAGCCATTACCCCGTAGAGGCCGATGCTGGCCAGGAGAAGCGCCAAGCCCCCTAAAATCGAAACCAAGGTGACGGCCACGAGTTGAGGCGACGTCGAGCGGTTGACTTGTTCTTGAAGTGTGATCATTTCAGAAAGGGCAAGGTTTGGGTCCAAGGCGTGAACTTCGCGAATGAGCGCGGCCAGCATGCTCGGCAGCGGCTGATTGGTGCGGATGTTCAGCGCCGGTCCGCGCACAAAATCCTGCCGGAGCGGCACGTAGAAAAATGGCCGGGGAGTCTCGCGCATGTTCTCATACTTCGAATCCGCGGCCACGCCAACGACCCGCGCCCAGCGGCCGTTCACCTGGAGTCGAAGACCGACAGGATCCTGGCCAGCCCAGTATCTCGATACCATCGTTCGATTCACAATGGCGACCAGCGGGGCGTTTTCGTCGTCAGTACGTGTGAATTCACGCCCGGAGAGAAGAGCGATCCCCAAGGTGGCGAAATAATTCGGACCGACCTGGTTGTACTCAATCGCAGGTTGCTCCTCGAGCGGAGCTTGATAGCCGTCCACAACAATGGGCGTGGAAGAGTATGAACCGTAGCCCAGCGGCGTTACTCGCGCGAAAGCGGCCGACTGTACTCCCGGAAGCAGGCTCAGGCGGTCAATCAGTTCGTCTTGAAAGATTTTAGATCGAGGCACGTCGTACCCGGCTGCGACCAACGACACACCGGTGGTTGCCACGCTCGTCGTGCTAAAGCCCGGGCTCGTGCTGCGAATCTTTTCCAGACTTTCGAGTAACAAGGCCGCTCCAACCAGCAAGATGAAACTCAAACAAACCTGTAACACGACGAGACTGGAGCGCATCCACGCTCTGCCCCTGGCGCCCACCACACCTGTGGATTCGGCTTTCAAGGATCCGGCAAGATCAAGGTCGCGCGTTTGCAAAGCGGGAATCATTCCGACGATCAGCGTAACAATCAGACAAATGCCGGCGCTCCACGCGATCACGCGCGCGTCGATTTCTCCCGGCAGGTACATTGCGACTCCCGAGCGCGCAGGTAACAAGAGCACCAGCGCGTGCCGGCACCAGTAGGCCGCCAGCAGTCCGCCAGCCGTGCCGAGCGCTGAAAGGATGAGGCCTTCGGTGAGGAGTTGCTTCAACAATCGTCCGCGGCTGGCTCCAATCGCGAGGCGAACGCTCATTTGGTGACGGCGGGCAAATGAGCGGACCAGTAGCAGATTGCCCACATTCGCGCAAGCGATCAGCAGAACAAAAGCGACGACAGCAACCATTACCTCGAGTGTCGGCAGCAGAGTTCCGGCATTGTTGAACGGCGTCTGCCACAACGGCCACAGCCCGACGCTGCGCCCACGGTTCGTGGACGGGTAGTTCGTCTCAAGGCGCGCCGCGATTGCCGAGATTTCTTGCTGTGCCTGTGTACGACTCACCCGCGGCTTGAGCCGTACATAAGCTTCAATCCATCGCGCTCCGCGATCCTCGAGCTTGTATCCGCCGCTCTCGAACGTTTCCTCCATAGATGCCGGGACCCAGAACTGCATTGCCCAGCCCACGAACGTCCCATAAAATCCCTGCGGCGCTACGCCGATGATGGTGTGCGGCACATTATTGAAGCGCTGCATCTTGCCAATGATTTGTGGGTCACTTTTGAAACGATCGCGCCACATCTGATAGCTGATGACTACAACAGGATGGGCGTCGTTGCCTGCATCCTCGCCCGGTTCAAAGCCGCGCCCGAGAGCGGGGCGAACGCCGATCGCGTTGAAATAGTTGGCGGAGACGATGCTTCCAGTGGTCTTCTCGGCGCGGTCGCCGATACTCAGTGTGCTGCCGGTAATCTTGCTGACGAAAGCGTCCTCGCATAACGTGCAACTGCGGCGCAAATCAAGGAAGTCCTGCCAGGAAAGCTCTGTCGCTCCGGTTTCGCCTTGCGCCGTTCCCGCGAGGGCAAACAGCCGGTCTTGGTGTAGGACGGCGGGATAAGGACGGAATAAGATTCCTTCGAGCCAACTGAACACTGCGGCATTCGCGCCGATGCCCAAGGTCAAACACAGAATTGCCAATGCGGAAAAGCCGGGGCTGCGGAAAAGTTGCCGGAACCCGTAGCGCACATCCTGAACAAAATCCTCCAGGACGTTCCCGCCGCGTGCGTCACGGCACTGCTGCTCGATGCGCGTGATTCCGCCCAGAGTACGCAGGGCGGCGTAGCGGGCCTCTTCCGGAGACATTCCGCTCGCTATGTTTTCCTCGATTTGTTGCTCGATATGCTCCTGAAGCTCCACTTTCATTTCCCGATCCACTTCGCTGGGATGGAACAAGGAGCGCAAACGCAGTGGCAGGGAATAGAACCATTGTTCGATGTTCATATTCAGGCCTCTTTGAGCTTTACTATCCCGGATATTGCGGTTGAGACGCGGTTCCAGTTGGCTGTCTCTTTTTCGAGCTGCTTCCGGCCCAGCCGGGTCAGCGTGTAGAGCTTGGCGCGGCGACCATTTTCACTCGCCTTCCACTCGGCCCGAACCCAACCGCGATGTTCCAGCTTGTGCAGTGCCGGGTATAGGGACCCGTCGCTGACGCCCAGCACATCGCTGGATATCTGTTTCAGACGCTGGCTGATGGCCCATCCATTCAAAGGTTGTAGCGCCAGTATTTTGAGGATCAGCATGTCCAGCGTCCCCTGCATCAGGTCAGAAGGCTTGCTCACAAGGTTTCCTCTCGGTTACCGAGTCAGACTAGACCGGCTCCCCTCGGTTAGCAAGGGGAATCCCATAAGTTTGCGGATTCCGGATGCTTGAGAATTGGTAATAATCAGGGAAACTGAGGACGGCCCGCCGAATTGATTTGATCCGTTGCTCGATTCTTAGTACCTTTCTGCTGACGCCTTCTCTGCCGAGGTGCACGTTGCCGATTAACGCCGTTGATTCGATTACGCCTGCCCTGGAACACACGAAACAACAACTGTTCAAGCCCTTTCGCATTGGTCAATGGACAAGGCTGGCTTTTGTCGGACTGCTGGCGGGAGAGCTTGGCTCGAACGGATGCAATCGCTCCAACTTCCGTATTCCCCACAATCCGGAAACTGTGCCGCACATCGGATTTCCGGGTTCTATGGGGCACGGTTTTCCAGGCCTGGGCTCATTAGGAATTGACCATGCCCTGCTGGCCGCTCTGATAGCGGCGGTCGTTGTCGCTGCGCTCGCCATCGGAATCATTCTGATGTATGTCAGCAGCGTGATGCGCTTCATCCTGTTCGACAGCATCATCGCGAGAGAGTGCCACATCCGGTTGGGCTGGAGCCGCAGGCTGGGTCCGGGATGGAGATACTTTCTGTGGAAGTTGGGCTACGTGTTGCTTTTCTTTGCCGGCATCGTGGTGCTGGTTGGGATTCCTGCGGCTTTTGCGTTCGGCGCGGGGTGGTTCAGGGAACCGAAAGAGCATCTTGCAGCTTTCGCGCTAGGCGGAGGTTTGCTCTTACTCGCATTCCTGATTTTTGTTTTCGTGGCGGCGGTGATTTTTGTGCTGACCAAGGATTTTGTCATTCCGCAGATGGCTCTGGAAAACATTGGCGCAATGGAAGGATGGCGGCGGTTGTGGCCGATGCTGAAGGCCGACATGGGAGCATACGTTGGTTACATCGCAATGAAGATCGTGCTGGCCATCGTAGTCGGCATCCTGGTTGCAATCGCCGCGGTAATCCTGGGTGTGTTCTTCGCCGTGCCGACGTTGGGGTTGGGTATTATTGCGGTGCTCACCGGCAAAGCGGCCGGGCTGACGTGGAACGTTGAGACGATCACGCTGGCTATTGTGGTGGGATGCGTGTTGCTGGCTATCTTTTTCTATCTGGTTTCGCTGATCTCGGTGCCTGCGATTGTGTTCTTTCCCGCGTATTCGATTTACTTCTTTGCCGGACGCTACCCTCGGCTGGCCGCTGCTTTATATCCGCCAATGCCTGGCGCCCCGTTTCCAGCGGGTGCAATGCCACCGGGACGATAAAAATCACAACGAAAGCGCGGCTTCACGACGTTGACATATGTCCATATTTCTGCAATTATGGAAATATGAAAGCAGCCCAATCGAAGCGGTCCGCGGAGCGGGTAGTCAAGTATGCCGACATGTTCTCGGCCATGGGAACTGAGCCGCGGCTGCGAATCATGCAGTTACTGTTGTCCGCGCATCCGGAAGGTCTAGTGGTCGGCGAGATTCAGGAGGAGTTGGAGATTCCGAACTCGACCTTGTCTCACCATCTCGACAAGCTAAGAGCAGAGGACCTGGTGCGCGTGCAGCGCGAGAGTACCTTTCTCCGCTATAGCGCGAACACGGATGCTTTGCAGGAACTGCTTCAGTTCTTGTATGCCGAGTGCTGCACTCGCAACAAGGCTGTAAAACCGGACCAGATCGTTCAAATTTGCAGGTAACAGGGAGGAAACTTTATGAGCAGCACGGACATTAGAGAAGTTGTCAAAGAAAAATATGGTCAAGCGGCCTTGCGAGTGAGCAGCGGGGGGAGTTCGTGCTGCGGAACTGCGGCCAGCAGCGGCTGTTGTGACCCGATTACCTCCAATCTCTACGACGCACTGCAAGCGGAACAGATTCCTGAAGAAGCCCTGCTGGCCTCGCTGGGCTGCGGAAATCCGACTGCTCTCGCTCAACTGAACGCGGGCGAGATTGTTTTGGATCTCGGCTCGGGCGGGGGCATTGATGTGCTCCTTTCGGCGAAACGCGTCGGCCCCACCGGCAAAGCCTATGGTTTAGACATGACGGACGAGATGCTCGCGCTGGCGGAGAAGAACAAGCATAAGGCCGGAGTTGAGAACGTCGAGTTCTTGAAAGGTGAAATCGAAAGTATTCCATTGCCCGACGATTCGGTGGATGTGGTTATCTCGAATTGCGTGATCAATCTATCGGCGGATAAAGATCGCGTGCTGCAAGAAGCGTTTCGTATTCTGAAGCCGGGAGGACGCTTTGCTGTGTCCGACGTGGTGACTCGGGGCGCGATGCCGCCGGAGATTCGCCAGAGTGTTCTTTTGTGGGTTGGGTGTGTCGCGGGAGCGCTAGAAGAGAGTGAGTATCGCAACAAACTTGCATCCGCCGGTTTCGAGAACATTGAAATTGAGCCGACGAGGATTTATCGGGTTGAAGACGCGCGCGAGTTTCTTTCCGGTCAAAACATCGACGTGGACGCGATTGCGCCCGAGGTCGACGGCAAGTTTATGAGCGCTTTTGTGCGGGCGGTGAAACCCCAGCGAAGAAAAGCCTGATGCGATCCGACGTGCTGCCAGTGAAGGGAGCCACATGTCCGAACACTTCAACATTTTGTTTCTATGCACCGGAAATTCGGCTCGCTCGATCATCGCCGAGGCGATTATGAATCACAAGGGCCGAGCGAACTTCACGGCCTACAGCGCGGGAAGCCATCCAACGGGAGCCGTGCGACCGGAAGCCCTCGCACAGATTGAAAGCGCCCACCTATCGATAGAAGGCCTGAGAAGCAAGAACTGGGACGAGTTTGGGAAGCCCGGTGCTCCCAAACTTGATTTCGTCTTCACCGTTTGTGACAACGCGGCGAAGGAAGCTTGTCCGTTCTGGCCGGGCCAACCTTTGACGGCACATTGGGGAGTTCCCGACCCGGCTGCGGTGCGCGGCACACCGGAGGAAATTAAACGCGCCTACCGGGACGCCTTCCTGACTCTGGAGCGGCGGATCAGCTTATTTCTGTGCCTGCCTCTGGCTATGATTGACAAACTGGCGATCAAGAAAGAGATCGACAAGATAGGCCACGAATGAAATTCAACTTGCGCGCGCGACTGGCGGCCGAGTTCTTGGGCAGTGCGTTTTTGGTTGCCGCCGTGATTGGCTCCGGCATCATGGGCGAGCGGTTGGCGGGCGGAAATACGGCTATTGCCTTGCTTGCAAATACAATCGCGACAGGCGCTGCGTTGGTCGCGCTCATCCTCACGTTCGGGCCAATTTCCGGGGCGCACTTCAACCCCGCGGTTACTATCGCCGACGCGATGGAACGGGGCATCGGTTGGCCCGACGCAGTGGCTTACATCGTTGTGCAGTGCGCGGGCGGGATTGGGGGTGCGATTGTCGCGCACCTTATGTTCGGTCTACGCTGGTATTCTTTCTCTTCACATTCTCGCGGCGGCTGGGCCTTGGCGCTAAGCGAGTTCGTCGCTACCTTCGGACTCTTATCGGTGATCTGGGGATGTTCGCGGCTGCGGTCGGAAGCCGTGCCATTTGGGGTTGCGAGCTATATTGTTGCCGCTTACTGGTTCACAGCCTCCACTTCATTTGCCAATCCGGCGGTAACGATTGCTCGTTGTTTGTCGGATACGTTCGCAGGCATTCGGCCCGCTGACGTTCCGTTATTCGTCATGGCCCAGATCTCGGGTGCGCTCGGCGCGACAATGTTGTTTCGTTGGATCGTTCCCACCTTGCCGAAGTACGCAGATCAGGTGATCGTGCCACATTCTGTTTCCAGCGAACGCGGAGTGGCCGGATAGTCCGCGGGGATCCCTAGATCACGATCGCACCTGCTTTGTGCACCTCGAACGTAGCGATCGCAAACCCGACCCGTGCGTGCCGTTCGTTGACGCAAGCGGACACTCTGCCTAAGATGTTGCCATCGGGACATTCATACTTGTTTGAGCCTTTAGTCCGATGGGAATGCAAGAGCGGATTTCTCAGCTGGCTTTCAGCCAAGTTCGGAATAACAAGGGGCGCGAGGCCCGCGAATGATCGACCAGATCGTCTCACACTATCGTATTGTCGAGAAAATCGGCGGCGGTGGCATGGGCGTTGTCTATAAAGCCGAAGACACGGAACTGGGCCGATTTGTTGCGCTGAAATTCCTACCCAAAGATCTGGCGCAGGACGCGCAGGCGCTGGAGCGCTTTCGGCGCGAGGCGCGGGCGGCGTCGGCACTGAACCATCCCAACATTTGCACCATCTACGAAATTGGCAAGAGCGGCGACGAGTCTTTCATCGCCATGGAGTTCCTCGATGGAGTGACGTTGAAACACCGCATCGCCGGCCGAGCCATTGAAACGGAAGTGCTGCTCGGCCTGGCGATTGAGATGGCGGACGCGCTGGATGCGGCGCATTCGCAAAACATTGTTCATCGCGACATCAAGCCAGCCAACATTTTTGTGACCAAGCGCGGCCGCGCCAAGATTCTGGATTTTGGGCTGGCCAAAGTTTCTCCCGGGGCGAGTTCGTCGAGCCAAATAGCCTCGGCAAACACGATTACTGGAACGGATGACGAGAAGCATTTAACGAGTCCGGGATCAACGCTGGGGACGGTTGCTTACATGTCGCCGGAGCAGGCGCGGGCGCGGGAACTGGATGCGCGGACCGATTTGTTTTCATTTGGCGCGACGCTCTACGAAATGGCGACCGGGTCGCTGCCTTTCCGGGGCGAGAGCTCGGCGGTAATCTTCAAAGCCATCCTTGATTTCGCGCCGGTTTCTCCCGTGCGGCTGAATCCCGATGTTCCGCCTGAACTGGAACGGATCATCAACAAGGCTTTGGAGAAGGACCGGGAGCTGCGTTACCAGCACGCGTCCGAGATGCGAGCTGACCTGCAACGCCTGAAGCGGGATTTGGACTCGCATGCGTCCGGGGTATCGGGGGAGCGCGGATTGACCGGCGCATCATCCTCTTCATCTTCATCTCCGTTTTCGTCTGGGTCGGCAGCGTTACCGGTTTCGGGACAGAGTTCGCGCGCGGGAACTTCTTCGGGTCTCGCTCAGGCCGCATTCGCGCCGCGCGTTTCTGCGCTTTGGGGATATGTGATCACTGCGGCTTTGGTCTGCGGGCTGATTGCGGGCGGCGTTTATTATCGCGGCCATCGAGGTAGAGTGCTCACCGACAAAGACACGATCGTGCTCACCGATTTTGCCAACAGCACGGGAGACGCGGTGTTCGACGACACATTGAAGACGGCGCTCAGCGTTTCGCTGCGGCAATCTCCTTTCTTGAATGTGCTGTCCGACAGTCAAGTGGCGAAGACCATGAAAATGATGGCGCGTCCCGCAGGCACGAAACTGACGCCGGAATTGGCGCGCGAGCTTTGCCAGCGGGCGGGAAGCAAGGCATTTATTGCGGGATCGATTGGCAGCCTGGGCAGCGAGTATGTCGTTGGATTGAAGGCGGTGAATTGCCAGAACGGCGATACTCTCGCGCAGGAACAGATTACTGCGCCATCGAAAGAAAAAGTTCTGGATGCGCTGGGCGATGCGGCGTCGAGGCTGCGAAGCGAGATGGGCGAATCGCTGGCCACCGTGCAGAAGTTTGATGTGCCGCTGGTGCAGGCGACCACGCCGTCGCTGGACGCGTTGAAGGCCTACACGCTGGGCAGAAATGCTTATCGCGAGAAGGGCACGGCGGCGGCGCTGCCTTACCATCAGCGGGCGATTGAGCTGGATCCGAATTTTGCCATGGGATACAAGGCTGTCGGCGCGGACTATCAGAGTCTGGGGGAAGTGGGACGCGCGGGTGAGTATCTGACTAAGGCCTTCGAGTTGCGAGAGCACGCGAGCGAGCGGGAGAAGCTTTCTATCACCGCGGGTTATTACACCAATCAGACTGGCGAGTTGGAAAAAGCGGCGCAGACTTATCAGGAGGAGATTCAGAGTTATCCGCGGGATAGCGCCGGGTATAGCGGACTGGGCCTCGAATACGCCGCGCTGGGCCAGTATGAAAAGGCTGCGGATGTTACACGGCAGGGTTTGCGCCTTGCGCCGGATGATGTGGGTTTGTACGCGAACCTGGTGAATTATCTGCTGGCCCTGCAGCGTTTCGACGAAACGAAGCAAGTGGTTCGCGAGGCGCAGGAACGAAAGCTGGACAGCCTGGCGATACGGAATGTTCTCTACGCGCTGGCGTTCTTGAGTTCCGATCAGGCGGCAATCGCGGAACAGCAGGAGTGGTATGCGGCCAAGCCGGATTACGAGAATTGGGGATTTGCGCTGGCCGCAAGTACGGAAGCGTATGCGGGTCATGTGGCGAAGGCACGGGACCTGACGACGCGGGCGGTGGATTCTGCCGTGCGCGCAGACAGCAAGGAGAATGCCGCACTTTGGCGGGGGATCGAGGCGCAGCGGCAAGCGGCGTTCGGTGATTCCGCGGCAGCGCGACAGAGCGCGGCAGAGTCTTTGAAGCTGGCTCCGGCGAGTCCGGCTGCGGAAAGCGAAGCGGCTTTTGCATTTGCCATGGCGGGCGATACGGCGCGAGCGGAATCTCTGGCGCAGGATTTAGGCAAGCGCTTTCCGCTGGATACGCAGATGCAATCGTTGTGGCTGCCTGCGATTCAGGCGCAAGTGGCGCTGGACAAGAAGAATCCGGCGCTGGCGCTGAACGCGCTGCAAGCATCTTCGGCCATTGAGTTGGGGCAGATTCCCTTCGACATCAGCATGTCGTGTCTGTATCCGGTATATGTGCGTGGGCAAGCGCACCTGGCGGCTGGGCAGGGAAGCGCTGCGGCGGGCGAGTTCCAGAAAATTATCGATCACAGCGGCATTGTATGGAATTGCTGGACGGGAGCATTGGCGCATTTGGGAGTCGCGCGAGCCAATGCTTTGCAGTCGCGCATGGCGAAGGGAGCCGATGCCGATGCGGCGCGCGTGCGAGCGCTGGCCGCCTACAAGGACTTTCTTGCGTTGTGGAAGGATGCCGACGCTGATCTTCCTGTCTTAAAGGAAGCGAATGCGGAGTTTGCGAAGCTGCAATGATGTTTGTTTTCGTCCGCTGAGTGTTGTGATTGACCTTCTCTCGCGTGCGACCTAACATTCCGCCCATGCTGGGATCCCGAGTCGATGATGTCGCCAAGAAGCCTGAGGAAAAGAACGGTCGTAAAACCGCATATTGGGTGCTCTACGATGGGCAGTGCGAAATCTGCCAGGCTGGCGTTTCGTGGCTGAGATCCATCGACCGTCATAACCACACAATATGCCTGCCTATCAGCGCAAAGATTTTGCGGGAGGTGGACTCGCGTCTCCGGATGGACGAGTGCCTTCGACAGCTGCACGTAGTAACTCCGAAGGGCGAAATATATGTTGGCTGGGATGCGGTTACCTGCCTGGCGCGCTTGTGTCCTGCTACGTGGCTTGTTGGAGCTTTGGGACAATGGTTTCCGTTTCGTCAGATAGGACGTGCCCTCTACGGATTCGTTGCCAGAAATAGATATTCGCTCAGCAAGTGCCGGGGCGGCGCTTGCCAGGTGGCGAAACCAGAACAGGTGCGCAGACAAGCAAACCTGGGAGCGTTCTGGTCCTGCTATACGCTAGGATTCTTTCTGCGGTTACCGCTGGTGATATGGGCGGGCATCCGGGCGGCGGTACAAAGAACAAACGTTTTCGTCCGAACCTTCCACAAGCGTATCGATCTGCTGGACGGCAAGTTAACAATCCTCTTTCTGGATGGCATGATTCCCAACGCAGTTCCGGTGCTCTTCGGTGAACTGTTCACAGCAGTGTTGTACGACGGAATCGCAATCGATCCCGGATCGCCCAAGATGCGCCGGTCTTTGGCCCGCCACCTACGTCGAATGAGACCGAGAATCTCGAAAATCGTCGCTACGCATGCTCACGAGGAACACGTGGGCAACCTAAATTGGCTGTCCAATCTCACAGATGCTCCGATCTTTGTTTCGGAAATGACCGCCCGGTTCCTGACGCCGTTTAAGAAGCTCCCGTGGGTGCGGGCGGCCATCATCGGCCAGCCGCCAGACTTAACACCGCCGTTCCATAATCTAGGAGCGGTGCTG
Source organism: Candidatus Sulfotelmatobacter sp. (assembly GCA_049584475.1). Taxonomy (GTDB): domain Bacteria; phylum Acidobacteriota; class Terriglobia; order Terriglobales; family Acidobacteriaceae; genus Sulfotelmatobacter. The sequence continues at coordinate 145,936 of JBAUXX010000040.1, read as the reverse complement.
GAGGGCAACTCCGGGCAGATGCAGGTGATCGCAACTCCCGGGCACTGCGACGACCACATCGTTCTTTACGATCCTGAAGAAAAAGTGCTGCTGGCCGGCGATGCCTTCATGGGCAGTTACTTCGCTACTCCCAATCCCGATGTCGATAGCCTCAAGTGGTTGATCAGCCTGGAACGGCTCATGGAACTCGACATAGAAATTCTGGTTGAAGGGCACGGGCACATTCATACACTGCGGGCGGACATCCCCGATTTTCCCGGCGTGGTGATCCGCGAGGATCCGAAAGTCGCGATATCGCAAAAGCTGGATTACCTGCGATGGCTGAGGGAACAAATTGAAGCGGGACTCAGCGAGCAGCTTCCAGTACGGGTTATCGAGGCTACATGTTTTCCCTGGGGACAGAGCAATTCATGGGAAAGCTGTGCCACAGACGAATGCATTCGCCTTCTCAGCCTGGGTCACTTCTCGCGCAGCGAACTGGTTCGCAGTTTTGTTCGCACGGACTCAAACGCACTTCCAACGGTTTACGAGATTCGCATGTCCGGAGGGGAATGACATTCTTGCGATTCAGCAAAGCAAAAGGCGCTGCGACCTAAAGGTCGAGCCCCCACATGCCGTTTCAACAGCCCCACTCGGCTTCACCGGGTGCTTGGCAAAGTAACGGCGGGAGTCCCGCTCCATGGCGGTCGAGGCCATTTCTAGAATGGCCAGCCGCACGGCAGCTACCATGCGCTTTCTCTCCTGTGGGGACATCTGCTCCCAGGATTCGAGTGTTGCCTCTGTCGTGTCGTTGCAATCCGGGCCAAGCGCTTGATGATAGTGATGGAAAAGTTCTGCTAATTCTTCCGCCGAGACTTCGTTGATTGACATCTGAATTATCCTTCTCCCTAATAGGTCATAGTTGTCGAGCGTGATGGTTTATGCGGCCCGACGAACCGGTTTCTTGGGTTCCCCCTCTTGCGGGAACGCGTAAAGATTTGAAGGAGTGCGCAGGAGCATCCATGAGAAAACCCGATGAACGTGGTACTCCTTGCACAGGGCTATCAGAAATCGAATGTAGAACGTGACGCCGGCCACACATACCATCGTCAGAATCGCCAGCACAGGAACGTGAACCTCCTGAAAAGGTGCCAATCCTCGTGGCGCCTGTGATTCAGCCCACAACTATTCGATACGATGCACCGTAAATTTCGAATAAAGCGTGTGTAAAGAGTTCGTAAACGAAGACCACCAGGCGGCGATGTCGGCAGCGTTGGCGTTAGACGGGAATGATCCATTCTGCCCCGGCGGTAATCCGCACCTCTTCCAACGTATATAGAGAGGCCGCGAGCCAAAACAGGTCCTTCGACTTCGCACTGCGATTGATGAGGCCAATCGCAGTGCTACGCTCAGGATGAAGATTGTGTTAGCGTTCGACGCGGCGGAGGGCTTCGTCGGCTTTGTGGTATTCGTGCGCGGTGCTGAGCGCGGCTCGATACTCTTCGGCCGCGCCTTCGCGGTCGCCCTGCTGCTCCAGCAACTCGCCTAATAAATAATGCGCCTTGAAGGCAGGCCCCTGTTCGACGGTTGCGGAAGCGAGATATTTGCGAAGCAATTCCACGGCGAGTTTGGAGTCGCGGCCGGTACGCAGCAGAACGGCCCCGCCATCCATCAGAGATTCGGGGCGGTCGAGGGGACGGGATTGCATGGTGCGCAATGCCTGTTCCATGTCCCCGAGCCGGTTTTCGTGACGATAGAAGAGTGCGAGATTGAGCCAGGCCAGAGCGCCACCCTGACTCGCGTCGATTGCAGCACGGTATTCCCGTTCAGCAACCGTGGAGTCTTTATTTTTTTCCGCGATGCGCCCGGCAACGTAATGCGCCATCGCGGGATTTACTGGGGCCATGGCCTGGGCTTGCGCTATCGCCTTATCTTTCCCGCCGCCGACAATGGACGGAGCCTCGAGATAAAACTCAGCCAGGTCGGCACGAGCCTCCCAGTTTTGGGAGTCGAGTTCCACGGCGCGTTCGAACTCGGAGCGAACTTTTCTCGCCAGCCCGGCGGCTGCGAAAAATCGGGCGTGCTCGGCCTTTTCTCCGTACACACGGCCCAACCAGAGATGGTAGTAACTGTTGTCAGGAGCAAGACCCACGGCGCGCTCGCATTCCTGAATTCCCTGATCCCAGTCCTCAATCATGAAATATGCACGACAGAGCAGGTTGCGGTCTTCAGCCTCGCGAAGCGAGGACGAGGACTGGGCAGCCTGCTGTTGCAGTACGGAGATGGCCTCATCGACGCGGCCGGCAACGAGTAGTTCTTTGGCAGAGGGCGCGGTCGCGCTGGCAGGAAGACACAGGCAAAGCATCAAGCTGGCCCAAGCCAGCCTGGCGAATGCCAGGCTCGTTCGGAAGTTTGTGAAAAATTTTGTGGTCCTCATCACGGCACCACCTTTACCGGCGCGCCATCGACGAGAGGTTTGGAACCTTCGGAATTCAGCGCGACCACGGCATTGGTGGAGAGGCCGGAGGCGATCTCCACCTGAGTCAGATTTTGCAGAGAGATCGACACGTCCTGCCGCTTCAGGTGGCCGTCGACGACCTGGTAGACGTAGGGCTTCGAATCATCGATGCGAATCGCATCGCGCTGCAAAGTGAGCACATTGCTGTGTTCGGCGGTGATGATGGCGACGCTCACGTTTACGTTCGGGAGCAGTTTCAAGTCCTTGTTGTCGACGGTACACGTGGCCTCTCCCACGTTTCTTGCACCGTGGAGTTTAACGGTCGCAGGGATTGAATTCACGGCTCCGTTCCATGTGCGGCCCGGGATCGCGTCCCAAGTAATCTCGGTTACCTCGCCGCGGGACAAGCGGCCCACATCCGGCTCGTCAACGAACACGCGCACCAGCACATGAGATAGATCGGCCTCCTGCAATAAGAGATCACCGGGCTGAACGTAGGCGCCCTGCTTCACGGGCAGAGAGTAGACGATCCCGGAAAAGGGAGCACGCACCTGGGATCTGCTAAGGGTATCCTCAGCTGCGGAGTATGTTGCTTCTGCAGCCGTGGCTTGGGCGCCGACTTTGGCAATTTCGGAAGCGGCGTAGCGTTCGTGCTGCTTTTGTTGCAGCAAATTCAGATCAGCCTGGGAGCGCTGGAGAGTGTCGTCCGCTTGGCGGACTTCGCCGGGAGAAGCCGCCCCCTGCTGCTGCAAGCGGCGGAAAGCGTCAAGGTTGCGCTGGGCCGCGTCGCGTTCGTTGCGGGCTTTCGTGAGTTGTGCGTCCAGAGTCAAAGTTTCTTCGTGCGTGCCGCCAGTGCTGATTTCAGACTGGTCGGTCTGGGCGGCCGTAAGTTGAGCCTGGGCGCGAGCGGCTTGGGAGCGAACGTCAGCATCGTCGAGCTGGAGAAGGAGTTGGCCCTTGCGTACGTGATCGCCCTCCTTCACCAGCAGCCGCTTGATGGTGGTGGCGATGGGCGCGTGAGCTTCGAAATTTTCGAGTGGCTCGACCTTGCCGTTGGTGGAAATCATGCTGCGTATAGAACCGCGCTCGACTTCTGTGGCGTGAACGGAGAGCGCGGGGTGGCGCGACAACATGGGTATCAGCACAGCTGCGGCGAGGGCGGTGGAAGCGGCGACAGTCCAGCCCTTTTTCCCAGCGCCAGAATGTGACGATCCGTTCGAATTGTGATTCGATGCCAAGGTGTTTGTTCAGGCCGTTTCTATTCAGGCAGCGGCAGGCGCAAGTGCAAGTAATAATTTAGCACTGTTGCAGCGTCCATAAGCGCTAACCTTCCCTAGGTTTATGCTTAGTTGGATGCTCGCCGGGATCAATCGGGCGCAGAGACTAAAATCACTCCATGGCCAAGCAACCTAGGTATACCCCGCACCATGCGGCGTCGGGTCTTGACGCGAAATTTCCAGAGATAGAAACCTGGCCCAACCAATTTCCCGGATACGAGATTATCGTGGACAATCCGGAGTTCACCTCCGTGTGTCCGAAGACCGGGCTGCCGGATTTCGGCGTGGTGACGATTCGCTACATGCCGGACAAGAAATGTTTGGAGCTGAAATCGCTGAAGGAATATTTGCAGTCCTACCGAAACCTGGGAATCTTTCAGGAGAACATCGTCAACCGCGTGCTTGAAGATGTCGTGAAATGGGCGAAGCCGGTGTGGGCCGAAGTAAAGGGCGATTTCCGGCCGCGGGGCGGGATTTCGACGGTGGTGGTAGCCAAGTGGCCGCGACCGCGGGGGAAGTGAAGGCGACTAGATTGGGCCTCCCTGTTCTAGGACACGCCTTAGATCACGCTTGCCGTGCAGAATGCGCACCACATGGATCTCATCGGGATCAGCGACATAGTAGATCCGAATGGCTTCAAATCCTGCGACGGGCCAGGAGCGCAGACTTCGCAGTTCCGGATTCCGAGAACGGTAGCGCGCTCCCACGAAAGGACGTGCCCGCAGCGAGTTAACGGTGTTGCGGACTGCTTCTCTGAAACGTACGGCGATGTCGGGACGATCTTGCTCGACGAGATAGTAACGAAATTGGCGAACGATGTCGTCGGTCGCCGCCTGCCGATAAAGAACCTTCACGAACGTGAGCCGGATTTATGCTGCGCCAACAAGGTGTCGGTGCGGTGGGTGATGACTTCCCAGAATTCGGCTTCTGCCAATTCTTTCGAGGCCAATCCCTCCGCCAGCAGCGTGTCAAGCTCGTCCGGAGTGCCAGCAAATCCCGGGAGTGCGCGCTGTTCGACGGCGGTCAAGGCAGCCTCAACGACTTCCTCAACTGATTGATAAGCGCCGCGACTCAGGATTGCTTGTAGCCGGCTTTCTTGTTCTGGCGTGAGGTTGATGGTCATCTTGTGTTTCCTTGCTTCTCATCTAGAGTAAGAGAAAGCCTAACGGCAGACAACCGGAAAGTGTAATAGCTTTCCACGCACAACTTTTGCTGCTATTTCGGTTTGGCGTCGGAGGCCTTCAGGTCGGTGATCAGGCGCTGGAAAGCTTCCTGGTAGGAGTCGTGGTTCCTCCAGTTGCTGAAGTCGGGGATGAAGTACTCGCGAATTTCGCGGGCGGAATCTTTGCCGGTGTCGGCGTCGAAGCACTCCCAGTCGCGCAGGGTTTCGAAGGGCGCCAGGCGGATGGGGAACAGGACGCGGCGCTGATCTTGTCGTGCAGGCGAATAGCTTCGTCGATCTCCAGCAAGGGAGTGGGGAAGAGGTCGAAAGTCTCCTTGCCGTTTTGGCCTGCGCCCGTTAGGGTATCGCAGCGAGGACGTAATCATGATGAAGCTGCATCAGCATTGGATGGGACGAGGAGGTGGCGTAGGCTCCGTGATGGCGCTGGCGATCCTGTTTTGGTTAATAGCAGCCACTCGACCAGCGCACGCGCAAACGTACACCGTGCTCTACACTTTCACCGGGACGGGCGGAGACGCAACCGGTCCGGCTGGGGAATTGATCCGGGACTCGGCGGGCAATCTCTACGGTACTTCCGGCTACGGCGGGGCCTACGATTTCGGAACAGTTTTCAAGGTGGGCACGAACGGTCTCGAGACTGTGCTGTACAGTTTTACCGGCGGAGCGGACGGGGCGACCCCAAACGCAGGTTTAGTCCGAGACTCGGCCGGGGCTCTTTACGGCACAACGCAACAGGGCGGCGCTTATAAAGAGGGCACGGTGTTCAAGCTGCAGGTGACGGGCGCTGAGACGATCCTCCATAGCTTCGGCTCCGGAACCGACGGGCAGGAGGTGCTTTTGCACAAGGCATCGTTTTCAGACGCCACAGGCAACCTCTACGGCACCGCCGGCGACTGGATGCAACGGGCGCCGAGACCGTGCTGTACAACTTCCAAGGTGGAACCGGAGGATGGGGTCCTCTGGGGAGTCTGACTCGGGATGCGGCGGGAAATCTCTACGGCACGACCTTAGGCGGTGGCGACGACGTCGTCGATTGTGACTGTGGAATCGTGTTCAAGCTGGATGCAACGGGCACAGAAACTGTGCTGCAAAACTTTACCGGTTCCAACGGGGCTAGGCTCGCCTTCGGTCTGACTCGGGACAACGCGGGCACTCTTTATGGTTCGACCGTATATGGCGGCTTGGCGGTTTCCGGGCTTTGCAGCGGCGGTTGCGGGACTGTGTTTAAGCTAGATGCGGCGGGCACGGAGAGCGTCCTGCACACCTTCACCGGGAAAGTGGACGGGAGATATCCTGTTGGAATTTTGATTCGCGATGCGGCGGGCAACCTTTATGGCACGACGCAGCTCGGCGGCGCTTTTAACTTCGGAACGGTTTTCAAAATAGGGTTGACGGGCAGAGAGACTGTTTTACACAGCTTCACCGGCGGAGCCGACGGAGGGAATCCCGGAGCGGGCGTGATTGAGGATGCGGCAGGAAATCTTTACGGAGTCGCCGAGAACGGCGGCGCCAACGGCTACGGTACTGTGTTCAAGCTCACTCCATGAGGCGCGCGTCCCTTTGGGCTGGTCTGGCCTTTTCGTGCATCTCGTGAGCGGCTGCCCGTCGTTGTCCTGCGTTTGTTGCGGGAGACATGGTACTTCCGCTTTACGCTTGCTTACTCTCGCTGAGCGACCGACACGAGATCAAAACCCCCGCTCTGTCGCACAAAACCGCAGGGCACCCTCGAGACTTATTCAGCGAAAACACTGGGCGGATCGTAGCCCCTAGAGGAACAACTTTCTCGCGGCGCGTTCAGCCTCTGCCAAGCCCTCTTCGGTGAAGGTCACCGACTTCGCTCGGTTAGCGGGATCAGAAATGACCTTTCCGGTGCAATCGATCCATGGTGTCCCAGTCAATTGTCTTCCACGCCCGGACCTGATCATGTAAGGTGAGCCACAGCACAGCGAGAACCGCTTCTTCCACTTTTTCCTGATTGAGTTTCATCTGAGTTCCTCAAAAAGACCGACAGCGGACGGAAGCTGTACTCATGTGAAGAATCTACGTCTTGCGGCTTCTCGCCACGGCTTCCCGCGCTTCTTTATCCGCCGTTCGCCTCCGTTCCGTCTCCCGTTTATCCCATAACTGCTTGCCTTTGGCCAGAGCCAGCTCAACTTTTACTTTGCCATTCTTGAAATACATCCGCACCGGAATCAGCGTCAGTCCCTTTTGTTGCGTTTTGCCGATCAGTTTGCGGATTTCTTCGGCGTGCATCAGCAACTTTCGAGTGCGCAGTGGGGCGTGGTTGTGGATGTTGCCGTGCTCGTAGGGGCCGATGTGGGCGTTGAGCAGCCAGAGTTCGCCGTCTTTGATGAGGCCGTAGGAATCTTTCAGGTTGGCCAGGCCTCCCCGGACCGATTTGACCTCTGTTCCGCTAAGAACAACGCCGCACTCAAATTTTTCCAGCAAGAAGTAGTTATGGGAAGCGATCCTATTAACGGCGGCATCGCGGTTGCCGGCGGCGGTTGGCTCGCGGCGCGGAGATTTTTCCACGTTAGGCTTGGTTTGGTGGCTGGATTGGCGCGGCATGGCGGTTGAGTTCGGATTTATCTTAACAGCAGGGAATCGGACCTCAGACGTCAGACCTCGGACATTACCCAGCGCAAGGCGGAATTCGGGTCTCAAGTAGTTAGGGTTTGGGTCGGTGGTCTAAGGTCCAAGGGCTGAGGGCTGAGGTCCGCTGTTCCCCCGCAGGGGCTAAGACCAAAGGTAACTGCCTTGGGTACAAGGACATCGGAGTCGGCGAAACGCGATGCTATAATCGCGGCATCACCCAACTTTTTTTGTGCGTGCAGTGGACTTCAGGATAGAGCGGTCCTCTTTATAAGCCGCTTGGAGACGCGTGCACGTTGAGGATTCTCAATGAGGATTTGCGAATGAGACGCCTGTTGCGCCCAGGGATATTGCTGCTTGTCGTGGCCGTGGTAACAGTGGCAACCGCAGCCGACAAAGCTAAAGGTTTCTTCCTCAAAGGCCAGGACGCCGAGGCTCGCCAGAACTACGAAGCTGCCTTCGAGTTTTTCAAGCAGGCCTACGATCTCAAGCCGAAGGATTTGCGCTATCGGGCTTCGTTTGAGAGGACGCGCTTTGAGGCGGCCGCGTCAATGGTTCATCGCGGGCAAGTGCTGCGGGAAGACGGCAAACTGGACGAAGCGGTTGCTTTGTTTCAGAAGGCCGTGGCCACCGATCCTTCCTTATTTGTTGCGCAGCAGGAATTGAAGAAGACGCTGCAACTGATGAACGACATGAAGAACCCGCCGCCGCAGGCTGCGGGTCCGCCCAATTCACTGGAGCGGCGAATTAGAGAGGCCGCCGGGCCGGTGGAACTGGCTCCCATTTCGACGACTCCCATTACGGTAAAGCTTACGGAAGATTCCAAAGTCATTTATCAGACCATCGGGCAGTTGGCGGGGGTCAATGTGTTGTTTGATCCCGACTACACTTCACGCCGGATCAAAGTGGAGCTGAACGGCGTCACGCTGGAAGAGGCGCTGGAGATTACGGCGCTGGAGTCAAAAACATTTTGGCGGCCGGTGACAGGGAACACAATTTTTGTGGCTCAGGATAATCCCGCCAAGCGCAAGGAGCTCGAACAAAGCGTCCTCAAGACCTTCTATTTGCAGAATCTTTCGCAGCCCACCGAACTGCAGGATGTGGTCAATGCCATCCGCTCGGTGCTCGATGTGCAGCGCGTGCAGCAGTTGCTCTCGCAGAATGCAGTGGTAGTGCGGGGAACGCCGGATCAGATTGCGCTGGCGGAAAAACTGGTTGACGATCTGGATAAGGCGCGTCCGGAAGTGATCATCGATATCGCGGTAATGCAGGTGAGCAAAGACAAGTCGCGTACCCTGGGCCTGAGCCCGCCGACCAGCGCGACCGTGACTCTACAGAGCAACATCAATACGACAACGCCGACCACGACCACAGGCACCACCACCACTTCGACGACTTCTGGTACCGGGCTTAGCCTGAACACTTTGGGAAATCTGAACGCCACCGACTTCCAGGTCACGATTCCCTCGGCCAACCTTTCGGCGGTGATGAGCGACAGCGATACCAAGTTGATTCAGAATCCTCAGATTCGCGCGCTGGACGGGCAGAAGGCGTCGCTTAAGATTGGCGACCGCGTACCGGTCGCAACCGGATCGTTCCAGCCGGGTATCGGCGGTGTGGGTATTAACCCTCTGGTGAATACGCAATTTCAGTACCTGGATGTGGGCGTCAATATCGATATCACCCCGCACGTGCATGCGGGCAGGGAAGTTACGCTCAAGATCGTCATGGACATCTCTTCCGTGACCGGGCAGTCGAGCATCGGCGGCATCAGCCAGCCCATTATCGGCCAGCGCAAAATCGAGCACGAGATTCGCTTGAAGGATGGAGAAGCCAACCTGCTGGGCGGCATGATGGAAGATCAACAGACCAAGTCGTTGAGCGGCATTCCCGGGCTGGCGCAGATTCCGATCTTAAGATACCTCTTCGGCCAGACGACGCAGGATCATTCGGAGAATGAAGTTATTTTTGCAATTGTTCCGCACATTATTCGTTCTACAGATGTGAACGAGATCAACCAGCGGGCAATCGATATTGGCACTTCGACCACGATCGCTCTGCGGCATATGAACATGAACAAGGCCGCCGCGGCCCCGCAGACTTCCGCACCCCTTCCCGGAAATCCTGGGGCGGCGCCGGTGAATCCTCCGGCGAATCAGGCTCCCGGAACGCCGCCAGCCTCCACTCCGGCTCCCGGGCCAGGGGCAAGCAGCGGTGCAGGAACGAGTTTCCTCTTCGATCCCGCTACGGTCACGGCCACGAAAGGCAATACATTTGTGGTCAATCTGCTGATTTCCGGCGCGCAGAATGTTTATTCGGTGCCGGTGCAGATGAATTATGACCCCGCTCGCCTGCAATTGGTGAATGTCTCAAACGGCGGATTCCTGTCGCAGGATGGCCAGGCGGTCGCGCTGGTGCACCGCGAAGACGAGACAACGGGAACGCTGCAGATCACGGCTACGCGTCCGCCCGGCGCCGGAGGTGTTTCCGGACAGGGTGCGGTGGTCAGCATAACGTTCCAGGCGAAGACCAGCGGACAGACTCCTCTAACGATCACCCGCGGAGGCGCGCGTGATCCGAGCTTGCAATCCATCACCGTGAACGGAGCACAGGCATCGGTGACGGTCCAGTAGGGATGTGGCAGTGTCGGGCAACAAAGATCCGGAGATGAACATTTCCACGCATGCTCGCATGCCGGTCAGCCGGCGGCAGCGCGGTTTCACGCTGCTGGAGTTGATCGTGGCCACGATGATTTTGATCATCCTGACCACGATGGCGCTGCCGCTTGCGCGCGTAACCATTAAACGGGACAAAGAAAAGGAACTGCGGCACGACTTGTGGGAGATGCGCGACGCTATCGACCGCTATAAAGATGCGGCCGACCGCGGGGGATTCCAGACCAAGGTCGATAGCCAAAACTATCCGCCGACGCTGGAGGATTTAGTGAAAGGTGTCGATGTACAGGGAAAGAAGGTTCGTTTTCTGCGCAAGATTCCGACTGACCCGATGACCGGCACGACGGAGTGGGGTATGCGCTCGATGCAGGACGATCCGGATTCCGATTCCTGGGGCGGGCAGAGCGTTTTCGACGTGTATTCCAAATCCCTCGGTGAAGGGCTGGACGGCACAAAATATAAGGACTGGTAAATAGATCCGCTCAGGAACGAACAAGCAAGGAAGCGAATGCAACGCGTGAACAAACTGGGGCGTGGTTCGGGAATCGGAATACTCGCGAAAGCTGGCCGCCAGCCGACTCTGGGGTTCACGCTGCTCGAATTGATGATCGTGCTCAGCATCATCATGATCCTGATGGCGGTTGCGGTTCCCGTCTACAATCAGTCGATTGTGCATTCGCGCGAAGCTGTCCTGCGGCAAAATCTGTTCACTCTGCGAAATGTGATCTCGCAATACACTCTCGACAAACAAAAAGCTCCGCAGAGCCTCGATGACATTGTGCAGGCCGGCTATCTTCGGACAATTCCGGTCGATCCCATGACAGGGACGACAAACTGGGAGCCGCACCAGGAAGACGTTCTGCTCTCCGTCGATCAGCAGGATCCCGGCATTGACGACGTACACTCGGCCTCGAACGCCACCGCCAGCGACGGGACTGCTTATAGCAGTTGGTAAGCTGGACGCCAGACGTCGGACCTCAGACTCAACCTTACAAAAACTTCTCTCGCGACATTGTTTGACACTCCGCTACACGTAGCGGTTACCATCTATTCATGCCTGTAGAGACAGAAATCACCGCGTCCACCTACACGCCAATTCGCGCGCCTCGCGGAAATCACATCACATGCAAAGGCTGGCAGCAGGAAGCCGCCATGCGCATGTTGATGAATAATCTGGACGAGGAAGTCGCGGAGCGGCCGCAGAATTTGGTTGTCTACGGCGGCACCGGACGAGCGGCGCGCAGTTGGGAGGCGTATCACGCCATCGTCGCGACACTGAAGAAGCTGGACGATGACGAAACTTTGCTCGTGCAATCGGGCAAGCCGGTGGGCGTGTTTAAGACGCACGATCATGCGCCGCGAGTACTTATTGCGAATTCAAATCTGGTGGGCCACTGGTCGAACTGGGAGAAGTTCAACGAACTGGAACGCGCCGGCCTCATGATGTACGGACAGATGACGGCGGGCTCGTGGATTTATATCGGCTCGCAGGGAATTGTGCAGGGGACGTTCGAGACTTTTTCAGCCGCGGGAGAAAAACATTTCGGCGGCGATCTTGCGGGCAAGTTGATTGTGAGTGGTGGCATGGGTGGCATGGGCGGTGCGCAGCCGCTGGCAGCGACCATGACTGGCGCGGCGTTTCTGGGCATTGATGTCGATCCGGAGCGCATCAAGAAGCGGCTGAAGACCGGATACTGCGACTTCATGGTCAACTCGCTCGACGAAGCGCTGCGCATTCTGAAGAATTCAATTCGCAAGAAAGAAAATGTTTCCGTGGGACTGGTGGGGAATTGCGCCGACGTGATTCCCGAACTCGCCGCGCGTGGCGTGGTGCCCGACATTCTGACCGATCAGACTTCCGCGCACGATCCGCTGAACGGCTATGTGCCCAATGGCATGTCGTTCGAAGCTGCGATGGAGTTACGGAAGAGCGATCCGAAGGCGTATCAGGAAAAATCGCTGGACGCGATGGCGCGGCATGTTGAAGGCATGTTGCAGTTGCAGAAGATGGGCTCGGTGACGTTTGATTATGGAAACAATATCCGCACATTTGCGTTTCAGCGCGGAGTAAAGAATGCTTACGATTTCCCCGGATTTGTGCCTGCCTATATTCGTCCGCTGTTTTGCGAAGGGCGCGGACCGTTCCGCTGGGTGGCGCTGTCGGGCGAAGCGTCGGACATCCATGTGACCGACGAACTCGTTCTCGAGTTGTTCCCCGAGAACAGAATTCTCCGCCGCTGGATTGATCTCGCGCGGAAGCGGATCAAGTTTCAGGGGTTGCCGGCGCGCATCTGTTGGCTGGGTTACGGCGAGCGCGCGCAGTTCGGGCTGGCGATGAATGATCTGGTGAAGAAGGGCAAAATCAAAGCTCCGATTGTGATTGGCCGCGACCATCTTGACTGCGGCTCCGTTGCGTCGCCATTCCGTGAAACCGAAAGTATGAAAGACGGCTCGGACGCTGTCGCCGACTGGCCGCTGCTGAATGCGCTGTTGAATACCGCTGCGGGTGCGTCGTGGGTTTCGATTCACAATGGCGGAGGCGTGGGCATCGGCTATTCGCTGCACGCGGGGCAGGTCACCGTTGCCGATGGAACCGACGAGATGGCGAAGCGCATTGAGCGCGTGCTGACGACGGATCCGGGCATGGGGATTATTCGCCATGCGGACGCGGGGTATGAGGAGGCGAAGGAGTTCGCGAAGGAAGAAAACGTTCGATTGCCCATGGAATAGTTGCGACGGCAGGGTGGCTAACGCGCAAAACCTCAGACTAACGATGCCTGCTAAACTGGTTTGTTTTGATTCCATCACGAAAATCCAGTAAGGGCGCCTTGCTACTGATCAATATCGATCAAGCTTTGACGCTTCATTCCTCCACCAGCAATCCTGGCCCTCGGCGCGGTGCCCAGCTCAAAGAACTGAGGATCATCAAAGACGCCACCGTGCTTTGCCTCGGCGGAAAAATCGTTTCCGTCGGAACGACTAAAGATGCCCTCCGCGATGCCTGGCTCAAGAAGAATCGTAAGAAAATTACCGAGATCGATTGCGCGGGCAAAGTTGTCCTGCCCGGCTTCGTCGATTCGCATACCCATCCGGTGTTTGTCAGCCCACGGCTTGTCGATTTCGAGAAGCGTATCGAGGGAGCTTCCTATGAGCAGATCGCTGCGGCGGGCGGCGGGATTCGGTCGAGCGTCGACGGCGTGCGGCAAGCAGGGAAGAGCGCGCTCGCCGCGAAAGTTCTAGCCGTGCTCAACGACATGGCGGCATACGGAACGACCACGGTCGAGGCCAAGTCAGGCTACGGGCTGACGGTCGAATCCGAGTTGAAATCGCTGGAAGCGATCCGTCTTGCCGCCTCGCGCTGGCCGGGAACAGTTGTCCCGACCCTACTAGGAGCGCACGTAGTGCCAAAAGAATTTCTGGGTCGCTCACAAAATTATGTTGAGACCGTCTGTAAGGAGATGATTCCCGCAGCCGCGAGGCGGGAGCTCGCCCGGTTCGTTGACGTGTTTTGCGATAAGGGGGCATTCAGCGCGGCGGAGGCGGAACAGATTTTTGAGGCGGCCACGAGTCACGGGCTGGGAGTTCGGGCGCACATGGGACAGCTTTCCGAGACGAGGCTGCAGCGGTTTTTGCGATTTCATCCGGCATCGCTCGATCACATGGATCACGTCCATGACGATGACGTGGCGGAGTTGGCGAAGCAAAACACGGTTGCCACGCTGGTACCGGGAGCGAATTATTTTCTGGGGTTGAAAGAATATCCACCAGCGCGTCGTCTCATTGATGCAGGTGTGCCCGTGGCGCTGGCAACCGATTACAATCCTGGCACCTCGCCGACCATCAGTATGCCTATGGCAATGTCGCTGGCGTGCACGCAAATGAAGATGTCTCCGGCGGAAGCTACTGCCGCGGCTACGGTGAATGGCGCGTGGGCACTAGGAATGGCCGCCAGCAAGGGCACTATCGAACCCGGTAAAGACGCTGATTTGGCGGTGTTTGCAGTGGACGATTACCGGGAGATTCCATACTGGTTTGGGGAAAATCGATGCGCGATGACAGTGCTGAACGGCATGGTTGTAGCGCCCGAGTGAACTTTCTTAACGTGCCAACCGTATACAATCGAGGAAGGCCCTGCACTCTTTTTGAAATACCTAGAGGCCACCAGCCTTTGTTTAAGGGATTAAAGAGCGATCCGATTTCACCGTTGTTCCGATCCGTTGATTCGACTAACCGAGGAAACCTATGAAGAGAATTCTTGCTGTTATAACGTTTGTCGCGGCCGCATTATCGTTTACCGCCGCGCAACGCCTGCCTGAGACTGCGACTCCAGAAAACTACAAGCTTACGTTCACTCCCGATCTGGAGAAAGCCTCGTTCGAAGGCGATGAGACTATCGCCATCAGGGTTCTGAAGCCGACGTCGGAAATCACGCTGAACGCCGCGGACATAGATTTCCACGATGTTTCCATCACCAGCGGCGGCGCCGCACAAAAAGCCAAGGTCACGGCCGAGAAAGATAAAGAAATGGTTGTGTTGTCGGTCGATAAGCCGCTACCGGCTGGTCCGGCGACGATTCACATCACTTACTCCGGTATTCTCAACAGCGAAATGCGCGGCTTCTATCTGGGTAAAGACGACCAGGGACGCAAGTACGCAGCTACGCAGTTTGAGGCCACTGACGCGCGCCGCGCCTATCCGTCGTTCGACGAGCCCGATTACAAGGCGACCTTCGACATTACTGCCGTCGCCGACAAAGACATGGTGGCGATTTCTAACAGCAAAGAGACGTCTGACACTGCCGGCGGCGAAAAGCACACCGTGCGCTTCGCCACGACGCCAAAAATGTCCTCTTATCTGGCGGCGCTCGTCATTGGCAAATTCGAATCGATCGAAGGCTCCGCCGACGGCATTCCCATTCGTGTTTGGGGCACTCCCGGCAAAAAAGAAATGGGCAAGTTCGCGCTGGAATCGGCCGAACACATTCTCACGTATTACGACAAATATTTCGGGATCAAGTATCCCTACGGCAAGCTAGACCTGATCGGCCTGCCCGACTTCTCCGCCGGGGCAATGGAAAATACCGGCTGCATCACCTTCCGCGAAGTCATTCTTTTGATCGATGAGCAACACGGTTCCGTTGGGTTGAAGAAAACCATCGCTTCGGTGATCGCTCACGAAATGGCGCATCAATGGTTCGGCGATTTGGTCACAATGAAGTGGTGGGACGACATCTGGCTGAATGAAGGCTTTGCTACGTGGATGTCGAGCAAGCCGGTCGAGGCATGGAAGCCGGAGTGGCATTTTGACCTGGATGACGTGAGCGACGCCGGTGGAACCATGAATGTGGATTCTCTGGCGAATACGCGTCCGATTCATCAGGCCGCGGAAACTCCAGCGCAGATTCAGGAATTGTTCGATGGAATCGCATACGGAAAAGCAGCCGCTGTGCTGCACATGCTGGAATCGTATTTGGGTGAAGAAACTTTCCGCGCCGGCGTGAATGCATATTTGAAGCAACATCAATATGGCAATGCGACCGCCGACGACTTCTGGGATACCCAGGCCAAAACTTCCAAACGGCCGGTCGACCAGATCATGCCGACGTTCGTCAAGCAGGCGGGCGTGCCCATCATCAATCTCAAGTCACAGTGCTCCGGAAATTCCACCAGCGTCACGCTCGATCAGCAGCGCTATTATTCCGACCGCGCGAAGTTTGAAACTTCGAACGATCAACTGTGGCAGATTCCGATTTGCCTGAAGGGCTCGGCTGAAGGATCGAAAAAGTGCGAACTGCTCACCAAGAAAGAGGAAACCTTCACGATCCCGGGATGCTCGACGTGGGCGCTGGGAAATGCCGGCGCTACGGGCTACTATCGCGTCGGCTATCAGCCCGACGCCGTGCGAGGCTTGGCTGCCGATGCGGAAACCAAGCTGACTCCGGGCGAAAGGATTGCACTGCAATCCGATGTGTGGGCATCGGTGAGAATCGGCCGCGAACCGGTCGGCGACTATCTGGCCCTTGCACAAGGGTTGCAAGCCGATCGTACTCGCGCCGTGGTCAACGATTTAATCGCACGCCTCGATTACATCGGCACATATCTCGTCAACGACAACGATCGCGACACTTACCGCTCTTGGTTGCGCGGGTACCTGGCTCCCTTCCAAAAAGAACTGGGATGGGAACCGAAGCCCGGCGACAGCGACGAAATGAAACAAATGCGCGCAGGACTGCTCAATGCACTAGGGAATGGCGCGCGTGATCCCGAAGCGATGGCGGCTGCGCGACAGATCGCGGAGAAGGCTCTTGACAATCCGTCTTCTGTGGATCGTCAGCTTGCTGGCAGCGCATTTCGTGTTGCGGCTTTGAATGGAGACGCTGCGTTCTACGATCGTCTCTTTTCAGGATTGAAGAATCCAAAGTCGCCGGAAGAGTATTACATGCGGCTCTTTACATTGGCCGAGTTCAGCGATCCCGCGCTGCTGCAACGCACACTCGACTACGCCATTTCTCCCGACGTGCGTTCCCAGGATGCGCTCGGCCTGATTACTAGTGTTATGGGAAATCCGGCGGGCGAAAAACTGGCCTGGGACTTCGTACAGTCTCACTGGGACGCGGTGCAGAAGGCCGGCGGACCCTTTGCCAGCGCACAAGTCGTAGGCGCGACCAGCGCGTTCTGCAGCTCAAACATGCGCGATCAAGTGACGGATTTCTTTGCCGCTCACAAAGTCGAAGCCGCGGAACGGACCTACAAACAGTCGATCGAGAGGATTAACAACTGCGTCGACCTTAAATCGCAACAAGAGCCGCAGTTGGCGTCGTGGCTGGGACAGCACGGAGCCGCGGGCGGCAAGTAGCCGAAGAGCAGCAACAATCAGCAGTAGACAAGGCGAGGTCCTCACCGGGCCTCGCTTTTTGTCGATAAGAGACAGCAGTTAGTGAGGGGATGCTCCGGTCGGGGCGTCCCTGGCCGAGTTCTCTGTGCTGCAGAAAACGGAAGAGAGTACCTGCGGCGCTGCCGGTCTAAGCTCAGTTCTTAACAGCGAACTTCTTCAGCTACGCAAACATGAAGTGGGCAGCGATTGAGAGAATCGCTTACGGGTTGCTATAATCAATCTCGTTCCGCACGCTCCTCCATCAGTATTCATTTTTGTCTGCGAATCCCGCACACAATCGGCGTGAAGTGAACAATTTCCTTTCGTGCCCCAAGCGCGATTGGGTTTGGAACGTGGCCAGGTAGCTCAGGTGGTAGAGCGCAGCCCTGAAAAGGCTGGCGTCGGGGGTTCAACTCCCTCCCTGGCCACCACATTTTCAATCACTTAGAAGCCTGGCTGCTGTTCCGGCAGAATAGAGGCGCCCGCTCGTTCGAATAGCGTGTCGAATACGAAAACACTCGTCTAGACAATAATCGTTATAACGAATATAATGAGACAGGATGACGAAATCAGCCCAATCGGATAGCCCTGGCCGGCCCGTCAACTGTCGCGAGGAAGCGGCTTTTCTGGATTTGCTGCGGACTACCGACGTGCTATCCAGGAGGTTGTCACTGGTCCTCAAGAGCGAGGATCTTTCTTCCACACAGTACAACGTGCTGCGAATCTTGCGTGGTGCGCCGGAAGGACTTGCGTGCGGCGAAATTGCGGATCGGATGATCACCCGGGACCCGGATGTTACCCGGTTGCTTGATCGGCTGGAAAAACGACAATTGATCTCGCGGTGCCGCGACACCGAGGACCGGCGAACCGTGATGGCCAGGATCACTGGGGAAGGGTTAAAGGTCCTGGCACGGCTCGATGCACCGGTGCAGGCGGCTCACCGCAAACAGTTGGGGCACCTGGGCCGGGAGCGTATGCAGGCTCTGACTGAGTTGTTATTGATCGCTCGGAGCCGAGTCGATTGATTTGTTAGGCCGGATAGTTGTTGCAACGAATATCGGTGTAACGCATCTAATGATATGAGTAGGCACTTGCTAATAAGAGTTGGCAGCGCATCTCGAATAAGGGCTGCGCTCGGCCTGGAAAGAAGGGATTCTTATGTCACTCAGACCGGTAAAACAGATTATCCAACCGAAGGAGACAATGGAAGGCGCCGGCGTGAAGCTGCAACGCGCGTTCGGCTTCGGCAAGACTAAGGAATTCGATCCATTCCTGCTTCTGGATGATTTTCGCAATGACAATCCGGAGGACTACAAGGCGGGATTTCCGTGGCACCCGCACCGTGGAATCGAAACCATTACCTACGTCCTTGCGGGTTCGGTCGAACACGGCGACAGCCTGGGCAACAAAGGAAAAATGACGGCAGGCGACGTCCAATGGATGACGGCGGGTAGCGGCATTCTCCACCAGGAGATGCCTCAAGGCGACAAACAGGGCCGCATGCACGGTTTTCAGCTCTGGGCGAACTTGCCTGCGTCGCTGAAGATGACCGACCCGAGATATCAGGACATTCCATCGAATGCGATTCCCGAGGTTACCGACGACGACGGCACGAGAGTACGAGTCATTTGCGGCGAATTCTGGGGAAAAAGGGGGCCGGTGGAAGGAGTAGCGGCAGATCCGAATTACCTCGACATATCGGTCGCTCCGGGAAAGAGGAAGCGGATCAAAGTCGAGACTTCGCGGAATGCCTTCGCTTACGTGTTCGCCGGTTCCGGCACATTTCGTGACGCGTCGGATCCTCAGGCGGTGTTGACCGAAAACGTGGAGAAGCCGGAAGCGCCGGCGAAATACGATGCCCGTAACCATTCTTTGGTATTGTTCGACCGGGGAGACGAGATCGTGGTGCGCGCAGGTGATGAAGGCATCCGGTTCCTGCTTGTATCGGGCAAGCCGATTGAGGAGCCTGTGGCCTGGTACGGTCCAATTGTGATGAACACGCAAGAGCAGATACGCGAGGCAATGTCGGAGCTGCAAACCGGAGCTTTCATCAAACATCGCTAAAGATTGTGGGCGCGGTGAGCACAAATTGCTCACCGCGGCGATGCTTTTTCATTGTCCCCAGGTATTTTGCCGACACTGTATGTTTTGTTTGACTCCGTGCTCTAGAATGTCGCAACACTAATCGTTTCACCGGGAAGGCATTGCGATTCGCCCGCTTCTCATAAAGGAACCCTTTCATGAAACGTCTTAGGAACCTTCTTTTTGGTCCGACGATGTTCGGGCTATTCTTGCTCTCCGTCGTATTTTCCTCCGCTGCTTATGGGCAGACCACAGTTGACGCCATCGCGTCGCGGACTGCGGAGGCCGGAGGCGTAAAGCTGCATTACCTGACGGCAGGTCACGGTACCACGCTGATACTGCTGCATGGGTATGCGGAAACATCGCTGATGTGGAGGCCGATTATCCCAGTTTTGGCGAAGCGCTTTACCGTAATCGCGCCGGACTTGCCGGGCATTGGGGACTCGGATATTCCTGCGGATGGACTCGACATGAAAAGTGCTGCTGTCCGCATTCATGATCTTGCCAAATCGCTCGGTGTGCAGCGGGCCGAGGTTGTGGGACACGACATTGGCTTGATGGTGGCATACGCCTACGCCGCTCAATTTCCAGTGGAGGTGACGAAGCTTGTGCTTATGGATGCTTTCCTTCCGGGCGTGAATGGCTGGGAGGCGGTGTATAACAATCCGGCTATATGGCACTTCCGTTTCAACGGCCCTACGCCAGAGGCGCTGGTTTGGGGCCGCGAACGAACTTACTTCGACTATTTCTGGAACGACTTCGCCGCCGACAAGAATCACTCCATTCCAGAAGCGGACCGCAAAGCCTACGCGGCGGCATACGCCCGGCCGGGGCGGATGCACGCGGGCTGGGCCTATTTCGTTTCGTTCCAGCAGGCCGCCAAGGATTTTGCTCAGCTTTCTCAGACCAAGCTCACTATGCCGGTGTTGGCCATTGGCGGAGAAAAGTCGTTGGGAGAGGCTCTTGGACAACAAGCAAAACTAGTGGCGACGGACGCGACGGTGATCGTGCTGAAGGACACCGGGCATTGGGTACTTGAGGAACGGCCGAAGGAAACGGCGGAAGCACTGCAAAAGTTTCTTTGACTTTCGCGTAGTGGCCATCCCTTGAATTTCTTTCCGAGCGCTGAATTATTTAGGATTGCACAATGCCTTCTGCCGCCGATCAAACCGAATGCTGGCCCGCGCTGCCGCTGGATTCATGGAAAGATACCTGCGCCACGCTGCACATGTGGACGCAGATCGTAGGCAAAGTGCGTCTGCATCTGACGCCGCTGATCAATCACTGGTGGAATGTTCCTCTGTACGTAAGTGCCAGAGGCTTGACTACGTCGCGAATTCCTTACGGGCAGAGAGCGTTCGAAATCCGATTTGACTTCATTCGGCACCAGCTTGTCCTGGAGACGACCGACGGAGTAGTGAAGACACTTCAGTTGGCGCCACGCTCTGTGGCCGATTTCTATGCGGAGTTTATGCAAATGCTTGGGTCGGCGGGACTTGAGGTTAAGATCTGGCCCATGCCGGTAGAAATTCCTAATCCGATTCCCTTCGACCAGGATCGTATTCACAACTCATACGACCCCGGGACGGTCGAGAGATTCTGGCGGGTTCTCTTGTCGGTCGATTCGGTCTTCAACCAATTCAGGTCGGAATTCATTGGTAAATGCAGCCCTGTCCATTTCTTCTGGGGAAGTTTCGATCTGGCGGTTACCCGGTTCTCTGGGAGACGTGCCCCCGAGCGGCCGGGCGCCGATGTGATTACTCGCGAAGCGTATTCTCACGAGGCCAGCAGCGTTGGTTTTTGGCCGGGCAGTCCTGGCGTCATCGATGCTGCTTTCTACTCTTATGCTGCGCCCGAGCCGCAGGGATTCAAGGAGGCGTCTGTACGTCCGGGAGCAGCTGTTTATGAAAAACAAATCGGGGAATTCATTCTGAAATATGAGGATGTACGCCGAGCACAATCTCCGACTGCCACTCTGCTTGAGTTCTGCCGCAGCACCTATGAGGCTGCCGCAAGCCTGGGCAATTGGGACCGCAAGGCACTGGAGCGGTAAGATTTTTCTTCGCGGGATTCACGCGCACCAGAATATTCGTACGACGGGTCCGGCCAATTGACAGATTCCGGGGAAGAGAACTTGAAGCAGCGCGGCTCATCGAGTTTGTGGCGGCCGTTGCGCGTGGCGACCTTCCGTAATTTGTTAATCGCAGATGTGGTTTCCGATATCGGCACTTTCATGCAGAATGTCGGCGCTGCATGGTTGATGGTGTCACTCGGCGCAGGGCCGATTTACGTCGCGCTGACACAAACTGCGGCATCATTACCCTACTTTCTCCTGGCTCTTCCCGCCGGCGCCGCGGGCGACATTGTCGACCGCCGCAAGCTTGTCTTATTCACTGAGTCATGGATGATGGCCGTGGCGTTGCTTCTCGCCGTCCTGACCTTCGGCGGATGGATGTCCCCTTGGCTGCTGCTGGTGTTGACGTTTGCGCTGTCTGCGGGAGATGCATTTGAGACGCCGACTTGGCGCGCAATTTTGCCTGAATTGGTTTCGAAAGACGACCTTGCAGCGGCGTCGGCACTGAACGGAATCGAATTCAATCTCGCCAGAGCAGTGGGACCGGCACTCGCAGGAGTAATCATAGCCGCGGCAGGAGTCGTCGCGGCATTTGCCGCAAACTTCTTATCATTCTTCGGAGTACTTCTCGTCGTTGCGAAATGGAAACGACCGATTCGCCAGCGAACCACGCCACCGGAAACGCTGACGGGAGCCACCGTTGCCAGCATCCGCTACGTCCGTAACTCGCCGGCTATCCTCGCTGTCTTATTTCGGACTAGCGTCGTCTTATTTTCTTCCAGCGCGCTTTTTGCGTTACTGCCGTCCCTGGCACGGAGCGTAAGCAATACAGCAGTCGGCTATGGCCTATTGCTCGGATGCTTCGGGGCGGGCGCAATTGCCGGCGCGGTGATCATGCAGGCGGCCCGCGCCAGGTTTTCAACGGAAGTCGTCGTGTCGGCCGGGATCGCATTTTTGGGTTTAATGATTCTGACTAGCAGCGGTTTACACAGGCTAAGCACGCTCGGTCCCGTCATGCTTCTCGGCGGCGCGGCGTGGGTGGTCTTTATTTCTCTTATCAATGCCTTGGTTCAGAACCTCGCGCCAGACTGGGTACGAGCGCGGGTGCTGGCAATATTCATCCTGGTCTATCAAGGAAGTTTTGCTCTGGGTAGCGCTGCGTGGGGCGCTGTGGCGCAGCGAGCGGGCGTGCGATCAGCTCTGGTTTACGCTGGACTTGGAACAATCGGAAGCGTCGCTCTCGTGCTCTTCGCGAAACTTCCTGAGTCCTCCGCGGATTTGAGTCCGTGGAACCACTGGCGTATGCCGATTGCCGTTAACGAGGCTGATGTTCAACGAGGACCGGTGCTCGTTACGATCGAGTATAGCGTCATTCCGGAGAAGGAGACAGAGTTTGTGAAAACGATGCAGGCATATGCACGCATACGACGCCGCGACGGCGCTTACGAATGGGGAATTTTTGGCGATACGGAAGTGGCGCACCGCTATTTGGAATTCTTCCTCGTGGATTCGTGGGCAGAACACCTCCGTCAGCACGAGCGGCAGACGCAAGCGGATCGGGAATTGGAGGAGCGTTTGCGCAGTAGTTTGGCCGCAAGCCCGGAAGTGCGACATTTGATCTACGCACGTCCGCCGTTGGCGTAACTATAGCGGTCGTCCGACTCGCTTTGCCGCACTCATCTTCCGGTGCTAGACTGCGCGAATGGCTACCAAAAAGAAAACTAAGAAGAAGTCAACGAAGTCGAAGAATACTGCCCCCAAAAAGACCGTGTTGAAGACCGTGAAGCGGCCCAAGAAACTGGCCAAGAAATCGACGAAGACAAAACCCGCGCCGAAAAACGTGGAGAAGAAAAAATCGGGGAAGAAGAAAGCTTCCGCGAACCAACAAGGAAGAATCCGAAGTAGCCGCTCGGACACTGCGTTCTCGGCGCGCGTTCCCGGATTGCGCTCAGGAGAACAGTCGGGAGATCTCCAAGGTTTGTCCCGCCGTGAGAGCGCCGATTCGGAAAGCGTCGACGAGTTGCTCGAGGAAGGGAACGCGTTCGAGGCCGATGCAGTGATCGGAGTGGAAGACGCCGGCGACGCCGATGAAAGCGAAGTTCATACGCATGAAGTGCCGGAGGACGATGTACCCGGTGAATATCTAGACGAAGACTGATCCGACCGTGAAAGCTACCTGCTAAGGGTTGGGCGGTGCTGGCAGATTTGTTCGCAACCGTCGAAGCGCAGGAGTGCCAGGAAAGCCGGGCGCAGCTTATTTGGGCTGTGCTTCGAGCAAAAGGCCTTTGTCGAACCGCGCAGGAACGGCAGCCCGCGGGCCGTGGACAATCCCATAGTCCTTGCCGTTCACGTAATCCACCACGTGATAGTCGCGGTCTTCGAGGCCGCGCAACTCGACGGGCCCGCTCCAATGGCGCGCATAAAAAGCGTAATACATTTCTTTGTTTTTTCGAATCGCGTGAGCTTCGGGGCGATCAAAGCCGATGTCGTAAAGATCGCCGAGGTATTCTCCCCGTGAGAGCATTTTGTCTTTATAGATACCCACCCACTTCGCAAAAAGATTCTCGCGCGCGGGTGTAAGGTCGGACTTGTCGTGTTTTGCCACGAGGTTCGGCAACACGAATTGCGTGCCGACCACTCCACCCACGCCAACCGTTGAAGCAAAATCGTTTCCGCCATCGCTCAACTCGACATGGTCGCCAAAGTAGGGCACGTTGTCGCCCATCAGCGCTTTCAGCGTCTTTCCCTTAGAGCGGACTTGGAAAGAGCTTTCGGGATCGGACGCCACCGACATATTGAAATGCGGCATGGTAAAAAACGAATACGCGGTGCCGCACGGACAGAATTCCACGAGGACGTCAGGCTTCAGGCTGTGAGCGGTGTCATAGATCTCACGAAAAAAATCGGGCAGCGCCTCCACCGAATCCTCTGGGCTTTTGTGATGATGCGCGGGATTGTAGCAGGGAGGAACAGAGTTCATGTGCTGCCCGTCAAGCTTCAGACCGTCGAATCCCCACTCCCCGATAATCTTTCGTACCAGCGCCTTGTGATATTCGACGACTTGCCGGTCGGCGGGGCACAAATAGTCGGAGTTCCACCAGGAAATCTTTCGCGGCGATCCATCTTGATTGAGCAGCCGAAAATCAGGATGATCTTTGAGCACCGTCGAATTCGGTACTGCGCTCAGCGGCGACCACCACAGTTGCGCCCGAAATCCTTCGGCATGAATCTTCTGAACTAGGGCTTTCATGTCTGCATCGCCGTGAGGAAATTTCTTGGGATCAAGTTCCCAATCGCCGTAATCATTCTGCCAACCATCGTCCAAGGTTACCCAGGAGAAACCCAACTTCTTGGCGGTGGGCAACGTGTCGTAAACCTGCTTTAGCTGCACGGAGCGGCCGTAACCCCAGGCACACCAGATGGGACCATAAGCGCTATCGGGTGCAGTCGCCATCTGAAATCCTTGGCGCATCATCAGGCGCCGATATTCGGTAAGAGTCCGGAAATAGTCTCCTTGATGAACAGAGACGAAGGTGCGCAACGTATGGAAGCTTTCTCCTGGTGCCAGCGTTTCTTTACGACTCGATCGTACGGCGACATCGGCATGACTGGCGTTCGGCATGGAAACAGGAAGCGAAATCAGCCGCGGTCGCGGTTCGACGTGACCAACAGCAAGTCCGGCGTCTCGCCGCCACACATCGATAATAGGAGTGCCTCCACCGTAGTCGCTGGCATTCATCCCAAGATAATTCTCCTGATGAAATCCAGGATGAAGCGGGAGCACCCAGTCCGGCCGCTTCTCGTATGACCCGCTTTGATAAGACCAGAATGTGGGGCCAGCCGCGGCAGTCTCCTTTCTTGCGGCAGAAGAACCAATGAGATACCGATTATTCGTCCATCCGTTGATGTTGAGAGGAGTCTTCCCCTGATTCGTGTACTCGACGTCAAAGATTGCAAACGAAGGAAAATCTTTGTAGATGGTGACTGAGACTTTCTTTTGCACGCTGCCCGACTGTCCAGTGAGCGTCAAGCGCTGACCGGCCCCAAGAACGTCATCTAACACCTGATCTTGTTGGCTTGAGGTGAATGCGAAGTCCCTCCACACGTGGTCTACCCCGATTAGAGTTTCTGACGCTGAGAACGGGGCCAGTGTTTTGGGTGGCGCATCGAGAAGTTCAATGACGCGAGTGTGCAGGTTGCGGTCGAATTGGACACGCAGGACTGGGCTCTCGATTTGCAGGTTTGTAGACGAGTCGCGACGGGGCGCGGGGGTCGATTTATGAATTGCACTATTCTGAGCGGGGACAGGTCTGAATGCCAAGCCCAACACGGCGATGGCCGCAGCGACGAATGTCTGCGACCGCATCATGACTCGAGAATACCCTTCATAAGGCCTGTTCCAATTCTCACCTCGTCTCCCATGTCTTTGTGCCTTGCGCTTGCCGGAAAACAACAAGCCGCTATTAACTGTTCGAATGATTACTTTTACTTTCGCTTTGTTGAGATTGTCAAGAGCCTGCTCCGAAAGAAAGCTCGATTTCGACCGGCGGAACTGCCGGGGCAACGCAGATCTCGCGACAGTGTTCGGCGGTTTGATTAGACCAGAGTTACCTGGATTCCAGATTTCTTCAGGGCTGCCAAATCGGGTTTGGGAACTCCGCGATCCGTAATCAAATAATGCACGCCCGACGGAGGTGCGATCGAAGATAAAGTGCGCCGCCCGAACTTGCTGGAGTCGCACACCGCTACCACTACTCGAGCCACGTCCATCATCGCCCGGTTGACCTTTGCCTCCAGAAGATTCGGTGTGGTGAGTCCATGTTGCACATCAAAGCCATCCACGCCTAGAAACAGAATATCTCCATTCAACCGCCGCAGCGTTTCTTCGGCGATTGGCCCCACCAGCGAGAAGGAATTCTTGCGCAGGGTTCCGCCGGTAAGGATGACCTCGAGCGAAGAACCCGACAGTTCGGCCGCGATATTTACGGCGTTTGTGATGACTGTAAGAGTTTGAAATTTGCGTAACGCCCGCGCGATTGCTGTGGTGGTGGTCCCAGAATCGAGGATCACTACCTGGCCCTCACGGACCATTCGGGCTGCGGCCGCCGCGATCTGGAGTTTTTCTTTTCGATGAAGCTTTTCTTTTTCCCGCAGCGTGGGGTCATCCAGCGCGCTCTCGCGAGCTGGAAGAGCTCCGCCGTGGCTGCGATGGATGCGGCCATGGGCCTCAAGAGCATCCAGATCTTTGCGAATGGTCACCTGAGAGGTGCGGAACTGTTTCGCGAGATCCACGACCAGGACGCGGCCGTCGCGATTCAGGATTTCCAGGATATGTCGACGGCGTTCTTCGTTCAGCACAGCTCGGTTGAGAGCCTCCCGCTCAGAGATTGCATTTTACACTTGACAGTCTGCCCTATGCGAAAGTAAAAGTCATAAAACGAAATGATACGAAACCGCCGAATCTCGTGGGCCGTCGCGATCTTACTAACGTCGCTCCTGGCGATTTCTCTAAGAGCCAGCCCCGATTCCTCAAAACAAAAACAGGATTGGACGAATTATGCGCGCATCGGCGCCTATGGGCTGCAAACCGGCAATGCAGATCGCATTGTTCAACAGGCGCAGGCCGACGGCGTGTCTGGTATTGAAGTCGATAATGACATACCCGGTCGCTACGAGAGCTTTGTCAATCCCGAAGAAAAGCTTAGAGCAATCCACGACGTGGCGGAAAAGGCTCATGCAGCGGGTAATCACGCGTTTGTGTATGTCGCCGGGACCGAGTGCATTACGGCAAACGCCGACAAGACTCCGCACACGCTGGCCAAGGAGCATCCCGACTGGTTGCAGCGAAAAATAACGGGAGAGCCGGCGATGTTTGGAGGTGGCAGCGCTTTCTGGATCAAGAAGGGCGATGAGGACGTGTGGGTCAGTCCTTACGCTCCGGCTTGGCGCAAGACCTACATGGAACGCATGAGGCAGATCGCAGGCACTGGCATCGACGGAATTTACGTTGACATACCGTATTGGATGACGCACTTCGACGGCTGGGAGAATACCTGGGCCAGCTTCGATGACTACACAGTGGCGGCCTTCCAGAAAGAAACGGGTCTTGATGCGAAGAAGGATCTGAAGCTCGGAGATTTCTCCGATCCTAACTTTCGCAAATGGGTGAAGTTCAGAATTCAAACGTTCACCGACTTCATGCAGGAGATTGACCGAAACGCCAAGTCAGTGAATCCAGACATCAAGACGATTCCTGAAATCTACCCCGGAATTGAAGAGGAAGCGGTTCGTGTCGGAGCCGATGTTTACAGTCTATATCCAGTGGTCGATGCTATCGCCCATGAATATGAATTCGGCGAGAGCAATCACCTGGCATCGTCCAGAATGCCGCTGGATTGGTTCAATTACCAGGTGGGAATGCACTCGTTTCGAGCGTTCGCCCAAGGCAAAGCGACCTGGATATTGAATTATTCGTGGGATGGCGATGCCAAAGTCGATCGGCGTGAGGCCATGATGAATCTCGCGGTCTCAGAAATCATGGCGGGAGCGAATTTCTGGGATGCGCCGGGGCACTCAATGGCGGGGTCGAACGATCCTGCTACGCGGCGAACAATCTTTTCGTGGATCAAGGCTAATGAAAACACCTTCTACCAACCACGAACGGCCATCGATCCCATTGGCGTTTACTTTTCTCCCGAGACGCGAGATTTTTACGCCAACGAATTTATTACGTCCTATCGCGGAGTTCTGATTCTTCTGATGCAAAGTCACCTTGAGTTTCAGATCGTAACACCGCGGACGCTGTCCCAGTTCCATGGTCACACTTTGATTCTTCCTGATGTGCAGGTGACTAGCGAAGAAGAAAGAACTGAATTCCGCAAGTACGTGGAAGATGGCCGCACGCTGGTGATCACGGGAAGGGACGCGACTGAAATTGGGGGCGCCAAGAGTGTGATTCGGTTTGGCAAGTGCCCGGGTAAAGATTACTACGAAGCGTTGAAAAAAAGCGTCGATGAGTCGACCCCAGAACGTGAGAAGGAATTTCTTGAGAGCCTTAAACCGAAAGCTTCTATTCAGGTGGTCGCTTCGCCCATGGTAGCTACCTCGATTGCCAACGTTGATGGCAAGCCACATGTGTTTTTCGTGAACTTCGCGGGGCTGAAGGGTGGCGTGAATCCGATTCAGACGCCGCAATCTGGCGTTCACGTTAGTATTTCTGGCGCGCACGGCGGACGTGGATTTTTTCTGCCATTTCTCGGAGATATGCAGCAGGTGAACGGAATTTCGAGCAGTGACGGTATTCGTTACGAGCTTCCTGCGATTGATAAGGGTGGAGTGTTCTGGTACGAACCGTGATCTTCGCATAGGCGAAATCGCAGAATGGTCGAGGAGGGATTTGCGGGTGGATGCGCTCTCTGAATTATTAAGTCTGCCGGACAGTGAGAAAGCGGCTCGTGGGCTGGTGCATACGCCTGCCGAGATTGCTCAGCAGCCGGATACCTGGCTGTCGACTTTCGATCTTTTTCGGAAAAGGCGCAATGAGATCGCCGAATTTATTGGCGCCGCGGAAATTACCGCAAATTTGAAATCAAAGCCAACGGTCTTCCTCATTGGCGCTGGTACGTCCGACTACATCGGGCAGTCTGTCTCGTCCCTTCTTCGCAAGGCGTGGGCTTGCGAAGTGCTTGCCGTTCCAAGCACGGATCTGCTCACGCAAATGGACGACCTGATAGTTCCCGGTGCGCAATACCTTTGGATTTCGTTTTCGCGCTCTGGCGACAGTCCGGAGGGAGTTGCCGTGCTGGAACAGGCTCGTAAAAGGCATCCGAAGATTCGTCATCTAGTCATCTCCTGCAATCGGAATGGCCGGATGATCCGCGACAGTGTCGGCGATCCTCAGGTGTTAGCCATTTGCCTGGATGATGCGGTTAACGATCGCGGATTGGCCATGACTAGTTCCTTCTCCAACATGGTCGTTTTCGGCCAGTGTCTGGGCCACTGTCTGGCTGCGGACGGTGCGGCTCGCTATGAAGAAATATTGCATCGATTGGCGGATGCGGGCAGGGGTTTTCTGCCGCGTGCGGCGAATTGCGCATCCTCACTGGCGCACAGTGGTTACACCAAAGCCTGCTTCGTCGGTTCGGGGCCACTGAGGGCGGTAGCGAAAGAGAGCGCGCTCAAAGTGATGGAGCTGACGGCAGGAAAGACCCTAACGATGTCCGAGTCGGCGTTGGGGCTTCGCCATGGTCCCATGGCTGCCCTCGATCAGGACGCGCTATTCGTATGTTTTCTTTCAAGCGACGCCCGGACTCAGCAGTATGAGCGCGATTTGCTCGATGAGATTCGCGCGAAGGACCTTGTGAAATGCAGGGTCGTCGTGGGTGAAGCGGGAAGCACGGCAAACGGATCCGCCGCTGAACATCGCTTGGACCTGGGAATGAGTGGCGCCATTGACGATGACTACCGCCCCGCAATCGACGTAATGTTCGGCCAGTTGCTCGGTGTTTTTCTTTCGCTGCAATGGAATCTGCAGCCGGATCGCCCGAGTCCCAATGGCGCTATCAGCCGTGTGGTGCAGAACGTCAGCATTCATTTGTGAAGGCAGAAACAAGATACGCCGGCGAAATCGCCGGGAAAAAACGGCAACAACCTGGAAAGCAAACGGAGGCCCTTATGCGATCGACTCGGCAACTTTTCTTGTGCATTCTAGCGGCATGTCTCTTAGGAAGCATCGCAACTCTCTGCTTCGCACAAGGCAGTTACCGCGCACAGCTTCGCGGCACCGTCTCCGATGCCAGCGGGGCAGTCATTGCGAATGCGGCCGTGACAATCACGAACACGGGAACCAATATCTCGAGCGCCGCCAGAACCGACGAAAAAGGCGAGTACTACTTCACTGGACTGCGGCCCTCGATGTACTCGGTGAAAGTTGAAGCCCCAGGTTTCCGGATCGCAGAGCGCACCGATGTGGTGCTGGCGGTCGATCAAGAAGGTACGCTCAACTTCACAATGACGCCGGCCAATATCAACGAGCAGATCCAAGTCACTACGTCCGCACCGCTGCTGGACACAGAAAGTGCCACCCTGGGCACTGACGTCACTAACGAATATATTAAGAATATTCCTCTGCCCAACCGCAATTTTTTCGGCCTTACATTTATGGCCGGTGGCGTTACCGAGGTTGCTGGATCAGGCACGCAAGATAACTATCCGGAAGGAACCAACTTCGTTTCTAACGGCCAGAGAAATGCCACGGCGGAGATTCGCTTGGATGGCGCATTGATCAGCGCGCCGGAACAGGGGGAAGGCGCTACCAGCAACGTTTACTATGAGCCGTCGGTGGAGATCATTCAGGAGCTCAAGGTTCAAAACAACAGTTTTTCGGCGGAATTCGGCAACAACGGTGGCACCGTGGTAAACATGGTCCTTAAGAGCGGGACCAACCAATTTCACGGAAGTGGCTGGTATTTTCTGCAACGTGCAGGAACCGATGCCCGGGACTTTTTCAATCCTGGGCCCAAGCCCGCGCACGAACGCGACCAGTACGGTTTTGCGCTGGGTGGCCCAATCAAAAAAGACCGGACGTTCTTTTTCGTAGATCTGGAAAAGGTGCGCGATAACGAACCCATAAATATCGTTGCCACTGTACCGACTTTGGCGGAGCGCACTGGAGATTTTTCCGCCGCTACGAATCCGATTTATGACCCCATTACCTGCGGTCTAACGAATCCCCCCGACTGCTCGATGCGGAATCAGGTTCAATCCAACGGAGTGCTAAACGTAATTCCTCCCGGAGAGATCGACCCCATCGGACAAGCCATCATCAATCTTTATCCCAAGCCCAATCAAGGGGGGGAGTTTAACAACTATCGGCTTAACACGCTGTCGCATGGCCCGGATTATCAGTTCGATATCAAACTTGATCACCAGATCAACAATAGGCAGCATCTTAACGGTCGGTATAGCCGGCTGCACAGCAACTTCGTAACTCCCGTAGACCTGGGAGATGGTGGCGATGCCACGGGAGATAACGGAGGCATCGGCAATAGCCCGCTGACAGTGCAGAACGGCTCGCTGGAATACACGTGGACGCTGAATCCCAAGACGATTTGGACCAGCCACTTTGCTATCGACCGGGCGGCACAGCCTGAGACCACGAATATTCCCAGTCTAACCAGCGTGGGACTGCCCACCGTACTTGAGGCCAACGGACTCGACCGCCTGCCGACGATTCAAATGTCGGGCGCGTCGCAATGGTCCAGCCTTTATGACCAGTGTTGCATCAACACGAATTTTGCTCACACCCTCTACAGTTATTCCTCACAGATAGTGGTCTCCAAAGGGTCTCATTTGATGAAGTTTGGCGGGGAACAACGACTCTTCTTCAATAATTTTTCTCAGCCTCCGAATCCGACGGGCCTCTTCAACTTTACCGACGACGTGACCTCGCAGGTTCCGAACAGCGGTGCTGGCGGCGGCACACAGGGCAATCCCTTTGCCAGTCTGCTCTTCGGGTATCCAGACGACAGCAGCGTCATTAACATCTACCCGGCTGTGGCCAACAAGTCGAAAGAAACCGGCTTCTACTTCCAGGATGATTGGAAAGTGAATTCCAAACTAACCGTCAACCTGGGACTGCGCTATGAATGGAGCACGCCCTATACCGAGCGCGATAATCGAATCGAATTCAGCGATTTCAATGGCAGCAGCGAGAAGAGTATTGACCTGACCAGCGGCGGCCAAGTACAGGCACTGGGATTAGGGACCAAAGAATTGAACGGAATTACATTGTTTCCCACATCCGGTATGAGAAGCGTTCCGGTAGACCGAAACAACATTGGGCCGCGCCTCGGCTTTGCCTATCAATTGAATCCCAATACCGTGGTCCGGGGCGGCGCCGGCGTTTACTACGGCATGAGCGTGGCGACCAACTTCCAATATCCGGGAACCGCGTTCCGTAAGAGCGCAACCATGTTTTTCACGGAGGATAACTTTAATACCCGCTCCGCGACACTCGCCAATCCATTCCCCGGCGGATTGACTGGCCCGCAAGGGAAGCAGTACGGCGATCTGGCGGAGTGGGGTTACGCGAACGGTAATGATCTCGGCACTACGACGGCGCAGAATGCGGACATCTTCCAATGGAATCTCGGTATCCAGCGGTTGCTGCCGAGTCAGATAGTGATTGGCGTCGACTATTCGGCTAATCGCAGCAACCATCTTCCCTGGGGCGGGTATTCCAGCACGCGGAACCGGGATTTTATATCGCGGACCCTGCTGGCACAAATTTCGGCACAGCAACATGCCGCGGACCCCGCCGGCGCAGCCGACTGCGATGCCAATGGCTGCGTGAGCAACTATCTGGCGAATACGGTCGCCAATCCGTTTTGCGCCATGTTCAGCGGAACCGGATGCCCCACCGGAGGCACTCCAATTTTCAACGAGCCTGACTCTCGTTATGGCGAGCCGATGATTCCGCTGGTGAATCTGCTCCGTCCTTATCCTCAGTTCGACGGAGATTTTGAGGGGCTTCCGGTGCTGGAAGCGAGTTCCTGGTACAACTCGATGCAGATTCGTTTTCAGAAACGCACGACGCATCACATCAGCTTTGAAGGTAACTACACAATTTCGAAATCGACCGATGATTCCTCGGTGGGCGCGAACGCTTTCGTTGGAACTCTGAATAACGGCAACCCGCAGCAATTAGACAACCTGAGGGCCGAGCACGGAATCAGCGCGAACGACGCGCCCCAACGTCTGGCGGCAGCGGTGGTGGTGGAGTTACCTTTCGGGCGTAAACAGTGGGTCGGCGGGAATATGAATCGTCTGGAAGATGCGGTCGCCGGCGGATGGAACATCTCCGCGCTGGTTACCGAGCAATCCGGGCAGCCGATGGCTGTTTTCATGTCCAATCCCCGCCTGCAGGATGGCAACCAGCGGCCCGACGTGCTGTGCGGCGGTAGGACAGGGATCAGCAGCAATTCGGCCGCCGTCAATCAAACGCCCTTTCTCAACATCAACTGTTTTGCCGATCCCGGCGACCAAATACCCGGCGACGCTCCCCGCTATTTTCCCGGCCTGCGCGCCGACGGCATTCACAACATCGACATGAGTTTGTACAAGGAGTTCACGCCGAAGGAATCCGTGAAAGTACAGTTGCGGGCGGATGTGTTCAACAGCTTCAATCATCCGCGCTTTGCCTCGCCGAATTCTGCCTGGGATGCCGGTGACCCAACGTTCGGAATCATTAACTCCACGGCCCCGGGATACACACCCCGCAAGATTCAGTTCGGACTCAGGGCTGAATTCTGATCAGCTTCCCATGACAAAACGCAGCCGGGGCACAATTCCAGTTTCCTGGAGTCCTTGAATCCCGGCTGCATCATGGAAGCAAAATGTTTTTCCCCACTTTCCCTCGTTTTTTGGCGATTTTCTTGGGAGTTGCATCCGCCGGGAAAAGACAATCCAGTGATATGAAGATCGCTGTTTCCAGTTGACGTTTTTGCGCGCGAATTCACCTTAATATTGACCGCACGCGGACCGAAAGAACGCTCTCCGCTACGAGGAACTGAATCTCTTGACAGCCGCTGTCAGCCAGCGCTATACCTGTTTCGAGTCATTTCAGAAATCGTTTACTCATACTATTAGTGGGTCGTTCGCGCTTTCTCCGCTCGCATACCACTGCGGCAGAATGAAATCTTCGTAACGTAAGCATGGTTTCACAGAAGGTGAAGGATATGGCTAAGAAAGCGAACATCTCGCGCAGACAATTCGTGGCATCGGCAGTTTCGGTGGCTGCAGCATCCGCAGTGCCCAATCATCCGGCTTTTGCGGGGATTATCGCCAATGGAAGAACCGCTCTCTCGCCCTCGCAGACCGATGCGATGCCGACCAACTCCCCGGACTGGAAGGACCAGGGCATCGAGAATCTTGCCAAGTCACCTCACGCCAAGTTACGAGATGTCCCTGTACGAGCTGTCACAATCACGGGCGGTTTTTGGGGGCAGCGCCGCGAGATCAATGCGACCAGAAGCATTCCCACTATGCACGATCTGCTGGAAGCCAACGGCCGCATGAATAACTTCCGCCGCCTGGTTGGCAAAAGCAGCGCGGCACAAAGTGGCCCTGTGTATTCCGACTCCGATGTTTACAAATGGACCGAGGCCGTTGGGTTCGTGCTGCAATCCGGCGATCGCCCGGAACTTCGCGCTACTGCGGACAAGATCATAGGTGAGGTTGTGGCCATTCAGGAGCCCAGCGGTTACCTCAACACCTACTATCAGGATGATCGCACGACTTTGCGAATGACTTCGCAAACGCAAACGACCGGGCATGAGTTATACAACATTGGACACATGCTTCAAGGTGCTATCGCGTACTACCGGGCGACCGGCGACAGCAGACTCGTCGATGCCGGCATTCGGTTCGTGAATGACTTCCTGATTCCAAATTATGGTCCGGCACCCAAAAAGCCGATTGTTTCCGGCCATCCCGAAATTGAGATGGGGCTGATCGAGCTTTACCGGATTACGGGGGACAAGAGACAACTCGACCTCGCCGGCTACATTTTGCGCGGAGACAAGCGCATCGAACTGCCGGAGCGGCGCACCATCTACATGTTCAGCGGAACACCGTTTACTGACCGGACCAAGATGGAAGGGCATGCGGTGCGGGCGATGTACGCCTGCTGCGGCGCTGCCGATTATTACCTGGAGACGGGCGATCCTACATATTTGCAGACACTGAACCGGCTGTGGAACGACATGACCGCGACTAAAATGTACGTTACGGGGGGAGTCGGATCGCGCTCCGATGGAGAAGCGTTTGGCGATGCCTACGAGTTGCCGAATTTCCGCGCCTACGGCGAAAGCTGTGCCGCCATCGGCAATATGATGTGGAATTGGCGCATGCTGGCCATCAGCGGGGAGGCAAAATTTGCCGACGTTATCGAGCGCGCTCTCTATAACGGAATCAATTCCGGAATGTCGCTCGACGGCACTCTCTACTGTTATCGCAACCCGCTCGCATTTGATCCGTCGACAGGCGACAAAATTCGGAACACCTGGTATGACACGACCTGTTGTCCTCCAAACCTTGAGCGTACCTTTGGATCGCTTCCTGGATATTTCTACAGCACCAGCTCAGATGGAATCTACGCGCACCTCTATGACAATTCAGAGCTGAACTGGCGCCTGGAGAACGGAGTTGGCATCAAGGTGACGCAGAAAACAAATTATCCCTGGGATGGCAATGTGGAATTAACTGTTACGCCCGCGGAAGCGTCCGAGTTTACTTTTTTCCTGCGCATTCCTGGCTGGGCCGATCACGCCCAAATAAGCGTAAATAGCAAAGGGCTGAGCGGAGTGAACCCGGGAGAATACCTCCCAATTCGTCGCCGATGGTCAGCCGGAGACGTTGTTCAATTGAAACTGGAAGTAATGCCTCAGGTGATTGAAGCGAATCCTCGCGTCGCAGATGACACAGGCAGAATCGCAATACAGCGGGGGCCTCTGATTTACTGTCTGGAGGAAATCGACCAGCCGAGTGGCGTTTCCCTAAGTGATGTGGCGGTGAATCCCGGGCGCCATCCGGCGGAAGAATTTCAGTCCGAATTTAGAAGCGATCTGCTTGGTGGAATGGTTGTGCTGCATCACACGGGCGCGGTCTATGAACGAGAGGAATCGGAGAAGGCGTTGTATTCGCGCTACGGAACGGATTCAACAAAATCGCGCAAAATTCCTCTGACTTTTATTCCGTACTATGCGTGGGCAAACCGGCAAGCGACCGCCATGCAGGTTTGGAATCTGCTGCAAACGTAGGCGGCCGGTGCTGTTATGACTCGCTGTTAGCTACGGTTCACGGACTCGGCGACTGCTATCAATATCGGCAACACGTCTCCCAGATCGTTGCTTCCGCGCTGGCCCAAAGTGAAATACAACTTGCTGTATAACGGATAGAGCTGATCGTAGGTACGCTGTGCGGAAGCGTTCGGTAGAAATGTGCGGTTGGCAGGACATATCTTATTCTGCGCTTCCTCGATGGTCTTGAAAGTGCCAGCCGCCAGAAAAGCAAAAATGGCGGAGCCGAGACTGACGACGCTCTGGCTCGGAACCAGCACCGGACGCCCCAGGACATTGGCATAGACCTGGTTTAAGACATCATTTTTCTGCGGAATTCCGCCCGCATTGATCACACGTTTAATCTGCACTCCATGCCCGGCCATGCGGTCCAGAATTACACGGGTGTGAAAGGCAGTACCTTCAATCGCGGCGAAGAGCTCGTCCTGTGCGGTGCTCTGAAGATTCCATCCGAGCGTTACTCCGCGAAGGTTTGGATTCACCAGCACCGTGCGGTCACCGTTATCCCACGTCATGCGCAGCAGGCCGGTTTGACCGGCGCTGTACTTCTCCAGACCGGTACTTAATGTCTTCACGTCGGTCGCAGAGCGGGAAGCGATGGCGTTGAATATGTCTCCCACTGCCGAAAGCCCGGCTTCGATTCCCGTGCGCAAAGGATGCACGCTGCCCTGAACAACACCGCACACTCCGGGTACCAGATTCACCGACGGAGTGATTCCGATGATGCAGGTCGAGGTGCCGATCACGTTGACCATGTCATCGGTCCGACACCCGGCGCCGATCGCGTCCCAGTGTGCATCGAAGGCTCCCACGGGGATCGGAATGCCTGCTTTGAGTCCCAGTTTTTCAGCCCAGAACGGTGAAAGGGTTCCGGCGATCTGGTCGGATGTCGCATACTCGCCGTCGAGTTTGTCGCGAACTCCCTGCAACAAAGGATCGACCTTCACTAGGAAACTCTCGCTGGGCAGGCCGCCGAGTTGGGCGTTCCACAACCACTTGTGCCCCATCGCGCAAACGCTGCGCTTTACATTTTTTGGATCGGTGATACCGCACAGTGTTGCCGCAACCATGTCGCAATGTTCGAATGCAGAGGCGAACTCTGATCGTTTGTCCGGGTTGTGCCGAAGCCAGTGCAGCAGCTTGGAAAATCCCCACTCCGACGAATAGATTCCGCCACACCAGTGGATTGCTTCCAGATTCTCTTTGTGAGCGGCTTCGGTAATCTCGGCAGCTTCGCCCTTCGCCCGGTGGTCACACCACAAGTAATATTCGCCGAGTGGCTGGAGATTCTTGTCGACCGGAATTACGGATGAGCCTGTGGTGTCGAGGGCGATCGCTTGTACTTGATCTCCAGAGATGCCGGCCTTTTGCAGAACTTCGCGCGTTGCCGAAGCCAATGCCCGCATGTGATCGTCATGCGACTGAGTAGCGTATTCGGGATCTTCGCGCCTGCGATGCAGCGGGTACTCGGCGATCGCCGAATCGATCAACCCTCGTTCGCTGTCGACCAGAGAAACACGGACGCTGAGGGTTCCGAAATCGACTCCTCCAACGATGGCCATCAGCAAGCTCCGTCGCTGCAGCCGTGATAGTGCATGTCCCAACCTAAATATCGGGTAGT
Organism: Candidatus Sulfotelmatobacter sp.; assembly: GCA_049584475.1. Classification (GTDB taxonomy): domain Bacteria; phylum Acidobacteriota; class Terriglobia; order Terriglobales; family Acidobacteriaceae; genus Sulfotelmatobacter. The sequence continues at coordinate 108,264 of JBAUXX010000040.1, read as the reverse complement.
GGCTTCATACACCGCGGATGCAACGGTTGAGAGATTGGCGGCGACGTGATGCTCAAACCCCCGCTCACAAATGAAATGCAATAGGCATTGCAAGTCCTGGATTTCGACGACACCCGCGCCGCCGAAGGTCTTGAGGGGATCGTCGGTAAAGCGGCCTTCGCCCACGTACCCGCGCATTTTTCCCGCAGTATCGTCGGTGGAGAAGCGAGCGAAACTCATTTTCTCGGGCTTGATAAGTCCCTCACACGTTCCAAACGTATTTTCTTTGCCGACGGTGCCGGCGATAATTTGTTGATACTCCATCTTCACCGAACGGAAAAAGTGCTTGGGCAGATTCGAACAGTGGAAGCATACCGCCTTGTTCGGATCCGATCCATAATTGTTGTTCCAGTCGAGAAGCGCGGAGGGCGTTCCAGAAGCAAGTTGCAACGCGTGCATTCCCAACACGCCGCAGATGTCGACCTCGCAAGCGCTGGAAAGCAGTTCGTTGCTCATCATGCTCATAATAGTGCAGGGAACCACGCCCAGGTTCTCTTCAATCGAAGTCCAGCATTGCACGGCACTGATCGTTACTTCGGTCGCGGTCATCCACTGGTCGACCACGGCACCCAATTTCGCCATCTTCATTAATGCAGGCGCGGGCACATCGCTGGCATCCACGTATTTCCTAATGGCAGCGAGTTTTGCCTGAGCAATGTCGTCATTGTCTTTCATACGATCAATGCGGCCCAATACTTCAGAAAGGTCGAGGGTTTCGATGGAAATACCCTGCGACTCCAGAATTTTCTCGCTATAGCGCACGGTGTTGAATGCGGCGGGACGAGCGCCTATGGATCCCACGCGCAGGTTGCGAAAGCCTTTGACTACCCGGCAAACCCCGGCGAACCATTCCAGGTCTTTAACAAACTCGGGGGAATCGGGACTCTCCGTGTGGAGCGTCGTGATGGAATAAGGAATGCCGTATTGACGAAGGTTGTTGCACGCCGACATTTTGCCGCAGAAGCTGTCGCGCCGAAAAGCGATGGTCATCTTCTGGGGGTTGTCAGGCGTGGCTTGAATCAATACAGGCACTCGGAGGTCAGCGAGCCGCAGCGTATCGGCAATTGCGCGCTCTTCGCCAAAGTTTGGCAAAGTGACGATGACTCCATCGATGCGATCGCGATTGCGCTTAAACAAGTCCCCACAGCGCCGCGATTCCTCCCGAGTTTCCACCGCTCCGTATTTGCTCTCGCTGGGATCGAGCGCCACCGTATCCATTCCGGCCGAGGCTAGAGCACGCAGGATTTCCTCCCGCCCGGTCTTGGCTAAATGATCCGGAAAAAAACCACGATTACCGACGATCACTGCCATTGTCATTTTTCTCTGATTCCCCGACATTATCGCTCCCTCACCGCGCGTTTTTACTGAGACCTCACATTGGGCCACGGACGTAACGTGGATTCACATTGAGACTGCGCGCCAGCGCTGTTCCGCCCAGGGGGCGGGTAAATACAGTAATCGTTTACCCGGAATAAAAGCGCAAAATTAGCCTATTCTCGTGCGCCTTGTCAATTACAACCTTCCTGAGCCGTCTGGACAATGGAAAGCTCAGCCAGAACGCGCGGCAAGGGATTTGAGGTCCTAAATGCGAGCCTGGTTTGCAGTCTTGCGATATCGTCGATCCTGGTTGCTCTTAGCGGACGGTTTCGCCGACGCTTCTGACGGGGCCAGGGCGGTAGAACGGCGAAGCACCAAACTCGTGGTCAGTTCGTATTTATGGCGCATTTTGGGAGGCTGCTCGGATTCGACTTCATTCAATAAAGCCTGGAAGGCAATCTTGGCCAACTCATGTTGCGACATTTGAACAGTTGTAAGCGGAGGAATTGTAAATTCAGCCAGCCGGATATCGTCAAAGCCAACCACCGAAAGATCGTCAGGTATGCGAATGTGATGGTCATACGCTTCCCGCATTACGCCGATGGCGGTCATATCATTCGAGCACAGCACCGCGGTCGGCGAACTGGCCAAATTGTTGAGTTCCACCAATGCGCGCATTCCGCCTTCCATTCGGTGATCTCCGACTACGATCAAGTCGGAAGGCAACCCGATTTCCATCATGGCCGCTTTGAACGCGTCACGTCGCGCCAAGGCGGATTTCAGGTGCAATGGACCAGTAACGAAGGCGATACGGGTGTGTCGCAACGCGGCAAGATGCTGCACGGCCTGACGAATGCCACTTTGATAATTGATCCGGATATTGGCGATTCCGGGAACGTCGGGGCCTACATCAACGAACACCAGCGGAACTTTGCGAAAACGAAGATGCTCGATCAGCGTTTCTTCCATGCCGAAGGTTAAGATCGCTACTCCGTCCACACGGCGTTCGATCATTCGCCGAACTGACGATTCCATCCGCTTTGGGTCATGCACGGTGGAGGTAAGCAGGATCTCGTAGTTGTTTTCGACGGCAAGATTCTCAAACGTTTGCACGATCTCCGGAAAAAATGGATTGGTGATCTCAGAGACAATCAGGCCAAAAATGCGGCTTCGCCCCGAAACCAAAGCGCGAGCCTGGGTGTTTGGATAATAACCAAGTTCATCCACCACTTTCCAGACGCGCTTGGCGAGTTGAGGATCGACCGTGGGAACACGGTTGATCGCTCTAGACACGGTTGCAGTGGAAACCTTCGCTTTCCGGGCGATCTCACGGATATCCATGGTGTTGCTGGAATAGGTAAAGTGCGACAAGCATCTTACCATAGCCAGGGGCCGCGCTGCCCTTTATGGAAAACGTTTTCCTCTTTCTCCTTTCTCCTTTCTCCTTTCTCTCTTCCTGAATATCTCGTCGAATCTTCAAGCGGGGTGAGCGGAATTAAGGGATTATGAGAGCGAGATCACGTTCACCGGGCCAAAGCTGTTGATGTCTTGGCCAGACGGCCCGCTTTGGCCGGAGAGATTAATCGCGGGTACGCTTCAGGTAACGGGAAATCGCTGTTGGAAAATGGGTGGTTAGGGGTACAATTTAAACAGGGGAAAGGCCTTGCTGGCAGGAGCGTTTCCGCAGCGATAGGCGCTTAAGAAACCGATCTGCTGTGCTTTTCGGTTGAAGACGAAGCAACTTGGGCGCGATGCCGCTCATCTGTCTAAAGAGTAGAACAATGCCGGCGTATCCGGTTTCATAAAGCCATCATGGAATCAATGCAGATGAATCCAAGTGTTCCGGGAAAAGAGCCGGAGTTGAATTTGTTGTTGTCGAGCAACGTCTTCCAGGAGCCGCTGTGGAAGTCATTGTTTCGCGAGTTGGACGAATTCTTCTTTCCCAAGAAGCTTCCGCCGCTCAAGCTGGAGTCGAAACCCGAGCCCGTAAAGGATATCTGGGGTTTCTATAATTACCGTAAAGACGCGGCGGCTGGAACAACCGCTGTACATATCGTGATCATCGGCATCATCGTAGGATTGACCCTCCTCGGCCACCGCATGATCGCTCCGGCAAAGGCCGAAACCAAGGTGATCACGCTGGTTGACCCCGGTGATCTGCCGGTGCTAAAGCCTTCGAAAACGCAGGTCGGCGGCGGCGGTGGCGGCGGAGACCGCGACGTGCTTCAGGCCACAAAGGGCAAATTGCCCAAGTTTGCCATGGAGCAGATTACGCCTCCCGTCGTAGTGGTGCGCAATCCAAATCCGAAACTGGCGGTAGAGCCGACCATCGTAATCCCACCTCAGGTCAAGCTGGCTACGAACAACATGCCGAACCTGGGCGATCCCATGTCTGGCGCAGTGTTGCCATCAAATGGTACCGGCTCAGGCAGCGGCATTGGGTCGGGTTCCGGTGGCGGAGTGGGGTCCGGCAAAGGGCCCGGCTTTGGTCCAGGTGAAGGCGGAGGCGTCGGCGGCGGTATTTTTCACGTAGGCGGGGGCGTCAGCGCTCCGCGTGTGGTGTATCAGGTTGACCCGGAATTTTCGGAGGAAGCCCGCAAGGCGAAATATCAGGGAACCTGCACGCTTATGCTGATCGTTGATTCCAATGGGCACCCGACGAATATCCGGGTGGCCAATTCACTCGGGATGGGATTAGACGAGAAGGCCATCGAGGCGGCGAAGAAATGGCGCTTTGAACCCGCTCAAAAAGACGGGCATCCAGTGGCAGTTGAAATCGCCTTGGAAGTGGATTTCCATCTGTACTGAGACAGTTGGCTATTCCCGACGGAGAACCACAAAGTATCCTGACTTCCGATCGAGAAAACCGAGTCTGTTGTAGAGTTCGATTGCCCGCAAGTTGTCTCCCCGCACGTGAAGGAAAGGAAGTTCACCCCGCTTCACAATCCCTTGCATGACTCGTGTCATCAATGCAGCCGCATAGCCGTGGCCGGTGTGATCCGGATGCGTGCATACGGCGCTGACTTCCGCATATCCCGGCACCTTCATACGTTCGCCGGCCATCGCCGCAAGCTTGCCCCCCACGCGGATCCCGAAGAAACTCCCCAGTTCATGTGTGCGTGGACCGAAAGGCCCGGGCTTGGTTAGTGCTGCGAGTTCGATCATCTCCGTAGAATCCGCCGCGCCAAGGTCGACTATCGGAAGTTTTGCCGCGTTCGCCGCACGGTCGGCGATCTCGGCTCCCGAATGGACCATTTGCAGCAAGGGTGCGCCTGCCACAACGCTCCAACCGCTCTGGGGCTGGTAGGGCAAGTCCAGAAAAACGGCGATGGTGCCGCCGATCTTAGCCAACCCAGCCAAGGACTCGTAGTCCGCATCATTCGGATCCCGGAAGCCCGCTAACGGACCTACTTCGGGCACAAATCGTCGTGCTTCCCCAACGGATTGTGCGAACTCGGCCTGCCGAGTGGTGAGCGCCTGCCAGATGATGTTGTTGAGCGGATGCATGATGGAAATGTCTGTCCTCTTTGAGCGAGTAGATGTGCTCGGAGACACCTTATTTTTTTCGGATTAGCGTGACTATCCGATTCTTGCGGGGAAGCCGAAATCGAGCCGTCTTACTCCTTGAGATCGACATGCTGCACGTTGTCGATGGAATGACCGAGGAAATGCGGGCCAAGCTTGCGGAATTTTTCCACCGAATCGGTGACGAAAAACTTAAAGCGAGGAAGACCGCGGCGCTCCGTCTGGGGCTCCGCAGTCGGTGGTTGAAAGTTCTTAAATCCTGCGGCCACCATGCGCGCCGTTGACTCCGCCGAATCTACGATGGTTGTAGGGCTTTTTACCGCTCGCTGGAGTAACGGTTTAAGCAGCGGATAGTGCGTGCAACCGAGCAATAGAACGTCAGCGTCCTCAAAGCCGCCAGCAAAAGCCTCACCCAGATAGATGCTGGCCACTTGCTCCGTTACTTCATGGTCAATCCATCCCTCTTCTACAAGGGGGACCAGCAGCGGACAAGCCTTCTCGTGCGCTTCCAACCCGCGTGCAAGCAGAGCGTTGTGATAAGCATGGCTGGCGACGGTCGCGTCCGTGCCAATGACCACAACTTTTTTGTTGGAAGTAGCCATTGCCGCCGCTTCCGCACCCGGTTCAACCACGCCAATCACGGGCACGTGCGCCGCAACGACGATGCGATCCAGCGCCAAGGCCGTTGCCGTATTGCAGGCAATGACCAGAATCTGTGCGCCTTGATCTTCGAGGAAGTGCGCTGCTTCTACCGCATACCGGGCCACGGTTTCCGCGGACTTGGAACCATAAGGCAGCCGGGCCGTATCGCCAAAATAGAGGTAGTCGGCGGCGGGAAGAACCTCAAGTAACGCTTTAAGTACGGTTAGGCCGCCAAAGCCGGAATCGAAGACACCGATGGTGGGACGGCGCATAGGCTAGAGGGATCCTGCCAATCGGTGGCTAGCGCTCATTCATCTCTTTCTGCGAGCGCGTGCGGGTCACCTGAAATTTATCGCCGTCGGCGAAAGCTCTTCCGCAGCACGCTCCCGGCGGAATCGGCGCGCCGTGCGGGCAGGTTGGGGGATGGCCGAGGAAAGTGCAAATTTTATCGGTCGCCTCCGGCGACAAGATGTGTTCGAACTTGCAAGCCTGTTCTTCAATTTCCGATTCGCTGTCCATCGCGAGGCTATCGGTGAAAAGGCGTTCTGCCAACCGGTGGCGCCTGATGATTGCCCCCGCGCGTTCGCGGCCGCGCGATGTAAGCTCGACGATCATCGATCCATCACCGGTCGAGGCGGCCACAGGCTTCAACGCTTCGTGACAGGGATTCACGAATGGTTTGTGGCCGTGTGACATCGGCGGGTGCGGCGTCGAAACTACCAACCCCATTTCAATCATCTTTTCGATCGCGACGTCCACGGGCAGAGCGCCGTGGACCTCCATGCGCTCCACTTCCGCGATTTCGCCGTGTTCGGCCAATACCCACAACTCTTCCAGGACTTCGTCGATCTGTTCTTCGTCGGCCATGGCGAAAACTTCCTGCGCGGCGATCTCGCCGTGATGCAGTTCAATGCGCCGGTCCGCCAGCCGTGCCACCACGGGATCGTGCGTCACCATCACAATCGTTCGCCCCTGCTGATGGAACTCCCGCAGCAATCGCAGAACAATCTCTTCATTTTGCGCATCCAGATTTCCCGTGGGTTCGTCAGCCAAGATGATTCCGGGATCGTTGATGAGCGCGCGGGCAATGCAAACCCGCTGCTGCTCGCCACCGGAAAGCTGCGAAGGCAAGTGATGCGCCCGCTCACCGAGCCCGACGCGCACCAAGGCTCCGAGCGCTTCCTTTTCGTCGGTCATGCTATGGAAATACTGTGCCAGCATGACGTTCTCAATCGCAGTGAGGAAGGGAATGAGATGGAACTGCTGAAAAATGAATCCGATTTTTTCCGCGCGTACACGATCCAACTCGGCCGAAGGAATCGTGGCTACATTCTGCCCGTCAAGCCAGATTTCGCCCGCTGTGGGCCGGTCCAGGCAGCCGATCAAATTCACCAGCGTGGACTTGCCCGATCCCGAAGGCCCCATGATCGACAGCCATTCGCCCTTGGCGACATGCAGTGAAATGTGACCCAGCGCGTGGATGCGGCTGACGTCTTTCGCACCAGAGCCGCGGTCCGCGGCCTTGGCAGCGTAGAGCTTGGTCACGTTTTTCAGCTGAATCATCTACTCTCCCCGCAGGATTACAGCAGGTTGCACGCGCCCCAGCAGCGAGATCGGGAAAATCGCCGCCAGCAGCGTTACCGTTATGCTAGCAGCCATCACCACGGGCAGCACGCTGAAACGCGGAGCGATGGACGCGTGAAAATTGATGCGCCCAATCCATGCTGCCAGGCCGATGCCTGCCGCGTACCCGATCAAAGCCCCAACCGCTCCCAGAATAGCCGCCTCAGCAGCAAAAAATGCATTCAGAAGGCTGCCCGAAGCGCCAAGAGCTTTCATCATAGCGAAGTCCTTGCGCCGGTCAAACACCCATCCCGTCAAGGTGGAGAGCACGCACAGCGCCGCCGTTACTATGATCAGCGCGGATGCAGCGAACAAAGTCGCACGCGTTTTTCCCAGAACGCGCGCCTCGCCCTCCATGATCTGGCGCACCGGGCGCACTTCCGCCGCAGGTATCGCTTGCGATAGTTCGCGCATGATTGCAACAATCTCTTTGGTTGATCCGCTTGCCGCCACCTCGATGGTGGAAGGTTGAACGCCGGTCCAAGAAATAAAATCTGGAAGTGAAAGATAGATACGATTGTCTTCCGCCGCTCCGGTCTGCACAGTTCCCACCGGCGTCAGAGTTATTGATCGCCCTTCGAATGTCAGGTCGAAGGGCTGCTGGTGCTCAGAGACAAAAGCGAGCGCACGCACACCAAGCAAAGCCTCGCCCGGCGCGGAAGGCCAGTGGCTGACAGACCACCACCGGTCAAGCTGGCGCACTTGAGCAAAATCCGTGCCGGCCACAACTACCGGTTGTCCATTTCGTGTGCGCGCAACAATCAGACCGAATGGTGCGGCAAGGCCACGTCCGTTGAGCCGCGATTCGGCTTGCGCCAAGGCATCGGAGGGCAGGGAAGCGCCGTTCTTGCCCGCCAGCACGATATTCGCACCATAATTACGGAACTCGCTCCGCAGTTTCGCTTGCACGTCCGCATAAAGATCGAGCACGGTCGTTGCGACCGCGGCGGCCACAACCATCGCCAGGAGAGCAGCCGTGGCTCGGCCTCTGCGGCGGACTGCCGCGCGTACCAGCATTCTAAGAAACATGGAAGTATTGGGACCTCGGCTACGGCCGGCGGCAAGCTTTTGCGCAGAAGCCGATGTGGCTCTCACAGTTCGCCTCGCAGGGCATAGACAGGATCAAGGCTAACCGCGCTGCGAATCGCTGTGGCGCTTCCCAGGGTCGTCACCAGAATGGCGATAACAAGAATTACCGGTAGCAACACGGGTTGCACCGAAATCTGCGAGTCGAAAATTGCACGGCCAATCTGCCGCGCTAACACGCTTCCGGCAACAAAGCCGGCTATGCCGCCTGCTAATGCCAGTAGTGTCGCCTCGGCGAAGAATACGGAAGCGACCGCGATCCTTCCGGCACCCAAAGCTTTCATCAATCCAACTTCACCACGCCGCTCGAATATCGCCGTCGCCATGGCGGCCGACACCGCTAGCGCCGAAGCCAGCAGAGCTGCGAGCGTCACGAGAAAGAATAATCCTTCGACCTTGGTCAGCACCGCGCCTTCGTTCTGCGCCACTTGGCGAATCTGCTCCGCGTGGGAATGCGGAATCGCCTCTTGTAACTGGTACGCGATCGACTGCGGGTAAGGCGAGCAATACCAGCGATCGTACATCGCGCCGGATAGGCTCTTCGGATCTCGGCGAGCTAACGCGTCTTCGGGCTTGGTGACGGCGCTCACGTAGATTCTCCGCACCGCGCCAGGCTTGCTCAGAATCTTCTGCGCCAGGGCCAGTGGCGCGACGATCTCATCGTCTTCGGCTCCTCCGGTGGAAAGAATTCCCACGACCTTTGCCGGATGTCCTGCGAGATCAATGTCGCTCCCGGGCTTGTACGGCAAAGTTCGTGCCAGTCTCTCGCCAATTAACACTGTGGAAGAATCATCGTCCGGCCACGATCCCGAAACTGTCCACCAGGAATGCGTCTTGCGCACTCCAGTGACAAAGGTTTCCTTGCCGAAAGAAACCTGCTTGGCAAAGTACGTGCCCAGCACTGTCACTTCTAGCTTCTTTGTGCCACCTTCGGCGGGGAACTCGACGGTTACGTTCGCGGGCAGCATCGGCGCAAATGCAGTGATGTTGTTGTGCCAGAAGATTCCTTTGATTTTCGGCAGGTCGGCTTCGTTCAGGTATGCGTGGTCGCTGGGAGGTTCAAGGTGGACGCCGCCGATTTCCACATCGAGCGTGTCGTCCTGGGGTGTGACCACCAGGTTGGCACCGATGGTTCGCAGCTCGCGGTTGATTTTATCGCCAATGTCGGTAGCGACGGCGATCATCGCCGTCGCGACAGTTACGCCTAGCGTAATTGCCGCGCCAGCCAGCAACTTGCGCCGCTTTTGCCGCCGGAACGATTCGTAAACCAGGCGCGCGAACATGGGCTATTGCTGTTCGAACAAGCGGCTGTGGGCCGTCACGTCCGCCTCCTCAATGATTACCGCCTCCGCTGTTTGCGTCGCCTTCAGAGGAACAGGGTTGCAGCCGCCCGTGCTGCCCACTGACTGTGGATTGATGGGAGCCGCACAGTTCTTGCACACGACGCCGTTGGCGGTCTTGTAAAAACCGGACGCGCCGCAAATCTGGCACGCGTCAAAGACTGTTGCAATTTTTCCGTCCGGTTTTTGATATAGCCAGAAACGGATTTCAGTGCCGTTTTCGCGCGCCTGAAAGCGGTGAAGATCGCCGTCGGAAACCTGTGCCAGCGGAATCGACACGCTGCCGTTAATAAACGTAACCTCAGCCGACGGCGAAAGATCGCTCTTGCTCTTGGCGTAAACGAATTCCGCGGTGACCATGGCAATAAAAATGAAAGAGAAAATGTAAACCGAAGCCATCCACAAACGCTCGCGCCGCGCCGTCCACACCGCCTTGCGGAGCATGGCCGGAGACGAGGTCTCCGGAAGTTGCTGGCGCCGCTTGACATCGAACAAAATCATCAGAGCGGCCAGGGCCACAATCGTCACAAAGAAAAATAAATCATTGCGGACAATGGGGCCGACAATCGCCATTTCCCGTTTCGAAGATGGAAGCACTCCGCTTTCGGAAAGCTCATGTAGGCCGGAAACCACGAGTTGCGCCGCGACCAGAAATAAAATCGCCGTGGTAATGCGAAAGAATTTCTGCAGATTGATTCGCACGCTTCCTTTGACGAACATCACGCCGAACGCGATAGCAGCAATCACTCCAGCAAGAGTGCCCAGGAAGCTCATCAATTCGGTCGAATTCAGCGTTACCGCTGAAAGAATCAACACCGTCTCGGCACCCTCGCGCAGCACCATCAGGAATACGAAGGCAAATAATCCAATCGCCGCGTTCTTGCCCGCCAGCGACCCCACTTTGCCCTCGATTTCACCCTTCAGTTTCCGCCCCGTCCTCATCATGAAGACAATCATGGTGACTACGAAAAAAGCCGCGACCAGCATGATCCAACCTTCGAAGACGTCTTCATTCAGGTGGGTGCGGGAGATAACCACCGCAACGCCAATGCTGGCTGCGAACGCTGAGGCCAGCGCCGCATAGACAGCCTTACGCAAATCGTTGCGCCCGATTTTGCGCAGATAGGCCAGCGTGATGCCCACGATCAGGGCCGCCTCCACTCCTTCGCGCAAAGTAACTATAAAAGCTTGAAGCATCTGGAAAATTGTCCGTATAAAGAAACGGCGGAAACAAGTCCGCAAATCCTTGCTATTTCAACACCTTAAAGAATATGCTTCATCCGCTGGAAGCGTCAATGAAAGCAGCGGTCAACAGAGCGTCGTCTTTACTGCGCAGCGAGAATCCTGCCCTCAAAGGTAATTTGATGCAGAGAAGGTGATTGACGATATGCCGCCGGGAGCCGCGGCAAACGCTCACAATCGCTTCAAGAAAGCGTTCGCTTCCGCCAACTGTGGGAAAAGCCGTTCTTCCGATTGGAACTCCGCCGAGTGGACGCAGCGCCGGCTGCCGCGCAGTTTGACCGGGTGTTTGAGGTGCAGCATTTCATGGTAAACGATGTATTCGACGGCATAACGCGGTACGGCGAAGTGGTCGAAAATACGGCTGATGATGATCGCATTATGCGCGGGATCATAATGACCCAGGATGCGGCGAGTCCTGGTGGGGCTCCAGCTCATGCGCGGTCGCGCCAGCAGGCCATAAAAGAAACGCGTGTTCAGGTCTTCGAATATCGTATCAAGGTCGTAGAACAAACCGCGCGGCGAACCCAAATGCTTGCGCCCACGCATCTGCCGCACCAGGTGCGCCTTCTGCACGATTTCGTGACTGGCCACATATTTGCGATAACGGGCAGCATGACGGCGGTCGATGGGCTTGCGGTACATCTTCGCCAGAAGAATATGAGCGATTGCTCTTAAAACGGTCTCGGGCGACCCTTCCAACAGATCGGAAAGCCGGACCAGGAGCTGGCCTTCGCGCAGGCGAACCGTGTTGTTGATGTTGGCGAACGCGAAAAATTCGATTTTTAGCGGGGGCAAAGAAGCTTCGGGACGAAGTTCCCGATAACTCTCTTGAAAGATTTCCAGCAAACCGCCGCGCACAATAAAAATAGATTAGCACGGAGAAGCAACCCTCGATCTTTCATTCCGGCTTGCCGCCATTTTTCGCACTCGAATTAGAATTCAGCCGTTTGTGCTTCGCCGCGTCTTCCTGATCTGCAAGCAGCTTTTTGTGATCTTCCGTCGAAGTATCCAGCGTATCAAGTGCGTTGGTGAGCGCGAATTCGTACTGCCTTGTTTCCGTCGGAGGGACGTCAGCCGCTTCCTTCAGTGCGCGAAGCTTAGCTTGGAATTCCGTGTCGGCATCAATTACCGTTTTTAGTGGCTTGCGGATGTCGTCGCGACGGTCGACGTACGTATCAACGTTGTCGTTCAGTTCGTCATAGAGCAGCAAAAAGCTGTCCAGCATATCATGCGTCTGTTGCCCACGATCTTTCGTTTTGGGGTCGCTTCGCATCTGCTCTAGTTTCACCAGACGCGTCCGGGCGAACGACACATACAGCGCAAGCCGTTCGCGCGGTTCCCAACTGGCATCGCGAATCTGATCGATCTCAGCCTGGGTTAACGGATCGCGATGCCGTTGCGCACTGGCCGCCACGCCGACCACCAGCAGCCCCGACAGGACGCAATGGTAAAGCCATGACTTCTTCATTTATCACCTTTGTGAAACATCGCGGCGAGCAGATCGTCGCGCACTCGCTGCAGCCGGTCGATGGTGTCCTGCACCGACGATTGTTCGTCATGCGTCACGGCGTGCTTAAGATCATTGAGCTTGCGCGCCATCCGACGCACTGCGATCTCTGTCTGTTTCAGATGTTTGCCCGACTGGATGGAGTTGTCACGGGCGGTTTCGCAAAAGACCGCCACATCGGTCAAGGCTGCCTGCCCTTTTTCCGTTTCTCCGTCGGCGTAGAACTTGTTGGCGGAATTGAGTTGCCTCTCGGCGATCTCCACGCATAGGTGCGGACGATCGCCCGTGGAGGCCGACGCCAACCGGGCTTTCAACTCCTCGACGCTCAAATCTTTCGCGGCAATTGCGGCGATTCCCATCGACAAAATGACCAATGCCGCCATGGGAAACCCCAAGTATCGTCGACGGAAGACCTCTACGGCGTTGAACATTCGCACCCTGCTGGCACGCTATTTCTTCGGCTCGATGGCGATCAGCCGATGCTTCGCTTGCCACTCCTGATCAGGATACTTCCCCCCTGCCGCTTTAAGGAAGAGGCGATAGTTGACGGCCGCCTTTTTGAGGTCTCTCAGGTGATCCAGCGCCGACGCTCGCAGAAAGTATGTGAGCGGGGTCTCGGGCAACGACTTCACACGCACGTCAAGAGCTTTAAGGGTTAGGACATAATCTTTGTTCTCACTGGCGGCAAACGCCAAATCTCCATAGGCCTCGCCAAAATCCGGCTTGAGCTTTACCGTTGTCAGAAATTCCTGCTGCGCCTCCGGAAATTTCTTCTCATGAAGCAGGGCTTGGCCCAGCGCCCGGTGCAGTTCCGCATCCTGTGGGTGCGCGACAATCAAGGAGCGATATGCAGATTCCGCCTCCGCCATCTTTCCCGCCGCCACATAGGTTTCCGCCAAATCGTGCTGCGCGCTGATGTCGGCGGGGGCTATTTTTAACCCGGATTGAAGCTCCGCAACGGCATCATCATTTTTTCCCTGCGCAGCCAGGACCCGGCCTAATTGAATGTGAGCCCCAGCTTCTTCCGGATGCAACTGGACGAGCTTACGCAGATATTCCTCCGCTTCGGGAAAGCTGCGCGACTGCATATAGGCGTTGGCCAAGCCGGTGAGTGCGTCCGAAGTGGGATCAAGCGCGAGCGCTGTCTTATACTCTTCTTCCGCATCGGTGTAGTGTTTCTGCTGCTCGAAAATATGGCCAGCCGCTATGTGCGGTTCGGCCTCTTTTGGCTGTAAGTCCGCTGCCTTGCGAAATGCCGCTACAGCTTCATCTGGTTTGGAGGTCTCAGTCACCTGTCCCAGCGAAAGCCACGCGCGATACTGGCCTTCTGCGACATGACTCGTAGGCCTGAGTTGCGTCGCGGCACGAAGAAATTGCTCCGCGTCCGGCCGCCCCGTTTTCGCCAGCTGTAGTCCGAGATTCAAGTTAGATTCAAAAATATCCGGCTTCGCTGCGACGGACTTGCGATATGCGGCAATCGATTCATCCACTTTTCCCAGGCTGTTTTCGACAAATCCCAGGTCATACCAAGCCTCGTAGTTTGCCGGCTCGTGGACCACGGCTTTCTGCAGTAGAGGTTCGGCGGCCGCGTTATCGTGCTTTTGAATGAGTGTTTCCGCCTGTTTTAGTTCAGGTAATTGCTCGTCTTCTTCGGCAACCCGTATGTGGCGGATTGTACGGCTGGAATTCGGCCCGGTTTTCTGATGAACGGAGTTAGCGCCAGATGAAGATGAATCCTGCGAGGAAGTCGACTGATCTCCGGAGGCCTGCGCCGGCGGTTTGGCCGCGTCCTGGGCAGACGCGGAGACTGCCCTTGGAGCTGTTACCGCGAGCGCGACAGCCACCATCCACGCAAACCTACGAGTTCCCATGGGACCGCGCAGCACCGTTTCCATTCAGAATATGCGCAAGATAATGTCCAGTATAGGAGCCCGGCAATTCAGCGATTTCTTCCGGCGTACCGGAGCCTAGAATCTTGCCACCTCGCGCCCCGCCCTCCGGACCAAGATCGATTACCCAATCTGCGGTCTTGATGACTTCCAGATTATGTTCGATCACCACGATCGAACCGCCAACGTCTATCAGACGGCGAAACGCCGCCAGCAGTTTGCTTACGTCGTCAAAGTGAAGTCCGGTAGTCGGCTCATCAAAGATATAGAGTAATCGAGGCTTGCTGCGCGCTTCGCTATGCACGCCGCCGAGACGTCTGGCTCGCTCTGCGGGTTGTAAATGCGCGGCTAGTTTCATGCGTTGCGCTTCGCCGCCCGAAAGCGTCGTCGCGGACTGCCCTAGGCGCAAATATCCCAGGCCCACTTCTTCCAGGCTGCGCAGTTTGTCGGTAATCTTGGGCGCTTCCGCAAAAAACTTCAGGCCTTCCTTGACCGTCATGTTCAGAACTTCGTGAATGTTTTTGCCCCGGTAGCGAACCTCCAGCACCTGCAGTTTGTAACGCGTTCCTTTGCATTCCTCGCAGATCAACTCCACATCAGCTAGAAACTGCATTTCAACTGTGACCGTGCCGTCCCCCTGGCAGACTTCGCAACGCCCACCGGGAATGTTGAACGAGAAATGGCCGGCGGCGAATCCGCGCTTCTTAGACTCGGGTAAAGAAGCAAACAGATCGCGCATGGCATCGAATGCCTTGATGTACGTAACCGGATTCGAGCGCGGCGTCCGTCCGATGGGCGATTGATCGACCAGTACAACTTCGTCTATGAACTCGTCGCCTTCAATGCTTTCCCATGTCGCTCCTGTCGGCAGGCCGTTGGTTATTTGTTTCTTTGCCTGGGACAGGGCCTGAAATAAAACCTGATGCAGCAGTGTCGATTTCCCCGAGCCGGACACTCCGGTGATCGCCACCAGCATTCCCAGAGGCACGTTTACATCCACGCCCTTTAGGTTATTCGCCCGCGCGCCGTGAATCACAATCTGTTTCAATCCCGGCTTACGCCGCGTTGCCGGAGCCTGAATTCGGAGATCGTTCGACAGATAACGCCCGGTCAACGAGATTGGATTGCGGCGGATTTCGTCATAGGTTCCTTCCGCGACCAGCTTGCCTCCGCTCTCACCAGCGCCCGGGCCCATATCCAAAATACGATCCGAGGCTCGCATAATGTCCGGATCATGCTCAACCACAAGAATCGTATTGCCCAGGTTGCGCAGGTCGTGAAGAATACGGATCAACCGATGCGTGTCTCGCGAATGCAGTCCGATGGAAGGCTCATCCAGCACATATAGCGTGCCCACGAGCCGCGATCCCAGCGAAGTCGCCAATTGAATACGCTGGGCCTCGCCGCCGGAAAGAGTCGAAGACAGCCGGTCGAGAGTCAAGTATTCCAGGCCCACGTCGTTCAGGAAGCGCAACCGCTCGCGAATCTCCTGCAGCAACTTGTCCGCAATCTCCGCCTCTTCGACACTCAAGAGCATGTCGCCGAAAAACACTGCTGCGTCCTGCACCGTCATAGCACAAACTTCACAAATATTCTTGCCG
The DNA here is from genome assembly GCA_049584475.1 of Candidatus Sulfotelmatobacter sp. Lineage (GTDB taxonomy): Bacteria > Acidobacteriota > Terriglobia > Terriglobales > Acidobacteriaceae > Sulfotelmatobacter. The sequence goes on along the minus strand of JBAUXX010000040.1, from coordinate 92,453 downwards.
TTGATCTTTACTTGACGCGCTTCCAGGCGCAAACGGCTGCCCCGGCAATCGGAACACTGCGAATAACCCCGATAACGGCTGAGAAAAACGCGGACGTGCAACTTGTATTTCTTGCGCTCCAAGTGCTTGAAGAATCCACGGACGCCGAAAAACTTGCTGTCTCCATCCAAAACCAGTTGCTGCTGTCCGCAATCGAGTTCCGCCCATGGTACGTCGAGTGGGATATCCATCTGCTTGGCAAAGCGCCTTAGTTCGGTGAACAGCGGCCGGTATTTAGGTTTGGTCCAGGGCTCAACTGCGCCTTCAGCCAGAGTTTTCATCGGATCGGGAATCACCAGACCGAGGTCGAAGTCGATGGTGTTGCCGAATCCCTGGCAGCGCGGACAGGCCCCGTACGGATTGTTGAACGAAAACAGCCGCGGTTCGGGCTCTTCATAGCGCAGTCCACACCTCTTGCATTCAAATCGCTGAGAAAAAATTAGTTGCTTCGCCGGCTGATCGTTGTGCGGCGGAATTTCAAAAATTACTTCGCCGCTCTCGCGATATGCGGTCTCTATCGCGTCGACAATGCGCGCCCGCGCACCGGCGGATACAGTCAGGCGATCGACCAGCATCCACACCGTCTGGCTGAAGTCGATATCCAGCAACGATTCCGGCGTAGAGAACTCAAACACTTGTCCCGATTGATAAATCCGGTTGAAGCCGGCTTTGCGCAGTTCGAACAGGCGAGACTTGATGGCGTCGCTCAGCTCAGCCTGTTCCGCCGACGCTTTTTTCTTGCTTTTGCGTGGGGTCTTCGCGGTCTTAGAATTCCTCTTTTCAGGTTTCTGGGTATCCGATGGTTGCAATGGGAAGAAAACCTGCAAGCGCGTGTCGGGATCGAGCGCCAGAATGGTATCAGCCACTTCGTCGACCGTGTCTTTCTTCACCTCGCCGCCGCAGTTCACGCAGTAAGTTCGCCCCACGCGGGCAAACAGCAGACGCAGGTAGTCATAGATCTCGGTCGCCGTCGCCACGGTCGAACGCGGATTGCGTGTAGTGTTCTTCTGCCGGATCGCAACGGCCGGTGCGATTCCATCGATCGTATCTGCATCCGGCTTTTCGATCCGTTCCAGAAATTGCCGCGCGTAAGCCGACAAGGATTCCACGTATCGCCGCTGGCCCTCGGCATAAATTGTGTCGAACGCCAGCGACGACTTGCCAGAGCCGGAGACGCCCGTCACCACGGTCAGCGTATTGTGCGGCACCTCAAAATCAATATTTTTGAGGTTATGGACACGCGCGCCGCGTACGGTAATGCTCTCTGTCGACATGGAAGTGAATGCAGCGGCGGAGCACGAGAAAACCAGCGGGAACCCACTCTGGAGCTTCTGCGAGGACTGCCGAATCTTTTATTATACGGCAGAGAAACCAGTGAAGCGGCCAATGGAGACAGCCTGCGGCACTACGCTCGGCGGCATAAGGCGCAACCTTCCGGTAAAATCTCCACGATGGCTGCAGCGATTCAATGCCGCGATCTGCGCAAGACTTACGACGGTAAGGTCGAGGCCGTGCGCGGCTTGAACCTGGAAATTCACGCGGGTGAATGCTTTGGGCTGCTCGGTCCCAACGGAGCGGGGAAGACAACGACGATCGAGATTCTCGAAGGCCTGCTGGAGCCGACTTCGGGCGAAGTGTCGATTCTCGGAAAAACCTGGGGACAAAACGAGCGTGAGCTCCGCGAGTGGCTGGGGATTTCTCTGCAGGAAACGCGGCTTTCAGAAAAGCTTAGCGTCCGCGAGACGATCGAATTGTTTGCCAGTTTCTACCGTGAGCCGCGTTCTTCCGACGAAGTTTTGGAGCAATTGGAATTAACGGAAAAAGCAGATGCGTGGGTCGGCAAGCTTTCGGGCGGACAGCGGCAGCGGTTGGCGGTAGCCACGGCTCTGGTGTGCAATCCAAAGATATTGTTTTTGGACGAGCCAACGACCGGCCTTGATCCCCAAAGCCGGCGGCAGTTGTGGGACATCATTCGTCAGTTCCAGCGCGACGGCGGCACCGTGCTGCTTACCACGCATTACATGGACGAGGCCGAGAGGCTCTGCGACCGGTTGGCGATTATCGATCATGGAGAGGTTATTGCGGAAGGTTCGCCTTCCGATTTGATCGAGCGGTTAGGCGGGCATCACGTGGTTGAGTTTGCCGTCGGTGAAAGCAACGGCGTAACCCATGCGGCCTGGGATCAACTGCCAGGAGTGGAATCGGTGCTTCACGATAATGGCCTCGTCTCGTTGAACGTGAAGGAACCGCATCTGACGATTCCTGCGTTGCTGGACGCCGTTAAGCAGCAGGGAAGTACGCTGCAACATTTGACTACCCGGCAGGCGAGTCTGGAAGATGTGTTTGTGCGATTGACGGGGCGGCATCTGCGGGAAGAGTAATGAGTGTCAGCTGGGAAGGGCGCGGCTTTAGCCGTGCCAATATAGGCGCTCAATGATCGACCCCAGCCGCTGGGGTCGAGGATGGCGCGGACGTAGTCGGGAACGAAAATTCGGAGGCTTGCAATGAACGCCAATATGAAACTTATTTTAGCCATCGTCATCGGCTTGGCTTGCCCCGCATGGAGCCAGACGCCACCTTCCTCCGACTTCGCTCCGCTACAGCAATGGAAAAATGCCGTCATCGCGGGAGACCCGGCTGCGCTCAAGGCGTTGTATAGTTCCGATCCGGCTGCCGAAATCGAAGCTGACGGGGCCAAGACCGATGCCGATGGCGACGTGAACTTCTGGACGGCTCTGAAAGCACGCAGTCTAACGCTGGAAATTGTGCGGGAGACGGATCACCCGGATCGCCATGGCATCATTCTCAAAGCCGCCGCCGACTCCGGCGCGAGCGGGAAAACCGTTAACGTCACCTATGCGGTATCGTGGCAGAAGCAAGGCGATCAATGGCGAATTCGCGGTGCCGAGCGTACCGATGCGCCACACCTCAAGCAGCCGTCGGACATGAAAAAAGACATTTATCCGGCTGGTGTCGACGCCCATGCAGAGATTAAGGAAGCGGAGGAAAAAGGTGTGGCTGGCCACAAGCGTCTGCTGCTTGTCTTCGGGGCCAATTGGTGCTTTGACTGCCATGTTCTCGACCTGGCATTTCAACGGCCCGACCTCGCGCCGATTCTGCGCGCCGGTTATGAAGTTGTACATGTCGATCTCGGCGACGATGAGAAGAAAAATGCCGATCTTGTGCGGCAGTACGAAATCCCTTTGAACAAGGGGATTCCAGCGCTGGCTGTCGTTGACAGCGACGGGAAGTTGATCGTCAGCCAGAAGAATGGCGAGTTCGAAGATGCGCGATCGCTGACTCCGGAGGCGTTGTCGGCGTTTTTGAGTAAATGGAAACCTGAGTAGCAACTGAGGATTACTCAATGAGCGTCGCACAAGAAACGCCGGTAACAGTTCCGAAGGCTTCCCCGGCAAGGCCCGCAAAGCGCAACGGACGCTGGGCCGGATACAGACATCTCCTCGTGGCTCGCATGTTGGAGCTCAAACGGGAGCCGGAAGTTGTCTTCTGGGTTTTTGTTTTTCCTCTGCTGCTCGCTTTGGGATTGGGAATTGCCTTTCGCAACAAGCCTACTCCCATGGCATCTCCTGTTGCGATTATTGCCAGCGAACATGCGCAAAAGGTGAAGGAAATGCTGCGGCGTTCTGCGCTGTTTGCTTCTTCCAGGATTGATGTACTCGCGGCCGATGACGCGCAAAAAGGATTTCGGCTGGGGAAATACGACTCGATCGTCGAACCAGGTATTGGCGGCGAATTCCAATATCGTTACGATCCGGCGCGGCCGGAGAGCGTGCTTTCTCGCACTCAGGTCGATGATGCGTTGCAATCTGCCGCCGGCCGCAAAGATGCTGTAGTCACGACAACAGTGACGTCGTCCGAGCCCGGCTCGCGTTATATCGATTTCCTGATTCCCGGTCTGCTGGGAATGAATTTGATGAACTCAGGAATGTGGGGCATTGGCTTCGCCCTAGTCGACATGCGGCAGCGAAAGCTGCTCAAGCGTTTCGTGGGCACGCCCATGCGCCGCGGAGATTTCTTGCTGGCTTTGATGTCCAGCCGTTTGATCCTCATGGTGATCGAAGTGGGATTGCTGCTGGTGTTTGGCGTTTATGCGTTCCATATGCGGATGCTGGGGTCGATATTCTCGATCGCTCTGCTGGGCGGCTTGGGATCGTTGTGTTTTGGCGCTGTAGGACTTCTAACGGCAAGCCGCGCCCGAAAGATCGAAAGCGTCAGCGGCCTTATCAACCTGGTCATGATGCCCATGTGGATTTTTTCGGGTGTGTTCTTTTCCTACGAACGCTTTCCCGCGGTTGTGCAGCCTCTAATCAAACTTCTGCCATTGACCGCGCTGAACGACGCGCTTCGCGCCAGCATTCTCGAAGGCACTCCGTTGTCGCATCAGTTGTCGCGGCTATTGGTATTAGGAGTGTGGGGAGGCTTGTCGTTCGTCCTCGCGCTGAAATGGTTCCGCTGGACTTAGGCAAGCTAAGAAGAATCGCGGGCAATGAAGAGGGCGAATCCGTATGCGGATTCGCCCTTGGTATTTTCAACCAATTTGGTTAATCCCCTGTGCCCGACATGGGGACAGTTTGCGGACTAGCGCCGCCACCATCAATGGCGGTGATGTTGGCGGTCAATGCGCCCTTCAGAGTTGGGTCAAAGACCACCACGACGGTGCAACTTGCACCGGCCGCGATCGTTCCCGGAGTGAGGGGGCAGGTAGAGCTTGACTGAATGACGAAGCTTGCGACGCGCGAGCCGGTCACGGAAATCTTGCTGGTCGAGACGGCAGTCGCACCCGCGTTAGTTATTGTCACGGTTTGCGGCGAGCTTGCGGTGTTAACGGTCTGAGTGCCGAAACTCAGACTCGTCGGAGAGAAGGTCAGGACGGTTCCCACGCCGCTGAGAGTGGCAGTCTGCGGATTGTTGGCTGCGTTGGAGTTGACGGTCAGCGAGCCGGTTTGCGTCCCGGCCGCTGTGGGGGTGAAGACGATGTTAGTGGTGCAGCTTGCGTTGCCGGCCAGAGTCGTGCCGCAGTTGTTGGTCTGGCTATAGGGCCCTGTGGTGACGATGCTGCTGATGGTGATCGCCGCCGTGCCGCTGTTGGTGAGTGTGGCCGGTTGCGAGGCGCTGCTGGTTTTGATCAGTTGCGTGGCGAAGGTAAAGCTGGAGGGAGTCAGCGTGGCGTTGCCGGTTGCGACGCCTCCTGTGCCGGACATGGGGATGACGTGCGGACTGCCACCGCCAGCGGCGGTGACGCTGATGTTGGCGCTTAAAGCTCCGCTTGATTGCGGATCAAATACCACATTGACCGTGCAACTTGCGCCGGAGGCGAGCGATCCGGTTCCCAGAGGACAAGTCGAATTGCTCTGGATGGCGAAACTGCTGGTGTTGGTGCCGGTGATGGAAGTCCTGGTGAAAGCGACGGCGGCGCTGTACGTGTTGGTGATGGTGACGGTTTGCGGTGAGCTTGAGGTACCGAGTGCCTGAGCGCCGAAACTCAGACTGGTGGGAGAGATTGAAAGGAAAGTTCCCACGCCGCTAAGAGTCGCGGTCTGCGGGCTGTTGGCGGCATTGTCGGTGACGGTGAGCGTTCCGGTTTGCGTTCCCGCGGCAGTCGGCGTGTAGACGACGTTGATGGTGCAACTGGCATTCCCGGCGAGGGTGGTGCCGCAGGTATTGGTCTCGCTGTACGCGCCACTGGCAGCGATGCTGTTGATGCTGATCGGACTTGAACCAGTGTTAGTGAGCGTGACCGGTTGCGCGGCGCTGCTGCTCTTCACCAGTTGCGTGGCGAACGTAAGACTGGTCGGAGAAAGTGTGGCATTGCCTGCGCTGCCAATGCAGGGGCACATCCCGTATACGTACAGTCCGGTTTGCGTGCCGACATAGACTTTGCCATTCACGACGGTGGGCACGGCGAACTTGACGGCCGGGCCTGCGGTATCGCGAGCGGCGTTCGTGCTGCTGTTGTAAAGCTCACTGCCAAGATTGCTTGCGTCGTAGGCGTAGAGAATGGCATTGTTGGTGCCCTTCTCGTTGTCCACAACTTCGGGGCGCATGATGGTCCAGACAATCGCGTTGGCGTTGCCATTGGCGCTGATGAACGGAGTGGGGCTGGAGAGATAAGTTTCGGGACTCTGGGTCGCGTAGGTCGAAGCAAGTAAGCCGCTCGAGAGCGGCCATTGCCAGAGGTTATCGCCGGTCAGCGGGTTCTCGTTGATCACGCCGCCGAAGTAGAGACTGTTGGTCGTGCCATTGCTGTAGTAGGCGGCGGAGCTCCAGAAGCCGATTGCGGCGTTGGTGCCGACGGACTGTACGCCGCCGCCAAGTCCGCCCATATCATCTGCGTTAACGAGGAAGACGGGATTGGCACTGTCGCATTGAGGAACGTTGCCCTTGCCGCCAATGTAGATGAGGTTGGGCACGTCGCCGGGCTGGGGCGGCAGGAGCACGGGACTGCCAGAGCCAAGATCGGTGTCAGTGGTCTGACGGCAAGCTTCGTCGGGCGGCGTGAAGTAATCCATGACCTGCATGGTGTAACCGCCCGTGCCGTTGGACACCAGATTGAACTTCACGATGCTGTCGCCGTAATTATTTCCTCCGACGTTGACGTCGAAGGTGCCGTCGCCGACTGCGACATAGACGTTGCCATTGCCGTCGCCGGAGACGCCGCCACCGGAGCCCCAGATGCCGCCGCCGCCGGTCGTGTTTTTTGGATGCGGTGTTGCGGTCCAATCGGCCAACTGCGTCAAAGTCGAAGCATCAAACGCTAGCATCATTCCCTGGCCTGCGAAACCGACCCACAAAACACCTTGTGAAAATCCGGATTGCGGTTCGAGCAGAAGAGCAGGACGCTGGCCGTCGGCGAGAGGATTAAATAGTCCGCTCGTGAACTGGCATCCCATGCCTTTGCTGACGTACACCGCGCTGCAAATCGTATAAGGGCTGTAAGACTGTTCTTGCCCGTTAAGAATGTTGATCGCGTGCACGCGTTCCACGTAATTCGGATTCGAAGCGTCGCCCTCGGCAGTGCGCGCTACGAGATACATAGTGTTGGTAGCGGCGTTTATGACTGGAGTGCCACTGATACCAATGATGGGATAAATCGTGCAGGCCGCTTTGTGAGCGAGGCAGGGAACCGGCGTCACAGTTGTCCCGTTGACCAGACTCGTGTACCAGAGGGGATTGGGATTGAGCGCCTGGCTGTCGGCGTCGAAGGCGTAAATGCCGTCGGCTTCAGTGACGACGAAGACGACGTTGTGGGTCGCTCCGTTGATCGTCAAATTCGGCACGTAGAGCGGCTGAGCGTAGATGTTGCCGTCGGTCTGCCAGTTGAAGAGCTGGCCGAAATTGGTGGCGTTGACGCTGCTCGGGGTCAGGATCGTTTCCTGAAGATTCTGACCGAGGCGGCTGTTGCCATTTCCATACGTGACAATTGCGGGCACGGCAACGGGTTCCGCAGCCTTTTGTGGCGGAAACGCATAAAGAGACACAACTGTCAGGAAGAAGAGAGGAATCAATGTGACGCGTTTCATTTGACCCAACCTTTCAAAAGACTTGGCGGCGGCGCAGGGTGTGCGCCGCCGCCGCGAAGCATTCGATTACCTCTTATTGCGGGCAAGGACAGAGACCGTAAACGTCAAGCTCTGTCTGCGTCCCCACATACACCTTTCCGTTGATGACCATAGGCGGCTGGAACTTCACCGCCGGTCCGGCCAAATCACGCGACGAATTCATGCTGCTGTTGTAAAGCTCCAGATGAAGATTCGTGGCGTTGTAAGCGTGCAGAATGGCATTGTTGGTGGCTGTTTCGGTCCACAAGAGGGCGGGACGCTCAATCGTCCACATGATGCCGTTCTTCGTTCCCGCCGCCGTGATCACCGGCGTAGCGCCGGCAAGGTAGGTGGTGGGACTTTTCGAGACGGCCTTGACCGGGTTGAACAGGCCGCTTACCAACCGGAATTCCTGCATCGTGTCTCCGGCCGACGAGCTCAGCACGCCACCCAGGTACAGATTGTTTGCCGCTCCCGTGCTGAAGTAGGCGGCAGTGCTGTAATAGCCTTGCGAAGCGGTGCCCGCAATCGATTGCACTCCTCCGCCCATGCCGCCCATATCGTCGGCGTTCACCAGATAGATGGGATTCGCCGCATCGCAGGTCGGGACCTTGCCTTTGCCGGCAATTACGATCAGGTTGGGTACGGTGCCTGTCTGAGGCGGAAGAAGAACGGGTGTTCCCGATCCCAGGTCAATATCGTTGGTCTGCCGGCAGAGTTCGTCGGGCGGAGTGAAATAATCCATTACTTGAAGTTCATAGCCGCCTGCACCGTTGGAAACAAGATTGAGCTTAACGATGCTGTCGCCGTAATTGTTTCCACCGACATTTACGTCAAAGGTGCCGTCGCCCACCGGAACATAGACGTTGCCGTTGGCGTCGCCGCTGAGGCCGGCCCAAATGCCGCCGCCGCCGGTAGTGTTCGTCGGATGAGGGGTGAAAGTAAAATCGGCGAGACGGTTCAAGCTGACCGGATCATAGGCGAGAACCATTCCCTGACCTTCAAAGCCGATGTACAGCACGCCCTGCGGGAAGCCCGTTGTCGGCTCCAGTTGCAGGCCCGGACGCTGTCCATCCGCGAGCGGGTCGAAGGTGCCCGTGGTAAATGCGCAGCCTTGTCCTGTGTGCGCGTAGTCACCGCAAATCGTAGCCGGGCTGCCGGGTTTTTCTTTGCCGGTCCGGATATCGAGCGCGTGCAAGCGCTCGAAATAGTAGGGATTAGTTTGCCCGCTGACGATCTCCTTGGTGCGCGCCACCAGATAGATGGTGTTCGTCATGCGATCAATCACGGGCGTTCCGGTGATTCCGATGGTCGGGTAAATGGTGCAAGCCTTGTGATTGTCGAGGCAGGGATAGGCAATAACGTTCGGCGGATTGAGCAGGCTCGTCTGCCACAACGGATTCGGATTCACTGTTGCGTTGTCGGCATCGAAAGCATAGACGCTGTCGTTCTCCGTAGCGATGAAGACGACATTGTGCGCGCCCTGTCCCGTAACGGTTAGGTTGCCGACGTAGAGCGGCTGGGCATAAATATTGCCGTCAACCGGATACGAAAAGATCTTGCCGAAGTTCGTGGCGTTGACATTGGTCGGCGTCAGAATCGTTTCATGCAGATTCTGGCCCAGTCGGCTGTTGCTATATTGCCAGGTCAGCACATTGATAATTGCCGCGGGTGGCTGGCCCGCGAACGCGTAAACCGCGATGGCGGTCAACGCCAAAAGTGAAATAAGAACAAAACGCTTCATGGAAAATCCTCCCAATTTCTTGATCAATCTCGACTTTAGTACGTCCAGGGATGCGGCCTGGATTCGCCTTTATTCTGTTGTCCTAATCTCCCGTTCCCGCTATCGGCAAGTTCTGCGGGCTGCCGCCTCCGGTGTCCAGGAGGGTGACGTCGGCGTTCAATGCTCCCTTCAGTTGCGGAGTGAAGGTCACGCTGATTGTGCAGTTTGCATTCGAAGGCAGGGTTGACGGGCTGATCGGACAATTATTGGTTTCGGAAAAGCTGGTGACGCGAGAACCTGTGATCGAAATCTTGGTGATGGAGATTGACGTCGGCCCGATGTTCGTGACAGTGATTGTCTGCGGCTGGCTCGCCGTGCCCTTGGTCAGAGTTCCAAAGTTAAGGCTGCTGGGCGAGAAGTTCATCACGGTGCCGGTGCCGGTAAGAGCCGCCGTCTGCGGGCTGTTCGGAGCGCTGTCGGTAACGGTCAGTGTCCCCGTTATGGCTCCCGCTTTGGTCGGAGTGAACACTACGTTGATGGTGCAAGTCCCGGCCGCGGCCAGGCTGGTTGGGCAGTTGTTGGTCTGGCTATAGTTAGCCGAAGTTGCAATGCTGGTGATGTTAACGGCGCTCGTACCCGTGTTGGTCAGCGTCGCCGGCTGCGAGTTGCTGTTGGTCCCAATCAGTTGAGTCAGGAAAGTCATGCTGGCCGGCGTAAGTGAAACCGAGCTTGTCGTAGCGGCGCCGGTCAGAGCCACAGTCTGCGGGCTGTTCTGCGCACCGTCTGTGATTGCCAGCGCTGCTGTGCGGGTTCCTGAAGCAGTCGGAGTCATCGTGATGCCGATGACGCATGACGCTCCAAAGGCCAGCGAAGAGGTGCAAGTATTGGAGCTGATGGCATAGTCGCCAGCGGCAGTTCCCGTGAGCGCCGGGCCCGTTATGCTGAGCGTGCCGGGTCCGCTGTTGGTCAGAGTCGTAGTCAGCGGTGAAGACGTTACTCCGATGGTCTGATTGCCGAAATTCAACGCCAGCGGCCACACTTGATCTCCGGGCACGAACTTGAAGACCACAGCGTTAGTTGTGCCTCTGAGCGTGGCCTGGAATACGCCGGGCGTGACCGGGAAGTTGGTGGAGTATGTGCGGCCAATAATGTAGGAGTTGCCCACAGGATCTACGGCCATGACGAAGGCAACGTCCACCGCATTGCCGCCCAAATAAGTCGAATACAACAGCGAGGTCCCGGTGGGATTGACAATGCTGTAAATGGTGTCGTAACCGCCGGCGGTTTTATTTTGGAATGCTCCTTTGGTTACTGGGTAGTTCGGAGAGCTGGAGCGCCCGATAATGTATGCGTTGTTTACAGAGTCCAGGCCGATGCTGAAGCCCACATCGTCGCCGCTGCCCCCGAGATAGGACGAGTACACAAGAGTCGATCCGGTGGGATCCAACTTGGTCACGAAGGCATCGCCGCCCGCCGGAGTGCAATCGCCGCCAAACTTCGATTGGAACACGCCTTTTGTGACCGGAAAATCGGTGGCGCAAGTGTAGCCGGTCACGTAAGCAGCTCCGTTCGAGTCGACCCTGATCGAGTTTCCCGCGGAGGTGCCCGTGGTTCCACCGAGATAGGTGGAGTAGATGAGCCCGGCGGCTCCGTTGGCGGCCAGATTGAGCTTAGTCACAAAGGCCGCGCCATTCGTGGTCGTTGTAGTCTGAAATGCGCCGCTAGACACCGGGAAATCCGTCGAGTAGGAGTAACCGGTAACGTAGGCGTTGTTGTTGGAGTCCAGTGCAATCCCGAAACCGACGTCCTGGACGCTACCGCCGAGGTAAGTCGAGTAGACGAGCCCGGCGTCCCCGTTGGCGGCCGGGTTGATCTCAGTGACGAACACGTTGCTAACCGCTCCCGTGACGTAGGATGTCTGGAAGGCGTTAGTGGTCACAGGGAAGTCGCTGGAAGTGGTCCAGCCGATGAGGTACACATTGTTCGAAGAGTCCAGAGCCACGCCGAAGGCACGATTATCACCGCTACCGCCCAGAAAAGTGGAATACATCAGCGACGTGCCGCTGGGAGACAGCTTGGTTACGAAAACCGCGGGGTAAAGCGCGCAGCTCACGCAAGTGGTCTGAAATGCTCCAGCCGTAACGGGAAAGTCGGGGGACCCGGTATTGCCGACTTCGTAGGCTGCGCCGGTGGAATCCACACCGATCGCAAACGGATATTCCGTCTTGCTTCCGCCCACATACGTTGAATACACCAGCGCGGTTCCCGTCGGATTCATCTTGGTGACGAACGTATCGATTCCACCGCCGCTCTTTTTCTGATACGGATTCTTGGTGGGAAAATTCGTGGAGCTGGTGAATCCTGTGACATAGCAATTGCCGGCGGAATCAATAGTCACGCCAAATGCGCCATCGGTTCCGGTGCCGCCGAGGTACGTGGAGTAACTCAGCGCAGGGTCGATCACCAGCGGCTTGCTGGAGTCGTACGAAGAAACTTCAAAGCCGACGCGATTCCCGCCTTTCAATACCCAGCGTCCGTCGATGGTGTTCTTGGCCTCGATGGCATTCGGCTCGCCGCCGATGGAGTGCCGGTCGGAACCTCGGTTCGTTTGATAGACGACGGGCTTATGAAATCGAACTTCGCCCCCGCTGGTGAGCACGAGAAGATCGCCATTTTCCGCGATGCGCGGCGCGCTTAATTTTTTTCCGTGAGCCTCATCGTCGGATGCTACATCAAGGGTAATCGTGCGCGGATCGGATCCCGGCGCCACGACAAAGTCGTACTCGAGCTGCTGCTGGTTGCCGTAATAGACCAGATCTACGCCTGGATAAGCGTCTTCGTACCGCACCTGGGAGTAGTTCGCAACATTGGTACGCCATTGGCTCGGATCGTTGCCAATGAAATAATTAGTCGTGCCTTCCTGCTGGCCGCCGCCTGTGACGAGAGCGGAGGTATTGGCGCCGACTAACTTCATCCGCAACACGGCAGATTCCGTGCTTTGGCCTTTGCCGGCTTGAAATGCGGCCGGGCTCATACCAATGCTGTGGCGGTCGGCAATCTTATTGCTGCCGCGCTGCAAGCTCAACACAGCTTCATCCGGCGTAAGAAACAAGGCGTATCCCTGGCCGCGCGAGAGAAACTTTACCTGTTTGTCACTCTGACCACTGTTCGCCTCGAAGCTAAGCGGCAGCTTGCCGTAATTTTCCGCGACATGCGCCCGGAATTCCGGGGGAACCGCACCAGGGGAAAGCTGGGTTTGCAGCAAGGCGAGGTCGGGCTTTGAGGCTAAAGGTCTAGCGGCGACACGGTCTGCCCGCTTGCGGACGAGAATAAGAGACACCGATAGGACGGCGAGGGCGCACAAGACGAAGGTAAGCCGGCGGAGGTTTGGCATTTCGGACTCGATCACCTAGAAAAGCTAAAGTTGTTTACCAGGAGGGGGAAGAACGCTTAATCGTCGAAAGTATACAACCAGCCCTGTTCCGACCGATGGAGACGTTCTTCTCTTTTTCTCCCACCACTGCCACTAACTGTTGCAAATTTCTGCAAACTCATTCCACGACTTAAGGGCAACGGGGTTTGCCCCGTGTCGCTTACTGCCCGGTACCTGTGACCGGAAAAGATTCCGATCCCGTCGACCAACTGGTAGTCACGGAAATCGCACCCGAGATAGTGCCCGTTTTGCTGGGGGTGAAGTAAACCACCAGATTGCAAAATGGCAACAACAGAGGAGGCACCTGGCCGCCCACGCTGCACGGCTGCGTACCGCCCGGAACGGCTGTGTAGTCGCCGCTCGCCGACCATCCCATAATCGTCATGTTGGTATTTTCAAAATTCCAGACCTTCACGATCTGTCCTGGGCTCGTTGTGCCCACATTTTGCGGAGCGAACGTCATGCTGGTCGGACTGAAACTCGAAGCCAGATTTCCCAGACCTTCAAGATCGTAGATCACGGGATTGCCTGAACCGGTCGTGATGGAAATCGAGCCGTTGAAATATCCCAGCACGCTCGGCGTGAAGATCACGGCGAACTGGCATGACTTGCCCGCCGCCAGGGTCCCCCCGCATGGAGTCTTGCCCGTTCCCGACACTGACCAATCCGTGCTGGCTGTCAGAGCGAGTGTCAGTGATACGGAAGTTGTGTTTGTGGCAGTCACCGTCTTGGGCAAACTCGAGAAGCCAAGCGCGGGACTATCGAACAGCAGGCTGGCCGGACTGAATGAGAGAGGCAGAGCCGAGCCACCACTTCCAGTGCCGCTCAGGCTGGTAATTTGCGGGATGAATCCGCTACCGCTCACGATGAAGGAACCGTTGATCGCGCCGCTCTGAGTCGGGCTTAGCGAAACCGAAACCGTACACTTCGCCAAACCTGCCAACGTGCCGCTGCACGGCGCGGTGCCCGAGGCAGAAGCGTTGTAGTTTCCGGTGGCCGAGAAAGTGAAAGTCTGCGAGCTGCTGCTCTGGTTGATTACCGTGACAGTCTGCCCAGCGCTGGTGCTTCCTACTGCCGTGGATGGGAAGGTGAGCGTCAAAGGAGAAACCACCATGGGGAACTGCCCAGTACCGGTGATCGGGATAACCAGATAGTCGCCGGTTACGCTTCCGACGATGGTGAGTGTGCCTTTGATCGCGCCGGGGAAGCTGGGGGAGAAAGTGACCGTAACCGTGCAGGTTCCTAGCGATGCCAGCGTCGATCCGCAGGTGGTGGTCATCGGATAATCCGCGCTCGTGGTGATGCTGGCGATGTTCAGTACGGTATTGCCTTTATTGGTCACCGTGATCGTCTTCGACGCACTGGTGCTACCCACCTGGCCATTTCCGAAGGCAAGGGAGGTTGGTGTCGCGCTCAGGACAGCCGCAGGCGTTTGATTAATGAGAACCGATACATCGCCGCTGCCGAAATTGCCGGAGAGCACGTCGACTTTACCGTCGCCGCTCACGTCGGCGGCAGCGATTGCCGTCGGCATGAGACCGACTTTGTAATTGACCGAGCCCTGGAAGGTTCCGTCGCCATTGCCGGGCATTACGCCAACGGAGTTGGTGGCGCTTTCCGCAATGACCAGATCGAGAATCCCATCCGCGGTGATGTCAGCCGCGATGGCGTTGACCATGCCCGTGCCGGGTACGGTGTAAGGGACCGCTGTCTGGAAAGTTCCGTCGCCATTTCCGATAAGAATGCTGACTGAGTTGTCCGCCTTGTTGGTGACGATCAGGTCGGCGAAAAGGTCACCATTTAGTTCCGCCGCAACGATCGAATTGGGAACATTGCCGACGTTATAAGGTACGGCGGCGGCGAATGTTCCGTTGCCATTGTTCATCAGCACGCTAATGTTATTGCTGCCGGAATTGGCGACGACGATGTCCGGAAAACCGTCGTTGTTGAGGTCGGTTACCGCGACGGCCACTGGATTTGTACCTACAGGATACGGAACTGCAGGGTTGAAGGAGCCGGTCTTGGTATTGAGCAGAACACTGACATCGCCGGCTGAAGAGTTGGCTGTCACGATGTCGGGGAAACCGTCTTTATTGAAATCTCCAACCGCAACAGAAACTGGGTTGGAATCCGTGGAATACGTGGCGACGCTGGAACTGAACGTGCCGTTTCCATTGCCGAAAACCACGGAGACCTGACTGGTAGACGGATTCGCTACGACAAAATCGAGATTCTTGTCCTGATTAAAATCCTGCGCTGCAATGGAAGAAACTAAACCGGGGAACGAAACGGTTGAAGCCAGCGTGAAAGCGCCCTTGCCATTTCCGGTAAACAGATTTACAGAGTTACTGCTGGCGGCGTTGCTGTTGACCAGGAAATCCGTCTTGCCATCTTTGTTGAAATCGCCGAGGACGACCGAGCTCACTTCCGATCCCGAGATGTAGCTTTCAATATCCTGAAAAGTTCCGTCGCCGTTGCCGAGCGCGATTGCGACGTCTGCGTCGCCAAGGTTCACGATTGCGACATCAAGCTTGCCGTCCTTATTGAAATCTCCGGTGGCGATGGCCGCAGGGTTCGTGCCGCTGAAATAGCGCAGAGGCGCTGCAAGATTCCCGGTGCCGTTTCCGGCGAAAATCTCAAACGCATTCGCCCCTTGATCGGCGACCACTAAATCCTGGAAGCCGTCTTTGTTGAAGTCCCCCGCCGCTATAGCCGATGCACTTTGCGACGCGCTGGACTGGCTAGTCAAAGTAAATATGCCGGAGCCGTTGTTAAGCAGCGTCACCACCGACTGCGTGGCGCTGGCCACGGCGAGGTCTGGTTTGCCGTCTCCGTTCAAATCCACCGCAACCACAGAAAGCGGATTGATCTCACTTGCTGAATTACAAGCGCCGGTTACAGAAACGACGCAGTAATTCGCGGCGCCCCCAAACGTTCCGCCGCCCTGGTTGAGAAGGACGCTGACGTCGTTGCCATTTTGGTTAGCGACTGCCAGGTCGTTAGCGCCGTCGCCGTTGAAATCCGCGATCGCAACGGAATCGGGTTTCGAATCGGTAGAGTAAGTGTGCGTTGTTGTGAACGCGCCGGAGCCGTTGTTGATCAGGACCGTCACTGTGCCGTCGGTTTCATTTGTGACCGCGATGTCGGCTACGCCGTCCCCGTTCAGGTCACCGGTGGCGATCGCGCTAGGCAAATTGCCCACGCTATATTTCACCGGAGCGCTGAAGGTCCCCGTCCCAGTGTTCATCAACACCGAGACGCTCTTGCTCCCGCTGTCGGCGACTACGAGATCGGGTTTGCCGTCGCCATTGAAATCCGCCGCCGCAATGGCGATTGGATCCGTGCCGGCGCCCGCTGAATATTTCACTTGCGGATTGAACGTGCCATTGCCTTTGCCCAGCAGAACGCTCACGTCGTTGCTGGTGCGGTTTGCAATCGCAATATCAAGATTGCCGTCGCCGTTAAAGTCGGCTACCACAATAGAAGTGGGCCCCAGGTGCGCAGGGAATGTCGCAGGACCTTTGAAGGCCGCAGCCCAGACGAACTGCTGCGCCAGCATCAGAAAGAGGCAGGCCACGGCGGCGTGGCGCAATAATAGGCGTCGCATTGACACTCCTACGGACGGACTATGTACAGGTTGGGGAAACCGGACAAAGGGGCTTGTCGCAGGAGCCCTAAGCTCTTGAGACGAAATAACTGTCGCCGAGTATAGACCAGTCGAGGAGCGATGGGAATGTGGAAAAAAGACTCCATCGTAACTTTCATCAATGTATGCAAGTTCTTGCAATCTAGCTTAGTCCCCCGTGCCCGTGAGTGTTGCCGATTGAGGCGTTCCCCCGCCGTTGTCGGCGACGGAAAGCAGGGCTGTAAAATTGCCGGTGGTCTTCGGCGCAAACGTGACACTTGCTGTACAACTGGCGCCGGCCGCCAGAGAGGTTCCGCAAGTATTGGTTTGAGCAAAGTCTGCCGCTCCGGTTCCCGTCACTGCAATTTTCTTGACGGTCAACGTCGCGGCCCCGTGATTCATGATCGTGATGGATTGCGCGCTGCTGGTCGTTCCGGCTTTCTGAGTGCCAAAACTCACAGCAGTTGGTGTGAGGCTTACCACAGTCGCAGTACCAGTGAGCGTAAGCATTTGCGGACTGCCGGCGGCATTGTCTGCGATTTTGACTGCGCCCTTGTCCGTGCCTTGCGTGGTTGGTTTAAAGACCACACTAATCGTGCAACTGGCTCCCGCGCCCAGTGAGGTGCCGCAGTTATTCGTCTCGCTGAACTGGCCTGAGGCTGCGATGGCGCCCACCGTGACTGTTGCTGTGCCGGTATTGGTCAGAATTGCATTTTGCGCAGGACTGGTCGTGCCGATGAGCTCCGTTGTGAACGTCAGGCTGGCTGGTGTCAGCGTGACCGTGTTGTTCGTTCCCATGCCCGTGAGTGAGACCGTTTGCGGGCTGTTGGTTGCGCTGTCTTCGATACTCAGCGTAGCCACTCGCAAACCGGTGCCCGCCGGCGTGAAAGTGATACCGATGTTGCAGGTAGCGCCCGCGGCGACAGAACTTCCACAGCCATTGCTTGCCGTAAATTCGCTGGAGTTGACGCCTCCGAGACTAGTCCCGGTGATAGCGAGAGCCGTCGTGCCGCTATTGCTCAGCACCGCGTTCTGCGTGGAACTCTTTACCCCCACCTGCTGCGATCCGAAGTTAATAGCGAGCGGCCAGACTTGATCGCCGGTAACGAACTTTGTCACGAAAGCATCTTCATTACCTGTCGCTCCGCAGGTGCTGCAAGTTTGGGCAAAAGCCTGGGGCGTGACGGCAAAATTTGTCGAATAGGTCCGGCCCGTCAGGTAGACGTTTTTTGCGCTGTCGACCGCGATACCGAGTCCGGCATCGGATGCGCTGCCTCCGAAGTAAGTGGAGTAGAGCAAGCCGGAGCCGGTGGGATTCAGTTCGGTCAGATACGCGTCGAACACTCCGCCAAATGAAGTCTGAAATGAACCTTTGGTATGGGGGAAGTCGGTCGAGCTTGTGCGGCCCGTCACATAAGCGTCGCCGCTGCTATCGATCGCCAGGGAAAAGGCCTCTTGTTCGCTGCTGCCGCCAAGGAATGTCGAGTAGAGCAGCGCGGTTCCCGCGGAATTAAATTTGCTTACAAAGGCATCGTTCGCGGCACAGTCAGTTCCGCACGTCGTCTGAAATGCGCTGGTGGTCGTGGGAAAATTCGTCGACGAAGTCTGCCCGGCGACATAGACATTGTTCGATCCGTCCACGCGGATACTCCAAACGGTATCGGCTCCGCTGCCGCCCAGATAAGTCGAATACGTCAGCGCCGATCCTTTGCTGTTCAGCTTGGAAACGATCGCATTGCTGGTTCCTTTCAACGTCGTCTGAAATGCTCCGGTTGTAACAGGGAAGTTAGTCGAACTGGAAGATCCCGCGACGTATGCGTTGAAAGAAGCATCGACCGCGATTCCATTCGCCTGGTCGCTGCCATTGCCACCAAGAAAAGTGGAGTAAACAAGGGCGGTTCCCGTGGCATTCAGCTTCGACACGAAAACATTCACCGCGCCGTTAAGCGCCCGTTGCAGCGCGCCAGTGGTCGTGGGAAAGTCGGAAGCGCTGGTACGTCCGGTGATGTAAGCGTCGTCGTTGCTGTCGAGCGCGATCGCATATCCTCGCGAGTCGCCCGCCGCGCCTCCGATAAAGGTCGAATAGACCATCGCGGAGCCCGTAGCATTCAACTCGGTCACGAACGCCGACGGAAGCCCGCCAGCGCAACTGCCACAGGTGGTCTGATAGGCCTTGGGAGTCGTGGGAAAATCCGTCGATTGCGTTGTGCCCACGACATGAACATTTCCCGCAGAGTCCAGCGCCAGAGCGAAGGCGAAATCCGTGGCACTCCCACCCAGGTAAGTCGAATAAACCAACGCTGTGCCGGTCGAGTTGAGCTTCGTAACGAAAACATCTTCGTTCCCGGCATTCGCCGCTTGCAATGGACCTTGCGTGGGGAAATCTGTGGAGCCGGTGGTTCCAGCGACATACACGTTGGAGGAGCTATCGGTCGCGATGGAATATGCCGTGTCGTCGAGGCTGCCGCCGAGATAAGTGGAGAAGCTCAGCGCAGGATCGATAATCAAAGGCTTCTGCTGATCGTAGGCCGCCAACTCAAAGCCAACGCGGTTATGATTTTTCAGTACCCATCTTGCGCTGACCAGGTTCCTGTTGTCATTCGCGGACACTGACTTGTTGCTGGGCTGGTAGACGACGGGCTTGTGAAAGCGAACTTGGCCTCCCGCAAGCGTGACCATCAAGTCACCGTCAGCGTTAATCGAAAGCCGGGTGGTGTGCTGTGAATCACCACCTAGGGAATCGCCCGCAATTTCCATAGTGATAGCGTGGGGGTCTGCCCCGGGTGCTACTACGAAGTCATATTCCAGCTGCCTCTGATTGCCGTAGTAAACGAGGTCAACACCTGGATATTCGCCTCGATAGCTGACTCGCGAGTAGTTGGGAACATTGGTTCTCCATTTACTCGGATCATTCCCGATAAAATAATTGCTCTTGCCCGGTTGCTCGTGCAGACCAACTATTTTCGCGCCCGAATTCGCTCCTACCAGGCTCATACGGAGCGTTGACGAAGAATGAACTTCATAACCGGACGATTGCGAAGTCGTCAGATGTCTCCGATCCGTTGCGCTCGCGGCTGGTCTTAACTTCAAGATTGCTTCATCCGCCGTCAGGAATAACGTGTAACCGCTTCCCCGCGAGATAAATTTCACCGGACTCGGGCTTTGCCCCTTGTTCTCTTCAAAGCTGAGTGGAAGCTTCGCGAAGCTCTCGATCCTCTGCTTCGCCACCGAGGAAGCATCTGCGCTCGAAGCGCCCGCCGCATGGCTGCCTACGCCGGTTGCCAGCGCAAAAATCAAACTCGCGCCAACCGCGCGCACAACCACATTACGGCTGAGGCAAACGGATTTCTTCGCACGAATATTCATGAATATCCTGAAGTCTTGGTTAAGCTACGCTTCTCAAGCGGAGGGGAGGAAGCAACAGTCCAGGGGAAACCGCGGCCCTAAGAACTCAAGCTGTTCCGTGAGTATATAACGGCAATAATTTTTCTGGTACGGATGATTTGTTAAAGTTCTGCTTCTTAATGCAGTCAGTGTGCAAATTCTTGCAGCCGATTAGTTACTGATTTTCAACAATAATCGGTTTCAGGCCGACTGGCACAGTGCCATTGGTAATCGAGATCTGGTTACCGGCGAGATCACGGGCGTTTGTTCCCCAGGAAGGAATCGTCTGCGCCCCTGTGCTGCAACTCCCATTGTCGCAGGTCTGCGAGTCGTCCCAAATAATCTCGGCCTGATAATTGGCGGAGCCTGTTAATCCGCAGGTCCAGATTGTGCCGCTCTGTGTGCATGGCACAGGAACTCTGCCTACCAGCCAGTTGTAAAGCTGGTTATAAGCGATTCCTGCGGTGTCGGGTGTTTGACTTGCCGTTTCGATATTGCCTGCGACCCCGGGCGCTCCCCACGTAAACCAGGAAACCCATTGCAGCTGATCGGAATTGAAAAGGCCACCTTGTAGCGCATAGAACTGTGCCAGCCATGCCGCTCGCTGATCGCTGTCGGTGATGTTGGCGGATTCGAATCCGCCTTCGGTGTCGAAGAGCGGAATGCTTGCGGAGAAGCCGTTCTGACTCATGAGCTGACGATAGCTGTTGACGACTTGCACGATCGTGCCGTTGCAGCCCGGTCCCTGACAACCTTCACCCGGCAGCGGATAGGGATTCAAGCTCACCAATCCGAGATTGCCGTGAAAAGAAACTCCATCGATGCAGCTGTTGCCTCCAGCAGCGAAGAATTGTTGCAACGATTTCGGTGCCGATGCATTGGAACTAGTGGCTGGGCCGACCGTGGAAGGTGTGAGCACAAAAGAAAAACCGGATGCCTGCGCATGGATGATGGTGCAGGCGGTCTGCTCGAGGTTAACCAGTTGCGGGATGCTTCCGCTCCAAAAGCCATTGTCGGCGTCCACCACATTCCACTCGTTCCAAATCTCGTAATACTTAATGTAAGGCTGCGCCGAACTCGATCCGTTGTAGTGATTGACCAGCGCCGTGATAAAAGCCTGCCAGTCCGCAATGTTGTCTGGCGGCGCCTGGCATGTCACGGTGCCGTCGGGAGCGGGGCGGCATGTGCTCTGGTCGCTCACCGCCCAGCTTGGCGTCATGCCCAAAGTTAAGTCCATCACCGCGACGTTTCCATTCGTCCCCTCGCGCGGAGCAATGGCGGCGTACTGATCGTAAAGTGAGAAATTAAAAACACCGCGCGATGGTTCAATGTAAGGCCAAGCCAGCCGAATCGGATGCCCGAGTGCGCCGTAGCTCATTCCATCCGTCGCTGGATTGTCGTTCGGATTCACATTGTTGAGCGCAAAAAAGCTGGCAGGAATGCTGTTGGCGGGCGGGGGTACGCCTTGCGGCGGCGGCACGCTGACTGAGGGCGAATTAGAGCTTCCCCCGCAAGCGGTGAATGCCGACACAATCGCTGTCAGCAAGATCGCATAAATGGCCGGAGAGGGCGCCTTAGCAGTGATGGAGTGACACCGGCTCGTGGAAAGTCCAGGCAAGAAAATCTCCGTCTTATTTTCGTTGAGCTGTTTGGTTGAGGTTGCGATTTCCAGTCGATATCTGTGACGCGCTCAAACCAGGGAACTATTGCTTCGGCGCGAACAGGAATAACGAAGTGGCGATTACGATGTCGAACCCGGCCCCAGATATTTAGTTGCGCCCAACGAATCGGAACTGCACTAAGGATTAATTTCCAAGTTAACGGCTGGCCAGCCCGCCGGCAGTCTCGCCCCCATCCATCGTATACACATGACCTGTCGCATACGCCGCATCCTCGGATGCCAGATAAGCAAACAGGGCGGCGATTTCCTCCGGTTTTGCATGACGGCGGAGCGGAATCTTGCCGTTTACTTCCGCCAGCATTTCGTCGCTGTACTCCGCTCGCTGCATCGGCGTCAGCACATATCCCGGAGCAACCGCACACACCCGAACCCTGGGAGCCAGCTCTAATGCCATCGACCGGGTTAACTCAATCACTCCGGCTTTCGTCGCGTTATAGTCGGCATAATAAGGATATCCCATGACCCCGTTCGTCGAGGCCGTCTGTAGAATCACTCCACTGCCGCGCTGCCACATGTGCCGCGCCGCCGTCTGCGCCATATAAAAGACGCCCGTAAGATTCACCGCCAGAACTTTGTTCCACTCTTCGGGAGTGATGTCGAGGAATTTGTGGCGGATGCTGATGCCCGCATTGTTGATGAGTACATCCACGCCGCCCATCATCCGTGTTGCATCGGCAAAAGCCGTTTCAACTTGCTGCAAATCGGTGACATCGGCAATGATCGTCGCGGCAAGACCGGTCAGATCCTGTAGGATCTTCTCGCAAGCGGCGTCATCGCGGTCAAGCACACACACCCGCGATCCTTCCTCTAAAAAGCGCGCCGCCGTAGCCGCTCCAATTCCGCTCGCGCCTCCCGTAATCAGAACTCTTTTGTCTTTCAAACCGCGCACGCCGCCTCCATCATCGTTCAAGGAATTATTCATCTTCGCACGGAACGCACGCTCTCTTTGCGGCTACCTCAAGCCAATCGCATTCTCGCGCCCTTCGCCGGTTTATCGCGGGCGTATAATGTCCCGTTTGTCGCGTGAGGAGTTTTTCTGCTATGGAAAAGGCCACGCAATACGAATTGCAACTCGCCCGCCGCATGTCGCGCCTGGGCACCGAAACTGCATTCGAGGTTCTGAACAAGGCTCGGGCCCTGGAGCGTCAGGGCAAAAGCATCATCCATCTGGAGATTGGCGAACCTGACTTCGACACCCCGTCGAACGTGGTCGAAGCGGGCATTGACGCCCTGCGCAAAGGCTGGACGCATTATGGTCCTGCCGCTGGTCTGCCGGAACTCCGTCAGACTTTAGCCGACTATGTTTCCAGGACGCGCGGCATAAAAGTTACAAGCGAGGAAGTTGTCGTCGTTCCCGGAGGCAAGCCAATTATTTTCTTCACAATTCTTGCCTTGATTGATGAAGACGATGAAGTTATTTATCCCAATCCCGGCTTTCCCATCTACGAGTCAATGATCCACTATGTTGGCGGCCGGGCTGTCCCAATTCATCTCCGCGAAGACCGCGATTTCTCTCTCGACGTGGATGAACTATCCTCGCTCATCAATGACCGCACGAGGCTCGTCATCCTCAACTCGCCCCACAACCCCACCGGCGGAGTGATGCCGCGCAGAGACGTCGAGCAGATCGCAAAAGTGATTGGCGACCGCAACATTATGGTTCTCTCGGACGAAATCTACAGCCGTCTGCTTTTCGATGGCGGCGAGCATTTCTCCACTATGTCTGTGCCGGGAATGCAGGAGCGCACGATTCTTCTCGACGGCTTTTCAAAGACTTATGCCATGACCGGATGGCGGATGGGCTACGGCATCATGCGTCCTGACCTCGCAGCGCACATCACGCGCTTGATGACCAACTCCAATTCCTGTACCGCAAGCTTTACCCAAGTTGCAGGAATTGAGGCCATTCGCGGCGATCAGAGCTCGGTGGACCACATGCGCGAAGAATTCCAAAGCCGCCGCAACGCTTTCGTCGCCGGATTGAACAAAATTAAGGGCTTTTCGTGCCGCTTGCCCAAAGGCGCTTTTTACGTGTTTCCCAACATCACCAAGACAGGATGGAAATCGAAAGCTCTAGCGGACGCTTTGCTGGAGCAGGCAGGAGTAGCCGCGCTCTCCGGCACCGCCTTCGGCGCATTCGGAGAAGGTTACCTCCGCTTCAGCGTGGCGAACTCGCTCGACAATTTGCGGCAAGCGCTGGACCGCATCGACCGCTGGACCAAGCAGAATCTTTAATGGCCTTTCGGGGTTTCCTCTGTGAAACTCTGTGTCCTCTGTGGTTAAGGTTTTGATCGGGCAATCGGTTGAAGGCGAAATGCCGAAAACGAAAAAATCACAATCGCAGCAAAAACCGAAAACCAGTCGTCCGCACATGCCCGGCTACGGCTTACCAAAAGGCAGCAAGGGATTGCTGCCCTGGACCTGGGCCGAGCAGCGACTGAAGAAGTCTCACAACTACTGGATCACGACGGTTAGGCCCAACGGCGCTCCGCACACGATGGTCGTTTGGGCGTTATGGATGGATGGCCGCTTGTTGTTCAGCACCGGTAGCAAATCACGGAAGTCTAAGAATCTCGCCGAGAATCCAAAGTGCGTGATGTGTACCGAACTCGCCGACGAAGCGGTGATCGTCGAAGGCATTGCTGAAATCGCCGATGCCGGAGCGCGCCGCCAAATGCTCCCGCTCTACGAGCGTAAATACAAATTTGACATGGGCGGCATGAAAGACGACATCCTGGCGATGAAAGAACCGGTCTACGCTGTTCGTCCGCGGGTCGTTTTTGGATTCTGGGAAAAGCACTTTGTGGGAAAGTCCACCCGCTGGACCTTCAAGTAAATAGTGTGGCGCGGGCTCTCTTGCCCGCGAACGCTGGCGAGTGAAATCGAGTAATATTTCTGGTTAGCTTTTTCTCCGAGATTTTGCACCAACTAAGCGCCGGCATTTCGCGGGCAGGAGCGCCCGCGCCACACAATCCGCGCCACAACCTATGAGCCCAAAATTTCGCGTCTTCGCCACCTGTGACATCGGAGAATCTCTCAACCTGCTGCGTGCGCGCGGGTACGACGTCGAAGTTTATCCTCAGCCCCAAGCCCCGCCCAAGAGCGTCATTCTCGAAAAAGTAAAGTCGGGCGTCGATGGTCTGATTACCACGCTGCGCGACCAGATTGATGCCGAGGTTTTCGAGACAGGAAAAGGGAAACTAAAAGCGGTCGCGCAGTTCGCTGTTGGTTTCGACAACATCAACCGCGCCGACGCCAATCGCTACAAAATTCCTTTCTCCCACACCGCCGATGTACTCACCGAGGCCACGGCCGAGTTCGCTTTTTTCCTTCTTGGTTCGCTGGCGCGGAAAATGTGGCCAGCCGAGCATCTCACTCGTGATAACCAATGGGGCTTCTGGCATCCTTACCTGCCATTTCTTGGCGACGAAGTCACCGGCAAAACCATTGCCATCATCGGCACCGGACGCATCGGCCTGGCCATGATCAAAAAATGCGCCGGCTTCGACATGAATATCCTGTGCTATGACCCAGCGTATGAGAATCACCAGTACGTCAATGCGATTCAGGAAACCATGGACCTGCGTCACGCGCGCGGCATCGCAAAAGAGAAGAACTGGATCAAATACGTTTCGCTCGGCGAAGCTCTTCAGCAGGCAGATTTCGTCAGCGTGCATGTGCCCCTGCTTCGCGCCGGAGAGAGCGCCACGCCCACCTATCACTTGTTCAACGAAAAAACATTGCGCCAGATGAAGCCCACGGCCTTTCTGGTGAACACTTCCCGTGGCCCCGTTGTCGATGAATCGACGCTGGCACGAGCGTTGCGCGAAAACTGGATCGCCGGCGCCGCGCTGGACGTTTACGAAAAAGAGCCGCTGCCCGCGGATTCGCCGCTGCGCGATCCTGCCATCGCCGACCGCTGCCGTTTGTTGCCTCACTTCGCCAGCGCCGCACGTATCACCCGTCTTTCGCCCGATCCCGACAAAGGCATGGCGGGACGATGCGTGCAGGGCCTAATCGACGTTCTCGAGGGCAACTACGGCGGCGACGTCACCAAGATGCCATACGTGGTAAATAAAGAAGCGTTCGCGAAAACATAACCGCGGCTTCGAGAATCATGTCGAAACGAATTTGCCAACGCCATGCGCAGTCCGGTAGTTCTGTAAACAAAGAGCCCCTTGAATGTTCTCCCACCGAACCAACTGGCAACTTTCCCCCAACCGCTTCACTCAGGCGCTGGAAGAAACGCGCCGAGCCGGGAAAAAGATTCTGGATCTTTCGGCGTCCAATCCAACGCGCATCGGCTTGCATTACGACGAACGAGCGATCTTGGGCGCACTCGCATCGTCCAACTCTCTCGATTACGATCCGCAATCGAAAGGCTTGCGCGCGGCTCGCGCGGCCGTCGCAGACTACTACCGCAATGAGCACGGTGTTTGCGATCTTGATCCTGGCCGGCTAATCCTAACTAGCAGCACCAGCGAAGGGTATTCCTATGTTTTCAGTCTCCTCTGTAATCCCGGCGACGAATTGCTCGTGCCCAAGCCAAGTTATCCGCTGTTCGATTTTCTGGCCGATCTCGAGGATGTGAAGCTCGTGCCCTATCCGCTGATCTACGACCACGGCTGGCAGATGGATTTCCCGTCTCTCGAACGTGCCGTAACGCCGCGCACCCGAGGCGTTATCATTGTTCATCCCAATAATCCCACTGGTTCATATGTGCAGCAACAGGAACTGACGCTGTTAAACGCATTCTGTCGCAAGCACAATCTCGCGTTGATCGTTGACGAAGTCTTTCTCGACTACTCACACGACAGAAAGAAGCGCCGCACATTCGCCGTCAATGCAGATGTACTGACCTTCACCCTGAGCGGCCTGTCGAAGATCTCTGCGCTGCCGCAGATGAAAGTGGCGTGGATGGTGGCCAGCGGACCCGCAGAAGAAGTAGACACGGCGATGGCGCGGCTCGAAGTGATCGCCGATACCTATCTTTCGGTGAATGCCCCGATTCAGTGGGCGCTGCCAGCCCTGCTCGATCAACGGCACAGTATTCAGGAGCAACTATTGGAGCGCGTGCTCGCGAATCTGGCCGAACTCGACCGCCAGCTTGCGGCGCAGAAAGCTTGTGAGCGCCTCAAACTCGAAGGCGGATGGTACGCCGTGCTGCGGGTTCCGGTGACGAAGTCAGACGAAGACCTGGCGATACACTTGTTGCGTGAAAAGTCAGTGCTGATGCATCCGGGACACTTCTATGATTTTCCCGGGGACGGGCATTTGGTGTTGAGCCTGATCACTCTCGAGGAAGAATTCAAGCAGGGAATCGTAAGGGTGATTGAGGAATTGTTGATTGCTGATTGCTGATTGTTGACTACTGATTTGAAGAGAGTTCCAATCGGTGTTCTTAATCATCAATCAAAAATCAGGAATCAACAATTTTCATCTCTTAACTAGGAACGGATTACTCTCCCGCTCTTGCCCAATCGTAGTCAGAGGCCCGTGGCCGGGCACCACAACCGTCTCATCGGGCAGCGCCAATACCGTCCCGTGAAGGGATTGCAGGATCTTCTGCATCGATCCGCCCGGCAAGTCAGTACGACCGATGGACCCAGCGAACAAAGTGTCTCCCGCGATGAGCTTGTTTTCGGCAGGGAAGTAGAGGCACACACTGCCTTCTGTATGCCCCGGCGTGTGCAAGACGCTGGCTTCGAGCAAACCTACGCCAACTTTGTCGCCACTTGAAATGCTCTGATCGATTTTCACTTCTCCCGGCGCGGTAACGCCAATCCACGCCGCCTGTACGTCGAGCATTTGAAGGAGGGCGTGGTCATTCTGATTCAGCAAAATCGGTGCTCCGGTGGCAGCACGCAGTTTCATCGCTCCGCCCACATGATCGATGTGCGCATGAGTAATCACGATCTGCCTGACGCGCAGGTTATGTTTGGTAAGAATCGCTTCCACGTCTTCAATATCGTCGCCCGGATCGATCACCATCGCCTCGCGCGTCTTCTCATCGCCAATAATCGAGCAATTACACCGCAAGGGGCCAACGGGAATGATTTCGTGGATCATTATTCCATTGTAGCGAGTGCCGGGCGGAGAAACTTAGCTCCGACTTTAAGACTTGTTTTGTACTGCGGCTAGGGAGACAATACGCCTTCCCCAGAGGAGGTTTTGTGGCTAAATACCGCCAGCATGGGTACCAGGACCGCGATCGTGAGCCGCGGCAAGGCTCGGGAGAAAAATCGGGCTTCACTCCCTCGACTTCGGGTGCGGCAAAGTCAGGTTCGGCGAAAAGAGACAACACATTTGGCCCTCGCCCCGTCAATCTACCCGGGACGCGCGCTATTTCGCGGTGTACGCAGTGCGGCACGGTGCTGCAAGGAATGCCGCCAACCGGACAGTGTCCCAAGTGCGGCTTCGAACTTCATTCCTGCAAGCAGTGTACGTATTTCGATCCCGGCAGCCGCTTTGAGTGCATGCAGCCAATCCCTGTGCGAATTCCGCGCAAAGACGCACGCAACGATTGCCAGCTTTATGAAATGCGCGTGACTCGCGAGAAGGAAACGTCGACGCCGGCCGTTGCCCGGCCTAACGATGCGAGGCAGGCATTTGAGAATCTGTTTAAGAAGTAGACGACACGCGTTATCACGGTTTCTGCGTGGGCCTCAAAAGAATTTCGCTGACAAACGACTGCGGAGCCTGCGTAACCAGCATCTCCACCGCGTGTGCCACGTCTTCCGGTTGCAGCATCTTCGCATGATCTTTTCCTGCATGCGGGCTCAACTCGGTGTCGACTGATCCAGGGCAAATTACGCTCACGCGGATGTTATGCCCGCGCAATTCTTCCGCCACGGAATAGGTAAGGCCATTGAGTCCCCACTTTGACGCAGCGTAGGCTGCGCCGTTGGGCAACGCATTTTTTCCAGCCAGAGACGAGATGTTGATGATGTGCCCCGATCCTGCGGCCATCATCATCGGCGCAAATGCCCGAATCATGTAATAAACCCCGCGCAAATTAATATTCAGAATCTCGTCCCATGCGTCCGGCGGCAGTTCATGCAGAGGGTGTCTGAATCCGCCGATGCCGGCGTTGTTCACCAAAACATCAACGCGCCCCAAACTATTCTGTACTTGCCTGGAGGCTGCCTCCACCGAAGCCAGATCTGAGACATCGCAAGGAACGGCCTCAGCTCGGCCACCGGCGCTGGCAATTGCTTTTGCTGTCGCGTCGAGGGGCGGGCGCGTCCGCCCGCACAGCACAGCCGTCGCTCCG
This sequence comes from Candidatus Sulfotelmatobacter sp., assembly GCA_049584475.1. Taxonomy (GTDB): domain Bacteria; phylum Acidobacteriota; class Terriglobia; order Terriglobales; family Acidobacteriaceae; genus Sulfotelmatobacter. The sequence continues at coordinate 63,736 of JBAUXX010000040.1, read as the reverse complement.
AGACGGCACAAACTTCCGGCAATCGCTGCGCCAATGCCGCGCCCAGCACCGGTTATCAGGGCAACTTGCCCGGCCAGCGGTTCCGCGGTGTCTAATCTCTCAGGGATCACCTTTGCCTCATGTGAGTTCCATTTGATTTTCAACGCTGAAGCTCCCGGGCTGCTACCGAAACTCGGGCCATCCGCGCAGGATGTTATGCGCATCTTAACAATAACCTGAAGGATCAACGTGAAGTGGCTTGCCTTCGGAAGAAGAGGTACTTATAATCCGCAAACCGGGAATTAAGGGTCAGCCGCCTCGCCGTTTTCATAAGGCCGCCCCCTTGCTCGGGGCCCTGCCAGGAAGCCCGGCATTCCAAAGCAGGATCAGTGCAAGTGGTCCAGGCGGAATGCAGTCGCGGTATTTGCGTTACAAAATTTTCCTGAAAACCCAATTCCCGAAGATTCTCAAGGAGCGATCGATGAAAAAGATTCTGGTCATGGTTGTGCTTGGAGTTGCTGCACTGGCGAGCGCACAGGACGCTGCGCAGCCAGCACAAGGACAGCCGGCCGCGTCGTCCTCGGCCCCGGTTATCAAGGATCCCGCCGAGTACAACGCCTACGTGGGCGCCGTGCAGCAGAAAGATCCCGCCGCCAAGGTCAGCGGTCTCGAAGCTTTCTTGACTCAGTACCCCAACAGCGTGATGAAGAATCAGGCTCTAGAGATTCTGATGGGAACGTACCAGCAAACCGGAAACCAGCAGAAAACTATGGACACTGCGACCAAGCTGGTGACGGCCGACCCCTGCAACGTGCGGGCGCTGACGCTGCTCGCTTACTTCGATCGTATGCGGGCGCAGGGTGGCGATCCGGCTGCCAAGCAACTGCTTGGAGATGGCAAGAAGTATGCCCAGCAAGGGCTCGATTGCCTGCCTAAGTTTACTAAGCCGGAAGGCACATCTGATGCCGACTTCCAGAAGATGAAAGACCAGATGACCGGCATTTTCGATTCGGCGATCGGCGTTGCCGACCTGACCGACGCAAGCGACCAGCAAGCGACTCCCGATACCAAGAAGAAGGATTACGACACCGCGATTCAGGATTTGAAAGTTCCCGCCGACGCCAATCCTACCGACTTCAGCGTGGTTTATCCGCTGGCGCTGGCTTACCTGACTCCTCCCGACCCCAAGACGCCACTTGATCCAGCGAACGCGGTCAATGGCATCTGGTATGCCGCGCGCGCTTCCGTTGTTGCGCCGCCGCAAGCGCAAGCTCAGATCGAGAAATATGCCAAAGGCCAATACCGGAAATATCACGGGAGTGAGGATGGTTGGACCGATGTTCTGGCCCAGGCCAAAGCCAATCCCGCTCAACCTGCGGATTTCAAGATCGCACCAGCTCCCTCACCGGCGGATCAGGCACATGCCATGGTTGGAGCTACAGCACCCGAAAAAATGGACTTCGCCACCTGGGAGTTCGTGCTCTCCAACGGTTCTCAAGCGGACCAGGACACGGTGTGGAATGCCATCAAAGGCAAGGCCGTACAGATGAATGGCAGCGTCATCAGCACGACGCCCACAGAATTCCAAATCGCTGGGAGCTCTGACGACATCGACGCGAAGAAGGCTGACATTACCCTGAAATTCGACGATGCGGTTCCCGTAAAGATGATTCCGAAAGACAACGCGAGCTTCGACTTCCAGGGCGAGCCAGCCTCCTACACACCGAACCCTTTCATGATGACGATGGAGAAAGGCAAATTGTTGAAGGCTGCCGCTCCGGCACCGGCCAAGAAACCGGCAGTTCATCACAAACCTGCGTCGCAATAATCGAATTTCTACACAGAAAGTAAAAGGGCAACCTGAGAAGGTTGCCCTTTTTGTTGGCCGATTTGTTGGTCCGATTGATCTCCTCGCTGCTGGAGCCCGCTGAGACAGCTTAGCCGCGAAGCCGCTTACCGCGCTGCCTTTTTCTCAAATCCAGCCGGGCGCGCGCTGCGCGGTGGACGCCTGACTCCTTCCCGAAGCTGGCGAAGGTCAATTTTCAGTTCGGTGATGGTGCGGCTGAGAGTGTTGCGGTGCATGCCGAGTTCGCGAGCCGCGCGGCACTGGTTGCCTTTGTTTTCCTGCAGCACGGTCAGGATGAATCGCTTCTTGAATTCGCGTACACCCTCGGAATAGAGAATATTGCTTCTGTACATCTGTAGGATGAGTGCTTCCAATTGGTCTTTCACGGGGCTCTCTTTTCTGTAAGTTTGTTTCGATCTTCAGACTCTTAATTCACCTCGCGCACGAATTACTTCGCGGGTGATGATTGCGTGCCGTTCAAGTTTTGCGGGGCATGGTGCAGCAGATCGAGACCCTGATAGAAACGCGCTCGCAATGCCGAAGGCGCAAGCCAAATCGCCGCTCGCCCCACGACCAAAAAATACGGAGCGAGTTGCGAATTCTCGAGCCACCTCGAAGTCGGCGTGAAGGCCGTCATTCCCATCAGAATCACTGCTACCATCAGGCCGCCTTTCAGCAACCCCAGAGCCGCGCCCAGGAAACGGTCAAAGCCGCTCAGACCCGCTTCTTTCATCACCCAGCGCGCAATTCTGCCCGCAATGCCGAACAGCAGGACGACCACAAAAAAAATAACGAGGAATCCCAAAATCTCAGCCAGCCACTCGTTCTTCAAGAATGTCGCCAGCCATGCCGCAAGACGCTGGTACTGCCACGCGGCCACGATGTAACCGACCACCAAACCGGCCATGCCCAACGCCTCCGCAAAGAAGCCCTGCATGGCGGCTGCGACGATGTTCAGAATTACAATCGCAAGAATAGCCCAATCCGCGGGGCTCACGGCGCTTCCCTCGCCGCCGGCCCGAACATCACACGCGCAATCTTCAGACTGCCATCACAAATCGGCCCGTTATACATCCAGCTTGCGTCCCGTGAGCTGGAAATAGGCTTCGAGATATTTGTCGCTCGTGCGGCGCGCAACGTCGGCGGGTAGCGCAGGCGCGGGCGGCCGCTTATCCCAGTGAATTTCTTCCAGATAGTCACGAACGTATTGCTTGTCATACGACTCCTGCGGCTTGCCCGGAGAATACTTGGCGGCGGGCCAGAAGCGGGAAGAGTCTGGCGTGAGTACTTCATCGGCAAGTGTTATGCCCTTGGCCGTGCGGCCGAATTCAAACTTGGTATCGGCAATGATAATTCCACGCTGGCGGGCGTACGCCGCCGCTTTCGTATAAACCTTCAGCGTAAGCTCGCGGAGCTCCGTGGCTTGTTCAGCGCCCACCAATGAGGTCATGTGCTCAAAGGAAATATTTTCGTCGTGACCGCTCACCGCTTTCGTGGATGGCGTGAAAATCGGTTCCGGCAACGCATCGGATTCTTTCAATCCGTCAGGAAGCTTGATGCCGCAGACGGTGCCGCCTGCTTTGTATTCCTTCCACGCCGAGCCGGAAATGTATCCGCGCACTACGCACTCCACGGGAAACATTTCCGCGCGTTGCACCAGCATGGAGCGTCCGCGCAGTTGGTCTGCATACTGGCGCACTTCGGGCGGATACTGATTTACGTCGGCAGTGACGAAATGATTCGGAACAACGTCAGACAGGAAGTCGAACCAGAAAAGCGACATCTGGTTAAGCACGCGGCCCTTGTGCGGAATGCCGGTGGCCAACACATAGTCAAAAGCGGAAATGCGATCCGTGGCGACAAACAGAAGCTGTCCGTCGCCCAGTACATACACATCGCGTACCTTGCCGCTGGCATGAAGTTGGAGGTCGGGGAAGTCGGTGTTGAGAAGGACGGAATCGATAAGTTCGAGGCTCATGTTTTAAATTCTACAATCAGGAAGCGTCACGCATTTTATCCGCTCAGAAAAATTTGTCAACGATTGTAATTTCATTGCGCTTGAGCATAGACGAAGGGAGTGGAAGAAAAATGTTGACAGGCAGAGCGACGGGCAGGAACGCACGCCCGGCGCGGCATTACAAGGAGCGGCTCTGTGGAAAAGCTGAGGATTAAAAGAAGCATCGATCCGAGGGAATGGCGTCTTTCAGCGGTCTTTCGCTGAATCGGAATTTCTCGCCTGTGTCAAGAGAGCTGACTCAACTTTACCCGGCGAAAATTCCTTAAGCAGGGCAGTGTCGCAACTATGCCGACGGGCTCAATGCTTTGGACTGCTCGCCGAATCTCACCGACACTAATTTCGACACTCCCGGTTCCTGCATCGTCACTCCATAAAGAACCGGAGCGATGCTCATCGTTTTCTTGCTGTGCGTGATAAGAACGAATTGGGTCTGGACGCTCATGTCCTTTACCATCTCGGTGAAGCGGCCTATGTTGGCCTCGTCCAGCGGCGCATCGACCTCATCCAGAATGCAGAACGGACTGGGTGCGAATTGAAAAATTCCTACCAGCAGCGACAATGCGGTGAGAGCTTTTTCTCCGCCCGAAAGCAGCAGCACGTTCTGCAAGCGTTTGCCCGGAGGCGAAGCGACCACGTCGATGCCGCTCTCCGCGCTGTTTTCCTCGTCAGTCAGCTTCATAAATGCGTGGCCGCCGCCGAATAGTTTTTTAAACGTCGCCTGGAAGTTCTCGTTGATTCGCGCAAAAGCTTCGGCAAACTTCTCCCGTGACATCTGATCGATCTCGCGAATGGTTGTAACCGTGTTTTCGATCGAGGAAATAAGATCCTGCCGCTGGGTCTCCAGAAAGCCATGTCGCTCGGCGGACTCTTTGTATTCCTCCAACGCCATCATATTCACGGGGCCCATGCCATCAAGCTTGGCTCGCATATCGCGATAGAGTTGGTCTTCGGCGGCAAGTTCGTCGCCCTTCACAAGGGCCGGCATAGTGTCGGCAAGCAGCGCTTCACGTTCCAGACCCAACTCGTTGACGCACGTTTCCGACATATGCTGCGCGTCAGATTGCACTTTGGCGGCTGCTGCTGAAAGTTCTCCTCGGCGGTCACGCGCCTCATCAAGAAGTTGGCGGCCACCATGGAGCAGTTCGTCGATCTCTGTCAGCCGCGCACGAAGCTGTTCGCTTTCGAATTGGAGCAATCCCTCCCGCGCCTGGGCGGCATTTCGTTCGGCATTCAGGTCATCGTGCTGTTGCGCCAGCAGTTCGTTCTCGGATTCCCGCTCAGCCTTTTCTGCCGCTGCGCCGTCGATCTGTGAAGTGAGCGAATGAACGCGCTGGTTCATCTCGGCCAGTAAGCTTTCGATTCTTTGCGAAACATCGGCTGCGGAGCGGCGGCGTTCTTCTAAGGTCGCAACTCGCGCAGCGTGTTGTGCCGCTGTCTGCGCAGCTTCTTCGCGGCGGCTTCGCAGAAGCACGAGAGCTTCGTGCGCCACCATAATGCGCTGCTCTATTTCCTCGCGCTGCTTTTCGAGAAGGGCAATTTCGCCTTGCCTCGCTCCGATGATAGTTTGCTGCTCGGCTCGCTCGCTCGCGAGGCGTCGTACTTCCAGCTCAGAAAGGTTCAGGCGCTCTCGGACACGCGTCATCTCGGAATCGAGCTGGCGCAGCAAATGACCTGACGTGAGGGCTTGTGATTCGGCCTCGCGCTTTTCGCCGTCGAGGCGTTCGAGCAGGGAACTGAGCTCTTTAATTTCGCGCCCCAGCGTGAGCGCGCGCATTTCTTCCTCGCGCAGCGCGCGTTCCAGGTCTTCCAATTGCCGCATTACTTCGCGCAACTCGCGTTTCATGGAAAGCGGACCTTCGGAACGCTGCTTTCCGCCTGTGACGGTGACGTTGTGAAAGCACTCTCCGGCTTGCGAAAGGAAAAATGCGTCTGGATTTTCCAGCGCCAGCCCTCGTGCCACGTCCGAGCCGGGAACAATATAGCCGTCGCGCAGTTTCGGCAAGATGACCTCCAGCGATTTGCCAAAGCCATCGAGCACGCGAATCGTACTCTTCAATGGCACGATCTGCGCCGTTGGCGGGGCGGAGTGCGCGGCCTCGTCGAGCACAAAAGAAAACTTGGCTTGGGAGTCTTCGGGGTGAACCAGGAACGTGGCGCGGCCATCGACATCTGTTCGCAGGATGCGCAAGCCTTCATCCGCGGCGTCCCAGGACTTGACGACGATGTAGTTCAGTTCATCGCGGAGGAAGTCTTCGACCACTCGTTCATAGCGTGGCTCGACTTCAAGAAAGTCAGCCAGCACCCCTACCGGAGCGAGTCCGCTCTGCATCACGCCCGATTGAAACAGGCGGCGAACCGATTCCGTGGAATATCCGTGCTCGGCGATGACCGCTTCGAGCGAGCCTTTCTTGCCCAACGCCGTCGCGAATTCCGAGCGGAGCATGTCGAGATGAGTTTTGGTCTTCGTCTCATCAAGCTTTTTCAATTCAATCAGGCGGCGAAGCTGGCTGATTTCTTCCGTGATGCCAGTGGCTCTTTGAGTGACGGTTTCAAATTCCAGCGCAAGTTGGCCTCGTTGACCGCCGAAGGCTTCGACCTGAGAATTGGCGCTGCTGATTTCCGATTCGAGCCGGCGGCTTTCACGATCGGCTCCGGCTTGACGCTCTTCTGCCTGAGCCAGTTGATTGCGGAGCCGGGAAACCGACGAGACGGTTTCAAAGATAACCACGCGAGACTCTTCTTGCTGGCGCTCAAGCTCGGCAAGACCGGCAGAAGTGGCAGCGGCTTGTGTTTGGAATAATGCCAAATCGGCTTGCGCCGCCGCGACTTCCGCAGCTGCCGATTCGAGCAGTTGGCGATTGGAATCGCTTTCAGCCTCAAGCGCAGTCAGCCGATGATGAGCTTGCGCCAGTTCGGCATCGGCCGATGCCGAACGCACCGTCAGTTCGGCACAACGCTCTGTATTGTGCCGTCGCCGAGCCTGAGCACGGTCGATTTCCAGGGTGATCTGGCTGATTCGTTCGCGGTTCTCGCGCAGTTCATTCTCAATGCCATAGCCGCGCTGTGTTCGCTCTCTGTGTTCGGATTCGAGCAACTGCACGCTCTCGGCCCGGTGGTGCATCTCTTCGGTTAGAGAATTGATCTGCGAGTCGAGTTCGGCGCTTTCCAGCTCAAGGGCTGTAAATTTGCTGGCCAGTACGATGCGAAGCTTGGCTCTCATCTCGTCGCGCAACTTGGCATAGCGCTCGGCTTTCGAGGCCTGGCGCTTCAGGGAATTCATTTGCCGGGTTACTTCCTCGAAAATATCGTTGACCCGGTTCAGATTGAGCTTGGCATCTTCCAGCCGAGCTTCCGCCAGGCGCTTCTTGGTTTTGAATTTCGTGATGCCGGCTGCTTCTTCAAGAATCGCGCGGCGATCGGTCGGACGGCTGCTGAGGATCTGGCCAATGCGTCCCTGCTCGATTAACGCATAAGACTCCGGACCCAAACCGGTCCCCATGAAAAGTTCCTGGATATCCCGCAGGCGGCAAAGTTTGCCGTTCAACAGATATTCGCTGTCTCCCGAACGAAACAGGCGCCGGGTCACAACAAGTTCTCCGTGCCGAAACTGCTGCTGATTGAATTTGCGGCGGCGAATCTTGAGCACGACCTGCGGAGCAGTCGTTCCTACTGACGCGGCCACCACCGAATGTACCGGCAAAGCGAACACGGGTTCATCGTCGGGAAATGCCACGGCAATCGTGGTGATCTTCGACCGGGGAATTTCTATTTCTTCTGTCCGGCCCGGCTGCGCATCCTCTACGGCGCGCTCGGTGGCTTCGGCATTGCGGGCGCGAATTGCGGCTTCGTCCCAATTCTCTGTGATGCGGCCTTCGGAAATGTGCTCCTCCCGGCCATCGGCAAACCTATTCGGCATGTCGTCATGGATATCGATTTCCGTGGGAGCGCCGGCATCGCCGCCCGGATACACTCCGGGGTCAATCAAGGTCAAAGTGACTTCGGCCATGCCAGTGGGCTTGCGATCACGCGTGCCGGCGAAGATTACATCTTCCATGCGCGAACCGCGCAGGGTCTTGGCAGACTGCTCGCCCAGTACCCACGAAATAGCGTCGGCAATGTTCGACTTGCCGCATCCGTTAGGCCCGATGATGGCCGCAACGCCGTCCCCATGGAACTTGAGTTCGGTGCGGTCACAGAACGACTTAAACCCGAGAATCTGAAGGCGCTTCAATTTAAGCAATGCAAACTCCTTAAGAATGGTCGCCAGTAGTCAGTCGCTGGCAGACAGTCTTCAATCACGGCATCCGGCATAAGTACCCGCGACGGTAACGGGGTGTTTACCAAGCGAATTCCCTCGGCTACAAAGTTTGATGTTATTGACCAACAGCAGGCCAGATTCGCCCCAGGCTGGAGAGGCGGGCACAAATTTAAGCTACTGTAACGGTGAAAACAGGGCGGGGTCAAGCAATATAACACTATATATTGTATGGCCTTGCGCGTGACCCCGCCAGATTGCACAGACATTGCAGCAAACGCCTGGATTACGGGTTTAGGGAAAGGAGGTGGGAAGGATCGCCAGAGCTACACAATCGTATTGCAGGTGACCCGCGGAAGCAATGGCGCATTTTCGGGTTGCGCCCCGACTGATACCAGGCCCGTTGCCAAAGCCGAGCTCTCACGTGCAAGCTACACCCATGCCAGAGTTGCCCGACATTTCCGCCTATATCACCGCTCTCGAACCGCGCATTGTCGGTCAGCCATTGCAGCACGTACGGATCGCAAGCGCTTTTCTTCTTCGCACCGCGCAACCACCGCTGGCGAGCGCGGAAGGCCGACGTGTTCGCGAAGTGCGGAGAATCGGTAAGCGCATAGCAATCGGTCTGGACGGTGATCTATGGCTGGCGCTTCATCTGATGATTGCCGGACGACTGCACTGGCGTGCGCCGCAGGCTAAGCTGGCCGGACGTCAAACTCTGGCTGCATTCGATTTCCCAGCAGGCTCTCTGGTGCTCACCGAAGCCGGCGCCAAACGCCGCGCATCGTTGCATGTCCTCAGTGGTGAGCAAAGCTTGCAAGCTCTCGATGCCGGAGGAATCGACGTTCTCTCGATTGATCTCGACTTGTTTCGCACAACGCTCACCGCGGAAAACCACACACTGAAACGGGCGCTCACCGATCCACGTCTGTTAAGTGGCATCGGCAATGCGTATTCAGACGAAATCCTGCACGCGGCTCAACTGTCTCCGCTGACGCTCACGCAAAAACTGCAACCGCAGGAATGGGAGCGGCTGTTTGCCGCGACCCGTCACACACTCCAGTACTGGATCGACCAACTTGGCGCAGAGGCGAAAACCACCTTCCCCGAAAGAGTCACCGCGTTCCGCAAAGGCATGGCGGTTCACGGACGGTACGGCGAGCCGTGTCCTCGCTGTGGCGACAAGGTCCTGCGCATTCGTTACGCCGACAAAGAAACGAATTACTGTGCCCGCTGCCAAACCGGCGGCAAGGTCCTTGCCGATCGGAGCTTGTCTCGCCTGCTGGGAGCGGACTGGCCGCGCACTCTCGAAGAACTGGAAGCGCTCAAGCGTCGCTGAATCCCGGTCGCCGCGTCAACGATGGTACTGCCTAATCTTTTACAACTCCCTCTGGCAAAGCGTGTTCTAATAAGCGAAAGAACGTTTGGGGGTTGTCATGTCCAACCGCTGCGGCTCCGTCCATCGCTTCTATCTTTCCGCATCCACAGCTTGTTTAACGGTTCTCCTGATTGCGTCGTTCGCTCTCCCCGCTCATGCCGATTCACAAGCCCGCATTGTTCGCTTGAGCGACGTGCATGGTTCGGTGCAAATCGACAAGAACTCGGGCTTGGGATTTGAGAACGCGTTTCTCAACTTGCCGGTCACTCAGGGAACGCAGATTCGCACCCGCGACAACGGTCGCGTGGAAATCGAGTTCGAGGACGGCAGCACGTTGAGGGTGGCGCCCAACTCGAGCATTGAATTCAGCAAGCTGGGATTGAATGATTCGGGCGCTCGCGTTTCAGTGATCAATCTGGCCGACGGCACCGCATATGTGAACTGGCTCGGCAAGTCCGCGGATCAGTTCACTTTAGATTTTTCTCACGAGAAGGTTAACTTGGCCCAGGCCGCGCACTTTCGCGTCGATACCTCGCCGGAGCTGACGAAATTTGCGGTCTTCAAGGGCGAGGTTCAAGTCGCCGGTCCTGAGGGTGCAGTCACAGTTGCCAAAAAGAAAATGGTGACGTTTAACGCCGCCGACGACAAAGCGACGTTGGCGGCAAATATCGAAGAAGAACCGCTCGACTCCTGGGACAAACAGGCGATCGAATATCACGACCAGTACTCGAAAAACAATTCGTCGCCCGTTGCGTACGGCTTCAGCGACCTCAATTATTACGGAGCGTACACCCCGGTTCCGGGCTATGGAATGATGTGGCAGCCATTCTTCACGAACGCGGGATGGGATCCGTTTATGGACGGCGCCTGGTCGTGGTACCCCGGCATGGGATACATGTTCGTCTCCGCTTATCCCTGGGGATGGATGCCTTACCGCTACGGAAACTGGGCGATGGTTCCCGGCCACGGCTGGATGTGGCAGCCGGGTAACTGGAGTAGCTGGGCAGCCGTTCCGAGGTATACCGGAACAACGGCGGCGGGTTTTCACGCTCCGATTGCACCCACGGGGTCGATCCACACAGTAGTTGTCGGAAAAGGAGGTCCCGTGCTCTCGCCGGCGTCTTCTTCAGGTCTCACTATCGCCCGAGGATCGGCGGGAATCGGAATTCCGCGCGGATCTCTGGGAAACTTGAAGCCGTTGAACCGCGAAGTTGCGAAGTCCGGCGTCGTTCAATTTCGATCTGCTCCGCAGTTTAATGCGAGTTCCGGTTTCAGCGCACACGGGAGCAGTTCATACAGTTCGGCGCGTCAGGAAAGCAGCATGTCTTCCGGTGTACGCACCAGCACCACTTCTGGCCACGCGAGCGCCAGCGCCAGCGGACATCATTGAAATGAGCGAATGAGGGGAATCTCCTCTGCCCGCGGCAAGGAAAGCTTCGGCGGTGTCTGCTCGCCTCGCGCAATCAGTTGGAAATAGAAGCGGCGCTGGCCGATTGCACGGCTGCCGGCAGCTCAAGCTGGAATGCGCCATTGTAGTCGGAGTAAGTAGTGCGGGCGCGTTGCCAATCCACGGTTGATTCGTATGGAAGATGATCGTCCAGGCCAAGACACACCGTGTCGTGCTCGAAGCTGTTGGGACCGCCCTTCATCGTGACGTTCCATTCGCGGCATCGGATGCCGTTGATAGTTTTCTTGTCGCCCTTCTGGATAATTCCGCGCTTGACCATCGCGCCGAGGTCAGGCAAAACCCGGCTTTCCGCGCCCTGTGCGAGCGTTCTACAAATGCCGCTTGGGTTCGTCGATCCAATCGATGAACTTCCCGGCTTCCAGGAATCATCCGGCCGATGTTCGTACGAAGTGGTTCCAACGTGAATCTCTTCCTGATCGATATCGGCCGCTTTGTCCGGATCGGATTCAACCAGATGCCACTTGTAACGGAATGCGTCCTGGGCGCAGACCAGTTCCCATGACATTTCGATATGCTCCGTGCTCGTTGTATCGGCCACGGTCGCTACCCGCACTGCGCGAACCTGCTTCATCGCGTCCAGAGATCGTTGAAATTCCTTTTCGCCGCTGCTGCCCGAGAACAGATAAGTGGCGGCCCATCCCACTATAACGACCGCGACCAGCAGACGAGCCCCGAGCCACAGCCAGTAACGGCTATTCATGATTGCTCCAGAAAATATCCTTGGGTGAGGTTAGCGGAGGGTCAGAGGGGGAGAAAGTTACTAATGTACGTTATCGCACGATCACGCCCGCGTAACCCACGACCCTGTCGCGGTCGCCGGAAATGTCTCCGGAAGTGGCGTACTTCACCAACTCCGCTGACTTCGCGCCGAGCTTCCTGGCCGCTGTGAGCATTGCTACCGCCGGCCCGAAGCCGCACATACTGATGGCTTGCTGTGTGACTACGTCGTAGAGTCCCTGAGGGTCGAGCGTGAGAATTCTTTCGATGGCCTGAAGATCCTTGATGCGAGTAATCGCGTCGGACTCATAGTGATTCATGTCGCTGGAGGCGACAATAAGAACGGGGCTCTTCTGCGCTGCGACGGTTGCGGCGAGCGCCTCGCCGAGTTGTTCGAGTAACTCGAATCGGCTCGTGCCCAGCGCGATCGGAACGAATCTTAGATTTGGCTGGCGCAGTTGCAAGAAGGGAAGTTCGACTTCAACGGCGTGTTCCGCCCGGTGGGCGGGGGCATCCTCTTGCAACGCATCGAAACCGGTTTTCATTTCTGTCGCGAAAGCCTCATCGATCGGCACATTACCGAGTGGAGTTTCCCACTCGCCTTCGCTCATGATCGCGAGTGCAGCACCGATGCCCGTGTGGTTTGGGCAAAGAACAACGCAGATTTCGGGAACTTCAATTCGAGCAAATACAGCCCCCGCAACGTGGCCGGAATACATATAACCCGCATGAGGCGCGATGCAGCCGATCGCCTGAACCGGCGACTCGCTCGGGACGTTCGAGGAAAAAAGATAAGAACCGGCATCTTCACGCAGGCCTTGCGGATCTCGAGGATAGAAGCGGCCTGCTACAGCGGGATGACGAACCGGTGTTTCCATGACACGAGTACGTGAAACCGATTCTCCTTCATTCAATCCTACTCGGGTCGAACTTGCTCGGGAAAGTAAACCGTCCAGCCGCGTGCCCGAGCCGCAGTAAGCAAATCGGGATTTGGATTCACAGCGAAGGCGTGCTGTGCCATCTCGAGCATTTCCGTGTCCCAACGGGAATTTCCGAACGCCGCGTCAATCGTTCGCTTAACTACGTCTCGCAGTGCCTCCGGTTTCCCCGCTCCCGAGGGAACTCGAATCAGGCGATCGGTAACGACGCTGTCGTCCACTTCAACCGCTGCTGCCAGAACGTGGTCTTCCGCAATGCCAAATTCTTTCATGGCAACCCGGATCACCCATTCGTTCGAAGATGACACCGCCCACACGTCGCAACCTCGAGCCAGCAGCGCCTTCACCAGATCGCGCACCTCCGGAAAGACGTGACCCGGAAACGAATGCGCCAGAAAGTCCGCCGCAGCGCGCATTAAGACGGACTCGGGCATACCGGCGTGCATCGTCACCATCTCGCCGCACATGTCGCTTTCACTCACTCCACCAGCTTTGTACTCGGCATAGCGGGCTTGCATGCGCTCACCTAGAGACCGGGAGACAAGTCCTTGCTTAATTTCCCACCTAAAAAAGCTCTCTCCTGCATCGCCAGACCAAAGGGTGCCATCGCAGTCAAAGGCGGCGACGCGCGGGTTCGATTGAAGGACAGATTCTACGAATGAATTCATGATGTGCGCGGCGAGACAGGGATGCAACGCCAGAGCCACGTTTGCCCGAGTTAGAAGAGTACGGGAAATAGTGAGAAAAGAAAATCAAGGAAGGTGCGGGTTGAGATATCAGTCGCTTAACGATAGGAGGTCAAGCGCAGGGTCGGCTATGCTAGCCTGCAAAGTCGCAGGAGATTTGCACATGAAGGCAGTTCGCCTCCACCAGTTCGGCGGTCCCGAAGTCTTAACCTATGAGGACGTTCCCGATCCGCAACCGCGCAAAGATAAAGATCAGGTGCTCGTCCGCGTCCGCGCCTGTGCCCTCAATCATCTCGATGTCTGGGTGCGTAAAGGCCTTCCCGGAGTCAAGCTGCCTCACATCCTCGGCAGCGACATTGCGGGAGAAGTTGTCGAGTGCGGAGAATATGTCACAGGCTTTAGTCCCGGTCAGCGTGTCGTGCTCGCTCCCATGCACTTCTGTGGACACTGTTCAAAGTGTGTCGCCGGATTGCAGAATCAGTGCCGCGAATTCACCGCGCTGGGCAATGCCGTCGACGGCGGCAATTGCGAACTGATTGCCGTTCCCGCCGCCAACGTAATTCCAATTCCCGATTCGCTCGACTTCGTCCAGGCCGCCAGCGTTCCTCTGGTATTCCTAACGGCATGGCACATGCTCGTAGGCCGCGCCGGAATTCGTCTGGGACAAACCGTCCTTGTTCTCGGCGCTGGTTCAGGTGTTGGCATCGCCGCTATTCAAATCGCCAAGCTGTTTCACTGTCGAGTCATTACCACTGCCGGCAGTGACGCTAAGCTCGAAAAAGCCCGCGCCCTGGGCGCCGACTTTGTGATCGACCACTACAAACAAAAGATCTCGGAGGAAGTGCGGAAAATTACCAACAAGGAAGGTTGCGATATTGTCCTGGAACATGTAGGCGCGGCCACCTGGGACGAAAGCATGAAATCGCTGAAATCAGCCGGCACGCTGGTGACCTGTGGCGCGACAACCGGCCCAGACGTGAAGATCGATCTCCGTCATCTCTTCGCTCGACAGTTGACACTGCTCGGCTCTTACATGGGAACCATGTCAGAACTGTACGAAGTCCTGGGCCACATCTTCGCCGGTCGCCTCAAACCACTAGTCGACCGCACGTTTCCGCTGCAAGACCTGCGTGCCGCACACGAGTATCTCGAAAAAAGCCAGATGTTCGGCAAGGTGGTCATTGTTGCCTAGCATCCCGGAATCTTGAAATTGCTGATCCGCGTCCGCCACGTCACCGTCGTCCCGCTCTGCGGCGTCGTGAAGTATTCGTTCACATACCAGAAGGTGCAATCGTCCGTGGGGTCCACGGTCATGCTGTTGTAACCGCCCCAGTGGTAGGCGTTTTCTTCGTCGGCGCTTCCCGTCAGGATGTTGAACTCGACGGGCGTGGTCGAGCCGCCGCGCAGGTTAAGATACGAAGCTCGAATCGATGGGCTGAGAGCAGTTCCGGAGACGCTGTACCCAACCGCCATATTTCCTTTCTGGTCCTGCGCCGCGCTGGGCACAAAGCGGAAGTTTGCGTCGCTGGGGTTGATCGTCCCGGACTTGAGCAAAGTTCCAGGAGCGCTGAATTCATACCAGCGTGCGGCAGTCTTCGTCAGGCTTCCCGATCCCGCCTGCACAGCTTGCGTCACCACCCAGGTTTGCGACGGCGCCGAGGGAAAGCGGCGGTAGGCGAAGCGGTGCATCAGCCGGTCCCCCAGCGAATCGATAAAGTTGTTCGTTGTCTTTGTGCTTGGCTCAGGTACGCAGACCGTGTTCGTAGGTTGGGAAACGTCATAACAGCCGGGAATGTAAGACGTGACAGTGGTGGAAGTCGGCCCGGTAAAGGTGGATTTGGAGGGCGTGGTCCAGTTCAGCTTGAACTGCCAAAAATTGAGTTTGGTCGAGGAACTTCCCGACGATGGATTTTCGATGCTGACGAAACTCTCCGGCGTTCCAGCCACCGGTCCTGTCGTGCCTTCCACATCGGCCGGCAAAAGGCTGTGGCCAAGAAATAATGGGCCAAGAGTCGCGGGATACTGGAAGCACTGCGGCGGACGCATTGTCGTCCCCTTAAGCATGTTAGAACGGTCGAAAGCGCAGGCGACCACTCCCACTTCCTGATAACCATTGTCCGGATCTTCCAGATCGATGGTCACGTAATAAGCATCGTCCCAGGTGGCAATCTTTGGATAGTCAGGAAAATAAGTGTGCCCGTGGGAATTGCTGCCAAGGATGTTGGTCAACAGTTGCGAGTACGCGAACCACTTGAATGTCGCAGACGTAAAATCGTCCGTGTTTGAGACGGCTATGCAGAAATAATACGTGCGTGTGGTCGTGCTGCCCTGACGAACCGCCATAATCCAGCGCTGCGCTAGATGATCAAACAAGGCCACACCGTTGCCGGCAGTGCCTACACAGTTAGGTTCGCCGTTTTGCACCCAGGGCGTGTCTCCCGCGGGCAGCGGAGAGAAAATGGGCTTAAATGTCGTTTTATCGAAGGCCTGGTAAGCCGTATCGATCCATTCCAGATATTGTTTGGTGCCGACCGCGCCATTGGGGTCAACCACGCGCAACGTCGCCATATTGCCGGGAGTCGATGCGTCGATTCCCTCAAACGATTTGACGGTAACTTGAGAAACGGCGAAGCTCGACAACAAGAGCGAGAGCACAAACGAACGGAGGGAGAACTTCATGAGAAAACTCCTTCTTGGCCTACGGACGAAGGGAAAGTAGAGGGAAAACGTCTGGGCCTCCCTGCGGAGGCCCAGGCATCGCATGATTTAGTTTGTGCAGCTCGGGAAGCGGAAGGACGTGATGATCGTGCTCCAGCCTTCCAGCGAACTCGTCTTGTAATACGGCCCTGTATACCAGAAGGTGCAATCGTCCACCGGGTCTACCGTCATGCTGCTGTAAGAGCTCCAGTTCTGATTCGTGGCCTGCTGTGCGCCACCGCCCACCACCAGGCTGACTTCCGCGCCCATGGTGCCGGCCTTCGCGCTGAATTGCCGTCCGGTATAAGAAATGCCGGGATAGACGGTCGAGCTCGAAACGTTGTAGCCCACCGCGATATTGCCGAACTGATCCTGCGCCATTGATGGGAGCCAGCGCCATGTGGTCTTGTCCGGTGCATACGTCCCGGACTGATAGATCGCCGGTGTTAGCGGAGTGCGGAATTCATACCAGCGAATGGCGCTGTGCATGGCAGTACCCGTGCCCTGTGTCACACTGTGAGAGATCAGGACTGATTCGTATGTGCCGAAGTTCCGGTAGGTAATCCGGTACATCAAGCGATCGCTCCAGCTCTGTACTACGTTGGTGGTGCCGGGCTGAGGAATGCAGGCCTTCAGATTGGGGCAGGCGTCGGTATAGGCCGGGAGTGCAATCGCAACCGGTCCGGTGAATGTATTGTTCGCCAGGGTAGTGAAATCCACATGGAACTGGAACGCGTTCAGGTTGTTCCGGCCTACACTTGGCCGCTGATCAAGTTCCCAGAAGAATGCGGGCTCTCCAGCAGGCGGCGGATTTTGTCCATCCCAGCTGGTGGTCACAAATGTGGGCAGACTGATGCTGCCCTGAAAGCAGACGCTCTGCGCGAATGTTCCCGCAATCATCGCGCTGCGCTGCAACGCACAAGCCTGGGAGCGAACGAAATCCTTGTTGGTCGGGTTCAAAAGGTCTTGGGAAAGGTAATAAGCGTCGGGCCATACTCCGATTTTCGGCTTGTCAGGAAACTGCATGGTCAGCGCAAACGCATACAGATAATAGGTGCCGGTGGCATCGGGACTGGTGGAAACGGCGACGCAATTCAGGTACGGGCCACCCGTTGGAACGGCGTGATGCGAGAAGACCCAGACATTGGCCGCCTGATCGTAATCCACAGTGCCGTCGCCATTATTAGACGTTTGGCAGGAGCTGCCGAAGGTGGACCATAACGCGTTTTCTACGACCGGCCCGGCGATGACGGCACCGGTGGTTTTGTCGTAAATGGTGTATTGGTTGTTTACCAATTGAACGTACTGGGTAAGGCCAACTGCGCCAATGGCATCGGGATAGAGCTGGCCTTTGGTCGCCTGTCCGGCGAAGGTGAGCACGCTGCTGATGTTTCGCGTAACCACATCGACCGGTTCGGTCCGGAGCGGCGCATAGTCGCGCAGCGGACGGGAAATTGTATGGTTGACTTCGCCCCTGACGATCGGGCCTTCGACTTCGCCGGCCATCGCAAACGAGCACGCCAACAGAGCCGTAATCGCTACCGCCGCAACTGAATAACTCTTCCGGGAATTCATTGAACAGCCTCCAGATGCCCTATTGCGGAGATGAGAGCCCTCCCGGCTCCTACACCCCCTAACGGACATTCTTTAAAGTGACTTGGACACCACAGCATGGCCCTTTGCCGAGCGAAAATCTTCCCACTGACGAAGCGACGGAAGAGCGAATCTGTGGCTCGGCACTCACAGAAACTCGCAAGGGAGAGTACTAGTAAGAACAGTAGACCCGCCCGCTGCGGATCCACTTTGGGGAAGAGGCGATTTAGTATGACAGTCGGAACTGGTGCGGTCAAGATGCAAAAAGTAATATTTGAGGAAAGATGCGCCACCCCATGCAGGTCAAGCACTTAGCGCTATTCCAACGGTTCTTTTCGCAGGGTACAACGGCGCGGGGTAGAATCGATTGTGGAAAACATTGACTTCCTTCGAATTTGCCGTGCAGGATTCAGCTTGGTTGCGACGAGCGCTGAGATGAGGAGCGCCGAGATGATGTGGCTGCGATGGGATTCACGGCTCAGGATCGACAGGATCGCAAAAGTATTTTTTCTCCTGGTCGCATTCGCAGTTGTCTCCCCCGTTGCGAACGCACAAAGCGGTCCTGCAAGTAAGGAAAAGCCGGTCGTGCATGAATCATCCCAAACGTGCTCGGACAACGCGGCGGGCGCGAACGTCGAAATGCCGAACGCGCCTCACGGACTGTTCGTCATTCTGTTCCCCGGAGCGAAGGTCAATGCGCGCGCTGACGTTCTGTTGCACAACCCGGCCGTCTGCGGCGCTAACTTTTACCTCGTGTGGAATCAGGTGGATCGGGGTCCCCAAGCCAATCCACGCTATGACTGGTCTTCTATCGAGGGACAAATCGCGCCTTGGGTTAAAGCGGGGAAAAAAGTCAATCTCATCGTTTGGGCGACGACTTACAGCAAAAACGCGACCGCCACACCGGAGTGGGTCTTTGCGAAAGTACCGTCTGTAAGTTGCCCCGCTTTTGGGCACGTGCCTGTATTCTGGAATCCCGAATTCATGAGCAGTTATCAATCGTTCATGAGCGCAGTTGTCGAGCACTTCAGATCGAATCCGTCAGTCGGCTACATTCGTTTTGGACTTGGCGCCGGCGGCGAGATTTTTCCCGCCTGCATGTACTTCATGCGAGACCAGGGTTTTTCCGACGACACCTGGCGAAAATATATCTTCGCCATGCTCGACTATCAGAAGTCGCTGAATTCGCCGAAACAACTCGCTGTGGGATTGAATGCTTATGGCGAGCCACCCAAACTGGATTTTTCAGCCGCTGTGGCGGAGCACGCGGTGAAAGATGGTATCGCGATCGGCAATCAGGGGCTCTCTGCTGACGATGCTCGCAATGATGCTGCGGGTAAACCGTGCATGGCCGACTGGTGCCGCATCTTCCGCCAGGCTCGTGGCAAGGTTCCATTAATTCTACAGACGCTCGGCCCCACGCATCCCGATCACTCGGGAGACGTCGGATCGCTCGCCGATATGCTGCCCTTTGCAGTCAGCCAGCGCGTGCAGATTTTCGAAATCTATGTGCAGGATTGGCTGGTGGCTTATGATCCCGCCTCTCCCGGTTACGCGCAATACCACGCGGAGTATCGGAAAGCATTGGAAGACGCGGCCAAGGCGTTGGGCAGGTAACGAAGTAAGACTCGGTTATTTCATCATCAGAAATTCTTCCGTCGCCATTTGAACAATAGCTTTGCCGATCATGAGCGACGCAGTGGCCGCGGGCGAGGGAACGTTCAGCACGTGCAGCATCCGGTCGGAGCGGACGAAGCTGAAGTCGTCGACCAGGCTGCCGTCGCGCTGCAGAGCCTGAGCGCGCACGCCAGATTTACCCGCAACCAGATCTTCCTCTTGAATCGAAGGCACGAGCCGTTGCAGCGCCCGCGTAAAGGCTCGCTTTGAAAACGATCGGCGAAATTCGTCGAGTCCGCTGCGCCAGTGCTTCGACGCCATGCGCCAGAATCCAGGGAATGAAAACGCAGTGGCGAGATCGCTCACGCTGACGTCACTGTGCCGATAGCCTTCGCGCTTCAGCGCCAGAACTGCATTTGGCCCGGCATCAACAGTGTCGTTGATGCGCCGCGTGAAGTGCACGCCAAGAAAGGGAAAACGCGGATCGGGCACGGGATAGATCAGCGCCCGCACCAGCGGCGCGCGCTCGGGCACTAGATCGTAATATTCGCCGCGGAAGGGAACGATCGTGATTCCGGGATCGTCGCCGGCCATGCGGCTTACTCGGTCGCTGAACAATCCCGCACAGTTGATGAGAAAGTCGGTAGAAATCCCTTTGCGCGGAGTTTCTACAACGATTTCCCTGGGCATGCGCCGGATTGCCGTCACCGGCGACGAGGTAAAAATCGTGCCTCCATGTGCCGAGATCAAGTCCGCATATTTTTCGCAGACTGTTGCGTAGTCCGTGATTCCCGTCGAAGGCACGACCAACGCCCGCAGCCCGCTGGCGTGAGGTTCAATTTCGCGCAGCTCAGCGGCTTCGACCATGCGTAGACCAACAAGCCCATTAGCTTCGCCTCGCTGGCGCAATTCCTCTAATCGAGGAAACTCTCCTTCCTCGGTCGCGACAATGACCTTCCCGCACACACTGTACGGGACGCCGTGTTCGCGGCAGAACTCCACCATGGCAGCAGCGCCGGCGACACAGAGCCGCGCTTTCTGCGAGCCGGGCTTGTAGTAAACGCCCGAGTGTATGACTCCGCTGTTATGCCCGCTTTGGTGGCGCGCCACACGGTCTTCTTTCTCCAGCACCAGCAGGCTTAAATCAGGGAAGCGGCGCGTGACCTCCAACGCCGTGGCAAGGCCCACAACGCCCGCGCCAATGATAACCAGATTGAAGTGGGAATCGGGCATCAGTCGGCGACGCCCGCAGGAAGAAGAAGAATCCGCTGTTTAGGGTGCCTCGACGATGAGGCCGACGTTAGTGCTGCTACTAATCGCTCCTGAGGTCCCAGTGACAGTAATTGTGTAATTTCCAGACGTGGTTTGCTGCCCGCTCGTCGTGTTGCCGCTAATGCTCGTAGGTCCAGTGGCACAGGAGGTCCATCCGATCGCCAGCAAAAACAGTATCGCAAGGAAAACGGCTTTCCGCGAGTGACTCCGGTGTCGTTTCGGCGTGCCCCAGGCGAAAATGATTCCCGGCAGTATCAGACTGGCGCCATAGAAATATCGCTGGGGTGCAATAGGCATTCGCAATTCGCTGGTGGCCGCCGTGGTCGAGATCGTCATCACCACGTTCTGCGCACTACTCCCCGGAGTGATCGCCGTGGACGGATTGAAGAGGCACTGCGCTCCTTGCGGAAGGCCAAAGCCGCAAGAAAGCGTTACTGCGCCAGAGAACGACGATCCCGGTGGATTTGGCGCAACAGTCAGCTGATATGCGCCTGTGGTTTGCCCTGTTGTGATGGTTTGCGTAGGCGTTGTGTTCGTTAGCGAAAAAGTCGGAACGATCTTGAGCGTAAATATCACCGTCTCGCTTCCCGTGGCATCCTGGGCGTTGAAGACGATGTTGTAACTTTGTGAGGACGCGCTGTTCGGAACATTGACAGTTGCGCTCACTGGAACTGAAGCTCCGGGGTTCACGCTAATTGGGCTCAAAGGGTTAAGCGTTGAGCAGCTTTGCGCGCCGGGCAGCGAACTGTCGTCGCAAGCCACCGAGACTTGGATGGCACTTGCAGCCAGCGAAGTTAACGTCAATGAAACCGTAGCCGGAGTTCCTGCTTCGCTGTTGCTAGAAGCGGGATTTGCCGTCAACTTGAAATCGAGCGCCGCGGCCGCTGTCACAATCAGGATAGCGCTGACGGAATGTGCGAGCGTCCCCGAGGTCGCGGTGATCGTCAAAGGATAGGTCCCCGGTGGAGTTGCAGAAGTCGTAGAGATCGTCATAGCGACGTTCGCGGGGTTGCTTCCCGGAGTGATCGGAACTGATGGGTTAACCGCACATTGTCCTCCAGAGGGAAGGTGCGGACAAGCCAGCGAGATCGCCCCATTGAATGACGATCCACTCGGATTTGGCGCAATCACGAAGTTGTAAGCCCCAGTCGTCTGCCCCGGAACAACGGTCTGACTCTGAGTCGAAGGGCTGAGACTGAAATCCGCAGGCGGAATGGTTACCGCAATCGACAGGTTGTGAACGGGCTGACCGTTATTGTCCTGTAAGTCGAGCGTATTGATGTTTACGTCGTAAGTCCCCGGCGAAGTCGCCCCCACGCCGATGGCCGCTGTAAGTGGAATGGAAGTTCCGCCGCTCACAATGATTGGATTTCCCACACCTAGAGAACAAGTGGCCAGCGACAAAGCGGAGACGTTGCAGGTTGCCTGAAGTTCACCAGCGTAAGAGTTCAACGGAGTGATAGTCAGGTTCGCCGTTCCCTCCGCTCCCGGCGCAATTGTGAGAGATTGAGTCCCCGAAAGTTGATAATCGCTGACATTGAATGGGACGGTGAGCGTGTGAGTTGTCGCACCGGAAGTTCCCTGCACGGTCAGTTGATAGCTACCCGCTCTCACTCCAGTGGCGTTCACCGTAACAGTGACGGAGTTGGGGAAAGTGTTAACTTGCCCCGGAAAAACGTTGCAGCTTCCGCCTCCAGCCGAGACTGAACAGGTAAGAGCAACGGTTCCGGCGAAGTTATTGACTGCGGCTATGTTCGTGGCTGCGCCGGTGATCACACTGCCAGACTTCACGACGGGAAAATTCGACGGTTCGCTCAGCACGAAGTCTGGTGCGCTGCTGAGGATCTGCAATGTTACCGCCGCTTGATGCGTAATATTACTGGCATCGGAACCGATTCCCTGGACGTTGAAACTGTAGACTCCAGCTACGTCACTGGCAGCTACTGTAAACGCCGTCGTTCCCGGCTGCACAACGGAGGGCGTCGGGATGCAACTCCTCGGCGGCAAAGTTGTTCCCGCAACGCAGCCTAATGTGATTGAGTTGCTGTAGCCACTGAGAGGATTGATGGTGCCATTGAATGTGGCTGTTTGCCCCAAAGGAACTGTCTGCGAAGGATTGGAGATCGTCAACGCGAAATCCGCCGCTGGATTCAAGTCAAATTGCCACATACCTCGCCCATACGTCGACACGCGAAGAAGTTTCTGACCGCCGGCGTTGAAGATGGCAAGCGCGGTAACAGCGACATTGGGCAGAAACCCAGATTGTCCGCCGCTTGAATTCGGTCCTACCTCGCTCCAACTCGGGGCTAAAGTGCTGCTGGCAAATACTCCCACATCCGTTCCAACAAAAACTGTATTCGTTGTAGCATCGACCACGACAGCATTCGCCGGAGTGTCCGGAAGAGCAGTGTTGCCCGTGCCAGTGAAGTCACTCCAGGCCGCGCCGGCGTTTGTGGTTTTCCATACGTGTCCGGCAGCGCCCGTGAAACCCATGATCGTGACATAAGCAGTATTTCCTATTGGATCGGACGCATCGATCGCCACACCCGAAACTGGGAATTGGTTCGGATTGATACTCTGCGTCACCTCAGCGAATGTGCCGGAGGTGGCATTCGTAGTGACCCAAACATTTCCGCCCGTGGGCGATCCGGCAGTCAGAGGTCCCGGCCCGTCGGTCGTCGCGTAAATCACTTCGGAACCGTTGCTGTCGGTCGGTCCGCCAGCAGCAAGCGCCCGTACCAGGTTGACCTCATTTCCCGAACACGTGCCGCTGCCGAGAGTATCGAAATTTGGACTCAGCGCCGTGTACGACCCGCCTAGCCGCGGTCCGCGCCAAACTCGGCACGTGCCTACCACCAGAGTGACTAAAGATTGCGGATCGAGAACATACGGAACATAAAACGCGCCATCATCTCCCCCCACGTCATTACTTCCCACCACGACGCCGAAGTCCTGCGCGTGGCAATTGACGCCGCTGGAGCATTCCTGAATATTCAGACCTCCCGGAGGGACATCGCCGATGGAAGTAAACCAGTTCGACGCAGCATCGGGATCAATAGCATTGAAGCCGCCATCGCCGCCGTTAACATTTCCCCAACCCAGGTTGGCGAGGGCCATCGACGTTGCAGGCGATCCGTCGCCCTGAACTCCGCCCAGCAACGTTCCAGAATTGGAGGGATCCTGCGAGAAGCTGACAAACTGAGTCATCGACCCCAGATTTTGATTTAAATCGTCGAATTGATTCGTGCCCGAACAAGAACCACTCGTCAATCCCGTAAACGCATTTAGCGAACGATAGATTCCCCCGTCATTGGCAAAATAAATCAGCCCCCCTCCATTGTCGCTGCCGCCGGTGGGTATCGCGAAAGCAAGCGCATGTTGATCGGGATGCACATGAGAGGGCGCGGCGATCGGATCGCACCCGTAGACATGCGTGAGGTTCACAAATGCCGACGTATTGCACGTGGGATTTATAGAGCTGATGGAACACTTATAGAGGTTGACCGCGCCAGCATAAAGATCGGTCGCCGATCCGTCAGGCATCGCCATGAGTTCCAGGTTGTAATATCCCTGCTCCACGCCGCATCCCTCGCCATCGCCGCAGTTGGTAATGCCGCCGTCATTGATCTGCGTCCACGATCCGCCTCCGTTCAGGCTTTGCCACACGCCGCCATCCACCGCATTTCCATTCGCATCGAGCGAGATAATCCACGCGTACATTTCGTTTCTAGCGGGAACCGCAGCGATTTCGGCGCGATAAATAGGACAAGCGAAATTATTCGAAGATGAAATCGCCGGGCACGCAGTAGTGCTCAAAACAGCGCCACCCGGCTGGTTCGTCAGCCGCGTCCAATTCACGCCGTCCGCAGACGAATAAAATCCGTGATAACGCACTGCGGCTAAAAAAATTCCAGCTCCGCTGTTATAGACGACAGACGTAGCCGAGGTTGCATCGGTCGCCTGGTTGCCAGGATCGAGGAGCGCATCATAGGTCCAGCTCTGCCCTGAGTCGATGGATGTATACAAACCCGGCGCAGTGTTAACCGTCGCAGCTCCGCTGACAACACCCTCCGTCGAGGTACCCATCGCAGACACGACCGTATTGGTTTGCGCAGTGCTGAACGCCATGCGCGTCCCGCCCAGGCCGCTAAACGAAAGCGTGCCGGCATTTGCCGAAGAAACTAGCGTCCATGAAGTCCCCGCGTCTGCGGAACGAAGAATTCCCAGCCCATAATATGAATCGCTCGAGTCATTCGCCTCGCCTGCGCCCACGAGGATTACGCTCTGCGTGGGATTGGTGTTGCCCGGCTGTATGGCAATCGAGCCGATGGAAAGCGTCGCTTGATCGTCGGTCAGGGGTGCCCAGGTTACGCTGTTGGCGGTCGGATTGGCGGCGTTCGTCGACTTCCACACGCCGCCTTGCGCGCCTCCAACGTAAACTGTGTTGCCGCTCGCATCGGCGGGGTCGATGGCAACCGCACTCGCCCGTCCAGAAACCTGATGGTAATCCTGAATACCGGTTCCGCTGGCGTCTGATGCTAGCGGCACCGGACCAAGCGGCGTCCACGTGCCGGTGAACGATGCAGGCACGCCGGCGCCGACGAATGTCGCCGCTGCGGCCCTTCGTTTTCGCAGTTCCATTTTCGCCTGAAAAGCGCGATGCCGAAGCTCGGCGGAATTCGCTCCCGGCACCACGCGTCCGCGATAAAACCATGCATCCCTTTCTTTCGTATGATTAGCGGGCGGGTTGGCGGCGCGAATTCCGGTATCTGCGTACTTCGCCTCCTGGCTCTCTGCTTGAGAGGAAACCAGATAGAAGCACAACAGCAGGAGCAAACATCGGACGAAGAGCCGCGAACACGAATTCATCATGACAAAGCTTGGCTGCCAGTATCGAGAGACGACCGGCACGGGTCAACGCAAAAGCGCAATAATCATGCTTGTTTGGACCACTTTGGGAAAAATGTGAACGCCGTTGCGTCATCAGTTTCAGGATCGGCTTGTACAATCTAGTCGATCGTTGCGGCAGTGGAGGACACGCAAAATGACCGCTGCGACTTTCACGAAGATTTAAGGATGAAGAAATGAAGAGAATTCTTTTTCGTTTTGTCGCGATATTTATTCTCGCGTGTACATTGGCTGCCTCCGCCGCGGGCCAGGAAAAATTGGTGAATATCGCCGCTGCCGCCGATCTGAGCGCGGCGTTGAAAGACATCGCCGCAAGCTTCGAAAAACAGAAGGGAATTGAAGCGAAGCTCTCCTTCGGCGCATCTGGCGCACTCACACAGCAAATTGAAAATGGCGCTCCGTTCGACGTTTTCCTCTCCGCCGACATGGGATATCCCGAGCAACTCGTCAAAGAGGGTCACGCATCCTCGGCCACGCTCTATCGCTATGCGGTCGGAAAATTGGTGCTGTGGGCGCAGTCGAACTCGCCGTTGGACTTCGAGCGCAACGGGATGAATGCGATTCTCGATCCCTCCGTGCAGAAGATCGCGATTGCCAACCCGCAGCATGCTCCTTATGGTCGTGCCGCGGTAGCGGCGTTGAAACATGCTGGTCTATATGATCGCGTATCCACTCGACTCGTTCTTGGCGAGAACATCTCCCAGGCCGCGCAATTTGTCGAGTCCGGCAATGCGCAGGTCGGTTTCGTGGCACTGGCTCACGTCAAAGCGCCGGAACTGAACGGGAAAGGGAAGTACTGGCTGGTTCCTGCCGATGCCTATCCGCCGATCGATCAGGGTGCCGTCGTGCTTTCGCATTCCCAGCACAGCAAAGAGGCCGCGGAGTTTATCGATTTCATGAAAACAAAAGAAGCCGCCACAATATTGCAGCGTTACGGATTTACATTGCCTGAAGCGAAGTAGCAAAGAAACATGTCAATTGATTGGCAGGCATTCGGTCTTACCCTGGAGCTCGCGCTCATCGTGTCCGCAATCCTGCTGGCGCTTGGCCTGCCTCTCGCCTGTTGGATCGCCTTCTCCAATTGGCGCTGGAAGTTTCTTGTCGAAGCCGTAGTAGCCCTGCCCATCGTTCTCCCACCCACCGTGCTTGGTTTCTATGTGCTAGTGTCGCTCGGTTCGCACAGCCCGTTGGGCCGCTGGTGGATCGCTCGTACGGGCCACACATTGGCTTTCACCTTCACTGGCCTGGTCATTGGATCGATTCTTTACAGTTTGCCCTTTGCCGTGCAGCCCTTTGCCGCTTCATTCGCTGCCATTGACCGCAAGCTGATCTCTGCATCCGCAACACTCGGCGCTTCGCCCTTGCGAACCTTTTTTCGCGTGATCGTT
This sequence comes from Candidatus Sulfotelmatobacter sp., assembly GCA_049584475.1. Classification (GTDB taxonomy): domain Bacteria; phylum Acidobacteriota; class Terriglobia; order Terriglobales; family Acidobacteriaceae; genus Sulfotelmatobacter. The sequence goes on along the minus strand of JBAUXX010000040.1, from coordinate 36,977 downwards.
CCACTCTCCGTTCCCGGCCTTGTTACCGGCATAGTTCTCACCTTTGCTCATACGATGGGCGAGTTCGGAGTCGTCCTCATGGTGGGTGGCAACATTCCCGGCGTAACTCGCACCGTCTCCATTGATATCTACGATCAGGTGCAGGCCTCTAACTACGCCGCGGCCCATGAAACTTCACTGCTGCTGCTGGTATTTTGTTTTGCCGTGCTGTCCGTGGTTTATGCTCTGAATCGAAAGCCGCATCGAACCGTCCCAGTGACCTGAGATGATTTACCCTGTGTTTCCTCCGTGACCTCTGTGTTAAAAGGTTTCGCAGGGCGCTGCAAACACTGCCACGAATGACCTCCGCGCTCACCGTCCAACTTCGGAAGCAGTTCGGGCAGGCGCCTGACGCCTTCTCGCTCGACCTCAAATTTCAGGCAGCACCAGGTTTCACGATTCTCTTTGGTCCCTCTGGCGCAGGTAAGACCTCGATTCTCGATTGTGTCTCTGGTTTGCTCTTGCCCGATGCTGGGCGCATAGCAATCGGTGATCAAATCCTGTTCGATACATCGACAGCCGTTAATGTTCCCACCGCAAAGCGCCGCGTCGGATATGTCTTTCAAGACCTGGCTCTCTTCCCGCATTTGACCGTGTGGGAGAACATCGAGTACGGCCTGAGTCATCTGCTGCGCCGCCAGCGCCGCGACCGCTGCGCGCAAATACTCGACGCGTTTCGCATCGGCGGATTCGGGCAGCGTAAAATCAGCGAAGTCTCCGGCGGTGAGCGTCAGCGTGTTGCTTTGGCCCGTACCCTCGTGACCGATCCGTCAGTCTTGCTTCTCGATGAACCGCTCACGGCTCTCGATGCCGCTACAAAAGCGAAGATCATATCGGACCTGCGCTCCTGGAACGCCGCCCACCAGATTCCAATTCTCTACGTAACTCACAGCAGAGAAGAAGTCTTTGCTTTAGGCGAGCGTGTTGTTGCGATCGAGAGGGGGCGGATTGTCGCCGAGGGCACGCCGCACGAAGTGCTCGACGCTCCTCGCCAGGAAACCATCGCTCAACTCGCCGGATTTGAGAATATTTTCGATGCCACCGTGGAGTCGACAAATGCAGAACGCGGAACCATGACCTGCAAGTTGTCTGAGCAAGGTCAAAATTCCGTCACGCTTGAGACGCCGCTAATCCGAGCGGAAGTTGGCACGCAACTCCGGGTCGGAATTTACGCCGGGGACATTCTCTTGGCGATAGTCCCACCGGTTGGCCTGAGCGCGAGAAACGTCATTGCAGGAAATATCGTCTCGCTGGAACAGCGCGACGTAATCGTCTCAGCGCGCGTGAACTGCGGTGTGGAGGTGGAAGTTCACCTTACTCTCGCGGCGCGTGATGCTCTGCAACTGACGCCCGGGAAGCAAGTGTGGCTGGTGGTCAAAACTCATTCCTGCCGGTTGATGCAGCGCTGAATGTGGGGACAGCCGCGCCTTCGACAAGCTCAGGGCCGGCGATTGGATCCCGGCCCGGCACCGTCGCATTCTCTACACTTTCCAGAGCAATCACTGCAATCCATTGCCCCTTGCGTTCTTCTTCAAACACAATGCGTCCGCCGAGCATCTGCGCAATCGCTGCAGGCGGCAAATCGCGGTGAAAGCCGAAATAGCGAGTTTTCAATACCTCCCAGCTTTTCCATTGATCTAAAATCCCATGCGCCGGCTGATACTTTGTCGAGAAAACGAGAGCCAAATCGAAGTTCGCGCGAAAATCCGCGGCCGACAAAACCTGCTCCAGAGAAAAGTCTTCAATGCGCACCACCTGCACCGAACGCGTAATGTATCCCAGCCACGGTCGTGATAGTTCATCCGAGGCCGGCCATGCCGTCAGCGTCCGCGACATGGGATAGCGCGCCTCCAAAAATTGTTCTCCATCTTCATGCAATTTGACGTAATCGCGGTACGCCAAATTATCCTCCGGCGAAAAGCCGTAGGGTGGATTTACAAACCATGCCATCACAAAGGCCGTAACTACCACAGCGACGAATATCGGCCAGTAAGGTACCCTCCGCCATAGCGTAGAGACCGCAGCGATAATTACCAGCGGAACAGAGGGAAGCATGTACCGCGCCAGCACCGCTCCGCCAATTAAAGCCATGGCGATTACATAGCTGGCGATCACGACGAGAAAAACCATCTGCACAGAAATCGCGATTCGCCGCCTCGGAGAATGATTGTTTTCCAGCGGCGGCAGCCACATCGCCAAAATCATCGCCAGCGTCAACACCCAAAGATGCTGATATGCGAACACCTGCCATAGACGAAGGGCCAGCGCCAGCAAAAAGCGGGGAAAGCTTAGCGTGGCAGCGACGTTGTAGCGAAAGAACTCCGGATTGCCAAACACATATCCCGTCTTTGCGTAGTGGTAGCCATACCACGTGATCAACGGAACCAGAGGAATCAGCAGTACCAGCGTTCGTTGGATGGAAGCCTGCGGAACTCCTGCGTTCTCGCACGCACTACTGGACGATGCATCAGCCGGAGGATTCATATCGGGGCGCGCCGTCGGGCGTGCAGCAAGAGCCGCGGAATTGATCGAACCTTTAGGCACTGCCCCGCGAGAAAAACGCAGCCGCAAGACTTCCCAACCCGCCAATCCCAGCGGCGCGATAATCGCTGTTTCCTTCGACAGCGCAGCCAGTGAAAACCAAATCGCCATCGCCACAGGCCTATCGTCGAGATAAGCCACCAGCCCCCAAAAGATAAGCCCCGCCGCGGCCAGATCTACTTGCGCCAGCGAACTTTGCGCAAAGAAGACCGGATACACCGCCACACAAAGCGTGGAAGCCATCGCGACCTGCCCATTCGCCACGCGTTCCGCCACGCGAAACACGCCCAGCAAAGAGAACGCAGCGAACATCAACATGGCTGTGCGCGTCACCAATGGCGCGTATCCGGCGCACTTCCACCACAGCGCGATCCATGCCAGCACCAGCGGCGGATGCGCGTTGGAAAGAGTCGTGTGCGGAATCAAACTTCCCGTGAGCAAAATGTCGCGCGCGGCTGGAACGTAATATCCAGCCTCATCCCAAAAGTAAGGCAGCGACAGAAGAGGAACGTGCAGCAAGAAAATAGCGAAGAAAATAACGGCGAACACCGCGGCAGGGTGAAAGCGATCTTCTCGCATCAGCCCCGTATTCTACCGGACATTCTACGAAACTCGGCGGCTACCCTGGACCTAAACGGGGACGACTTCCATCCGCGCCGACAAATCTTCAGTTCACCTGGCCCGGAGCGGCCATGCGCGGATCCAGTTTTATTTCGCCGAACGCGCTCTCATATCCCGCTACATTCTGCTGCAACAATCCTAATAACGCCTTCGCCTGCTGCGGGCTCACATAAATTCCCTGGAAGTTCTTTATCTCCACCTGTGTCTCACTCTGCTGCTGTAAAGTGCCGAAGGCCAGGAAAAAGTCCCAGATATTTACGCGCATCTGCACACTGTTGGCATAATTCTCGCGATAGGAAGGATCGTTGATCAGCTTGAGATTGGGTTGAGTAGGAAGATTCATACATTGAAAGTGTAAATGACTTTGGGGCGGGGAAGGGAGGCAGTCGCTGAAGAATCTCTGCTTTATAGCGGGATACCGGCAAAAGTAAACGGCCTCGTCATGAGACAAGGCCGTTTACGAATCTCTCAAACTCAAACTCAAACTCCCGGCCAGTTAGACGTTGAACGACGACCCGCAGCCGCAGGTGCTCTTCACGTTGGGATTTTCGAACTTGAAGCCCGCGCCTTCCAGGCTCTCCACGTAGTCGACCACGCAACCGTCTAAATAATTGACGGAGGTCGCGTCGACGAACACTTTCAGGCCATTCATGTCAAAAGTCTTGTCCATCATTCCGGCCGCATTTTCGAACTGCATCGAATAAGAAAAGCCGGAGCATCCGCCGCCAACCACGCCAATGCGCAGGCCTGCAGGAACCGGACTCTGCTGCCCCATAATGTCTTTCACCTTCGCTATCGCGTTGGGGGTCAGGTTAACCGGAGCCTTCTTCGGTGCTACCTCGGGACTGGTTACTTCGGGGACGGTTGTCGTTGCCATTCTGATCTCCTTGGCTTGGAAAAGCTCTCACTGTCATTATAGCAAATCTTCTCTCGCCCCCAACTCTAGTTAATATAGGGTAGTGGCTCAGTTGGAAAATTTCTTCCATCCACCAGTGGCGTCATGCCGAACGCCCGCGTTTTCACCAGCGGGCGGAGGCATCTCACGTGCCCCAATCCCTGATCAGTGAGAGATCCTTCGCCCCGCCTGAACAGCGGCTCCTGACGCCATTAGGAACCTGGCTGCTTTTTTGATGACGCAGGCTGGAGAAAAGTCGCTCTCCTGCCTGATTGGCCGATTGGAAGCGATTTGTTGTTAGCCCGCAGCAGATTTCTTGCTAACTGGCCGCCGGGCAGGTCTATAATCGGGCCGTTAGGGCCCTTCCTATTCCAGGGCCACGAATTTTGTGGCTGCATCCAGGATCGGGAAGCCCCGCACAGGCTTAGTAATCAGCCGAGGTGGCTCATGACACCGCTTACCCTTGTAGCAATTGTGTTTGGCGTTTTCGCCATAGGTTTGATTCTCCTCTTGATCTACCGAAGCACGCTCACCATGCAGGAAGAGGAGCAGCTATTTCTCGACGACGCGAATTCTCACATGCAGCAAGAGCAGACGGCCCTGCTGACCAAAGTCAACCGCCTGACCATCCCTGTTCGCGTTTTCGGCGCGGGTGCTGGATTGTTCGCGCTGATCCTGATCGGTATGTGGATCTCGCAAAAGCTCAGCGAAACGCAGTAAAGCTGCTCGCGTCGTCAAGACAACTGCGCTTCGGATGATGCGGGCGTAGTGTTGTCAGCTCGGTCCCCGCCCGACGGCAACCAAAGCCTTATCTGCAATCCGTCCCTCGCGTTTGCGGTACAATTTTTGTGCTGTCTTCCGGATTCTTCATCATGCGAAAGTGGCGGAATTGGCAGACGCACCAGACTTAGGATCTGGCGGGTAAAACCGTGGGGGTTCGAGTCCCCCCTTTCGCACCAATAAGTTAGGGCCGATCTGGAATCGGCCCTCTTTCGATTGCCTTGCGCTATTGCTGCGCGAGCACGGTCTCCGTTGTCACCGCAAAGAATGAGTGCCCGAATTCCGTGGGATGTTCTGCGTCCCAGAAGAAAGTGTGATCCGGGTCGCTACAGACAATGGTGGTGAGGCATGGGGTGGAAATATTGGTGAACCCGAAGTGGAATGGAGAGGTCTCCACCGCATTGATCAGACTGAAAACATCAAGCCGCAGAACGTGCGCCCCTTGCAGGAAGCTCTGACCCAGCAGCGTGTTCAGCCACTGATTGGTTGCCGTGCTCGCTGCCGAGGCGAAAGTTGCATTTGCCTGTCCGGCCGGAAGCAGCCCAACATTCAGAAGATTTGGAATGAGAATGTGCTGCGCACCAGCTTTCTGCAGCAGTTGTGCGCTTCCTGCGATTCCAGAAGCAATCTTGAATCCCAACTGAGCGGGCGACCCGCCAGTGGCGCCGAGGATGTCGTTGCCGCCGCCTTCAATAACGTACAGCGCATTCGGATCAGCCTTGTTGCCGTGCAAACTCAAATACAACGCCACCTGCTGCGGCACATCCGGAATCGTCCCGTAAGCCGTGACCTGCGGCTCTGTCACCCACGCCCCGCCGAACGCAAAATCCGAACCTCCGGCCAAATATGGTTTCATCGGCAGTCCCATGTAGCCGGCTACATTTTCTATCCAAATGGGACCGTTCGAGAACCGCCCATCAAAATAGGGCAGCGGAGGGATCGTTCCACCCGAAGCTATAAAGACATTCCCGACGTCGCAATAGCTGTCGCCAAAGACATAGATGGCGTCGTAACTTGTCGCGACACGTGCCGCCGCCGGCCCAGCCAACAGGCCGATCAAAATTGTGAGTATGTACAGGCTTTTGCGCTTCATCTGGCAATATCCTTCCGCCGATAAATTCAGCGCAAACATCGTATCGACACGGTTTGCGAAAGTAAACGAAAATCATTTCGTGGGTAGCCCGCCGCCGTGTAGAGCGGACACTCCTGTCCGCTGCCTTTGACCTTGGTTCAATTCGACGGGTGGCCCACTCCAGTCCGGTTTTGGCTTAGCCGGGGATGTTCATGCGTCACAGACTTCCTCGGTTTTTACCGCTAACTTGTCCTCATCGCCTGAGGGCTTGCACGCCGCCATCACACCGAAAACCATGAGCCACTGCCATATTTACATTGTGTAAATACACCCCATGCGCCACACTTGGAACGAAAGCAAGAATCGGCGCAACCTCAACTGCAGGGCATAGCTTTCGCGGACGCTGTAAGGATCTTCGAAGGCCCAACCGTCGAACAGAAGGACGACCGCTTCGATTACAGCGAAGACCGCGTCTATGCCATCGGCTTGGTGGATGGCTTGGAAGTCACCCTGATTTATGCGGACACAGAAAACAATGAAAGACGCATCATCTCGGCCTGGCGCTCGGAACCCCAGGAAAGACGACGCTATTGGCAAAGCATCGAGGGCTCGTCGCGCCGCCACTAACACCTCCGCCCGCACTAACTGGGGCAAGCTGCGTAGCAGGAGCGACGCCAGCATTCGCCAGGGCATTGCCTCCGACCCGGAAGCGCACGCCACCGACGCAGCCTTCTGGAAACACGCCAAGATCATCCTGCCCACCCCCAAAACCATTGTGACCATGCGCCTCGACGCCGACCTGCTGCAATGGTTCCGCCAACACCCCGGCTACCAAACCCGCATCAACGCCATCCTCAGGGCCTACATGCAGGCAAATAAGTCTGCTTGACACGCCAATAGGGCGCTCCTGGTCTGGAAAACGAAAGTGCGTCAACAAGTATGGATATAATTCCCCTCAAGCCGGAACGCCGCGCCCAACTGGAAGAATACGCACATCGCCACGGCCAGGACCCGGCCACCGCCCTCGATGAGGCCTTAGCTACTTATCTTGATTGGGAGCGCGTGAATTCCGAAGAAGCGTCCGAAGGCATTCGCCAGGGTTACGAAGACGTGAGAGCCGGACGTACCCGCCCCGCCGCCGAATTTCTCCCTGCGGAAGCCGATCTCCAAACAGTAAAATCATTGGATTGCCCCGAAAGCGTGTAGAGCGGACACTCCTGTCCGCTGCCTTTGACCTTGGTTCAATTCGACGAGTGGCCCACTCCAGCCCGGTTTTGGCTTGGGCCGGGGATGTTCATGCGTCACAGACTTGTAGGTTTTTCCGTCAGCTATCGGCATAACCAACCCCACAACACGTCGACGCATTGTCCGCTAGTGCTTGGGTCCCTTTCGCACGGCGATGAGCGAAACCTGCTCCAGGTCAGGGTAGTGTTCGTCTTTGTCGGGTCTGCGGTCCGCTGGCGCGATCTGCTGAAGGGTGGTTTGCGCCGGCAGTGTGCCTTTGAAGTACTTTCCATACACTTCATTGAACGCAGGCAGGTCCGTCACATTGTCGAGGTAAACAGTCGTGGAGACCACCTGAGAGAAATCCATATCGGCTTCTTCCAGATTGTCCAGTTGGTTGCGCATCGTCTGAACGAGTTGAAGAGGCGTAGTTGAGAAATAAACGCCTTCGTTCGGTCCGGGGATAAAGCCGCTCTTCGCCGAACAATATAGCGTGTCGCCGGCAAACACGCACGGACTCGCTGTCGGACTCGGCGGCATGTTCTTGGGGCGCACCGCCCGCCGTTCCTTCAGGTCGCGGACCGCGACGCCTGTGTATTCGATTTGCGCTCCGTTAGGCAGGCTTGTGACTTCGATTGTGGCCCGGGCCGGACTATTGCCGAACTCGAACCGCTGCGCATAGTGCTGGTTCATCACCCGCATCGGAATCTGCACCGTCAAGAACGGATTGACGAAAACCATGTTGCCCAGCTTCAGTCCCGCCGCTTCCACTACTGCTTTCATGCGGTCAAGCGCGAAATCCACTTGAGTCGCAGGGTCGTTTGAAGTTCTGCCACTGGCTGGATCGGTCCCGGGCATGGCGGAAACAAATAAACGATCGTGCGTGAGAATTCCGGGCGAACTAGCTTCGTCCCATTTGAGGTTCGGTGGAGAGACAGCGTGCCGGTCAGAGAGATTCCGCACCGCGACTGCGTTAATCTCAATTGGCGGATCGGGAAGCGCTGCGACGCCGAGCACAGCGCAAGCCGGTGGAATTGATTTAAAGGCTTCGCCGAACGCGCCGTTCATTTCCGCATATTGGCCGATGTCGGTCAGATACACGGTGGTATAGACGACATTGTTCATCGTCAGGCCCGCAGACTCGACAACCGATTTCAAGTTGTTGAACGCCTGCCGCGCCTGTGCTGCAAAAGTTGCGGGCAGTGCGCCATCCGCACCGCGCGGTCCTTGGGCGGAAATGTAAATGTAGTCTCCGCCGTCAACGCTCGCCGGTGCCTTAGCGCCTGCCTGTGCTTGCACAGCAACTGCGAACGACAGCAGCAATGCAACGAGGAATGATTTCATTCAAGCCTTTCCTCAGCCAACAAAAGGGGACAGCGAGTTGCGCCGCGCTTCTAAGCTGCCTGGCTTTTCTTTTGTGCCGCTTTCAGGATGCTGCGCAGTCTTTGTCCCACGATGACTTCTTCGCCGGGCTGGATAGTCATTGAAACCAGTTCGATGTGGTCGGCTTCTGGCCGCTCTTTCCTGTTCGGGTTAGGCCTGCCCTCGCGCACCGCCGTCACCAGGCTCGGGTTATCCGCACCGAGCACTTCGATGACCGGATCGCCCGCGCGCAGAGCCTGCACGCAATCCGCGATGGTGAATCCCCAGGCGTGCTGATCCCATGAAACCTTCAGCGTGGGATAGCGATTACCATCGTCGGGAATGTAGATGCTTGTCTGCACTCCCGGCACTGTATCCACCAGTTTCCTGATATTGTCCGCACGATTGTTCCATTCGCGATAGAGTTTCTTCTCGTCCAGCTTCAGCCAGGTTTCAATGGCGGTAAGGCAGCCGATCATTTCTTCTTTTCCAACCTTCATGGGGCGGCACACGGCTCCCTCGCGGGGACTATTGTTCATGATCGCCGCCTCGATCAGATCTTTTCGGCCTAGAAGCACTCCGCTGCACTGCGGTCCGCGCAGACCTTTACCGCCGGAAAAAGCGTAGAGGTCGATTCCCATCCTGGCGTACAACCTGGCATTGTCCGCCGGAGGAATTCCCGCCGCATCATCGAGTAGCAACGGCACCTTGTGTTCTTTCGCGATCGCGAGTTCTTTCTGTAATTCGTCGCCGAGGTGCGTGGTGTAGATCATCACGGTGTTTGAGTTGATCGCGTTGGTGAGTTCGTCCGGCGAAAAGGCTAGCACGAGTTTCGCGCCAGTTAGCCGGATTGCGCTGTCAAAAGCGCTTCGCCCGCCGGACATGATCACTTCATTCTTGAGGCCGGTCGTATCGGGAAGCTGCCAGATAAACTTGTCGTCGGTGCCGGCCATGCATCCTGCGGTTGCGACCGCCATCGCGCCAGCCGCGCCTGAGGTAATCATTCCAGATTCGGCTCCAGTGAGCTCTGCCAGCCGCCGTCCAATAGCACGCTCCAAATCGAGAACGTTCACGAAATATTGACTGGCTTCGATCTGTGCTTCGCGTACTTCAGGAAACTCCAGCGAGCCGCTCAGGTAGGTCCATGTGCCGCGGCAATTGATAACAGTCTTAACTCCCAGGCGCGTGTAACAATTTTGTCGAAGGTCTTTGCCTACGGCGCTGGCGGCCTTGGCGTAAAGATCAGATGCAGCGATCTGGCTTAATAGTGGCGCAGCGGCTGCCCACCTCATGAATGACCGCCTGCTGGAATTCAGAACCTGCACTTTGATACCTCCAACATGAAGATGAATCGTCTCACCTCGACACCTCCTCAATGTAAGCGACCAGATCATCAAGCTCACTGCTGCTGAGCCGCCCTCCGTAATCGGATGGCATGGAATCTCCAATTTTCCTGCGGACAGAAACCAGGCCGGACTTCATGAGCAAGTAAAACCGGCCATCTTTATCATCCTGCAACTGGAGAGATGCGTTATCTTCATCTCGAATCGTGCCGGAAAACTCTCGACCATCACGCGCAACTGCGGTGGCATCCTCTCTCGCCTCGCCAGCCGGTTTCAGGATCGCGTCGCGAATTTCGTCGACCGAATGATCTCGTACGAAGCCTGCGAGATCGTTAGCGGCAAACTGTCCTTGGCGTTCAATCTGGTGGCAGGCTGAACACCCGGCCTTTCCGAAGAAAAGATCACGGCCCCGCGCCGGATCGCCTGCCGCGGAGTTCCCGCCCGATCGGCCTTGCAAAAAGCGCAAATAAGCCACCAGCGCGTGATCATCTTCTCCCGCGATATTGGGAAACGCGGGCATTCCAGCTTCCGGAATTCCATCGTGGATCACGTTGAGCAATGCCTCGTCCGAGAGCGCCTTGGCGTCGTGCGGGCGAATGATATCGGGAGCATGTTCGCCTCCGAGCCCGTCGAGTCCGTGGCAGGTCGCGCACTTCGCCTCGAATGTTCTCTTACCCCTGAGATCAAGCTTCTGACTAGAAGTCGTCTCTTTGCTATCTGTGTTTTGGCAAACAACATTTCCCACTGCGCCGAAATAAATCAGCACCAAACCAAACGTGAGCGCGATTCGCCAGGTCACGTCGCGCTTCCCGGATTCGGCAATGCCAGGGAAGACCCCGGAACGTCGCGGTTTGTTCCACTCCGTGAAAACAGTTTCTCAGGAATCGGTGACATCGGACGATGAACCTGATATACCACAGAATTTGCTTGACGCAAATCCAATTGTTTCGTTTCATTGCGTTTTCTTTCGTCCAGTGAAAGTGTGCACCGGTTGAGTTGCGGTTCGGAACAATGACGATGCCCGGAGTCCGAGTCCTGTTCGTTTATCAGCGAGGTATCATGGCGACACCGATTAAGGAAGAAGAGAAGAAAAAATGATGCGATGCTACGCAGTGGCTTTGCTTATTTGTTGGAACCTGACCGTTTCACCCGTGCTGGCTCAAGATAAGCCGAGCGAGCCGGACTCATCGTGCCGCATCGAACCAGTGAATTACAAAGGGTGGAGCGCGCAACAGGTCTCCAATCACTGGCTCAAGTTGATCGTCGTCCCGCAAAATGGCGGCCGGTTGGTGCAGGTCGTTTTTGCCGGCCATCCTTACCTCTTCGTCAATCCCAAGTTCGAAGGAAAATATCTGCCTCCCGATCCCTCGCAGTGGTTTAACTATGGAGGCGACAAGGTTTGGTTGCTGCCGGAAGGAAATGACGATGAGCAACATTGGGTGGGCAATTCCGATTTGATCGACGATGGTCCGTACGCCTTTCGAAAGGTTTCGGAAGGAAAGGAATGCGAGATCGAGCTGACAGGGGCCGCCGACCCGCAGTCCGGAATTCAGATTCGCCGTACGATTCATCTGGACGCCGATTCTCCGCGAATCCGGTTTCACGCAACCATGCAGAACAAAACCGGACACGTCATCGAGTGGTCCATGCAGTCCGTTTCGCAATACGATACCGCCGACCACTCTGCTCCTTCGCGACGTAACAACAATTTCTGGACCTTCACCCCGGCGAATCCATCCAGTAGTTATCTTAACCGCTACCACGTGCGCTTCGGTCCGGCGGAAAATCCAGCGGTCTCCGTCAGAGACGATGGCCTCTTCGCGCTGCACTACATGCATCTTGCCGCGGAATTTTGGCTGGACTCGACGCCGGGCTGGCTGGCGGTAGTGGATGGCGACAGCCAGTTCGCCATGGTGGAACGCTTCGGTTACGAAAAGAGTGAAACCTATCCCGGCAAAGCGTCGGTTATTTTTTGGATGAACGGTCCAGAACTGCGATTGAATTCAGCGGGAGAACCATCGTTCACTACCGGAGGCGATGGTTCTCCCTATTACCTGGAAGCCGAGATCAATAGTCCGCTCGTTCAACTGCGGCCAGGCGAAGCTCGAGATCTTGACACGGAGTGGTTTCCCACTCGATCGAGCAGCGAATTTCACGGCGTAGAGGATGCAGGCGTCGTAGTTCGTCCTCTGCACGCGACACGTTTGCAAAGCGGCCACATCCGGCTCTCGGGTTCTTTCGGCGTTTTTTTCGCGGGACGTTTGACTGCGCACTTCTACGACGAACATGGAGGAATCGTGGGAACAATGCCTCTGACGCAGGTCGACCCGACGGCGCTCGTCGCACTGGAGACTGAGTTGACGCCTCCGGCGAAAGCCTCCCGCATCTCGCTTCATCTTGAAGACGCGACTGGACTGGACCGTGGTTCTCTTCAAGAAATTAAAATCGAGGAAGTTCAATCCGGCGGAGCAGAAAACCACTGACATGAAATCCTTCAGCAAAATGTTAACCGGGGCGCTACTATCCGCTGTTGGCCTGCTCGCGTTTTCGGCAGCAGGACAACGCGGGCAGGCCCCGGTTGTTGCCGACGCGAATGTCAGCGCGGCCGACTTGCTCACGCAGCCTCCCAGCGTCAACTGGACTTCCTATAACGGCGACTACACCGGACGCCGCTACAGCGCATTACGCGAAATTACCGCGGCCAATGTCACGCGCCTCCGCGCCGCGTGGATTTTCCACCCCTCTAATTCGGAGAGGCTGGAGGTGACACCCGTGGTCGTGAACGGCGTGATGTACGTCACATCCGCCAACGATGCATTCGCGCTCGATGCGCGAACCGGCCGGGTTATCTGGCATCATGAACGGCCAGTGAGCGCGGGGTTGCTCGACGATGCCGCAGGCCATAAGAATCGCGGCGTGGGTGTCTGGAAAAACTTCGTCTACATGGAAACCGACGATGCCCACTTGCTTTGTCTCGACGCTCGCACCGGGCACCTGCTGTGGGATGTGACCTACGCAGACAAGGCAAAGCAGTATGGCGCAACCGGCGCACCGCTGATTGTGAAAGATGAAGTGATTGTGGGCACTTCCGGCGGTGATTCCGGCGTGCGCGGTTTCGTGGCCGCATACGGTGCCGCTACCGGCAAATTGAAATGGCGCTTCTGGACGATCCCCGGTCCGGGAGAGATCGGATCGTCGAGCTGGCCTGGCGATTCCTACCTTCACGGCGGAGCCACGACGTGGATGCCCGGTACTTACGACGCGAAGCTGGATATTTTGTATTGGACCACCAGCAACGCGTCCCCCGATTTTGCAGGAGATTCGCGGCCTGGAGATGACCTCTATACCGCGTGTGTCCTGGCGTTGAACCCCAATACTGGCGCGCTGAAATGGTATTTCCAATTCACTCCGCACGACTTGTACGACTATGACGCCGATGAAACGCCTGTACTGGTAAATGCTGAAGTGAATGGCCGAATGCGTGATTTGCTGGTGCAAGCCAACCGTAACGGATTTCTTTATGTTCTCGACCGGACCGACGGCAAGTTCCTCAAGGCGACGCCGTTTGTTGAAAAGCTGAACTGGGCGAAAGGGATTGACGCTTCTGGCCGCCCGATACTCTCGGGACGAATACCAACCGCGGAGGGCACACAGATTTGTCCCAGCATCGACGGCGCCACAAACTGGTTTTCGCCTTCCTACAATCCTGACACTGGACTTTTCTACGTCATGGCGCTGGAGAGTTGCAGTGTCTTCTTCAATCACCCGCAGTCATTTACTCAAGGCCAAACCTTTTACGCTACGGGTACCAAACTTGCGCCCGACGATCACGCGCAAAAGATTCTGGTTGCGTATTCCGTCCCGCAGGGAAAGATAGTTTGGCGCTATCCTCAAGCCGGCCGAGGTAATTCCTGGGGTGGTACGCTCACAACGGCGGGTGGATTGGTGTTCTTCGCCAACGACACCTCAGCGCTGGAAGCAGTGGAAGCGCGGACCGGCCGCCCGCTCTGGCAATTCAACACCGGTCAGAGCATGCACGCTTCACCAATGAGTTACGCGGTCGACGGCGTTCAATACGTGGCAATCGCTGCGGGAGGCGATGTTATCAGCTTCTCGCTACCACATTAGGATGGCGATTTAGCATGTCTTTTTCCTATCCCTATCCCTATCCCTATCTCTATCTCTATGCTGATCAAAGTATTCGATGATCGGGCGGCGCTCGGGCATGCGGCAGCCGCAAAGGCGGCGGCAGCCATTCGGAACGCGATAGAAGAGCGTGGCCATGCGCGAATCATTGCTGCGACGGCGGCGTCGCAGCGCGAGTTTCTGGATAGTTTGACGAAGGCGCACGGCATCGACTGGTCAAAGGTGGAGGTGTTTCATCTCGACGAATACATCGGTTTGCCGATTTCCCATCCGGGAAGCTTTCGCAAGATGCTCCTGGAGCAGTTAGTGGAGAAGGCCGGAATTTCCAATTACCATCTGCTCGACGGGGACGCAGCCGATCCGTTGGAGGTGGTGCGGCGCGTGGGCAAACAACTGGCATCCTTGCCCGTGGATATCGCCTTTCTCGGCATTGGCGAAAACGGGCACATCGCATTCAACGACCCGCCCGCCGATTTCGAGACCGAAGAACCTTACGTCATCGTGAACCTGGATGAAGCTTGCCGCCAGCAGCAGGTGGGCGAAGCCTGGTTCGCCGGCATTTCTGAAGTGCCGAAGCGGGCAATCTCGATGTCGGTCCGGCAGATTATCAAAGCCAAAGAGATATTGGTCGTTGTGCCCGGCGTGCGCAAGGCCCCGGCTGTGAAAGATTGCCTTGAAGGCGCAATCAGCCCAATGGCGCCGGCCTCGATTCTGCGCACTCATCCGAATGCCACTGTCTATCTCGACAAAGACTCGGCCTCGCTGCTGGGCCCGGCGTTGCAGAATGCCCTGAAAGAGCGGACTACTTCCGCTTCACCGCGATCGCTGAGATCTCAATCCGGGCGTTGTTGACTAATGCCGCGGTCTGAACCGTCGCGCGAGCCGGCTTGGGGTCGGGCATAATCCCCTTATAAACTTTGTTCATGTCGGGGAACTCATGAATGTCGGCGAGATAGACGGTCACACTGACCACGTCCTTCAGTTCAAAGCCAGCGGCCTTCAGAACTTTCTGGATATTGTCGAGGGTCGCGCTAGTCTCGGGGCCGATTCCCCCAGCCACTAATTTTCCAGAATCGTCCGCACCCTGCTGGCCGGCGATGTAAAGAGTATTGCCCGCAATGATACCGTCGCTGAAAGGAAGCCCCTTCGCGGATGAGAGATTCACAGCCTTATGATCCTGAGAATTTCCCCGCTGCACTGAGATCCCCAGCACTATGGCGATCGCGAAGATCCAAGTTAGTAAGCGGGTGATTTTGGTCGGCATTTTCATTTCCTTTCAGGAAGACGAATTGGCTCTTCCACCGGGCAATAAACGATGTTAGAGTCCGCGCACATGTATACCTTGAGGAGACCGAGATGAACAAGTCTTTTGGTTTTATAAAGTCCCACATAATGGCGGTATCGCTTGTATCCATCGGCGTTTTATTCGCTATTACGTGCGCCGCAAGATTTGAGCGCGCACAGTCGGTGACCGCAGCCTCCGAACCGCAGAATGACAGCTCCTTACTGGCAGACTTTCGCCGCGTGGAGGTGGCTTCGGTCTCCGATGCGGTCGAGCAGTTGACCGGCAAACGAATGTACATGAGTCACCGCATGCATCCGATCTTGACTGCGAAGTTTGCCGGGTTTGCCCGCACGGTCCAACTTAAGAAAGACGAAGGCAACACCGATCCTGCTGCCTTGAACGGAATGCTGGCGTCCATCGACGAGGGCTTCGCCGATTCCGTTTATGTGATGGTCGTCGAGGACGGGGAGGACATCGCAGGAATGGGCGGACTGATGGGCACCGCGATGGCTGCGCGCGGTTACGCCGGAGCGGTTATCGATGGAGGAGTGCGCGATGTAGCCTATCTCCGCAAGATTGGTTTTCCCGTGTATGCGACCGGCATTGTGCCGTCAACATCGGTGCATCACTACCGCTTCGGAGGGTCCCAGATTCCGGTGAAGTGCGACGGCGTAACGGTAAATGCGGGCGACATCGTAGCGGCAGACAGCGATGGCGTGGTGGTTGTGCCAAGGGCGAGAGCTCAGGAAGTTCTGGCCCTGGCCCAGCAAATGGACTTCAAAGAGCATTCGATGTATGCCGTGATTGAACAGATGAAGTCGATCGTGGAGGCGGTGAAGAAGTTTGGCAGGCTGTAGCAGTTAAAAGACCAGTTGCTCAAATTCGAGTTTCATCGGGAGAACGATCATGAATTTGACTTTCACTCGCAGAACGTTCGCCACGCGGTTTGCTTCCGTGCTTTCCGCGTTGGGCGTTACAGCCACCGTGTTACCGAATCGCGCGCTCGCTCAGAGTGCAGCTGGCAAAGATGCCGACGAAATCCGCAAGCTGAATAGCGACGGCAAACCGGGCAGCGAAAAAGATGCCATCATGCCAATTGTTATTCACCGCGGCGTGATTTATGTCGCAGGGCAGGGCGCCCACGATACGCGCGACTCCAAAGACTGGACAATCGAATCGCACACCACCATGGTCATGGATAAGATCAAGAAGCATGTGGAAATTGGCGGTGGAACAATGGAGAGTGTTCTGCAACTGAATGTTTTCCTGGTGAAGATTGAACACTGGGACGGAATGCACAAAGTGTTCTCCACATATTTCCCGCATGGCGGGCCCGCGCGTACAACCGTTGCCGTGGCTGCGCTACCGGGAGATTCTCTGGTGGAAATCAACTGTATCGCCGCGGTCAGCAGCAAGTAAGCGGCAACGAGCCATGACATCGGCGATGAGAACAGTCAATACAAGCCGCGCCAATACAAGCCGTGCTAATACAAGCAACGTCCGCTGGCTTTTGGTGTTCTGGCTGTTCGTCCTGAGCGCCGTTTCTTACCTTGATCGGGTGAACATTTCCATCGCCGGCGGCTCCATCGCGGAGGCTTATCATCTCAGCGATGTACAGCTAGGCCAGGTCTTCAGCGCCATGCTGGTCGGTTACGCGCTGTTCCAAACCATTGGCGGCAGACTGGCCGATCGCTTCGGACCTCGTCGCGTATTGGCTGCAGGCGTTGCGTGGTGGGGAATTTTCACCGCACTGACCGCCATGGTCCCAGCCGACATCGCCGGCGCATTGCTCATCTTTATCGCGGTTCGTTTTCTTCTCGGCGCCGGGGAGGCCGTCATCTATCCGTCCGGCAATCAGTTCATCGCGCGCTGGATTCCGACCACGGAACGCGGCATTGCGAATGGCTGGATCTTCGCCGGAGTAGGAGCCGGAGCCGGCCTGACACCGCTGATCGTCACTTACTTGATGGTCCATTACGGCTGGCGATCGTCGTTTTGGGCGTGCTCCGTTATTGGATTTGTCGCCGCTGCGGTTTGGTTTTTTATCGCTCGCGACACGCCCGCCGAGCATCCTCGTATTTCTGCATCGGAATTAACGTTTATTCGGTCCGGCCTCACAGAATTGGAATCAAAGAATGATCCAAAGGCGCTCGTGTCCTGGAGGCGTGTAATTCAAAGCAAAGAAGTCTGGGCGCTCACCCTCAGCTATTTCTGCTATGGCTATGTGGCCTGGATATTCTTCAGCTGGTTCTATCGCTATCTCGCAAAAGTGCGCGGCCTGGATTTGAAGGCGAGCGCGTTCTACACCATGCTGCCATTTCTCGCCATGCTGGTGTGCTGCCTTTTGGGAGGAACCATCAACGACCGGCTCACCAAGCGGTTCGGACTCCGCGCCGGCCGTTGCGGCCTGGCGGCCTTTGCGATTTCAGTGGCGGGAATATTCATCGCTTTCGGATCGCAGGTTCAAAGCGCGCGCCTGGCTAGCGTCGTGCTCGCGGGCGGAGCCGGTGCGCTGTATTTGTCCCAGAGTTCCTTCTGGTCGGTCACGGCCGATCTTGCCGGCGGGTCTGCGGGTTCGGTTTCGGGCTTCATGAACATGGGGAACCAGATTGGAGCGGCACTCACGGCGTCTCTCACTCCCTGGATTGCCGCCCGATTTGGTTGGACAACTTCGTTTCTAGTCGCTGCCGGGCTGTGTTTGGTTGGTGCTTTGAGC
This sequence comes from Candidatus Sulfotelmatobacter sp., assembly GCA_049584475.1. Classification (GTDB taxonomy): domain Bacteria; phylum Acidobacteriota; class Terriglobia; order Terriglobales; family Acidobacteriaceae; genus Sulfotelmatobacter. Next base: position 18,953 of record JBAUXX010000040.1, on the reverse strand, counting down.
TGGCTGGTGGTGGATCCAACGCGACAACTCAGGGTTTCTCCAGTCGACGCAGGCATAGCGCCGATTCCAACTTCTTTGCGCGAAACTCGATCGGAAAAGTTGAGTGCAAATAGCGCGCGCTGAACCGAATCGCGAACCCTAGTACAGTTGTTTCATGCAGCGTCAGCGCGGTTCGCAGAAGTTCCTCCACAAGCACTCACTCAGTCTGGCGGCCTTGGGCGTCGTGGTCACCTTGATTGCGCTCTATATCCGCTCCAATCCTTCTACTCATCTCGGGTCCTTCTTCGGCAACGCCATCGCCGACTGGACAGGAGTCTTCGTCACCGTAGTCATGACGAAGTATCTCTACGAGAAGGGCTCGGAAGAAAGTAAGCAGCCGCAAGGAAGATTGTTGTCGCCTGTAGTCGGCTTCCTGCGCGAACATTCGCTTACCTTGTTTCTTGCGGTCACCGGCATCGCCTGGATCGTGGCGTTCCGGGCCATGGACCCGAACAGCAAGTGGGGACAAGTCGTCGGCAACATCGTTTCCGAGTGGACGCAGATTCTCGGCCTCGTCCTGATGACCAAGCGTCTGATCGAAGTTGGCTCCAAAGAGTCGAAGGAGCGCTGACGGACCTTATCTTAGGCAGGTTTTTCACTCCAAATGCCGCGTCCGTGTTGCAAATTCCTGCATCTTGACTCTCCGGGCCAGTGGGGTATGATTCTGAGGCTGCTCCCCGCTTTTACCCGTCCCTCCGCTTGTTTAGCGCGTCGCCGGGCATCCACTGAATCTATAAAGGAAGACTCTGCATGCTGCCAGTTCGCCCGCTTACCATCAGTTTCTCGAAGTCAATTTATGTTGTCTGCGCTGTCCTCGCCGTTCTTGCGATGGGAAATATCGCGGCCGCCCAAACAACAGATAACTGGATTGGAACCACGGGGGTTTGGAGCGACGTGACGCAATGGGATAGCGGTGTGCCGGTGGCAGGGGAGAACATCGCAGTCGGTACGGCCACGGCGGCCTCGACTGACGATTTCAGCCTTAGTATCGGCACGCTCACTCTGAGCACTGCCGGTGACTCGCTCGTCATTCCTGATGGTGTTTCTCTGGCGGTGACAAACACCATCAGCAATGCGGGTTCGATTCAGATGAACTCGGCCGGCACCAACACTTTTCTTCTTTTGAATGGCAATGTTTCGCTCTCTGGCAAAGGCACATTGACTCTCGGCAACGCCGGACCGAACACGATCGAAGGCGCGTCCCTGACGGGAAGCGAAGTCCTTACGAACGCCAGCACTATTCAGGGAGCGGGCAACATCGGCAATGGCGAAATGGGCCTGATCAATAGCGGAACCGTTTCGGCCAATGTTTCCGGTGGGAATTTATTCATCGACGCCAGCAGCGCGGGGTTCAGCAACTCCGGCACCGTACAGGCACTAACCGGCAGCAACGTCACTATTGAAGGCGCGGCGAATTCATTCCTGAACTACAACGCCACCAACAACACGCTGACCGGCGGCACCTATACCGCCAACGGCGGCAACATTTACTTTCCCGGCTCCGCCAGCGGCATTACCACCCTGGCGGCTAAAGTTACGCAGGAAGCCAGCGGCCAGCTCATGAACACGACCACTGGAACCAGCGCTCTGGCCAACCTGAGCAGCATCGTCGCTGGCGGCGTGCTTACCACGACCGCAACCTTCGCACAGCCCGGCGCATTCAGCATGGCAGGCGCTCTCAATCTCTTGCCCAAGACCAGCTTTAGTGTCGGTTCGCTGACCCAGATCAACAGCGCCGGAGTCCTCACCGCCGGACAGTGGGTATTCGATTCGAACTTTAATATCACCGGTACGCCGGCCAGCATCAAAACGAACTCCGCTGTGGTCACGCTGTCCGGTGGCACGTTCTTCAACACGGCGAACAGCAGCAACGCCATGGCTTCGCTCACCGGCAACAAGAACGAATTGCGCATTATGAATGCGGCTAAGTTCACCACCACCGGCAATCTGACCAACAGCGGAACCTTGAGTGTGGCCAAAGGTTGTGGTCTGACCATTGGCGGCACTGGAACCTCCTATACTCAGACGGGTGGCAAGACCACGCATGACGGCATGCTGACCGGCACCGTCCACATCAATAGCGGCACTTTTCTCGGTGCGGGATCGATTACGGGCAAGGTTTCGGTGGGCGGAATGAAAGTTGGTTCGCTGTTCAGCGTCGGCGATGCCGGCCTGGCGGGACAGATGAAAATCACCGGCTCCTACACGCAGACGGCGAATGGAAAGTTGAGTACGGCCATCGGTGGCACAACGGTCATCACACAATACAGCCAGCTCAAAGTTGTGGGCGCGGCCACATTGAGCGGAACACTCGCTGCACCATTAATCGGGAGCTTCGTTCCCACAGTCGGCCAGACCTTCACCGTGTTGAGTGCCGGAAGTATTACCGGGACTTTTTCCAACACCACTATCGCGATCAATTCATCGGAATTCTTCGCGGTCTCCTATACGAAAACAGGAGTGGTCTTGACCGTGACATCAAGTACAGATTCTCTCAACGAATAAAGGTATCCGCTTGTGCGGGGCCGATTAAGCGGATTTGGGCGAAGTGCTGAAGACCGCTTTAAGATAGCTGCAACATCCGCCTGGCTGCCGCCTGATCGACTCCCGCCATCTTCCAGAAGTACCATCCGGCGGGAGGCCCCGTCATTTTTCCCATAGCAATCAGGCAATCGGCTGGAGGTTTGTGTAAGCCCCGTTCCCAGCGCGATACCACCATGGACGAGCAATTCAGATGCTTGGCGAAGTCGATCTGATTGAGTTGAAGCTGCTTGCGAAGGGCTCTGATTTGCCGCGCCCAGGCAGGCAGGGGGGAAGCCACGAACTGACGTGGGCGAGCCATTTCTTTCGGTAGCATAACAAATCGCTCCTTGTTGGGGAACACTCTTCGACCGTCGCCGCCGCGCTCCTGGGTTCGGTTTATCGGCGGTGTTAATTGAGTCGGCGTGAGAGTTTACCAGTATTGGTAATCAGCCCAACTGCATAAACCCGAGAACCGCGGCATAGTTTCGGGAGCTGATCTTTTGTACGCTACCGCACGCTAAAGCATGGCTCTTGAAAAAATCCGAGGCGTCGTAATACGATTTACCCGTTTGGGTAAATCGCCCTCTTGGGCAAGGTCAAGGGGTGAATCGTGGATAACCGGCAAGAATCGGAAATAAAGTGCTCAATCTGCAATAAGCCTGTGACGCTGCACAGCGATACCGTCACGGATGAAGATGGCAACGCCGTGCATAAACAGTGCTACGCGACCCGGATAAGCGAGCACAATCGTTCCGCCAATCCAACTTCCGAATAAGGTCTGGCGGTAGTCGCGTATTTTAGATTTGTGCGAGTGCCGGCCGTTGTCGCATTGGCCCTCGGCTGGGAAAAAGAAGGGAACAGCTAGTTTGACAGCAGCACGGGTGAAGAAGCCAGAACGCCCGCCGCCACTTCCAGATCATGCAGGTCTTCGCGGCTGAAATCCGGCGCGAAGCGCGGGTCCAGGCCCTTGCGTGAAATCTGGATCACGCCCAGCACGTTCGAATGGCGATCCATGATGGGAACCGACATGAGTTTCTGAATCGGGTTCGGACGCGATTGCTCTTCGTCCACTCCGCTCGGCTTGATCGTCTCGAAAATGCTGGCGTGTTTAACCTTGGCGAAATTGTTGAAGATTTCCGCCTTCTTGCTCAATGCAGTGTGGGCTGCGATTGCCTTACCCGAAATTGGAATCGCACCGGTGGTCCGCAGATGCTCGGGAAAAATGAAACGCAGCAATCCGTCTTCCAGCCGCAGCAGAGCCACTTCCGTGTATTGCACACGGAAAACCTTCGCCAGAACCATCGACACGTCCAGCGGAGTAACTCCCTGGCCTAGCATGGATCCGAGGGGCAGTAAATTCTCAGGCAAAATAATTTCTTCTGTCCCGTGCTGCTCGATTGGTTGGGTCATAGGTCTTTCCACAGCCTCGCTGGGTCGAAAACCGGCTCTTGAACTCTAGCGCACTTTGCGCACCGAAGGTACTGCCCAAAGTAACCTCTTTGGCGAGCTAAGGCCTTTGTTTTCGGGGAGTGTCCCCACGATAAACCTTCTGAATTTCCACGCAAGTAACGATTGTGCATAGTCACCGCTGGAGCGATTCCGCGGCAGTTATGTCATCTGGCCCTCGAGCGGCGGGCTCGCGATTAGCGATGCCAAAGCGGCCCTTTGCGCACCTTCGCCATGCGTGGTCCAACAAATACAAACGATACAATCGACAGGGAGCATTGAACGGATGAACTTCAAGAAAAAGGCATTTCCGCTGGTTGGTTTGGCTATCGCTGTCGTAGCGATGGTTTCATCCGCCGGCGCGAAATACAAAACATTCACCGGTACGATCGGCGACACGCTCTGTGGCCGCGAGCATTCAATGTTGGCCAGCGCGCTCGAATGTATTCGTGGATGCAGAGGTAAAGGATCGAACTTCTCCCTGATCACGCAGGACAAGGTCTACAACCTTGAGACGGAAGATAAAGCATTCTGGACACACTCGAAAAGCAAGAGGCTTTGCGCGTCACCGTTACGGGAGCGTTGGACGGAAATAACATCGCCGTCACTTCTGTGAAACTGGCCAAATAGTTATCAAATCGATCTCGGACCACTACTGCGGGTTTGAAGGCGGAGGAGAAGGAGGACCATTCGGTTCCATTCCCTGGTTGGGATTGTTCATCATGCCGGGAATCGGCCCGGATGTAGTCCCCGAAAAGCCTCCGGGTTGCGGGGGCTGCCCCGGTTGTAACTGCTGCTGCGCCAAACCCTGTAGCGGAGGCTGATTCGGAGTGTTGATCAATCCGCCGCGGTCCGATGCCGGGTCGTATACAAACTGCCACTCTTCGTATTTCTTCTTGTGGTTGAATTCGCGGATGCCATCTTTCTTGCTCGTGCTAACCACTCCGACGATGGGTCCGCCGCCGAAGGTCGCGCCCGCAAGCTGGCCGCTGCCGATCGACCCACCGGGCCCTGAGCCACCCGGCCCAGACTGTCCCCCCGGCCCTTGTCCGGGATTTTGCCCGGAGGAGAATGAAGAGGATGACGATGTCTGCGAGGGGTCCGACCCGGAAGGCTGACTTGGCGCCGCCTGGCCTGGCGTTCCCGCGGACGACGAAGACGAGCCAAAGGACGATCCGGATGATCCGAAGGACGATGATCCGAAAGAGTTGGAGTTTCCTCCGAATCCTGTATTGCTGGCTCCGCCGAAAGCGCTCGGCTGGCCAAACCCTCCCGCGCCGTTCGGCCCTCCATTCGCAGCCCCGCCCACTGGATTCGCGCCGGGAATGCTGCTCCCGCCCATCATTCCCCCGAGCCCCATCTTCACTTCGCCGTAGTGCAACAGCTTGAAGTCCTGGCCGGTTACGGGATCTTTGTAGCGCTTGCGAAGGAACCGCATGTTGTTGGTACTTTCCAGGTCCTCGATTCGCGTGGGATAGCGTCCGAATTTTTTATAGTAGGCGCGAATGGCGCGCGAGTATTGCACTCCGCGGTGAATTAATTCCTCTTCGCGATCGCGCCGGATTGTGAACTTGATTTCGGGAACGATCGCCAAAGCGACAATGGCCATCACCGTAACCATCAGCATCAGGGTCAGCAAAATATAGCCGCGCTCGGAGTGTCGGCGCCGGTTCGCCGGAGGTCGCAAGTGGGTAGATGAAAGCATGGCTGTCAAAGTTCGGAAGTTACCAAATTACCAGAGCCCACGAGCCTCGGCTCTATCCCTGGGTCAGGGGAATATTCTGCGGAGGGCCGCTGTTTACAACATCCTGCATCTCGACCGAAGTGGGTGAAATCCGTACGACCTTGTAACGGCGGTCGACAATCTCTCCTTCCCCGGCGATGAAAACATCCTCACCCGCGGAAAGAAAAATTCTTTTCGGTTCGCCCGGCTGGCTGGCGAAGCCAAAAAACTTGAGCGGAATTGGGGGCGCCTGCTGCACCGGGGGTGGCGTATAAACGACGGGTGCGATTTTCGGATGATCCGTCGCTCCCGTCCCCATCGGGGTTGGCGGCGCTTCGGCCTGGGAAACAAAAATGTTCCGCCCCGATCCCGAATACATCGTTTTTTCTGTGCCTTCCAGCAACTTCAACTGCAAAGTAGGATCGAGATTGGTGGCAGTCTGAGCTTTCTTGCTGCCTTTAGAACCCTTATGTCCTGACGACGAGGTATGCGATGCCGCTGCCGGCGCCGGAGTGGGAGCCAGAGACGCGGAGGTTTCTCCTCCCGCAAAGAAAGGAATAATCTCATACGCCAGAGCCAATATGGCGAGGACTCCCAGCACCGCCGCCCATATGGCTTTTTTTCGATTTTCCAATCCCAGCTTCACGGCGTGCCCTCTTTCAAATATGTCTCCAGTTTCATGCCCAGCTTTACCGGTCCCTGTTGTGCGCCGCCCAGTGCGATGCTGTTAATGGTAAAAAACATCTGGTCGCGTTCCACAGCGTTGATAAACTTTGCCAGAGCGACATAGTTTCCCGAGAGATCGGCTTCCATCTCTATGGGCCGTAATTTAGCCGATTCCCCTTCGAGCTCTTTGTATTTGACTTGCTCGATCGTAATGCCTTCGGCGACCGACAGTTTGCCCAGTTCGGTGGCGATCTGCGAGCTCTCGGAAGGGAAGCGCTGCTTGTAAAAATCCACGATCTGGCGATTCGCCAGCGTCACTTTCTGCGGCAGGTTCTTCAAGGGCTCCACCTGCCGTGTCTTGGCATTGAGTTCCGTCTGCAACAGGTTCATTTGTTGCCGCCGCGAGTCAGCCGAGCCGATGAGCGGAGAAACATACGCCGCCAGCGCCAACAAATCGATCCCCGCCATGACTGCTATGACGATTTTGAGGTTCTTTCGCGTTTTCCGTAAGTCGGGCATCAGGGCGTGCTCCGTTTGGAGATTTCCGCCTTCGGAGATACCGGAGCCGGGGCTGGTGGCGGCGCGCTTTCTGGTATATAAATCGCGGCGATGTTGAACTGCTCGCGGTCGCTGGTGCCTGTTTGCAGGTTAGATTCCGAAGTGATGATCGTCTGAGCAAAGCGCCGCGACTCTTCCATCCGCTGCGCCAGTTCAATCGCCTTGTCCCGCGAATCGCCGGCCACAACCATCTTCAGCGCCAGCTGGTTTTCGTCGTCCAGATCGGGGTTGATTGAGACCAGGTGTACCCGAGCCGGCATTACTTTTTCCAGATCCTCCAGCACTCGCGTCCACGAAAAAGATTTCCGTTCGATCAACCGGTTCAGGATTTGCGACTCGTCGCGGGTTGTGCGGTTCTCCGGTCGATTGAGAAATTCTTCCGCTTGTTTCCGGATAGCATCGCGGTCGGCAATGCCCGCACGCATCTGCGCGATTGTGGCCCGGTCGCGGCGGGCGGTAAACCAGCCGGTGACGACCAGGGTTAACAGCAGCAGAGTCAGGATTCCCATGCCAGCCATGGCCGGGCCCCAGCGCAGCCAGAATTGGCGCGAATCTTCGTAGGGCTGACTCGCGAGATTAATGTCCAGACGCATAACTTAAGAAAGCAAAGCTCCCACCACTCCACCCATTCTCCACCGCGGAATCGATCCTCCGGACGCCGCTCCCAACATCGAGGGAGCCACCAGTTCCTGCACTTCGGCTCCGGTTTGAGCCTTCAGCGCTGGCACGGCGCTGGTAGAATCCGCCAAGCCAGAAACATAAATCTGTTCGATGTTCAGATGATACGTGTCCTGAAAAAACACCACCGACGGATAGACTTCCTCGGCCAGTTGCTCTCCGCTGATGGTTACGCCTCGCGCATTTTCCAGTGTGCGAAAAAGCTGCAGCTGCCCTTCGCTCAGAATGGCAATACTCGTGGTGCGCGTATCCACTTTCACCACCAAAGTTGGCTTCTTGCCTTCGGCGGCGCCAAGCGCGGCCAGCATCGAAGGCAGCACCACACCCGGATTGAACCCCGCCTCGCGAAACGCTTTCTCGTAGTCCTCGATAACGCTGGCGAGTGAAACCGCGGCTACGACCTTCATTCCCTCGCCCGATTTCTGCGCATGATAGGAAACCTTCGCTTTATCCACGTCGAACGGCAGCGATTTCTTCAAACGAAATCGCACGACCCCTGCTGCTTCTTCGTCGTCGGAAGGAAGCGTATCGAATTCCAGCAGTACCACGCGCACAGTCGCATCGGGCACGATGGCGATCACATCTTTCGAGCGTCCACCCACGCTCCCGAGAGCGTCTTCAATTGCCGACCGTACCGCATCCGCTTGCCGCAAATTATTTTCCACCAGATCGGGCACGACGCTGCCAGGCGCCAGTTCGCGTGCTGAGCAGGCTTCCAGACCAGTGCCATCATCCGCGATACGCCCCGCCAGTATCCTGTCAGAAGCAATCTCACAGGCCAGCTTGGGTCTTGCCGAATTGTTGTTCGAGCTCATTGATTTCGAGGGAAATCCCTACCTTTAGATCAAAACCTTTGCGGCGGAGAATTGCAATATCTGAAAGGGCACTGGCCCACCGGACTCCTTGCAGGTCGCCAAACGTCAACCTGGTTGTCATCCCGAGCGGAGCGAGGGATCCAGGTTTCTGTAAGCAATAGCTAATAGGTCGCGGCGCAAGCAAGACCCAGATCCCTTGCTCCGCTCGGGATGACGACCATTTCTGAACGCCCGTAGACTCTTCTGCAAATTTCCAGCGCCTACCGCATCGCCTCAATAAATGTAACCTTGTTGATCTCCTTCAGCGTGGTCATTCCCAATCTCACTTTATCCAGCGCCGACTCGCGCAGGAAACGCATTCCTTCTTCACGCGCCGCCCGCCGAATCTCAGACGTGGGCTTCTTCGCCAGAATCATCTCGCGGATGCGGTCGCTCAAATCCAGCAGTTCGTGGATGGCAGTTCGTCCGCGGAAGCCTGTTCCCGCGCACTCAATGCATCCCGGCCCGTCGTAAAGCGGAACCTTGGACCATTGCGCCGGATCGAGCCCGCTGGCCTCGAGAACATCCGGCGGATAGTGAACAGCGGTACGGCAGGATTCGCAAATCAACCGCACCAGCCGTTGCGCCAGAATGCAATTCAGAGCAGATACAAAGTTGTAAGGCTCGACGCCCATGTTCAGGAATCGTCCAATCACATCGACGACGTTGTTGGCGTGGACGGTGGTGAAAACCAGGTGGCCGGTAAGAGCGGACTGGATGGCAATCTGCGCGGTTTCCGAGTCGCGAATTTCGCCGACCATGATCTTGTCCGGATCGTGACGAAGGATCGATCGCAAACCACGGGCGAAGGTCAGGCCCTTTTTCTCGTTCACCGGAATCTGCGTGATGCCGCGCAACTGGTATTCGACCGGGTCTTCAATCGTGATGATCTTGTCTTCGTCAGTCTTGATCTCGTTTACGGCGGCGTAGAGCGTTGTAGTTTTGCCGCTGCCCGTCGGCCCGGTAACCAGCACCATGCCGTAGGGTTCTTTGATGTAGCGCCGGAAGCGCCGCAGATCGTCTTCGTCGAAGCCAACCACGTCCAGAGTCAGGGTGCGGAACTTCTCGCTCATCGACTCTTTATCGAGCACGCGGAGCACGGCGTCCTCGCCGTGAATCGACGGCATGATGGAAACGCGGAAGTCGATCGCGCGGCCGTTGTATTTCACGCGGAAGCGGCCATCCTGCGGGACGCGCCGCTCGGAAATATCCAGCTCGCTCATGACCTTGATACGCGAAATCACGGTCGAGTGATGCTCTTTGCCGATGGGCGGCATGGCTTGAGTAAGCACGCCGTCGATGCGGAACTTGATGACGACGGAGTCGTCGCGAGTCTCGATGTGAATGTCGGATGCTCGCCGCTGCAACGCCGTAAAAATTGTGGTATCGACTAAACGGATGATCGGGCTGGTGTCGCCCGTGGCCGTCAGCTTGTCGATGGTCAGCGTCTCTTCCGCGCCTGTCGCTTCGTCTTCGCGGATGATCTGGAAGCCTTCGCTGGCCTCCTCCAGAACGCGCTGCGACTGCTCGGTTTTCTTGAGGATGTCCGAGATCTGCTTGAGCGTGGATACCTTGGTAACGATCCGCTTCTGCAGCAGCAGGCTGATCTCGTCGATCATCATCAATTGAGAGGGATCGGCGATGGCGATGGCGAGCCGCCCGTCCGCTGTTTCTTCCAGAGGCACGAAGTTGTAGCGGAACATCAACTCGACGGGGATCTTTTTGAAGAGTTCGTGGTGCAGTTGGAAGTCGGTGAGGTCGACAAACTCGCAGCGATAGCGCCGCGCCACATCCTGCGCCCGTTCGAGATCCGTGATCGGATTGCCGGTGGGACTGATGGGTCCGCCGTTGCCGCCGTTCACGAAAAGAGATTTCTTATCCGCTGTCGCCATTCCTCGTCCTTGTCCTTGAATCATTCTGGCCTCTCCATTCCCGGGAGGCCGGCTTTAGTGGACTCCCAGGGTGAAGATCGGCAGATATAGGGAGATCAACACTCCGCCCACGAAGATTGCCATAATAATTAAAATCAAAGGTTCAATCAGGGCCATGGACGCGCCCAATGCCGTCTGCACATCTTCCTCGTAAAATTCCGCCACCGAATTGAGCATGGCGGGAAGCGCGCCGGTCGCTTCGCCCACTTCGATCATTTCCACGGCCAGTTCGGGAAAAATCTTCTGCTCTTCCAGACTGCTGGCCAGGCTCTGGCCTTCGCGCACCCTGACCCCTGCACGGGTTACACCTTTTAAGATGCGCCGGCTGCTCATGGAGGCACCTGCGGTTTCAAGCGACGGAACCAGCGGCAATCCGCCTTGCAGCAACGTCGACAACATGCGGCAAAACGCCGAAACCTGGTGCTTCAACCGTATATCGCCCAGCAATGGCAGACTCAATATTGTGCGGTCGATGTGATCGGCGCCGCTATCGGTCCGCTTCCAGCGCAAAAAGAGGAAAACAGCAAGGATCGCGCCGACCACTCCATAGGGAAAATACTTCTGTGCGTTCTGGCCCACCGCCAGCATAAACACGGTAATCGCCGGAAGCTGCGCGTCCAGACTGTTGAACAAATCCGCGAACTTGGGCACCACGTAGGTGAACAAAAACATCACCATGATCATGACAACCGAAACCAGCAGCGTGGGGTAAATCAGGGAAACGAACAGCTTCTTGCGAAAACTCATCGCCAGGCGCTGGAAATTGATATAGCGCGTCAGCACTTCGTCAATGTTTCCGCTCTTTTCACCGGCCATCAGCGTGGTGGTATAAATTTTCGGGAAGATGCTCTGTGCCGCGAAGGCATCGGAGAGCAACTCGCCACCCTTCACCCGGTCGCGAACGTTCTCCAGCAACTGCCGCAGGTAGGCATCTTTCTGCCGTTTGATCAACAGGTCCAGCGAGTTCAGAATCGGCAGGCCAGCTTTGAGCAGCGTCAGAAACTGCTGATTGAACACCAGGAACGACGCTTGTTTCAGCCGCCCTCGCCGGCGCCCGACTCCTCCTGAAAGGAGCCCCTGGGGCTTCACCCAATAGACCAGATAGCCCTGCGCGGCAAAGCGGTCGCGCACTTCGTCGACCGAGTAGCCGTGCTCCACCTGCTGGAGCATGCGCCCGCGTTCATCCGCGATTTTTACGACAAATTCCGCCATTTACCCGTTTTTTCCGTGATTTCCGACGATGCGGACCGCCGACTCCAGTCTAACATCGCCATTCTAATAATTGCCCGGCCATCTGCCAGATTTCGAGCGTTTCAAGTACCGCAGGTAACTACATCAAAATAGCTTGTCATCCTCCACCACCGCGGCGCAACTCTCATGCGTTCAACTTCATACGCGCCACACCATCGCTTGGCCCAATTCCGTCACGGTTCCAAATCGCCCTCAATGGTTTCCGTTCCCGCCGGGGGACTGAAGTGGAACTGGGCGTCCCCGACCGGCAAATTCTCTTTTTGCTCAGTAAAGCGATACTCTGTCGAGGATCCATCCACTTCATTGATGACCAGTCGCGCAATCTGGTGAGTGGGACTGACTTCCACCAGAATCTCGCTCACCCGGTCAGCCATGCTTTGCGGTACACCCCGTAACATCACGTCTTGTACCTGGAGCGCGGGATAATCTGGAGCTAGAGACAATCCTTGCAACTCTTTCTCCAGCTTAGTCCTGCCTAACAAAAAAGCCAGTGGTGAGCGAATGTCGTCGAGCTTCTGTGCCTGCGTCTTCCGCGCTTGCTTGTCATCGGGCACATAAAACCAGGCATCTTTGCCATCGCTCACAAACAGCTTCTCTCTTGGAGAACGATACTCCCAGCGCATCTTGCCGGGTTTTTTCAGCCCCGGCTTCTTCAGCCAAAGGGTGCCGGCTTCGGTCCGCTCCAAACCCGATCCGCGATAGATCTCCGTAAACTCCGCCTGCAGGCTGGTGAGGTGGTTGTAGTGCTCGTCCACCGCGCGAGCGACCGCGTGGATGTTTTCGCCTGCGGCAGGGAGCGCAATTGCAAGGATCAAGACTGTGGCAGATAGCCGAATCATTTCTGTCAATTCTACGCTTTAGACCATCGGACAAATCATGTGGGACGCCGGATGTCATGCGAGCTCCAGTCGCTTTTGGGGGTGCCCCGGCCGCTATTCATACACACCAAACTGTGTAATAATCCACACATGGCCACCAACCTTGCCCTCGACGACAGCCTGATCGATGAAGCCCGCCGCGCGGGCGGTCACAAAACCAAGAAAGAAGCGGTGACCGCCGCCCTCGCTGAATACGTGAAGCACAGGAAGCAGCTTCGCATTTTGCAAGCGTTTGGCTCCGTGGATTTCGATTCCAAATACGACTACAAAGCCGAGCGTCGCCGAAAGCGGTCCTAAGCGTGCAAGTCTTGGTCGACACGCCCATCTGGTCGCTCGCATTGCGGCGCACGAGCAGCGATCTCAACGCCCACGAGCAAAGCCTGACCGGCATGTTGCGGGAGCTCATCGGCGATCGTCGCGCTCAACTGATAGGTCCAGTGCGTCAGGAACTGCTTTCCGGAATACGTCATGAAACCAGTTTCAGAAAGCTTCGCGACCAACTCCGCGCTTTCGACGAACCACGGATTGACATCTCCGATTACGAAGAAGCAGCTCGCATCCACAACCAGTGCAGGTCACGAGGAATCGCCGGTTCTTCCATCGACTTCCTTATCTGCGCCGTCGCCCAGTGCCGCAACTGGGAAATTTTCACTACCGACCGCGACTTCACGCGGTATGCCTCCGCGTTTCCCTTAAAGCTTTTTCGATAAGCGTCCTCTGTGATTCCGCCGTTTGTCTGTAGTTATGTTTTTGAATTGTTGTTAAGAGGTCGTTGTCGCCTTACTGCGCTGCGTAAATCGCGCACTGGCTCGTGCCGCCAATTTTCGCCAACCACGAACATTCCGCCAGCGTGTGCTCCAATACTGGATTGTGATACATCACGAACGCCGGCCGCGGCGTTTCCCGCAGACTCGTCCCCAGTCGCGAAATCATCTGCCGCAGCGAAGCTTCCGGCAATGAATGAAACAAATAAACCAGCAGAGGCTCGGCGGGAAAGGAAAACTCAGTCGCGTCGCAACAGACCGATTCCAATGCAAAGCAGCCTTGCTCCTCACTGCGATACTTGCCCAGATTTTCCAGCGCAATCCGATGCAGCGCCGGAAGCAGTTCCACGCCCACAATGCGGCGGAAGGGATAATCCGAGGCCATCAGCAGCACCCGCCCCTTGCCCGATCCAATGTCAATGAAAGTGAAGTCGGAGAGATCGATGTGCGCGTCCCGCTGCAGCGCCTTCATCATCTCGCGAAAAAAATAAGGATCGGTCGGCTGATACTCCGAATGAAAAACTCCCAGCAAGCGGTCTCGCCATCCCACTGCGCCGCTGGTCGTGTTAACCCGCTTGTCCCAGTCGTAGTCCGCGTCGCCGAAACGCGCCTTGCGCCGCTCGGGCATTGAATCTCGAATGAAGTCGCGGAGAGCGGCAATGAGCTGGCGCGCGGCCTCTGCATGGCCGCCGTGGCGGGCCGTTTCGCGCCATCGTTGCCGTGCAGCGCGAAATATCCCGGGCCGTGCGGGGACGGTCGAATTCATCGGTGTCCATCATAAGGGAAACGCGCGAAGCTCAAAGACGTCACGGACGTCGGGCAAGTTATGAGTTCGGGGGCGGCAGCATCCTAAGACTTGGTATGGAACTTGGGCGGCGGAGGTTTGAAACCCGGAGGCAGGCCCCTGGTTGCGAAAGAAAAGTCGTCGGGATGCTGCACTTCGATTCTTCCATCGATCGTAAGCAAATACGCGTGGCCATCCGGATCGATAGGAACGCCCCGAATGCCTTCGGCGGATGCAAGTTCAAACATTGTCAGCGGCAGACGACCCATTCGCTGCTTGAACCGATCCACCGCGGCCTCCAGATTCATGACGTCTTCGTCGACTTTCAATCCGCGTAAATGTTCGGCGGCGTTGGCTTTGATCTGGTCGTCATGATTGCTTTCGAGCGTTTCGGTCCACAGAATGCGGGCAGTCTCGATATCGCCCGCGTGCTCCGCCATGCGCGCGGCCAGAATTCTCATCGAAGGGTGCGCCCCGGGAACGAGAGCTCCGCGGGCAAAGGCGTCCGAGGCCTTGGCGTAGTTTTTCAGCTCGGTGTAGTAAACAAATCCCAGATCGTAATAGAGCTTCCAGTCGTCGGGATTGTTCTGGATGCCATACTCCATCAACTGAATCGCGCGAACCGGTTGACCCGCGCCGCCGGGCGGTCTTGGAGCAAGAAAGCTTGCGCCGAAGTGGTAGACCACCGTGAGATGAGGATCCAGATGAGTTGCGATTTCCAGCAGCGGAGCGAGTTCGTTGTAACTCTCTCCGTACTCGAAATGGCGATGGCCAAAATACTGCACCGCGCGCGTCCAATACATGCAGGCCGCAAGTCCATTAAAGCCCAGACTGGCTCGCTCCACAATCTTGGGAGAAGTCACGTAGAGCGCATCTTCCAGCGGAGCGTTCGGACGGATTCGGTCGACGCGGAGCAGCGCCATCACGCTGGCCGCTAATGATACGGCCAGGCAGACCGCAGCCATCGCCGTCGTACGCCGCCGGGCTTTCATTGACTAAATCTCATTTCAAATTCCGGCGCTCGAAGATGAGTACCGCTCCGCTCAACGCCATGACCGAATAGAAAATGGCGTACAAAGTATTTTGCAGAATCAGCTGCGCCGGAACGGCTTGCCCATGTGCCACCGTCGTGATGACGTTGAATGCGGAAAGGTTCGGCACGAGATAAGACACGCCAGTGGCCAGCCAATGACTGATGCCCTTGGCCATGCCGGCGAAACCGCGCAGATCTTCGGCGAAGCTCCCAATCACAAACAGGGAGAAGGTGAAAACCGCCGAAAGGAGCGGTGACGAAAACGAGGAAAACAACAGCGACAGCGAACAGATGACCAGGAATTCGAGAATGATGAAATACAACGCAACGAAGACCGACGCGTCAGACCTGATAAAGCTGTGCGAAACGTACAGCAGCGCGGCAAAGACGCCAATCGCCATGAAGAACGTATTCACGGCCAGCGTTCCCGCCAGGCCAAAATATTTGCCCACGATAAATTCCCAGCGCCTCACCGGCCGCGAGAGCACGGTATACAGCGTACGTTTTTCGATTTCTTTCGACACCAGACCAATGCCGATGAAAATGGCGATCACGACGCCGAAGAGCGTAACCGCAGTGAGGCCGAGATTGATGACCACCAGACGCTCGATGTCGATCGAGATTTGTCCAACCAGAATCGATGCGCCCGACAACAGCAAGGCAAAAGCGATCAGGTTATACAGAACGCGGTCGCGAACTGCTTCGCGAAAAGTGTTCGACGCAATGTGAACGATGCGCGCGCTCATGCGCTTTTCCCCGCCGAAGTTTCGGAGTGCTGCAACTTTTCCACGAAGTAGGCTTCGAGCGAAGTGCGCAGCGGTGTAATGGCGATCAGGCGAATGTGTTCGCGCCGCAGGGCGTCGATGGCGGCATCCTGCTGATTTTCCGGCAGCACCGCGCGCACACGGTCTCCGGTGACGTGACACTCCGCGCCCAGCGCTTTTAACGAAGCCGGCACTTGAGTTCCTTGCCAGATGACTTCCACTTTTCCTTGCACTGCGGAAGTTAAGGTTTCCACCGCGCCCACGCCGCGCAATTCTCCCTGATGCAGGATAGCGACGCGGTCGCACAACGCTTCGGCGTCGGACAAAATATGCGTGGAAAAGAAAACGGTTTTGCCTTCCTGCTTCAGTTGCTCGATCAGGTCGCGCACTTCACGCCGCCCGAGGGGATCGAGTCCCGACATTGGTTCGTCGAGAAACACAAGTTTTGGATCGTGCAGAATCGCTTGCGCGATCCCCACCCGCTGCAACATGCCCTTGGAAAATTTTCTTAACTGCAAGCCTTTGATGTCGTGCAGACCGACCCGTTGCAATGTGGTCTCTATCCGGCCGGTTCTTCCGTGTGCCGGCATTCCAGAGAGCTGCCCGTAGTAATTTAAAAGTTCGTGCGCGGTCAGGTAATCGTAGAAATACGGCTGCTCGGGAAGAAATCCGATTTGCGCTTTGATGCTGGGGTCGGTCCACTCGTGCCCCAGGATGCGCGCCGATCCTGACGTGGGAAAGACCAGGCCCATGAGCATTTTCAATGTGGTGGTTTTGCCCGCGCCATTCGGCCCGAGAAAGCCAAAGATTTCGCCTTCTTCCACGGTGAGGTGCAACGGGCGCAGCGCCTGTTTCGGCCGCTTGCGCCAGAAGCCGATCATGTACGTCTTTTCCAGACCAAGAATTTCGATTGCAGCCATTGCGGGTGTAGAAGTTGTTCCTTTGCCGTATTCGAAAATATTATAAGCAAGCCCTGCGCGGATGGAATCGATCTGGCCGTTACGTTCGTCACAAAGCTCATTCCTCTGCGTGCAGTGACGCCTCACCCACGGGACGGAAGCGAGGACTGTGACCTCGATGCTTTCTCAGGCTGAGACGATTTACGTCTCATCTAAGCAGGATCGTCGGCGCAACCCTGATTTGCAGGTGGCCGCAAACAAAAGCGAGCGGCAAGCTTGCGCCTGCCGCTCCCTCGGCTCATACCCTCCCCTGAGTACTTTGCCGAAATAAAAATCGTTACTGCTTCAATCGCTTCCGCTTCAATGTCTATTGGTTCAGTGGATTGAAAACGAGGATCCCTGCCTCTGAAATGGAGCATGCACCCGCCGGATCGACTCGAACCACCGCATCCTGCTCGGAGCAAAAAGCGCGCAGCCCCGTGACATTGGCCTGCAAAGGCACGGCCCGCACTGTGTATCCCACAATAATCCCAGAGCCGACCGAACCCGCCCCGCTTGTAAACAAATAGCCGCTCTTGCCGGTGTTGATGGGGTTGCCATTGTTGGACAGGACGGAATCGATCAAGCAGGCCGTGGAAGAACTGGGCACACACGCGGCACCCAGGCCGCCTCCCAGATTGGACAGCGCAGTAGCAAAGCCGACCGTCGAATAGGTGGAGTTATAGGTAATTTCTCCGGTGTTGATGGTGCGAAGCGAGCCAACCGCTGACGATTCATTGGCCGCCATGCGGGCGCGCATCAGGTTCGGAATGGCGATTGCCGCAATAATCAAAATAATGGCCACTACAATCAGCAATTCGATGAGCGAGAAACCCTTATGTTTTCGCATCTCTGTGGAACCTTTCCCCAAGTCGAGTGTCAATCTGTGTTTCAAACTGCGAAAGCAGCGTTACGACTTATGGCTTAACTAATGCACTCGGCGGGCCAAACTCAAACTTCGGGGCGGGCTCGGTCTGATCCAAGGTTCCCCTTTGTTTTCAGTGGTGAGGAAGAAGCTTGCGTCGTGGGCCGCAGCGATCCGCGATTCCGTCTTTCCAGGAGTGACGTTTTTTGTCAGCGGCAAGTGCATTTCAGACCGCAAAAATGAAGGCTAACTGGGCCCTGGCGACAAGTGGCGGGGCGGATACAAGAAACTAAATCAAATAAAAGAGCGGCGAGCTTTCGCTCGCCGCTCTCTGGCTCGTGCCCTCCCCAGGCACTCGCCAAAATCAACCGCTTCGCTTACTGGTTAAGCGGGTTGAAGGCAGGAATCGCCGTTTCGACATTGGAGCAGGCGCCAGCCGGATCGACGCGAATCACCGCATCTTCCATGGAGCAGAATGCGCGGATACCAGTTTGATTGCGCGTGATTGGAACGGCCTTCACGCCATATCCCACATAGACGCCACTCGACTGAGTGCCCGGCGCGGTTGTGAAAAGATAACCGCTCTTACCGCTGTTGGTCGGGATACCGTTGTTGGCCAGCACAGAGTCAAGCAAGCAAGCAGTGCCAGAGGCCGGAACGCAAGCTGCACCCGCAGTGCCACCCAGGTTAACCAGAGCAGTGGCAAAGCCTACCGTGGGATAGGTGGAGTTGTAGGTGATTTCCGCCGTGTTCACGGTACGGATGGAGCCGACAGCAGACGACTCGTTAGCCGCCATACGGGCGCGCAGCAAGTTCGGAATGGCGATCGCTGCAATGATCAAAATAATAGCCACCACAATCAGCAATTCAATGAGCGAAAAACCCTTTTGTTTTTGCATTACTGGAACCTTCCCCAAGTCAAGTTTCAGATTGCGAAAAAACCGCAATCACTGTCTGCCTTGTTTTATGCACTCCGCGGGCCAAAGTCAACCGTTGCACAAGCTTGCCCAGATCGAAAGGCTTTCCCCTGTGTTTTCATCACGGAAGAAAAGAATGCGTCCGAGAGGATGATGGATCGGCTGTTTCGGGCCTTTTGTTGTGACTCTTTTTGTCAGTTCCGCGATGGTACTTTGAGGGGTAAGGGATCTTGAATTCGCGCTGCCAGTCATGCGAACGCATTAGGGAGCCACGAGACAAAACGCAAGACACAAAATAAAAGAGCGGCGAGCTTTCGCTCGCCGCTCTCTGGCTCGTACCC
>JBAUXX010000039.1:0-28912 GCA_049584475.1 Candidatus Sulfotelmatobacter sp. | reverse complement strand
GCGAAGGATCTCCCACCCGATCAGGGATTGGGGCACGTGAGATGCCTCCGCCCGCTGGTGAAAACGCGGGCGTTCGGCATGACGCCACTGGTGGATGGAAGAAATTTTCAAACTGAGCCACTACCCGCTCATACTTGAACTTCTCTGCGCCAAACTTCGCTGGTACTATATCCGGCGTCTGATAAGAGAAGAGCGAAAAGTTCGATCCCGGCGCACGAAGCCGTTTGCGTTAACCAGAATATGAGGAGGGAATGTATGTCCACTCTCACGCAGTCAGTCCCCTCCGATATTCGCGCGCCGAAGTCTCCGATCTCCGGGCGCATTGACGCCATCGACATTCTGCGCGGACTGGTTATGGTCGTCATGGCTCTGGACCACACGCGCGACTTCTTCTCCAATCTTCATTTCGAACCGGAAAATCTCGCCAGGACCTGGTATGCGCTTTTTTTCACGCGCTGGATCACCCATTTTTGCGCGCCGCTTTTCTTTTTCCTGGCGGGCACTGGCGCATTCTTTTACGGCCGGCGAAGAACGCCTGCTCAACTCAGCCGGTTTCTTTGGACGCGCGGATTGTGGCTGATCGTTCTGGAGTTCACGGTAGTAGGAACGGCATGGGCGTTTCAGTCGTTTCACAACCTGATGGGCGTCATTTGGGCGCTTGGGGCATGCATGGTCCTGATGGCTGCATTGGTGCGGCTTCCTGTGCGATGGGTTGGAGCATTGTCTGTTCTGGTCATCGCGACCCACAATCTTCTCGATGGTGTTCGCCCCAAACAATTCGGGTCGCTGGGCTGGCTTTGGACTGTGCTTCACGTTCGCGGGTTCGTATTTCTGCCATTCCACATTCCAGAGTTCGTTCTCTTCCAAATCATCCCCTGGGTCGCGGTGATGGGTGCTGGCTACGCCTTTGGCAGCGTCTATCTTTTGGACGGCGAGCGCCGCGGCAAGCTGATAGCCCGACTCGGTTTGGTTCTTACGGTGGCATTTGTCTTGCTGCGCCTGACCAACGTTTACGGCAATCCGCCTGTCGGACAAGGAGGCGTATCTCAAGGGGACTGGCATGTTCAGCCGACGCTGGAAAAGACTGCGATCCTGTTTCTCGATGTCGAGAAATACCCTCCCTCGCTGCAATTTTTGCTCATGACGCTGGGGCCTTCGCTTCTACTGTTGGCCTGGCTCGACAAATGGACTTCGCAACATTCAACGACTTCATGGCTGACGTCTGCACTGCTGATCTTTGGCCGGGTTCCAATGTTTTATTACATCCTGCACCTTTATCTGATCCATGCGCTGGCCGTCGTGGTGGCGATGCTGTTCCATCAGCCGTATGGATGGCTCGTGCACGGTGGATTTTTCCTGAACGACATCCCCGACGGCTACGGTCACGATCTGCCATTTATTTATCTGATCTGGATCAGCGCCGTTGTCGTTCTCTATTTCCCCTGCCGCTGGTGGGTCGGCCTCAAGCAACGTCGTAAGGATTGGTGGCTGAGCTATTTGTGAAGTTGAAAGAATAATTCGTCGTCTGCCGATGTGAAAAATCCTGCACATCGACATGCTGGCGACTATCGGATATAGTTTTGCGGACGGTGCCTTGCGGGCCGTGACTGTCTCCTAGTTCCGCCTACTTCTGCGAACGTACAGACCTCAAAAAAGGAAATATCTGATGACACGGACTTTCTCTGGCGACAAAACTGGCCCTCTAGTATTTGCCCTCTTACTCTGGATAACCGCTGCCCTCCCTGCATTCGGACAGACTTCGACCATCAGAATCAGCTCTGACACTCTCACCAATACTGACAGCGATCACAAAACCGAAGTAGAGCCGGATTCTTTCGCCTGGGGCAACACGATTGTCAGCGCCTTTCACGTGGCGCGCCGGCCGGGGTCGATTGGATGGGGCAGCGGAGACGTTGGATACTCGACGTCGACTGACGCCGGCAAGACCTGGAAATATGGCGATCTTCCGGGGCTGACGATCAACTATAAGGGCGGGACCTACGGCGCAGCCGCCGATCCTTCAGTGGCCTATGACGCCAAGCACGGCGAATGGCTGATCTCTACGCTCCCGCTTGCGGGCTTGAGCTCGAATTCCGGCGAGATTGGAGACGTGGCCGTCAGCCGCTCCACTAACGGCCTGACCTGGGGCAATCCGATCATCATCGACAAAACGCATCTCGACGATAAAAACTGGAGCGTCTGCGACAACACAACCACAAGTCCTTTCTACGGGAATTGCTACACCGAGTGGGATCAGGCCTTCGGCAGTGGCGATGTGCTGATGAGCGTTTCAAGCGACGGCGGAATGACATGGAGCGCGGGCCTAGCTTCCTCCGACCATGCGGGCGGACTGGGCGGGGAGCCGGTCGTGCAACCGAACGGAACTGTGGTTGTTCCTTTTGAAGGCGGCGGGATTGACGTGTTCAGTTCCACCAATGGCGGCAAAAGTTGGGGCAAGAGCAAAGCCATCGCAAGCATCACTAGTCACGGCGTAGCCGGTGGGATTCGTAACCCTAATCTGCCTTCGGCCAGCATTGACGGCGCGGGGAACGTTTACGTCGTATGGTCCGATTGCCGCTTCCGCACCAGTTGCAGCTCGAACGACATTGTGATGAGCACCTCGGCCAACGGCACAACCTGGAGCGCGGTCGCACGCATTCCGATCGACGCAACAACCAGCACGGTCGACCACTTCATCCCCGGCATCGGAGTCGATCCGACGACGTCAGGAACCGGCGCTCACATCACGATCGTTTATTACTACTACCCGACCGCCAAATGCACCGCCAGCACCTGCCAGTTGGATGTGGGCTTCACCAGTTCCACCGACGGCGGCACAACCTGGACTGCAGGCGCGAAAATTGCCGGCCCGATGAAGCTGGCATGGCTCCCGGTTTCCGATAACGGACCGATGGTTGCCGACTACGTTGGCGTCTCTTACGTAAACGGAAACCCCTTTGGTGTATACGCGGTGGCGCAAGCAAATGTCGGAACGACATTCAGCGAAGCCATCGGCACAACGAAGGCTCCATTGGCGGTGGCATACGATGCGCCACGCTTCAGTTCCGCGGAAGATCGGCCGGTGCCGGGCGCGAAATCCGATCACGAGATGCAGTTCTTCTATGACGATGAAGGCGAGCGTCCAATTCCGCAGTCGCGCTGGATTCCGAATCCCGAGGAATAATGGTTTCTTCTTAAGCGTTAGCCGATAACCTGAAAGCCGCCGATGATTCCACAGGCGGCTTTTGTTTTGTGAGTGATTACCAAAGATATCCTTTTGCTTCATAGCTTCGTGCGCTCCTCTCGCAACAGCTTGCTCGCACGCGCTAAAATTGAGCCAGAGACTCCCAGCGACTCATCTAACTTAAGCAGTAGATGGATTTCTGGGATGAAATCGCTTTTGCTAAGTGGGCGCTATAGCGGATGATCCGATCCACGCTTCACAATCCGGCCCTGCGGAAACGCGCAGCACAGTTCGGGCGATTAGTGCGCCATTCGGCAGTAACGCCGAGATGCGGCCAGACCCACAAGCCACGCCTTGCAACTAACGGAGAATTGGGCGTCACGTTCATCGGCCACGCCAGTTTCTTCCTCCAGATGGGCGGCAAGAACATTGTCATCGATGCGAACTTTGCCCGCTGGCTGTTTGTGCTGAAGCGGCTGCGGCGCGCGGGATTGAGAGTGCGAGACCTGCCGCCAATTGACTTAGCCCTGATAACGCACGCGCATTTCGATCACCTCCATCGTCCGTCGCTGCGAGCGATTGTGCACAACAATTTGCGTATTCGTGGCAAGGCACCGGTCATTATCGTTCCTACTCACGTTTCCGACCTGGTCTCCGATCTCGGCTTTGCGGAAATCATCGAACTCGATTGGTGGAACAATGTTCGCCGGGGAAACATCTCGGTTACTCACGTTCCGTCGCGTCACTGGGGCGCGAGAATTTTGAAAGACGCTCATCGCGGATATGGCGGGTATGTACTGAAAGCGGGCAAACATTCGGTCTATCACGCTGGAGACACGGCTTATTTCTCCGGATTTCGCGAGATTGGCGAGCGCCTTTCGCCGGAGTTGGCACTGCTGCCCATCGGCGCCTACAATCCTCCGCAATTTCGCAACGTTCACACAAATCCCGCCGACGCCACCCGCGCATTTCTCGATCTGAACGCGCGCTGGATGGTTCCTATGCACTACGGCAGCTTCCGGCTGTCGCACGAACCCATCGACGAGCCATTGCAATTGCTTAAGCGTGAAGCGGCGTCCGCGGGAATTGATGACCGGGTCGTTGTAATGGAAGAGGGCATTACGCGATTTTTCTAGACCTTTCCCGCCAGACATCACACCCTAATCGTGTTTTGACTAGCAAAGGAAAGCCAGGCGCAATCTTCGCTTGACATTCGCCCTTCGTTTTTGGTGTACTGGCCTCCGCAAAACCAGCCATAGGAGGACGTTCATGTCCGTAAAGCCGATACCAGAGGGTTACCACACACTCACTCCATATTTGACCGTTCGCGACGCTCCGCGCGCGATTGAGTTCTACAAGCAGGCATTTGGCGCAAAGGAACGAGGCGTCATGAAAGGTCCGGACGGTAAAGTCATGCACGCCGAGCTGATGATTGGTGATTCCATCATCATGCTGGCGGACGAGTTCCCGCAGATGGGCGTTGTCTCGCCGGAGGCAATTGGCGGATCAGCCAGCGGCCTCCATATTTACGTCGAGGACGTGGACTCTGCTTTTGACCGCGCGGTGAAAGCCGGTGGGATAACGGAGATGCCCGTTATGGATATGTTTTGGGGTGACCGCTACGGCAAGCTGAAAGATCCGTTCGGCCACAAGTGGTCTATCGCCACCCACAAGGCCGATTTGTCCGGAGAAGAAATCGACCGCGGCATGAAAGAAGCTATGGCGCAGATGAAGAAGAGCGCATAGAACTGTTTCGCCAGGCGAACACAAAATCCACCACGGAGGCATTGAGGCAGGGAGAAACAAAGCAAATACTTCTTTGATTTTTCTCTGTGTCTCCGTGCCTCCGTGGTGGGTTCTAGCCTCTGTGCTTATTCCAATCTAATACGCCAGCAAGATTCTCAAGTCCCGCAGGTTGTTACCCGTCGGGCCAGTCTCGATTGCATCTCCAAGCGAGGCAAAGAACGGGTACGCATCGAAGCGGTCGAGGGATGCGCGAGTGTCCAGACCCAGCAACCGCGCACGCTCCAGAGTGCTGCCATCTGCGACTGCCCCCGCCGCCTTGCTGTTGCCGTCAATGCCGTCGGTGCCGGCGCTTAGCACTGTAATGTTCTTTCCTGCAATTCTTGCTGCGCACGCCAATGCGAACTGCTGGTTGCGGCCGCCGGTTCCTCCATTGGCGACTTTGACGGTGACTTCGCCGCCAGAAATCAGGCAGAGGCGCGAATACTCTTGCTTCAGTTCCTGAATGCGGTTGATCAGGTATTCGGCGGCCTTTTCATAGTCCCAATCGTCGCAAGAATTGTCGACCCAGACTGCGAACCCCGCCTGTTCCGCCGCGGCCTTCGCTTCTTTCGCTATGGTTTCATTGGAAAGAACGGGCCACCAGCGCGAGCGGACGAAAGCCGGGTCGTCAGACTTTGGCGTTTCCTCGAGCGCGTGGCGTTCGAACAACTCTTGCGCAGACTCGGGAAACTGCGGCAGCAGTTGGTATTTCTCCGCGATGCGGTAACAATCCTCCACGCTGGTTGAATCCGGCATGGTAGGGCCGGAAGCTAACGCATCGAGCATGTTGTCGGGGACATCGGACACCAACAGCGAAACTTGTTGCGCGGGGTAGGCTGCCTGGGCAAGCCTCCCGCCTTTCACGGCGGAAAGATGTTTGCGCACGGCATTGATTTCGCCGATGGGCGCCCCGGAATGCACCAACGCACCATATGTGGCGATGAGGTCATCCAGAGAAATTTCTTCGTCGAGAGGCTTCTCGACAATCGACGATCCTCCACCGCTGAGCAGGAAAATTACCAGCGACGCCGCGGTTTGATTCTGGAGCATCTTCAAAATCGCGCTGGCTGCTCGGATCGATTCCGCGTTGGGAGTGGGATGGCCGCCCAGGAAATAACGGAATCCATGAACCTGCGCGGCCGGTTCAACCGAGCTGGCGACAATCCCTTCGAGAGACGATGTGCCGACTTGATCGGCCAGCGCTTCCACCATAGTGTGCCCGGCCTTCCCAATCGAAACGACGATCACGCGCGCATAAGACTGCAAATCGTAGAGATCTTCGCAGACCCGAAGAACCCCGCGCTCGCACTGCACGTGCCGGGAAAATCCCTTCGCAATTGAGGATGCGGCCAGCGAGCGGGAAAAGATCTCGCGCGCTGTGTCGCGCATTTGGCGGAAGTGTGCGTCGCGGTCTGCTGCACCAAACATCGAAGAGGATTATAGAGACTGCATCAGGCCGTCAGCGAATCGACATTCCAATGCGCCTGTCAGGAACATGAAGAGTCACTTCTGACCTCGACCCCAGGCGGGACTGGCCAATTCGATTTGCCAAACCGGAGTTCCCGGGGAAATGGGACCGACCGATTTCAAGAAGAGCGGAGCCTCTCCTCTGAAAACCCAAAAATGACTGTCCGGCGGTTGCTTCCCGACTGCTGGAGCGACGGCGCCGGCAAGGCCTCCGATCTGAACTTTCCCGATGTACTCCTTGGCCTTGTACTTCGTTCCTCCTACGGAGAAGGTGTCTTCGGTTTCCGGCGTAATCACAAATTTAACGATTCTTGGTTTGGGGGTGGCAGCCAGCATGGTTACTGTGCGTTGGGTGTCATCGGGAAAGTTCTTGATCAGTATGGGAACAATTCCATTCGCCAAATCAGCCGGAATATCGACATGCTGCGTCGTGACCTTGTCTTTATCTTTGCCGTCTTCCATCTCGCGCACTTTCACTTGTCCGGTTGGGCAGTCAATCCAAACTTCGATGGGCTTCTTGAATGCGGGGCCTTTTTCGACCAAGTGATCGCTTAGGACTCGAAATGCTCCGCGCTGTGAAAACACTGTTGTTTCTTCATATACCGACCCGTCGTCAAAGTGAAACTTTAGATCTGCTGTTACCCGCCCGCCTTGCAGTGTCTGATCCAGATCGCCTACGGCAATCGCTTTGCCGTCTTCTGTAAGAAGCAACATGAATCCATGAATCGTACCTTCGACATGCTTTACGCGAATCGGTTCGGCAAGACCTCGCGCCGTGAGGAACGAAATAACTAATAGGATTAAAGTGCTCCGCCGAAGACCCATAGTAATCGCTGTTTCCTTGGCCTTAACCCGACTCGCAGGGAGTAGCTGAGCAAGGATTTTGTAATGCGACGAATCTTCAAGTTAGTTGAGAATTAGCGGCTAAAAGTTGACAGCTTCTTTTACCCAAGCCTCGATCGTCTCCCGCAATTCGCGCAGGCGGCCTTCGAAAAAATGATCCGCGCCGTCAATGATTACCAGCTTCCTGGGCTCTGACGCGGATGCGACCAGCGCTTCCAGTTTGTCCTTTGGACCAAACTGATCGCGCGCGCCGCTCACAAACAACTTCGGCTTCGCGCAATTTTCGAGAAATTCATACGTGTAATTGCGGGGCATTTCGGTATCGGCAGCCACGGGTGTAACCGGCGTCCCCAGGCCGATCAGCGCTTTCACCCGCGTATCGGGACACGCCGCACGCAACCCAACCGCCGTGCCAAAGGAAAATCCGGCGAAGACCAGCGGCAAATGAAATTCGTTCTCGAGCCAATCCAGCGCCGTGCGAACGTCTTCCACCTCGCCGTTGCCTGCGTCGTGCTCGCCCTGGCTCAATCCCGCCCCGCGAAAATTGAAGCGCAGGACAGGAAAGCCAAAGCTATTCAGCGCCTTCATCGTGTGAAAAACAACTTTGTTATGCAGCGTGCCGCCAAACAACGGATGCGGATGACAAACTACGGCCGCGTGCGTGGCATTTTCCGTCCCGGCATTGAGCAGCGCCTCAAGCCGACCCGCGGACCCATCGAGAAAAAACGAGCGGATTGTCGATGTCGAAGAGGTCACGGTACCAGCTTACACAACCCGCACGATCAAGAAGGACGCAGCGCCGAGATCTGGCGTCCGAGGTGTAACCTCCGGGCCCGCCCCTTCCTGTTATCCTCACCAGACACATGGACGCGATTACCCTTACCCGGCAGCTCATCGACATCGAATCAATTAGCGGCAACGAAGCTGCAGTCGGAAATTATCTCTACGGCGAGCTTTGCCGCATCGGATATCACACAATCAAGATGCCGGTAGAAGGCGATCGGTTTAATGTCTATGCGGTTTCCCACGAATCAGACGCGGAACGAGAAGCCGCGTGCCCAAAATCTGAAGCTATAGTTTTCTCCACCCACATGGATACGGTCCCGCCCTTCATTCCTTCCTCGGAAGACGCGAATCGCATCTACGGCCGCGGCTCATGCGATGCGAAGGGGATTATTGCGGCACAAATCGCCGCTGCTGAGCGCTTGCGCAAAGAGAATATTCATGTCGGATTATTGTTCGTGGCAGGG
The DNA here is from genome assembly GCA_049584475.1 of Candidatus Sulfotelmatobacter sp. Classification (GTDB taxonomy): domain Bacteria; phylum Acidobacteriota; class Terriglobia; order Terriglobales; family Acidobacteriaceae; genus Sulfotelmatobacter. The sequence goes on along the minus strand of JBAUXX010000039.1, from coordinate 20,383 downwards.
GAAGAACGTGACAGCCTGGGCGCAAAAGTGGCAAACGACTATCTGGAAAAACATCGCCCGAGCGCTGGCGCTCGCTTTTTAATTAATGGCGAACCCACCGAGAACCGCATTGCCCTGGCATCGAAAGGAACTCTGCGCGCAGAGGTTACTACGCGCGGACGAATGGCGCATTCAGCATATCCAGAACTAGGCGAGTCGGCGATCGACAAATTGCTCGCCTCGCTCGCGCGCCTTCGTGCCATGCCCCTGCCGAATGATCCCGAGATCGGTCCTTGCACACTGAATATCGGACTGATCGAAGGCGGACGCGCGCCCAACGTTATTCCTGACTATGCGCACGCCGACTTACTCTACCGCCTGATTGGATCATCCGAAGAGCTCAGCCGACAAATAGTTGAGGCGGCAGGCGAAGGCGTGGAGGTCACATTCCCGCTCGAACTTCCCTTTCTCCGCCTGCGTACCATCGACGACGTTCCCACAATGATTGCAGCTTTTACCACCGATATTCCCAAGCTCACCAACTGGGGCGAGCCGGTGCTCATCGGACCGGGATCGATTCACGTGGCGCACACGGAGGGCGAGTACATCGAGAAGCGGCAACTCGTGGAAGCCATCGATCTCTACTGCACGATTGCCAAACGGCTGGCAGTTGAGACGCGCATCGCGTAAACCTTCAGCCGAAAGAAGCGATAGCTCAGTCATTTTTAACTGTGGCGCTGTCGATGTTTTACAAATCTACACAAAGCCCGCACCGGTGATCCGAAACGAAACTCCGCCTTGCGCTCAGGAAATCTTTACAAATAAATACCGTAGTCGCGAATTAATGTTGGCTATGTTTTTTCCATTTCGGTGTATGATTCCGCGCTTGGTGCATTTCCCGGACGGGCAGCCAGAGGCTAAAACTTATTGGCTCGCCTTGGCAAAACGCAACTTCAGGGGGCTCGGACAAAAATGAAACTGCTGGCTCTGCCGCGCGTGATTCCGTATTTCTTACTAGTGGCTTTTTGCAGTCTTACTGTTGCCTGCGGAGGCGGCGGGATGAACGGCACCCTGCTTCCGGTCATGGCGATTGCCGGCACGCAACATCCGCTCGTGGCGCAGGTGTCGGTTTCGAGTGCGTGCGCCGGCCAGGCCATGGTGGAATTCGGTCCCGACACTTCATACGGAAGGACCACAGCCTGGTATCCGATTTCGGGCAGCTACCAAAAACTTGTGATCCTGGTTGCCGGGATGAAAGCCTCGACTCCTTACCACATGCGTACTCAAGTACAGTGCGTTGACGCTACCCTGTCCAGCGCAGACGCGACCTTCACCACGGGCCCACTGCCTCCCACTCCCCTCCCCACTCTCCGGGTAACGCGCCCGAGTCCGTCGACGAGTTCACCGGAGAACCCGGGAATCGAACAGATCGACGTAATCGCGGGATCGCCAAGTCCGCTTATTGGCACGGTTTTCACGGACCGAGACGCCAATCCGATTTGGTATTACGACTCGGGACCGGGGACGTACGCATATCCCTATAAGCTGCTTTCGAACGGGCATATATTGCTAAACATTTTCGAGCCGGAAAATACTGTTCTGCGCGAGGTCGATTTGGCCGGAAATACAGTTCGGGAAATGGATATTTACACTTTACAGAAGAAGCTGCAGAACGCCGGCTTCGGGTTTCTGCCCGGAGGATTTCACCACGACATTCTCCCCCTCGCCAACGGTCATTTGATCGCGCTGGTGGACTGCTCTAAGAGTTTCACCGACCTTCCCGGATATCCGGGCACGTTAGCAGTCCAAGGAGATGCCATCGTCGATCTGGATCCGGACTGGAATCCGGTCTGGGCTTGGAACAGCTTCGATTACCTTGACGTCAATCGTCATCTGAACGGCCTGCCCGATTGGACCCATAGCAACGCCCTCGTATATTCCCCCGACGACGGCAATATTCTCATATCAATGCGTCACCAATCATGGGTTCTGAAAATCGACTACAACAATGGCGCTGGAACGGGAAGAGTGCTCTGGAAATTGGGATACCAAGGCGACTTTGCCTTAACGCAAAACGGCGTCCCGACTGACGATCCTAGCCAGTGGTTTTCCTTTCAGCACTTTCCTTCGCTTATAAGCCAAAGCGGGCCGCAGACGACTCTGGCGATCTGGGACAACGGCGACAGTCGCCCGCTCAGTACGAATGGTGAGGTGTGCGTCAATCCGCTGACCGGCAATCTGGCCTTTCCGGTATGCTTTTCCCGGGCAACGATCTTTCAGATTGATGAAAGTGCAATGGTTGCGAATCTGAATTGGGACAATCTGCCCGGATACTACAGCCAGTGGGGCGGAAGTATTAATCAACTGGGCAACGGAAACGTCGAGTTCGATATGAATGCTCCGGTGATTCCACCGAGCACCAACGTCGCGTCGGAGGTACAAGAAGTAACTCAGGATGGCACGCCTCAGGTGGTCTGGAAGATGGATATCACGCCGGCAACCTCGACCGCTTATCGCGCTTATCGGGTGCCTAGCCTCTATCCGGGCGTGGTCTGGCAGTACTGAAATTTTGGCAGGGGCACAGATCAATACCCACCACGGAGGCACGGAGTCACGGAGAAAAGCTAAAGAAGTAGCTCATTTATCTCGGCGTCTCTGTGTCTCCGTGGGGGGGTGTTGCTTTGGATCTGCCCAGCCAGAGAATCTCACCCTCCGGGTTAAAAGAGCCGGGTGGCAAATGGTATCGTAACTAGAGATATGCGATGGCAGATCTCCCGGTTTGTGCCGCGCTCGGCTCCGGCTGTCTTGGTGGTTTTGCTCGTCGCGGCCATGGCTGCGTTCGCCGCAGTCAGCCATTTGGTTACGCGGTTCAATCTTAACCAGCAGGCTCGCGCGCGAAAGTTGTTTGCTCGAGGTCTTGCGGACCAAAACGCGGGCGACTTGAGCGCGGCGGTCGATGACTTCCGCGCCGCTTTAACCGGCGATCCTTCCAACTCGCAGTATCAATTGGCGCTGGGACGAGCGCTCCGCGACACCGGCGACCCGCGGCAGTTGGATGAAGCGAAATCTTATCTGCAGGACCTTTGGCAACGCGCTCCCGAAGACGGGACCATTAATCTGGCCTTGGCCAGAGTGGCGGCGCGGCGCGGCTCCATCGAAGATGCGTTCCGCTACTATCACAATGCAATGTATGGGGTGTGGAACTCCGATTCCGACGCCAACCGCCGCAAAGCGCGTTTAGAACTGATTGAGTTCCTGTTGCAGAAAAATGCCCGGGTTGCTGCGCAACCGGAGCTCATGGCTCTGGCGGCCACACTTCCTTCCAATCCGCAATTGCATCTACAAGTGGCCCAACTTTTCGCACAGGATCAGGACTATGGCAATGCCCTGTCCCAGTATGAGCAGGTGTTGCGAACGGACCGGAACAACTCCCATGCTATGGCGGGAGCTGGCGAAGCCGCGTTTCATCTCGGAAAATACCGAACTGCCGAAGAGTACTTGCGGATGGCGGTGAGCGCCCGGCCCGAGGATACAAGTTCGCGCCAGCTGCTGGAGTCGGCGACCCTGATTTTGTCCACCGATCCATTCGTCCGCCGCATCTCAGATGCGGAACGCAATCGTCGCGTTAAGGAGGCATGGCTCAAGGCTGGGGAGCGGCTCAAGTCTTGCGCTCAAGCCGAGACTGACCGGCCACAACTCTCCACGGAGCGAACCTCTGCGACGCAGCGACCGGCAGCGGTACCAGCGAATGTTCCGTCAGCACCAGATTCGCTGGCGGCCCTGCAAGATCAGTGGGACCAGATGAAGCCGGACATCTTGCGGCTGCATTCGTCTGCCGAGACTGATTTACCGGATGCAATCATGGATCTGGTTTTTAAAATCGAGCAGCAGACCGCGATAGAATGCGGAGACCCGCAAGGAACTGATCTCGCTCTCCTTCTAACTTCCCGTAATCGGGATTCGGCGGATCAATGATTGCCAAGGAAGAAGGGATGACCCAGGAGCGATGAGCGTGCCTCTTCGATGAGCGGCCTCGACACAACCCCCAACAGCCCCCCAACCCTCTCTGGTGAGCGGCGTTTCCAGGCTCCGCGGCGAATGTTCGCCGCACTCGAGGGTGTCTTTGATGAAGATCGTTTCTTCCTGATTCTGTCCGTATTTATTGGAATTTTTTCCGGACTCGCCGTCGTCTGTTTCCGGCTGGCGATCGACTGGACCCATCTAGCTCTGCTGGGCTCGTTGCCGCAGACGCATCACTGGCGCATATTTGCGGTGCCTTCCCTGGCCGGGCTGGTCGTCGCGATTTTAGTGATTCATGTCTTTCCGGCCATTCGCGGCAGTGGCGTTAACCAGACTAAGGCCGCACTCTACATCTTCAACGGCTATATTCCCTTTCGCACGGCAATCGGCAAATTCGTCTGCTGCGCATTGGCTATTGGCTCCGGGCATTCTCTGGGACCGGAAGACCCATCATTACAAATAGGGGCGAGTCTGGCTTCGGCTCTCGGCCGGCAACTGCAACTCTCGCGCGAAAAGCTGCGGCTCATGGCTCCAGTGGGCGCCGCGGCGGGATTGGCGGCAGCCTTCAATGCTCCCATCTCCGCTGTGCTGTTTGTGATTGAAGAAGTGATTGGCCGCTGGAGCGCCGGCATTTTAGGGTCGGTCGTGCTGTCCGCGGTATCGAGCGTAGTGATTGTCCGCGGCTTCCTGGGATCGGAACCGCTGTTCCGAATTCCCATCACTACATTCAAACGTCCAGCCGAGCTTCTGGCTTATGCCGCTCTTGGCATCGTTGGAGGGGTGGCTGCCGTGCTGTTCGCCAAGGCTATTGGCGCACTACGTCCCCGGCTCAGGGCTTTGCCGCGATGGACGCAATATTTTCAGCCAGCGATTGCCGGGCTGTTGATCGGACTGATCGCCTTTCTCGGCGCTCCGCAAGTGATGGGAGCGGGCTACGACTTCATGGATCAGGCCATGCACGGCCAGTTCACCTGGCAAATGCTGGCCATGCTGGCGGTTTTGAAAATCGTCGCCACAACCCTCTCATTCGCAAGCGGGACACCGGGCGGCATGTTCGCGCCCACGCTTTTTATCGGAGCGATGCTGGGCGGCGCCGTTGGCGGCGTCGAGCATATTTTCTTCCCGCAGCTTTCAGGTTCGACAGGCACGTATGTTCTCGTCGGCATGGGAGTATTGTTCGCAGGCTTTTTGCGGGCTCCCCTGACTTCTGTCTTCATGGTGCTCGAAGTCAGCGGCAACTACGAAATCATCGTACCGGTCATCGTGGCCAATACTTTTGCCTACCTGGTTTCGCGCAGCTTGCAGCCTACTCCCATTTTTGATTTGCTTACTCGCCAGGACGGGCTGGTATTGCCGTCGCTCGAAGAAGAGCGCGAGGAGACGATACTTCGTGTGGAAGACGCCATGCAGCCCGCGCCGGCGGTAATTCTAAGCGCCGCCGACTACATCGATGCCGCTGCCCGCCGGGCGCAGAATTCCAGCCAGGCAATCTTTCCGGTTCGCATGCAGCCCAGCGGCTGGAACACGATCAGCCGCGATCTTCTCGATCGGCTGCTGCAGGAAGGAAAAGGCGAGCACACGCTGGCTTCGGTCATCTCCGCGCAAACCCTCCCGTGTCTCTATCCCGATCTTCCGCTCGACGCAGCGTTGCGCTATGTCAATCAATTTCCTCTGGTGCCTGTGGTCAATCGTGCAGACAGCCGTCGCCTTGAAGGCACGATCTCGCGCGACGCGGTTTTCAGCCGGTATCAAAAGCGGGAATCCAGCTAGCGGCGATATACACGTGACCCCGGAAGAATGTCTGGCGAGGGTCAGCCCTGGCGGGCTGGAAATTCGCTCGAGACGAAAGACGTTCGGCGGGAAACACGAATGCAGCCGCGCACAACGCCGCTTCGAGTCCGTTCACCCGTTCGTCGGGGACAATCCGTCTTAGTGCACCCGCGTACCGGGCTCAGCGCTTGTACCAGAAAGCGGCTAGAGCCACCAGGGCGACGGTAATGATCCACAAAACGATGTCCTTGCTGCGTTTCTTTTCTTCGGCCATGCAGGAAGTACACCAATACATGCTCGCCGTGTCAAGTGATTCTATTGTTTCGCGGGCGACCCAACCGCCAGATTCGCGGCCGCACGCTTGTATTTTGTGAACTTGACGACCTCATGCAGGTGAATGGAGCCATTGCGAAAATTCAGTATGTCATCGGATCTGACATATGCGGGGAACCAAAACTGACCGTCGACTTGCTGCCGATATCCAACGAAGCTGGGCCGCAGGTCCTGCCGCTGATTCTTCCTTACGTGGACCAGGTCCGGAACGCTCTTGCCGCACAATTTAACAATCTGGAAATCCTGGCTATCAACCCAAACCCGTCCCTGAAAATAGCGGTGGTCTCGTTCTTCTTTCTTCGGCTCAACATGGAAGACGAAAGTGTCCAGGTCGTCAACGTGCTGTTGCCCCGCATAAATCAGGTTGTATTGTGGAAGCTCCTCCGCCGTCAGAATGAAGGGCATGTACGTCCGGACGTCATCCATGTCTGACTCGGTGAGGCGGGCGCGCCGTAAAGTGTCCTGCTCCGCGTAGGTCACATTTTCCAGCCGCTTCCCCTTGGCATCGTAAGCGACGGTGGTCACCTCATGAAACTCGCCATCGGGATTCTTGCCATTGAGAGTCTGCACCAGCACATCCTGCGTATAGCTGTACTGGTTGCGGGCAGCTTTCACACGCGATTCTGCGGCGCTGAATTTGGCTATCACCTCCGGGACCGTCATGGTCTTGGGCTGAGAGAAATCGAGCAGGCCATCGCCTTCTTCGCAGTTGGTCTGCGCGATGGCCAGCAGAGGAAGGAAGAAAATTGCCGCAATTGAAGCAACTTTGGGAAGTCGTCGTCCAGCCATACCGTTGCCCTGCCTTTCGTTGCCAACTACCGGCAGCAGTTAACCACCAACTACAGGGCCCGAAAATCGCAACCAGTGTACTCCATCGCTGGTGGTTGCTCTACCTGCAACGTGCAGGTAAGATACTCCGTCCGTAGAACGAACCTCGAAATGAACCGCGAATACCATAAAGCCTATAGCCAGCAACTCAACCGCGACATGGAGGCGCTCGTCTTCGGCCATGCGGGGACGCCAATCCTGGTCTTCCCCACTTCGATGGGCAAGTACTTCGAGTATGAAGACCGGGGCATGATCGGCGTCCTCGCGAACAAGATCGAACGCGGCGAATTACAGGTATTTTGTCCCGACGGAGTCGACCTGGAAAGCTGGTACAACAAGAGCGTTCACCCGCGTGTCCGCGTAATGCGGCATTTGCAGTACGAGCGCTACATTCTGCACGAACTTGTTCCGTTCATTCGGTGGAAAAATCAAACACCGCGGCTTGCCGTAACGGGATGCAGTTTTGGCGGTTACCATGCCGTGAATTTCTCCTTGAAACATCCCGACGTCGTAACGCACTGCGTAAGCATGAGCGGCGCTTTCGACATCCATCAATTTCTTAACGGCTATTACGACGACGATTGCTATTTCAACAACCCCCCGGATTTTCTGCCGAATATGACAGACGACTGGTTCCTCAGCCGCTACCGGCAGATGAAGATAGTCCTCGGTTCCGCCGATTGGGATATGTGCCTGAACGACAATGTAAAGTTTTCAGCGATGTTGAACGGTAAGGCCGTTCCGCACTGGCTGGACATTTTCAACGATAATTCCAAGCACGATTGGCCGCTGTGGCTCCGGATGGCGGGGAAGTATTTCTAAGTCGTGTCTCATAAGATCGGGAAGAGTGGGGCGGAGAAGACACGATCGGGAAGGGCACGACTTTAGTCGCGCCGTTAGAATCAAAAACCGCGGGCTTTTAGCCCCTGAGGCGCGATTTCGATACTCGAAATCCTTCAATATCTCCACAGGAGTCTTCTAGTGAACACAAAGAAAATCGGAATCATCTTCGGCATGGAAAACACCTTTCCGCCAGCTTTCGTCAAGAAAGTCAACTCGATGAACGTCGACGGCATCACCGCCGAGTTCGTGAACATAGGCGGCATCCGCATGGATGAGCCGAAGAAATACGACGTCATCATCGACCGTATTTCTCAAGACATTCAGTTCTACCGGGCTTATTTAAAAAATGCGGCCCTGCACGGCACGATCGTGGTCAACAATCCTTTCTGGTGGACGGCCGACGACAAATTCTTCAACTACGCTCTAGCCCACAAAATGGGAGTTGCCATTCCGGCCACGGTCATTCTGCCGCACAACAAACACCCCGAAGGCACAACCGATCAGTCCATGCGCAATCTGATGTTCCCGCTGAACTGGCAAGAGTTGTTCGACTACGTCGGCTTCCCTGCATTCCTGAAGCCCTATTCCGGCGGCGGATGGAAGCACGTGTACAAAGTGCATTCGCCAGATGAATTTTTTCATCACTACAACCAGACCGGCGACCTGTGCATGACCCTGCAACACGGCGTGGAATTCGACGAGTACTACCGCTGCTACGTGGTCGGGCAGGAAAAAGTACACATCATGAAATACGATCCCCGCGCGCCACACCACGAGCGGTACGTGAAAGGAAATCCGCCGCCGTCAACGCCGGTTCTGAAAGACCGCATGGAAAAAGATGCGATAGCGTTATGCCGGGCTTTGGGCTATGACCTGAACACCGTGGAGTTCGCGGTCGAGGACGGCGTGCCCTATGCCATCGACTTCCTGAATCCCGCACCCGACGCGGAAATAACTTCGGTCGGCCAGGAAAACTTCGATTGGATCGTCAACGCCACAGCAGAGATGGCAATCAAGATGGCGCAAAGCAACCAAAGTCCAGTGCAAGAGTATCGCTGGGCAGAGTTCTTAGTAGGCACGCCTTCGGCATCACGCACCAAGCCGGTGCGAAAGAAAAAAGCCGAAGCCTAAGTATTTCGTGGACGAAGTCAAGAAAAAGCGATTCGTTTGGGGTGCTGCGCTCACCTGGTCGGTTTCCCTTCTGTTTGTCCCGATGGTATTTGCAGGCCTGTCCAATTCGAGAGCGACAGGGCTTTTCGCTATCGCTGGGGGCATGGCCGAGGTATTCGTCGAATATGGTATCGCCGCAATCTTAATCGGCCAAACGGTGGCGCTCGTCTTACTGTTCCGCTCTTTCTCCAAAGGCCACTGGCTGCGCAGCACATTTTCCCTTCTGTCTATCTGCCTGAGCGGGTTTATGCTCCTGCTCGTCGCATTTTTCTTCTGGGCAATCTGGTTTCAAGCCCACCGCAGATTCTGAATCACGAATCGCGCCTTCATTCGATATACTGTTAAGGCCTGTTTTGACTGGCGTTAGCTTGCGGGATGGATCCCAGCTTATGAGCGTACCGACTTTCACTCTCGGAATTGAAGAAGAGTATCAGACCATAGATCCCGTCACAGGAGATCTGCGGTCGCATATTCAGGCCGAGCTGCTGGAAAAAGGCAAGCTGATACTCCAGGAACGGGTTAAGGCAGAGATGCACCAGTCGGTCGTGGAAGTGGGCACCGGTGTCTGCAAGAACATCAAAGAAGCTAAGGCCGAAGTGAAGATGCTGCGCCGCGACATCATTCGTCTGGCGCGTGAAAATGGTCTGCGGCTGGCTTCGGTCGCCACGCATCCCTTTTCAGACTGGCGCACCCAGGAAATTCATCCCGATGCCCGCTACAAAAACATTGTGGAAGACATGCAGTTGGTGGCCCGCGCCAACCTGATCTTCGGCCTGCACGTTCACGTGGGCATTGAAGACCGCGAGACCGCGATCCACATGATGAATCATGCGCGCTATTTCCTGCCCCATATTCTCGCCCTGTCGACGAATTCCCCCTTCTGGCTGGGAATGAATACGGGACTGAAATCCTACCGCTGCAAAGTTTTCGACAAATTCCCTCGCACCAACATTCCCGACTACTTCCCCAGTTGGGGCGAATACGAAAATTTCATCAAGCTGCTGATCAAGACCAACTGCATCGACAACGCCAAAAAAATCTGGTGGGATATCCGTCCGCATCCATTCTTCAACACTATCGAGTTCCGTGTGTGCGACATTCCCATGCGTGTGGATGAGACGATCGCGCTGGCCGCGCTGATCCAGGCGACCGTCGCCAAGCTCTACAAGCTCTATTCCGCCAACCAGGGATTCCGCTTGTATCGCCGCGCGCTGCTGATGGAAAACAAATGGCGCGCCGCACGATACGGCCTAGATGGCATGATGATCGACTTCGGCAAGCAGAAGGAGGTCCCAGCCCGCGATCTCATTCGCGAATATCTCGATTTCGTCGACGACGTGGTCGATGAACTGGACTCGCGCGAAGAGTTGAACTACATCCATGAAATTCTCGAGCACGGCAGCGGCGCCGACCGCCAGTTGAAAGTCTTTCAGGAAACCGGGGACTTGAAGAAAGTCATCGATTACATCGTCACAGAAACGGAGACGGGCCTGGAAGAGACCGAATCCGCTCCCATAAGGAAAGTAGGGTAATGAGCGCTCCCGTCAACGAACAAGACTCGACGTTGCCGCAGAAGGCTAGCGGCAACGGCCGGCTTCATATTCCGTTCGATTCCGAATACACTCCTGGCGCGGTAAATGCGATCCGCGTTTGCCTGCGCGTGCAGCCGCAGGAAAAAGTGTGCGTCATCACCGATGAAGCGACACAGGAAATCGCAGCCGCCATTGTGCATGAGATTGAAGCGGTCGGTGCGCCGTATCACGCATGGGTGCTCGAACAATTAGCTGAGCGGCCGCTAACCGACTTGCCGCGTGAAATTCTCCACGATCTCAAGACCAGCCAGGTTTCCGTTTTCGCCGTGCAGGCGCAGCGCAACGAGTTGAAGTCGCGCATGCAGATGACCGAAGTGGTGAACCGTAAACAGATTCGTCACGCGCACATGGTCAATATCAATCGCCAGATCATGCTCGAAGGCATGCGCGCCGATTTCCAAAAAGTTGACCGCTTAAGCGCCAAAGTCGTAGCCATGACACGGAAGGCCAGCAAGATCCGCGCCAAAACTGCCGCGGGAACTGATCTGACCGCCGATCTGAATCCGAATTATCGCTGGCTCAAGACCAGCGGCATTATCACTCCGGAAAAATGGGGCAACCTGCCCGGCGGAGAAATCTTCACGACTCCCGGCGAAGTCAACGGAACCTTCGTGATCGATGGCGTAGTCGGCGACTACCTCTGCGCGAAATTCGGCAATCTGAGTGAAACACCGCTGACTATTCACATGAAGAAGAACCGCCTGACCGAGGCGCACAGCGACAATCGCGAACTCGAAGATGACTTCTGGAAGTACACCCATACTGACGAGAACAGCGATCGCGTAGGCGAATTCGCCATCGGCACCAACATCGATTTGAAAGATGTGATCGGCCAGATTCTCCAGGACGAAAAATATCCCGGCGTGCACATCGCCTTCGGCAATCCCTATGGCGCGCACACCGGCGCCGAATGGGATTCATCGACCCACATCGATGTAGTCGGCCGCAAATTCAACATCTGGGTCGATGACGAGCAGATCATGCAGGACGGCAGGTTTCTAGTCGAAGCATAGTTTGGAGAGTCGGTCTGGCCACGCCATTTTTAATTGGTTCGGATCTCTAGATTGGTTCGGGATTTCTGGATGCTTTCGGGAAGGGCACGGCTTCAGCCGTCCCGTCAAAAGCGCACAGCAGGCGGCTTTAGCCGCTGAGGTCCATGTCCGAATTAGAATTCACGCTCGATGAATCCGACGTTCGCGTGCTGAAAGAAGCCTACGCGGCATTCAACGCTCGCGACCTCGACGCCGCGCTTGCGACCATGCAGCCTAATGTCGAATGGCCCAATGGCATGGAAGGCGGCACAGTGCACGGCCACAAAGGCGTGCGTGAGTACTGGACTCGCCAGTGGGGCCAGATCGATCCTCACGTTGATCCCGTAAAGTTCGATGTGGATGGACATGGCCGCATTGCCGTAACCGTCCATCAAGTGGTCCGCGATTTGAGCGGCGCGATAGTGCTGGATCGCACGGTCGAGCATATGTATTGCCTGGAGGACGGACTGATTCGTTGTATGGAAGTCCGCGAGTAAGAACTTCCCGATTCGATTGTTATGATCCCCTCTCTGCGGCAGTATTTCAACGCCAACTTCGCGCCAGAAAAATACCAAGCATTCCTCCGCCGCATCGACGAAGCCAGCGGCACGCATGTCCAGTTTCGACTTTCGGAAACCCCCTGCTTCTTTCCCAAGGAATTGATCGACCGCATGGCGGAAGACGGCAAAGTCCTTATCCGCCAGCTAGTGGACAACCAGCAATATCGCGCAAAGTCAGACGAAGCGGTCCCCGCCGAATTTCGCGTCCCAAATGAAGCTCCGCATCCCATGTTCGTGCAGGTGGATTTCGGATTGGTGCGCGGCGCTGACGGTCAACTGCACCCAAAGCTGGTCGAGTTGCAGGCCTTCCCTTCTCTTTATGCCTACCAGGGCCCGTTGGCGCAGGCTTATCTCGACGTCTATGGATTAGAAGGCGCGGCTCCGGGCGACCAGAAGCTGAAATATTTCCTGGGCGGCTTAGGCCCGAAGTCATATCAAGATCTGCTGCGTCGAGCGATCGTGGCCAATCATGATCCCGACAACGTCATCCTGATGGAGATTCATCCGCAGCAGCAAAAAACGCTTCCGGATTTTCTGCTCACGGAGAAGATGCTGGGCATTCGCACCGTAGACATTGTCGACATTAAAAAAGAAGGATCGCAGCTTTACTACGAACGCGACGGCAAACGGATCCCAATTCGCCGAATTTACAACCGCGCCATCGTCGACGAACTTGAACGCAAAGGAGTCAAACTCGCCTTCGATTGGCGCGACGATCTCGACGTGGAATGGGCCGGACATCCGAACTGGTACTTCCGCATCAGCAAATTTTCCATTCCTTACCTCAAGCACGAGTCGGTGCCAAAAACCTGGTTCCTCGATCGACTGGACAAGATTCCCGACGATCTCGAGAATTACGCTCTCAAGCCGCTCTATTCCTTTGCCGGTCTCGGCGTCGTAATCGCGCCGACAAAAGAAGATATTGCCGCGATCCCATCCGATAAACGCCCCGATTACATCCTGCAAGAACGCATGCACTTTGAACCGGTAATCGCCACTCCCTTCCTCCCTACCAAAGCCGAAGTGCGCGTTATGTACATCTGGCTCGACGAGTTGACGCCAGTGCTTACGATCGTCCGCATGGGGCGCGGCCTGATGATGGGCGTCGATCACAACAAGAATATGGAATGGGTTGGCGCTTCGGCCGGATTCTATTTGGAATAATGCAAAGTTTCTGAAGTATCCGCCTGCCTCGAGTTGGGGGCGGAAGTGTCTATCCGAGCGAGCGAAGCTCGCGGAGGCCGGTACCTTCTTCTCTCGTTCCCACCACCATCAGCGAACTTCCGAACGGCAACGAAAGCGGTGTCAGCGCCTTCTGCTCCAGCCGCGACACCCAAAACAGCAATTCATTCACCGCGGACCCCGGCAGTTGCGCGGGCTCGGGCTGCAAATGAAACAATCGCTCTCGTAAACCAATTGCGAGCTTCACCGGACAAGTCCAATGGTAGAGATATCGCTCTTCCTGAATGCGTAATCCAGCCCGCTGCGCCACTTTCCGAAAACTTGCTTTCGTATATCGGATGAAGTGATGATTCATCAGGTCGTGGTTAGTCCAAAGCGACATAAAAGCCGGCACCGTCGCAACAAACATGCCGTCCGGCTCCAGCAATTCCACTGCATGCCGCAGCGCCGCCACAGCATCCTCAAGATGCTCCAACACATCCAGCATAAGAATCAGCGAATATTTTTTATCGGGCCGGAAGTTTTGGTCGAAGGGACAGATGTGAATGCGTCCCCGGTAGGGATTGTCTGCACTGACGAACTCGGCAAACGGTTCGACTCCTTCAACTTCGCCGAACTCCGACAGCTCGGAAAAGAAGAGACCATCGCCGCAGCCAATGTCCAGAATGTTCTTCCACCCCGCTGCCGGCCGCAACCGCCGCAATAGGTCGACAATCAGGCGCGTGCGGGCGCGCCACCACCAGTGTTTTTGCGAAAGCTCACGATACCGCTCACGGTACCTGGGATCCATGCCGACCGATAAAACTCAGGCTGCTTACCGTTTAACCGCTGCACTGAGAAACCGCTTCTTCAATTAATCCGCGCTGCGAGACTCCGGACGTTGCCAGTTTTCAACTTCGCCGCCAATAACGCTCGCATCGCCGCTGCGCGATCCGCGACGGCCCACAATTTTGCCGACTACATAATGCGGCCGCGCTTTGGTTTCCTCATACGCGCGGCCTACATACTCTCCAATGATCCCGAGAAAAAAAAGATTCACGCCTGAAAGAAAAGTGACCACAAGAATGATTGCGGTAAAACCCATCGGCGACCCCAACCAGAACTTTGCATACAACGAGTAAAGAGAAAACAGCCCGGACAGCCCGATGGCGGCCATCCCCAGAATAGCTGCCGCCCGCAAGGGCACAATCGAGAACGCAAAAATCCCGTCGAACGCCAGCATCAACAACTTGACCGGATTGTATTTGGTCCGCCCCGCATGCCGAGCCGGCCGTTCAATCGGAATCCCGATCTGGCGAAAACCCACCCATGTACGCAGCCCGCGCAGGTACCGATGGTGCTCCGGCATTCGACGCATTTCCTGGATCACTCTGCGCGACATCAACCCAAAGTCCCCCGCGTCCAGCGGCAACTGCGTGGCGGAAAGAGTGGCCATGAGCCGATAAAACAAGTGATAACAAAGCCGCAGCCACCAGGCCTCCTTCCGGTTCACTCGCCTCACATATACCACGTCGTAGCCTTGCCCATAAGCGTCGAGCAACGCCGGGATCGCTTCCGGCGGATCCTGTAAATCGGCGTCCATCAGGATTGCCACATCGCCGGAAACCTGGTCCAGCGCGGCCGTCAGCGCCGTTTGATGCCCGAAATTTCGTGACAGTTCCACCACGATAAGCCGGTCATCCTCTAGCGCCGCTGCCTCCAGCATTTCCAGCGTCCGGTCCGTACTACCGTCATCCGCCAGCACAATCTCATGTGGCCCGCCAGGAATGCCATCCAGCACTGCCCTCGTTCTTCGCAGCAATTCCGGCACCACCGCTTCCTCGTTATAAACGGGAATGGCGAGCGACACGCGCGGATTTCGCATTGCTGGATTCAAGGCGCTCCTTCGGTCCAGATTGTAGCATCGAGTTTTCGACTGTCAGGGTCATAGGTCACTGCGTTTGGTTTTTGCATTGATGGGGTGCGCCTTTCAGCCGCACCAATTTTTCCATATCTCTTTAACCCCTCACGGTCCCGCAACAGTTGACCTCATTCCATCCCGAAGCCTAACATTACGCGGAACAGAGGCACGCGCCACTCATGATAGGCCAGACCGTCTCCCATTACCGCATTCTGGGCAAACTCGGAGGCGGTGGTATGGGCGTCGTCTATGAGGCCGAGGATCTGAAGCTGGGCCGCCACGTTGCGCTGAAATTCATCCCCGACAATCTCACCGGCGACGCCAAATCGCTGGAGCGTTTCGAGCGCGAAGCCCGCGCCGCATCGCAACTTAACCATCCCAATATCTGCACGATCCACGGCATCGAAGAAAACAACGGCCATCCCTTCATCGTGATGGAAAAGCTGGAGGGCCAGAGCCTCAAGCAGCGCATCTCCGGCCAGGCCATGGATCTCGAAGCGGTTCTCGACATCAGCGTGCAGGTGGCCGACGCGCTGGCCGCCTCCCACGCCAAGGGAATTGTTCATCGCGACATCAAGCCGGCGAACATTTTTCTCACCCCCAGCGGACAAGTCAAAGTCCTCGACTTCGGCCTCGCCAAACTTGTGCAAAGCGCGCCCACCGATGATGGCGACCAGTCCCTGACTGCCGTCGGCGTCATTCCCGGCACCGCCGTCTACATGTCCCCCGAGCAGGCCCGCAGCGAAACCATCGACGCCCGCAGCGATCTTTTTTCCTTCGGCGTGGTCATGTATGAAATGTCCACAGGGAAAAAGCCCTTTCACGGCAACAATTCCCTGATGACGCTCGACGCCGTGCTGCATACCAAGCCGATCCCGCCGCGCGAAATCAATCCCAAACTGCCGGTCGAACTGGAAGGCATCATCGGCAAGGCGATGGAGAAAGACCGCAACCATCGCTACCAGAGCGCGACGGAAATGAAGTCGGATCTCGCCATGCTGAAGCGGGAAACCGAGTCCGGCCTGGTGAGGAGCGCGAACCACACCATGAAGTTGCGTGTGGCCACCAGAACCTTCGGCCACAACAACAAGCTGCTGATGTACCTTCTGATCGGCATGGCGGCGCTGCTCGTCACTGTACTCGCAGCCGTCGGAAGCTACTGGTATCGCCACAAAGAAAACGCAAATGCCGAGCAACGCAACGCCATCGCCGTGCTGCCGCTGCAAAACATGAACGCCGACTACAGCGTGGATTACCTACGCTTCGCGCTGGCCGATGAGATCACCAGTGTGCTAACTTACGCGCGTTCGCTCGACGTGCGCCCTTCATCAGCTACGCGAAAATACGTTGCTCTCGATCTCGATCAGCGCAAGGTTGGGCAGACGCTGCACGTGGGGCGTCTACTGACCGGCCACTTCATGCGCCAGGGGGATCAACTCACCGTAACTCTGGAAGCAATCGACGTTGCGACAGACCGCCTGTTATGGGAGACCAACGTCACCGGCCGCGTCGACGACCTGATCGGCCTGCAACAACAACTCAGCACGCAGGTGCAACACGGCCTGCTGCCCGCCCTGGGCGGTGCAGGCGGAGAAGTTGAGGCCGCATCCACTCCAAAAAATCAGCAGGCCTATGATCTCTATCTGCGCAGCGTCGCCGTCCCGCACGATCCCCAGCCCAATAAAGACGCCTATGCCATGCTCGAAAAAGCGGTAGGCATCGATCCCACTTATGCTCCTGCATGGGAGGCTCTCGGTCAGCGCTACTATTTCGATTCCGCCTACGGCAACGGCGGAGAAGATGCATTTCAACGCTCCAACCACGCCTATGAACGCGCCCTTTCTCTCGACCCCAATCGGGTGGGCGCGGCCAGTAATCTCATCGTCAATCGCGTGCAGCGCGGCGAACTCGGTCCCGCCTATGACGCTGCCGCCGACCTGGTCCGTCGTCGTCCGCAAAGCGCGGACGCTCACTTCGCTTTAAGTTATGTCCTGCGCTACGCCGGAATGCTGGAAAAGGCGACCGACGAGTGCAATCAGGCCCGCGCCCTCGATCCGGGAAATTATCTCTTTCGCTCCTGCGCCTGGGCATTTCTGGAAATGGGTAAATCCGAACGCGCCATGGACTTCATTCATCTGGATGCCGGCTCCGAGTGGTCGAACTGGGTTACACCTTACGTCTACATCGCCGAAAATAATCTCGCTGAAGCGCGTGCCAGCCTCAAGAACGTTCCCAAGGCCTCGTTCACTCACCGCGACCTGATGGCCGCCTGCCTTGCTCCACAGCATCCTCCCGATTTCGACAAAATTGTCCGCGAGGCGGAATCCTCCGTCATGATCGAGCCCGATGCGGAGTTGTGGTACCACGTCGGCGCCATGATGGCGTTCTGCGGGCAGAAAGAACCCGCAATGCGCCTCTTGACTGCCGCGGTCCAGCAAAACTATTGCGCCTACACTGCCCTGCTTGACGATCCCATGCTTAAAGACCTCAGAAAGGAAACCGCTTTCGACCAGGTCCTCACGGCGGCCAGCAACTGCCAGAAAACTCTGAAGGAAGGCCGAACCCAATAGTTAACCCTTCGCCTTCTAATCGCGTTGCTGGGCGCACTTGCAATTCCGTAAAATAAAGAAGCATATTTCCGGCTCCTCGGAGGTCTCTTGCTCCGATCATCCCCACTATTCCAGTTCAAACACGGCGACCACACTTGTGTCTTCTACCGCTCGCAAAGTTTCCTCCAGAGCGTCCTGACCCCATATGTAACCGAGGGACTGCGCAAGGGCGAGCGCTGCTTTTGCGCGCAGAAGCCTGACGTTCTCAGAAAACTCCTCTATGACTTGCGCTTCCTGGGCTTTGACACTGACAACGAGGTCAAACGCGGCGCGCTCGAACTTCACACCCAGGACGAGGTCTATTTCCCCAGCGGCTCCTTCGAACCTCTGCTGCTCCTGGAGCTTCTGATGCGTTCCGTCGAAGACTCTCTCAAGAAGGGATTCGCCGGTTTCCGCTCCGCCGGCGAACTAGCCTGGGCAGCCCACAACGACCGGCACTGCGACCAGTTGATTGGCTACGAAGAACTCGTCAATCGGTGTTATCCGGGAAAAGCCGCGACTGGACTCTGCCAGTATGCCATCGATGACTTTTCCCCGAACGTCCTTCAGTCCGTGCTGGAGCACCACAAGATGCACATCACAGATGGCGACCGCCTGAGTTGCAGCCATACCAGCATCGACGTCAATTACGCGGGATACACCGCTGAAATTGTGGCCGACCAGTATCTCATCGACCCGAAATATTACTACGTCATTCAGCAAAAACGCCGCTCAGACGTGCTCGCCTGGGGAGTTGCCCCGACGTTCGAACATGCCAACGCGAATGCGAAACAGATTATCGGAGCTCAGCAGTTGATCTCCGATTTTCAATCGATTTCATAAATCCCGTTCGGAAATCCGCCCGGGCGAAAATCGTCCTCAAAAAATTAGCGCAGCGCCGAAGCGCTGCGCTAACCGAAGCGGCAAAGCCCCTCCCCCGGGGCTTCACGTCATCTGCTCGTTGCCTATATCTCTAGTACGCGACAGCCGGTCAATCGGATGTATCGCCTGCAATCGCTCACCGCGAACAATCCACTTCCCCGGCTGCAGCGTATCTACATCGGAATCACAAATTCAAATTCTGAGAGGATACGCATCATGAAGCACAAGACTTTAACATTGCTGGCCGTCTTAGCCATGTCAGTTACTTCCCTCCTTGCCGCGGACAACCCCAAGGTCGGAGGCAAGGAAATGTACCCGACGAAGAACATCATCGAGAACGCCGTGAATTCTCCCGACCACACCACGCTGGTCGCCGCCGTCAAAGCCGCAGGCCTGGTCGATACACTCGAAGGCGCTGGCCCATTCACCGTCTTCGCCCCGACGAATGAAGCCTTCGCCAAGTTGCCTGCGGGAACGGTCGACACTCTGGTTAAGCCCGAGAACAAAGACACATTAACCAAGATTCTCACCTACCACGTTGTCGCCGGACGCCTCAGCGCACAGGACCTGAAGATGAAAATCAAAGAAGGCAAGGGCACCACCGAACTGACCACGGTCGAAGGAGGCAAACTGTGGGTCACGCTCCACGACGGTAAACACCTTATGCTCAAAGACGAAAAAGGCGGCACAGCAATGGTCACGATCGCAAACGTCTTCCAATCGAATGGAGTCATCCAAGTCATCGACTCCGTTCTTATGCCCAACTAACCGGACCCGTAAGCCGCAAGCGCAAAAAATACGGAAGCCGGACTGGAAAAGTCCGGCTTCCCGTTTTCAAACTCCCCTTATCAAGCCCCTGTTCGCGCCCTGTCTCCCGTATCCCGCTTGAATCCAAGCCAGAAATAAAATTCCAAAGATGTCCAGAGTACCCAGCCCAATTTGCTATTCCGGATATATAGGGTAAATACTGGCGCAAGCTCCGGCTTGCGCCCGCGAAGCAACACCAAGCGCCGCGGAGAGCTCGCCGAAATCGCCTTCCTCCATAAAGCTCTTGGGATCGGAGTCATCGGGAAAACAAATCAAGAATTGTTTCGTCTCTGCAACTCTGTGCCTCTGTGGTGGAAAGCTTCCGAAGACAGAAATTCGGCTGTGCCTGCCCTGTGCTAGAATTCGCCGTCCTGACCCTGGGGTTCCGCAAACGCAATCAATAGGAGAACAACATGCAGATTCTGCAAATTATCAATCAAGTCGGCCCGCTGCCGCTCAAAGCTGAATTCAACTCTCCCATGGACGGTCCGGCTCTATTGGTAGTCACAGGCAGCATGTGGAGCCAGTCGGCAAACACCTTGCTGACGATGAACGTGCAGCTCGACGGTACTTCCATCGGCACCGCGAAGATCTGGTCCAACGGCGTCGCCACCCACCGCGCGTTCCCCACGCTATTTCTCCCGGTGACCCTGACCTATGCTCAGCACGTTCTGACGCTGACGCCGGGAGCGAACGTGGTATCCGATCTTAACGACACTTTCGCAGCGTATTTGATCTTCTGATGTGACAATGCAAAGGCCGCAACCGAAGTTGCGGCCTTTAATTTAATTTCTCAATCTATCCGTGCAATCCGCGTAAATCCGTGGCAAAGGTCTTTAGTGTCTTCCCCCGCCACCGCCCGATCCGCCGCGGCCATTCCGTCCGCCGCCGCGACCGC